>NZ_JABWGX010000019.1 GCF_021730435.1 Xanthobacter agilis
CCCCGCCACGGTGACTTTCAGCCGCGCCCTGCCCGGCGCCGGCCATGCCCTCATTCCATCCCGAGCGCCTCGTAAAGTCGCGTGTAGACCGCCCGCAGCGCCTCCGGAAGATCGTCGGCCACAAGGCCGGGTCCTGCCGCCCGCGCCGCTTCCCCATGCACCCACACGGCTGCGGCCGCGGCTTCATAGGCGGGCATCCCCTGGGCCAACAGGCCGAGGGTGATGCCGGCCAGCACGTCGCCCGCCCCCGCCGTGGCCAGATAGGCCGGCGCATTCTCGGCGATCGCCGCCCGGCCGTCGGGCGCGGCGACCACCGTATCCGGCCCCTTGAGCACGACGATGCCGCCGAGCCGCGCGGCCGCCGCGCGCGCGCGGGCGAGCTTGCCGGGCCGCTCCAGAACTTCCGGCGTGCCGTGGAACAGGCGCGCGAACTCCCCGTCGTGCGGGGTGATGACCAGGGCGGCGGCCTGCCGGGCCACGTCTCCCACGCTCCAGGCCGCGCCGGCGAACGAGGTGAGCGCATCGGCATCGAGCACCACGCGCCGCCCGGGCGCGGCGATGGCGACGAGTTGCCGCGTCGTGGCGCCCACGCCGAGACCCGGTCCGAGCAGAACCGTGTTCAACCGCGTGTCCGCGAGCAGCGCCGACAGGTCCGCCGGCCGCTCCATGGGCCGCGCCATGACCGCCGCGTACGACCCGGCATGGAGCGGCAGCGCCGCCGCCGGACAGGCGACGGTGACAAGCCCCGCCCCGGCCCGCAGCGCGCCGCGAGCCGCGAGCCGCGCCGCCCCCGATGTCCAGGCACCGCCGCTCACCACCACCCCATGGCCGCGATCATATTTGTGGCCGCTCCGGCGCGGCACCGGAAACAGCGCCTCCCACAGATGGGGCGCGTTGACGGCGGTCTTTGGACGCACCAGATCGAGCACCGCATCGGGAATGCCGATATCCGCCACCCGCACCTTGCCGCACAGGCTGCGACCTGGTTCCAGCAGATGGCCCGGCTTGCGGCGGAAGAAGGTCACCGTTTCCACCGCCGGCGCCGCCGCGCCCCGCACCAGGCCGGTGGCGCCATCGAGACCCGAAGGCAGATCCACCGCCACGATCGGACGGCCCGAAGCCGCCATGCGCTCCACCAAGGCCCGCGCGGCGCCATCGAGATCGCGCGCGAGGCCGGCGCCGAACAGGGCATCGACGATCAGATCCGCGGCCATGACATCCACGCGCGTGGCGTCCTCCACGGGACCACGCCAGAGGGCGGCCACCGCCGCGGCATCCCCCGCCAGCCGCCCCCGTTCGCCGAGCAGCGCCACCCGCACCCGGAACCCCCGCTGCGCCAGCACCCGCGCCGCGACGAAGCCGTCGCCGCCATTGTTGCCCGGCCCGCACAGAACCAGCACCCGCGTGGCATGGGGCCTGCGGGCGACCACGTCGGCCACCGCGCAGCCTGCCTTTTCCATCAGCGCGAGGGCGGGGACCCCCGCGTCCACGGCGCAGTGATCGGCTCGACTCATTTCCTGAGGATCAAGAAGCGCGTACACTCCAGCCTCCTGTCGGCTATGCCTAGTTCATGCACACGATCAGCGGGGCGCGCAGGCAATTGCCGCCCAACTATTGGGCATGTCGAATATTTTTTGTGCAATCAGGGGCGAACCCCTGACCATCTGATGGCATCCCCCCGTGGAGCGACGTATGGCACACATCCTGCTTAACTGTCGCCGGCTCGGCCATGCGGCGGCGGGTCGGGCCACGGGGAGACGGAGCGCATGAAGAAGATCGAGGCAATCATAAAGCCCTTCAAGCTGGATGAGGTGAAGGAAGCATTGCAGGACGTGGGCCTGCAGGGCATCACCGTCACCGAGGCGAAGGGCTTTGGGCGCCAGAAGGGTCACACGGAGCTTTATCGCGGTGCCGAGTACGTGGTGGACTTCCTGCCCAAGGTGAAGATCGAGATCGTGCTCGCCGACGAGATGGTGGAAAAAGCAGTTGACGCGATTCGCCGCGCTGCCCAGACGGGCCGGATCGGCGATGGCAAGATTTTCGTGTCCCCCGTCGAGGAGGCGATCCGCATCCGCACCGGCGAGTCCGGCCTCGACGCCATCTGACACCTCCCAAGATCCCGCAGAGTTTTCCGCAGAAAGGTAGACATCCACATGACGACCAAGACGGCCAAGGACGTCCTCGATAAGATCAAAGCCGAGGACGTGAAGTACGTCGACCTGCGCTTCACCGATCCGCGCGGCAAGTGGCAGCACGTCACCTTCGATATTTCCATGGTGGATGAGGAATTCCTGACCGAGGGCACCGCCTTCGACGGCTCCTCGATCGCCGGCTGGAAGGCCATCAACGAGTCCGACATGCTGCTCATGCCGGATCCGGCCACGACCTGCGTGGACCCCTTCTTTTCCGAGACGACGCTCTCGATCGTCTGCGACGTGCTGGAGCCGACCACCGGCCAGCCCTACGGCCGCGACCCGCGCTCCATCGCCCGCAAGGCCGAGGCCTATCTGAAGTCCACCGCCGTCGGCGACAGCGTGTTCTTCGGCCCCGAGGCCGAGTTCTTCATTTTCGACGACGTCCGCTTCAAGGCCGACCCGTACAACACGGGCTTCAAGCTCGACTCCGTCGAGCTGCCGACCAACGGCGACACCGAATATGAGGGCGGCAACCTCGGTCACCGCGTGAAGACCAAGGGCGGCTACTTCCCGGTGCCCCCGATCGACAGCGCCCAGGACATGCGCTCCGAGATGCTCGCCTCCATGGCCAAGATGGGCGCCGTGGTCGAGAAGCATCACCACGAGGTGGCTTCCGCCCAGCACGAGCTCGGCCTGAAGTTCGGCTCGCTGGTCACGATGGCCGACCACCTGCAGATCTACAAGTATTGTATCCATCAGGTCGCCAACATCTATGGCAAGACCGCGACCTTCATGCCGAAGCCCGTTTTTGGTGACAACGGCTCGGGCATGCACGTCCACCAGTCCATCTGGAAGGACGGCAAGCCGCTCTTCGCCGGCGACAAGTATGCCGACCTGTCCGACTACTGCCTGTGGTACATCGGCGGCGTCATCAAGCACGCCAAGTCCATCAACGCCTTCACCAACCCGCTGACCAACTCCTACAAGCGTCTGGTCCCGGGCTATGAGGCGCCGGTGCTGCTGGCCTACTCCGCGCGCAACCGCTCGGCGTCCTGCCGCATCCCCTACACCAACAACCCGAAGGCCAAGCGCGTCGAGGTTCGCTTCCCCGATCCGGGCGCGAACCCCTACCTCGCCTTCTCGGCGCTGTTCATGGCCGGCATGGACGGCATCCTGAACCGCATCGACCCCGGCCAGGCCATGGACAAGGATCTCTACGACCTGCCCCCGGCCGAGCTGAAGCAGATCCCGACCGTGTGCGGCTCGCTGCGCGAGGCCCTCGCCTCGCTCGAGGCGGATCACGAGTACCTGCTGAAGGGCGACGTGTTCCAGAAGGACTTCATCGAGTCCTACATCGAGCTCAAGATGACCGAAGTGCACCGGTTCGAAATGACCCCGCACCCGGTCGAGTTCGAGATGTATTACTCGGTGTGATGCACGAGGCGATCGGGCGTCCGCGCCGGATCGCCTTTCTATCGGTACGTTTTCTGCGACTGGGGCGCCTTTTGCGAGGCGCCCCTTTCTTTTTTTCTGAGCCGGCATCGCGCCTTTGGAAAACTGCCTCAAAGGCGCTTGCCCTTTGCCGCGCACCCCGCCTATAAGGGCGGGCGGTTAGCGCCCTTCGTCTATCGGTTAGGACGCCACCCTTTCACGGTGGAGAGAGGGGTTCGACTCCCCTAGGGCGCGCCAGCACATTTCCCAATATTTTGGCTCATCACAAGATGTTCCCGAACGCGCCGGAGGCAGCTTCGGTCGCTCCGTTCGATGTCTCTCCCGACAGCGTGGTGATAGCCGCCCTCCCCCAGGCGGCCGGCGCACCACCGCTGACCTAAAAAGCCGCGCAGAGGGTCCGCGTGCGCGCCATCGACGACCTGTCGCGGTTGATGGTAACACCTGCGGAGGCAGCGGGGGCGAATCATGCAGGCGGAGGTTGAGGCCTTCATCGCGCGATGGCAGGGGCGCGAGGGTGGGCAGGAGCGGGCCAATTACGCCTTGTTCCTCAGTGAACTGGCGTCCGTGCTCAAGCTGCCGCGACCCGACCCCGCCAGCGCCAGCCACGACGGAAACGACTATGTGTTCGAGCGGGTGGTGCGCGAAACCGCCCGCGACGGCACGGTGTCCAACAAGCGCATCGACCTCTACAAGCGCGACTGCTTCATTCTCGAAGCCAAGCAATCCCGTTTTTCCGGCGACAAGAAGCTCGCCGACGCGCCCGCAGATTCCCCGGCCGGCAAGACCCGTGGCCGGCGCGGCGCCGAACGGGCCTGGGACGTGCTGATGCTCAATGCGCGGCGGCAGGCGGAAGACTATGTGCGCCTCCTTCCGCCGGACCACGAGCCGCCGCCCTTCGTGCTGGTGTGCGATGTCGGGCACTGCATCGAGGTCTATGCCAATTTCCGCCGCGACGGCAAAGCCTACGACCAGTTTCCCGATCGCGCGGCGTTCCGCATCTATCTGGAGGATCTGCGCGAGGACGCCGTGCGCCGGCGGCTTGCGGCCATCTGGACCGAGCCCATGTCGCTCGATCCCTCGCGCCACGCGGCGCGGGTCACGCGCAACATCGCCGCGCGCCTGGCCGAGGTTTCAAAAACGCTGGAAGAGGGCGGGCAGCCGCCGGAGCGCGTGGCCATGTTCCTCATGCGCGTGCTCTTCACCATGTTCGCGGAAGACGTGGGCCTGCTGCCGCAAGACTCCTTCAAGTCCCTGCTTAAGGAGTGCGAGGCCCAGCCGCAGATCTTTCCGGCCATGCTGGAAGACCTGTGGAAAGCGATGGATGAAGGCGGCTTCACCGCCACCATCAAGCATCAGGTGCGGCGGTTCAACGGCGAGTTCTTCAAGAACCGCACCGCGCTCGCCCTCGACAAGGGCTCCATCGGCGACCTGCGGGCGGCGGCGGAATATGACTGGCGCGATGTGGAGCCCGCCATCTTCGGCACCCTGCTGGAACAGGCCCTGGATGCGGAGGACCGCCGCCGCCTGGGCGCGCACTATACCCCGCGCGTATGTGGAACGGCTCGTCATCGCCACCCTCATCGATCCCCTGCGGGCGGAATGGGAGCAGGTGCTGTCCACCGCCGAGCGCCAGAAGACGGATGGGCGCGGCGCCGAGGCGGCGAAGACGGTGCAGGCCTTCCACGACAAGCTGTGCGACATCCAGGTGCTGGACCCGGCCTGCGGCACCGGCAACTTCCTTTATGTGGCGCTGGAGCTGATGAAGCGCCTGGAAGGCGAGGTGCTGGAGGCGGTCGCCGACCTTGGCGGACAGGAAGCCCTGACCGGCCTTGAGAGCCACACCGTGGACCCGCACCAGTTCCTGGGGCTGGAGCTGAACCCGCGCGCCGCCGCCATTGCCGAGCTGGTGCTGTGGATCGGCCATTTGCAATGGTATGTGCGCACGCGTGGCGGCCTGCCGAGCGACCCGATCCTGAGGGCCTTCCGCAATATCGAGGCGCGCGACGCGGTGCTGACCTGGGACGGCTATCCGCGCCGTCAATGGCAGGAGGGCGAGGCGGCCTATCCCAACCCGCGCGCGCCGGACTGGCCGAAGGCGGATTTCATCGTCGGCAACCCGCCCTTCATCGGCGGATCACTGTTGCGCGCGCGGCTGGGGGATGCCTATGCGCGGGCGCTGTGGGCGGCGCACCCGCACATGAACGAAAGCGCGGATTTCGTCATGTATTGGTGGGATCAGGCGGCACAAATCCTGTTGCGCCGGGGCACGGCGCTGAAGCGCTTCGGCTTCGTCACCACCAATTCCATCAGCCAGGTGTTTCAGCGCCGGGTGATGGAGCGATACCTGTCCGCCAAGAAGCCGCTGTCGCTGGTGATGGCCATTCCCGATCACCCCTGGACCAAGGCCACCCGGGACAGCGCCGCCGTGCGCATCGCCATGACGGTGGCCGAGGCCGGGAAGAGCGACGGGCTGCTGCGCGAGGTAGTGTCCGAAGCGGACATCGACACCGACGCGCCGGTGATCCTGTTCGCGGACAAGGCGGGGCGGATCAATCCTGACCTAAGCTGTGGCACCAATACCTTAGAGGCTCAGCCTCTCCTTTCTAATACTGGAGTGGGTGGAAGGGGGGTGCAACCAATTGGGATGGGGTTTCTCCTGGAGCCAGACGCTTACGCAAAAATTCCGATTCAAGAGCGCCGCCATTTTTTAAAAAAGTACTTGAATGGAAGAGATTTATCTCAAAAATCCAGGAATCTATACATCATAGACGCATACAAGGCGCCAGAATATGAACTATTATCCAAGGCTTCCACCTTGTATCAACATATTTTGCTTTATGTCCGGCCTGAACGCATTAAGAATCACAGGGCATCCTATCGAGAAAAATGGTGGCAATTTGGAGAAAATATGGAATCCATGAGAAAATCTATTTTAGGAATTGATAGATATATTGTATCTACAAGAACAGCGAAGCATAAAATATTTATTTTTGTTGATGGAAAAACGCTATGCGATTCAAAAATCAATACATTTGGCTTTGATGACGCTTGGATTCTTGGCGTTCTATCATCCTCTTTCCATCGGTCATGGGCAATTGCCCGTGGCGGCTGGCTCGGCATAGGAAATGATCATACCTATAATCACACGGAATGCTTCGATCCCTTCCCCTTCCCGGACGCCACCGAGCCGCAGAAGGCGGCCATCCGCGCCATCGCGGAAGAGCTGGACGCGCACCGCAAGCGGGTGCTGGAGCGCCATGAACACCTCACCTTGACCGGCCTTTACAACGTGCTGGAACAACTCAAGGCCGGGGTGGCGCCCGCCGGGCTGGAGCCCAGGGACCGGCGCATCTTCGATGACGGCCTCGTGCTGATCCTGAAAGAACTGCATGACCGGCTCGACGCCGCCGTGGCCGATGCCTATGGCTGGCCCGCCGATCTGCCCGACGACGCGGTGCTCGCCCGCCTCGTGGCCCTGAACAAGGCCCGCGCGAAGGAAGAAAAGCGCGGCCTCGTGCGCTGGCTGCGGCCCGATTATCAGATCCCCCGTTTCGGCTCCGAACAGGAGAAGGCGCGGCAGATCGAGGCCGATCTCGGCGAGGCGGACGAAGCCAAGGCCGCCGGCCCGCGCCCCACCTTCCCCAAGGGCGAAATGGAGCAAACCGCCGTAGTCATGGACGCCCTCGCCACCAGCCCCGCCCCCATGGACGCCCCAAGCATCGCCGCCGGCTTCCGCCCCGGCCCCAAGGTAAAAGCCGCCGTGGCCGACATCCTCTCCGCCCTGTTCCGCCTGGGCGTGATCGCCACCACCGACGGCGGCAAAACCTTTTCCCTGCGCAAGGCAGCTTGATCGCCCGCACGGAGCGCGGTCCCCGTTCCGTCCTCGCCGCCCTCCCCGCTCACCGGCAAGACCCGGTCGAGAACGATCCCGCGCTGGCGCGCGCTCACCGCACCGGCACCGGCCCGCCATCCACCCCCATTGCGGCATCGCCCTGCCGCCTCCGATGGCGCTTCCGATGGCGCTTCCCCATGGCGCTTCAACCCTTCACCCCGCGAGACCGCGCAAACGTCTTCGCCGCCACCGGAGATGAGCCCGATTAAGCCGAAACCGCTCCAGGTTATTGCTGTCACGCGTTTTCTTCACGCGAACCGGAATCTACCGCGCGTGAAAATGCTCCGGCCCGCGCCCCCCGCCCTGGCGGAAAGCGCGATCCAGCCCCGCGCAACAGCAACGCAAACGCCCGCCCGAGCGCCCAGCCCACGCGTTTCGTTCTGTTCTGAGATCGGAAAAAGTGAGGCGCCATCATTTGGCTGGGGGACCTGGATTCGAACCAGGATTAACGGAGTCAGAGTCCGCGGTTCTACCGTTGAACTATCCCCCACCCTCTCGCCTGCCGCCGCCGGCGGGGCCGGAAGAGCGGTGGTTCGAGTGGTGTGCCCGAAGGCAGGAGCGCTCTATAGGCAATTCGCCGGAGCCGGTCCAGACTCTTTTTGAATAATCCACAGCCCCACACG
Source organism: Xanthobacter agilis (assembly GCF_021730435.1). Taxonomy (GTDB): domain Bacteria; phylum Pseudomonadota; class Alphaproteobacteria; order Rhizobiales; family Xanthobacteraceae; genus Xanthobacter; species Xanthobacter agilis. Next base: position 8,103 of record NZ_JABWGX010000019.1, read on the forward strand.
CATACAGGCCGCGCATTGGTGCCATGCACAAAGCCCCCTGTTGCGCCGCATCGGATCCGCCTATCTCTGCGGCAGCTTCAATACCAAGGGCCCGTGAGCTTGACTCACGGGCCCTTGGTTAAGCCCGCGCGGCGCCTGAGCGAACCCACTCGGCACCGGTCAAAGACCGGGGCTGATGGTATTAAGGAGTTGAAGAATGGCAACGGTTCACGCGAACGGCCTTCAGGGGCACGGTTTCATCGCGCGGGTCGGCGCCGCGATGTCGGAGTTCTTCACGACGGTCGCCGAGGCGCGCCGGATGGCGGATCGATATGAAGATCCGACCCATCTCGGGAACAGCGAGTTCGAGCGCATGGGCCTCACCCGCGAGGATGTTCCCGAGACCGCGCTTCATCCCAAGCACTGAGTATCCGCCGGCACCGCCGGTACTGTTCAAGTTGTGTTTCCTCCCAAGGACTTCATCCCGCACGTCCCTGATGTGCGGGATTTTTCTTGTATTCAGTCCGCGTCTTCAGGCCGCCGCGAAAAACACGATGCCGCCCGCGCCTACTCCACCCGCACGGTCACGCTGTCGGCGCGGCCGGTGGCATCGATCACCGTGATGCGCGTGAAGCCGCGGCCCGCCGGGTTCCAGAACAGCACGCGAGCGTCGTCGGCATGGGCCGCCGGCCGCCCGTCCACCAGCAGGGTCAGCGGCAGCATCCCGCCCTCCACCTTCACCGCGAACGCGCTCGCGCCGCCGGCCGCGTCCCCCCCGTCGCGCGTGACACGGGCGCCATCGGGCGGATAGACCACCTGCATGGCGCGGCCGTCCATGGCCCCGCCGAAATGGCGCTGCGGCGGTGGCAGGCGCGGATTGGCGGCGATCAGCGCGCCGCGCGGCGCCGGACCAAGGCTTGCCGGCGTGCGCACGATGCGCGCGAAGGCGTCGAACAGCAGCGGCGCGGCGGCGCTCCGCCCGGTGAGGTCCGCCACCGCCTGCCCATCGGGCCGGCCCACCCAGACCGCCACCGTGCGCCGGCCGTCGAAGCCCACCGCCCAGGAATCGCGATAACCGTAAGAGGTACCGGTCTTGAAGGCGATGCGGCCGCCCAAGGCGTTTTCCGGGGCCGGCGTGCCCAACAGGCACTGCCCCACATACCAGGCCGCCACCTCCCCCACGAGGTGCCCCTTGCGCGGCGCCGCCACGGCGCCATCGTCGCGGCGATAGACCAGGGGATGCGCCTCGCCGCCGCGCGCCAGCGCCACATAGAGCATGGCCAGATCCGTGAGGCGGATGCCCACGCCACCGAGGCCCATGGGCAGCGCGGGGGCCGCGCCCGGCGGCAGCTCCAGCCGGGCGCCCGCCTCCTTCAGCCGGCTGGCGAGGCGCTGCGGACCCACCGCATCCAGCAGCCGCACCGCCGGCACGTTCAGCGACATCTGCAGCGCCTTGCGCACCGAAAGAGTGCCCTGGAAGCCGCGATCGAAATTTTCCGGTCGCCACGCGCCGAACCGCACCGGGCGATCCTCGATGAGGGTCTCGGGATGGGCCACGCCGTCGTCGAAGGCGAGCGCATAGATGAACGGCTTCAGGGTCGAGCCCGGCGAGCGCACGGCACGGGCAAGATCCACCTCGCCCGCGCGGGCGGTATCGGAGAAGTCGGCGGACCCCACATAGGCGCGGACCTCGGCGCTGTCGTTGTCCACCACCACCAGGGCCGCCGAAAGGCCACGCCCCAAGGTCTGCGCCCGCTCGCGCACAAGCCCTTCCAGCCGCTCCTGAAGGGCGCCGTCGAGGGTCAGCGGATGGCGCGACAGGGCCGGGCGCTCGGCCACCATGTCCTCGGCAAGATGGGGCGCGAGGCGCGGCATGGGCCGGCGACCGCGCGGCATGGGCTCGGCCTTGGCCACCCGCACCTCATCGGCGGACACCACCCCCTCCCGCAGCAGACGGTCGAGCACGCGGGCGCGGGCGGCGCGGGCCTGGGCCGGCGCGCGATCCGGCCGCCGGGCTTCGGGCGATTGGGGCAGCGCCACCAGCAGCGCCATCTCGCCAAGGGTGAGCCGGCGCGGCTCCTTGCCGAAATAGGTGAGGGACGCCGCCCGCACCCCCTCGATATTGCCGCCATAGGGGGCAAGCGCCAGATAGAGCGCGAGGATCTCCGCCTTGGACAGGCGCGCCTCCAGCTCCAGCGCGCGGCGCATCTGGGCCAGCTTGGCGGCGACCGTGCGCGGGCGTGGCGGCTCCAGAAGGCGCGCCACCTGCATGGTGAGGGTCGAGCCGCCGGACACCACCCGCCCGGTCGTCAGCCCCTGCCACGCCGCGCGCACCAGCGCCACCGGATCAATGCCGCCATGGGTGGCAAAGCGCTTGTCCTCATAGGCTTCAACGAGGCCGATGAAGCGCGGATCCACGCCCTCCGCCGTGGCGGCAAGGCGCCAGCGGCCATCGGGCAGCGCGAACGGGCGCAACAGGCGCCCCTCGCGGTCCACCACCTCGCGCGACACCGGCGGCCGCGGCGCCGGCGGCGCCCCGCCCCTGAGACCCGCGAGCCCCGCCACCACGCCGCCGCCGATCACGGCCGCGGCCAGCGCCGTCACGGCGGCGAGGCGCGCGGCGAGCGACCAGCGCCGCCCGGCCTCCCCGCGCCGGTCGCGGTCCGGGCTCTCAGTGCCGCGCCTGCTCATTTGGCGGGAGCCACCTCCACGGCTCCGGCGCCGGTGCGGGCGAAACGGTCGGGACGGTACATGTCCTCCACCACCGCCGGCGGATGGGCATAGCGGCCGGGCGACACCGCCCGCACCACATAGGCCACCACGAACGGGGCATCCCCCTCCTGGCGGGTCACGGCGGCCACGAAACGGTCGTCGCGGAACTCCACATGGCTGGTCTCGCTGGTCTCGTCGAGCCAGGCGAAGCCGCCGTCACCGCCGCCCTGGACGAGGCTCGGATTCTCGATCTCGAAGCCGGCGGGCAGATAGTCCACCAGCAGGATATCGGCGCGGGTGCTGTCGGTCTCCGTCACCTTCAGCACCACGGCGAAGCGCTGGTTCTGGGTCGCCTGGGCGGGATCGGCGGGCTTGCCGTCGAGGGTGTAATAGCGCCGCTCCAGGTCGAAGCCGCGGGCGATGGCCGGCTCCGGCGCCACCGGCGCGCCATTGATGGACACCACCACCTTCACCGGCTCCGGCCCGCCATTGCGCAGGGTGAGCGCGCCCCGCTCCAGATCGGCGCGCGACAGGGTGCGGCCGAACACGCCCCGTTCCTCGGCCCCGTCCACGTTGAGCACCATGGCCTTGGCACTGTTGACCAGGGACGTGGCGGCGAGGATCAGCCACGCGTTCTCCTGGGTGGAGGTGCGCTCGGTGCGCACCCGCGCGGCATCCACGCGGGCGAGGGCAATGTCGGCATATTTCTCCATCCCCGCCTCGCGGGCGAGCACCGTCAGCGCCGCCGCATCGCGCAGGACCGAGCCGAAGTCCGCCCGGCCCGCGGGCGCATTCGCCGGAGCGGCGGGCAGCCCCTCCAGCGCCACGTTGAACACCCGTTCGGCGCGGGTGCGGTCGCCCAGCAAGGCGAGGGCGGCGGCCACCTGCCCCTGAGCCAGCGGCCCGGAGAGGTTCTTCAGCCGCGTATCGGCGATGTAGCGCAGATCACCCAGCGGCGCCCGGCCGTTGCGAGCGAGCACATAAAGCGCATAGGCAAGCCCCTCGGAGCCGGACTGCATCTCCGCCCCCGCCAAATTCACCGTGTTGCGCAGGCGGTCGAGGGCGAGGTCGAACGCCTCTTCCGGCACGGCGAAGCCCTTCTCTTTCGCGCGGGTCAGAAAGTCGGCCACATAAGCGTCGAGCCAAGTATCCTCGCCGCCCGCCGCCCACAGGCCGAAGGAACCGTCCGACCCCTGCCGCGCCATCAGGCGCGTGACCGAGTCACGGATGCGCTGGTCCGCGCCGGGGTCCGCGACCCGGCCGATGAGGGCCGACAGGTCGTTGTAGGACAGGAGCGGCAGGGCGCGGCTGGTGATCTGCTCGGCGCAGCCATAGGGGTAGCGATCGAGCGCGGCGAGCAGGGCCGGCACGTCGATGGTGCTGTTGGGCGTCACGCTCACCGCCACCGATCCGGTGCCGGGCAGAAGGTCGCCCACCAGCGCCGTGGAAAGGGTCAGGCTTTCCCCCGGCGCCAAATTGCGCACGGTGCGCCGCGCGATCTCCGGATACGCCGGCCGCACATTGAGCGCGAAGCTGCGGACGATCTCCACCCCCTGCCCCGTGAGCTTCACGTTGATGGCGGCGGCCCCCACGCCGCGCCCCTCCACCGCGAGACGCACCGGCAGCCGCTGCTTCTCCGCGAGGGTCACAGCCGGCGCCGGCTGCGGCACGGCGGCCGCGCCGGTGGCGGTCACGTCGAGGCGGTAGCTGCCCGCCGGGGCTTCCACATTGGTGAGATCGAGGGTGAGGGTCGAACGATCGCCGGCGGCCAGGAAGCGCGGCAAAGTGGCGAGCACCACCACCTTGTCCCGCACCACCACGTCGGTGGACCCGTGCCCCAGCTTGTCGGCGCTCCAAGCCATGGCCATCAGGCGCACCGTGCCGTCGAAGGCCGGAATGGGGAAAGACACGAGCGCGGTGCCGTCCGCCGCCACCGGCACGATGCCGGAGAAGAGCGCCAAGGGCGCCTGGGTGGGCGGACTGGCCTGGAGCTGGCCTTCCCCGCCGTCGCCGCCGGAGCGCAGGCGCCCAGCGCTGCCCTGCATGCCGTCGATGAGCGCGCCGTAGAGGTCGCGGATCTCGGGCGAAAGCCGGCGTTGGCCGAAGATGACGGCATCGGGCGCCGGCGGCTTGAAGCCGGTGAGGTTGAGGATGCCCACATCCACCGCCGCCACCGTCACGAATGCCTTGTCGCCCGGCGCGATGCCGGAGACCCGCACCGGCACGGCGAGGGTTTCGTTGGGCCGCATCTGCGCCGGCGGCGTCAGCTCCACCTTCAGGGTGCGCGCCTCCCGGTTCACGGAAAACCAGGCCAGCCCGATGGCCCGGCCCGGCATGCGGCCAGCCGCCACATCCAGCGGACGATGCAGGAAGGCCACGAGATAGGCGCCGGGACCCCAGTTCTCGGCCGCCTTGAAGCTCACCTTGTTGGCGCCGGGCGATACCGACACCACCTTTTGCGCCAGCAGGCCCTCGTTCAGCACCATCACCGTCGCGGTGCCGGCGGTGCGGGCGGTGATGGTGGCGGCCACGGTGTCGCCGGTGGCGTAGGCGGACCGGTCGAGGGTCAGCTCCAGCTTGTCCGGAGTGTTGGCGGTGCCGTCGCCGCCGAAACCGGCATCAAACGCCAGGGACGTCAGCGGCAGACCGTCGCCGATCACGTCAAGGCGATAGCGGCCGTATTCGGTGGGCACGGCAAGGCGAGCCGGGCCATCGGACAGGGTCGACAGGCGCCCCTCGCCCACCCGCGTCACCACCTTCACCGGCTCGTAATCCCAGGAGCTGCCCACCTTGTACCACTGGTAGCGCGTCTCGATTCGCGAGAGCTTCCAGGTGAGGTTGGGGGCGGCGAGCAGCTTGTCGTCCACCCCGGCCACCACCACGTCGAAATTCGCCGTCTCCCCTTCCCGCACGCGGTCGGAGAACAGCGGCTTCACGCCGATCTGGCTGCCGGCGGGCGCCACCGGCAGGACGATGCTACGCTGAACCGCGCGCCCGCCCGCCTCCACGAGGCGCACCAGAGTTTCCATTTCCAGCGGACGGTCGGTGCGCGGCAGGGTGCCGGCGGCAACACTCAGGGTCGCCTTGCCCGCCCCATCGGTGCGCGGGGCGTCGGCCACCGGCTGGCGCTCGGCGAACACGTCGTCATCGGCATTGCCGAAGCGATAGCCCTCGAACCCCTTGCGGCTCTCGGCGATACGAAGCTCGGTCTCGGACTCCACATCGAGGCTGGCGGCCGGCGCGCCGAACAGGAAGCGGCCTTCGAGCAGCACCTCGACCGGGCGGGTCCGCGAGACCTTCGCATCGCGTGCGGACAGGGTGAACTCCACCCGGTCCGGCACATAGTCTTCCACCAGGAAGGAGGCCTCGCCGATGGCCGGGAGCTTGGGATCGGTGAACGCCCGCACCCGCCAGGTGCCGGTCATGGCCCCCTTGAGCAAGGCAAGATCCACCGTGCGCCCGCCGGCCGACTGGTCCGCCACCACCAGCCGGCGATCCTCCACGCCGTCGGGCCGCTGCAGCACCAGCGTGAGCGGTACGCCCGCCGCCGCGCGGCCCTGGGCATCGCGCAGCAGCACGGTGAGATGCACGCTTTCGCCGGAACGGTAGACGCCGCGCTCGGGTGTCACGAAGGCGTCGAGGGCGCGCGGCGCCTCGCGCCCGGCAACCCCCCGGTCGGTGAGATCGAAGGCGGTTTCCTGAAGCGACAGAAAGGCATAGTCGCCGGCCTTGGTGCGGGCGATCACCACCTCCGGCTCCAGCCCCGCGGGCCCCCGCGACAGGCCGGGATCGAAGCGCACATGCCCGTCCGCGTCGGAACGCGCCTCGCCCAGCACCTCGTTGGACTTGGCGACAAGCTGCACGCTCGCGTCGGCCACCGGCTGGGCGGTGCCCAGCGCCCGCACCAGCACGTGCACGCCGTCTTGCGCCGACAGGGCGGTGAGGCCGAGGTCGGAGACGATGAACCACTGGGTCGCCTCGCTGCCGTAGTCCTCGTCACCCAGCACCCGGTCGGGCTTGGCGGTCATCACATAGACGCCGGGCTCGAGGGTGCCGATGGCCTCGGAGATGGGCACGGCGGTGGTGACCTCGCCGTTCAGCGGGCTCTCCACCTCCAGGATGCCGGAATAAATGGCGATGGCGGTCGCCGCCGCCATCTGCTCACGCACGAAGGAATCGATGTTCTGCCGGAACTCCCCCTGGATGGCGGTGGGCACCAGGGCCCGGTCGCCGATGCGCAGGATGTTCACCTTCACCGCCTGCGTGTTCACCGAGACGATGGGAATGCCCTTCTGCCCGGTGCGGGGCAGCACATAATTGCGGCCGGTGAAGTGCACCGAAGGGGCGCGGTCGCGCACATAAAAGGAGAGATCGACCGGCTTGCGCAGGCTTTCGCCGTTGGCGGCGGGCACACCGGGGCGCACCCGCAGGGTGTAGCGCTCGCCGTGCTTCAGGCCCTCCACGCAGATCTGTCGCGCCTCCGCCGTCACCGCCGGCTTTGCCATGCCGCCGACCTGCACGAAGGGAGCGAAATCGGTTCCGGCGGCGAGGTCCTCGGAAAACTGCACGCAGGCGCGCGGCGCCGCCGAATCCGCCTCCACGGAATAATCCACCAGCCGGAAGCCGTGCTCGTCCTTCAGCTTTTCATAGAAGGCGCGTTCGGCCGGCGCATCGCGCAGGGCCAGCGACACCTTCATGGTGTCCAGCGCCGCGCTCCACAGCCCGCGCCCGGCATAAAGGCGGCCGATGAGGGCCAGCGCATCGGCCTCGTCCGCCCGCGTGCCCGCCCGGCGATAGGCGATGTAGGCGGCGGCCAGGGCGTTGTCGGTGATGGCGTTCGCGTCCTCGTCCTCATTGGGCTTGATGGCGGCGAGCGACCGGGCAAGGCGCAGCCACACGCCCGCGTCCTGCGGCGCCACCAGGGTCAGCCCGCCATAGAGCGCGGCGGCGGAGCGGGCATCATTGCGCTGAAACGCCTGGTCGGCATCGCGGCGGGCGCGGTCGAGGGGAGCGGTGGGCGCCGTCGCCTCCCGCCGCAGCAGACGCTCGTAGCGCTTGGCGCCGGTGACGAGGTCGGCGCGCTGAAAGGTCTTCGCCGTCGCCGGGCGCGCCGGCGGGGCAGCCACAGGGGGCGCGGCGGCGGGTGGATTCGCGGCGGGCGCGGGGAGCGGCGCCGGCGGGCGCGGCTGCGCGAGAGCGGCGGATGCGAGGCCGAATGCGAGTGTGCCGGCACACAGGGCACCCAGCGCCCCATTCAAACCGCGCGTCAAACCGCGTGTCAAACCGCGCGCGAACAGACGACGAGCGAATGTCATGGCCCCTCCACCGATGCCGGGCATCGTGGCTGTGGGGTCATCACGGTCGGGCGGTGCGCGGGCGACTTCCGGCACATGGGATCCGCGCGACGCGATGCACCCTCATGTCATCAGAAATGGCTCATCGGAACCCGCCCGCCGCATGTGCGACAGGCATGGCCCGACCCCGCGCCGTCATCTAGCCGCAAGCCTGCCCCTGCGCCAAGGAGAATCGCACGCCCCACCGATCAAAAGACTTTTGCCGCCTCAGCCGCGTTCGGGCAGCAGCACATGGGCGCGCAGCAGATGGATATGGCGCCGGCCGATGCGCGCGGCGAGCCGCCGTTCCGCCTTCACGCCGGAGGGATGGCCGCCGAGCCGCTCGTAATGCTTGCGCGCGATCAGGAGCCCCTGGCCGGTATTCGGCAGACCGAGCAACGCCAGCCGCGCCGCCGCCACCGCCTCCCCCAGACGGGGCCGCAGGCCGTAGCCATCGACCGCCAGACGGAATGTGGCGGCGGTGCGCTCCGCCTGCCCGCGCCGCTCGGCGGTCTCGATGAAATTGGCCACCTCGCGCGCCCAGCCTTCCTCCAGGAACGAGGCCGGCGACAGAAACAGCAGCCAGCGCCCGCGCGACTGCGCCGCGCCCTGCCGCAACCGCACGCCCACATCGCTGAGCGAATGCAAAAAGGCACAACCGGCCGCGTCGGCGATGGCGGACGTGTCGTCGGTGGATCCGCTGTCCACGAGGATCACGTCGCGCAACACCCCGGCGGTCACGCCCTGCACCAGCGCCGACAGCACCGGCACCAGCTGGCGTTCCGAGTTCTGAGTGGCGATCACCACGGACAGCAACGGTTTAAAGCTCCCGCAAATTTGTGACAGCTATAACGCTGCTGCGCCGCAACGTCGATTCCGCAATGCACGCAAGGCGAAAGCCCCGCCAACACAACCATTACGATCCGAATGCGCCTCCCTGTCCGTACCGGGGTTGCGGCGGCGGGCGGGAGATCTCGGGCGCGGACTTTCTCCCGCTCGCCGGATATGGCAAGCGGGAATCCTCGTCCCATGCCCTTCGATGCGCCGCGCGTCGCACGTCTGACCCCGGAACACAGCGATGAAGTCATCTGATACCGCCCTCCTCATCGTTCCCGGATGGAACGGCTCCGATGCGGACCATTGGCAGAGCCGCTGGGAGGGCCGCCTGTCCACGGCCCGACGGGTCGAGCAGGCCGACTTCGCGCGCCCGGACCGGGGCGCCTGGGTCGCGACCTTGCAGTCCGCCGTCGCGGCCGCTGAAAAACCGGTGGTTCTGATCGCCCATTCCCTCGGCGTGCTCACGGCGGCCCATGCGGCGCCCGGCTTTCCCGCCGGCAAGGTGGTCGGCGCCTTCCTGGTGGCCCCGCCCGATCTTGAAACGGGACCGATGGAGCCCCTGTTCGCATCCTTCTGCCCGGTGCCACGGGCCGCGCTGCCGTTTCCGACCCTGCTGGTGGCGAGCCGCACCGACCCCTATTGCAGCTATGACGCCGCCGAAGCGCTCGCCGCCGCCTGGGGCGCCGAGCTGGTGGACGCGGGCGAGGCCGGACACATCAACCCGGCGGCCGGCTTCGGCCCGTGGCCGGAAGGCTCCATGCGGCTGCTCGGCCTGCTGCAATCGCTGGGCTGAAAGTCCCCGTTGTTAACAGCCCCTTAACCGTTTGTCTGGACCGCGTCCGCGTTTGCCGCTACCTCTGCGCAGATCAAGCATCATGCGAGAGCCGCCATGCGGGAATCACAGGCCCCAGCCAAACACGTCAAGGCTGGTCAGCGCGTTCCTCTTCCCTCGGCCCGCATCCTGGTCCGAACGGGTATTCTGTTGACAAGCCTTGCGCTTGCCGCATGTCAGACGGACGGCTCGGGGATGGCGTCGGCCAATGGCGCCCTTGCCTTCATCTCCATCGACGGGCCGCCCAAGCCCACCTTCGACAAGCTGGTGGACGAGCTGTCGTCGGAGGCCCAGGCGCGGCAGGTCAAGGTGGCCTCCCGCGACGATCCCGGCGCCTATCGCGTGAAGGGCTACCTCTCCATGCATGTGGAGCGCGGCAAGGCGTCGGTGGCCTATGCCTGGGACATCTACGACCCCAACAAGACCCGCGTCGCCCGCATCACGGGCGAGGAAAGCGCCGGGACCGTCAAGGGTTCCACCGGGTGGGCCGCCTGCAACGACGCGGTGCTGGCCAAGATCGCCGACCGCTCCATGGCCGAGCTTTCCGAAGCGCTGGGCGTCGGCGGCAACCCGGCGGCCACGGCAGCGCCGGAGCCGGTCGTGGCATCGGCGCCCGCCGAGGTGCCCGCGGTGCCGGCCCAAGATGCCCCTGCGCCCGCCGCCGCGCCCGAGGCGCCCGCCTCTCCGGTCGCCGAGAGCGGCGTCCCGGTCGCCGCCGTCGCATCGGTCACGCCGGCCCTTGCCTATGCGGCGAACTGATCCGCGACTTTACAAAATCCTGAGTGGGCGCCTATCAGAGCATCCCAAGCCTCGAAGACCCCGCTTCTGCGGGTGGAGCGTCAGATGTCAGCGGAGAACGGTCCCATGAAGCTCGTCGCGGGCAATTCCAACCGCGCGCTGGCGGAAGCTATTGCCGCCTATCTCGCCACCCCCCTCACGAAGGCGGTGGTCAGACGCTTCGCGGACATGGAGATCTTCGTCGAGATCCAGGAGAACGTGCGCGGCCAGGACGCCTTTGTGATCCAGTCCACCTCGTTCCCGGCCAACGACCATCTCATGGAGCTGCTCATCATCATCGATGCGCTGCGCCGTGCCTCGGCCAAGCGCATCACCGCGGTGCTGCCTTATTTTGGGTACGCCCGGCAGGATCGCAAGCCCGGCCCGCGCACGCCCATTTCCGCCAAGCTGGTGGCCAACCTCATCACCCACGCCGGTGCCGACCGCGTGATGACGATGGATCTCCACGCCGGCCAGATCCAGGGCTTCTTCGACATCCCCACCGACAATCTCTATTCCGCGCCGGTAATGGTGCGCGACATCAAGGAACGGTTCGAGCTTTCGAACCTCATGGTGGTGTCGCCCGACGTGGGCGGCGTGGTGCGCGCGCGGGCCCTCGCCAAACGCATCGACGCCTCCCTCGCCATTGTCGACAAGCGCCGCGAGCGCCCCGGCGAGAGCGAGGTGATGAATGTCATCGGCAATGTGGAAGGCCGTCGCTGCATCCTGGTGGACGACATCGTCGATTCCGGCGGCACGCTGGTGAATGCCGCCGAGGCCCTGCTCGCTCGCGGCGCCAGCGAGGTGCATGCCTACATCACCCATGGGGTGCTCTCGGGCGGGGCGGTGGCGCGCATCACCGCCTCCAAGCTCAAGGAACTGGTCATCACCGATTCCATCCAGCCCACCGAGGCGGTGCGGGTGGCGCGCAACATCCGCGTGCTGTCCGTCGCCACCCTCATGGGCGAGGCTATCGCCCGCACCGCCCACGAAGAGTCGGTCTCCAGCCTGTTCGACTGACGGACCGGACCGGGCCGGCCCGCGCGGCCGGCCGCCCTCGGTTGCCGCTGGGGAACAAGTCTGGAATTATTCTAAGCGTCATTGACCGGTCATGGGAGAGGTGGAGGGTGCCCTCCATCTTCGATCAGACGGCGACTGTCCCATGCGCATCCGTTCCCTGGCCCTTGCCTCCACCGCTGCCTTCATCTTCGCCGGTGCCGCGGGCGCGGCCGAGCCGCCCACTGCCAAGCCCGGCCTGGAGAAGGTGGGGCACATCGTGGTGCTGTTCCTGGAGAATCGCAGCTTCGACAATCTCTACGGCCTGTTCCCCGGCGCCGACGGCATCGCCAATGCCGGCGCCACCGCCACCCAGACCGACCGCGACGGCAAGCCCTATGATCAGCTTCCCCTGGTCATGAACGTGAACATCAAGCCGCCGCTTGTCGACAACCGCTTCCCGGACAACCTGCCCAACAAGCCGTTCCGGGCGGACGCCTATGCCGGCCTCGACCAGACCACCGGCGATCTGGTGCACCGCTTCTATCAGCAGCAGGAACAGATCAACGGCGGCAAGATGGACCGCTTCGCCGCCATCTCCGACGCCGGCGGCCTCGCCATGAGCTATTTCGACGGCTCCCGCCTGCCCCTGTGGCGCTACGCCCAAACCTACACGCTGGCGGACAACTTCTTCCATGGGGCGTTCGGCGGCTCGTTCCTCAATCACATGTTCCTGGTGTGCGCCTGCACGCCGGAGTTCAAGGCCGCGCCGGAGAGCATCCGCGCCACGCTCAATCCTGACGGCACGCTCAAGAAAGACGGCGCCGTGACGCCGGACGGCTTCGCGGTCAACACCATCTATTCCAGCTTTACCCCGCGCCCGGCCGCTGCCAATGATCCGGCGAAGCTGCTACCGCCCCAGGAGGCGACCACCATCGGCGACCGCCTCAGCGCGAAGGGCGTGGACTGGGCCTGGTATTCGGGCGGTTGGAACGACGCCATCGCCGGGCATCCCGACATGTCGTTCCAGTTCCACCACCAGCCCTTCGCCTATTTCAAGGCCTATGGCGATGGCACCGAGGCCCGCGCCAAGCACCTGAAGGACGGGGTCGACTTCATCGAGGCCATCAACGCGGGCACCCTGCCGCCGGTCTCGTTCTACAAGCCCATCGGCGTCGCCAACGAGCATCCCGGCTACACCAGCGTTCTGGCCGGCGACCGGCAGGCGGCCGACATCATCGCCCTGATCGAGCGCAGCCCGATCTGGAAGGATACCGTGGTCATCGTCACCTATGACGAGAACGGCGGCTATTGGGACCATGTGGCGCCGCCCAAGGTGGACCGCTGGGGCCCCGGCATGCGCATCCCCACCTTGGTCATCTCGCCGCTCGCCAAGAAGGGCTTCGTGGATCACACGCCCTACGACACCACCTCGGTGCTGAAGCTGATCGAGACCCGCCACGGCCTCGCGCCGCTGGCCGACCGCGACGCCAAGGCCAACGACCTCACCAACACGCTCGAACTCAACTGACGCCCTCGGCGGCCCCTGCCCAAGGGGCCGCCGAGGGAGTCGCCCACGGGGCCGCCGCCAGCCGGGTGGCGAGGAACTCCACCACCGCCGTCACCCGCGCCGGGCGCAAGCCGCCCGGCGGCAGCACGATATTGAGCGACAGGTCGGGCATGGACCAGCCCGTCAGCGCCGGCTCCAGCACCCCGCTGGCCAGATCCTGCCACACCATGAATTCCGGCTGCACCGCCAGCCCCTGCCCCGCCAGCAGCATGGGGGTGAGAGCGTCGGCATTGTTGGCGCGCAGCGGGCCCGATGGCGTCACCGTCACCACCTCGCCCCCGCCGTCCACGAAGCGCCAGCGGTCCGGCACCGGCAGATAGGCATAGCCCAGGCACGGATGGCCTTCGAGGTCGCGCGGATGCTCCGGCCGCCCATGGCGCGCGAAATAGGCCGGGCTGCCCACCAGGATCCGCCGCACCGTGCAGATGCGCCGCACCTTGAGGCTCGACGCGGGCAAGGTGGCGATGCGCAGGGCAAGGTCGAACCCCTCCCCCACCAGATCCACCACCGCATCGCTCAGGTGCAAATCCACCGACAGCTTGGGAAAGCGCGCGATCAGCTCCGGCAGCAGCGGCGCGAGGTGGCGCAGGCCGAACGACATGGGCACGGCCAGCCGCACCACGCCGTGCGGCTCCACTGATTGCGACACCGCCTCGGCCTCCGCCGCCTCGGCTTCGGCGACCAGGCGGGCCGCGCTTTCGGCGGCGGCGCGACCGGCCCCGGTGAGGGACAGCCGGCGCGCCGTGCGGTGCAGCAGCCGCGTGCCCAGCCGCTCCTCCAGCCGGCTGATGGCCTTGGAGACGGTGGCCTTGGACAGGCCGAGCTCGGCCGCGGCGCGGGCGAAAGATCCCGCCTCCACCACCTTGGCGAAAATGGCCCAGCCCTCCAGGTCGGGCAGGCGATGAGGTGCATTATTGGAAACCATGAGTTTCCATTGTTTCCATTTTGCGCCCGCAGTTCAATGCCATATTCCCCTCAGTCCAACGCGGACATGAAACGGCCCGTCACCATGCGGGCGACAAGGAGTTCGCCATGATTGAGCTTCGTCCCTTCGACCGGCTGGGTGGCGCCGACCACGGCTGGCTCAACACCAAGCACCATTTTTCCTTCGCCGATTATTACGACCCGGACCGCCTCCATTGGGGCAACCTCCGGGTCTGGAACGACGACGAAATCGCGCCCGACACCGGGTTTCCGCTGCACCCGCACCGCGACATGGAGATCATCACCTATGTGCGCGAGGGCGCCATCACCCACCAGGACGACCAGGGCAACCGCGGGCGCACCGAGGCCGGCGACGTGCAGGTGATGAGCGCCGGCACCGGCATCCGCCACTCCGAGTACAATATGGAAAAAGGGCTCACCAAGATCTTCCAGATCTGGATCATCCCGGAGGAGCGGGGCGGCGCGCCGCGCTGGGCCGCCCAGCCCTTTCCGAAGGGCGAACGGGCCGGCCGGTTCGTCACCCTGGCCAGCGGCCGCAAGGGAGACGAGGATGCGCTGATGATCCGCGCCGACGCCCGCCTGGTGGCGGCGACCATCAAGGCCGGCGACAGCGCCACCTATGCGGCGGATCCCGGACGCCATCTTTATCTCGTCACGGCCCGCGGCGCGGTGGAGGTGAACGGCACCCGCCTCGGCGAGCGCGACGGCGCCGCCATTCGCGATGAGGCGGCAGTCACCGTGAAGGCCCTGGACGATGCCGAGGTGATCCTGGTGGATGCCGCCTGAGCGCGGCATTTCTCCACCCAAACGGAAACGGCCGGCTTGCGTGGGGGCAAGCCGGCCGTTGTCTTTGCCTCGGGTCCCGCGGCGGCGACGCCCGGGGGCCGGTGTCAGTCGATGGGCGCGGGCTCGGCCATGTCGATGGGCAGCTCGGCGGTCTCGGGCACCCGCCCATGCAGGGCGGCATCGAGCTGCGCGGTGTCGAGGTCGTTCTCCCAGCGGGCGACGACGATGGTGGCCACCGCATTGCCGGTAAAATTGGTGAGCGCCCGGCACTCGGACATGAAGCGGTCGATCCCGAGGATGAGGGCCATGCCTTCCACCGGCACCGACGGCACCACGGACAGCGTCGCGGCCAGGGTGACGAAGCCGGCGCCGGTGATGCCCGCCGCGCCCTTCGACGACAGCATCGCCACCAGCAACAGCAGGATCTGATCCCACAGCGACAGATGAATGCCCACCGCCTGCGCGATGAACAGCGAGGCCAGGGTCATGTAGATGTTGGTGCCGTCGAGATTGAACGAATAGCCGGTGGGAATGACAAGGCCCACCACCGACTTGCCGCAGCCGGCGCGCTCCATCTTCTCCATGAGGCTCGGCAGCGCCGCTTCCGACGACGAGGTGCCGAGCACCAGCAGCAGTTCTTCCTTGATGTAGCGGATGAGCGCCACGATGGAGAAGCCGTTGTAGCGCGCCACCGCACCCAGCACGCCCAGCACGAAGATGAAGGACGTCAGGTAGAAGGTGGCGATCAGCAGGGCGAGATTGGCCACCGAGCCGATGCCGTATTTGCCGATGGTGAAGGCCATGGCGCCGAACGCGCCGATCGGAGCGGCCTTCATGAGGATGGCCACCAGCTTGAACATGGCCTGCGTCGCCGAGTGGAACACATCCATCAAGGGCTCGCCGCGCTCGCCGATGGCGCCAAGCGCGATGCCGAACAGCACCGAGAAGAACAGCACCTGCAGGATGTCGCCGGAGGCCAGCGCGCTGATGGGCGTGTTCGGGATGATCCCCATCAGGAACCCGATCAGGCTCTGATCGTGCGCCTTGGCGGCATAGTCCGCGACCGCCTTGTGGTCCAAGGTCGCCGGATTGATGTTGAGGCCCGATCCCGGCTGGATCACATTGCCCACCACCAGCCCGATGATGAGCGCCAGCGTGGAGAAGGTGACGAAGTAGATCATGGCCTTGCCGGCCACGCGGCCGACCTTGCCCAGGTCCCTCATGCCGGCGATGCCGGTCACCACGGTGAGGAAGATCACCGGCGCGATCACCATCTTCACCAGCTTGATGAAGGCGTCGCCGAGCGGTTTCATGTCGGCGCCGAGGCTCGGATAGAAATGGCCGAGCAGAATGCCCGCGCCGATGGCGACGAGCACTTGGAAATACAAATGCTGATGGAACCTGCGGGGCGCGTGGGGCGCCGCCGCCGGGAGCAGGGTGGCCATGGACCGTTTCCTCCGCCGGCCTCGTCGCGCCTCTTGGATCGGGCGACGTCGAAACCGAATGGGTGATGCAATGCCCGCACGCTCGCCGTGCGGGTGCCCCCTTTCCGCAAACGCCATGCCATGTGCGCCAGCGCGCGGCGCAGCCGGCAAACCATTGAAAAACCGTTAATTAACCCCATTCCTATCCTATCCCCTCGACACACCGTGCGATCTGCCGCACAAATTGGATCCGTAAACGTGCGGATTTCCGCACAGCCGAAGCAGAGAGGCGATCGTGTCCGAAGCCCCGCAAGGCGACATCTCCCGCGCACCGGACACCGGCCGGCGTCCGGCGACCCGGCGCCTGCGGACGATCCTGGCGCTGATCGCCGGCGGGCTCGCCATCCTGGCGGGGCTGGACCGATTGGCGGTCTATGGCGCCAATCGCTGGGCGCTGGCCCAGGTGGATGCCGAGGCGGCGCTCGCGGCCGACCTGCGCGTCACCGCCCTGCGCAGCGAGATCGAGAAGCAGCGCACCCTGCCGGTGGTGCTGGCCCAGGATCCGGACGTGCGCGCCGCGCTCCAGCAGGGCGATGCGGCCGCGCTCGCCCTGCTCGACGCCAAGCTCAAGGCCCTGGCGGAAGCCACCCGCGCCGGCGTGATCTACCTCATGAATGACGCCGGCCTCTGCGTTTCCGCCAGCAATGCGGGCACGCCGCTCAGCTTCGTCGGCTCGGACTACAGCTTCCGCCCCTATTTCACGCGGGCCATGGCCGAGGGCGGCGCCGAGCATTTCGCCTTCGGCACGGTGAGCCTCCATCCGGGCCTTTACCTCTCCCGCCGGGTGGACGGGCCGGACGGGAAACCCCTGGGCGTGATGGTGGTGAAGGACGAGTTCGACGCTATCGAGAGCGATTGGCGCCGTCTGCCGGTGCCCACCCCCACCTTCGTCACCGACTCCCATTCCATCGTCATCATCACCAGCGTGCCGGCCTGGCGCTTCAAGGCGGCCGCGCCCATCCCCACGGACCAGCGGGCGGCCATCCGCGCCAGCCTGCAATTCGGCGACGCCCCCTTGGAGCCGCTCGCCTTCACCCCCGCCAGCGGGGGCGAGCGGCTCGTGGAGGCGACCCTGCCCGGCACCCATGCCCCACGCAGCTTCGTGGAGGCCCAGGCCGGCGTGCCGACCACCCCATGGACTCTGCACGTGCTCGCCCCGACCGGGCCGGCCGTGAACGTCGCGACCACCGCCGGCCGCTCCATCGCGGTGCTTGCGGGAGTCGTGGGCCTCGGCATCGGCGGCCTCTTCCTGTCCCTGCGCACCCGCCGTCGCGAGGAGAAAGCCCGCCAGGCGGAAACCCGGCGCGAGCTGGAAGAGCAGGTGGAGAACCGCACCGCCGAGCTGAAAAGCGCCAACGACCAGCTCAAGGCCGAGATGGTGGAACGCCGCCGCGCCCGCATCGCCCTCGAGGCCCTTCAGGACGAGCTGGCCCAGGCCACCAAGCTCGCCATGCTGGGGCAGATCGCCGCCTCCATCGCCCATGAGGTAAACCAGCCGGTGGCCGCCATCCGCGTGTTCGCGGACAATGCCCGCACCTTCCTGGACCAGGGCCAGCCGGATGCCGCCGGCGCCAACCTTTCCACCATCGCCGCCCTGACCGAGCGCATCGGCGCCATCACCCAGGAGCTGCGCGCCTTCGCGCGCAAGCCCGCCCGCGAGATCGGCCCGGTGCCGGTGGCGGAAGCGGTAAAGGGCGTGCTGGGCCTCATGGGCTATCGCCTGCGCGAGCACGACATCGCGCTCGCCCTCGACATTCCCGCGACGCTGGTGGCCCGCGCCGATCGCGGGCGGCTGGAACAGGTGCTGGTCAACCTGATCCAGAACGCCGTCGAGGCCATGGCCGAGCGGCCGGACCGGCGGCTGCGCATCGTCGCCGCCCGCGCCGACGGCGCCATCACCCTCACCGTCGCCGACAACGGCCCCGGCCTGCCGCCGGAGGTGATGGCAGCCCTGTTCATGCCCTTCACCACCACCAAGCCCCATGGCCTGGGCCTGGGCCTCGTGATCTGCCAGGACATCCTGCGCGAATTCGGCGGCACCCTCGCCGCCGAGAACCGGGCCGGCGCCTGCTTCATCATCACCTTGCCGGAGGCTTCCTGATGGATGTCGCCTTCATCGACGACGACGATGTGCTGCGCGCCGCCAACGTGCAGGCGCTGATGCTGGCCGGGCTCACGGTGATGCCCTTCGCCTCCGCCGAAGCGGCCCTCGACGACCTGGACGAGACCTTCCCCGGCGTGGTGGTGAGCGATGTGCGCATGCCGCGCATGGACGGTCTCACCCTGTTCCGCCACCTGAAGTGCATGGATGCCGACCTGCCGGTGATCCTCATCACCGGCCATGGCGACATCGCTATGGCGGTGGACGCCATGCGCGAGGGCGCCTACGACTTCCTGGCCAAGCCCTATCCCATGGACCGCCTGCTGTCGGCGGTGCGCCACGCCCTGGAGAAGCGGCGGCTGGTGCTGGAAAACCGCGACCTGAAGCGCCGCGCCGAGCAGGTGGATGACGACGAGCCGCTGATCGGCATCGCCCCGGCCATGGCGCGGCTGCGCCAGATGCTGCGCCAGCTTGCCGATGCCGACGTGGATGTTCTGGTGGAAGGCGAGACCGGCGCCGGTAAGGAAGTGGTGGCCAATGCCCTCCACCGCTGGAGCCGCCGCGCCAATCGACCGCTGGTGGCGGTGAACTGCGGCGCCCTGCCCGAGAGCATGATCGAGAGCGAATTATTCGGCCACGAGGCCGGCGCATTCACCGGCGCGCTGAAGAAGCGCGTCGGACGCATCGAGCATGCCAGCGGCGGCACCTTGTTCCTGGACGAGATCGAGGCCATGTCGCCGGCGCTCCAGGTGAAGCTGCTGCGGGTGCTGGAAGCGCGGGAGGTGACGCCGCTCGGCACCAACGAGGTGAAGCGGGTGAACCTGCGGGTGGTGGCGGCCTCCAAGATCGACCTCATCGATCTGGTGAAGAAGGGCGAGTTCCGGGAGGATCTCTATTACCGCCTGCATGTGGCGACCCTGCGCATTCCGCCCCTGCGCGAGCGACGCGAGGACGTGCCGCTGCTGTTCGGTCACTTCCTGACCAGGGCCGCCCAGCGATTCGGCCGCGAGCCGCCGCCCCTCACCGCCACCGTGCGCCGCCATCTCGACGGCCATGGCTGGCCCGGCAATGTGCGCGAACTGGCCCATTATGCCGAGCGCGTGGCGCTGGGCCTCGTGGCCGAGGAAAGCGCAGCCGCGACCTCGGACGCCGGCGCCGCGACCGCTGCCCCCACCCCGCTGCCGGAGCGGGTGGATGCGTTCGAGGCGGCCGAGATTCGGGCCGCTCTGGCCGCCACCAAGGGCGACGTGCAGAGCGCGGTCCGCACCCTCGGCATTCCACGCAAGACCTTCTACGACAAGCTGCGCCGCCACGGCATCGACCAGGGCCGCTACCGCGCGGAGAAATGAGCCCCGCCGGATGCCGTCACCGGCCCGGCACCGCCTCGTCGCCGGGCGGCAGGCTCGATTCGGGCTCCACGTCGCCCTTACCTTGCAGCCACAGCATGAGCAGCCAGCACAGAGCCGCCCAGCCGGCGCCCAGCATCCAGCCGCCGAGCACATCGGTGGGCCAGTGCACGCCAAGATAGATGCGGCTGACGCCGACGATCACCGTCAGTGCCGCCGCGACGCACAGCAGGAACACCTTCACCCGCGTGCGGGCCTGGGTGCGGGCGAGCAGCGCGCCGAGGGTGAGGTAGACAATGGCCGACAGCATGGCATGGCCGCTCGGGAAGCTCTGCGTATAGACGGCCATGCCATGGGGCACGAGATCGGGCCGCGGCCGGTCGAACCCCCATTTCATCGCCTGGGACAAAAGCGTGCCGCCCGCCACCGCAAGCGCCACCAGCAACGCCGCGTGGCGCTTGCGGGTCATCAGCAGGAACAGCAGCACCACCACGGTCAGAAGGGTCAGCACGCCGGTGCTGCCGAGGGCAGTGAAGTCGCGCATCATTTCCTCGAACCAGGGCGGGCCCAAGGGATCGGAAAGATTGTTGGGGTCGCGCAAGGCCAGCAGGATGCCGCGATCCAGGCTGCCCGTCTCGTGGTCCATCACCTCGTCGGCGATCCTCACGAAGGCATAGAGCGCACAGGCGGCGAACGCGAGCGTGGCCAGGGTCATCCGCTCCATGTGGCTCACCGAGGCGAGCAGACGGCCGATGACGGGGAGGCTTTCGAGGCGGCGGCGGCCGCGCGTGACGAGCGATGTCATACCGAAGGCTTGGCGCGGCGGGCGCCCCGCGTCAATAACCCGCCGCCACCCATTGTGACCCGGCGGCGGTCCAAATCCCGCCAGCGGGCACGCCCTCCTTGTCCCCGCCCCTTTGCCCGCGCCCCTTGCCCGCGCGGCCGGGGCCTGCCATTTGCGGGTCATGACCCAACCAGCAACCGGCCGCACCGCCCCCATCGCCCTCTACATCGACGCCGACGCCTGCCCGGTGAAGGAAGAGGTGTACAAGGTGGCGTGGCGGCACGCGATCCGCGTCCATGTGGTGGCCAACCAGCCGCTGGCGGTGCCCGCCCATCCCCTGGTGGAGCGGGTGGTGGTGCCCGCCGGGCCGGATGCCGCCGACGACTTCATCGCGTCCCGCGTCGCCCGCGGCGATGTGGTGGTGACCACCGATGTGCCGCTCGCGGCCCGTTGCGTGAAGGCGGGGGCGGATGTGATCGCCCCCTCGGGCAAGCCCTTCACCCGCGATTCCATCGGCATGGCACTCGCCACCCGCAACCTGATGGAAGACCTGCGCTCCGCCGGCGCCGTCACCGGAGGCCCGAAGCCGTTTTCCGCCCGCGACCGCTCGGCGTTCCTGTCCGCCCTCGACCTCGCCGTGGTGCGGCTGAAGCGGGCCGGCTTCCAGACCGGCTCTTGATACCATCGACATCGGTGTTCGACCGAAGCCGAATGGGTCTCGCTCAAGCGCCGCGCGGGCTTGACCAAAGTCCGATGGGTGAAGCGCATTGGCCTTTGGCATGAGCACTCAGAAGCACTCTTCCTCCAGCTTCTTCAGGTCGGTCAGGGCTTGGCCGTCGTCGTGCTCCTCGAACAGGTCGACCATGTAATAGACGTGGGAATGGAGCAGCAGCAGCTTGTCGCAGATAGCCGCGCCGTTCTGCTCCACCGCTGTCAGCCGCGCCTTGAAGCGGGCCCAGAACGCGTTGCCATAGGCGGGATCGTCAATGTAGCGGAACAGGTGCGCGAGCACCCGCGCCATGTTGCCCTCGAAATCGATGCCGCGGAACGTCACATAGCGATCCGGATTGTCGAGCTCGCTCGGCAATTGGGAAAAGTCGGCGGAAACGGACGAATCCATGGGGACACCCTCTCCATCGGGCGCGGAAACAGCGCAGGGTGGAAGGGTGCCGGTGCACGCCGCGCGCCTCAACGACGCGGGAACCGCTCACGAATAGCATGCACCAATGGCATCCTGGCCGCACGAACGGCAATTCACACCGCGAGCATGCGGCGCATGGTGTCCACCTTGGCCCGGCTCACCGGCACCCGCGTCGCCGCCGTATCGGCGAGAATGAGGTGCCAGCCGCCATCGACCCGCTCCGCCCCGCGCACATGGCGGATATTCACCACATAGCGGCGGTGCACCCGCAGGAAGGCGGCCGGATCGAGCCGCCGTTCCAGATCGGCCAGGGAACGGGGGCAGAAGGCGGAAAACGACAAGGTGCGCGCCTCTGCATAATGGCCTTGGGCCACCAGGCACACCACCTCACCGACATCGATCAGGGAGATCACCGCCCCCTTGCCGCGCATGAGCGGCAGCTTCATGAGCGGGCACAGGGCCAGCCCCGCCTCCGCCGCCACCGGCACCGCTTCCACCCGGTCGTCGGCCTCCTCCGAATCGGCCCGCCCCATCACCGGGGCATCGACCAGGGCGTGGATCATCATGCAATAGCCGGCCGCGGCACCACCGGCGCCGTCAAGACGGCTCACCTTGGCCACCAGGCTCCCCATGGCGGTCGTCACCACCAGCGAGGCGGTGCCGTCCACGCCGGAGGCGGCGCGCGAAATGAGCCATCCCACCTTGTCCCGCGCGTCCTCCGGATGCAGATCCAGGATGTTGGCGCCGAACACGCTGGCCCCGGCCGGCGCCAGCAGGCGCAGCGCCACCGGATTCACCGCGCGGATGGCGAGGTCGGCGTCGAGCATCACCACCCCCACCGGCGTGCGGTTGAGCCGGTATTCAAAGGATGGACCGGCCGCGCGCGGCGCCTGATCCCCGGTCGGCTTCGCCATGTCCCAGCCTATGTCCCCGCCTAAGTCCCCGCCCGCGACGCCGTGCCGGTCGCACCCCGGCCGCCGATCTTACGGCGCCGCGCCCGCCGGACAAGATAACCCTCGCCCACAGGCGGCCACCACTGCGGGTTTGCCACGATGAAGCCGCATGGATACGTTACGCGCCCTGAGCCGGCGCACCGGCACCCTGCACGTGCGGACCTTTGATGACCGACATTTTCCACGAGATCCAGGAAGACCTCCGGCGCGAGCGCATGCGCAAGCTCTGGGACCGCTACGGCATCGTGCTGATCGCCGCGGTCGTGCTCGCCATCGCCGGAGCGGCCGCCTGGAGCGGATATACCTATTGGCGTCAGCAGCAGGCCATTGCCGCCAGCAGCACCCTCGACGCCGCGACGGCGCTGAACACCGCCGGCAAATACGCCGAGGCCGAGACCGCCTTCCAGGCCCTCGCCAAGACCGGTCCAGAGGGCTACCGCGCCATCGCCCTGTTCCACGCCGCCAATGCCGCCGCCGCGCGCGAGACGGCGGCGGGCGTTGCCGCATTCGACGCCATCGCCGCCGACGGGCGCCTTCCGGCCCTGGTGCGCGACATGGCGCGGCTGCGCTCCGGCCTGATCGTGCTCGACACGTCCGACCTCGCCGCCGTGAAGCAGCGTGTGGGCGACCTTGCCGCCGGCACCGGGCCGCTGCGCAATCCGGCGCGCGAAATCCTGGCGCTGGCGCAGCTCAAGGCCGGCGACCTCGCCGCCGCCAACAAGACCGCGACCGAGATCACCGAGGATGCCGAGGCCACCGCCGGCATCCGCTCGCGCGCCGAGCTGATCCGCCGCCTGACGGCGGTGCCGGCCCCCGCATCCGCCGAAGCCCCGGCCGCAGCCCCCCCTGCGCCGGTTCCAGCCGCATCCGCACCTGCGGCATCCGAGAATGCGCCCCAGGCGCCCGCCGAAACGCCGGCGCCGCCCGCCAACACCCCGCCGGCCCCGGCCGCGGCCCAGTAAGGAGATGCTTCCCATGGGACAATCTCGCCGTATCCTGAGGTCGCTGCGAGTCGCCATCGGGCTTTCGCTCGCGCTGGCGGCCGCCGGCTGCGAGAGCCTCGAAAAGCTCAACCCGTTCGAGGAACACAAGAAGCCCCTGCCCGGCGCGCGCCAGCCGGTGTTCCCGGAAGGCGTTCCCGGCGTCGATTACTCCAGCGGCCCCGGCCAGCCCAGCAACTCCAACGCGGCCATCGACCTGCCCAACCCGCCGGCCGCCGGCAGCACGCCGTCGCGCTGACGCGCGACCAAGTCTTCCCCATTCCCCTCATTCGGGCGGCGAACGGATCCCATGACCTTCACCCTGGCCATCGTCGGCCGGCCCAATGTGGGCAAGTCTACCCTGTTCAACCGCCTCGTGGGCAAGAAGCTCGCGCTGGTGGACGATCGCCCCGGCGTCACCCGTGACCGCCGCGAGGGTGAGGCGCATCTCGGCGACCTCGCGTTCCGCATCGTCGATACCGCCGGCCTGGAGGAAGCGGACGCCGCCAGCCTCGAAGGCCGCATGCGCGCCCAGACCGAGACCGCCATCGGCGATGCCGACGCCATCCTCTTCATCATTGACGCCCGGGTCGGCCTGACTCCCACCGACCGCGCCTTCGCGGCCCTGGTCCGGCGCGCCGCCAAGCCCACCATTCTGGTCGCCAACAAGAGCGAGGGACGCGGCGGCGAGGCCGGCACGCTGGAGGCCTTCGCGCTCGGGCTCGGCACCCCCATCCCCCTGTCGGCGGAGCATGGCGAAGGCCTCTCCGACCTCTACGACGCCATCTGCGACGCCTTGCCGGAGCACACCCGCCCCGAGGTCCCGGAGGCGGACGACGCCGAAGACGCGGCCGAAGATGCCTCCGCCCCCAAGCGGCCCATCAAGGTGGCCGTGCTCGGCCGCCCCAACGCCGGCAAGAGCACCCTCATCAACCGCCTCATGGGCGAAGACCGGCTGCTGACCGGACCGGAGGCCGGCATCACCCGCGATTCCATCGCGGTGGAGGTGAACTTCCGGGGCACCCGGCTCGAAGTGTTCGATACCGCCGGCCTGCGTCGGCGCGCGCGCATCGAGGACAAGCTGGAGAAGCTCTCCGCCGCCGATGCCTTGCGCGCCATGAAATTCGCCGAGGTGGTGGTGGTGCTCATCGACGCCACCCACCCCTTCGAGGAACAGGACCTGCGTATCGCCGACCTGGTCGCGCGCGAGGGACGGGCGGTGGTGATCGGCTACAACAAGTCGGACCTCGTCGCCCGTGGTGGCCTCGCCACCCGGCTGCGCGAGGAAGCAGACCGCCTGCTGCCGCAGGTGAAGGGCGTGCCCATCGTGCCGCTCTCCGGCCTGACCGGGCACGGGCTGGACAAGCTGGTGGAAGCCATCTCGCAAGCCCACAAGGTGTGGAACAAGCGCGTCGCCACCAATCCGCTGAACCGCTTCCTGCAACAGGTGGTGGACAATCACCCGCCGCCGGCGGTGTCCGGCCGGCGCGTGAAACTGCGCTACATCACCCAGCCCAAGGCGCGGCCGCCGTCGTTCGTGCTGTTCTGCTCCCGGGCGGAGGCGGTGCCGGAAAGCTATATCCGCTACATCACCAACGCCCTGCGCGAGACATTCGACCTGCCGGGCGTGCCGATCCGCCTGACCTTGCGCCAGAAGGACAATCCCTACGCCGAGTGAGTGAGCGAGCGCCGCAGACCGGGCCGCAGACACTGCAGCAGGTTTCGCGCCGCCGGAACACCCCGTGAAATGGGGAGGAAAGCGATGCGGGCGCGCGGCGCGATCGCGCGTCCCGCCGACCCCACCCAAGGGGTCGCGCAACGCCGCCCGCCGGCTCACACCGCGGATGCGCCAAACGGTTGCGGCCTCAAATTGGATTTTCGGAAGCCGAGCGCCCTGAAGCGGGCGTCACCGGCGAGATGGTCGCCTTCCCCCGCCGCGCCGCCCCACGCCATGTTCCCGCTTTTTGACCGGCGAGAAGTGGGTGCCCTGCAGGTCCACTCAGGCTTCTACCAAAGGCCATGGAGCAAGCTCACGGGCCCTTCGGCCTCAGGGCCGCGCACACGCACCCGCTGCCCCCCGCAAACGCCCGCCGCAAATGTCCGGTGGATCCGAAAGCGACCTCGGCGCGGGTTCTCTGCGCCAAGGTCGCTGTCACATGATCGAAGCGGGCGGAACGCCAGCGCCGCGGTCAGCCGTTCAGGCTTGCAGTGATGGCCTCGCCCAGGCCCTTGAAGGAGACGGGAAGAATGATGGGGCTGCGCGAGCCGTTCTCAAAGGTCAGTTCACCCTGGCCGGAACTCGCCTTGAGTGCCGCGATATTTTCCGGCGTCAAAGCCAGGCTCGCCACGCAATACTGACCGCACCGTTTATAAACGAGGGTCAGATCCGGGACGCCGCCCACCTTGAAGGTGACATTGGCCGGCAGCCATACGCCGGGCGGCGTCAGCACGAGCAGGAGCACCTCGCCACCCTTGACGGCGCGCACCGCCACATGGGCCAGAACCCCCTTGAGGTCCTGGGTCTGCAAGGTTTGAACCGCCTCGCACTCCTTCGGGTTGCTGTCCTTCTTGCAGCGGACGAGCCAGTCGCCGTGAGACGAGCGGGTCTCGGTCGCCGCGGGGGTCTCCGCGCGCGCCGCCGACACCGGAAACATTGCCCCGCCGCTCAGCAGGAGGGCCGTGGCCCAGGCCAGAGCCCGCCTGCCGGCTCCAGAAGCCCGCTGCGCTTCGGCCTGAGCCTGCCCCGACCGGAAAACCTTGCGCGACATGGTCATCATGGATGTCCCCGACGTTCGGCGGCGCCTCAGCCACCACATGAGCCGCCGGGATATACGAATCGCGGCCGGTTCGGCAACTCCTATCCCGACGCCTCCCCCGCCAAGCGGACGAGGCGTCGGCCCGGTGACGGGTCGACGCCTGCCGCGTCAGAGATTGTTGACGTTCGCGGCGACGCCCACGGCGCTGATGGCCGGCGACACCGCGATGCGGAACACATCCAGGAACTTCTGCATTTCCACCGACGACGCGTTGGACAGATAGATGATGTCCCGATCCCGCAACACGAAGCTGTCGGACAGGAAGAAGCCCGACGTTTGCTCGAAATTGAACTGATAGACCACGGGGACGTAAGGCGTATCCGCCGGCTGGTCGGGCGTCAGCTGGCTGATCACCTGCTGCGGCTCGTAACGCAGCACGAACACGCCCTTGACGTCGGCGCGGCTGTCTATGAAGCCGCCATTGCGCGCCAACGCATTGGCCAAGGTCAGCTTCTCCGGCGGCAGCGCGGCCTCGGTGGTGCGGCCGATGGCGCCCATGATGAGATAAATGCGCGGCTTGATCGCAATATTGATGAAATCACCGCCCGCGAGCTTCACGTCCGCCGTCGGCTGGTTGATGAGCGCTTGCAGGCGCACCGAACGGGTGGTGCCACTGCGGGTCAACTCCACCACCGCATCACTCGGCGGCACAACCGGACCACCGGCGCGGGTCACGAGTTGCAGCAGGGTCTCGCCCGCGGCGGTGACATCGAACTCGCCAGGCGACTTCACGGCGCCGGCGATGATGACCTTGTTGGTCAGATTGCCGGACAGGCGCACCAGCACCTGCGGCTGGATGATGCGGCTCTTCAGCTCTTCCTCGAGCTTGCTGGCGACCTGCCGGGTGGTCATGCCCGCCACATGCACACTGCCCACCAGCGGGAAGGCGATGGTGCCCTGCGTGTCCACGGTCATGTCGGGCAGCGTCACCAGCGCGGCCGACTGGCCGCCCACATTCTGCGAATTGATGCCGGTGAACACGCCGCCCGATGCCGGCTCCATGACCGTGATGGACAAGCTGTCGCCCGGGCCGAGAACCGGCCCCCCCGACTTGCGGTCGGAACGGAAGAAGCCGCGGGTGGACATGCTGTCGTCCGGCGCGCGCAGCAGCACGCCGCTCACGGCGACATCGACCGGAACGAGTCGGAACGGGAAATCACCCGGATTTTCGCTGTTCTGCTGGATCTCGCTGGCCATCGGGCCGCTGCGCGGAATGTCGCAGCCCGCGAGCCCCACCGCCACGCCCATGGCCAGAACCAGAAGCGCATGTGCGGGTCGGACGGTGTCCCCGAACGCGAGCCGGCACTTGCGGAGCCAATTCAACACCATTCTCCTGGCCTTCTTGCTGATTGCGACGACCGCCGGCGAGCGAAGCCCCATGCCCCATCAAGTTCCGGCAAACACTGAACCTTCGCGAGCGGACCCCACCCGGAAACCAGACCCAGCCCCACGTGTCAGACGCTTCCGCCACGACACGCCCGGCAAGGGCATTCCTGACCCCCGAGCGCTCAAAGGCGACCGTAGACGCCTCCAAGCGGCCCTCCGCCTTTAGCATGTCCACGGTGCGGCGCAAACGTGACGCTCCGGAGACGACGCCAGACGGACAGGCACAGCCTGCCACCTCGACCCGCGCAGAGAAAACCCACGGCGATTCCGCGTCCCCTCTGCTCCGGCACATTATGCGAGCCACACATGAAGACGCATCTAATAAATGACGTTTCATGCCCCCGATGACAGCCAAGACTGCATTCGCTCACAGACTGTGGCCGCCATGCAACGACGTTAACCACGTCACCACATCGGCGCGACTACGAACAACTCGAATAAAATACAGTAGAGGTGAGAGCTCAATTTCATGACGAAGCGTTAATCAAAAAATAAATCGCAGATCTTCTAAAGAAAAATTTTCACATGCCCTAACGCCCGCGCCGGACGCTGCGGATGACACCACGATCTATCGCGCACGCGGCCCTTGAGGCCGCCACGAGCTATCGCAGAGGGAGGTTTCCGGGATATTGACGACCACCGCGTGCGCACGGGTTCGGCGCACCGGCGCTTCCAGCCGGAGGCAAGAATGACGGGAAAAGGATGATGCGGCGAGGTGGGCACCCGCCGCGCCCCCGGCTCAGCCCTGGGTGTTGGCCGTATCCGCCAGGAAGTGCTCCAGCCAATGGATGTCGTAGCGACCGTCAGCGATATCGCGCACGCGCACCAAGGTGCGGAACAACGGCAGCGTGGTGTCGATGCCGTCCACCACGAACTCGTCGAGGGCGCGCCGCAGACGACGCAGACATTCGTCGCGGGTCTGCCCGTGCACGATCAGCTTGCCCACCAGGCTGTCATAGGTGGGGGGGATCACATAGCCCTGGTAGGCGTTGGAATCCACCCGCACGCCAAGACCGCCGGGCACATGATAATGGGTGATCTTGCCGGGCGAGGGCCGGAAGGTGGTGGGATGCTCGGCGTTCACCCGGCATTCGATGGCGTGGCCGTGGATGACGACGTCCTGCTGGGTCAGCGTCATCGGCTCGCCTGCGGCCACCCGAATCTGTTCGTTGATGAGGTCGATGCCGGTGACCATCTCCGTCACCGGATGCTCCACCTGGATGCGGGTGTTCATCTCGATAAAATAAAATTTCCCGTCCTCATACAGGAACTCGACCGTGCCGACCCCGAGGTACTTCAGCTCGCGCATGGCCTTGGCGCAGGTCTCGCCGATCTCGGCGCGCTGGGCCGCGGAAATCACCGGCGAGGGCGCTTCCTCCCACACTTTCTGATGGCGGCGCTGAAGCGAGCAGTCCCGCTCGCCGAGATGGATGGCGTTGCCGCAGCCATCGCCCAGCACCTGCACTTCGATGTGGCGCGGGGTGGAGAGGTATTTTTCGAGATAGACCGCATCGTCACCGAAGGCGGCCTTGGCCTCGATGCGTGCGGTGGACAGGGCCTGCGAGAGGTCGTCCTTGCTCTGGGCCACCTTCATGCCGCGCCCGCCACCGCCGGCAGCGGCCTTCACCAGCACCGGATAGCCGATCCCCTCCGCGACCCGATAGGCCTCCTCGTCGTCGCGGATGCCGCCCTCGGACCCCGGCACCACCGGAATGCCGAGGGACTGAGCGGTCTTCTTGGCCTCGATCTTGTCGCCCATGATGCGGATGTGCTCCGCCTTGGGACCGATGAAGCCGACATTGTGGTCCGACAGGATCTCGGCGAACCGCGCATTCTCCGCCAGGAAGCCGTAGCCGGGATGCACGGCATCCGCGCCGGTGATCTCGCACGCGGCGAGAATGGAGGGGATGTTGAGATAGCTCTCGCGGGCCAGCGGCGGGCCGATGCACACGCTTTCATCGGCGAGACGCACATGCATGGCATCGGCGTCCGCCGTGGAGTGAACCGCCACGGTGGCGATGTCGAGCTCCTTGCAGGCGCGCAGGATGCGCAGCGCGATCTCGCCACGGTTGGCGATGAGGATTTTCTTGAACATCTGGCCTGCCCCTAGAGCATTTTCAGGCGAAATGGACACCGGTTCGCGTGAAGAAAATGCGAGAACTCGACTATCTAGAGCGATGACCGTGAGCCAAGGCAAACGGAAGGCGCTCTAGAGCATGTCGCGCGGCGGATCGGCGCGCGAAACCGCTTGGACGCGACTTGGACGCTAGGACTCGGCGCGCGGCGCGCACTCGGCAAGCGCGCGCCATGCACCCGGCCTCACTCGATGATCAGCAGCGGCTCGCCGTATTCCACCGGCTGCGCATTGCCCACCAGAATGCGCGTCACCGTGCCGGAGCGGGGCGCGGGAATGGCGTTCATGGTCTTCATGGCCTCGACGATCAGCACCGTCTGGCCCTCCTTGACCGCACCGCCGACCTCGATGAACGCCGCCGCGCCCGGCTCAGGCGACAGATAGGCGGTGCCCACCATGGGAGAGGTCACGGCGCCCGGATGCTTGGACAGATCAGCGGGCGCCTCGACGGCAGGCGCAGGCGCGGCGGCGCCAACCAGCGGAGCGGCGGCCGCGGCCACGGGGGCGGCGGCGGTGATGACCGGCGCCGGGGCACGCACCACGCGCACGCGCAGGCCCTCATGCTCCACCTCGATCTCGGTCAGGTCGCTGTCCGACAGCAGCTTGGCGATTTCCTTGACGAGGTTGGTGTCGATCTGGGGTTTGGAAGGCTTCATCATGTTCCTGCTCTTGCCGGCTGCGTCCGCGCCCTGTCCTTGGGGCGGCGCGCCATCACGTCGTCAAGGAAGGCGCACCAGCGCCTGGATTCCGAGCGCATAGCCATGCGGACCAAAGCCGCAGATGACGCCCCGCGCCACCGGTGACAGATAGGAGTGGTGCCGGAAGGGCTCGCGCGCGAACACGTTGGACAGATGGACCTCGATGGTGGGAACCCCCACCGCCGCGACCGCATCCCGAATGGCGACAGAGGTATGCGTGTAGGCCGCCGCATTGAGGACGATGCCCTTCGCCCCCCGCGCCGCCTGGATGAAGTCCACCAGCGCGCCTTCTGAATTGGTCTGCTTGAACACAAGCTCGAAACCATGCTGCGCCGCTTCCGCGCGACACAGCGCCTCCACGTCGGCCAGGGTCGCGGCGCCGTAGATTCCGGGCTCGCGCGTGCCGAGGAGGTTCAGGTTGGGCCCGTTCAGAACGTGGATGGTATTGGACATCCCAAAGACATCTGCCGCCGGCGCACCATGGCCGGGTTGGGCGCACTTATAGGGGTGCGCACCGCGCAAGGAAAGAGGCCCCGCGTGCACCCCGCCCGGCGCGGAGTGCACACCTGCCCCCCGGATGCCGCGCCGTGACCCGGCTGTGAAGCCGGCGCACGGCACAACGCGATCAGTTCGCCTTCTTCGGCGCCCGCGATTCGGCGATGGCCGCCTTCAGCTTGTCGAAGCCCACCGCCCCGACCACCACCTGGTCGCCCACCACATAAGAGGGCGTGCCGTTGAGCGAGAGCGCCTCGGCCAGCTTCATGCTTTCATCCAGGGTGGCGTTGAGCTCCGGCGAACTGGCCTGCTTCTGGATGAGGGCCGGATCGATGCCCACCTCCTTGGCGGCGGCGAGCGCCTTGGCGCGATCGGCCGGGCCACGCGCGTTCAACAGGGCCTGATGGAAGGCCATGTACTTCTCCGGCGCCACCATGCGCACGGCCACCGCCACCTGCGCGGCTTCCACCGAGCCTTGGCCCAGCACCGGGAATTCGCGCAGCACCACGCGCAGGTTCGGATCCTGCTTGATCAGCTCCTGCAGATCGGCGAGCGCCTTTTTGCAATAGCCGCAATTGTAGTCGAAAAATTCCACCAGGGTGACGTCGCCCTTGGGATTGCCCACCACCACACCGCGCGGGCTGTCCAGGAGCAGGGGCTTCATCGAGCCGAGCGCCTTGCCGCGCTCCGCCGCCTCGGCGGCATTGTGGCGCGCGTCGAGCACGGCGATGGCCTCCTGGAGCACCTCCGGATTCTGCAGGAGATACTCCCGGATGACGGGGCCGAGCTCCTTCTTCTCCTCATCGGTGAAGGCGGAGGCGGGGCTGGAGGCCAGGGCGGCCGCCAGCGCCAGCGGAATGAGGCCGGCGCTGAGGCCGAGGCGCGAGAACATATGGATCTCCATCAGGTGAGGAACGCGGTCCACCAGAGCACGTTCCGCCGGTCTTGGCGCGCGGCGAATGCTCCGGATCGTCGATTGAGCGCCTCTTCGCCACGCGAACCGACATCCGCGTGGCGTGAAAGGGCTTCAGCCGCCATTGGGCCGGCCGCCCTTGTCGGCACCGGCGGGCGGCTTGAAATTCACAAGATCGTCGGCCTTCAGCCAGCCCGGCGAGCCCTGGGGAAAACGCTGACGCGCCCGGGCCGCCAGCTCACGACCGCTCTTGAAGTCGCCTTGGGCGAAAGAGCCGTTGGCCGCCGCGAGGTCGGCATTGGCGAGGTCCCCCTTGCGCCCGTAGGCGATGGAGAGCGAACGCCAGGCGCCCGCGGAATCCGGATCGCGCTGGGTGGCCTGGATCAGCTCGCGGATCGCCTCGTCGGGATTACTGGTGCTGCCGGACTGCACCATGGCCTGCCCCAGCATGGTGCGGATGAGAGGCGCGCCGCCCGTCATGTCCACCGCCTTGCGCAGCGGCGCCAGCGCATCCTTGGCCCGCCCGCTCTCCAGCAGCGCCTGCCCCTTCAGTTCATAGAAATAGGGATTGTTCGGCTGCTTGGCGATGAGGGCGTCGATCTGCGCGACCGCGCCGTTCACATTGCCGAAGCGATAGGCCGAGATGGCGCGCGCATATTGCGCCGCCAGCGAATTGTCCGACATGGGATATTGCCGCGCCACCGCGTCCGAACGCTCGGTGAAGGCGATCAGCTTCGCCCGCATCAGGTCGTGGCGGGCCTGCAGGTCGGCCGGATCCTTGGTATTGTAATAAGGGCTTTCCTTGGCGAGCTGCTCCAGCGCCGCGATGCGCTCGCGCGCCATGGGGTGGCTCAACAGATAGGGGTCGATCCGCTGGCTGATGAAGAGCTGATCATTCTGGAAGCGCTCGAACGTCTCCAGCATGCCCTTGGACGATTGATGGGTGGCATTCAGGTACTTCACCGCCGACCGGTCGGCGGCCTGCTCCTCGCCGCGCTGGTAGGACAGAAGCGACCGGCGAATCATCTCCTGCGGGGCCGACATGCCCGCGGCGGCGGCACCGCTCAGGCCGTTTCCGCTCACGCCGGTGGCGGCCCCCGCGGCGACCCCGGCGCCGGCGAGCAGCATGGCAACGATGGCCATGGTCTGGGCGCCGGCGAGCTGCTCGCGCATGCGGGCGAGGTGACCGCCCGCGATGTGGCCGGTCTCGTGCGCCAGCACCCCGATGATCTGGTTCGGAGTCTTGGATTCAATCAGCGCGCCGGTGTTGACGAAGATGCGCCGCCCGTCGGCCACGAAGGCGTTGAAGGAACGTTGGTTGATGAGCACCACTTCCACATTCTGCTGGGCGAGCCCCGCCGACTTCAGGATGGGGCGGGTGTAATCGCGCAGCAGCGCCTCGATCTCGGTATCGCGAATGGTGGAGACCCGGCCCTTGGCGCTGTCCTGGGCACGCGCCCCGTGGACCGGCAGCATCGCCACCGAAAGCATGGCCAGCACCCGCCCGGCGCGCGATGCCGCCCGGCGCAGAAAGGAGGAAGAAGCTGATCCGTCCATGAGCCCCGACGCTGTCCTCGCCGCCTCGACAAGCCCAACGCCTCCGGCCTGGGCCTCCGGCCCGCCCGACCGGAAATTTCAGAACACGAAAGTCCCCTTCAACCCGCCACCTTGCGGGCACACCCGTCGTGTTGTGCCGCGGCCGCTGGCGCCCCATGCGTCCTTTGTCCGCGCACGCCGGAACCCGCCGACACACCCCTTGGCCTGCCAGCCGGCACGCGTTAGGAAACGGGCGGACAGTGGCGCCCCTCGGCGACCGGGTCAACGGGCCCGATCTCACATTAGGGCGACCACAGTCTCAAGGACCGCGAGAATACGGCAGCAGCGCGGCAGGCGCCGCGCACCGCGCGGTCTAAAGACCTTCGCCAAGGACAGTAGACGATGACCCTCCCCTCCCCCCGTGCGGTCCCTGGCCTTCAGCCGTCGCGTCGCAGCGCCGTCGCGCCCTTCATCGTCATGGACGTGATGGAGCATGCCGCGCGCATCGAGGCCGCCGGCGGCCGGGTGATGCATCTGGAGGTGGGCCAGCCCGCCGCGCCGGCGCCTCTCACGGCGCGACGCGCTGCCGCCGCAGCGCTGGAAGCCGGACAGGTGACCTATACGGCGGCGCTGGGCATTCCCGCGCTGCGCGCCCGCATCGCCCGCCATTACGAGGAAATTCACGGCGTCGCGATCGATCCTGAGCGGGTGGTGGTGACCAACGGTTCGTCCGGCGGCTTCATCCTCGCCTTTCTCGCCTTGTTCGAGGCCGGCGACCGGGTGGCCATCGCCGCGCCCGGCTATCCGCCCTATCGCCATGTGCTGTCCGCCCTGGGCTGCGAGCCGGTACTGATCGAAACCCGCGCCGAGGACCGGCACGCCTTGACCCCGGAGCGTCTGATCGAAGCCCACCGAGAGGCTCCGCTCAAGGGCGTGCTGGTGGCGAGCCCCGGCAATCCGACCGGCACCATGATGGACCGGGTGGCGTTGACCGCCCTCCATGCCTGCGCGCGCGATCTCGGCCTCGCCTTCGTCTCCGACGAGATCTACCACGGGCTCGACTATGCGTTTCCGGCGGTCAGCGCGGTGGAGATCGCGGACGACGTCACGGTCATCAATTCCTTCTCCAAATATTTCTGCATGACCGGCTGGCGCGTGGGCTGGATGGTGGTGCCGCCCGGCCTGTCGCGCACCATGGAGCGGCTGCAACAGAATCTGTCCATCTCCGTGCCCACCCTGTCGCAGATCGCCGCCGCCGCCGCCTTCGACGGGCGCGAGGAGATGGACAAGGTGAAAGCCGGATATGAGGAGAACCGCCGCATCCTCACCGCCGGCCTGCCCGCGGTCGGCTTGAGCCATTTTTTGCCGGCGGACGGCGCCTTCTATCTTTATGCGGACGTCTCGGCCTTCACCGGCGATTCGGCCGCCTTCGCCACCCGCATGCTCGATGCCGTGCATGTGGCCACGACCCCGGGGGTGGATTTCGATCCGTTCCGGGGCAAGCAGTTCCTGCGCCTGTCCTATGCCAGCTCGGCCGCCGACATGCGCGAGGCGATGGAGCGCATCGGCACTTTCCTGAAGGGGGAATAGGCAGGGCGCGAAAGCACCCCGCGCCGACGGCACGGCGCCATACAGTTGCGCCATTTCCTGCTAATCTGTCGCCCATGAGCCGGTTGAGCGACCATATCGTCGAAATCACCCCCGAGGTGCTGCTGAAGGCCTATGCCTGCGGCATCTTTCCCATGGCCGAGAGCGCCGAGGATCCGGGGCTCTACTGGATCGAGCCGGAACGGCGCGGCATCATCCCCCTCGCCGATTTCCATGTGTCCTCCCGTCTCGCCCGCACCGTGCGGTCCGACACGTTCGAGGTGCGGGTGGACAGCGACTTCGAGGGCGTCATCGACGGCTGCGCCGAGCCCCAGGAGGGCCGGGAGAAGACCTGGATCAACGACAGCATCCGCGACCTCTATGGCGAGCTGTTCGCACGCGGACGCTGCCACACTGTGGAAGCCTGGCGCGACGGCAAGCTGGTGGGCGGGCTCTACGGCGTGCGGCTGGGCGCGGCCTTCTTCGGCGAAAGCATGTTCCACCGCGAGCGCGACGCCTCCAAGGTGGCGCTGGTGCATCTGGTGGGGCGGCTGATCGCCGGCGGCTTCCGGCTGCTCGACACCCAGTTCGTTACCAGCCACCTGAAGACCTTCGGCGCCATCGAGGTTTCGCGGCGCCAATACCACCGCCTGCTTGACCACGCGTTGGCCGCCGAGGGCGATTTCTATTGCTGGCCGGCGGTCGTGACCGGAGCCGGGGCTTTGCAGCCGATCAGCCACACGTCGTAGACCGGGTGCTCCACCCCGTGCAGGCCGGGACTGGAGGCAAACATCCAGCCGGTGAAGATGCGCTTGGCCTCGCCCTTCAGCGTCACTTCGTTCACCTCGGTGAAGGAAGTGGTGTTCTGGGTCTCGTTGGCGGGTCGCGTGTAGCACACCCGCGGCGTCACCTGGAGCGAGCCGAACTGCGCGGTTTCCCCGATGGGCACGTCGAAGGAGGTGGTGCGGCCGGTGATCTTGTCGAGCCCCGCATACACCGCATAGCCGTTGGGGATTTTCACCGCCGGCGGCTGCACCACGACCCCGTCGCCATCCACATCGACGCCCGGCGCGGCGGGAGCCGCCGCGGTAGCAGGCGCCTGCGGATAGGGCGCCGGCTGGTAAGGTGTCGGCTGATAGGGTGCCGCAGGAGCCGGCGGCACGGCGCGACGCGACGCGGGGGCAATCGGGGCGGGGGCGGTCGGGGCGCCGAACCCGGTGGGCGGCGGGAGCGTTGATTGCTCGATTCCCGAACGCTGGGCCTGCGCCACGGCCGGCGAGAAGCATACCACCTGCCCGATCACCATCATGGCGACCAAAGCAAAGCCCTGGGACATCCGCATCATGCTACAGGCGCACCGGTCTAGAATCTTGAAACGGAGTGCTTTCGGCCCGCGGATCGCGAGCCGCCGCGGAAAAGCACGTTCAGGCGAGGCCAGACGCGCCGAACGGCGCCTCCCACCAAGAGCATATTTTCCGCAGGCCGATTAGCACTCACAATGCGGCTTGAACAGGGCCTCCGCCAGCCTTTGCCGGCCGTCCTAGCGCTCCGAGGGCCGCCGCGCGCCTCCTCATATGCCGGCCATGGGCGCGTCGGTTCCAGCAAGGTTCACCGGCCGTGCTGGAGGCGCGCGGCGTGCAGCCCGCCCGTAAAGGTTCCGCTCATGATGGGCGCCCCACCCGGTCGCATCCAACCGTTCGCGCCGCGCGGTGCTTTTGACCGTGGCGGTGGCGGTGTACGCACGGCCCAACGCGCTCAGGACAATCGAGAGGCGCCCGGTACCCCGCGACGCGGTGCTCACAAAACGGCGCTTACAAAGCGGCGCTCATGGCGCCATGCGTCACGACAAAAAGCACGGCCGGCGCAAACCGCCCCGACCGCCGCAAGCGTCTGCCTCACTCGCCGGGCGCCCAGGCCTTGTAGTCGCCGCTGACCTGCGGACGATGGCCGGTGGCGAGCACCGAGCCCTTGGGGTGGTAGGCCGCCGCCGTGCCGGTAGGATTGGCGAGATGCGGCTTCTGCCACTCGCGGGGCGTATAGGTTTCCTTGGTCGGCGGCGTATCGACGCGGTGGTGAATCCAGCCCCACCAGCCGGGCGGAATGCTGGAGGCTTCCGCATAGCCGGGATAAATCACCCACCGCCGCTCGAAGCCGAGGGTGGGATCGATGACGCCACCCTTGGTGCGATAGTAGCGGTTGCCGCTTTCGTCCTGGCCCACGAACTCGCCGTAGCGCTTGGTCCACCACCAAGTGCCCACGGTCTGCTTGTGCCACCAGGTGAAGATATAAAGCAGGAGAGTCTTCACGGCCGACGCCTCGTTCCGAAATCGGGCGGAACATGCCATCTGCCCCGCCCTATGTCCACCATCGCGAGCGGGACCACCGCTCACGGCACGATGGTCAGCATCACATAGACGCAGAACAAAATGAGATGAACGATGCCGTTGAGCGCATTGGTCCGCCCCGTGCCGAACGACACGATGGCGATGACGAAGGTCAACAGCATCATGGTGCGGTCCTCGGGATCGAGCCCCAGGACCATAGGCAGTCCCAGCATCATGCTGATGGCGGCCATGGCCGGAATGGTGAGCGCGATGGAGGCCAGCGCCGAGCCCAGCGCGATGTTGAGGCTGTGCTGCAACTGGTTGCGGCTCGCCGCCCGCACCGCGCTGATGCCCTCCGGCATGAGCAGAAGGGTCGCCACCAGCGCGCCGGTCACCGCATCGGGATCGGCCAGGGGGAAAAGCGAGAGGAAGTCCTCGAAGCTGCCGGCCACATGGCCCGACAGGCTGATCACGCCGGCGAGGCTCACGAGCAGCATCACCACCGACCGCAGGAAACGCCCCAGCGAGGGTCGCTGATCCTCGTGATGGGCCCCTTCCTGGCCGACGAAGTGCTCCGTGTAGCGCACCGTCTGCATGTAAAGGAAGGCCGCGTACAAGGCGACGGCGATGAACGCCATGAAGCCGAGCTGAAACGGCGTGAACTGGCCTGATGCCCCGTCCCGGGTCTCGGTGGGCAGAATCAGCAGCATCACGCCGAGGCCGATCATCACCGACAGGAAGCCGGCCACGCCCTGCTGCTGGATCACCTGCTCACGGTGTTTCAGGCTGCCAAGCAGCAGGCACAGGCCGATGATGCCGGTGCTCACGATCATGATGACCGAGAATACCGATTCACGCACCAGCGTGGGATTGCCCGTGCCATGCAGCATCATGGAGGCGATCACCGACACCTCGATGAGCGTCACCGACAGCGTCAGCACCAAGGTGCCGTAGGGCTGGCCGAGGCGCGCGGCCGCCACATCCGCATGGGCCACTGCGGAAAACGACGAGCCGCACAGGAACACCATCGCCAGGGTGCCGCCGACGATCTCCAGCAGGTTGGTGGTGCCGGCCACCGTGGTATCCGGCGCAAGAGCGGGAACCACGGTCAGGACGATCGCGAGCACCATGGCCAGGAGCGGAAAGACATAGGCATAGGCGCCAAACCGCGTTTTCCTCACCCCGCCACCTCGCAGACCCGGATGCGCAGCCGCTGTCCCACATCGACACCGGCCGCGCAAGGTTCCGTTTTCAGAGCGCCAAGAGGTGACCCCGCGCCTTCCGCTGCGCCAAAAGGCAGAGATAGAGGGACGCGAGCGTCCCCCCCGCCAGCGCCGTGATCTCGGCGTGGTCATAGGGCGGCGACACTTCCACCACGTCGAAGCCCTTGAAATCGAGGCTACCCAGCCGCGTGAGGCAGGAGATCACTTCGCGCGTGGTCAGTCCGCCACAGACCGGCGTGCCGGTGCCGGGCGCAAACGCCGGGTCGATGGCGTCGATGTCGAACGACAGATAGACCGGCGCATCCCCCACACGCGCCGCGATGCGCGCGGCCACCGCCGCCGGCCCGAGCTCGCCGGCGGTGAGCGCATCCATGATCTCGATGCCGAACGTGTTCGGGGCATGGGTGCGAATGCCGACCTGGATCGAGCGATCGGTGCGGATCAGGCCATCCTTCACCGCGCGGGTGATCATGGTGCCGTGGTCCACGCGCCCACCGTCATCATCCCAGGTATCTTGGTGCGCATCAAACTGCACCAGAGCGACGGGTGCGCCGAGACGCTCCACCAGGGCCTTCAGTACCGGATAGGTCAGGAAATGGTCGCCCCCGAGGGTGACGAGGTGGCTGCCACGCGCGTAATGGGCCGCGGCCTGGGCCTGGATGGCCTGCGGAATACCCGCCGGCAGGCCATAATCGAACACGCAGTCGCCGGCATCCGCCACATCCAGGGTCTCGAACGGGTCAATGCCGAACGGATAGACGGGATCGCCGTCGAGGATGCTCGACGTCACGCGCATGGCGCGCGGCCCGAACCGGGTGCCGGGACGGTTGGACACCGCCACATCCAGCGGCACGCCCCACACCACAACCTCCGCTCCCCCGCCATCGCGGGCATAGCGGCGGCGCAGGAAGGACGTGACGCCCGAATAGTTTGGCTCGGTGGATTGACCATGCCGGAACGACGGGTCCAAGGCCCGATCGACGGGACGCGGCAGCACAGGTTGTGTCATGGGGCACCTCTCGGCTCGACGGGCCGGCCGGCGCATGATATCCAGATGAACCGATCATGCCAGTTCTTCTGGCATGTCCTTCGGACTGGCATGCGCAAGCTGCGGCAGGCCCGGTCCCAAGGGCTCAGGTTCTCGGCGTACTGGTGGCGCGCGCATTATGTTGGGTTGCGTCCGGTCGTATATCCGCGCCCATTGGCCATCCGCATGACCCTCCATGTCCCGACCATTCTCCTGACGTCGGCCATGATGAATGCTCTCATCGCCGCGCTGCAACTGTTCATCAGCCATAGATTGCAGAATGTCGCCCTCGCATATTGGGCGCTGTGCAATGTCGCCGTGGCGACTGGAGCGACCCTGCTGGGGCTGCGTGCGGAAATCCCGCTGGTTGTCAGCGTCGTCCTTGGCAACGGGCTGCTTCTCTTCGGCCTTGGGCTGGTCTTGTCAGGCGTGCGCAGTTTCGACGGCAAGACACCCAGGCTCGGCCTCGTCGCGGCGATCGCCGCCCTGGGCATGGGCCTGCTGTTCTTGTCCCTGCACTTTGGCGACAATCTGGGCCAGCGCATCATTCTCATCTCGCTGCTCATTGCCGGCTGGTGCCTGCTGGCCGCGATCGCCCTCCACCGGGGGCCGGAACGGGACCATTGGTCGTTCGCCCGCAGCGTCTGCTCGGTGCTGATCTCGGCCATGGGGGGGCTCTACGCGGCCCGCGCCCTCGCGGTGGCCACCGGTTGGCTCAGCACCGAAAATGCCTATGCCGGCACGCCGCAGGCGGTGCTCGTCCTGTCCGGTCTCGCCATCGGCATCGGCTGGAACTTCTGTTCGCTCTACATGGTTCTGGACCGGTTCGCCTCCACTGACGAGTTGACCGGCCTGCTCAACCGCCGCACCACGCTCCTGCGCGGTCGCCACCTGTTCGACGACGCCATCGCCCGGCGCAGCGCCATGTCGATCCTGATGGTGGACCTCGACCACTTCAAATCCATCAACGACCGGTTCGGCCATCATGTGGGCGATGCGGTGCTGCACCGATTCGCGGATGTGGCGCCGCGAGGACTGCGCTTCGGGGACGTGATCGGGCGCCTGGGCGGCGAGGAGTTCTGCGTCCTGCTGCCCGGTGCGGATAGCGATACGGCCTGGAAGCTCGGCGAACGGCTCCGCCTGATCGCCGAGCTCGAATTGCGCGTCGTCGCGTCGCGGCCAGTCCACGCTACGGTCACGATCGGCATCGCGACCCTGCCGGCCGACCCGCCGGCCGGGCCGTCCCTCGCCAGCCTGATTCGCGCCGCCGACGAGGCGCTGTATCTGGGCAAGGCCGAGGGGCGCAACCGCGTCCTCGTCGCCGGCCGCCCCCCGGCCCGCGACCCGGATGCCGTGGAGGCGGACATGCGCGGCATATGCGCATGAAGCCGGTCGGCCGCGATCCGATCCGGCGCTGGCCCCTCATTCCCCGATGCGGGCGTTATAGATCTCTTCCCCCGGCTGCGCGCTGTCATCGAGCGGATCGAGGGTGACGGAGAGCCGCGCGGTACCCGGCGCATTGTCGGACAGAAGCGGCCCCAAATCGGCGGACGCCACGAAACTGCTCTTGAAGGTGCCGAGCACATGGATGGCGCCGGCGGCCGTCTTCAGGCGCAGCCGATAGATGCGCCCCGGCGGCGCCACCGGCGCCTCGATCCGGACCTCGGCACGGCCTGATCCGCCGTTGAGCCGCAGGCGCACATCCGGTGGCGGATTGGCGACGAACACCGGTGTCAGCGCGACCGACCTCGGCTCGCGCCCCCCGTTTCCGCTTGCCCGCGCCAGCAGGTCGATGCCGACGGCCACGGCCACCACCGCCGCCAGCATTCCAACGCCCCACGCCAGCTTCTGCCAGCGCGACCGCGCTCGGGCGAACCGCGGCCTGCCGCGCTCCGACGCGCGCGCGCCGACGGCGCCCGGCGACACCGCGGCGACAGCCACGGGATCTTCGACCGCGCCCTGAGACGCCTGCGCAGGCGCAGGCTCCTGGGGCGTAACCGACCCGACCTCGGAACCGCCGGAACGCCCCACCTCCATGGTGGGCGCGGCCGGCTCCGCGGGCGCGTCACGCGGCGAAACCTCGAAGGTCTCCAGGACGACGGCGGCGCCAAGGATGGTCGGGGGAGGGGCCGCGCAGTCCGGACCGCCCTCCTGCGCCCCGCCCTCCGCAGCGGCTGGGATTAACGCCTTCTCGCCGGCGACATCGGGCTCTGCCATGGCCGTTGTCGGCGCATCGATATCCGCTGGCGCCGGCCCACCGCCGCCAGCGCTTGCGGCGCCCACTGGGGTCGAAGGCTCATCCGGCGGCGACGGGTCGCTTTCCGCCGGCGCGGCGGACGCCTCAGGCGGCGCCTCCGAAACGCCCCGCTTGCGGGACGGCGGGATCCAAGGGGTCACCGATGGCCGGCGCGCACCCTCCACCGGGCCTCCCGTCTCGGCCGGGGCGACGACACCCTCGGGCGAAAGGACCGCCGGCGCGGCCTCCTGCTCCACGGCCATCGGCGGACGAGCGCCGCCGGGGGGCGGCGGGGCGGCGGCGGGCGGGCGGCGAACGCTCGTGCCCGAGGAATCTTGCTGTTCGGCCTCCGGCGGGCCAGCTGGGGTCGGGCGCTCCGCGGGCTTCTGCGCCGTGGGCCATGCCGTGAAGGCCGGGGCCTCCCCTGGATCGGGAACAGGCGCCTTGGTCGGGGCGTCCGGCACGATTGCGCCTGCGGCCGCGCGCGGA
This sequence comes from Xanthobacter agilis, assembly GCF_021730435.1. Taxonomy (GTDB): domain Bacteria; phylum Pseudomonadota; class Alphaproteobacteria; order Rhizobiales; family Xanthobacteraceae; genus Xanthobacter; species Xanthobacter agilis. The sequence goes on from NZ_JABWGX010000019.1 coordinate 50,523, forward strand.
GGATCGAAGGGCGCGGCCCGGTCAGGCGCCTGCGTGCGCGCGCGCCGCGCCTTGGCCCGCGCGCGTCTGGCCTCGGCCTCGGCCGCAGGTCTCGGGCTCGCCTCCGCCGGCGGAACCGACTCGCGCACATCCGGCGCCGCAGCCACCTCGGGCGCCGGGCTCCGCGCCAGGCGGCCCGTGGCAGCGGCATCGTCCGGCGGGGGCAGGTGAACCGGTGGCGCGTGAACCGGTGGCACGACATCCGCCGACACCGGCATTTGGGCCGCGCGCGGAGGCGCCACATCGGGCGCGGGAGCGACATCGGTCGCCACGCGCCGGGGTGCGGACAGCGGCCCGCGATCCACCCCACGCCGGCGCGGCGCCTGAGCCTGAACCCGGTCCTGAACCCGCTCCTGGGCTTGGCCCTGAACCCCGTGCGGGACCCGGTCCGGACGCTCCCAGCGGGGCTCGGACGGGCCGGCCGCCTTCCGCTGGAGCTTGAGACCCCGCACCAACCCCGTCACCGCGCGAAACGGGGCCACCAGCGCCCCGCGAACGGACCGCCCTTTCCCGGTGTCCGGCGGCGCATGGCCGTCACCGGAACCAATGGCGGCGGCGTCAGCCTCGGACGGCGCCGCCGCCTTGTCCTTGCGCCTGCGTCCGCGTCGCCCGCTCGATACCTTGTCCGAACCGGCGCGGCCGACATCATCGGCAATGGCGCGCCACAGCCCAGGGGGCGGAGCAATGGGGGTGACCAGTTCATAGAGGGGTGCAAGCGCCCGTTCCCAGCGCCGCACCCGCGCCTCGAACGAGACATCCACGGCGATCCGCGTGCGCACCTCGGCGCGCTCGGCGGCATCAAGGGTCCCGATCACATACTCGGCGGCGAGGAAATCGTCACGGTTCATGAGCGCAACCCGAGAGCCGTCGCGAGCTGCTGGATGCTGCGCGTGAGCCACGCCCGCACGCCGGCGGCCGGAACGTCGAAATACATGCCCAGCGCGTCCCGCGTCCAACCGTCGTAATAGGCGAGCAGCAGCATCCGCCGCCGCTCCTCGGACAGGGTGCCGAGACCGGCCAGAAGCCGCATCAGCACCTTGCTGCGTTCGTTGAGCGCCAACGGGTCGTCCGCCGACTGGCTGACCCGGAACGGCTCGAACACGTCAACGCCGCCATGCTCGCGCGCCACGTCGAGCGCCACCGTCCGGGCAATGGCCACCATGGCCGACAAGGGATCAGGCTCCGCCGCCAGGGCCGCCGCACGGTGGAAGATCTGCCGGTAGGCCCGTCGCATGGCATCGGCCGCCAGCTCGGGCTGGCGCAGCAGCCGCAGCACGAGCCCATAGAGCTTGGGCGAGGACAGGGCATAGATGCGCTCACGCGCAGGCGCATCGCCAGCCGCCGCCAGCAGGGCGCGGAGCTCACGGTGGGGCGTCACGGCCGGCACACCTCCCCTTGCCGCCGCGCCGTGGGGCGCATCCAGGCGGCATCCGCACCGGGCCATTCACGCAGGTTGCGCAACGCATCCGGTCTCGACACGAAAAACGATTTTCGCACGCGGCCGTCACACCGGGCGAGAAACCGCCCTATTGAAGCCTGCCCCACACGAAAAACCAGCGAAAATCTCCCGCGCGGCGCAACCGCGAGCACCTCGGTCGCGGCTCAGGCCCGCGAGGCATCCCCGTGGCGCCACACGCCCCGTCGGCCCCCGAGCTCGGGCTTCGCGACGCGATCGAGATCGCCGGCCGCTTCCGCCAGCGCCAGCTCGGCCTCGGCTTCCGCCAAGCCGGCACTTGCCGCCTCGCGCTGGCTGATAAGGTCGTCCACCGAGCGGCGCAGATTGTCCCGCCGGCCACGGGCCGCGTGCGCCAGGGGCGGATAAGCGAAATGGGCCGGATCGGCGATGCCGGAGCGCGTTTCCTCGGCCGCGATGTCGCGATCGAGCTCCACCGCCATGCGCTCGAAATCGGCGATCATGGCATCGATCTGGCCGAGCCGCCGCCGGGCGTCGTCAATCTGAAACTTCTTGGCGCGGATCAAGGGCTCTCGCGACTTCATCGCCGTCAACTCCGGTACGCAATGACGCAATGCGGCCCGAGCACCCTCGGACCCCTCTCAACAGGCGCCACAATGCCGGCTGGCGGTTGCCTCTTTCTTACCACCGGGCGCCACATTGCGGAAAATCGCACCAGATCACCGGGCGGAAACCAATCGTTTACCGCCTTCGTTAATCATGGCTCCACGGTTCGAGCGAAGCGCGCCATGTGCCCGCTCGAGCGCCGCCGGAAGGTGACCGGTAACGGGTGGAACGGGGACTCGACAAAACGGAAAAACAGTTAAGTGCTTGGCGGAGATTCGGTCTTCCAAACCGTGCACAATTGTTTTTTCACAAGGTCTTGTCCCCACGAATCGGGGTCTGCTATCGATTCCCCACACGTTACGCGAATCACCCCGTCGGCCGAGCAACGGAAGTCGGCAACGCCGCCTTTCGGTCAGTTGCGAGGAAAGGGATTGCCATGCGCGTCTTGCTCATCGAAGACGACAGTGCGACGGCCAAGGGCATCGAGCTGATGCTCAAGACCGAAAACTTCAACGTCTATACAACGAACTTCGGTGAGGAGGGCGTCGATCTCGGCAAGGTTTACGAGTACGACATCATCCTACTCGACTTGAACCTGCCGGACATGTCCGGGTTTGAAGTCTTGCGCTCGCTCCGCGTCGCCAAGGTCAAGACCCCGATCCTCATCCTCTCCGGCCTTGCCAATACGGAAGACAAGGTGAAAGGCTTCGGCTTCGGTGCCGATGACTACCTCACCAAGCCCTTCCACAAGGACGAGATGGTGGCCCGCATCCACGCCATCGTCCGCCGGTCCAAGGGCCACGCCCAGTCGGTGATCCAGACCGGCGACCTTGTCGTGAACCTCGACACCAAGACGGTCGAGGTCGAAGGTAGCCGCGTGCACCTCACCGGCAAGGAATATCAGATGCTGGAGCTGCTTTCGCTCCGCAAGGGCACCACGCTCACCAAGGAGATGTTCCTCAATCATCTCTATGGCGGCATGGACGAGCCCGAGCTGAAGATCATCGACGTCTTCATCTGCAAGCTGCGCAAGAAGCTGGCGAATGCCTCTTCGGGCAAGAACTACATCGAAACGGTGTGGGGTCGCGGCTATGTTCTGCGCGAACCGGCACTGGGCGTCGAGCGCATGGCGGTCTGAGCCGCCACTGTCCTTCCGATCTCCTCGCATGTTCCGATGCCCCACCCGGAGGTGGGGCATTTTGTTTTTCGCTGAAGCGACGTGAGCGGTCGCGCGCGCCACCGGCCTCGGCCTCGCGATCGTCCGCAGCCCGCGCAACGGCGCGCGGCGGACGATCTTCTCACCTGTCCTCGCACACGCTTGGAACCCGAACCGGTCCGCCGGCGCGTGAGGCGGCCCTATTATTGCGCGCCGGGACCGGCCGCCGGCGCCGCGCCGTGCTTGGCGAGCCACGCCTTCATGAAGGCGATCTCCTGCTCCTGCGCCGAAACCACGGCCTCCGCCAGCTTGCGGATCTCCGGGTCATGGCCGAAGGCCAGCTCGATCTTGGCCATGGCCACCGCGCCCTCGTGATGGGGGATCATGCCGCGCACGAAATCCACATCCGCATTGCCCGTATAGGCGATGGCCATGTCGCGATGCATGGCGGCCGCGGCCGCCTTGTAGGCGGCGACCGCAGGCCCGTCCGCAGGAACCGCGACGGACCCCATGGGTCCGTCATGGGACATCATGCCGCCGGGCATGTCGTGCGGAATCTGCCCAGGCGTGGCGCCCGGCCCGCTGCCGCCCTGCATCATGGGCGTGGCCTGCGCCACGCTGGCGGGCGCGTCGGCGGCCCGAAGCGGCGCAGTGCCGCCGAGGATGGCAAGAAGGGTCGCGGCCGCGCCGATGCGCGCCGCCGAAGTGAAGATTGACATGGGTGTTGCTCCTGAAAGTCGATTGACGTGTCGTCGGGCGCGCGCCTGCGATCGTCTCGCGACCCACGCGCCCGGACAGCGGCGCCGAACGGTCGGGCGCCAACGACAGTTTCAGGATCGGAAGCGTGGAGGCGGCACCGCCACTTCGGGCGGCGAAGGCAGCGGATCCGGCCGCTCGCGAATCGCAATCGGCCCCTGCGCCGCCGGGATAATCCCCATCGCGACCTGCGGCAAAATACCGCCACTGTGGCAGATCATGAGACAGCCGCCCCCGGTGCAGCAGGCGCCGGCTCCAGCCTGTGGTCCGTGCGCCGCGGTCTTGTGGGTGCGACCGGCATGAACATGGGCGGTCATGGCAGCGGCGCTCGGCATCTGCGCGGCGGGTCCGGACAGGGTTGCCGGTCGGGCGCCATGATGACCGTCGTGGGCGGCTGCCGCGGTGGCGGGCTGCGGATGCCCCGTGGTCGCGGCCCCTGGCGCCCCGACCATCGCCACCCCGTCGCCGCACCCCATGGCTCGGACATCCATCGCCCGGAGAGCCGGCGTGGAGGCCAGCACCGTCGAGAGCGCAAAGGCCCACAGCAGCATCAGCCGCAGCACCACGCTGTCCGCCCGCCGCCGCTTCATGCCTTTGCCTCGCGGTTTCCCATCCAGATCGCCCTTAACTAGATCGCCATCAAGCGGCGTGGCCTACGCAGGCACCTACGTAGCGCGGCCTATGCAACGCGGCCTACTTGGCCGCCACCGTCAGCGTCACCACGTCGGGCTCGTGTCCGAAGCGCACCACCATGCCACAGGCCTGCGCCAAAAGTCCCGTATAATAGGGCTGGATCACCTGCGCGGCCAAGCCGCCGGAAGGGACCTCCCCGGCCACCAAGGCCATGTCCCGCGCCGGAATGTTGGCCCGCGGCCCCCGCGCGGCGAGCTCGAAGCCCATGTCGTCCCCGGCACCAAGGGGCGCCACCCGGATGACGCCGCCACGCGCAACCGCCGCGGCCGCCAGCAGGATCACGTTCAAAAGCAGCTTCACCTTGTTCTTCGGCTGGAACGCGCGGGGCAGCAGCCATTCCACCCGCGTGTGTTCGTCCTCGATCATGCCGCGCGTCACCTGCTCCGCGTCGCCGAGATCGAGCTGGGCGCCGGCGGAGCCCGCGGCGCCGAAGGCAAGGCGGGTGAACTGCAGCCGCGCCGAGGCCTGGCGCGCGCTCTTCGCGATGAATTCCAAAGCCGCCTCGTGCATGTCCGCGGCGCGCTCGTCCTCCAGCATCTCGATGCCGTTGACGATGGACCCCACCGGGCCGACCACATCGTGGCACACCCGCGAGCACAGGAGCGCCGCGAGATCGAGCGCGGAGATCGCGATCGGCGGATCGAACACCGTCTCCTCGGGGGCCGGCGCCGAAGCTGTCTGCGGAGTCACTTGGGGCGTCGCGTCGGACATGGCGGGGCTTCCGGACGTGATGCGATCTTGCGGCCAAGGCTGTCCGCGACAGGCGGCACCTCGGGGCGACAGGGGACCGCACGGTCAATAGGGTCGGTTCTGATACACCCGAGCGCGGCCGGCTCACAAGCCGGCGTCGACAGGCGGAACGCCGGCCGCTATGAAAACGGCCATGATCGCTTCCGCTCCCTCCGCCGCGCTCCGCGCCCCCGCGCCCACCGATTCGTCGCTGCTGGCGGGCCTCGCCGAGGCCGCCCTTGCCGCCGGCGTCGCCATCCGACGCATCGAATCGGAAGGCATCGCGGCCCACCTGAAGGCGGACATGAGCCCCGTCACCGCCGCCGACGGCGCGGCCGAGGAGATCATCTGCGCCGCCCTGGCGAAGCTCGCTCCCGGCGTGCCCGTGGTGGCGGAAGAGGCGACCTCTGCCGGCGTCAAGGTCGCCTGCGGCAACCGCTTCTTCCTGGTGGACCCGCTGGACGGCACCAAGGAGTTCATTTCCGGCAACGGCGAATACACCGTCAACATCGCCTTGGTGGAGGACGGAACGCCGGTGCTGGGCGTGGTCTACGCCCCGGCGCGGGCGACCTTGTTCGCCGGCCGCCCCGGCGGCGCCTTTCGCGCCCTGCGCGCGCCCGGCGCCCCGGTGGATGCCCAGGACTGGACCCCCATTTCCTGCCGTCCCATTCCCGATGGCCCGCTGGTGGTCGCCGCCAGCCGCTCCCACGGCGATCCGGCAACCGACGCCCTGGTGGCGCGCTACCAGGTCGCCGAATATATTCCGGCCGGATCGGCGCTGAAGTTCGGGCTGCTGGCCGAAGGCCGGGTGGACCTTTATCCGCGCCTCGGCACGGTCATGGAGTGGGATTGCGCCGCCGGCCACGCGCTGGTCGCAGCCGCCGGAGGCCGCATCATCCGGCCGGACGGCACCCCCCTCACTTACGGTCATGCCGACGACGGCTTCAAGGTGCGGGGGTTCCTCGCCTGGGGCGCCGGCGCCCTCCCCCGGCCAGCCGATTAACAGCGCGATAAGCGCGATAGCCCGTCGTCAGGGGCCGCGTGCGGTGGTCCTTCGCCACCAGCGCCTTTCGGCGGACACACTACTGGGAATAATCAGGATCGAATCGCGGCCACAGCCGTCCACGAAGCCCTTCGCGAGATCCCATCATGCGCTTCTCATCGAGCTTCCTCTCGCATGCCCCGCGCCGTACCGCCCGCCTTCGCATGCGCGCGGCAAGCCTCGCCCTGGGCGCGGGCCTCGCGTTGTGTGCTCTCGGCGCGGCGCCGGCCGCGGCTCAGCAACAGGCGGCGCAGCAGCAGCCTCCGCAGCAGCAGGCGCCCGCCACCTATTCCACCGGCGAACTGGTGAGCAAGGGCCACTCCTTCTTCGGTAGCGTGTCGCGCGGGCTCGCCCTGTCCATCGAGAAGGCGGTTTCCCAGTGGGGCCAGCCCAACGGCTACATTCTGGGCCAGGAGGGATCAGGCGCCTTCGTGGGCGGCCTGCGCTATGGCGAAGGCGTGCTCTACACCCGCAATGCCGGTGACCTGAAAGTCTTCTGGCAGGGCCCCACGGTGGGCTGGGACTTCGGCGGCGACGGCGCCCGCACCATGATCCTGGTGTACAATCTGCGCAGCGTGGAGGACATCTTCCGCCGCTTCGCCGGCTTGTCCGGGTCGGCTTATGTGGTGGCGGGCTTCGGCATGACCGCTTTGGGAGCGGACGGCATCGTGGTGGTCCCCCTCCGCTCCGGGGTCGGGGTGCGGCTCGGGGCCAATCTCGGCTACCTCAAGTTCACCCCAAGCGCCACCTGGAACCCGTTCTGAGATCGGCCGCCCCATCCCGAACTCGCCGGCCGCGATACTGGTGCGCCGCGCAGACTTCTGGCATGAATGATTGAGCGATCCGAGCTGACGGATCCGAGCTGAAGGACAGGGCCAACGTGATCGAGCAGATCATGTATTTCGCTTTGGGCGTGCTCATCGCGACGCTCGTGGCGCTGCTCGTTCTGCCGGCCGTCTGGCATCGGGCGGTTCGGCTCACCACGCGGCGGGTGGAAGCGGCGGTGCCGGTCTCCCTGTTCGAGGTGCAGGCCGACAAGGACCAGCAGCGGGCCTTCTTCGCCCTCAACCAGCGTCGGCTGGAGTTGCAGGCCGATGCCATGCGAGGGACCATCGTCGCCCACGCCACCACCATCGAGCGGCAACGCCAGAGGATCGTCGAATTGGAGCAGGCCAAGGCCGCCCTGGAAGAACAGAGCCGCCGGCTGGAAGGCCTCAACGCGGAGCAGGCCGTGTTGCTGGGCGAGCTGCAGGATCAGGTGGAGGATCGCGCCAGCGCCGCCGACCGGCTTGATCAGGAACGCGGCAGCCATCTGTCCGATTTGACCGAAGCCAACGAGATGATCGCGCGCCTCCAGTCCGACGTCGAGCGGTTGACCGCCGCCGTGGCCGCCCGCGACGCCCGCCTGGCGGAGCTGGAAGCCGTGCAAGGACAGCATGCGGCGCTGCCGGCGACGGGATCCGACGATGCCGATATCGCGTTGCGCTCCGCCCTGACGGAACTGGCCGCCAAAGTGGTGGTGCTGACCGCGCAGGTCGAAGGCGCGCAATCCCCCATCCCCGCGCTGGTCGGCGGCACGCCAGCCGGCGAAGCCACCCTCGCCGGACGCATCCGCGCCCTGTTGGACGAGACCCCCCAAGCCGCAGAGTGATTGGCCGCGAAGGGACCGGCGCCGGTCGCGGACACCGGGCGCAGCGGCATCGCGCCGCGGATCTCGCACCACGGGCAAGCGCCATGATGACGAATCACGTCACGGGCCGAGAGCGCGCAAGCTCCGACCACCGCGTGTTTGCGTGTGCCGCCCTGCACGCCCGTGTCAGGCGAGCTGCGAGACGGAAAAGCTCATGAGCGGCACGGGATGTGGCGCCACCGGGAGATCGGCCGGCGCGGTCAGAAGCGCGAGTGGCGGGGTGGCGATGAGCAGGGCCGCGAACAGCATCGCGATCAGGGCGATCAGCCGGGACGCCGCGCGCGACCGACGCGCATCCGCCCCGAAACGGCCGAGAAGAGGCACGCGACCCGAACAGGGAATGGACGAAGCCATGGCGGAACTCCTTTCCTGCCCCGTGCGCCAAGGCGCGCCGGGGAAACAGCGATGGTCTTCCAGACAGAACCGCAGCCGGTCCGCCGCACCGACGCGGGAGATGTGAAAAAAAGGTTGACGCGAAACCCAAAGTTCCCGCTTCGACAGTCACGAATCCGAGAGAAGCGAATCACTCCGGTCGCCCTGTCCGAAACCGCCGTGTCGAAGACGCCGCGCGCTGCAGCGCAGCGACGATGGGGAGTTGCGCAATCCGCGCCGTGTCCCTGATATGGCGGGGATGATCGACAAACTCGAATACCTCATAGCCCTTGCCCGTGAACGTCACTTCGGCCGCGCGGCCGAAGCCTGCGGCGTCACGCAGCCCACCCTTTCAGCCGGCATCAAGCAGCTCGAAGACACGCTCGGCGTGCTGCTGGTGCAACGGGGCTCGCGCTTCATGGGCTTCACGCCCGAAGGCGAGCGGACGCTGGAATGGGCCCGGCGCATCGTCTCCGACGCCCGCGCCATGCGGCAGGACATCGATGCGCTGAAGCGCGGCCTGTCCGGCCCGCTGCGCATCGCCGCCATCCCCACCGCGCTGCCCATGGTGGCGGCGCTGACCACACCGTTCCGCGCCCGCCATCCCGACGTGCGGTTCACGGTGATCTCCCGCACCTCCTTGGAAATCCTGAGCGATCTCGAAAACCTGGAGATCGACGCGGGCATCACCTATCTCGACAACGAGCCATTGGGCCGGGTGAACACGGTGCCGCTCTATCGCGAGCGCTACCGCCTGGTGACCGCCGCCACCGCCCGCTTCGGCGATCGGGCCAGCGTGACCTGGAGCGAAGTGTCGGAACTGCCGCTCGCGCTCCTGACCCCCGACATGCAGAACCGCCGCATCGTGGATGGCCTGCTCGCCGCCGCTGGCACGCAGCCGAAGCCGACCCTCGAATCCAATTCCATGACGGTGCTGTTCACCCATGTGCGCACCGGCCTGTGGGCCAGCGTGATGCCGGCCATGCTGGCCGATTCCCTCGGGCTCACCTCGGTGCTGCGCTCCATTCCCATCCTCGATCCGGACATCTCCCACTCCATCGGCCTGGTGGTGCCCCACCGGGAGCCGACCACCCCCACCATTTCCGCTTTGGTGGCCGAGGCGCGACGCATTGCCCCAAAGCTCGACCAGCAGGTGCTGGCCGATCCCGCCCTTGCTGCGATGCAATAAACCATCCCGCCGCGCACGCGGGTACACATAGAGAAGTCCGATCACCCCAGGCGCCCAAAGGCCCCAGGCGCCCATTTTGCCGCAGCCTGGAGCCTGATAACGCGACGTCGCGGCCCCCGACGGGCGATGATGACCATAGAAATGTTCTATCGCACCATCCCACGGCTGCATTGATCCGCGCCGCTTTTGTGACAGTCTGTTTGAAATCATCACAAGGAAGGGTCGCCCCCGAGCGGCCCGGATGAACAGTCTGACGCGGGAAGGCGGACGCCCATGGCGGTCTATGAGGATTGGAGCACCGAGCGCGCAGCTCAGGTGATCGCGGACCATCGGCACCTGGAGGGGGCGACCATGCCCATCCTGCACGCATTGCAGGAGACCTTCGGCTTCGTGCCCGATCCGGCGGTGCCGCTGATCGCGGAGAGCCTCAATCTCTCGCGCGCCGAGGTCTATGGCGTGCTCACCTTTTACCACGACTTCCGCCGCGAGCCGCCGGGCCACCATGTGGTGAAGCTGTGCGCCGCCGAGGCCTGCCAGTCCATGGGCGGCAAGGCACTGGCGGCGTATGCCGAGGACAAGCTCGGCGTGGGCATGGGCGAGACCTCGCCCGACGGGAAGGTGACGCTGGAGCCCATCTATTGCCTCGGCCTGTGCGCCTGCGCCCCCTCCGCGCTGGTGGACGGGCAATTGGTCGGCCGGCTGGACGCGGGCACCATCGATGAGATGGCGGATTGCTTCGCCAACGGCAAAAGCTTCGGAGACGCGTGATGAAGTCCCCCCGCATCTTCGTTCCCAATGACGCCACCGCGGTCGCCTGCGGCGCCGACCGCATCGCCCGCAAGCTGGCGCATGAGCTGCTCGCGCGCGGCGTCACCGCCGACATCACCCGCAACGGCTCGCGCGGCCTGTTCTGGCTGGAGCCGCTGATCGAGGTGGAGACCGAAAAGGGGCGCGTGGGCTACGGCCCGGTGAAGCCCTCCGATATTGAAAGCCTGCTCCAAGCCGGCATGCTCCACGGCGCCGACCACCCGCTGTGCGTGGGGGTGGTGGACGAGATCCCCTATCTCAAGAAGCAGACGCGCCTCACCTTCGCCCGCGTCGGCATCATCGATCCGCTCTCGCTCACCGATTACGAAGCCCACGGCGGCTATCGCGGCCTGAAGCGCGCCATCGAGATCGGTCCCTCCGCCACCGTGGAAGAGGTGGTGGAAAGCGGCCTGCGCGGACGCGGCGGCGCCGGCTTTCCCACCGGCATCAAGTGGCGCACCGTGGCGGCGGCCCCCGCCGACCAGCGCTATATCGTCTGCAACGCCGACGAGGGCGATTCGGGCACCTTCGCCGACCGGCTCATCATGGAGGCGGACCCCTTCTGCCTCATCGAGGGCATGACCATCGCCGGCCTCGCGGTCGGCGCCACGCGCGGCTATGTCTATTCCCGCTCTGAATATCCGCTCGCCTTCGTGGTGATGGAGAAGGCCATCGAGAAGGCCCGCAATGCGGGACTGCTAGGCAAGAACATCCTCGGCTCCGGACTCGATTTCGACCTGGAAATGCGCATGGGCGCCGGCGCCTATGTGTGCGGCGAGGAAACCGCTTTGCTCGAAAGCCTGGAGGGCAAGCGGGGCCTGGTGCGCGCCAAGCCGCCCCTGCCGGCCCACAAGGGCCTGTTCCAGAAGCCGACCGTCATCAACAATCTGGTGTCGCTCGCCACCATTCCGGTGATCCTGGACAAGGGCGGCAGCTTCTATCGCGATTTCGGCATGGGCCGTTCGCGCGGCACCATGCCCATCCAGATCGCCGGCAACGTCAAGTTTGGCGGCCTGTTCGAGACCGCCTTCGGCATCACGCTGGGCGAATTGGTCAATGACATCGGCGGCGGCACGGCGTCCGGCCGTCCGGTCAAGGCGGTGCAGGCGGGCGGCCCGCTCGGCGCCTATCTGCCGGTGCACCAGTTCGACACGCCGTTCGATTACGAGGCGTTCGCGGCCAAGGATGCGCTTATCGGCCATGGCGGCCTGGTGGTGTTCGACGACAGCGTGGACCTCGCGGATATGGCGCGCTTCGCCATGGAGTTCTGCGCCCACGAGAGCTGCGGCAAGTGCACCCCCTGCCGCATCGGCTCCACCCGCGGCGTCGAGACCCTCGACAAGGTGATGGCCGGCGAGCAGCGCGCGCAGAACCTCGTGCTGTTGCGCGACCTTTGCAACACCATGAAGCTCGGCTCCCTGTGCGCGCTGGGCGGTTTCACCCCCTATCCGGTGCTGAGCGCCCTCACCCATTTCCCGGAAGACTTCGGCGACACGCCGAGCCTGCCGGCCGCCGCAGAATAATCAGGAGGAACGCCAAATGTCCCTCACCACCGACATCGACTACGGCACGCCGGCTTCCACCTCCGAGAAGCTGGTTACCCTCACCATCGACGGCATGCGCGTGAGCGTGCCCGAAGGCACCTCGATCATGCGTGCGGCGATGGAGGTGGGGAACAAGATCCCCAAGCTCTGCGCCACCGACATGCTGGACGCCTTCGGCTCCTGCCGCCTGTGCCTCGTGGAGATCGAGGGCCGCAACGGCACCCCCGCGTCCTGCACCACGCCGGTGGCCGAGGGCATCGTGGTGAAGACCCAGACCGAGCGGCTGAAGCAGATCCGCAAGGGGGTGATGGAGCTTTACATTTCCGACCACCCGCTCGACTGCCTCACCTGCTCCGCCAATGGCGATTGCGAGCTTCAGGAGATGGCCGGCGTCGTGGGCCTGCGCGAGGTGCGCTACGGCTATGACGGCGAGAACCACACCAAGATGGGGAAGGACGAGTCCAACCCCTATTTCACCTATGAAAAGTCGAAGTGCATCGTCTGCAACCGTTGCGTGCGGGCATGCGAGGAGGTGCAAGGCACGTTTGCGCTGACCATTTCCGGACGCGGCTTCGACAGCCGCGTCTCGCCGGGCATGGATGAAAACTTCCTCACGTCCGAGTGCGTCTCGTGCGGCGCCTGCGTGCAGTCCTGCCCCACCGCCACGCTCAACGAGAAGGCCATGTTCGACATCGGCACCCCTGAGCATGCGGTGGTGACGACCTGCGCCTATTGTGGCGTGGGCTGCGCCTTCAAGGCGGAGATGCGCGGCGACGAGCTGGTGCGCATGGTGCCCTACAAGGACGGCAAGGCGAACCGGGGCCACTCCTGCGTGAAGGGCCGCTTCGCCTACGGCTATGCGAGCCACAAGGATCGCATTCTCAAGCCCATGATCCGCTCGTCCATCCACGAGCCGTGGAAGGAAGTGAGCTATGAGGAGGCGATCCAATACGCCGCCTCCGAGTTCAAGCGCATCCAGGAAAAGTACGGCAAGCGCGCGGTCGGCGGCATCACCTCGTCGCGTTGCACCAATGAGGAAACCTATCTGGTCCAGAAGCTGATCCGCGGCGGCTTCGGCAACAACAATGTGGACACCTGCGCCCGCGTCTGCCACTCGCCCACCGGCTACGGCCTCAGCCAGACCTACGGCACCTCCGCCGGCACCCAGGACTTCGACAGCGTCGAGAAGGCGGATGTGGTGCTCATCATCGGCGCCAACCCGACCGACGGGCACCCGGTGTTCGGCTCGCGCCTCAAGAAGCGGCTGCGCGGGGGCGCGAAGCTGATCGTGATCGATCCGCGCCGCACCGACATCGTGCGCTCGCCCCATGTGGAGGCGGCCTATCACCTGGCGCTCAAGCCCGGCACCAATGTCGCCATGGTGACGGCGCTGGCCCATGTGATCGTCACCGAGGGGCTCGTGAACGAAGCCTTCGTGCGCGAGCGCTGCGACTGGGACGATTTCCAGGAGTGGGCGGCGTTCGTGGCGGACGCGCGCCACAGCCCCGAGAGCGTGGAGAAGTACACCCAGGTGCCGGCCGAGCAGGTGCGCAAGGCGGCCCGGCTCTATGCCACCGGCGGCAACGGGGCCATCTATTATGGCCTCGGCGTCACCGAGCATTCGCAGGGCTCGACCACCGTGATGGCCATCGCCAACCTCGCCATGGCCACCGGCAATATCGGCCGCGAGGGCGTGGGCGTGAACCCGCTGCGTGGGCAGAACAATGTTCAGGGCTCGTGCGACATGGGCTCCTTCCCCCACGAGCTGCCGGGCTATCGCCACATCTCGGACGACGCCACCCGCGCCGCGTTCGAAGCCATGTGGGGCGTGCACCTGGACGACGAGCCGGGTCTGCGCATCCCCAACATGTTCGATGCGGCGGTGGAGGGCACTTACAAGGGCATGTATGTGCAGGGCGAGGACATCCTCCAGTCCGATCCCGACACCAAGCATGTCTCGGCCGGTCTTGCCGCGCTCGAATGCCTGGTGGTGCAAGACCTGTTCCTGAACGAGACCGCCAATTACGCCCATGTCTTCCTGCCGGGCTGCACCTTCCTGGAGAAGGACGGCACCTTCACCAATGCCGAGCGCCGCATTCAGCGCGTGCGCAAGGTGATGGCGCCCAAGAACGGCTATGCGGACTGGGAAGTCACCCTGATGCTCGCCGACGCGATGGGCTTCAAGATGGACTATGCCCATCCCTCTGAGATCATGGACGAGATCGCCGCCCTCACCCCCGCCTTCACCGGCGTGAGCTATCAGAAGCTCGAGGAACTGGGCTCGGTGCAATGGCCCTGCAACGAGAAGGCCCCCACCGGCACGCCGGTGATGCACATCGACGGCTTCGTGCGCGGCAAGGGCAAGTTCATGCTCACCGAATACGTGCCCACCGACGAGCGCACCGGCCCCCGCTTCCCGCTGCTGCTCACCACCGGGCGCATCCTCAGCCAATACAATGTGGGCGCCCAGACCCGGCGCACCGCCAACGTGGCGTGGCATCCGGAAGACGTGCTGGAGATCCATCCCCATGATGCGGAAAACCGGGGCATCCGCGACGGGGACGTCGTGAAGCTGGAAAGCCGCTCGGGCGCCACCTCGCTCAAGGCGGTGATCTCGGAACGGGTGGCGCCGGGGGTGGTCTACACCACCTTCCATCACCCGGTGACCCAGGCCAACGTCGTCACCACCGACTTCTCGGACTGGGCCACCAACTGCCCGGAATACAAGGTGACGGCGGTGCAGGTCTCGCCGTCCAACGGCCCGACGCCTTGGCAGGAGGAATACGAGGACCTTTCCAAGAAAAGCCGCCGCATCGCCGTCGAGGCGGCGGAATAGCTCCGGCGCGGTTCCCTCACCGCGCCGCCCCTGCCGGGGCCGCCCTCACCCCGGCAGGGGCATGGATTCGGCACGACGCCGACCGTGTCCGACGGCGGGATCATCCCCCAGCCGGACGCTCCGGCCACAAGCCACCGCCACCACCGATGGCCCGGACGTTGGAGCCATTTTCCCTCGCCCATCTCCCCCGCACGCGGGAGAATGCCCCGGAGCCGATAAGACCTCCATTGATCGAGAGGCGACCGAACCACCCATGACCGACACACGCGAGCCGCCCATCACCTGCGCCTTGCCGCAGGATCTCCCCGCGCCCGATCCGGCGCGGCGGGTGGCGCGCGTGCAGGTGCGCGATGACGTCGTCAGCCAAGGCACCCGAACGGTTCCGGAGGAAACCCCGGTCGCCCTCACCTTCAACGGCACCACCCACGCCGTGATGATGGCGACGCCCACGGACATCCGCGCCTTCGCCCTGGGTTTTGCCCTCACCGAGGGCATCGTGGCGGCGCCGGCCGACATCCTCTCCATCGATGAACTCGTCGTGGAGGATGGCATCGAGGCACGGTTGTGGATCGCCGAGGAAAACATGCGCGGCTTCTCGGCCCGCCGCCGCGCCCTGGCCGGACCCACCGGCTGCGGCCTGTGCGGAGTGGAGAGCCTGGCCGAGGCGGTAAAACCCGCGGCCCGCGTCACCTGCAACCTCCGCCTCACGCCGGCCGAGATCCTTGCCGCCATGGCCGCCCTGGGGCCGCTCCAGGGGCTGAACCACGAGACCCGCGCCGTGCACGCGGCGGCCTATGCGGAGCCCGACGCCGGCATCCTTGCCATGGCCGAGGACGTGGGCCGGCACAATGCCCTCGACAAGCTGGTGGGCATGGCCGTGACCCACGGCTTCGACACCTCAAAGGGGCTGCTTGTGCTCACCAGCCGGGTGTCGGTCGAGATGGTGCAGAAGGCCTCAGTGCTGGGCACCGGCATCATCGCGGCGGTGTCCGCGCCCACCGCGCTCGCCATCCGCACGGCGGAAGCGGCGGGCATCACCCTGTGCGCGGTGGTGCGCGCGGACGGCTTCGAAATCTTCACCCACCCCGAGCGCATCGCGCTCGCCAGCGCTCAAGAACGGCACGCACATGTCGCATAGCACCGCCGAAAAGCTCGTCTACATGGCGAACCAGATCGCCACCGCCTTTGCCCAGCAGCAGCACACGGCGGCGGTGGACGCCACCCGCACCCATATCCGCAAGTTCTGGGATCCGCGCATGCGCGCCAAGATCGCCGAGCATGTGGCCGCCGGCGGCGAAGGCCTCTCCCCCGTCGCCAAGGAAGCCCTGGAGGGGCTGCCCCCCGTTAAGGCCGCCTGAGCGCGGAGGCGGGCGGAGGAGACGCGGGCGTCAGACCACCTCGGCCGGCGCCAGGGTGCAGGCCATCTTGCCTTCTTCCACCTGAAGCACGGGATGGGCGATGCCGAAGCGCGTCTTCAGCGCCAGCACCGCCGCTTCCAGGAAGGCGTCGTCGAGTTCCGCGCCGGGGCGCACCAGATGGGCGGAGAGGGCGGCGTCGGTCGTGGAGAGGCCCCAGATGTGCAAATCATGCACCTCGCTCACGCCCGGCAGGCTGGCGAGATAGGCCTCCACCGCCGCGCGGTCGACGTTCGCCGGCACGCTGTCCAGGGCCAGATCCACGCTGTCGCGGGCCAGGCCCCAGGTGGACACGATGATGACCGCGGCGATCACCAGCGACACCGCCGAATCGAGCCACAGCCAGCCGGTGAACGCGATCAGGGCGGCCGCCGCCACCACGCCGAGCGACACGGCGGCATCGGCCACCATGTGCAGGAAGGCGCCGCGCACGTTCAGGTCGCCCTTGCGCCCGGCCATGAACAGCATGGCGGTGCCGAGATTGACCGCCACGCCCACCAGTGCCGTCACCATCACCACGCCGGTCTTCACCGGCTCGGGGTCATCCACGCGCGAGAGCGCCTCGATGATGATGGCACCGGTGCCCACCAGCAGCAGGATGGCGTTGGCGAGGGCGGCGAGAATGGAGGAGCGGCCATAGCCGAAGGTGCGCCGCGCGGTGGGCGCGCGCCGGGAGAGCCACGCCGCGCCCCAGGCCAGCAGCAGACCGAGCACATCGGACAGATTGTGACCGGCATCGGCCACCAGGGCCAGCGACCCGGCCCACAGGCCAAGCCCCGCCTCCACCACCACGAAGCCGAAGTTCAGCGAAGCGCCGATGGCGAAGGCCCGCAGCGACTGCGGCATGGCATGAACGTGACCCCCATGGCCACCATGCCCGTGGTCGTGGTCATGGTCGTGGCCTGCATGGCCATGGTCGTGATCGTGGCCGGGTTCGAGGCCGTGGGCGTTTTCATGGCCCGCATGGTTGCTGGCATGGACCGCGCCCGACGACGGCGCCGCCGAGCCGCCCTGCGCCCGCGACGACACCCCACCTGCCATCTCCGGCCCGCTCATCTCCGGCCCGCTCATGCCCTTCTCCCTCACCAAGAACTTCCGGAGGAAATCCATACCTCAACAACATGAGAGCCGCATGTCATCGAGTCCAGGCGTCCCCTCCCCGCGCTTCGGGAGTGGAGCGACATGGAGGAACGGGCAGAAAGCTCAGTCCTCGAGATCGGTGTCGAGGATTGCCATCTGGAAATTATAGGAGAGGTCGCCGTCTTCCTTGTCCTCGAACAGCACGCCGATGAACTCCTCGCCGATATAGACCTCGGCCGAATCCTTCTTTTTCGGGCGTCCCGTCACCTTGATCTGCGGGTTGCCGAAGAGGTTGCGCATATAACGCTGAATGCTTTCGAGTTCTTTCTTTTCCAACGAGGCCTCCTGAAGTCGCAAGGCCGCGTTATGGCCGCCGACACGGGCGCATTCAAGGCATGATCGCGCGCAAATCCCAGATATCGCCACGGTGGCAAGGCACCGTGGCGATCACTCCGGACCCGAACGCCCGGTCGGCCCTCAGATGTCGGCGCCGGCGAAGATGGCGATGTCCTCGAACACCTGGTCCATGGAGCGGGAGGGTTCGGCGCACCCGGCCTCGCCCACCACCTTGGCCGGAATGCCGGCCACCGTGGTGTTGCGCGGCACCGGCTTCAGCACCACGGAACCGGCGGCGACGCGGGCGCAGCGGCCCACCTCGATGTTGCCGAGCACCTTGGCCCCGGCGCCGATGAGCACGCCCCGGCGAATCTTCGGGTGGCGGTCGCCGCTCTCCTTGCCGGTGCCGCCGAGGGTGACGCCCTGGAGGATCGAGACATCGTCCTCGATCACCGCCGTCATGCCGATGACCACCCCGGTCGCGTGGTCGAGGAAGATGCCGCGGCCCATGGGCACCTGGGGATGGATGTCCACCGCGAACACGCTCGACACCCGGCTTTGCAGATAAAGGGCGAAATCCGCCTGCCCCCGCATCCACAGCCAGTGTGCGAGGCGATGGGCCTGGATCGCGTGGAAACCCTTGAAATAAAGCACCGGGTCCAGCGCGCGCCCAGCCGCCGGGTCGCGGTCCACCACCGCCGAGATGTCCGCGCGCAGGGCCTGGGCGATGGATTTATCGTCGCTCGTGGCTTCGAGATAGGCGGCCAGCACCACCGGCGAGGGAACATCCGCATGGTCGAGCCGCTGGGCGATGCGCTGCCCGACGGCGGCTTCCAGGCTCGGCTGGCCCAGCACGGCCCCGGTCAGGAAGGCGGCCATGAGCGGCTCGCGGTCCACGGCCTCCTCGGCCTCGGTGCGCACGCGCGCCCAGACCGGGTCCACCACGTCATGCCAGCGATCCACGGGCGCCCTGGTGAGCCGGACCGCGGGCGCATCGCCCTGCACGACCGTCCCAGGCTGAACCGGCACCGGAATTTGTCCCATGCCTGCCTCCTTAGATAAGGGAAACCTGCCCTCTTCTTAGCACATGCAGCGCGACACGGAGAGAGCGGGCGCGGCGGCTCCGGCATTCACGAATGGGGGAATGGATCGCTCACGGCCGGCGACGCAGGAACTCCAGCACCCCCTGCTTGAACACCTTGTCGCCCACCGCCGGATTGTGATCGCGGTTGGGAATGTCGAGCACCTCACCGTCCGGCAGCAGATCCACCAGCGGGCGGGGATCGCCCGCCACCGCGTCGCGGGTGCCCACCGCCACCAGCACCGGCTGGAAGATGCGGGCAACTTCGTCCGCTGTCAGCACCTGGCGCGAGCCGCGGATGCAGGCGGCGAGCGCCCGCAAATCCTGCCGGTTGGCATCGGCGAAGCTGCGGAACATGCGGCCCATGGGATCTCCAACGGCCTCCAGGCTCGGCGCCTCCATGGCGTCGGCGATGGACTGGGGCAGCCCCACCCCATCCACCAGATGGATGCCGAGGCCGCCCATCACCAGCGACCGCACCATGTGGGGGAACAGCAAGGCGGAAAAGGCTCCCACCCGCGCGCCCATGGAATAGCCGATGAGATCGGCCCGCTCGATGCCCAGGTGCGCCAGCAGGCGCTGTCCGTCCTCCGCCATGCGGGCGGTGTTGT
Source organism: Xanthobacter agilis (assembly GCF_021730435.1). Lineage (GTDB taxonomy): Bacteria > Pseudomonadota > Alphaproteobacteria > Rhizobiales > Xanthobacteraceae > Xanthobacter > Xanthobacter agilis. The sequence goes on from NZ_JABWGX010000019.1 coordinate 69,919, forward strand.
AGAGCGCCGGGTCGTAGACCTTGCCGGATGCGCCGTGGCCGCGATGATCGAAGGCGATCACCCGATAGCCGGCATCGGTAAGGGTCTTCACCCAGGAGGGCCCGACCCAGTTGATCTCCTTGTTGGAGGCAAAGCCGTGAATGAGCAGCACCGGATCGCCGGCGCCCACGTCGAGATAGGCGATGTCGATGCCGTCGGAATCGAAATGGGGCATGGAGCGGTTCCTGAAACGACCCCCGGCGGGGTCCTTCGCGCGGCGGCGGGCAAACCCGCACTGAAATGGCGAACCCGCGCTGAAAAAAGTGCGCGACCCTAGTGCCGCGCCCGGCCGCTGCCAACCCCGCCCCTCCTCCGGGCCTCGCGATCCGGAATGCCCGACCGGAGCGGCTATCGAGACACCCCACGTCCGTCCGGCGCCGTGATCTACGCCGCGCGCCGGCGCCGACCGGGCCGCCACAGCCGCCGGGCACAGGCGACGCAGCAGGCATTGGCCGAGGACACCACGAGATAGACGTAAGCCGCCGCCGCCAGCGTCCACCACACCAGCTTCAGCAGCGTGGCGGTCACGACGATCGCGCCGCGCCCCAGGGTCTTCAGAATGGCCAGCGTCTGCCCGCCCTTGGCCTCCGCGAGCCGCGCCACGCGGGCCAGGTCGTGCCCGTTGTCCGCCACGCGGAGCCCTTCGAGGGCGGCGGTGGTGCCCGCCTTCGCCTGCACCACCGCCACGTCGTCCAGCATGCCGGCGAGGCGCGCCACGCGGTTGGTACGCACCACCCCCTTCAGCGCCGCCGCATCCACCGCGCCCGGATGGGCCGCGAGCCGGCGCAGGGCGGCGAGATCGACACTCTCGCGCACCGCCCGCGTGAGGCTGCGCGCCAAGTCGACGGACAGCTTGCCCGTGCGCTCCCCCACCTTCACCAGCGTGATGCCGGCCTTGACCGGAAGGCTTGCCCCACCGGTCGCATAGGTGCCGACCGTGAGCGCGAGCCCCACCGCCGACAGGCCGAGAATCAATTCGTCCGCATCGTCTCCCCACGCCAGCTTCCAGCCCTCGCGGGCCGCATCGCGGATGTCGCCCCATACCATCAGATCGCCCACCACGGCCCCGGTGAGCCCCGCCATGTCCTCCGGCTGGCCCAGGACGAAGCCGGCGCCGAAGGCCCGCGCGGCGCGCAGCGCCTCCGCCGTGGGCGCGTTCGCCGCCGCTACGCGGGCGCGCAGCTCCGGCGGCAGTGCCAAAGCGCGCGCGTCGGCCAGCTCCAGATAGGAGGCGGCGAGGGCCGCGTCGTCCGCCTTCAGCGCCGCGTCGATGGCGGCGGCCGCATCGGTAGCGGAGAAGTCCCGCAAACCGAGATCGGTAAGCGCGGCCGGATCATCCCGCGCCGCGATCAGGCGCACGCTCTCCTTCGCCACCGGCACCAGCCAGGGCGCCGCCCCGAGCAGGGTGGCCAGAACAGCGAGGGCGGCGAGCAGGCGCATCATGACACCCCCCATATGGCCCCGCCCCCGCCAAGACGCGAGAGGGTGGAGGTCCGCGAGGGGTGCATGCCGCCCCGCGGATCGATCAGGCGGCCAGATCCAGCGCCTGCCGCTCGAACAGGGCGCGATAGAGCCCGCCTTCGCGGTGGACGAGCACGTCATGGGGCCCCTCCTCCGCGATCCGCCCATGGTCGAACACCAGGAGCCGATCGAGGGCGCGCACGGTGGACAGCCGGTGGGCGATGACAAGGGTGGTGCGCCCCTCCATCAGCCGTTCCATGGCGTCCTGGATCATGGCCTCGGCCTCCGAATCGAGACTGGACGTGGCCTCGTCGAGGATCAGGATCGGCGCATCGGCGAGAAAGGCGCGGGCGATGGCCACCCGTTGCCGCTCGCCGCCGGAGAGCTTCACCCCGCGCTCGCCCACCAGCGTCCCGTAGCCATGCGGGAGGCGCTCGATGAAATCGGCCGCATGGGCGAGCCGCGCGGCGCGCGTGATCTCGGCGAACGAGGCGTCGGGCCGCCCATAGGCGATGTTCTCCATGAGCGAGCGGTGGAACAGAACCGGCTCCTGCTGCACCACCGCGATGGCGCGGCGGAGCGAGGCCTGCGTCACCTCCCGCACGTCCTGGCCGTCCACGGTGACGCGGCCGCCGCTCACGTCATAAAGGCGCTGGATGAGCTTCACGAAGGTGGTCTTGCCCGAGCCGGAATGGCCCACCAGCCCCACCCGCTCGCCGCCGGCGATGGTGACGGACAGGTCGCGATAGAGCGGCGTGGCGTGAGCGCCATAATGGAAGGTCACGCCCTCGAAGGCGATGCGCCCTTCGCGCACCTGCGCCGCCTGCGCGCCCGGCTTGTCGGCGAGGGCCACCGGCTGGCGGTCGAGGGCCACCAGCTCCTCCAGGTCGTTCAGCGAGCGCTGGAGATTGTGCACATGCATGCCAATGTCGCGTAGGTAGGAATGCACCACGAAATAGGTGGTGAGCACATAAGCGACATCGCCGGGGCTCGCCTGTCCACGCCACCACAGCACCAGAACGGCGCCGATGATGGCCGCCCGCAGCGCCAGCAGCATCACCAGTTGGAGGGTGCCGGCCCAGGTGCCGCGCAACCAGGTCCGCTCGGTGCGCGTGCGCCATTTGCCGAGGGCGTGGGCGAGCCTCGAGTCCTCCCGCGCCTCGGCGCCGAAGCCCTTCACCACCGCGTTGCAGCCCACCGCGTCGGCCAGCACGCCACCCACCCGCGTGTCCCAGGCATTGGACAGCCGCGCCGCCGGCGCCACCACCTTCACCGACAGCACCAGCGTGAGCGCCACGAATGCCGCCGCCCCCGCCGCCACGATCAGCCCCATCACCGGCCAATAAAGGCCGAGCAGCAGCGCCGAGCCCAGGAGCGCCACCAGCGACGGCAGCAGCGCGATCAGAAGCGTGTCGTCGAGCAGGTCGAGCGACCACATGCCGCGCGAGATCTTGCGCACGGTGGAGCCCATGAAGCTGTTGGCGTGCCAGTCGGCCGAGAACCGCTGCACCCGCGCGAACGCCTCGGCCGCCATGTCGCCCATGGAGCCAAGGGTGAGCCGCACCAGGGTCTCGAACGACAGATGGCGCGCCACCAGCATGCCCGCGCCGAGCGCCAGCATGGCCAGGAAGGCCTCCACGGCGGCGGCGCGCGCCGCCGCGCGATCGGTCCCGGAGACCGCCACCGCCTCCACCAGCCGGCCGGCGAACAGCGGCACGAGCACTTCGCAGGCCACCGAAACCAGCACCGCGCCCGCCGTCGCGGCGACCAGCCACGGCCGGCGGCGCCAGTAGCGCCACAGGAAGGAGAACACGGCGGCCGAGCCGGCCGGGCGGGAAGACGAACGGAGCGACATGCGACGATCCGGCCGCGCGGAGCGCCGGGCCGGTCCCTTTAAAGTGACAATGCGTGGCGCGGTGCGCCAGAGGTGAAATCGGGAGGGGTGGCAGCGGGCTCATGAAAAGCCGGCACGCGATTCGTGCCGTGCGGCCGGCGACCGGTCCACCGTGGTGGACCCGCCAAGCCGCCCTTCGCACTCACCCCGGCAGCCTCGATATCGGGCCGCCATGGCCATCGGCGCTCGGCTGCCGAGGCAGCTTCATCCGGCGATGCGTGCCGGATGGGCGAGCGCGTGGCGTGGCCCGGGCACGGGAAAGGCGCAGTCGCGCAGGACAAAACGCATGGATGCCGCCTCCCTCTCTCGTATGGGCTGAGGGGCACCATAGCCGCAGGCGGCCGCTGCGGCAACCGTGCGCAAGTGGGGCTCCGGCGCTTGTGACGCGGCAGGCCCCCTTTCATCCGCGCCCGTCAGGGGCTAAGGTCGCGGCGCTTTTTAGATCCTCTCTACGCAGGGCGACCACAGGCAGAGCCATGGCGGACACCGGCATTCCTCACTTCTGCAACGACCTCGGGCTCACGACCATCGAGGTGGGCAGCAAGGAGTTCATGTGCATCGGCGCGAAGCCGCCGTTCGACCATCCCCATATCTTCCTCGACCTGGGTGAGGATACGGAAAAGGTCTGCCCGTATTGCTCCACGCTCTACCGTTATAATCCGGACCTCGCCCCCGGCGCGGCCAAGCCCGAAGCCTGCGTGTGGCACGACGACGGCGAGACATCCGCCGCCGCCTGACACCGCTTTTCGCCGGCCGCCACGGTGGCCGGAACTGAAATGCCCGATCCCATTCCCTTCCGTCCCAAGCCGCAGCTCGCGGCGCGCAGCGCCGTCATCGTCGGTGGCGGCATCGGCGGCCTCGCCTGCGCCATCGCCCTGCGCCGCGCCGGGGTCATCGTGCAGGTGGTGGAGCGGGCGAAGCGGCTGCGCGAGGTCGGCGCTGGCCTCCAGCTCACCCCCAACGCCACGCGCATCCTGCGCGATTTCGGCCTGCTCGACCGGCTCCAAGCCGTCGCGGTGGCGCCGAACGCCTTGGATGTGCGCGACGGACGCACGGGCGCCACCCTCACCCGCGCCGAATATGCCGGCGCCACCACCCGTTATGGCGCGCCATTCCTGGTGGTGCATCGCGCCGACCTGCAGAATCTCCTGGCGGAAGCCGCCACCGAGGCAGGGGTCGCCATCGCCCTCGGCGCCGACCTAACCGCCGTGGAGCCCGCCTTCGGCGGCGTGCGCGCGGTGGTGAACCAAGGCGGCGACCTCATCGCCCACGGCGCCGACATCCTGGTGGGCGCGGACGGGGTGCGCTCCATGGTGCGGGCACACCTGGGTCATACCGCGCCGCCCGTGTTCGCCCGCCGCGTCGCCTATCGCGCCACGGTCAACGTGCCCGACGATTATCCCAATGAGGTGCGGCTCTATCTCGGCCGCGACGCCCATCTCGTGGCCTATCCGGTGAAGGGCGGGGCCAGCCTGAACCTCGTCGCCATCGTGAAGGAAACCAAGCCCGTCGCCCGCTGGAACGCACCCGGCGAGAGCGCGGCGGTGCACCAGGCCTTCGCCGGCTGGAACGGCGAGGTGCGCAAGCTCCTGGCAAGCGCGCCCCATTTTCTATGCTGGGGCCTTTATGACATCGACCCGCTGCCGCGCTGGAGTTCGGGCCGGGTGACGCTGCTGGGCGACGCCGCCCATGCCATGCTGCCGTTCCTCGCCCAGGGCGCGGCCCAGGGCATCGAGGACGCGGCCGCCCTCGCCCGGGCCATCACCAGCCATCGCGATGCCGCCGCCGCCCTCAAGAGCTACGAGAACGCGCGGCAGGCACGAACCGCCCGCATCCAGCGGGAGGCCCGCCGCAACGGCATCGTCTATCACCTGTCGGGGCCGCCGCGCTTCGCCCGCGATCTGGTGCTGCGCCGCCAGGGTCCGGCGCTGCTCGACCGCTACGGCTGGATCTACGGCGTCTGACCGCCGGCCCGGCCGGCGATCATGGCAACGGCTTGGAGCGTCTTCCGTTCGCGCCGGCTCACGTCATCCGCTCCAAGTCTTTATGCGCTCCAGGTCTTTGCATTGACGTATTTTTCAAGCGAACCGGCATCCCCTTCGCTTGAAGATGCTCTAGATCGCCGCCCCCACCAGATGGCCGACGCCGGCCGTGACCGCCATGGCCAGCGCACCCCAGAAGGCAACCCGCAGGGTGGGCTTGAGCATCGGCGCGCCGCCCACCTTCGCACCGAGGGCGCCGAGCACCGCCAGCAGCACCAGCGACACCGCCGAAATGGAAATCGCCTGCACACTCGCCGGCGCCAGGGCAGCGACGATGATCGGCACGATGGCGCCGGCCGAGAACGTGCATGCGGAGGTCAGCGCCGCCTCGATCGGTCGCGCCACCACCACATCCGAGATGCCCAGCTCGTCGCGGGCATGGGCGCCGAGGGCATCCTTCTCCATGAGCTGCTCGGCCACCTTGATGGCAAGCTCGGGCTCCACGCCCCGCCCCACATAGATGGCGGCCAGTTCCCGTGTCTCATGGGCGGGCATGGCGGCAAGCTCGCGCTTCTCCTGCGCCAGTTCGGCCGCCTCGGTATCGGCCTGGGAGCTGACCGAGACATATTCGCCCGCGGCCATGGACAAAGCGCCGGCGACGATGCCCGCGATGCCCGCCACCAGCACGTCTTGCGACGAGGTCGCCGCCGAGGCGACGCCCACCATCAAAGACGAGGTGGAAATGATGCCGTCGTTGGCACCGAGCACCGCGGCTCGGAGCCAGCCGATGCGGTCAACGACGTGGCGCTCGGTATGCAGAGGTGGGTTCAAGATCAGTCCTCACTGAGGGATGCGCCAAACCGACCACGCGGCGCCGGCACCCCGCGGCCCGCCGGCCCTTCCTGCGCGGGACGGATGACGACTTAACGACGGCTCCGCTTCAGCTTGCCGCGAACCGGCCCCGATCGTGTGGCGCGTCGAGATCCTGGAACGGCCCCACCGGAACGATGCCGGTGGGGTTGATGGTCTTGTGGCTCTCGTAATAATGCCGCTTGATGTGGGTGAAATCCACTGTCGGGCGGATCTTCGGGTGCTGGTAGAGCGCCTTCAGATAATTGAACAGCGCCGGATAATCCGCGATGCGGCGGATGTTGCACTTGAAGTGGCCCACATAGACCGCGTCAAACCGTACCAGGGTCGTGAACAGGCGGATGTCGGCTTCCGTCAGCCTGTCGCCGACGAGATAGGGATGGCGCGAGAGCTGGTCTTCCAACGCGTCGAGGCGGCGGAACAGCACCCCCACCGCCTCCGCGTAGGCGGCCTGGATGGTGGCGAAGCCGGCCTTGTACACGCCGTTGTTCACCTCGTCATAGACCACCTGGTTGATGGCGTCGATCTCGGCCCGCAGCGGCGCGGGGCAATAATCGTCGCTCACCAGCGTCATGGCGCCGAAGGCCGCGTTGAACATGCGGATGATCTCGGCGGATTCGTTGCTGACGATGGTGCCGCGCGCCTTGTCCCACAGCACCGGAACCGTCACCCGCCCCGAATAGGTGGGGTCGGCGGCGGTATAGACCTCGTGCAGCCGCGTCTTGCCGAGCACCGGATCGGGCGCGGGAAAGGTCCAGCCCTCAGCGCCCATGAAGGGGTCCACCACGCTCACGGAAATGATGGCGTCGAGCCCCTTCAGCGCCCGCATGATGAGGGTGCGGTGGGCCCACGGGCAGGCCAGCGACACATAAAGATGGTAGCGCCCCGCCGCGGCGGGAAAGCCGCCCTCCCCGCTCGGCCCCGGAGCGCCGTCGGCGGTGATGAAGTTGCGGAAGCCCGAAGCCTGCCGCTCGAAGCGCCCGCCGGTCTTGGCGGTGTCATACCATTGATCGTGCCAGACGCCGTCGATGAGAAGACCCATCCGCATTGCTCCCGTGCCTGCGCGCCGCCCCACTGTAGCGTGTGCGGCCATCGTCGGGCCATGCTCACCGTGCCATCGGCCCCGCCGTCACATGGCAGCTCAAGCACTCCACGGCCATGGGCGCGGGGGCAAACGCCGTTTGCGTGGCGGCATCCATTTGCCGGCTCACCCCCTGGACCGGCGCGAACCGGCATGCTATCGCCCGCGCCGTTGAGGATAAGGAACCGTCGAAATGACGCGCATGGCCAAGTGCCAGCAACGACGACGAATGATCGCGGTGCGCCGGAGCGCACGCGCCGCCCTGCCCGCCTGACGCACTTTCGGCGCCGCCCCGCGCCGAGGTCCGGGCGGGATGCTTGTTCCTGCCTGAAAGTGCCGAAGACGATCATGACCGAACTTCCCCTCACCATCGCCATTGAGACCTCCCACGACGACGCGGCCGTGGACCGGCTGCACGAGCGCACCTTCGGCCCCGGACGGTTCGCGCGCACCGCCTTCCGCATCCGCGAGCAGGCGGCGCATGAGCGGACCCTGTCCTTCACCGCGCGGGTCGGCACCATGCTGGTGGGCTCGGTGCGGCTGACCCAGGTGCGGATCGGCACCACTCCGGCCCTGCTGCTGGGTCCCCTCTCCGTGGAGCCGCCGTTTCAGTCGGTGGGCATCGGCGGACGGCTGATGGACGTGGCGCTGGAGGCGGCCAAGGCGGCGGGACACCGGCTCGTGGTGCTGGTGGGCGATGCCCCCTATTATGCCAAGTTCGGCTTCAAGCCGGTGCCGTTCGGCGTCGTCACCCTGCCCGGCCCGGTGGACCCCGCCCGGCTGCTGGTGGCGGAGCTTGCGGACGGCGCCTTCGCCGGCGTGTCCGGCATGGTGCACGCCTGATCGCTCAGGCGAGCCGGTCCAGGAGGGTCAGCGCAAGCAGCGCGGCAAGGCCGAGATCGGAGACCATGGCGATGGTCTCCTTGCCATTGCGCGTCTTCCGCAGCGCGTGCTGGATGCCGGCAAGGCCCAGGAACACGGCCCCGGCGAGCGTTGCCGGCACCCCCCAGGCCGGCACCACCAGCGATGCCAGGGCGATCAGGGCAATGGACGCATTGGCGAAGCCCAGCTCGCGCACCAGGATATGCGCGCGCGGATCGCTGACCTGAAGGATCTCGGCGGTGAAAGCCGGCTGCGTCATCTGCTTCACCGCCGCCAGCATGACGCGCACGCCCACCCCCCAGAAGGTGAACCACTTGCCCGCGAGCGGCAGCAGCGCGCCGCCATGCAACGCCAGTTCCAGACCGATGGAGGCCAGCGGCAGCACCAGCATGGTCGCAATAATCACGCCGAGATACATGGTTTCCCTTATCCCCGTTTCGCCATCTGGAGCGCGATCAGAATGCGGCGGTGGCGCAACCGTTATCCCGTAGGACGGCGCAGATGGCTCAAATGACACCGCCGCCCATGCGCACGTTCAATTCGGCGGCGTTGCTCACCTTCAGCTTGCGCATGAGCCGCAGCCGGTGTCCCTCCACCGTGCGCGGCGACAGGCCCATGAGCTTGGCGATCTCCTTGCTGGTGCGCCCGCGCGCCACATGGCAGGCCACGTCCCGCTCCCGCCGCGACAGGGCCTGATCGAGATGCGGCGGCGTCGGCAGCTCTGCGAAGCTCCAGACCGCGCGGGCGAGCGGATCGGCCGGGGTCAGCGAGCGCCCCGCCACCCGGCACCAGAAGACATCGCCATCGCCCCGCTTCATGAAGCGCTCGTCGGCAAATTCAGCCCCGTCGCGCAGCGGCCCGAGCCAATGCTCCACCACGTCTGCGAAGGCATCGACGGAGGGATAGATCAGCGCCAGGGAACGCCCCGCGAGCGCGTCGGCCTCGGCGCGGAACAAGGCGGCGAAGGCCCGGTTGCAGGCCTGGATGATGCGATGTCGCGACAGGGCCAGCGCCACCGGCGCGCTCCGGAACCCCTCCGCCAGATCGTCATCCCCGCACGCCACGCCACCCCTCCGAGACAGAAGATCGCGTAATTCTACGCATTGCCGCCGACCTGTCACCAAGGCTTTCCTGAGCGGACGACCATGACGCGACGCCGGACCACCGGCGCGGCGGGGAAAAATCCCCGAAGGGACGGAAACATGACGCCAATCTCGTCCGGCCATCGCGCCGGCTGTCGCCCCCATTGCGCCCGCTTTGTCCGGGGGCGGCCATGAACATCGCCCGCTGGCTCCTGGCGCGGGCGCAGCTTGGCCCCGATGCGCCCGCCCTGCTCGACGGCACCCGCGTGGACGCCGACTACCGCACTTTTGCCCACCGCGCCGGCGCCATCGCCCGCGCCTTGCGGGACCATCACGGCATCGCCCCCGGCGACCGCGTCGGCGTGTTCATGACCAACCGCACCCGCTACCTCGAATGCCTCTATGGCATCTGGTGGGCTGGCGCGGTGGCGGTTCCGGTGAACGCCAAGCTGCATGGGCGCGAGGCCGCCTGGATCTTCGCCGATGCCGAGGCCACCCTCGCCTTCGTCGCCGACCACACACTGGAGGCATTGCACGCGGTGGCGGATAGCGAAGCCCTGCCGCCGCTGGTGGACGTGGACGGTCCCGGCTTCACCCGCCTGTATGATTCGCCGCCGGACCCCGAGCCCCTGGCCTGCGAGAGCGACGATCTCGCATGGCTGTTCTACACCTCGGGCACCACCGGGCGCCCCAAGGGGGTGATGCTGAGCCACGGCAACCTCACCGCCATGTCACTCTCCTATCTCGCGGATGTGGATGAGGCCCACGCGGAGGACGCCATCGTCTATGCCGCGCCCATGTCCCATGGGGCGGGCATGTACAATTTCATCCATGTGCGGGTCGGCGCCCGCCATGTGGTGCCCGCCTCCGGCGGCTTCGATGCGGACGAAGTGCTGGATCTTGGCCACGCTTTGGGCAACCTCACCTTCTTCGCCGCGCCCACCATCGTGCGCCGACTGACCGATGCCGCCCGGCGCCGGGGCGAGAACGGCGCCGGCATCAAGACCATCATCTATGGCGGCGCGCCCATGTATCTGGCCGACCTCGAGGACGCCATCGCGGTGATGGGCCAGCGCTTCGTCGAGATCTACGGCCAGGGCGAGAGCCCCATGGCCATCACCGCCCTCGCCCGCACCTTCCATGCCGAGACCGCGAGCGAACGCGGCCGCGCCCGGCTCGCCTCCGTCGGGGTGGCGCAAAGCGTGGTGGAGGTGCGCGTCGCCGACCAGGACGGGCGCACCCTGCCGCCGGGCGAGACCGGCGAGATCGTGGTGAAGGGCCCCACAGTGATGCGGGGCTATTGGCGCAACCCCAAGGCCACCGCCGACGCCATCCGGGACGGCTGGCTGTTCACCGGCGACCTCGGCCGCATGGACGACGACGGCTTCCTGACCCTCACCGACCGCTCGAAGGATGTCATCATCTCCGGCGGTACCAACATCTATCCGCGCGAGGTGGAAGAGGCGCTATTGACCCATCCGGCCGTGCGCGAGGTGTGCGTGGTGGGCGAGCCCGACCCCGAGTGGGGGGAAAATGTGGTGGCCTATGTAGTCACCGCGCCCGACATGGATGTCACCGACGCCGCGCTCGACGCCCATTGTCTGTCCTCCATCGCCCGCTTCAAGCGCCCCAAGCGCTACGAGCGGCGCGACGAGCTGCCGAAGAGCAATTACGGCAAGATCCTGAAGACGGTGCTGCGGGCGGAGATCACCGCGCGTCACCACCCCGTCGAAGGCTGAGCGCCGCGCGCCAACGCGGATGCGCACACAAATCACCGCCCCGCACGCGGGCGGACAATGAAGAATCAAGGGAGGAACCGATGGGAGAGCGGCTTTCGGGCAAGACCGCGCTGGTGGTGGGCGCGGGCGCGGTGGGGCCGGGCTGGGGCAACGGCAAGGCAACCGCCGTGCTGTTCGCCCGCGAGGGCGCCAAGGTGTTCTGCGTGGACGTGAACCCTGCCGCAGCGGAAGAAACGGTGAATCTCATCCGCGCCGAGGGGGGCGAGGCCGAGCCGTTCCGGGCGGATGTGTCGAAGCCGGGCGACATCGCCGCCTTCGTCGAGGCCTGCGTTTCGCGCTATGGCCGCATCGATGTGCTCGACAACAATGTGGGCCTCGCCGAGGTGGGCGGCGTGGTGGAGCTCCAGGAAGAGGTCTGGGACCGCATGTTCCAGGTGAATCTGAAGAGTTGCTACCTCGCCATGAAGCACGTCATCCCGGTGATGGCGCGCCAGGGCGGCGGCTCCATCGTCAACATCTCGTCCATCGCCTCGATCCGCTACACCGGCGTGCCCTATGCCACCTATTACGCGACCAAGGCGGCCATGAACCACCTCTCGCGCACCACCGCGGTGGAATATGCGGCGCGGAACATCCGCGTGAACTGCGTGCTGCCCGGCCTGATGAAGACGCCGATGGTGGAAAAATCCACCGGGCTCGCGCGGAGCTACGCCGGCGGCGACGTGGAGGCCATGTGGAAAGCCCGCGACGCGCAGGTGCCCATGGGCCACATGGGCACCGCCTGGGACGTGGCTTACGCGGCCCTGTTCCTGGCCAGCGACGAATCCAAATATGTCACCGGGCTCGATCTGGTGGTGGATGGGGGCGTGACCCTGAAGATGGCGTGACGCCGGCCCGCGATGGGACGGCGCGGCGAGACTTCTTCACACCCTGTCGCTCAGTTTTGCGTGAAAGGGCGCGCGCCGCCGATCCACTCGGCTATGCTTGCAAAAAATCTGGAGCGCGAACGGGCTCCGACATGGGAGGAAACAGTGAAGACACGCAATCTGCTGCTCGCCGCAGCCATGCTCACCCTTGGCGCGTCCTTTGGCGCGCCCTTCACCGCGACCGGCGCCAGGGCGCAGGATATCCCGGTCAAGCTGGGGGTGCTCAATGACATGTCCGGCCTCTATGCCGACATCTCGGGCCCCGGCTCGCTGGTGGCCGCGCAAATGGCGGCCGAGGACTTCATGGCCAAGAACAAGGGCGTCAAGGTGGAGGTCATCGGCGCCGACCACCAGAACAAGCCCGACGTCGGCTCCGCCATCGCCCGCAAATGGTACGATCAGGACCATGTGGACGTCATCATGGACACCACCACCTCATCGGTGGCGCTGGCCGTGAACGACGTCACCCGCGAGAAGAACAAGATCTTCCTGGTTTCCGGCGGCGGCACCTCCGACCTCACCGGCGCCAAGTGCTCGCCCAACACGGTCCATTGGACCTATGACACCTGGGCTCTCGCCAATGGCACCGGATCGGCCCTGACCAAGCAGGGCGGCACGCCCTGGTTCTTCATCGTCGCCGACTACGCCTTCGGCGCCGCCCTGGAACGCGACGCCGCCGCCGCCGTGAAGAAGGCCGGTGGCACCGTGGCCGGCAGCGTGAAGCATCCCTTGAGCGCGACCGACTTCTCGTCCTTCCTGCTCCAGGCCCAGTCGTCCGGCGCCAAGGTGATCGGCCTTGCCAATGCCGGTTCGGACCTCATCAACGCCATCAAGCAGGCCTCCGAGTTCGGCATCACCCAGGGCGGCCAGTCGCTGGCGGGACTGCTCATCTTCTCCAGCGACGTGAAGGCGCTGGGGCTTCAGGCGGCGCAGGGGCTGCTGCTGACCGAAGCCTTCTATTGGGACCTCAACGACGACACCCGTGCCTTCTCCAAGCGGTTTGCCGAAAAGTTCGGCGGCAAGATGCCCACCAGCGCCCAGGCCGGCGTCTATTCCAGCGCCATGCACTATCTCGACGCGGTGAAGGCGAGCGGCACCAAGGACGCGCCGAAGGTGATGGCGCAGATGCGCGCCACCCCCATCAACGACCCGCTGTTCGGCAAGGGCGAAGTGCGCATCGACGGCCGCGCCACCCATCCCATGTATCTGTTCCGCGTGAAGAAGCCGGCCGATTCGAAGGGCCCCTGGGACCTCTACGAGCTGGTGGCGACCATTCCCGCCAACGAGGCCTTCCGCCCCCTGGCGGACGGCGGCTGCCCGCTGGTGGCCCAGGCCAAGTGAACCTAGGCCAAGTGAACTAGGCCAAGTGAACCCGGACCAAGTAAACCCGAACCGCGTGAACCCGCACCACATGAGCGCGCGCCGTCCATAAGCGCACGCGCGCCTCACGCCCCCGGCGTGGCGGCGGAACCGGGGGCCGCGTCGCGAGGCGCGGCCCCTTTTGTATCCCGTGGCTGGAACCCGGTCCGTTCAGGCGCCGTGTTCCACCAGGTCCGGCAGGCGCTTGGCGAGGGCGCGCAGCACGCTTTCCGAGCCCTTGGACATGATCTCGAACACCCCGTTCGACGCCTCGTCGGTGGCGAAGCCCTCGTGCGAGAACATCAGGCGGGTGCCGGTTTCGGTGGGGGCGAGGGTCCAGGTCACCACCGTGTCGATATAACGGCCGAAGCCCTTCAACTCCTCATGGCCGCCGCGCCAGGTGAATTTCAGCAGCGCCTCCGGCACCACCTCGGTCACCTGGCATTGGAACTCGCCGTCCCAGCGCTCCACCGGCCGGCTCCAGATGGTGAACCTGTGTTGCAGCACCGGCTGGATGTCGTTGGGAAAGAACCATACGGCGAGCCACTCGGAATCGGTCATGGCCCGCCACACGGTCTCCACCGGATAGGCGAACTCGGCTTGCGTGAGAATGGCGCGGGTCTCGGCAAGGGTGGTCACGGCGAAACTCCCAATTGAGGCAATGAACAAGGACAGTCCGGCTCAAGACACCGCCGTCGCGGTCTCCTCCGCCTCGGACAGGGCGCTCCAGATCCAGCGGCGCAGGTCGCCGGCGAACAGAACGCCCGACACCCGCGCCACCTCCCGCCGATGGTGGATGAGGCTCAAGGTGGGAACGGTCTGGATGCGGAAATAGGTGGCAAGCGCGCTCTCGGCGTCGGTATCCACCTTGGCGAAGCGCACATGGGGCTCGAACTCGGCCGCCAGGCTCTCGAACACCGGCGCCATGCTGCGGCAGGGGCCGCACCAATCGGCCCAGAAATCAATGAGCAGGGGCAGCCCGCCCTCGGCCGTATGGGCATCGAAGCCGGCGGTGGACAGATGCATCGGCTGGCCCGCGAAAAGGGCCTCGCCACAGGCCCCGCAGCGGGCGCTTTTCAACTCCACACCCGGAGCCTGCGGAATGCGCGCATGACAATGGGGACAGGCGACGGTCAAGGCCTTCATGGCAGCTCTCCGGCAAGACGGGGCGCGGGCGGCCGTCCGGCGAGGCCCCCCGCGAATTGGGTGCGGAACAGGACCCAGGCGGCCGCGTCCGCAAAATGGACATCGGCGAACCATTCGACGGTGTCGGTGCCGTCGGCCCAGGTGCGCGGCGTGCGCCACCAGCCGAACGCCGGCCAGCGCGGGTTGCGCACCGCCGGCCCCACCCCCTCGCGCATCGACAGGCGGCCGATGGCTTCGGCGAGGCCCGCCATCACCTCCGGACGAAAGGTGAGCGCGAACGAGACACCGTGCCGGTGGAGCCGGTGCGGCGCGCGCAACAGGTGCTGGTCGATCAGTGCGAAGCCGGGTGGACCTTCGCCCCGGAACTCCCGCAGCAGCAGCAGGCGGAAGCCCGAGACGCCAAGCTGCGCCGGCACCGTATGGATGGCGGTGGGCTCGGCGTGACCCTCCCCGGCCGGGGCGAAAGCATCCGGAACGGGCGGCGCGGGGCCGACAGGATTGTCGTTTGCGTGGTCCATGGCACCAAACGTGCAAGAATGCGGCCGAAGCGGGCGGTGCCGTTCAAACCCAGCCCCGGACCCCAAACGCGGCCCGCGAAAGACCCACCAAGAGGCATCCGTGACCCAGCGCGACTACATTCCAGAACTCAGCGAAGTGCGCATGGTGCGCCGCGCGCCGGAGCGTCCCTTTCCGTTCGCGGACGAAGATCGGGCCTATGTGTCGGGCCGCCTGCGGGACGTGGAGACCGCGTTCGGCTTCACCGCCTTCCCCGGTCTCGCCTTCGACCAGATCCCGGCGCGGGCGCTGATCTCCCATTTCATCGAATGGTGGCGCACCCTGGAGCCGCGGACACCGGCCCAGGTGGAGGCCCACGCCCAGTTGCCGGCCGCCATCCGGCTGCTGGACACCGTCTCCACCTGGCTGGAGGAACAGGCGCAACGCCGTCCGCCCGGCGCGCGGTGAGCGGCCGCTCTCAGCCCCCGGAGGGCTCCGGGGGCGTGCGGTCGGAGGCCTTCAGGGCGTCGATGCAGGCGAACAGGGCCTGCCGCCCGTCGGTGAGCGCCGCTTCTGGCGTATCACCGACACCAAGGCAGCCGGGAATGTCGGGAAAGCTCGCAACGAAGCCGCCACCGTCCTCGGCGGCGATGGGCTTCAGCTCATGAGGATAGGCCGCGACGTCGGTCATTGGTCGATCCCGTCCATGAGGTCGACCATCTCCACGAACGCCCGCACATGGGGCGCGCGGATCTTCTGCTTCATGGGCACGGCCACGCAATTGGGCACGGAAGGGTGGGTGAACACCACATGGGTGCCCGTAACCTTGCGAAATTTCATCGCATATTGGGACGCGGTGATTTCGAGATCGGCCGGGCGCCAATCCCCGCCCGGATTGCTGCGCAATGCTTCGAGGCGCTTGTTGTACATGGTGAAATATCCATTGAAAGAGCGAAAAACATCATCTGGAAAGCTTTCAGTTTAGGCTGCGGCGCGCCCGCGGCAAGCCGAAAATGCCGGGCGCCGCGCCAGCCCGCGGCCCGCCCCCCGGCCGCGTGACGCAAGCTGTTGGATTGGGTCACAGTTCGTGAGCTTTGCTGCGTTAATCAAAGCTTAAGATGCGGGGTCAGGTACCCTTGACGGTCAAGCCGCGATTCAGGAGAAGGTGAGGCTGACGCCGGGTCGCTTCAAGGACCGGGCGGGCGGGAATGCGGCACCATGACTCGTTGGACCCACGGCCTTATCAATCGCCTTGTCATCGTCTGCGATATCATCATGGCGCTGCTGGCGGCGGTGGTCGCCCATCTGCACTGGAATTTCTTGTCCTGGAGCCAGATCGGCATCCTCTGGATCATCGGCATCTTCAGCTTCGTGCAGATACTTCAATTCGGCCGGGCGTATCGAGTGGAACATTACTCGCGAGTGCGCCGGCAAGTCGGACACGTCATCTTCGGCGGCATTCCGGCCGGTGTGGTCGTGGGCGTGTGTTATTATGCCATGATCCCGCCCGGCTACACCAATCTGAAGGTCCTGGTGGGCTGGGGCGTGACCACCATCATCGCCCTGCTGTTCGGCCGCCTGGTGCTGGTGCGCCTGGGGATGATCCAGGTGAAACGCCACGCGGTCCTGCGGCGCAACGTGGTGGTGCTCGGCGAGCGGACCCGGGCCCGCGATCTGGTGGATCGCTATGAGCAGGAAGAGGGCGCGGGCGGCCTGCTGTCCTTCGTCGGCCTGTTCACCGACGAGCCGCAGTCCACGCTCGACACCGGCCATCCGGTCTCGCCCGTGACCGGCAAACCCTATCCCCGCGAGCAGCACGGCGTTGCGGCGCTTCTGGACTACGCGCGCAATGCGCAGGTGGACATGGTGGTCATCACCAAGTCGTGGACGGACCCCGCGGCCATCAGCGCGCTGGTGGGCGAACTGCACCAGATCGCCACCGACGTGGTGGTGGAGCTTGATCCCCACTCCTTTTCGCTCAATTACGCCCACCTGACCATGCTCGCCGGCGAGCCCGCGCTCCAGGTGCAGCAGCAGCCGTTCAAGGGCTCGCTGGGGCTATTGAAGGCGGTGGAGGATTATGTGGTCGCCTCCATCGGCCTCATCCTCACCTCGCCGATCCTGTTGGCGGCGGCCATCGCCATCAAGCTCGAATCGCCGGGCCCGGTGCTGTTCAAGCAGCCGCGTGTCGGGCGCAACAACAAGGTGTTCGACGTCTTCAAGCTGCGCACCATGACGGTCGATCCCAATGACGACGGTTCCGCCGGCACCCGCCGCGACAGCCCGCGCATCACCCGCATCGGCCGCTTCCTGCGCTCCACCTCCATCGACGAGCTGCCGCAGTTGCTCAACGTGCTGAAGGGCGACATGTCGGTGGTGGGGCCGCGCCCCCATGTGCCCAACATGCTGGTGTCGCCCAATGTGGTGTATGAGGCGATCCAGCATTATGTGTCGCGCTACCGGGTGAAGCCGGGCATCACCGGCTGGGCGCAGATCAACGGCTCGCGCGGCCCCGTGCTCTCGGTGGAGAAGGCCGAGCGGCGCCTCGCCCTCGACCTCTATTACATCGAGAACTGGTCGATCTGGCTGGACTTCCGCATCATGGTGCTCACCGTCACCAAGGGCATGGCTGGTCCATCGGTGTTTTGAGCATGAACATCGGGATCTTCGATTCCGGCAGCGGCGGGCTCACGGTCATGCGCGCCCTCGACCGGGCGCTGCCGAAGGAAAACTTCATCTATCTCGGCGACCACGCGAATGCCCCCTATGGCGACCGGTCGGCGGAAGACATCTACGCGCTGACCCTGCGCAGCGTGGAGCGGCTGTTCCAGAACGACTGTTCGCTGGTCATCCTGGCCTGCAACACGGCGGCGGCGCGCGCCCTGCGGCGCCTCCAGCACACCTGGCTTCCCACGGCCTATCCCGGCCGGCGCGTGCTCGGCGTCATCGTTCCGGTGGTGGAAGAGGTGACGGGGATGCGGTGGGTCGCGGACCAGACCCCCGTCGCGCGCCCACAGACCGCCGCCCCCGTCGCCGTCGGTGTCTTCGCCACCCGGCAAACGGTGGAAAGCGGCGCGTTCGCCGGGGAAATTCACAAGCGCGCGGCCCATGTGGAGGTCTGGCAGCAGGCCTGCCCCGATCTCGTGCCCCTGATCGAGGACGACGCGGCCACGTCGAAGGTCGAGGCGGCGGTGGGCGGTTATGTGGCCCGGCTGGAGCAGCAGATGCACGGCCGCTCACCCGATGTCTGCATTCTCGGCTGCACCCATTATCCGCTGATCGAGCCCTTGTTCCGCAAGGCCCTGCCCGCCGCCACCCGCATTCTGTCCCAGCCCGAGGTGACCGCCCGCAGCCTTGTGGCCTATCTCGACCGGCACCGGGAGTTTTCCTTCCCCAGCGGTGGCCAGCGCACCTTTCTCACGACCGGAGACCCCACCCTCGCCTCGCGCATCGCATCCCGCTTCTACGGGCGCGACGTCGCCTTCGTCGCGACGGCATGAGGCAGGACCCCGCCGCGGCTCAGCGCCGCCCCTCCACCGTGTCGATCAATTCCGCCAGCGCGCAGGTGATGTGGTAGAGCGAGGAGCCGGGCGCGGGCATGTCGACCCAGGTGCCGTCGGGGTTGGACACATCCTGCCAGGTGCCGGGCACCGGCATATCCAGATAGAGCTTCAGCCCCGCATAGGCGCGGCGTGCCTCCTCCGCCTCGGCGGCGGTTCCAAGCCGCCGCAGGCGGGCGAGCGCCACCTTCAGGCGCTCGGTCTGCGGCCACAGGCGGGCGGTGGCCTTGTGCACCACGCCGGCGGTGGTGACCTCGTTGATGGCAATGCCGCGCACGGGATCGATGCCATGGGCGCGGCCGAAGGCGGTCAGCCGGTCGGACATCACGTCCCCCGGCCAGCCCCAGGGCACCAGCCCCTCGAACAGCCACGCCCACTCGAAGCAATGGCCCGGTTCCACCAAGGTGCCGTCGAGGCCGGGCGCGGGCCGAAGATCCTCAGTGAAGTATTCCACCAGCGCGCCGGTCGCCGCATCCATGAAACGGTCGCGGCAAAGCCGCGCCATGGCCTCCGCGCGCGCCTTCCATTCGGAACGCCCGCTCACCCCATAGAGGGCCGAGAACGCCTCGAAGAAATGCATGTGCGGGTTCTGGTGGCGGAACGGGCGGGGCATGTCCGTCTCCACGAAACCGCCGGCCGGATGGGCACGGTCCCTCTCCAGCACGGCGATATGGGCATCGGCCGCGTCCAGAAGCTCCGGCCGACCGAGGGCCTTGGAGGCATGGCCCAGGCAGAACAGCATGAAGGCCTGATCATAGAGATCGGCCCGGGCGTCCAGCACCGCGCCGTCGGTGGTGAAGGCATGGATGAAGAGGCCATCCGCCCGCCGACCATGGGCGAGGAGATAATCCACCGTGGCGTTGGCGAGGCCGCGCCAGTCCCCCGCCCAGCCCAGCCGCCCGATCTCGCAGAAGGAATAGGTGTGGCGCGCCTGAACGAACAGGCGCCGGGGCGCCTCGTCCGCCACACCGGCGCGGGTGAGGCGCTCGGCGAACAGGCCCTTTGCAAGCCGCCCCTGGGTGGACCAGAGCGGCGCGGCGACATCGAGCAGCCAGTGGCGGGCGTCGTCGGAAATGTCCGTGAGGCCCTGGACGGCGGGCGAAAGGCTGTGCGGCGACATCGTCGAGGTCTCAGCGGTTGGCGGGTTGGCGGGCGGCCACGGGGTGCAGCCCCTCCACGAAGGTGATGAGATCGCCGCCGGTGAACAGGTGCCCCTCGACCCCGGCGCCGGTGGCCGCCTGAAGATCGGACGCCTTGTCACCGATCAACAGGCTCTCCTTCACGTCCACCGGCCAGTGGGCCAGGAGGTCGAGCAGCATGCCGGGCGCGGGCTTGCGCCAGGGATGGGCGCCGGTGTAGCGCGCCACCGAGCCCTCGGGATGGAACGGGCAATAACGCCAATCGTCGATGGAGGCGCCCACCGCGCGCAATTCCTCCCCCATCCAGGCATGGAGGGCGGCAATGTCCGCCTCCGCATAATAGCCGCGGGCAACGCCAGCCTGGTTGGTCACCACGAAGGTATAGAAGCCGATGTCGTTGAAGCGCTTCACCGCCGCCTTCGCGCCCGGAACCCAGGTGATGTCTTCGGGCCGATGGGGATAGCCCGTATCCACGTTGAGCACCCCGTCGCGGTCGAGGAACACCGCCGGACGCCGCCGCCGGGCCGGCACCGACACTTGCGCATCCGCATAGGTCTCGGGAATGCCGATGTCGATGAAGAAGCCCGGATAGGCGATGCCGGTCGCCTTGCCCTCGGCCACCAGGCGCGGCAGCAGGTCGCTTTCCACCGACGAGGGACAGGCCAGGGTCTCGATGGCGCGCCGGCGCATCACATAGACTCCGCCATTGATGAGCGCGGTGTCGAGCCCCGCCCCGCGCGGACGGAAGGCGGCGATGCGCGCGCCTTCCAGCACGATGGTCTCGTAGCGATCCGGCTTCTCCACCAGCCGCAGCGACATGCCCACATCGCTGTCGTGGGCGAGGGTCTGGGCGGCAAGGTCCAGCCAATTGAAGTCGAACCAGGTGTCGCCATTGAGCAGCAGGAAGGTCTCTTCAAGCCGTGGCAGGGCATTCACCAGGGCCCCGCCGGTGCCGAGCGGCGTCGGCTCGACGCAGATCTCCACGCGGGCGTCGAACCGGCCGCGCACGTCGGTGCGGTCGATATAATCGGCGACCACCTCGGCCCGGTGCCCGGCCAGCAGCAGGAAGCGGGTGAAACCGCGCCGGCGCGCCTCGGCGATGAGCACTTCCACGAACGGAATATCGCCCACCGGCAGCAACGGCTTCGGCGTGTCGGCGGTGAGCGCGCCGAGCCGCGTGCCAAGCCCGCCGAGCAAAATCACACATTGCTTCACCACCGCCAGCTCCCCCCTGCCTGTCCGTGATGGCGCGCGGCGCCATCGCCCGCGCCCGCGTCGCGCCCGATCAGGCGCAGATGGGCCATCCTTCGGCGCCGTCGAACGTGAACTTCACCGAACTCGCCTGCCCGCCCGCCGCGTTCAGCACCTGCTTCAGGCGATAGACGTTCTCCGGATCGGTCAGGAACATGAGGAAGCCGCCGCCGCCGGCGCCCGATACCTTGCCCGCCCAGGCGTCCGCCGCCATGGCCTCGTTGTAGAGCCGATCCACCGCCTCGGTGGCGACGCCGGCCGCGGTCGCCTTCTTGGCGGTCCAGGACCGCCCCAGAATCTCCGCCGTACCGCGAATGTCGCCCTTCAGCAGGGCGAGCTTCATCTCGATGGCATCCTGCTTCAGCTTATGCATGTTCTCGACGGTCTTGGCGTCGAGCTGCTTCAGCCCCGCCACCTGCTGCTTGATGATGTTTTCCGATTGCCGCGACTGGCCGGAGAAGCAGATGACGAGGGAAGCCTCGAACTCATTGAGATATTCGCGCCGGATCCGCAGCGGATTGACGATGGCCCGGTCGCCCGGCAGGAACTCGATGAAATTGAGCCCTCCGAACGCCGCCGAATACTGGTCCTGCCGCCCCCCCGCAAGGCCGATGTGCACGCGCTCGATCTCGAAGGCGAGCCGCGCCACCTCATAGGGCCCGAGCGGCAGCTGCAGCGCCGAGCGGAACGCCTCGATCAGCGCCACCACCAGCGCCGAGGACGCCCCGAGGCCCGAGCCGGCCGGCACGTCGATGGTGGTGGAGATGGTGAGCGGCACCGCCACGCCGTCGCAATAGGTCCTCATCATGTGGGAATAGACCGCGCGATGCAGCACCAGACCCTCATGAATGGAATGGTCCACGCGCGGTTCCAGCACCTCCTCGGTGTCCACGTCGCGCGCCCGCAGCACCAGGGCACCGATGCGGTTGGTGCGCACGTGGGCATAAGCGAAGCGGTCGATGGTGGCGTTGAGCACATTGCCGCCGAACTCATCGCAATAAGGCGACAGATCGGTGCCGCCGCCGGCCAGCCCCAGGCGCAGGGGAGCACGGGCGCGAACGTTCAGCGCATCACCGATGGCCATGGGGGGATCCTTTTCGAGGCGTTTGCGGGGAGATCGGGCGGGAAGAGCGGCGAGGGACTCTCACGGGGGCACGGCGGTACAGGAGCCCAGTCATCACGTCGGTGGCCGCCGGGTGCATTGATGGCGAGCAACTTAAGCACCCGGCGCCACAACTTTTCAGGCGTCGCCCAGCAGGAACGGCAGCACCGCGTCCAGGGTCGGCCGCGGCGCCTCCTCACACAGGAAATGGCCGCCGGGCACCGCCGTCCCGGTGATGTCGGGGGCCAGCGCGCGCCAGGCGTCGAGCGGGCTGATCCCACGGCTCGGAATGCCGGCTTCGCCCCAGGCCAGGAACACCGGGCACGACAGGGTACGCCCGGCGGCGAGATCCGCCTCGTCATGGGCGAGATCAAACGTGGCGCCGGCCCGGTAGTCGGCGCACATGGCCATGGCCCGGTCCGGCGAGGAGATGGCGGCCCGGTAATAGGCCATGGCCCGCGCATCGAAAGCCGAAAGATCCTTGGCGGCGGTCCAACTCGCCATGGTCCAATCCAGGAAGAAGGCCGGATGACCGGCAATGAGCTTTTCCGGCAGGGGATGCGGCTGGGCCAGGAACGACCAATGGTAGACTTGGAGCGCCCGCGCCCGGTCCATCTTATGCCACATCACATAGGTGGGGATGATGTCGAGCAGCGCCAGCCGGTCGAGCCGTCCGGGGTTGTCCAGCCCGAGCCGGTAGCCCACCCGCGCCCCGCGATCGTGGCCCATCAGGTTGAAATGCGAAAAGCCCAGATGCTCCATCACCTCCACCATGGCGGCGGCCATGGCGCGCTTGGTGTAGGGGAAAAGATCCTCGCCCGGCTCCGGCGCCGCGCTCCAGCCATAGCCCGGCAGGTCCGGCATCACCAGGGTGAAGCTCTCGCTCAGCTTCGGCGCCACCTCGTGCCACATGGCGTGGCTCTCGGGAAAGCCGTGGAGCAGCAGCAGCGGCGGGCCCTTTCCGCCCCACCGCAGGAAGATGCGCCCCGCCTTGGTGTCCACGTAATGGGAATCAAAGCCCGGAAAGAGGTCGGCGAGATCCGTCATATGGTCCTCCGCTTCGCTTATTTTCCGCCGAGCACCGTCGCACAGGCGGGGGGTAGGTCCGCAAGGGTCATAGGGGGCTTGGGCTTGGCCGGCTCGGTGTCGGGCTTGGGGTGCAGCACCTCGTCGGAGAACCACCACTCGAGCTCGGCGCCGCAGCCCTCGCCGCTCTCCGGCCGCTCCTGCCCCTTGCATTCGGCGCTGCCGTTCGGACATCCCAGGCGCACATGCATATGGTAGTCGTGCCCCCAATAGGGGCGCACCTTAGCGAGCCAGGAGCGATCGCCCTGGGCCTCGCGGCACAGCGCCTTCTTGATGGCCGCATTCACGAAAATCCGCTCCACCTGCGGATCAGCCGCGGCGGCGCGGACCACCTTTCAATGGTCAGGACGCCAGTTTGCCGGATCGATGTCGCGCCGGTCCTTGCGGACCATCATGGACGCCGAGATATTTTCCCGCTCCTCGCGCGAGAGCATGCGCCCAGGGCTGGGCGTGAGCCAGATATCCGCATCCAGCCCCACCTGATGGGACGCATGGCCCGTCAGCATGGGTCCCCCCCTTGGCTGCGACATGTCGCCGACCAGAATGCCACGCCAGGATGACACCTCCGTCACCCTCTGCGCGAACCGCTCCAGAAACGCCACCAGCACCGGATGGCCGAAGTTCCGGTTCCGCGACAGGCGCATCACCTGCCACAGCGGGCCGTTCGCCTCCGGACCGGTGACCGGCAGTTCTTCGGCGCCCGCAAGGCAGCCTTTGGAATAGAAGCCGATGGCCTCGGGCGCGAATTGGGCCGCCGGCGTCCGCGCGCGGCCAAACAATTCCTTGGCCGGCACCGCCTGCTGCGCCTGCGCCGCCCCCGAAACCACGAGCCCCGCGAGCAGTGCCGCGCGCGCCGCGCGCCGGCCCATCAGCTCACCACCTTGTGGGTCAGGATGACCAAGCCGCCATCGCTGCGGGTGGCCGGATGGGCCGGCAGATCGGTGACGAACAAGGTCGCGCCCGGCTTCACCAGCGCCGCCACCTGCCGATTGATCGACGGGTCCACCGTGATCCGCGCCAGCGCCTGCTGCGCCGCTCCCGCCGGCGCCGTCCCGCCCTCGTAGGAAATGGCGGTCCAGCGCGGCGTTCCGCTTGCGCTCGCCAGCACATAAACCACGTTGCCGAGCGCCGCCGACGGATTTGCGATGCTGATCGGTCCCTGAATCACCGCCTGCGCGCCTTGCAGCACGGTGAGCGACCGGTCCGCCGCGCTCGCCACCATGGACACGGCGGCGCCGGCGCCCGCCATATCCTCAGGCGCGCCGGACCCGGTGGCGTCCACCGCCAACTGCTGCTCCAGCCCCTCGCTCATGATGAGGCCGGGATGAAGCACGCTCTGCGGCGCCGTATGGCTGTCGGCAATGATGACGGGCGTGCCGATGTGCGTGGCCGAAAACAACAGCTTGGCGAAGGTCAGCGGCAGATGCACGCAACCATGGGACGAGGGATAGCCCGGCAACCCGCCCGCATGCAGCGCCACCCCGGACCAGGTGAGCCGTTCCGTGAACGGCATGGACGCCTCGTTATAAAGCGAGGAATGGTGGTCGGCATCCTTGCCGAGGATAGTGAACACCCCCGTGGGGGTGTCATGCCCCGCGCGGCCCGTGGAGGCCGTGGACACGCCGATGCGGACCCCGTTGCGATAGACAAAGGCCCGCTGATCGGAGAGGTTCACCACGACCGCGACGAACCCTTCCGGCGCGCGGTCGGGATACCAGACATA
The DNA here is from genome assembly GCF_021730435.1 of Xanthobacter agilis. GTDB lineage: Bacteria > Pseudomonadota > Alphaproteobacteria > Rhizobiales > Xanthobacteraceae > Xanthobacter > Xanthobacter agilis. Next base: position 94,736 of record NZ_JABWGX010000019.1, read on the forward strand.
TTCCCCCGGCTTCAGCCCGGCGATCGTCGCACTTTCAGGATCATCCGCAGCGAAGGCCGGCGCCAGCATGCCGAGCGCGACGCCGCCGACGGCGGCAGCGCCCAGCTTGAGAATGTCGCGCCGCGCGAGGAGGCGTGGCCGGCGGCAGGTCGGGTCAGTCATGGCGGGTGGCTCCGCGGACGAATCATGTCGGCGATTATGACGGCGACAGCTTAATCACCCATCTCCGAGCATCGCCGCGGCCCCGTCGCGGCGATGCTCTGACGACGCCAACCCGGCCCCATCACGCGGGCGGCGCGCGCCTCTAGCCGATCATCGAGACCGGGTGCCGCGCGGCTGCCGCGAGCGGCGAACGCACACCATCACGAGCGTCGCCAGCGACGCCACCGACCAGCTCCGGCCCAAACAAAAAGGGCCGCCCGAAGGCGGCCCTTTTTATTCGCACCAGCGGCTTCACTCGGCGGGCGGAACCGCCTCGGCCGGGCCGGTCACCAGCGCCACCGGCGCTTCCGTCTGCTCGTCGCGGGTCGCCACGATGAGGTCGTCGCGGGAGTTCGCCACGGCGCGCAGCTTATTCATCTGCGCCCCGGTGCCCGCCGGGATCAACCGGCCGACAATGACGTTCTCCTTGAGGCCTTCCAGCGGGTCCACCTTGCCGTTGACCGCCGCTTCCGTGAGGACGCGGGTGGTTTCCTGGAAGGACGCCGCCGAGAAGAAGGAGCGGGTCTGCAACGACGCCTTGGTGATGCCGAGCAGCACCGGATGACCGGTCGCCTGCTTCTTGCCCTCTTCGGCCGCCTTTTCGTTCGCCTCGATGAACTCGATGCGGTCGACCTGCTCGCCGTCCAGGAAGTCGGTCTCCCCGGAATCGTCGATCTCCACCTTCTGCAGCATATTCCGGACGATCACCTCAATGTGCTTGTCATTGATGCTCACGCCCTGGAGCCGGTAGACCTCCTGGATCTCGTTCACGAGGAAGGCCGCGAGCTCTTCCACGCCCTTGATCGCCAGGATGTCGTGCGGCGCCGGATTGCCGTCCACGATGAAGTCGCCCTTCTCCACCACGTCGCCGTCCTGGAGATGGATGTGCTTGCCCTTCGGGATCAGGTATTCCACCGGATCCCCACCGTCCGTCGGCTCAATGGAGAGACGACGCTTGTTCTTGTAGTCGCGACCGAAGCGGATGGTGCCGGAGATCTCGGCGATGATCGCCGCGTCCTTCGGGCGCCGCGCCTCGAACAGCTCCGCCACGCGCGGCAGACCGCCCGTGATGTCACGCGTCTTGGCACTTTCCATGGGCACGCGGGCGACCGCGTCACCGGCCTTGATGTGCTGGTTCGGGTCCACCGAGATGATGGCCTCCACCGGCAAAGCGTAGCGGGCGTCGCCGCCGCGCGCCAGCTTGGACACCTTGCCGTCCGGCCCCTTGATGAGGATCGCCGGGCGCAGCTCCGGCCCACGGCCGGCGCGGCTGTCGGTGACGACGCGCTTGGCGATGCCGGTCGACTCGTCGACCGACTCGTTCATGGACGAGCCTTCCATCAGATCCTCGAAGGCCACCGTGCCGTCGATCTCGGTCAAGATCGGACGGGTATAGGGGTCCCACTCGGCGATGCGCTGGCCGCGCTTGATGGTGTCGCCCTCGTCCACCTTGAGGCGGGCGCCGTACTGGACGCGGTTGACCGCGCGCTCAGTGCCGTCGTGATCGACGATCACCACGGCAAGGTTGCGGCCCATCACCACCAGATCGCCGTCCGAGTTCCGCGCCACGTTGCGGTTGCGGATCCGGACCGTGCCCTCGAAGTTCGATTCCACGAACGACGAGTCCGCCAGGGTGGCCGCGCCGCCGATGTGGAACGTGCGCATGGTGAGCTGGGTGCCCGGCTCGCCGATCGACTGGGCGGCGATAACGCCCACCGCCTCACCCATGTTGACGGGCGTGCCTCGGGCAAGGTCGCGCCCATAGCAGGTGCCGCACACGCCGTTGCGCGTCTCGCAGGTGAGCACCGACCGGATCTTGATTTCCTGGATGCCCGACTTGTTGATGCGTTCGACGTCGGGTTCCTCGATCATCACGCCCTTAGGCACGATGATCGTGCCTGTCGCCGGCTCCACGATGTCCTCCGCCGCCGTGCGGCCGAGCACCCGCGACGCGAGCGAGGCCACCACCTGGCCCGCGTCGAGGATGGCGCGCATGTGGATTCCCTTGTCCGAGCCGCAATCGCGCTCGGTGATGATGGAATCCTGCGCCACGTCCACCAGGCGGCGGGTGAGGTAACCGGAGTTCGCGGTCTTCAAAGCCGTGTCGGCAAGGCCCTTACGGGCACCGTGGGTGGAGTTGAAGTACTCCATCACGGTCAGACCTTCCTTGAAGTTCGAGATGATCGGGGTCTCGATGATCTCGCCGGAGGGCTTCGCCATCAGGCCGCGCATGGCGGCGAGCTGACGCATCTGGGTGGGCGACCCACGGGCGCCGGAGTGGCTCATCATGTAAATGGAGTTGATGGGCTTCTCGCGGCCGGTCTCCGGATCCCTCTTCACCGACGAGATTTCCTTCATCATCTCTTCGGCGATGCGATCCGTGCACTTGCCCCAGCAGTCCACGACCTTGTTGTACTTCTCACCCTGCGTGATGAGACCGTCGTTGTACTGCTGCTCGTACTCCTTGGTCAGAGCACGCGCTTCTTCCACCAGCTCCCACTTCTTCTTCGGCACCACCATGTCGTCCTTGCCGAACGAGATGCCGGCACGGAAGGCGTTGTAGAAGCCGAGCGACATGATCTTGTCGCAGAAGATCACCGATTCCTTCTGGCCGCAGTGGCGGTAGACGGTATCGATCATGTTCGAAATCTCTTTCTTCGTCATCGCCTTGTTGACGACGTCGAAGGAGATCTTCCGATGCTTGGGCAGGAACTCGCCGATCTTCATGCGACCGGGCGTGGTCTCATAGATCTTGGAATATTCCTGGCCCTCCGCATTGAGGCCGATGTAGCGCCCGCGGATCTTGGTATGCAGCGTGATCGCCTTGGCGTTCAGCGCATGGTCGATCTCGCTCATGTTGGCGAACATCATGCCCTCGCCGGGCTCGTTCTCACGCATCAGCGAGAGATAATAGAGCCCGAGCACGATGTCCTGCGACGGCACGATGATCGGCTGCCCGTTCGCCGGGTGCAGGATGTTGTTGGTGGACATCATCAGCACGCGCGCTTCCAGCTGGGCTTCCAGCGAAAGCGGGACGTGCACGGCCATCTGGTCGCCGTCGAAGTCGGCATTGAAGGCTGAGCAGACCAGCGGATGAAGCTGGATCGCCTTGCCTTCGATCAGCACCGGCTCGAACGCCTGGATGCCCAGGCGGTGAAGGGTCGGCGCGCGGTTCAGCATCACCGGATGCTCGCGGATGACCTCGTCCAGGATATCCCAAACCTCGGGACGCTCCTTTTCCACCAGCTTCTTCGCCTGCTTGACGGTCGCCGAATGGCCCTTCGCGTCCAGCCGCGAATAAATGAACGGCTTGAACAGCTCCAGCGCCATCTTCTTGGGCAGGCCGCACTGGTGCAGCTTCAGCTCGGGACCCACCACGATCACCGACCGGCCGGAATAGTCCACGCGCTTGCCGAGCAGGTTCTGGCGGAACCGGCCCTGCTTGCCCTTCAGCATGTCGGCGAGGGACTTCAGCGGCCGCTTGTTGGCGCCGGTGATGACCCGGCCGCGCCGGCCGTTGTCGAACAGCGCATCCACCGCTTCCTGAAGCATGCGCTTCTCGTTGCGGATGATGATGTCGGGCGCGCGCAGCTCGATCAGCCGCTTCAGACGATTGTTGCGGTTGATGACGCGGCGATAGAGATCGTTCAGATCCGACGTCGCGAACCGCCCGCCGTCGAGCGGCACCAGCGGGCGCAGGTCCGGCGGGATCACCGGAACGTGGGTGAGAATCATCCACTCCGGCTTGTTGCCCGACAATTGGAACGCTTCGACGATCTTGAGGCGCTTGGCGAGCTTCTTGGGCTTCAGCTCGGTGGTGGCCTGCTGGATTTCCACCCGCAGGTCGGCCGCGATCTTTTCGAGGTCCATGGAGCGCAGCAGCTCCCGGATCGCCTCGGCGCCGATCATGGCGGTGAAATTGCTTTCACCATATTCGTCCTGGGCGCGCAGATACTCTTCCTCGGAGAGCAGCTGGCGGTACTTCAGCTTGGTCGTGCCGGGCTCGATCACGACGAAGTATTCGAAGTACAGGATCCGCTCGAGGTCCTTCAGGGTCATGTCGAGCAGCAGGCCGATGCGGCTCGGCAGCGACTTCAGGAACCAGATATGCGCCACGGGAGCTGCGAGCTCGATATGGCCCATGCGCTCGCGCCGCACCCGCGAGAGCGTGACTTCCACGCCGCACTTCTCGCAGATGATGCCCTTGTACTTCATGCGCTTGTACTTGCCGCACAGGCACTCGTAGTCCTTGATGGGACCGAAGATGCGCGCGCAGAACAAGCCGTCACGCTCGGGCTTGAACGTGCGGTAGTTGATGGTCTCCGGCTTCTTGATCTCGCCGTAGGACCAGGACTTGATCTTCTCCGGGCTCGCAATCGAAATACGGATCTGATTGAAGCTCGGGGCCGGAACGGTCGGGTTGAAGACGTTCAGGACTTCCTGGTTCATATGCTGCTCCCAGACGGGGTGGGCGGCTAATCCATTGCGCCGCTCCGGCGATGGCGCCGGGGCGGCTGTCCGCATCACGCGGAAAGGGTTGCGAGCCCCTTAGCTGTTCTCGAGGTCCACATTGAGGCCGAGCGAGCGCATTTCCTTCACGAGCACGTTGAAGCTCTCCGGAATGCCGCTCTCGAACGTGTCCTCGCCGCGCACGATGGCCTCGTAGACCTTGGTGCGCCCGGCCACGTCGTCCGACTTCACGGTCAGCATCTCCTGCAGCGTGTAGGCGGCGCCGTAGGCTTCGAGCGCCCACACCTCCATTTCGCCGAAGCGCTGGCCGCCGAACTGCGCCTTGCCGCCCAACGGCTGCTGGGTGACCAGCGAGTACGGACCGATGGACCGCGCGTGGATCTTGTCATCCACGAGATGGTGCAGCTTCAGCATGTAGATGTAACCAACGGTGACCTTCCGGTCGAAGGGCTCGCCGGTCCGGCCGTCGTACAGCGTCGACTGGCCCGACGGATCGAGCCCGGCCATCTCGAGCTGCCGCTCGATGTCGTCCTCGTGGGCCCCATCGAAGACCGGGGTCGCGATCGGCACGCCCTTGCGCAGGTTCTCGCCCAGCTCCGGAAGGTCCTCGTCCTTGAGCTGGTCGATCTCCGGCTTGCCGTAGATGGTTTCCAGGCGCCCGCGGAGCGGCTTCAGGTCGTTCTGGGCATAATAGGCGTCGACCGCAGCCGCCACCTGTTTCCCCAGACCGGCGCAGGCCCAGCCAAGGTGGGTCTCCAGGATCTGACCGACGTTCATGCGCGAGGGCACGCCCAACGGGTTCAGCACGATGTCCACGTTGGTGCCGTCCGCAAGGAACGGCATGTCCTCCACCGGAACGATGCGAGACACCACGCCCTTGTTGCCGTGACGGCCGGCCATCTTGTCGCCCGGCTGGATCTTGCGCTTCACCGCGACGAAGACCTTCACCATCTTCATCACGCCCGGAGGCAGTTCATCGCCGCGCTGCAGCTTCTCGACCTTGTCGAGGAAGCGCTGCTCGAGCCGCTTCTTCGATTCGTCGTATTGGGCGCGGATCGCCTCCAGCTCGCTCATGATGGCATCGTCCGCCACCGCGAACAGCCACCACTGCGAGCGCGGGAACTCCTGCAGGATCTCGCGGCTGACCGCACTGTCCTTCTTGAAGCCCTTCGGCCCGGCGATGGCCACCTTGCCGTCGAGGATCTCGATCAGACGCCCATAGACGTTGCGGTCCAGGATCGCCTGCTCGTCGTCGCGGTCCTTGGCGAGACGCTCGATCTCCTCGCGCTCGATGGCGAGGGCGCGTTCGTCCTTGTCCACGCCGTGGCGGTTGAACACCCGAACCTCGACGATGGTGCCCTTGGTGCCGGGCGGCAGGCGCAGCGAGGTATCGCGCACATCCGCGGCTTTCTCACCGAAGATGGCGCGCAGAAGCTTCTCTTCCGGCGTCATCGGGCTCTCACCCTTGGGGGTGATCTTGCCCACCAGGATGTCGCCGGCGTTCACCTCGGCGCCGATGTAGACGATGCCCGCTTCGTCGAGATTCTTCAGCGCCTCTTCCGAGACGTTGGGAATATCGCGGGTGATTTCCTCCGGCCCAAGCTTCGTGTCACGGGCCATGCACTCGAATTCCTCGAGATGGATCGAGGTGAACACGTCGTCCTTGACGATGTTCTCCGAGAGCAGAATGGAATCTTCGTAATTGTAGCCGTTCCACGGCATGAACGCGACCAGCACGTTCCGACCGAGAGCCAGATCACCCAGCTCGGTCGACGGGCCGTCTGCGATGATATCGCCCTTGCGCACAACGTCGCCGACCCGCACCAGCGGCCGCTGGTTGATGCAGGTGGACTGGTTCGACCGCTGGAACTTCATCAGCCGGTAGATGTCCACGCCGGACTTGGAGGGGTCGGGCTCCTCCGTGGCGCGGATCACGATACGGGTCGCGTCCACCTGGTCGATGATGCCGGTCCGGCGGGCGGCGATGGCGGCGCCCGAATCCCGGGCCACCACGGCTTCCATGCCGGTGCCCACCAGCGGCGCCTGAGAGCGCACGAGGGGAACCGCCTGGCGCTGCATGTTGGAGCCCATGAGCGCGCGGTTGGCGTCGTCGTTCTCGAGGAACGGGATGAGCGCCGCCGCCACCGAGACCAACTGCTTCGGCGACACGTCCATGAAATCCACGCGGTCGGGCGAGACCATCAGCACGTCACCGGCGTGACGGCAGATGATCAGGTCCTCTACGAAGCGGCCATCCGGATCGAGCGGAATGTTCGCCTGCGCGACGTAATACTTCCCCTCTTCCATGGCGGACAGATAGACCACCTCGTCGGTGACCTTGGATTCCACCACCCGGCGATAGGGCGCCTCGATGAAGCCGTACTTGTTCACCCGCGCGAACGTCGCCAGCGAGTTGATGAGGCCGATGTTCGGCCCTTCCGGCGTCTCGATCGGGCAGATGCGGCCATAGTGGGTCGGGTGCACGTCGCGCACCTCGAAGCCCGCGCGCTCGCGGGTCAGGCCGCCCGGGCCCAGGGCCGAGAGGCGCCGCTTGTGCGTGATCTCGGAGAGCGGGTTGGTCTGGTCCATGAACTGCGAGAGCTGCGAGGAGCCGAAGAACTCGCGCACCGCGGCCGCCACCGGCTTCGCATTGATCAGGTCCTGCGGCATCACGGTGTCGATGTCGACCGACGACATCCGCTCCTTGATGGCACGCTCCATGCGCAACAGGCCGACCCGATACTGGTTCTCCATCAGCTCGCCGACCGAGCGCACGCGACGATTGCCCAGGTGATCGATATCGTCGATCTCACCCTTGCCGTCACGCAGCTCCACCAGCGTGCGGATGACGGAAAGGATGTCCTCCCGCCGCAGCACGCGCACCGTGTCCGGGCAGTCGAGATCAAGCCGCATGTTCATCTTGACGCGGCCCACGGCGGAGAGATCGTAGCGCTCCGCATCGAAGAACAGCGAATGGAACATGGCCTGCGCCGAATCGATGGTCGGCGGCTCGCCCGGGCGCATCACGCGATAAATGTCGAAAAGCGCGTCCTCGCGGGTCACGTTCTTGTCGGCGCTCAGCGTGTTGCGGATATAGGCACCGGTGTTGACATGGTCGATGTCCAGCACCGGGATCTCGCCATAGCCGAGCTCGTCGAGCAGCTTGAGGCTCTTCTCGGTGAGCTCGTCGCCGGCTTCCGCGTGGATCTCGCCGCTCTGCGGGTCCACCAGATCCTCGGCCACATACTGGCCCACCATCTCCTCATTGGAGATCTTGAGGGCCTTCAGGCCCTTTTCGGCGAGCTGCCGGGCGGCGCGCACCGTCAGCTTCTTGCCCGCCTCCAGCACGACTTCGCCGGTGTCCGCGTCGATAAGGTCCGACACCGACTTGTAACCCTTCATCCGCTTCGGATCGAAGGGCATGCGCCAGCCGTCCTTGGCCCGCGAGAACATGATCTTCTCGTAGAAGGTGTCGAGGATCTCCTCGGCATCGAGGCCGAGCGCATAGAGCAGGCTCGTCACCGGAATCTTGCGGCGCCGATCGATGCGCGCATAGACGATGTCCTTGGCGTCGAACTCGATGTCGAGCCAGGAGCCGCGATAGGGAATGATGCGCGCCGCGAACAGCAGCTTGCCCGAAGAGTGGGTCTTGCCCTTGTCGTGGTCGAAGAACACGCCCGGCGACCGATGCATCTGCGAAACGATGACGCGCTCGGTCCCGTTCACAATGAACGTCCCGTTCATCGTCATGAGCGGAATGTCGCCGGTGTAGACGTCCTGTTCCTTGATGTCCTTGACCGACTTCGCACCGGTATCGGGATCCACATCGAACACGATGAGGCGCAGCGTCACCTTCAACGGCGCGGCAAAGGTCATTCCGCGCTGACGGCACTCGTCCACGTCATACTTCGGTGGCTCGAACTCGTAGCGCACGAACTCGAGCATGGCTGCGCCGGCGAAATCGGAGATGGGAAAAACCGACTTGAACACCGCCTGCAGGCCATCGTCGTCGCGACCACCCTTGGGCTCCTCGATCTGAAGGAACTGGTCGTAAGACGCCTTCTGAACCTCGATGAGGTTCGGCATCTCAGCCACTTCCTTGATTTTCCCGAAGAACTTGCGGATCCGCTTACGACCGGTGAACGTTTGCGCCATCTCGATCCTCGTCCGTCCAGGTCCCCATCGGGCCGGCTCCCCTGATCGAGGCTCGCCATGCCGGCACCGGAACCACTTTGCCGTCAGTCCAAAAAGAGCGAAGGTCCAGGGACCTGCCCCTTTTAAGCACCATGACGGCTCTCCGGGACGCCAGAAGCCTCTCGCTTCACGGCGACCAGGAGAACCGTCTCAAATCATCGCGCCGCTCCGGACAGGCCGGACCGGTACGGTAAAAAGGCGCTCCGGGATGACCCCGGAGCGCCAGCATCACAAGCTCACTTGAGCTCGACCTTGGCGCCAGCCTTCTCGAGCTGGGCCTTGAGCTTCTCGGCCTCGTCCTTGGACACGCCTTCCTTGACGGGCTTCGGAGCACCTTCCACCAGGTCCTTGGCTTCCTTGAGGCCCAGGCCGGTGATGGCGCGCACTTCCTTGATGACCTCGATCTTCTTGTCGCCGGCGGCGGCCAGCACGACAGTGAACTCGGTCTGCTCTTCGACGGCCGGAGCGGCAGCGCCGGCGGGAGCGGCGGCCACAGCCACGGCGGCGGCGGCGGACACGCCCCACTTCTCTTCGAGCAGCTTGGCCAGCTCGGCGGCCTCGAGCACGGTGAGGGCGGAGAGCTCGTCGACGAGCTTGGTCAGATCAGCCATTTTGGTCTTCCTTGAGATAGGTTCGAATTTGAGATTTGCGAGATCAGGCCGCCATCTTCGGCGACCGCATCCTCACGCAGCTTCGTCCTGTTTGGCATAGGCCCCGAACACGCGCGCCAGCTTGGCCGCAGGCGCGGTGGTGAGCTGCGCCAGCTTGGTCGCCGGAGCCTGAATCAGGCCGACGAGCTTGGCACGCAGTTCATCCAGGGACGGCATGGTGGCGAGCGCCTTCACACCGTCAACATTGAGGGCCGTCGTGCCCATCGCGCCGCCAAGGATCACGAACTTGTCGTTGGCCTTGGCAAACTCGACGGCAACCTTCGGCGCCGCCACCGGATCGTCCGAATAGGCGATCACGGTGGGTCCCTTCAGCAGGGACGCCACATGGGCGACGTCGGAGCCTTCCAGAGCGATCTTGGCGAGGCGGTTCTTAGCCACCTTCACGGTCGCACCCTCGGCCTTCATCTGTCGACGCAGTTTCGACATCTGGGCCACGGTGAGACCGGAATAGTGGGCGACCACGACGACGGAAGTGGTCTTGAACACTTCCGTGAGCGTCGTGACGAGCTCTTGTTTTTCCGCTCGATCCACGTCTGGCTCTCTTTAAGCCTGTGGCGGAACATCATCCCTTGCGGGAGAACGCTCCACCGGTTGCGCCTTGCCGCCCATGGCAGCCGGACCCGTTGAAAAACGGCATGCCGACCGCAACACGCGGCGCTCATGCCCTGTCCCCTCGGACCCCGCCGGACACACGGTCCGGGACGGAACACAAGGCGCTGGTTCGAACCGATCTCCGCGACCATCACAACAGCGATGGCCAATCTGAAATTCCGGTCTTCCCCGTCTATGCTGGCTCCGACGTGCCCCTTACGGAAGCACCCTGAGAATTAAGCCTCGGCACACCAATCGGCCGCCAGGCACCTGCAGTCTCGGACAGGACTTGCCACCCACCCCGAGGCCGAACTCCGTTAAGAATTGGCACCGAGATAGACGACGAGGCCGGGCGGGCGAACCCTCCCAGCCCTTTCACCCAGTCAAGGGAGAAAGCTTAAGATCCAACTCCCCGAACAGCACGCCATCCGGGAAACAGTCCCTATAATGCCTTACGAGCGCGTTGTCACGCCCTTTCGCGCATCTTCGGCTGAAAACTCTGGCGAGGTCCTACCCATTCCGGTCGGGGCCTCGCCAATTCAAAAGCCGCTCGGCAGCCTCAGGCGCCCAACACCGTCGCGGGCTCAACCTTGATGCCAGGGCCCATGGTGGACGACACCGCGACCCGCTGCACATAGGTGCCCTTGGCGCCCGTGGGCTTGGCCCTCACCACCGCATCGGCAAAGGCGCGGATGTTTTCCGCCAGCTTCTCGGTGGAGAAAGACGCCTTGCCGACGCCGGCATGGATAATGCCAGCCTTCTCGACGCGGAACTCCACGGCACCGCCCTTGGCGGCGCCGACGGCACCCTTCACGTCCATGGTCACGGTACCGACCTTGGGGTTCGGCATCAGACCACGCGGGCCGAGCACCTTGCCCAGGCGACCCACCAGCGGCATCAGATCGGGCGTCGCGATGCAACGATCGAACTCGATCTTGCCACCCTGGATCGTCTCCAGCAGGTCTTCGGCGCCCACGATGTCGGCGCCGGCGGCCTTGGCCTCATCGGCCTTCGCGCCGCGCGCGAACACGGCGACGCGCACCGTACGGCCGGAGCCGTTCGGCAGATTGCAGACGCCACGCACCATCTGGTCGGCATGGCGCGGGTCGACGCCCAGGTTCAGCGCGACCTCGACGGTCTCGTCGAACTTGGCGGTCGCACGCTCCTTCAGGAGCGCGATCGCCTCGTCGAGGCCATAGAGCTTGTTGCGGTCGATGCCCTCGTGGGCGGCGCGGATGCGCTTGCCTTCATTCGCCATGGCGCTCACTCCTGAACCTGGAGGCCCATGGACCGGGCCGAACCTTCGATCATCTGGACCGCCGCCTCGACGGTGTCGCAGTTCAGATCCTTCATCTTCTTCTCGGCGATCTCGGCCATCTGGGCGCGCGTGATCTTGCCGACGAAGCCGCCCTTGCCGGGCGTCTTCGAGCCCGAACCGGGCTTCTTCTTGGTCTCAAGGCCGGCGGCCTTCTTCAAGAAGTAGGAGACCGGCGGGGTCTTCAGCTCGAAGGTGAAAGAGCGGTCCTGATAGGCGGTGATGACCACCGGAATCGGCATGCCCTTTTCCATCTGGGCGGTCTGGGCGTTGAACGCCTTGCAGAACTCCATGATGTTGAGGCCGCGCTGACCCAGAGCCGGACCGATGGGCGGCGCCGGATTGGCGCTGCCCGCAGGCACCTGCAGCTTGACGTAACCTGAAATCTTCTTCGCCATTTAACAACTCCCCGGCGAATCCGGCAGCCGGCCGAAAACACCAATGCGCACCCGTGCGACTGCAAGGTCGCGGGTGGCGCGGATTGAGGACCGCGGTCATGGCGCGCTTGCTCCGGCTGGCGAACCGGGCGCACCTCCCGCGTATGGATGCGCCCCACCTTGGAGCGCTTGGGGTCACTTACACGAAAGACACGAGCGGGAAAACCCCCTCAAGGGCCGCGCGCTCGTGTTTATTGTCCCCGCTTGCGCAACCGCCCACCGGTCGCCGGCGAAGCGCTCAGCCCTTCAGCTTCTGCAACGCCTTGGCACAGCCCACCGAAATCTGATCGCCATGGGCCTTGAGGCACTTCAGGAGGCGCCCGTCGCCCGGAGGAACGGTCGGGCACAGCCGCTCGATGTCCGGCTTGCAATACTGAACGAGCGGCTCCTGCTGCGCATAGCCGGACGAGGCGAATAGCGTGCTGCCGGCAACCGTCAGAGCCAAAACAACGGTCTTCATACCCTGCCTCCTGACGCGGCCGGGTTCCGGGACACATGGCCGCCACATCCGCCTCTAGGCAAGGGAACGATTGGACGCGATGGCGAAAATTGGACCGAAGGCTAAAAAGGAAAAGGCGCGGCCAAGCCGCGCCTTCCACAAGGCTCAGAACACGCGCGACGCGCGCCTCACACCTTTTCCACCTGGTTGAACTCCAATTCCACCGGAGTTGCGCGCCCGAAGATGGACACCGCGACCTTGAGACGGGAGCGGGTGTCGTCCACTTCCTCGACTATGCCGTTGAAGGAGGCGAAGGGGCCATCGGAGACCTTCACGGTCTCGCCCACCTCAAACGAGATGGACGGCTTGGGCCGCTCGATGCCCTCCTGCACCTGCTGCAGGATGCGCATGGCCTCCGATTCGGAAATCGGCATGGGCTTGTTGTCGGCACCGAGGAACCCGGTGACCTTCGGCGTGTTCTTGATGAGATGGAACGCCTCATCGGTCAGATCCATCTTCACCAGCACGTAACCGGGGAAGAACTTGCGTTCGGCATCGACCTTCCGGCCGCGACGCACTTCCACCACCTTTTCCGTGGGCACCAGGATCTGGTCGAACAAATCGGTGAGGCCGCGCTGCTCCGCCTGTTCGCGGATCGAATCGGCGACCTTCTTCTCAAAATTGGAATAGGCGTGGACGATGTACCAACGTTTCGCCATGGAAGCCTCCCCGCCGCCTCAGTGCCCGATGGTGAGCAGGGTGGAGACGCCGAACCGGATGATCTGGTCGGCGACAAAGAAGAAGATGGCTGCGAGGAACACCATCACGAACACCATGGCCGTGGTGATCAGCGTCTCGCGCCGGGTCGGCCAGGTGACCTTCGCCGTTTCGGCGCGGACCTGCTGAAAGAACTCGACAGGACTGTTCTTCGCCATGCGTGACACGGCAGCCCTTTGGGAAAGCCCCGGTGGCCGCCACCTCTCCTTGTTCGAAAGCGCCCCACGCCCGATTGCGCCTGGCACCGTCGGAAACTCAAATAGCCCACCCCGCCCCTTTTCGGAAGGGCGCGGACGCTGAACCGAGCCGGGTTGATGTGGGATGCTCCAAGTGCGGGCGAAAGCGCCCCTCGCGCCGACCCCACCCCGAACCTTCGCTTTGACCCTGCCACCCGCCACAGGCGAAGGATGGCAGGAGTGGAGGGACTCGAACCCCCAACCCCCGGTTTTGGAGACCGGTGCTCTAACCAGTTGAGCTACACTCCTAGGCCTTACCTCGACCGGCGCTGCCGAATCGGCACTGCGAATGGGCGCGCGGCACTCGAGGGTAAAGCCCTCCGCGCCGGGAAGCGACCCAGCGCATCGGTAGGCGTGTGTGTAGAGGGATGCGGCGCGTCTGTAAAGGGGATCGCGCATGGGCACCCATTTCGTCCCCAGCCATGCGCTGCACAGGCCCCGCGTCAAGGCGCGGCACCGCCCTTCTGAGCGGGATCGGCATTCGGTCCGGGCGGCGCGCTTCCCAGCGCGCACTCGCGATTCGCGCCCGTGGCGGGTGCATTCTCGAAAACGCAGTGGGTGGTCGGCGGATCGCCACACACCCGATCGAGCTTCTTGAAGCTCACGCAGCGACCGTCGGGGCCCCGATAGCCGGGCCCTCCCTTGCAGCCGCACCCCTCGCAGGGCGGTCGCTCGGGACAGCTCTCCTTCGCGGCGAGCGGCCAGGGCGCGGTCACCACAAGCACCAGGGACATGGCGGCGAGGAGAGCCGTGCAAAAGAAAAGGGCGGCGCCGCGGCGCCGCCCCTTCCCAATCCTTGAGATGAACGCGAGGTTCACCTCGATCCATCACTCGATGATGGAGGCGACGACACCGGCACCAACCGTGCGGCCACCCTCGCGGATGGCGAAGCGCAGCTTTTCTTCCATGGCGATCGGAACGATCAGCGCCACGTCCATGGACACGTTGTCGCCCGGC
>NZ_JABWGX010000001.1 GCF_021730435.1 Xanthobacter agilis
CCACCGGGAACGAGAAGCTGACACCGCCGGACATGCTGAATCCGCCGCCCGATCCATACTCGAAATTGCCCCAGCCGCTCATGCCGCCGCCGCCAAGACTACTCCCACCGCCCGAAGGCGCCGCATAGCCGGGCACGTAGCCGCCAAGGTTCGGACCGGTGGAGGAGATATTCGAAAGGTCAGAGAACGAACCGTAGCCGAGCGCGGAATTTACGGCGTCCGGGGAGATGTAGGACTCAACGTTCGGCGACGACCAGTCGATGCTGCTCGTCACATCCCCACCCCAGGAGGATGTGAAGGTGAGTTCAACGGCGTTGGTGCCGCTCAGTATAGCATCAACATAATTATAAACCGCGTTAAAAGAATATCCATTCGCAAACCGATCAAAATAATTATAATACATATATCCTTCGAGTTCAGATTGACCAACGACACCATTGCCAAAGCCCGCGTGCAAAATTGCCGCTGCAACCAACCTCAGCACGTCAACGGATGTTCTCGCGGCCGGTTCAGTTGATATTAAATCATATAATGTTACATCATCTCCGGTTAGATGAATTTCTCCAGGCTCGATCGGCCGGCCGAACGACGCGTTCATCGCCTCCAGAGCAGATACCATGGAATCGATACCATGGCCCTTTAGCGCTTCTGAAGCAGCCAATGAATAATCGGAAGCCGCCAATGAATAAGCAAAATTATTAAACGTACCATAATTTGCATATGACGTTGCGGCCTGAATTTTTTCGGCTATGTAACGCGGATCTGCACCCGTCGCCACATAATTAACTTCACCGGGAAACGAATATCCAAGCGCTGCAGTAACCGCGGATACAGGATCAGCGGACGACACGATATTGTATATATTAAAGTATTTTTGTCCATCGAAATAGCTTGAATTCATAAATGGCGCATCAAAAGCCACAGCACTAACCCTAGATCCGAGATCCAATTTAGATGCCACGGCTCCACTATCTAATAGAAATTCATTCAATGCGGATGCAGCCACGGCTGCATGCGCGCCACCGAGCGAATGCCCGATAAGAATAACACTACCGCCCCCGTCGAGCGCAGATTTTGCTTCTATTCCATAATATTTTGCATTCAATAACGACTGCGCATCATCTCGGCCGAGAAATATTTTCGCATCATCTCTCAATTGATCCCGCGCAGACGCCCCATTAACATCCGTCCCCGTGAAAACAAATATAGTATTATTATCTCGCCAAGATGAGAACGCAGTGACAGTCATTCCGTCTTTTGAAAAAGTAAATTTTTCATTCTTACTATACCCAAATGGCAGCTCAATGCGTCGACCCGAGTACACAGATGCACTAAGCTTCGCAAGTGCGACGGTGGATATTTTTGCAGGCATATGGAAGCTCCGACCTAAATGTTAACATCATAGACATTAAGCGTGTTTCCCGTAATCGTAGTCAGTACAAGACCCGATTTCGAAAACATTGGAAGCCAAACATTTCGCGCCACATCCAAACGCTGTAGGGCTTCACCGGTACGAAGATCCCATAAAGTCACCAGTCCACCGGAAAACAAACCCTGATTCGTGGATGCAGATGCAGTTGTCACTGCGACGGGCTTTTGCGGGTGAACATAAAATCCATTTATATGGTTTCCCTCGATCGCTCCATAGCCTCCAAATTTAGATATTAATTTTTTTTCGTCATCATATACAAATATAGATGAATCCAGTGAATAATCCACCTTTCTCGAATCTAGAATTACACCCGATCCAAAAAAAACAACATATAAATTATGAGGAATAGAATGCATACAATTATCGGGAATTTGGCGCATTATACCAGAATTATTTACGCCATTAACCATATCAACCTTGAGCTCTAGATCAAACCTGCGAACACCTTCTTTTGAAAAATCAACAAAATTTGCATATAAAATTTTCTCATGCCTACCCTCGGCACGACTCGTGCGCCACGAAATGGTGGAAAAACCGGTGAAATCACCAGAGAAATAAAAACACCCGCCATAACTTTCAATGTCCTTAGGATTTTTATATGCAATAATGTCTATTTTATCTTCACGCAACGACATCGAACCCAATATATAGTCGGCACTGGAAATCAAAGGCGAAAAATAAATATTTTTTAAATCAGCCGATATTTGAGATGAATACTTTATGCGAATATTATTTTTAATATAAAATTCATTTACTATATTAAGTGCTTTAATATCATATATAGATACATGCTGTCCGGATGCATAACATAGCGCATCTCCGCCCATGCTCCAGCTCAGCGTGCTGTTAACGCCGCGCCCTACAATGCCAGTATTATACGCATCACCAGATTCTAAATTGATAACATATATTTCTTTATGTGAATCAAATACAAGCGCGATCATGCGTCCATCTGGGCTTAATGAGCAAATAATAGGCTGCCCATCAAGATTTATTTTTCTTCTCGATATTATATACTCATTTTTATTTTTTCTCTTATCATTCAGAATCATGGCAGCTATCCCCCCCGAAAACATTGTTGCCGCGGAAAGTCCCAACAGGACACGCCGTGTGTATCTCATTTGCCGCTCCAGTCCTATTATCTATTGAATCCAACATTTCGATTTCACCTCTCCCTTCCCCCTTCATGGGCATATCTGAGGAGGGGGGAGAGGAGGAAGTCGAGGATGCGGCGGCGGCCGGTCTTGATCTCGGCGGTCACGGACATGCCCGCCTCCAGGGGGCGGAAGCCCTGTTCCGTCTCAAGGCCGCTCTCCCGCACCGAAAGCCGCGCCACATAAGTGGGCTGGCGCGCCTGGCGGACCGTCTCGTCGGCGGCGGCTTCGCCCGGGCGCGGCGCCGGCCCGCCGGTCACCGCGTCCCGGCTCACGCTCTCCACAACCCCATGCAGCAGCCCGTAGCGGGTGTAGGTGAAGGCTTCCACCTTCACTTCCGCCTCCTGCCCCGCGTGCACAAACCCCACGTCCCGGTTCATCAGCTCCGCCTCGATCTCCAGCCGCCCTTGGTGTTTAGTTCCGGCATTTGATGGATTGGATTGATGATGAATCTCTCGGGTTCTATTGTCCATCGTTTGCAGATGAATTCGTAGGGCGTAAGCCCCTTCAGGGTCTTGAGGCGGCGGGCGAAGTTTTAGGCGGCAACGACGCTTTGGAGATGGGCTCGAAGCTGTTCGTGGTCGTGATAGTGGAAGCGCTTGACGCTCGCCTCCTTGAGCTTGCGGTTCAGCCGCTCAACCTGCCCATTGGTCCAGGGATGCCTGGGCTTTGTCAGCCGGTGTTCGATGCCATGAGCCTGACACGCGCGATCAACGGGATGCCCGCGCCACATGGCGGTCGGACCGGATCGGTTCTTCGGCAGGTCCGCGAACTGGATGCCGGTGTCGCTCAGAACGATCTCGGTCCTGTAGGGAACGCCGACCACCAGCGCATCGAGGAAAGCGCGTGCCGTCGCCGTGGTGGCCTTGTCGACGAGTTGGGCAAAGGCGCACTTCGAGGTGCGGTCGATGCCGACATACAGATACAATTTGCCTTGCGCCGTCTGCACCTTAAGCGATGTCGATGTGGAAGAAGCCGATCGGGCAGCCTTGAACTTGCCTTCGGCCGGCTTGTCGCCCGCCACATCGGGGAGCTTTGAAATGCGGTGGCGTTGCAGGCATCGATGCAGCGACGAGCGGGTCAGGTGGGGGATCGTCGCCTGCAGGGCGTAGAGGCAGTCGTCGAGCGGCAACAAGGTGTGCCTGCGGAAGGCGACGACGATCGCCTCATCCTCCAGGGACAGGACCGTCAACCTGGGGTCCTTCGGGCCGGTCGGGACGGTCGCTCCATGAGCGCGCTGGACCGCAGCCGCTATCTCCTCGACTTCGCGGTCTCCTCATTGCTGCGGCGCAAGGGGCGGACCTTCGGCCTGCTCCTGGTCTTTTCGGCTCTCGTCGCGCTGGTCGGTTCCGTGCTTCTCTTTGGCGCCGCGTTTCGCCGAGAGGCCTTCGCGGCGTGAGAAAGGCGCAGGCGCGGCTCTGGGGCGACCTCCGCGGCTGCCAATTGCACCTTGATGGCGGACGCCGACGTCCCGCCCGCAGAAGCGTCGGTGGGGGCCGGGGGCGCAGGCCGGGAACCTTGCCCCCGGCCGTTTCCTCTTTCTGGTCGATGTTCGACGCAAGACCTTCGGCTTCGTCTTTCAGCGCTTCAACCCGGTGCGTGGGCATCACGGCGCTGGAAAACGTGATGCTGCCCGCCGATCCGACGGACCAGCCCTATCGCAGGCTCAAGGAGCGGGCCATGGGCCTTCTCGGTGAATTCGGGGTGGAACATCGCGCCGGCTTTCCGGTGGAAATGGTGTCGGGAGGCGAGGTTCAGCGGATCGCCATTGTGCGCGCTCATCAACGACCCGCAGGTGGTCATCGCCGCGGATGCCAGGGTTGCGCTATCGCCTGACGCTGCTCGCCGGCGGCGGGTTTGCCGTTTTCGGCGGCTTGTCCTTGTGGGCCATGTGGTCGTCGCGGCTGGTGCTGCTGTAGCGGCAGCCGGCCCATGTGTCGTATCGCGCCCGTGGGTACGAACGGCGGGGCGGGGGCGCAAGGCCGGGACCTGACGAGCGGTGCGGCTCCCCGCCAACATCGTCGGCGGTGGAACTTTTTTGCATGCGGGCGCCAAATGTGGTTTTTGAATATGAGCACATGCTGACGCGTGAGGTGGAACGGCGGTGACTGGCCAACGACAAGGGCGGAGCTTGGGACGGGGTGCATTGAGCATCGCGATAGCCTATGCGCTCCTGCTGCAGGTCGTGCTCACCGGGTTCGCCGCCGAGCGCATGGCGTTTGCGTCGTCGGCCGCCAATGCCCTGTGCCTGACCGCCAACAGCGCGAGCGGGGACGGGGGAGACGACGGCGGAACGGCGGATCATGCGGTATGCTGCGTCCTCTGCGCGTTCGCCCACCTTACCCCCACGCTCCCCGAAAGAGTGTTCCTCGCGAACCGCTCGGTTGGGATC
Source organism: Xanthobacter agilis (assembly GCF_021730435.1). Lineage (GTDB taxonomy): Bacteria > Pseudomonadota > Alphaproteobacteria > Rhizobiales > Xanthobacteraceae > Xanthobacter > Xanthobacter agilis. The sequence goes on from NZ_JABWGX010000001.1 coordinate 4,979, forward strand.
GCCTCCCGTGTCGAGGTGCCCCGCGCGTCCGTTTTCATCGCCGGGGATGGCCGTCGCGAGCCCCGTTGCTCCCAAGGCCCTCCGCGCGCGGCCTGACCCCAGTCCGCATCTCGCACCGAGGCCGCCCCAGAGGCCTGCCGTGCCCCGAGTGTCAGTGCGCGCTTGGATGGTGCCGGATCTGTTCGTCTCGATTCCATGTGCAGCGTACCCATGCTGCCGCGTCGCCATGTGCAGCCGTCGCTCAGCGTCCGGTTGATCTGTTCCCTATTGTCGTCCCGTACTCAAGACGTCGGACAAAATGACCAAGTCCAAATGCGCTTTGAGGGGTAGAGCGGCGATCTGGATCAGCACTAGGACAGGCACGTTGACCTGGTCGTCTCCGGTTGGGGACGTGGATCGAAACGAGGGACTCTGTGACGACGTGGACTGTCCTGTTGCCGCATCCCACAAGGGACGCGTGGATTGAAACTCCTTCATACAAAGCTGTGCGCTTGATGAATAAGACACACGTTCCACCCGCCTCGCCGATCGCGGCCGGTGGAACGTGTGCGGCCATCTGAGGCGCGCCCGCGCGTCTCAGTGTCTTCAATCCGCCTCGATCTCCACCCGCCTCGGGTGCCCGTCGGCGGGCGGCGCGTGGAGCGGTGGTCAATGTCGGCCTCTTTCCATGCGCATTCGACAGAGCTTCGGCATGTTTGTCCAAACCGGTGATGACGTTGAAGATTCGACCTGCCGCCGCCCGTGTGGCCGCGATCGTGCTGCGGGCGTGGGGCCGGTTCGCGCCCTCCGGGGCCGGCGCGCGACGGTTTCGCGGCGCCCATTGGCGCACGCGCACATTAGGGAGGCCTGACTATGGGATTCGGGGTTCGCCTGAAGGTCAGGGGTGAACGGGCATGCTTCACCCGGCCGGAAATGAAGGTCGAGCGGGTGTCCTATGACGTCATGACGCCTTCGGCTGCCCGCGGGATTCTGGAGGCCATCCACTGGAAGCCCGCCATCTGCTGGGTGGTGGACGAGATCCACGTGTTGAAGCCCATCCGGTTCCAGTCCATCCGCCGCAACGAGGTGGGTGCGAAGATGCAGATGCGGGCCGTGGCGAGCGCCCTGCGGAAGGATGACCTTTCCGACCTCATGCTGGTGGTGGAGGAGCATCGCCAGCAACGCGCCGCCATGGTGCTGAGCGACGTCAGCTACATCATCTGTGCTCATTTCGAGATGACCGCGCGCGCGGGACCCGGGGACAATTCCGCTAAGCATTTAGATACCTTCAGCCGCCGGGCGCGGCGGGGGCAGTGCTTTCATCAGCCCTGCCTGGGCATGCGCGAATTTCCGGCGGATTTCGAACTGATCGAGCCCGATGCGCCGCTGGAGGCGCCGCGGCTGCGAACGGCGGACCTGGGCTTCGGCCATGCGCGGGACCTTGGCTGCATGCTCTACGACATCGATCACGCGGGTGACCGGGGGCCATTGTTCTTTCGCGCCGTGCTGCACGACGGGGTGCTGCGGATTCCCGCCCCCGACTCTCCGGAGGTGCTGCGATGAGCGCGCTTGCCGCTTTGGTTCGGGCCTATGAGCGCATGGCGGCCCGTGGAGAGGTGCCGGCGTTCGGCTTTTCCCAGGAGAAAATCGGCTTTCTCATTTGCCTCGACGCGACCGGCATGCCGGTCGGCGCACCGATTGATCTGCGTCAGGGAACGGGAAATCGGCGGGTGGCGGGGCTGATGGCGGTGCCCCAGCCGGGCAAGCGGACCTCTGCGATTGCCCCTAACTTCTTGTGGGACAAGACAGCCTACACGCTCGGTGTCACCGCCGGCGCGGGGAGGCGCGTCGCGCAGGAGCACGAGGCGTTTGCCCAGCGGCACCGCGCGTGGCTCGGCGGAAGTGACGATGCCGGGCTGCGCGCGTTTCTGGGCTTCATCGCCTGGTGGCGGCCCCCGCTGTTCGCGGAACTGGGGTGGCCGCAAGAGATGATGGACCACAACGTGGTCTTTGCCCTCGACCGTGACCGCGCCGCCGGCCTCCACCTCCACGACCGCCCCGCTGCCCGCGAGGCTTGGGCGCGCCTGTGCCTGAGCGACGACCGCCCGCAGGGGCTATGCCTCATCACTGGGCGGCGCGGGCCGGTGGCCCGCCTGCATCCCACCATCAAGGGCGTGTGGGGCGCGCAGTCCTCCGGGGCGTCCATCGTGTCGTTCAACCTCGATGCCTTCACCTCCTACGGCCACGAGCAGGGGGACAACGCCCCGATATCGGAAGCCGCCGCTTTCGCCTATTGCACGGCGTTGAACCACTTTCTGGAACCGGACAGCGGCCATCGCATCCAGATCGGCGACGCTTCGACCGTGTTCTGGGCGGAGGCCGAGGACAGCGCGGCCGCCGCTGCGGCCGAGGCTTTCACGGCCTCGGTCTTCGGCCTCGACGACACGGCAGGGACGCCGGCGGGAACGGCGGCCCTCGAGGCGTTCGCCACAGGCGCGCTTCGCGCGGTTCCGGAAGGGGTGCGCCTGCATGTCATCGGCCTTGCGCCGAATGCCGCGCGCCTGTCCCTCCGCTTTTATGTGCAGGAGGACTTCGCGGTCATCCTGCACCGCTTCGCAGCGCACCATGCGCGCTTGCGGATCCTGCCGGGACCGAAGGATGCGGCGCCCTCCATGTGGCGCTTGCTGGTGGAAACCGCGGTGCTGCGCAAATCGGAGAACATCCAGCCCAACCTTGCGGGGGAGTGGATGCGCGCCATCCTCACCGGCGCGCCCTATCCCCTGACCCTGCTGTCGTCCCTCATCACGCGCCTGCGCGCCGATCACGACGTCAATGCGCTGCGCGTGGCCATTCTGAAGTCGATTCTCATCAAGAATTTCCGCATGGAGGCTCCCATGTCGCTCGATCACGCATGCAAGGATTCCGGCTATCTTCTCGGGCGTCTGTTCGCGGTTTATGAACAGATCCAGTTGGCGGCGCTGGGGCCGGGGCTGCACGCCACCGTCAAGGACAAGTTCTATGGCACTGCCTCGGCCCAGCCGCGCAAGGTGTTTCCATATATTGATTCGAGTGCGGTCAATCATCTGGCCAGGGTCGGCAAGCACAATCCCGCGCGCCGCTTTGACTTCGAGCGGCAGATCGGTGGGATCATGGAATTGATGGCCCCCGGAGAAAATCCGTTTCCCGTCAGCCTGCCGGACCGCAGCCAGGCGCTGTTTGCCCTCGGCTACTATCACCAGCGCCATGACGCGATCCACGCACCCGCGGACATGCCGTTCGCCGAGGCGGCGGAATGACGGCGCTCGCGAACCGCTACGACATCGTATTCCTGTTCGATGTCACCAACGGCAATCCCAATGGCGACCCCGACGCGGGCAACTTGCCGCGCATCGATCCGGAGACGGGCCACGGTCTCGTGTCCGACGTGTCCTTGAAGCGCAAGATCCGCAACTACACGGAGCTCGCCAGGGGCGACGAACCCGGCTACCGCATTTATGTGCAGGAAGGCGCCGTCCTCAATCAGCGGCACCGGGAAGCCTACCGGGCGGTGCGCCCTAACGACGCCAAGGTGGACAAGGACACGCGCCTCAATCCCAAGGGGGAAGAGGAAAGCCGGGCCTTGACACGCTTCATGTGCGAGAACTTCTTCGACGTCCGCACGTTTGGTGCGGTGATGAGCACCGGCGTCAATGCCGGACAGGTGCGCGGGCCGGTACAGGTCACCTTCGCCACCTCGGTGGACAAGATCCTGCCGCTGGAAATCTCCATCACCCGCATGGCCGCGACCAGCGAGAAGGAGTTCGGCGACCGTGACCGGAGTCTCGGCGACGCGCGCACCGAGCACCGCACCATGGGCCGTAAGCATATGGTGCCCTACGGCCTTTACCGCGCCCATCTCTTCATCAATGCGAAGCTCGCCGAACGCACCGGTTTTGATGCGGGGGACCTTGAGCATCTGTTCGAGGCGCTGAAGGTGATGTTCGAGCACGACCGCTCCGCCGCGCGGGGCGAGATGGAAAGCCGGAGGGTCATCGCCTTCCGGCATGCATGTGCCCTCGGCAATGCGCCGGCCGCCCGCCTGTTCGAACGCGTCACGGTCCAACGCCGCTTCGAGGGCGCCCTCTACGACCTCGACGATCCGCGAACATCCAATTTCCCCCCCACCCGCAAGTTCGCGGACTATGAGGTGATCCTGCAACAGGACGGTCTGCCTGCCGGCGTCGAGGTGGTGGACGTCCTATGATCGGCGCCCGCGGCATGTCGTGAGAGCCGATGGGAGGCCGTCGGTAGGCGGAAAGCTGATGCGCGGATCCAAAGCCGACCGTGCACGCCGTCCGCCACATGGCATGGAGCGATTTGCCACGCCACATCCGCCATTGGCCGTCACGGTCCTACCGGAAGTGACAATCGGAATCCGCAAAGCCCGGAACACCCCGGAGGATGCCGGCTGGGAGCCTAATTTTCTTTTTGAAATTTGGAGCGGGCGATGGGATTCGAACCCACGACCCCAACCTTGGCAAAATTGGAGAGGGGGTTATCCGGGGTTTTCCTCAGTTGGACGGAGTTGTGAAAGTCAATATTATTCAGTGACTTATTGATATTGGCCTTTCTGGCATGGTATGAGATTTTCCGTCACGGTGGTCACCAGGTGGTCACCAACTTCGATGGCATCGACCTATCGAAAGGCACGGGAATGGCAAGAGAAAACGCCGTCAGGCTCACAAAGAAGGTGGTCGACAGCATCGTCTCGAACGGTGAGCGTTGCTTCGTTTGGGACAGCGAGTTATCCGGGTTTGGGGTCCGAACGGACCCGAGCGGATCGAAGACGTTCATCATTCGATACCGCGCCAACGGCGGCGGGCGGAACGCGCCGAAGCGTTTCCAGACAGTCGGCCGCTATGGAAACTTGACCGTCGACGAGGCACGCAAGAAGGCGAAGATTCTGCTCGGCGCAGCCGCGAAAGGTGAGGATCCTGCTGGCGAGCTTCAGACAAAGCGTCGCGAAATGCTGATGGCCGAGCTGATCGACCTTTACGAAGAAGAAGGCTGCTTCGTTCAGCGCGGCATTCGGCAGGGCGAGGCCATGAAGCCCCGCACCAAGGCTTACACGATCGCGCGTTTACGGCACCATGTCGTGCCGCTGCTCGGACGAAAGCGCGTGTCGGAGGTTGGTGCTGGTGAGATCGAACGCTTCGTGCGGGATGTGACCAACGGCAAGACCGCCAAGGATGAGAAAATCGGGTTTCGCAAACGCATCATCGTTCGCGGCGGCGAGGGAGCCGCGCGGAAGGTCGTAAAGGATCTCTCCGCCGTTTTTAGCTTTGCTGTGCGGCGCAAGATCGTGTCCTCCAATCCTTGCGACATCGCTGCTGTGAAAAAATCCGACAACAGGCGCGATAGGTATTTGACGCTCGAGGAGGTCAGTCGTCTCGGCAAGGCGTTCGACGCGCTGGAACTGGAGGGAGTCAACGCCAAAGCATTGAACATTGCACGCCTGTGGGCTTTGACCGGCTGTCGTCGCGACGAGATCGCCGCGCTGCGATGGAATGAGGTGAGTTTCGAGCACGGCCTTCTCGTTTTGGACGACAGCAAGACTGGAAAGTCCATTCGGCCGCTCGGCGCGGCTGCAATCGTGCTGCTGCGTGGCATTACAAGGAAGCCGGGTTCCGACTTCGTATTCCCGGCGGAACGGGGAGATGGCCATTTTCAGGGAACAAAGGGCGTTTGGACCAGGGTCGTCGCGAAAGCGGAACTACCTGGCGTTACCCCCCATACGCTGAGGCATACTATGGGGTCCACCGCCGTCTCCTATGGCGAAGGGTTACCCCTGACAGGAGCCATCCTTGGCCATGCGAATGCACGCTCAACGGCGATCTACGCGCATGTGCAACATGATCCTTCGCGTCGCGCGGCCAATCGGATTTCGGGAAAGATTGCTGAAGCACTGGCAGGCCGGAGTGAGGTGTCAGCTCAGAGCGAACAATCGGATGCACATGAACACTAGCCTGCCAAAACTGAAGTTGAACCAATTATGGAAGCGCAGATTTATCTCAGGAAATTATCTCGGCATCTTTCATATCTGTTGGCGTTCGCTCGGAGAATCAACGAACTCGACTTTGCCGCTTCGCTCGGCGGAGAATTCCGCGGCATGCAGGACGCCGGCTGGGCTACTACGATCACAGCGCACGAAGTGTTCGAGGAAATTTCCGCTCACCCCGCACAGAGCCGCCCACGGTCGAAGGCCGAAATTCGTATCCTGCTGTTTCTCTATTGTCAGCTCGCTGAGGCGGGCGGCGTCTATGAGACCCTCAAGAATATGATGGGGATTGTCACGCTAAAACCTTATTTGCTTTGGCCATTTCAAGATCTTGTTCGAGTAAGGCAGCAACCATCTAGGGTCATTGGGCCGAATGCAAATGCGACGTTCAGAGATCTAGCTAGAACTGCGCATGCGATTGGCATGCCGGGTCTTGCATCGGTGCTGGAAGAGGCCTTTAGAGACGATATTCGTAATGGAATTTATCATGCCGATTACGTTATCTGGGAGGATGGCTTGCGTCTCAGGCGTCGTAACGGCGGTCATGCGACACGGCTGACTTTCGATGAGGTCAATGTGGCTCTTACAAAAGGCGTTGGTTTTTTTGACATCCATAGATCCTATATGTCCGAAGCCACCCGCTCTTTTCATCCGGCACGTACAATCATCGGCCGCTTTAGTGCAAATTTTCCAGCACCCTGGACTATCCATGCCGATCCAGAGCGGCACACATTCTCAATATCCGGTTCAGCGCCAGCCCCGGTAACAACGCCCGAATTTCAACGACAGGAAGCGATCAATGGTCAGCTTGGCGGAAAGGTATTGGCGGTGTTCACGGCTCAAGCCGCCGGACAGCCTGCGGAATTTCTTGCTTACATGTGGGATGCCGGGTTCGCGCCTAACGAGATTGTTTTGCCCGAGGATCGAATGCTCAAACTCTTGGAACAAGTCGAGCGTGATGGACTGTGGGATCCTCGTTTCGAGCAACCGGCTCGGAGGAGCCTGCTCCTTCTAAGCCCGTGGGGTTTCCGATATCTCACCGAACCCGCTGATTTTGATAGTTTGCTCGACATTCCATTTATGGAGATCAATGTCGGGACAGGTGATGCATCCGAAAGTTCGGTGAGCGAGCAACCGTGATCGTTTTTCCAATCGTGATATCTCGGAGGCTTAACCCCCTAGGCACAATCACCGAACTAGCCGGAGAGACGAACCACCGACGGATGGCGGATTCACATCCCCGGTAAGCCCGAACAGAAGATTGTCGAGTTCTGCCTCAGGAATATCCAGGCGGGCCGCCACGTGCCGGCGCGTCACGCCTTCCCGCCAAAGTTCTGTGAGGACACGCTGCCATATTGCAGATCGTTCTGGCGGGAGACCGTCAGGCTCGTTGATGCCGAACCGCTTGTTTATCTGGATGCAGAAAGTCCGGTAGTTCCAATCGGAGATCCGGCCGATCCGGTGGAGGCGATGCGCAAGCGCAGCGACGGACACGCCCCACCGCCTCTTTGCGAGCACCAATTGATCGAGGCTTCGGACGAATGGGATCGTCGCCACGACGTCGTCGTGAGGCATCAGGAACGACGATGCAAACGCATGTGCCTCCAGTTCGGCAGCGCGCCCTTGATTGGGACCGCCATGCTTGTGCAGGACAAGGTGCGCCAGCTCATGAGCAGCGTCGAACCGACTGCGCTCCGTGGTCTTGAAGGTGTTGAGGAAGACATACGGTTCACCATCATGCCAGCAGGAAAAGGCATCCACATTCTTCGTGTTCTCGGCCAGCGAGAAGACGCGGACGCCCTTCGTCTCAAGCAGCTTGATCATATGGGAGATCGGCCGCTCGCCGATCGCCCAATGCTGGCGTAGCGCACGTGCGGCTCCGGCGGGATCGCGTTCATGGCTGAGGTCGAGCAGGTCCGGCTGCGGCAGAACGAACCTTTCCCGCACCCAGGCTGACATCTCGAAGGCCAATGAGCCGGCGGCGAGCGCCGCATCGCGCTCTCGCGCCGACATCGCCGTCAGGCTCCGGAAGCTGGCGGCATCAGCGCTGATCGGGGCCGCGTCGTCCCGGAAGAAGAACTCCCGCGGAAATCCCAGCGCACGCACCAAGCCGTCGACAGTGTCTTCATCCGGAACCTGCTGCCCGTTGACGACACGCGACAGGGTGACCGGCGATATGCCGGCTTGCTCGGCGAGAGCCTTGGCGGTCAACCGCTGCCGCTTCCGCGCGAGCTCCATTCTGCCAATGTTGAACATGGCCTAGCGACGCAAAACAGCAGGCTCGAACTGAATGCCGTCCGGACGATCGCTATCAAGGATGGCATCCGCCGGCCATTCACCACCGCCGAGGATGAAGATGCGCTCGATGAAGCCCTCGAAATTGCCGCCGGAAATGCCCGAAGGCAGAGAGAGCTCGGCGCGGATCTCATCACCTTGAACCGACACGCAGAAGAACCATACGCCGGTCCGGAGCTCCGCCAGCCCCTGATCTCGCGCCGCGGACATTTCTTCCTCGGGGAACAGCCCGGTCTGTCCCACCGCAATGATACGGTCGGCGCCGGAGCCTTTCCCGGAAACCGCTTGCGGCCTGTGCAACTTGTCGGCGGCATGGTCGACACTTTGATAGACCACCTTGAGCGGGCTATCCGGATGCTTGACGGATTCGACGTTGTTCTCGCGATAATTGACCCAGCCGATCGCCCGGAAAAGTTGCCGCACATACCGGGTGCCGTAGATGTAGGCGAGCAGCCCCTCAGCAGAAGCGGGATCATCGGCGATCGCGTCGGCACGCGCAGCGACCACGCCGCGCACGACCTCGAGCAGCGCCTGGCGCGTGACACCGAACTCGGCGAGGCGAGCATCAACTTCAGGATGATCGGCAAGCACGCGAACCGCAGCCATCGAATCGCTCCACGATAATTTTCTTGACCTCATTTGTGGAGGAAAAAATTATCGCGTGCAACTGTCTTGGTTGGGTGGTTGGGGGCGGCGGATGATCGAAGAAGAGTTCTGTATGAAGGTATGCTCCGCCATGGCCTGCCACTGAGCGCAATAGCGGGCCTGATCTTCGCGGGCAGCTTCATATTCGTAACCGCCGTGCTTACAAAGATCTGAAGCAAGAAACTCGCGCGCTGAGCTGCCAAGGTCTGGCATGAAGTGCCGGGGCTTCGCTGCGAGGCTCAGGCCGCTACGTTCTCGTAGATGTCCTCCTCCTGCGCGTTATGCATGCGCACCAGTGCCTCGATGGATTCCACCATGCGCTGCGCGTCGCGGATAAGATAGCGGTCTGCATCGTCCGCGCCGAGGCCGTCCGCCAGGCGCCTCAGAAGCCGCGCGAGATGGAGGATCTCGCGGTGGGCGCGGCTCATGGCGGCGAGACCATCCCCGTCATGCAGGACTTCGCGCAACTGCGGGTAGATGCTCTCCTCGTCCAGCCGCTCGTGGGCTGCGATCTGTGTCGTCACCAGCGTGCTCGCCTCCTGGATCAAGGCGACGGCGGCCGCGCCGGTGGTATCGTCGAGACTGTCGGCGATCTCCCGCATCCGGTCGAGGGTTGCCTCCAGCTCCCGGTGATCCTGCTGAAGGGCGAGGGTGAACCCCGGCTTCAGCGCATGATGGCCGAAGCCGTGACCCGCCGTCAAAGCGCGCAGGGCATTGAGGATGACGGCGAAATCGATGGCCTCCTGGGTCAGCGCACCGGCGACCGGCGACAGCCAGCCGAAGGCGGCCGCGATCATGGCGAGGCAAGACAGCCCCATGCCGACGCCGATGCTCTCGAGCGCGATGCGCCGCGTGCGCTTGGCGATCGTCACGGCGTCCGACACCCGGTCCAGCTGATCCACGAGGATGACCACATCGGCCGCTTCGGACGAAGCGCTGGCGCCGTGCGCACCCATGGCGATGCCCACGTCGGCGGCGGCGAGGGCGGGCGCGTCGTTGATGCCGTCGCCCACCATCAGCGTGGGGTTGAGCCGCTGCTCCACCGCGACCGCTTCCAGCTTGTCGCCCGGGGTTCGGTTGGCGAGGACGCAATCGAGGTCCAAAGCGGCGCCGATGGTCTCCGCCGCCTCCGCATTGTCGCCGGTCAGCATGACGATGCGCGCCACGCCCGCGGCCCGCAGCGACTGGACCGCGCGCGGCGTCTCCCGCCGCAGCTCGTCGGCCAGCAGGATGGCGCCCTTCAGCTGCCCATCCACGGAGACGAAGACGCTGAGGGCGGATCGCCAGGCGGCGCGCCGCAGGGCCCGCAGCGCCCACGGCTCGGGATGACGGGCGCCGCAGACGAGCTCATACGATCCCGCCTTCACCAGGCGCCTGTCGACCCGGCCCTCCAGGCCTGATCCCATGGCTTCGCGAACCGCGTCGGGCGGATCAAGCGCGACGCCGCGCCCGCGAGCCGCACGGACGATGGCCTCCGCCACCACATGGTGCGAGGCCTGCTCCAGCGACGCCGCGAGCCGCAGGATCTCATCCGGACTTTCGCCGGGCGCCGTCTCCACGGCGACGAGACGGGCGCCGCCCACGGTCAGCGTGCCGGTCTTGTCGAACAGGACGGTGTGGGTGCGCGCCAGCGCCTCCAGCGCGCTTCCGCCTTTGACAAGAATGCCAAGCCGCGCCGCCCGGGAGATGCCGGCGATGAAGGCCACTGGCGCCGCCAGGATCAACGGACAGGGCGTCGAGGCGACCAGCACGGCGAGGGCGCGGATCTTATCGCCCGACAGCGCCCAGGCCAGGCCCGCGAGGGCGAGTGTTGCCGGCAGCAGCAGCAGCGCATAGCGGTCGGCGAGCCGGATGAACGGGGCCTTCGCCGTCTGTGCCGCCGTCACCATGCGCACGATGCCGGCATAGGTGCTGTCGCCGGCTGCTGCGGTGGCGCGGATCTCGAAGGTTTCGCCGGCATTGACGGTGCCGCTGAACACCGGTGCGCCGCGCACTTTCGCGACCGGCATGGGCTCTCCGGTCAGGGCCGCCTCGTCCAAAGCGGCTGCATTGGCAATTAGGAGGCCGTCCACCGGCACCACCTCGCCGGCCCGCACCACCAGCACGTCGCCCACCGCGACGGTCTCGATGGCAATGTCCGCAATCGTCTCTCCGGTGCGGCGATGGGCGATGTGGGGCGCCCGATCGACCAGCGATCGCAGATCCCGCTCTGCCCGCGCAATGGCGATGTCCTCAAGGAGGTTTCCGCCGGCATACATCACCGCGATGACCGAACCTGCGAGGCTCTCGCCGAGCGCTATGGCGCCGCTCATGGAGAGGAGCGCCACCGCATCGACGCCCATGCGTCCGGCGACAAGGTCCCGCACGATGGAGACGGTGAGCCAGGCGACGACGGGAATGGTGCCGGCCGTCCAGATCAGGCCGGCGACGGCCCCATGGCCCAGCGCCCACGCGGCAAGGCCACCGAGAAGCCCAACCAGGGCCGTCCCCGCGAGGGCCCTGCGCAAAAAGCGCTCGTCGAGCAAACGTCCCATCCTGGTCCCCCTGGCGATGCTCGCCTGACCGGGCTGGACGTTAGTCCGATGGTCCGTCACATGCCACCGCGCCGGGGCTGCGCAACTCGCTTCCTGAAGACATGCCCTGAGCACTCACCAGCAGCGTGATGGCGCCATCCAGATTGCCCTGATGACCTCGTTTCGGTCATGCGCGGCTGGCGCGGAAATACTGGTAGAGCGTGTCGAATACTCCAGCGCCCTTGGTGAGGCGCTGGGCATCGTCGGGTTCGCTCAAGACGATGCCGGTGATGAGGCTGGCGATGCCGCCGGCTTCCTCGCGGCCGAACTTGCTGTCCTTGAGGTCGATGTCGTGCACGATCTCACCGACGGCCTGTAGTGCGGGATCAGCAAGGCCGGTGCGGCCGAGCAGCACCTCGAAGCTGCAGCGATCGCCCTCATGGGTGATCTCGCCCTCGTACATGTCGAAGCGCAGCTCTTCGGGTTTGGGCACATAGCCCTTGCCAGGAACGAAACGGATCTGAGCATCTGGATCGATGAAGCGCCGGATCAGCCAGCCGCAGGCGATGCGGTCCACATGCACGTCGCGCCGCGTCACCCACACATGCCCCTTGAGGCCGGCGAGAGGATCGAAAATGGCCGGGACGGCGGCAGGCGGGGATGCCATGGGTGTGTCCTCCGCGGTTCGGGTTTCAAGCTCGGCGATGAGCCCCTCGGCAACCAGCCGCCCCGTGGCGCTGAAGAAATCGAGCGCGGCGATATCCGTGAGCCGCCGTCGCAGGCGGCCGGTCTGGGTGCGCACCTCGGCGCGCTTCTCGGCCCCAGCGTCCGCATCGAGCGTGGCAGCGATGCCGCGGGCCTCCTCCGAGATCGCGGTGTAGTCCGTGTCCCGCGCCGCGTCGAACAGGGCCCGCACCTGGGCGTCGGTCAGGCCGTCCACGAGCCTCGCCTCGCAGACCATCGCCTCACCGCCGCCGGCCGCGATCTCCTTCACGAGCCACTGGAAATCCTCCTGGGTCTCGGCCGAGGCCGGCAGGGCATAGACCGAGCTCTTTACGGCCACGGCGCCGATGCCTTGCAGCCGCCGCCAGATCTTCACGCGGAAGTAGGCCGGCTTGGTCGGGAGCTGGTGGATCAGCAGCAGCCAAAGCTGCCCGGAAGTGGCGTCATCGTCGCTCATGAGAAAACCGTATCACTCCAATATTGAAATGCAACACTTGTATCATTAATTATGCAGGCGTAGCGTCTCCGTGTGGCCGGTGGTGATCAGAAGCCGCCGCGCCAGGCAAGGAGACGGCTCATGAAATGGATCACCCGCGCCCGCCCGGTCATCGACCGCGTCGCCTGCCCCTGGCTGATCGCGCGCTTCATCGACGCGGCGCCCGAATTCCTGTTCACGCCGCCTGAGGATGTGATCCGCCAGGCCGAGGAGACCGGCGCTACGCCGTTCGACGTGCCCGGCGTCGCGTTCGGCCATGCGGGCGACAAGTGCAGCTTCGACGCCTTCGTGACGCACTACGGCCTTCAGAGCGATCCGGCCATCGTCGCCCTCGCCGACATCGTGCGCGGCGCCGACACCAGCCGGCTGGACCTCACGCCCCAGTCGGCGGGCCTGCTCGCCATCTCCAAGGGGCTGCGTGAGGTGACGCCGGACGACCATGACCTCCTGAAGCGCGGCTTCGTCATTTACGACGCGCTCTACGCCTGGGCCGGCGGAAAGAGTGCAACGTATCCGGCTGCGGCCTGAAGAGGGAGCGGCTGCCGTGTCCCAAGTCCTGAACAGTCCGGCGGCAGAGGGCCGCGGCCTTTTCTCCCCCGTCTCCTCTCTCTATGCGGCGCGGGCCCTTCGGGATTTCGGCGACGGCTTCGTCGCCGTGCTGTTGCCGGTCTATCTCTCGGCCCTCGGGCTCGGCGCGTTCGAGATCGGCGTGGTGGCAACCACCGCGCTCCTCGGCTCGGCGCTGATGACCCTCGCCATCGGCTTCCTTGGCCATCGCATCGACCCGCGCACTCTGCTGATCGCCGCGTCGGGCCTCATGGTGGCGACGGGGCTCGTCTTCACCCAGTCGGCGAGCTACGGGGCCGTGCTGCTGGTGGCCTTCTGCGGCACCATCAACCCGTCGTCCGGCTCGGTCAGCATCTTCGTGCCCATCGAGCACGCGACGCTGTCCCATCTGGTGGCCGACAAGGCGCGGACCTCGGCCTTCGCGCACTACAGCCTCGTGGGGGCCCTCGCCGCCGCCGTGGGCGCACTGGCGGCCATGAGCCCGGACCTGATGGCCGAGTTCGGCATCTCACGCCTCGGCGCGCTGGAAGCCATGTTCACGCTCTATGCGCTGCTAGGCGTGGCCGGCGGTCTCTTCTATGCCCGCATCCCGCGTGCCTCCGCCACCGAAGATAAGCCTGCCGCGGCCCTCGGTCCGTCGCGCGGCATCGTCTACCGGCTTGCGGCGCTGTTCTCCATCGATGCGTTTGCCGGCGGGCTCGCGGTGCAGTCGCTTCTCGCGCTCTGGCTGTTCACGCGCTTCGGCCTGTCGCTCGCCGAAGCCGGCACGTTCTTCTTTATCTCCGGCGTGCTGTCCGCCTTCTCCTTCCCGGTCGCGGCGTGGCTCGCGCGACGCATCGGGCTCGTGAACACCATGGTGTTCACCCACATTCCCTCCAGCCTCTGCCTGATCGGCGCGGCGGTGGTGCCGAGCCTTGAGGTGGCCCTCGTCCTGCTGCTGGTGCGCTCCGCTCTGTCGCAGATGGATGTTCCGACCCGCTCCTCCTATGTGATGGCAGTGGTGACGCCGCCCGAGCGCGCGGCGGCGGCGAGCATCACCTCGGTGCCGCGCAGCCTTGCCGCGGCCTTGAGCCCGGCCATGGCCGGCGCCCTGTTCGCCGCCGGCCATGAGGCCTGGCCATTCATTCTCTGCGGGGTGCTGAAGATCCTCTATGATTTCGGTCTGCTCTGGGCCTTCCGGCACATCAGGCCGCCGGAAGAGCGGTGACCTCTTGGCCAACCCTTCGGCGCGGGTGTTGACCGCTCCGCCCGGATAATCGAATATCGATATCGAAATTCGATTTCGTATGAGATGGAAGGGTGGATGGAGCATCAGGAGCTTCTGTCCGGCCTCGTTCGCCTGCACATCCTCCATCATGCGGTGGAAGGCGAGGTCTATGGCCAGTGGATGATCGAGGAACTCGCCCGCCACGGCTACCGGCTGAGCCCGGGGACCCTTTACCCGATGCTCCATGCCATGGAGCGCAAAGGCTATCTCGCCGTGCGGGAAGAGCGCCACGGACGTGCCCTCCGCCGGCTCTATTGCGCGACGCCGCTCGGCCGCAAGGCCCTGGAGACGGCGCGGCAGAAGGTGAGCGAGCTCTTCAAAGAAATGCGGCCCAGCCCACCAGCGGGGACCACGAAGCCATGAGCCAGGAAACCTGGGCCGGGAAGCATGAGCGGGGAAACATGAGCCGGGACGACGTCGCCGATGCCGCCATTCCTGCAACTCCGACGCGGGGCACGCCGCTCGAGGTTCTCGTCGCCTTCCTGAAGCTTGGATTCACCTGCTTCGGGGGGCCGATCGCCCATCTCGGCTATTTCCGGGATGAGCTGGTGCTGCGCCGCCGCTGGCTCGATGACGAGGCCTATGCCGATCTCGTGGCCCTGTGCCAGTTCCTGCCTGGCCCCGCCTCCAGCCAGCTGGGCTTCGCGCTGGGACTGATCCGCGGCGGCGGGTTCCTTGGCGGCATCGCCGCATGGGCTGGCTTCACCCTTCCATCGGCCATCGCGCTCGTGGCGGTCGCGCTGGGCGCCGCCGTCCTCGCAGGGCCCGCGGCCGAAGGCATTCTGCACGGGTTGAAGCTCGTCGCCGTCGCCGTGGTGGCCCAGGCGGTCTGGGGCATGGTGCGCACGCTCACCCCCGATCGGCCACGGGCCGGCATCGCCCTCGCATCGGTCGCCCTGGTGGTGTTTGCCGGCGGCGCCTTCGGACAGATCGCGGCTATTGCCGCGGGGGCGCTGGCGGGCCTGGTGCTGTGCCGCGACCAGAGCGCAGGGGGACGTGGCGCGCAGATCCCGTTCCACGCCCCGCCGGTGCCCCTGTCCCGCCGGACGGGGGTGCTGCTACTCGCCGCCTTCGCGGCGCTGCTGGTGGTGCCGCCGATCCTGGCGCCGGCGACCGGATTCCAGGGGCTGGCCCTCTTCGACGCCTTCTACCGCTCGGGCGCCCTGGTGTTCGGCGGCGGCCACGTGGTTCTGCCGCTGCTGCAGGCCGAGGTGGTGGCGCCGGGCTGGGTCTCGCCCGACGACTTCCTCGCCGGCTACGGCCTCGTCCAGGCGGTGCCGGGTCCGCTCTTCACCTTCGCGGCATGGCTCGGCGCCGTGATGCGGCCGGAACCGAACGGCATCGCCGGCGCCGCCATCGCCCTCGTGGCGGTGTTCCTGCCGGGCACCCTGCTGGTGACGGGCATGCTGCCGTTCTGGGACACGCTGCGGCGCAAGACCCTGGCCCAGGCCGCCATGCGCGGCGCGAACGCGGCGGTCGTTGGCATCCTCGGGGCCGCGCTCTACAGCCCCGTCTTCACCGGCGCGGTGTTCGATGCCCCGGATTTCGTGGTGGCGCTGGCGGGCTTCCTGCTGCTCACCGTGTGGCGCGTCCCGCCGCTCGTCGTGGTGCTTCTGCTCGCCGCGGCCGGAGGCCTGCGGCATACCTTGACCTGACGCCGATCCGGGGGATGTCCATGTCACAGGATCCGGTCATCGCGCCTTCGGCCCTGGCGTTTCTCGGCGCCTTCCATCTCCTCGACGTCCGTTCCCCGGACGCGTTTGAAAAGGGCCATGCGCCGGGCGCCGTCCGCGTGCCCATCGCGGCGTGGGAGGCGGCGGCACGGGCCGCCGAGACCACCCTCGATACGTCCACCTATTGGGAAGGCGCCATCCGCGGGCTCGGTCTCGATCCGGCGGCTCCGGTGGTGGTGAGCGATGACGGCCGGATGACGGACGCGGCCCGTGTCTGGTTCATCCTGCAATATTTCGGGGTAAAGACCCTGGTCCTGAACGGTGGCTGGCCGACCCTGTCCGGGTTTCCGGATCGCGTCGCCGGCATTCGCCCGGCGGTCCCCACCGCGGCGTTCCGGGCCCATCCCGGCACCGGACCGGTCGGACTCGTCGACCGCACCGAATTGAGGGGCGGGCTGGGCAGGGCCCACATTCTCGATGCCCGGACCTCGGCGGAATTCATCGGCGAGGACCTGCGCCGCAACGCGCGGGGCGGACATCTGCCCGGTGCCCGGCTTCTGCCGCATGCCGACCTCGTCGGTTCGGGCGGTCTGAAGCCGGCCGGCGACCTGCACGCGCTGCTGTCCGCTGCCGGGTTCGGCCCCGGCGACCACATCGTCACCCATTGCGATGGCGGCGGGCGCGCGGCCCTTGCGGCTCTCGCCGCCTTGCGGGCGGGCTATGACGACGTCCAGGTCTACTATTTGAGCTTTGCCGACTGGGCGAAGGACGAGAGTTGCCCGATCGTGCGGGACGAACAAGGACCCGCCTGATAGTGGTTCAGGGAAAACCAATGCGCGCACAGGTGACCTCGTCGGCGCGCACATTGATCCTGCTCAAGGCGGTCCTTTCATGCGCACCTACGATGAGGCATAGTTCGCCGGTGAGGCGATGGGGCATATGATTAGGCTCAGATCCGCAGCGGGGTGGGTGAAAGTGCTGCCAGCGATCCTGGTGGCAATGGCCATGCTGTTCGGACCCATCGCCAGCGCCTATTCCGCGCCATGCCACGACGACGGGGACCCGGCATACGCCGCTGCGGCGGATCATCCGCATCAGGTCGCCTCGCCCGATCCCGCGGATCATCATCCGGACGAGCCGACCCAAACCGCTGACCACGGAAAATGCTGCAGCGTCTCCTGCAGCGTCTATGTGCCCGTGGCAAACGGCGTGGACCTCCACGTTCTGGATCTGGTCTTTGTGCGACAGCCCTTTGATCTCGCCAACCAGGCCGGGGACGGCCTGGCGGTCTTGCCCGGCCTCGATCCCCCTCGTTTCCAGAGCTGATAGCGGTCTCAACGCATTCCAGGCGTGAGGCGGACGCGCGAAGCGGCACCCGTTGAGGGTTCCGACGCGTCGACGCGCCGGAAGATGCCCCGACATCAGCGTCGGCCTTGTGCCGATGGGGAAACAAGGACCTTTCCATGCACGGTCGCGACACGCTTGCCGAGCCTATGGCCGGCACGGCTGCACCTGGGCAATCCGGACTGACTGGCACCGGAGCCCGGCAGCAAACCCGCGATGCCCAGGGGGGCGCCTTCTCCAGCGATCCCGGAACGTTCGCTCGCGATTTTCTGTCTTATGGCAGAGACGCGGCCGAGCGCTGGATCCTGTTCTGGGACACGCTGCGCCAGCGGGCTGACAACATGCTGGCGCACGAGCGCGCCGGAAAGCCGCCGCTGCTCGACTTCGACTACGAGGTCGTGCTCGATGCCCGCCGGTTCGAGCATCCGACAAACTATGCGCTCCTGCGCGTGACCCGCGTCGGGGACGAATGTTTGGAAGACTGCCTGGACGCGGCCAAGCCACCCGTGGTGATCCTCGACCCGCGCGCCGGCCACGGCCCCGGCATCGGCGGCTTCAAGCAGGAATCCGAGGTCGGCATCGCCCTGCACCAAGGTCACCCGGTCTATTTCGTCACCTTCTCTCCCGAGCCTGCCGCAGGGCAGACGCTCGCCGACGTGCTTCACGCGCTGCGGCGGTTCGTCGAGGAGGTGTCACGCCGGCATTCCGGCGCCGCGCCGGTGCTCTATGGAAACTGCCAGGCCGGCTGGGCGGTGACGCTGCTCGCCGCAGACTGCGCCGGGCTGACAGGTCCCGTCGTCCTCAACGGGACCCCTTTGTCCTACTGGGCCGGCGAGAGCGGCATCAACCCCATGCGCATCGCCGCCGGCTTCGAGGGCGGGGCCTGGCTGACGCACCTTGTCTCCGACCTCGGCGACGGCCGTTTCGACGGCGCCTTCCTGGTGCAGAACTTCGAGGGGCTGAAGCCCGAGGCCGTGTGGGAGAAGTACGCGAACCTCTATGCCCACATGGATACGGAGCGGGAGCGGTTCCTCGCCTTCGAGCGCTGGTGGGGCGGCTACTACTTCCTGAGCCGGGAGGAGATCCTCGCCATCGTGGAGAATTTCTTCGTCGGCAACCGGCTGGAGCAGGGCCGCGTCCAGATCTGCGAAGGGTGCCATGCGGACCTCAGGCGCATCCGAAATCCGCTCGTGATCTTCGCCTCCTACGGCGACAACATCACGCCGCCCCATCAGGCGCTCGGCTGGATACCGGCCGTGTACAAGGATACGGACGACCTGAAGGCGGCGGGCCAGCGCATCGTTTATCTCATCAACCGCCATGTGGGTCACCTCGGCATCTTCGTTTCCGCAAAGGTTGCGCGGCTGGAGCATCGGGCCATCCTCGAGAGCCTGCCGCGGATCGAGACGCTCCCGCCCGGCCTCTACGAGATGAAGATCGACAATCCGTCCGGCGATCCCGATTGCCGTGAGGGCGCCTATCAGGTCCTCTTCGAGGCGCGCGAGGTGTCAGACATCCGCTTCGCCCGGCAGGACCCTGCCTTCGAGCGCGTGCGCGACCTGTCGGAGCGCAACGAAGCCTTCTACCGCACGTTCGTCAGCCCCTGGGTACGGGCGCTGACGACGCCCTGGTCGGCGGCGATGCTTGAGACGCTGCACCCCATGCGCACCAGCCGCTACCTGTTGTCGGAAGGCTTTATGCCCTGGATGCGCGGTGTCCGATGGCTCGCGGAGCAGGTCGCCGCCGACCGGCATCTGGCCGCAGCGGACAACCCCTTCAAGGTCGAGGAGGAGCACGTCGTCTCGCGCGTCGCCAAGGGGATCGAGCAGGGGCGGCGCCTGCGGGACGCCCTGTGGGAGCGCCTCTTCGACAGCCTCTATGGCGGCGCAGGCAATGCCCGCCCCGTCGTGCCGGAACACCGGGGCGCGATCGATGAAGCACTGCCGCAAGACACACGGAGCGGTTTGGATTTCCAGGCGGCCGGCATCAGCCGGGCCGCACCGATAGGAGGGAACTGACCATGACGACGTTTCGCAATCTGATGCTCGCCGGCGCGCTGCTGCTCGCCACGCCAGGCTTCGCCGAGGACGCGCACCATCCGCCGGAGGCCCAGCCTGCTGCGCCCCAGGCTGCCGCGCCAGCTCCACAACCCTCTCAGGCTGCACCGATGCCCGGTGGTCCCCAAGGCATGATGGGGCCGGGCATGATGGGCCAGGGTGGCATGGGCATGATGGGCGGCGGAAACGCAGGGGCCGGCATGGGGATGAGCCAGATGATGGACCCCGGCCGCATCGCAGGGCGCATCGCCTTCCTGAAGGCCGAACTGAAGATCACTGACGCCCAGCAGCCCCTATGGAATGCGTTCGTCGAGGCGCTCAAGGCCAACCGCGCGATGATGGGCGACATGCAGGAGATGATGATGGCTGCGCAGGGGGGCGCCGCCCCGACCCTCATCCAGCGGATTGAGGGCCATGAGCGCATGCTCGCCACCCGTCTCGAAGCGGTGCGCCGCCTCAAGACTGCGCTCGGGCCGCTCTACGCGTCGTTCGACGAAGCGCAAAAGCGCACGGCGGACCAGCTCATGATGCCGGGTGGAATGGGCCCCATGTGAGCGTCGAACCTCGCTGGCAGGTCGGCGATCGCGGCCGGCCTGCTCGGATCAGGTGGAGGAGGACCAAATGTCCTGGCATGACGACACCGGCCATATGCCGCGGCCCGGCAACGACACCGGCACGCGCGCCCCGCACCGAAGCTTCTGGCGCTCACCCGGCGGCATCGTCGCCATCGGCTTTCTTCTCGCGGTGGCCTTTCTTTTGTTCTCGGAGCACCGCGCCCATGCGCTGGGGTATCTGCCCTTCCTCCTGCTGCTCGCCTGCCCGCTGATGCACATGTTCATGCATCACGGCCACGGCCATCATGCGGGACACCAACCAGGCGAACGGACGCCGGGCCCCGATGGGGGTAACCGATGACCGAGACTCCCGCTTATGGCCTGTGGGGCCTCGTGATCATCAACTCGTTGGTCTTCATCCTGTTTGCGGCAAGCTTCACCCGGCTGCAGACACCGCGGGACTGGCGCACGCTCGGGGCGTTCTCGGCTTTCATCCTCGCCCTGTTCACCGAGATGTACGGCTTTCCGCTGACCATCTATCTCGTGTCGGGATGGCTCGGCCGGCAGTTTCCCGGCGTCGATTTCTGGTCCCACGACGCCGGCCATCTGCTGGAGACCCTGTTCGGGTGGCGCGTGAACCCGCATTTCGGGCCGTTCCACATCCTCAGCAACATTCTGATCTTCGGCGGCTTCTGGCTGCTCGCGGTAAGCTGGAACGTGCTTTATGCGGCCCAGCGCGATCATCGCCTTGCGACCGAAGGCCCGTACGCCCGGGTCCGGCATCCCCAGTACGCCGCCTTCGTCGTCATCATGTTCGGCTTCCTGCTGCAGTGGCCGACGCTGGTCACGCTCGCCATGTTCCCGATCCTGGTCTGGGTCTATGTCCGGCTGGCGCGGCAGGAGGAAGCGGCTGCCCGCACCGAGTTCGGGCCCCTGTGGGACGACTACGCGCGTCGCGTTCCCGCCTTTCTCCCTCGTATCGCAATTTCATCCCCATACGCCCCTCGCCCCGGAGACGGTCCTCATGACTGAGCACGACGCGCACGCCGGCCATCATCATCACGACCATGCGGATCATCCGCACGCCGGGGCCGGACCCTCGCCCGCGCAGACGGTCAAGGACCCCGTCTGCGGCATGGAGGTGAACCCGGCCACCACCGGGTTCCGGTCGGAATACGGCGGCAGGACCTATTTCTTCTGCTCGGCGAAATGCCACGACGCGTTCGAGGTGGCACCCACCGCCTATGTGGCCACGGAAGCTCAGCCGCGCCCCGTCAAGGAGCAGCCGAAAGGCGTGATCTATACCTGCCCCATGCACCCCCAGATCCGGCAGGTCGGCCCAGGCAACTGCCCGATCTGCGGCATGACGCTCGAGCCGGAGGTGACGACGGGCGAGACCGGCCCCAGCGCCGAGCTTCTCGACATGACGCGGCGGTTCTGGGTCGGCCTCGTCCTCGCCGTGCCGGTGCTGGCCCTGGAGATGGGCGGGCACCTCACCAACCTCCACATGCTGCTCGGGGCACAGGCGTCCAACTGGATCCAGTTCCTGCTGGCAACACCGGTGGTGCTCTGGGCGGGATGGCCGTTCTTCACCCGGGCATGGCAGTCGCTGATCACCCGCCGCCTCAATATGTTCACCCTGATCGCCATGGGCACGGGCGTAGCGTGGGTCTACAGCGTGGTTGCGACCTTCGCGCCGCAGATCTTCCCCGCGACCTTCCGCGCCGCCGACGGATCGGTCGCCATTTATTTCGAGGCGGCCGCCGTCATCACCGTGCTGGTGCTGCTGGGACAGGTGCTGGAGCTGCGCGCCCGGGAGCAGACCGGCGGGGCCATCCGCGCCCTGCTCGACCTCGCCCCCAAGACCGCGCGACGCATACGCGACGACGGCACGGACGAGGACGTGGCGCTAGAACAGGTCGTGGTGGGGGACCGCCTGAGGGTCCGCCCCGGCGAGAAGGTGCCGGTGGACGGCGAATTGGTCGAGGGGCGCTCCTCGATCGACGAGTCCATGATCACCGGCGAGTCCATGCCGGTCACCAAGGACGTCGGCGCGAGGGTCATCGGCGGCACGCTCAACCAGAGCGGCGGCTTCGTCATGCGCGCCGGCAAGGTGGGGCGGGACACCATGCTGGCGCAGATCGTCCACATGGTGGCGGAGGCGCAACGCTCGCGGGCGCCGATCCAGCGCCTCGCCGACGAGGTGTCCGGCTGGTTCGTGCCCGTGGTAATCGCCATCGCGCTCCTCGCCTTCGCGGCGTGGGGGATCGTCGGACCGGAGCCGCGCCTCGCGCACGGCCTCATTGCCGCGGTGGCGGTGCTCATCATCGCCTGCCCCTGCGCGCTCGGGCTGGCGACGCCCATGTCCATCATGGTGGGCGTCGGCCGGGGCGCCTCCATGGGCGTGCTCATCAAGAATGCCGAGGCGCTGGAGCGGTTCGAGAAGGTGGACACGCTGGTGGTCGACAAGACCGGCACCCTCACCGAAGGCAAGCCAAAGGTGGTCGCGCTGAAGACGGCCGGCGCCCTGGAGGAGGACACACTCCTGCGGCTCGCGGCGACGCTCGAGCGGGCGAGCGAGCACCCGCTCGCGGCGGCCATCGTGGCCGCGGCGGAGGAGCGCGGCCTGCCTCTCGGCGAGGCCCAGGATTTCGACAGTCCCGTGGGCAAGGGCGTGACCGGGAGCGTGGACGGCCGCAAACTCGTCATCGGCAGCCATCGCATCATGGGCGAGGCGGGCGTGGACCTTTCGGCGCTTTCAGCCGAGGCCGAGGCGCTGCGCGGGGAGGGCGCCACCGTCATCTTCGTCGCCGTCGACGGGCGCGTCGGCGGTCTCATCGCCATCGCCGACCCGGTCAAGGCGACGACGCCCGCCGCCCTGGCGGCGCTCAGGGCAGCGGGGGTCCGCGTTGTCATGCTCACCGGCGACAACAGGACGACCGCGCAGGCGGTGGCGCGCCGCCTCGGCATCGACGAGGTGGAGGCGGAGGTCCTTCCGGAAAATAAGGCGCAGGTGGTGGCCCGACTGCGCCAGGAAGGGCGGATCGTCGCCATGGCGGGCGACGGCGTGAACGATGCGCCCGCGCTCGCCGCGGCGGACGTGGGCGTCGCCATGGGGACGGGCACGGACGTCGCCATCGAGAGCGCCGGCGTGACGCTGCTGAAAGGCGATCTTCA
Organism: Xanthobacter agilis; assembly: GCF_021730435.1. GTDB lineage: Bacteria > Pseudomonadota > Alphaproteobacteria > Rhizobiales > Xanthobacteraceae > Xanthobacter > Xanthobacter agilis. The sequence continues at coordinate 28,306 of NZ_JABWGX010000001.1, forward strand.
GGGCATCGCCCGCGCCCGGCAGCTGAGCCACGCGACCATGAGCAACATCCGCCAGAACCTGTTCTTCGCCTTCATCTACAATGCGGCCGGCATACCGGTGGCGGCCGGCGTGCTCTATCCCCTGTTCGGGCTTCTGCTGTCGCCCATCATCGCCGCCGCGGCCATGGCGCTGTCATCGGTCAGCGTCATCGCCAATGCCCTGCGCTTGCGGCGCACGCCGCTTGGCTAAGGCGTCCTCGTTCGTGGACTGCAGAGACGGCTCCGGCTCCAGGGAGGGAACCATGATGAATCTCGACGGCATGATGGGCTCCGGCATGTGGGGGATGTGGCTGTTCGGCCTCCTGATCCTGGTACTGGTCGTCCTCGGGATCGCGGCGCTCATCAAGTATCTCGGTCGATGAGACCGCGTCCCTCCGGTCGGACGCCGTGGACATGCGTTTCGCGACGATGATCGGCGGGACCGCTTCAGGACTTCGGGCTGAGATCGAACGTGATCACGAGCGCGGATGCGAGGAGGGCGAAGACGGCTCCGGCGATGAACGTCGTCCGGGCGCCGCTGACGTCCCACAGGAGACCGGCGGCGAGGCTCGCTGCCAGCGTCGCGAGGCCGGTGGCGAGATTGAACAGGCCGAAGGCTGATCCGCGCAGCGTCGCCGGGGCGTTCTGGGCCACGAGCTTGGCGAGGAGGCCCTGGGTGAGCGCCATGTGCACGCCCCACAGGCCGATGCCGAGGAATGCTCCCCACAGGCCCGGGACGAAGGCGAGGGTGAGGTCGGCCGCCACCAGCACGGCAAGGCCGCTGAGCAAAAGCCGCTCCGGCGGAGCCTGATCCGACCAGGCGCCGGCGGGATAGGCGCCGAGGGAATAGACGACATTCATCGCGACGAGCACGAACGGAGCGAACGCCAGCGGCAGTCCCTCGTCGTGGGCCTTCAGGACGAGGAAGGCCTCGCTGAAGCGCGCGAGCGTGAAGACGACACCGATGGTCACAACGACAAGGAAGGGACGTTCGAGGCGCCTGAGATCCGCGATCCGCACCGGCGGAGGTCGGCCTGTTCCAACCGTGCCCACGGACCGATCCTCGACGCCGAGGACGACGCAGAGCACGGCAAGAGAGCCGGGAACGAGAGCGACCCAGAAGACCGCCCGCATGTCGTCGGCGAACAGCGCCATCAGCGCGACGGCAAGCAGCGGCCCGACGAAGGCGCCCACCGTGTCGAGGGCCTGGCGCAAGCCGTAGGCGCGTCCGCGGATCCCAGGCGGGGTGACGTCGGCCACGAGCGCATCGCGGGGCGCACCCCGGATGCCCTTGCCGATGCGGTCGGCGAAGCGCGCGGCGAACACCATCGCCGGAGCGCCGGCCAGGGCAAAGAACGGCTTGGATGCGGCGCCGAGCCCGTAACCGAGCAGGATCAGAGGCTTGCGCCGACCGAAGCGGTCCGACAAATAGCCCGAGAAGACCTTCGCGATCTGCGCCGTGGATTCCCCGACGCCCTCGATCAGGCCCACCATGGCGACGCTCGCACCGAGCGTGCCGGTGAGAAAGAGCGGCAGCAGCGCGTGAATCATCTCGGACGAGATGTCCATGAACATGCTGACCAAGCCGAGGGCCCAGACGGTCCTCGGGATGGGGGGGCGCGGACCTGCAGCCTCCGGGCGGCTTTCCGGCAGGGCCCCGTCCGCGTCGTGCATCACGCCACCTTCACCACGGCCATCATTCCCGCGGCCATATGATAGAGGTGGTGGCAGTGCAGGAACCAGTCCCCTTTCGGCCCGGCGTCGAACGCGATGGTCACCGGCGTGTGCGGCGGCACCATCACCGTGTCGCGCAACGCGCCGGAGAAGCGGCGTCCACCGAGGCCCACCACCTGGAAATGGTGGCCGTGCAGGTGCATGGGATGCCCCATGCTGGTGGGGTTCATGAAGGTCATCTCCACCCGCTCGCCTTGCGTCACGGTGAAGGGTTCGGCCTCGCCGGAGACGCGGCCGTTGATAGTCCAGCGATAGCCCGGCTCCTCGCCCAGCATGACCGGAAAGACCCTGTCGGCCTTACGCACAGCGAGCGGCTTCGTCGCCGCGAGGCGCCCCTCGAAGGTCAGGTCGAGGAGGCCCGCTGGCGCTTCCGCCGCCTCGGCGATGCGGACAACAGAGGCGCCAGGCGTCGCCAGCACGAGGCCGGTGCGGCGGGTCGAGGCCTCCACCTGCGCCAGCACCGGGAAGGCGCCCCCGCTCGCCGGAACCTCCACCAAAAGGTCGATGCGCTGGCCCTGGGCGAGGGGAAAGGCCTCCGCCTCCACCGGCGCGCAGGGCGTGCCGTCGACGGCGATGCAGCGGGGCTTCAGGCCGGGCACGGTGATGAAGAAGGCTGTGGCCGTGCCGCCATTGATGATGCGCAGCCGCACCCGGCCGCCTTTCTCCACCCGCACGACGTCCGGATCGGCGAGGGTGCGGCGGTTGGCGAGGAAGGCGTCGTAGGCGACGTCATTGGCGTGCGCCATGGGCATGCCGCCGCCCGGAGCGCCGGTTCCGGCCGTGCCCATGCTGTAGCCGGCGCTGCCCATCGCGCTGCCCGGCATGGCTCCGCCCACCGGAGCCATGCCGTTCATGGCGTGGCCCGCATGGTTCATGCCCGGCATCGCCATTCCCTGCATCGGCGCGCCCTGCGTTTCCATACCCTGCATCTGCTGGCCCATGGCGTGGCCACCTTGAGCACCCGCGCCGCCGAGCCCGGCGAGGATCTCCTCCGGGCTGCGGAAGGAGAAGTCGTGCAACATCACCACCACGTCCTGCACGTCCCCGGCATCCGCCTCGCGGGTGACGAGAGGCGCCGCGAGCAATTGCTGCTCGCTCAAAGTGTGGGAGTGCATCCAGTGGGTGCCGGGGGTGAGGCGAAAATCCACCTGGTCCATTCCGCCGACGGCCAGCTCACCCCCGTTCGGGCGGGCGCGATCCTGGTCCGGCGGGATAAAGATCTGGCCGTGCCAGTGCAGCACCGCCGGGCTCTGCGAGGCGTTGAGCACCGCGCCGGTGAGCCGGTCGCCTTCTTTCGCGAACAAGCCTTCGCCGGAAGGGCCCTTCACGGCGAAGGCCTTCGCCGCCTTGCCGTTCACGTCGAGGCTGAGGCTTTCTACCGTGAGCAACGGGGCGGCAAGGGCCTGCTGCCAGCCGCCGGAGAAGGCGAGCGCGCCGAGTGCCGCGCCACCGGCCAGAACGGTGCGGCGGGAGGGAGCAGGTTCAAACATGGGTCGGGTCATGATCGGCCTCTTTGGCTCGTCGCCGGGCAGACGAGGCGAAGCGAAGGGGTTTCGGGCAGTCTTCAATATTTGGCCTGCGCGGAGGCGCCGTCGGGCGCGGAGATCTGGACCACGCCCTTCACGCCCCTGGGGATGGCAACCGCCGCCGTCCCGGCGAGCCGGTTGCCGCCGGCGGGCGAGAGGGGAAAGCGCTGGGCCTTGCCATCTACTACCATTATGGCACTGGCCTTGAAGCCCTCGGCCGCCACCGGCTTGTCGGCGCCATCGCTCAGATAGAGCGAGATGGCGGGCGTGCCGTCGGCCACCAGCTCCGCGTGGTAATGGCTGGCATCCACCCGCACTCCGCCGTTCGCCCCCACGCCGGGCTCGTGGGCGAAGGCAGGCAAGGCGACCAGCGGGAGACTGAGGACGGCCATCAGAAAGTGGCGAGAGATCATGACAGGCTCCGATCAGAAGGCGTCCGCGCGAGCAGCGGCAATGGAGGGGGGCGTCTCCCGCGCCGCCGTCACCAGCCGCTCCAGAGGGCGGCGGCCATGGCGCAGGACGAGGACGGGGGTGAGAATGGCGTCGAGCAGCGTGGCGCTGACGAGGCCGCCGAAGATGGTGACGGCCACCGGGTGCAGGATCTCCTTGCCCGGCACCTCGGCCCCGCTCATGAGCGGCAGCAAGGCGATGCCGGCGGAGGCGGCCGTCATCAGCACCGGGGTCAGCCGCTCAAGGCTCCCGCGCGCCACCAGCGCGGGACCGAACGGCAGGCCTTCGGCGATGGCGAGGTTGATGATGTGGCTGATCTTCAGGATGCCGTTGCGCGCGGCGATGCCGGTGAGCGTCACGAAACCGATCATGCTCGCCACCGAGAGCGGCTGCCCGGCGATCCACAGCGCCACCACCGCGCCGATGAGCGCCAGCGGCACGCTGCCCATGATGATGGCGGCGAACAACGCCGAGCGGTAGCGGCTGTAGAGGAGCGCGAACACGAGCAGCGCCGACACCGCGGAGAGGCCGCCGATGGTGCGCATGGACTCTTCCTGCGCAGCGAAGGTGCCTTCAAGACTCGCGGAGACCCCGGCCGGCAGGGTGGTCGTCGCGATCACCCGGCGCATGTCGGCGACTACGGCCGCCACGTCGCGCCCGCCGGCGGTGTTGGCCAGCACGACAATGCGCCGGCGCCCGCCCTCGCGCAGGATCTGGTTCGGCCCGTCGGTCTCCTTCACCTCCGCGACCTGCGAGAGCGGCACCCAGCCCGCAGGCGTCTCGATGAGAAGGCCGGAGAGGCCCTGCGTGGTGCGGGCCGCATCGGGCAGGCGGACCACCACGTCGAAGCGCCGCGCGCCGTCCACGAGGCGGGAGACCACGCGACCGTTGGACAGCCGCTCCAGCGCGTCGGTGACCTGCGCGGGCTGGAGGCCGTGGAGGGCGGCGCGGCCATAGTCCACGCGCACCGTCACTTCCGGCACGCGCACCTGCCGCTCCACCTGCAGGTCGGCAAGGCCGGAAATGCCGGCGAGGCGCCCCCGCAGGTCGTCCGCCGTGGTGCGCAGGGTATCGAGGTCGTCGCCGAACAGCTTCAGGGCGATCTCGGCCCGCACGCCGGAGAGCATGTGGTCGAGCCGGTGCGAGATGGGCTGGCCAACGTTGATGGCGGCCGGCAGCACCGAGAGGCGGTCGCGGATGTCGGCGGTGATCTCGGCCCGGCTGCGATCGGAGGGGGTGAGGTCCACCTCGATCTCGGAGGCATGGACGCCCTCGGCATGCTCGTCCAGCTCGGCCCGACCGGTGCGCCGGCCCACCGCCTTTACCTCCGGCACCTCCAGGATGAGCTTTTCCGCGACAAGGCCCATGCGGTGGCTCTCGGCCAGCGAGAGGCCGGGCCGGAACGACATGGAAATGGTGAGCGAGCCCTCGTTGAACGGCGGCAGGAAGGCGCGCGGCAGGCCCGCGGCGGCCACCACCGCCGCGAGGAAGAGAAGCGCGGTGGCGCCCATCACGAGGCGGGGGTGGCGGAAGGCGGCGGCGAGCAGGCCGGCGTATCCGCGCTTCACGCCGCGCACCAGCGCGCCCTCCCGCTCCCCATGGCGGCTGAGCGCTGGCAGCAGGTAAAACGCGAGCACCGGCGTGAGCGTGATGGAGGTGGCAAGGCTCGCGAGGATCGAGACGATGTAGGCCTGCCCCAACGGCGCGAACAAGCGCCCCTCGATGCCCGGCAGAGCGAACAAGGGCACGAACACCAGCACGATGATGGCTGTGGCATAGACAATGCCCGAGCGCACCTCCCGGCTCGCCGCCACCACCACGTCGAATACCGGCTTAGGCGCCGCAGCGGCGGCGTTCTCGCGCAGGCGGCGAAAGATGTTCTCCACGTCCACCACCGCGTCGTCCACCAGTTCGCCGATGGCGATGGCGAGGCCGCCCAGCGTCATGGTGTTGATGGACAGGCCGAAGGCGTGGAACACGATGGCCGTGGCGAGGATCGACACCGGGATGGCGGTGAGCGAGATGAAGGTGGTGCGCCAGTTGAGCAGAAACGCGAACAGCACCACCCCCACCACCGCCATGGCCTCCAGCAGCACCTTTTCCACGTTGCCGACGGACGCTGAGATGAAGTCCGCCTGCCGGAACACCGGCGGCGCGATGCGGATGCCGTCGGGCAGCGTGCGGTTGAGGTCGGTCACCGCGTCCTCCACCGCGCGGGTGAGGGCGATCGTGTCCACCTCCGGCTGCTTCTCCACCGAGACGATCACTGCCGGCCGGCCCATGTAGCCGGCATCGCCCCGCTTCATGCGGGCCGCATAATCCACCTGCGCCACCTGGTGCAGGAAGACGGTGCCGCCGGCGGGGCGGGCCAGCACCAGCCCCTTCAGGTCGTCGAGGCTGAGGGTGCGGCCGATGTTGCGGATCAGGAACTCACGCCCACCATGGTCGGCAAAGCCACCGCCGGAATTGGTGCCGAACTGCGCCACCGCCTGTTCCAGCGCATCGAGGGAGATGCCATGGGCGCGCATGGCTGCCGGGTCCGGCGAAACGCGGAACTGCCGCACTTCCCCGCCCATGGGGATGACCTGTGCGATGCCGGGAATGGCGAGCAGCCGCGGACGGATGATGAAGTCCGCCGCCTCGCGCACCGCCATGGGAGACGCGGTGTCGCTCGTCACCGCGAACATCAGGATCTGCCCCATGATGGAGCTGATGGGTCCCATCTGCGGGGCAACGTTCGCCGGCAGCCGGTCGCGCACCAGAGCGAGGCGCTCGGCGATCTGCTGGCGGTCGCGGAAGATGTCGGTGCCGAAATCAAACTCCACATAGAGGACGGAGAGCCCCACCCCCGAGACCGAGCGCAGGCGGATGAGGCCCGGAAGGCCGTTCATGGCCGTCTCCAGCGGGAAGGTGACGAGCTGTTCCACCTCGGCCGGGGCAAGGCCCTCCGCCTCGGTCATGATGGTGACGGTGGGCCGGTTGAGGTCGGGCAGCACATCCACCGGCAGGCGGGTGACCGCAAAGGTGCCGGTGAGCACCAGCACGAGGGACAGCGCCAGCACCAGCAGGCGGTTTTTGAGGGACTGGGTGACGAGGAAGCTGAACATCGGCCGGCCTCAGCGGATCTGGTCGATGAGTTCGGCACCCTCGGTGACCACGCGGCGATCGGGCGGCAGGCCGGCCACCACCAGCACGCGGCCGGCATCGAGGGGTTCCGTCCTCACGTCGCGCGCAACGAAGCGCTCGGCGCTGACATGTTCGTAGACGATGGCCTGACCGTTCGCCCCGCGCACCACCGCCGTGCGGGGGATGGCGATGCCCGTGCGCGGGGCGCCGGCCTCCGCGAGGACCGTGAGAAACTGACCGGGGCGTAGCCCCTCAACACCCCCGGTGACGGAAAACTGCAGCGGAAGGGTCTGGCTGCGGTCGGACATCCCGGCGCCAAGGAAGGCGAGCGTGACGGAACGGCCATCGGGCAGCCGGCCTGAAGCGCCTGACCTGCCGACATCCGGCGAGAAACCCAGCGCTTCCACCCACAGCCGATCCGGGTCGATGATGCGAAACACCACCGTGTTCGGGTCCGCCATCTGCCCGGCCACCGCGTCCGAGGTGGCGATGACGCCGGCAACGGGCGCGCGCAGCGCCTCCGGCTCGCGCTGCACCCGCTCCAGCGTGGCGCGGCGGGTCTGGAGGCCCTTCAGTTCAATCTCCGTCTCCTCCACCTCGCGGCGGGTGACGGCATTCTGGATGGCGGACAGGCGCTCATAGCGGCGCTTCACGATGGCGATCTGCTGGTCCAGCTCAAAGCCCTGCTGCTCCAGGTCCTTGAGGTCCGAGGCGCCGATGGGCGGGTGGACGTAGGCGAGGATGTCGCCCGCCGCGACCCTCGCGCCGAGCGGCCAGAAGCCGCCCAGCGGCGGCGCGATGCGCCCGCCCACCGCCGTCTGTACGAGGCCGCTGGCATTGGCATCCGGCACCACGCGTCCGGGCAATTCCACGACACCGACGTGGCTGGCTGACGCGGTGACGATGGTGCGCACGCCGAGGATGCGCTGGCTCGGCTTCGGCAGGATTACCGAGCCGTCGGGCAGGCGCTGGGCGGCATCGCGGACGGGAGGCTTCGGCGTGTCCGCGGCTCGTGCGCCCTGCGGTGCTCCGGCGAGCGTGACGCCGAGTGTTCCGAGGACGAGGAGGGCGCCCGCCCGCCGCCGGGACATGACGAGCGCCCCCGCTAGAAAGCCGATGAGAAGACCCGCCAGAGCGCCCACCGGCAGGCCGCCGAACTGCGCCAGCGCCGCAGGCGCTGGCGTCTGCGTGTCGGATGATGCTGCCGCGGCGGGAACGGTCAAAGTACCGGCGAGCACGTCTACCGTATCGCCTGCCGTGACGGTGAAGGCGAGGTCGTGCGCGCCCGGCCTCGCGGCGAACGGCGCCGGCACCACATAGGTGCCGGGCGCCACGGGTTTCGCGGCCTGCGAGCCTTCGGGCGTGTCCATTTCGATGGTCGCGCCGTCCACCGGCGCATTGTCTGCGAAGCGGTCGAGGTGGAGGGTGAGCGTGCCGTCGCGCAGCACCGCCACCAGCTCGAAATTGGCGGAAACCGCCTCGGCGCGGGGGGCGAGGGTCGTTACCTGGGGCGTGGCGGGCGCACCGTGGTCATGGCCCTCGTGCGCCCTCGCGCCCGTCGCCAGCACGAGGCCGGCGAGCCCGAGGCCGACGAGAAGGCCGCACGGACCAAGGCTCTCCCTCCGCACCAAATGGCATGCCATGCTTCAACCCGTCCGTTGGTAAATCCGGTACGGGAGCCAGATAGCGCACGGGGTGTCACGCCGCGTATCGCTTCTGTATCAGTTTGTTTCAGCAAGGCCCCGGGGCAGGCGCACAGTCGCGACCAGCTCGCCGCCTTCGCCATTGGCGAGGGTCAGCGTGCCGCCATGGACGGCTGCCACCGCGCGGGCAATGGAGAGGCCGAGTCCCACCCCGCCGGTGGAGCGGCTGCGGGAGGATTCGAGCCGGACGAAGGGTTCGAGCACGGCGGTCAGCTGCGCCTCCGGAATGCCGGGGCCCTCGTCCCGCACCGTCAGCACGGCCTCGCCCCCCTCCTCCGCGAGCACGACATGCGCGGCGCCGCCATAGAGAATGGCATTCTCCAGCAGGTTCGACACCATCCGCTTCAGGCTGACGAGGCGGCCCGCCACCACCAAGTGCGGCGGGGCGGCAAGATCGGCGGCGCGGCCCCGGTCACGGGCGTCGTCCACCAGCGTCTCCACCAGCGCCACCAGGTCGAGCGGGCGCACCGGCTCCTCGCTGGCCTCGCCACGCAGGTAGGAGAGGGTAGCGTCCACCATCTGCTCCATCTCCGCCACGTCCGCCGCCATGGCCGCGCGCAGGACGGGATCGGCCACATCCTCCATGCGGAAACGCAGGCGCGTCATGGGCGTGCGCAGGTCGTGGGAGACTGCGGCGAGGGCCTGGGTGCGCCGCTCCATCAGCTCGGCGATGCGGGCCTGCATGCCGTTGAAGGCGTGGGCCAGCTCCCGCACCTCCTTGGGGCCTGTCTCCGGGAGCCGCGCGAGAGGGGCGGCCGGAGGCAAGGTCGCGACGGTCCGCGCCATGGCCCTGAGCGGCCGCGTCAGCCAGGCGGCGATGGCCAGCGACAGCAGCAGCACGCCCGTCGCCATGAGCGTGGTGGACAGAAACGACCCGTGCGTGCCGGTCGCCGGCGGGACGGAGGCGAACAGGCGGGCATTCAGCCAGCTGCCGTCCGGAAGGCGCACGGCGACGAGGCTGAGGTGCGGGTCGGTGCCCGCGCCCACCAGCACATCCTGCGGCCCGAGGTCGGGCGCCAGCGTGCGCACGTCGTCGGCGAGGCGCTGCCATCCCTCCACGGCATGGGAGCCGGGCGCAGCCATGGCCTCCCGGCTCCAGTGCGCGTCGATGGCGCCGCCGGACAGCTCATGGGCCACATCCTCCCGCTTTTCCGGCGCCGCCGCCGCGAGCGACCGGCGGAACGCGACGATCTGGTCGGCGAGGCGGATGGCATGGGCCGCATGGCGCTCGCGCTCCATGGCGTGCTCGTAGGTCCACAAGCTCAGCACATGCACGACGACGATGCCCAGCACCGCCACCACGGCGGTGCGCACGGCGAGGCTGTCCATGGCGCGGATCACGAGCGCTCCACCTCCGGAGCGAAGAAATAGCCGGCGCCGCGCACGGTCTTCACCATCTCGGGTCCGCCATGGGACTCGAGCTTCTTGCGCAGCCGGCTGACCTGGATGTCGATGGCGCGGTCGAAGCCTGTGGCGGTGCGGTTCTTGGCGGCGTCCATCAGCTGGTCGCGGGTCAGCACCCTTTGGGGGTGTTCGAGAAAGGTCAGGAGCAGGTCGTATTCGCCAGTGGAGAGATCCACCACGACCCCTTCAGGATTGGTCAGCTCCCGCCGGCGGGTGTCGAGCGTCCAGCCGGAAAAGGCGAGCAGCGTGCCCGCGGCGGCCGTCGCACCGCCTGAAGGCCGCATCCGCCGCAGCACCGCATGGATGCGCGCGAGCAGCTCCCGCGGATTGAACGGCTTCGCCAGATAGTCGTCCGCGCCGAGCTCCAGCCCGACGATCCGGTCCACGTCGCTGCCGCGCGCGGTGAGCATGATGATGGGCACGTTTGAGGTGCGGCGGATGTCCCGGCACAAATCGAGCCCGCTCACGCCGGGCAGCATGACGTCGAGGATGACGAGGTCCACGGGGCCTGTCGCCATGATCTCCCGCATCTCGCGGGCATCCTGCGCCGCAGTGACCTTGTGCCCGTGCTCGCGCAGGAACTTGCCGGCGAGGCGTCGGATCTCGGCATCGTCGTCGACAATCAGGATATGGCCTTCGGGGGACACGGGGTGACGGACTCCTGAAAGGCAGTCCTGCGCGCGCGACTGCTGCTCCACGGACAAGCCCTTTTATCCCAGCCTGCGTGCTTCGCGATACGCCGACGGCGCAGGCAACAGATCGCCCCGCCCCGGCGCTTGCTGCGCTCTCAGGCCCGGCCGCGCCGCGCCCGCGCTGATGCCCGCCGATGGGGCGTGCTCCCGTGAAAGACCATGCCAGCCAAGCCAGCCGGTATAAAGGCCGACCATCAGGATCAGCGCAGCGGAGGCATAGGGCGCACGCCGGGCGAAGGCGCTGAAGCCCGACCAGCGTTGCGAGACATGCCGGACGCTGAGCGCGGCGAGCACGCCGGCCGACACCAGCGTGAGCGCCAGGCCGATGCTGAAGCACAGGACCAGCACGAAGCCGAGGCTGAACGCCTTCAGCTGCATGCAGATCAGCAGCACGGTGATCGCCGCCGGGCACGGGATCAGCCCGCCCGTCAGTCCGAAGATGATGATCTGCCAGGTCGTCACCGGGCGGCCGGCAAAGCGATTGCGGATATCGGCGGCGTGGGCGCGTGCATGGGCGTCGTCCTCGTCGCCGAGATTCATGTGAGCATGGTCATGCTCCTCGAACGCGAGGGCATGGACCTCCTCCCCTCCATCGGCGCGGCGCAGTCGCAGCTCCACTGAAAAGGCATGGGGCTCGGGAATGTCATGCGCGCTCTCGATGAACTCGTCCCGGTTCACGAACGGGAAGACCTGACGGCCGCCGCCGGGCCTCAGGATTTCGAGAAAGACGCGGTCGGCGTCGGGAAGCGCGCATCCGGCGGGGCTGGAGATGCGCCAGCGCGGCGGCACGCCGTCCTCGAAGATGTTGAGCGCCAGCTCCCCCTCCGAGGTCGGGACGAGACGCGTCTCCTCCTCATGGTGGTGGTGATGCTCGTCGCTCTGCTCGCGCCACGTCCGCCAGGCCATCCAGGCGGCGATGGCGATGATCGCCACGGCCGAAGCCAGCTGAAAATAGGGTTCGCTGGCCTCTCCACCCCATTGCTGTCCGAAATACAGCCCTCCGATGGCAATGAGCCAGACCACCGCCGTGTGCGAGGTCGTTGCGGCGAGGCCCAGCAGGACGGCCTGGGTGAGCGTGCCGCGGATGGCGATGATGAAGGCCGCCATCATCGTCTTGGAATGGCCCGGCTCGAGCCCGTGCAGGGCGCCCAGCAGGATTGCCGAGGGGATGAACAGCCAGGCGTGCGCGGCCCCCTGCTGGAGCAGGTCTGTAAACGCAGTCATCTTGCTCTCAGATCACTTGAGGTAGGTCCGGACGACCTCGATCAGGTCGGCGGCGCCTTTGGCACGCTCGGGATCGGGCTCGGCGTCCGGGTTCACGACGTGATGCCGGATGTGGTCTTCCATGAGCTCCGCCGTCAGTCCGGTGATGGCGCCGCGCATGGAGGCGACCAGCATCAGCACGTCGGTGCAGCCGAGCTCGGCTTCCAGCGCGCGCTCCACGGCTTCGGCCTGCCCCTTGATCCGGCGAATGCGGGCGAGAAGCTTGGCCTTGTGCTTGATCGTGTGTGCCATTACGGATTTATAATATAGGGGGGTACCCTATGTAAACCACTCCCCTTCGTCTGCCGGACCATTCTGGGCCTATGTCGAGGCCGGGAGCCCGGTGACCCTCGATCGATGTGGGGACTTGAACGGGGCTAACAGCTTGGCGCCGTGGGCCCGACCTGTCATCCGCTGACGCAACATCGGATGACGATGCCGGTCCCTCGGACGGTGTCGTCAAGTGTTTCTGCCAAGGGAATGTCCCGTTTCCCGAGTTTTCGACCCGAGAGCGGGCCTAACATTCCAGACATTGCCCACATTTGGCCACAGCCGAGAATGTTCATTCGACCAAGATCGAGAGATTCTTGAGCGTAGATTGCAACCCGGCGTCGTGGTCTTCCTGCCGTATCCCTTCCGGAACATTTTCGCAGGTGATAGTCACCCTGGCTCCTCCGGGAACGGGCGAAAGGCTCCACTTCATCTTCATCTCGCCCGCGAAGGCCGGATCGTTTGATTCGAACCTAACAAGATGGACGATCTGCTCGTCCGGAGCCAACTCCAGGAAACACCCTTCGACGCCATCGGTGTCTTCCGAGGTCTTACCGCGGGTAGATCGATCCCCTTTGGCATAGGTCAGCGCCATCCCGTAGGCTCCGCCCTGGCGCGGTTCGAATTTGTAGATGTGTCCCGTCATTCCCTCGGGCGGGAGCCACTTCACCCATGCCTCCGAGTCAGTCCTTCGTCCTCCCGATACGCCTTTCATGAATCGGAATCCTTCGGCACCCCGTCCCCCACCGTGGACGGCTACAGCGATTTGGCCTGAATTCAAGTGCGCTGCCGACGTCGGCTCACACCCATACCAGAAATCAAAACGCGACATTCGAAAGGCGCGTCTTTTCAGAGCGCGGTGGCAACCATGGGCATGACGAAGCCCCACTCGGGAGCGGGGGACCTCGTGAAGTGTCCGGCCCAGACCCAATCCATTCGAGGACGCAGGTGGGTGGCCAGCACGGAAATCGACAGGCGAGACCCAGCTCCGAGTTGACAAGCGCGGCGCGTTTTCCCGCCAACATTTCTTCCCTATCAGCCGAGAAGATGCGCCAGCCAATAGGCAGCACCTGCCGCGAGACCGCCAACCAACAAAGTCTGCACGGCGGACCTGAAGGGGTTTACCCCCGTGAAGCGGCCTTTGATTGCACCGAAAATCGCCAGCGCGATCCCCGTAGTGAGCACGGACATCTTCAAGGCATCAGGGATGTTCGATACGGCGATATAAGGCGCAAGCGGGATGGACCCGCCAACGAGATAAGCGATCGCGATGGTCGCAGCGCTCAGCGGAGCGCGTTTCGGATCCGGCTGTTCAAGGCCGAGCTCGAAGCGCATCATGAAATCCGTCCAGCGCCGGGGATTGGCGCTGATCGCGTCAACCACGTTCGTCAGAGCGGCGCCCTCAAGGCCGTAGGTTTCAAATATCTGCCTCACCTCGTTTACCTCGAAATCGCGCTTATGCTCGATTTCCCAAGTTTCACGCGCTTCCTCCGACTTGAAATGCTCAATGTCCGTATGCGCGGCGAGATAACCGCCAAGCCCCATCGCGATGGCGCCGGCGGCGATCTCGGCAAGACCCGCAGTCACGATCACTCCGGTGTCACTGACGGCGGCAGACAAACCAGCGGCCAGGGCAAAAGGAACCGTCAGGCCGTCCGACATGCCGATGACGACGTCGCGGACGATCTCCGAGCCGCTAAAATGTTTTTCGATATGCGGAGTGGTCGGCATCGATAAGGGTCCTTTTTGAGGGCTATCGAGAAAGCCCATCCGGTGGATGTGGCTTGACGTATTGGAACCTTCGACGGAGGTCGTGCCACTCGGCCAATCGCGGCTGCAATCTGGCAAACGAAGCTGACGGAAGACTGACGCAGCCCGTTTAGAATCGGCCATCAAGCGGCTTTTCGGCGATGAGGTATCGCAGGATTGTGCGCACAGTCCGTCGGCCCCGCCGGCGCACTGCATCTTCAAGCATGCGGAGGCTTGGAACGGCGGCTCAAGGCTGTTCGGAAGAAACTGACGGCGACGGCCTGGTCTCGCGTTCTTGGCGCAGCCGGTACGAGACGGCGCCGTAGGTGGCGACGCAATAGGGGACCAGGAACGTCAAGCCTATCTTGGTCCAGTTGACCGAGCCGCCGCCCACGGCGGCATCGCCCTGGTTGATGAGATTGAGGATGGTGCCGACGACCACTGCCACCAGGAAGGAGCGGCACGGAATGCCGGACTGCGTTGCATAGGAAAGGAAACGCCGGATCATGCTGGTGCCGGATTTCTCGCCGCGCGAGCTGATGGGACACGTCACCCCGATAGCATTTGCATCAGGATTGCCGGCGCAATCCGGACCCTCGCACATCGTCGCCGTCGCATCAGTCGTCGTCTTCATCGCCGTGCTTCCGCCGGATCTGTTCCAGGCTGGCGGGGTCGTACTTCGCCTTCAGGCTGTCGCCGCGCGCGTTGGTCGCCCTGACCTTGTAGCAGCCGTCGTCGGAGCGGATCGAGAGCACGGTCCACCCCTCGCCCTCCAGCTTCTTCTGGAGCGCGTCGCGTGGCTGCCAGTCGGCCAGCGGCACGGTGCAGGCCCGATCGGCCGCCGCCGGTTCCGCGCCGAGGCACGCGGCGAAGACCACAATCGCGGCAACCCACGTGCGTCTCACCAAAGATCCTCCGAGGTGCGCAGCCCGCGAAATAGAAAGCACGCCCAACTGACGCCCACCTGAACGCTCATGCAAATTATCGGACCCCATCGGCTCGTCTCGCGCGCTAAATTGGCATGGAACACGCCGAGGCGACACATGCGGATCCTTCTCGTCGAAGATGACCCTGTCCTTGGGATGGCCGTGCGCGATCAGATCATCGCCGACGGGCATACGCCCGACTGGGTGACGCGTCTCGACGACGCCTCCGAGGCGATCCATGCCGCCGCCTTCGAGCTGGTCCTGCTCGACCTGATGCTGCCGGACGGACGCGGACTCGATTTCCTGAAGCGCCTGAGGGTGGCGGGCGACGTCACGCCCATCATCGTGCTGACGGCGCGGGACCAGATCTCGGACCGCATCGCGGCGCTCGATGCCGGCGCCGACGATTACCTGGTCAAGCCGTTCGACCTGTTCGAGCTCAGCGCGCGGATCCGGGCGGTGGGGCGGCGCTATGCCGGCAATCCCAACCCGCTCGTCACCCTCGGCGACATTGAGGTGGATCTTGCGGCCCGCTTGGTGCGGCGAGCGGGACGGCCTGTGGCGCTGACCGGCCGCGAATGGTCGCTGTTCGAGGCGTTCGTGCAACGGCCCCACCAGCTCATGTCGAAGCCGCAGCTCGAGGAGCGGCTCTATTCCTTCGACGCCGAGGTGGAGAGCAACACCATCGAGGTCTACATCGCCCGCCTGCGCAAGAAGCTCGGGGCGGAGGTGATCGAGACGGTGCGCGGCATGGGCTATCGCCTCGGCCCGCCTGAGGCGGGCGCATGAACGAGGCGGTGGGCGACGGCCGCCGCGGTAGCGGGTGGAGCCTGCGCCTGCGCTTGGGATTGTGGCTGGCGCTGGCGGTCACCGCCCTGTGGCTCGCCGCCGCCACCGTGGCCGGGCTGGTGCTGCGCCGCGAGATCGGCGAGGTGTTCGACAGTGCCCTGCAGGAGGTGGCGCAGCGGGTGCTGCCGCTGGCCTATGCCGAACTGCTCTCGCGGGACGGAGGCAGCGCGACCCAGCACATGGCACCTATCGGCCCCCACCGGGAATACATCACCTACGTGGTCCGCGACGCGGACGGCCGCGAGCTGCTCCAGTCGAGCGACGCCGACCTGATGCAGATCCCCCGCAGCCTCCCGCCGGGCTTCCACAGCACGGAGCGGCTGCGCACCTACACCGAGGCGGCCGTCAGGGGCACAATCCTGGTGACCACCGCCGAGGACCTCGGCCATCGCCGCGCGGCGGTCCGACGCGCGGTGGTCGCCCTGATCTGGCCCCTTGTCGCCCTGGTGCCCATCGCGCTCGTCGGGGTGTGGCTTTCCGTCCGCCTGTCCTTGAGGCCCGTCATCACCTTTCGCTCGGCGATCGAGGAACGGGGCCGCGGCAATCTCGCGCCGGTCGCAGCGGTGGGGCTGCCGGAGGAGATCGCACCCGTCGCGACATCGGTCAACGCCCTGCTGGAACGCCTGCGCGGTGCGCTCGAAGCCGAGCGCGGCTTCACCGCCAACAGCGCCCATGAGCTCCGGACGCCCATCGCCGCCGCACTGGCGCAGACCCAGCGCCTCGTCGCTGAACTGCCGGGCGGCGCGCCCCGGGAACGGGCCCGTTCAGTGGCGGTCGCCCTGAAGCGTCTCTCGCGCTTGTCCGAGAAGCTGCTGCAGCTGGCCAAGGCCGAGGGCGGCGGCCTCCTCGCCGAAACCCCGACGCCCCTCGCGCCGGTGCTGCGCCACGTGATCGCGGACATCGACCGGCTGACTGACCGGGGCGAGGACCTGATGGTCGAAATCCCGCCGGACAGCGGCCTTGTCTGCGACCTCGATCCGGACGCCTTCGCCATCCTCGCCCGCAATCTCATCGAGAATGCGTTGA
Organism: Xanthobacter agilis; assembly: GCF_021730435.1. Taxonomy (GTDB): domain Bacteria; phylum Pseudomonadota; class Alphaproteobacteria; order Rhizobiales; family Xanthobacteraceae; genus Xanthobacter; species Xanthobacter agilis. Next base: position 45,042 of record NZ_JABWGX010000001.1, read on the forward strand.
AGCACGGCACGCCCGGCACGCCCGTGCGGGTGCGGCTGGCCGACGGCCTGTTCGAGGTCTCCAATGGCGGCCCCGTGGTGCCGGCCGACCGGCTGGCGCGCCTGATCCGCCCGTTCGAGCGCGGCCCGACGGGGGCGGAGGGCTCCGGCCTCGGCCTTGCCATCGTCGCCGCCATCTGCCGCGGCGCTGGCCTGACCCTCGACCTCGCCTCGCCGATCCCGGGCGAAGCCGACGGCTTCCGTGCCAGGGTGCGCTTCGCGGCCGTGCCTCAAGCCTGACGGGAAGCTGAACGCAGATCTGCATCGGCTTCAGGTGGCCGTCAGGTGCGAACGCGAGGGTGCTTCCGGTCAACACCAACCGGGAGATGGTCAATGAAGACGCGCACCCTGATCGGAGCGGCGCTCCTGCTTTCCACCACGGGTATCGGCGTCGCACTGGCGGCGGCGGAGGCTGATCACCTGACCTCAAGCCATCACGAACGGCATGATGGCGCGACGTCATCCGCCATCGAGGGGCGCCCGATCCGCTTCGCCGAAGAGTCCCATGAGCGGCGTCGTGACGGCGAGCATCGCGGACGCCGCCACCACGATGACGATGAGGATGATGGCGAAGACGACGAGGGTGGCCGCCGCGGCGCAATCCCGCAGGCCGGCCCGGCTGATCCCAATGCGCCGGTGCCCGACAACGGCTTCTTCAACGGCAAGGCCCGTCCCAAGGTCGAGGTGCAATGAGCACCTCGCCGCGCCCGACCTTCTCTCCCTTGAGGAACAGACCGATGAAATTCGTCCTCTCCGCTGTGGCCGCCACCACCGCCTTGATCGCCCCGGTGGTCGCCGAGGCCCGCCAAGTCACCTTCGAGACCACCCTCAAGGCCTATGGCGGCAACGGCGCCTATGTGGTGCTCTACGTCACCGATGCCGCCGGCGTCTACAAGGGCACCTTGTGGATGGCCGGCGGCAAGGCGAAGTACTATCGCCACCTCAGCGACTGGCAGCGCGTCTCCGGCGGGCGACCGACCGAGATCGACGGCATCACCGGCGCCAGCATCGGCTCAGGCAGGACGCTGAAGATCAGCCTCGACCTCGCCGATGCCATGATCGACGCCGGATACAAGGTCCATGTCGACACCGCCGTGGAGGACGGCATGGACAATCCCTCCGAGGTGATCGTACCCCTCGATACCGCAGCCTCCGGCAAGCTGGCGCCGGGCAAGGGCTACGTCAAGTCCTTCACGGTCACCTTCTGAAGCGATCGGACCTGATCCATGCTTCGCCGCATTCATGCGCTGCCGGGCGTCGTGCTCGCGCTCGGCCTTACCGTCATGGCCCTCACCGGCGTGGCGCTTTCCGTGCAGCCGGCGCTCGACCGTCTCGCATCACCGGCGATTCCGGTCGGCACCAGCGTCGCCGCCCTCGCCGAGGCGGTGGCGGCGCGTCACCAGGGCATCGATTCGATCCGCGTGCGGCCGGACGGCGCCGTCACGGTCGCCTTCACCGACGGCGAAACGCGCGGCGTGGAGCGGGTCGATCCGGCGACCGGGGCCGGGCTTGGTCCCTACCATGTCTCAGAAACGACACGCGTCATCACGAATCTGCATCGCGCGTTTCTGACCGGAGATGCGGGGCGGGCCGCCACCGGCGCCGGCGCGCTCGCCATGCTCGTGCTCACCGTCTCCGGCACCCTCCTCCTCGCCCGCCGCCTCGGCGGAGCGGGCGCGCTGCTGCAGTCCATCCGAGGCACACCGGCCCAGCGCTGGCACGGCGAGCTCGGCCGTTTCGCTGCCGCTGGCCTCGTCCTCTCATCCCTCACGGGCGCGTGGATGTCGGCGAGCAGCTTCGGCCTCATCCCCGAACACGAAGCCGCCGCGCCCATGGTGTCGGCGAACGGCGGCGCGCCTGCTCCGGCCGGCACGCTGGCGGCGCTCAGGGCGACCGATGTGGCGAGCCTGCTCGAGCTGACCTTCCCGGCACCCGACGATCCGACCGACACCTACGGCCTGCGGACAAGCCGGGGCGAGGCGCAGATCGATGCGGCGACGGGCGCGGAGCTGTCCTTCACCCCGGCGACGACGCTCGACCGCCTGAACGGCATGATCCGTACCCTCCACACCGGCCAGGGCGCCTGGGTGCTCGGGCTCGTGCTCGGCCTTTCGGCGGCGGCGGTTCCGGTGCTCGGCGCGACCGGCATCGCAATGTGGTGGCGCCGCCGCGCCGCCCGGCCGCGCATCGCGATGAACGCGCCCGCCCGTGCTGCCGACACCGTCCTCCTGGTGGGCAGCGAAGGCAATTCCACCTGGGGCTTCGCCGCGACGCTGCACGACGCGCTGACTCGCGCCGGCCACCATGTCCACACCGCGGCCATGAACGATCTTCAGCCGTTTTCCGCCGTCACCGAACGCCTGCTGCTCCTGGCCGCGACCCATGGCGACGGAGCGGCGCCCGCCTCGGCGACGGTGTTCCTGTCCCGGCTCGCGCGGCAGGAACGCCGCGTGCCGGTGGCGGTGCTCGGCTTCGGCGACCGCTGCTTTCCGCATTTCTGCGGCTACGCCGAGGAGGTGTCGGCTGCGCTCACGGCAAACGGCTGGCCGCAGCTCCTGCCGATGAAGCGCATCGATCGGCGTTCGGCGCAGGAGTTCGCCCAATGGGGCCGCGACCTCGGTACCGTGCTCGGTCACGACCTCAAGCTCGAGCACGTCGCCGAGCCGCCGAAGACGGTCGCGCTCGAACTCGTCGAACGCGAGGACTATGGCGTGGCCGTCGGCGCGCCGGTGGCGATCCTGCGCTTCCGGAGGCCAGGAACGGACGGCAAGGCCGGACGCCTGCCGTCGTTCGAGCCCGGCGACCTCGTCGGTATCCTGCCGCCGGGCCATCCGATGCCGCGCTTCTATTCGCTGGCGTCGTCGTCGTGCTACGGGATGCTGGAGATCTGCGTCCGCCTGCGCGCAGGCGGGCTCTGCTCGACCTTCCTGCACGCTCTCGCTCCCGGCGATCGCGTGGAGGCTTTCATCCGCGCCAACCCGACCTTCCGGCCGGCCGCGGGACGGGCGCCGCTCATCCTGATCGGCGCCGGCGCCGGCATCGGTCCGCTCGCCGGCCTGGTGCGCGCCAATGCGGCCGGTCGCCCGGTCCACCTCTACTGGGGCGGCCGCAGCCCGTCGTCGGATTTTCTCTACGAGCACGAACTGGCCCAGCATCTCGCCGAGAAACGCCTGACCTCGCTCCAGACCGCCTTCTCACGCGGTCCGGATGGCGGCGCCTATGTGCAGGATCGCATCGCCGCCGACGCGCCTCGCCTGCGCGAGCTGATCCGGCAGGGCGCGCAAATCCTGGTGTGCGGCGGCCGTGACATGGCCCAGGCCGTGACCTGGGCACTCGATCCGATCGTGCGGCCACTCGGCCTCGACCTTCCCACCCTCAAGTCGTCTGGACGCTATGTCGAAGATGTCTACTGATTCAGCTCAAGGCGCGCTGGAGCCCCGCCGCCACGCCCTCAGCGGCCCCGCCATGGGCGCGCGCTGGTCGGCGGTGTTTTTCGCCGTAGGCGGCGTGGACGAGGGGGCGCTCACCCGCCGCCTTCAGGGCACCCTCGACCGTGTCGAGCGCCAGATGTCCACCTGGCGGCCGGATTCCGACCTGGAGCAGCTCAACGCCGCCCCCCTCGGCACCTGGGTGGCCATTCCCCGCGAGCTGATGGGCGTGCTCGCCGCGGCCCTTGAGATCGGCCGCCTGTCGGGGGGCGCGTTCGACATCGGCGTGGGCGATCTGGTCCAGGCCTGGGGCTTCGGGTGCGGCACGCGCGTGCCCGACGGCGGACGCATCGCCGCGCTTGCGGGGCGTCCCTCCTTCGAGCCGCCGAAGACCCTGCAGCTCGACCCGGCGGGCTACCGCGCGCGCCGGCTGGCGCCGCTGCGGCTCGATCTGTCCGGCATCGCCAAGGGCTTCGGCGTGGACGAGCTGGCGCGGGAGATGACGGAGGCGGGCCTGTCCTCTTGGCTCGTGGGCATCGACGGGGAGATGCGCGCGGCGGGCACGAAGCCGGATGGCCGACCCTGGGCGGTCGCCCACGAGACGCCAGTCCCCGGCGTGCGGGACGTCCTCGGGGTGCTGGAGCTGTCCGGTGCCGCCGTCGCAACCTCGGGCAGCTATCGCCATCAGGTGGAGGTGGCGGGCAGGAGGCTCTCCCACACCATGGACCCCTCGCGCGGCGCGCCATTGGAGAACGACCTCGCCGCCGTCACCGTGCTCAGCGACACCTGCATGGCCGCCGATGCCTGGGCGACGGCGCTGATGGTGCGCGGCGCGCAGGACGGCCCGGCCCTCGCCCGCCGGCTCGGCCTCGCCGCGCTGTTCGTCGGGAGCGAGGGAGAGGTGGTGGCGACGTGGCCGTGACCAGCCATGCCTCATGGACTGGCGGCGCAATCCTGCCTCGGGTCCATTCCCTTGCGTCCTCTCAATGCGGCCGCAGCCGTTTCCGGGTGTTCTTCCCGGTGGAGGTGCCCGCTCAGGATCAATGGCGAACCGTCGGGGTGTGAAAGGAAACCGGAGACATGAGACACATCAAGCAGGTCCTTGTTGGCCTCCTCGCCCTCGTATCGCTGCTGTGGGTCGCGGCCGAGCCCGGGGTGTTCCAGTCAGCCGGGTTCTTCGCGATTCGGGCGGTCGCCGTGCAGTACACGGGCGTGCTCGCCATCGCGCTCATGAGCGTGGCGATGATGCTGGCGCTGCGTCCGCGTTGGCCCGAGCGCTGGATGGGCGGCCTCGACAAGATGTACCGGCTCCACAAATGGCTCGGCATCACCGCGCTCATCGTTGCCATCATCCACTGGCTGTGGACGCAGGGGCCGAAGTGGGCCGTGGGCTGGGGTCTTCTGGAGCGGCCCGCCCGTGGGGACCGCCCGCCCATCGAAAACCAGGTGGAGGCCGCTTTCTCAAGCCTGCGCGGCACCGCCGAGGGAGTGGGCGAATGGGCTTTCTATGCAGTTGTGGCGCTGATCGCGCTGGCGCTGGTCCGGGCCTTTCCCTACCGCTTGTTCTATAAGACCCATCGCCTGCTGGCGCTCGCTTATCTGGTGCTGATGTTCCACTCGGTGGTGCTCCTGACCCTCGCCGACTGGATGACGCCGCTCGGCGCCGCGATGGCGGTGCTGCTGGCCGGCGGCACCTTCTCGGCCGGGGTGGTGGTGGTGCGCCGCGTCGGCGCAGCGCGGCAGGTGAAGGGACGCATCGCCGAACTCACCTATTATCCGGGCGTGAAGGCGCTCGAGACCGTCATCGACGTGCCCGCCGGCTGGCCGGGCCACCGTCCCGGACAATTCGCCTTCGCCATGTCGGATGCCTCCGAAGGCGCGCATCCCTACACCATCGCCTCGGGCTGGCACCCGGACCATCCGCGGATCACCTTCGTGACCAAGGAACTGGGCGACCACACCAGGGGGCTGAAGGAGCGGCTCAAGGTGGGCCAGGAGGTGCGGGTGGAGGGGCCATATGGCTGCTTCACCTTCGACGACGATTGCCGCAGCCAGATCTGGATCGGTGGCGGCATCGGTATCACGCCGTTCATCGCCCGCATGAAGCACATGGCCTTGCGCGGCGAGGCGCCCGACTGGCCGCAGGGCCAGGTCGCCGATCTGTTCCACACCACCAGCGATGTGGACGAGGTGGCGCTTGCAAAGCTCGCCGAGGATGCCAGAGCTGCCCAGGTACAATTGCATCTGCTGATCGACGCGCGCGATGGCCGGCTGACCGGCGCCCGCATCCGCGATGCCGTGCCGGACTGGCGTGACGCCAGCATCTGGTTCTGCGGCCCGGCCGGCTTCGGGGCGGCGCTGCGGGCCGATTTCGCCACCGAGGGCTTCCCGGTGGATAAGCGCTTCCACCAGGAACTCTTCGACATGCGGTGAGGGGCCTCGGCACACTCGCAATGGATGCGTTCAGGCTCGTGTCACCGATCCGTCTTCGGAAAAACGAGGCGGATGCGCACACCGCGGCCGGGGGCGTCCTCGACGCGCACGGCTCCGCCGTGCAGCGTCATGATGGTGGAAACGATGGCGAGCCTCGGCCCGGCACCGTCGGGCCGGCTTCGGTCCAGGCGGTGGAAGCGATTGAGAAGACCGGCTCCGCGATCTTCCGGTGTCCGATCCGCGAGCGCCCTGCGGCAACGACATCGAGTCGCAGGGCGCCGCGATCGGCTGCACGAATTTCGCGGCTGCGCTCGATTAAGCGACTCCGCAATCTCTCAAGTCTTTCGGCAGACAGTGCCGGTACGCCAAATTCGGGCGGCAGGCTGATATCGGGAAAGGTCGTATGAGACCGTCCGTCTCTTACTCTTTGACCCGCGTGAGCGTGCTGATATCGGTATGGGTGAATGGCTTACCATACACATGCAGGATCGTTTCCTGCGTGTATTGCATGGTATTTCCAGACAACTCATAAGTGACAGTGAATTTTTCCGTCTTGTCGTTTGCTGCCATATAGTCCGATTGGCCGATGCCCACGTTCTGGGCCGTCAGGGTAAGCGTGGTATCCGGTTTTCCCGTTGCCACAACGCACACAGCCCTGGGGATGCAAAACGAGTTATATATTGTCTGATTTGCCTTGTCGTAAATGAGATATCCGACTTGGTCGTGAAACTGTTTCTTGTCGCTCTTGCGGAAAACCATCTGGTGATAAAAAATTGCCGTCAGATGCTGGCTGCTCGCGTTTGTGGCATCGCCGGCTGGCGTGAATCTTATGGTCTCGTAATAAGGCGAAGCAGCACCGCCTCCTTTACCCACTTCGGAACCTTCCCGGCCGGGAGCCACGTCCAATCCTTCGTCGTCCTGAGTCTTCCAGGTCCCGACGAACTTGGCGAGTGGGCCGTAATCCAGCCCGTTGATAACAGTTTCTGTCTCAGATGTAGCGGCAACGGCGTATAGTGCGGGGAGCATGAGGCCAGCAATCGCGCTGGCAACGAGGAGGCTTCGGGAGAATTTCACGATCAATCTCCTGACTGGATATCAGCTTTCATCAGAACAACGGCTCATCGACAGCTCGATAGCATGAGCGCTCTGACAAAAGCCTGACGATGGGCCGAACTCGGGGAGCTCTTCGCCAATGCGTTGAGGCTCACCCGCACGGGAAGATGAGACGCATGAGCGCCCCGCCGCCGGGTGCGTCCTCAATCCGGACATCGCCGTTGTGCAGCTCCATGGTGGTGGAGACGATCGCGAGGCCCAGCCCCGCCCCGTCCGAAGCACTTTTGTCCAGGCGCCGAAAGCGTTCCAGCACGTCGCCGCGCCGCTCCGGGGGGATGCCGGGGCCATGGTCGCGCACCGCGCACTGGCCCCCAGGGCCCGTAGTCACCTCGACGGCGGTGCCCGCCGGCGTGTGGGCCAAAGCATTTTCCACGAGGTTCCGCAACGCCCGGCCGATGGCGTCGCCGTGGCCGTGCACGCGCGCCGCTCCCGCGTCCCGAAAGGCGATGGTTCGACCGCGCATGACCGCGAGCGGCGTCAGCTCAGCCACCACCTCGCGGGCGATGGCGCCCAGATCGGCCTGGGCATCCGGCGCGAGTTCCAATGCGGTCGCGTGCGACATGTCGAGCATCTGGTCTACAAGGCGTTTCATGCGCTGCGCGTCGGCCACGAGCTTTGCCTTCTCGACGCTGTCCGGCAGCTTGCCGATGCTCAGCATCATGATGGCGAGCGGAGTGCGCAGCTCATGGGCCGCATCCCCCGCGAAGTCCCTCAGGGCGCGCACGGAGCGCTCGATGCGCGCCAGCATGGCGTTGACCGCCGTCACCAGCGCCTGCACCTCCCGCAGCGAGGGCTCCGCCCTGATCCGCGTGGACACCTGGGCCGGATCAATCCGGTCGATGGCGGCGATGGTGCTCTCGAGCGGCTTCAGCGTGGTGCGCACCACGCTGAAATTGAACAGGAGGAACATGAGCGAGAGCAGGATGAGCGGCAAGATCACGTGGAAGCGGATCTCGTTGAAGATGACCGGCACGAACGGCCGGAAGCCCTCGCCGGCGATGGCCACCGTGATCCAGTAGGGATGCCGTCCGACCTCGACGCGGCGGGTGCCGGTAAGCAGGAAGCGGCTGTCCCAGCTCTCGCGCTGGGTCCGGATGACCAGGAACGACAGGGGCGGCTCGTCGGCGATCTTCAGGCTGGCGTCGTCGAACCGCGCCACCACCGCGCCGCCGCGCTCGTGGATCAGGAAGGCCCGCCGTGTGCCGGAGGCGAGCGGATATTGCAGGTCTTCCGAAACCGGGTTGCCGGCGGCCCCCCTCATCTGCGGGATCTCCCGGGCGATCCGGTCCGCCTCCGCGGTCACGAGCAGGTGGTCGAGCTCGTTGGGATTGTTGACATACATCCGCACGACGACGAGCAGCTCGACCACCAGGAAGACGAGCCCCACCAGAGCGAGGCGCACTGAGAGGCGAAAGAAGAGGCTGCGCGGCACGACGGGCAGGCGGCTCGCGGTCATGGGGTTTCCCGTTCCGCGCCGGCATCGGCGGGATGCGGTACCGGCACCAGCATGTAGCCGACGCCGTGGGCGGTGTGCAGGATCACGTCCGCTCCGGCGGCGCCAAGGCGTCGGCGCAGGCGCGAGGCCGCCGCCTCCAGAGCGTTGGGCGTAACCTCGGACGAAAGGGCGTACATGGCCTCTTCGAGGCTGGTCTTGCTCACCACATGCCCGGCCCGCCGCATCAGGCGTTCCAACAGGTCCAGCTCCCGCGGTGGCACGTGGATCACGCGGCCGCCGACGCGCACCTCGCGGGCGACGGTGTCGAAATCGAGGTTCCCCAGGCTCAGGGTGATGCCGAGGCAGCCGCCGGGACGGCGCAGCAAAGCGCGGCAGCGCGCCGCCAGCTCCGCCATGTCGAACGGCTTCACCAGATAGTCGTCGGCTCCCGAATCGAGGCCGCCCACCCGGTCGCCGAGACCGTTGCGGGCGGTGATCACCAGGATGGGAGCGCCGCTCCCCGTCCGCCGGACGGCGCGGATGAAATCCACACCGTCGCCGTCCGGCATGCCGAGGTCGATGAGCAGGAGGTCATAAGGCGTCACGGCCATGCTTTCCCACGCGACGCTCAAGGAGGCGAAGCGGTCGAGCACGAAGCCCTCGGCCTCCAGGCCCTCTGCGATCAGGATCGCGAGCCGGGGGTTATCCTCCGCGAGCAGAACCCGCATGGTCGACATCCGTTCCGCGGGCGCGGCGCTTGCGCCCCGTGATCATGGCGAGCACCAGATTTTCCCGGTGTGCCAAGCTTTCTGCAATGGCGGCGAGCACGTGCACCGCCGCCATGGCGAGAATGAGGTTGGCGGCGATCTCATGGGCTTCCTCCACCCACTCCTTGCCCCAGAAAGCATCGATGGTCTGCATCCAGCCGGTGAGGCAGGTGGCGGCGAGCAGACCCATGAGGAGGAGCATCATCACCGCCCCGGCGGGATTGTGGCCGACATAGCGTCGGTCACGCCGGTCGAGCACCGCGCGCATATGGTCAGCGAAGGTCCGCGGGGACGGAACGAAATCGCGGAACCGTGCGTGAACGGTGCCGACGAAGCCCCACACCACGCGAACGGCGAGCAGGGCGGCGACGGTGTAGCCTACGTAGCGGTGGAGCGCTTTGCCGTCCTCCAGCACGAAGCTGTTGAGCACGACGCCGAGCACCACCGTCCAGTGGAAGATCCGCACCAGCGGATCCCACACCGGAACGGTATAGCGGACGTGCGCGGCGGCGCGCGCTGATGCCTCGGATCGAGGGGGCAGCATGGCCATGGTTCAGTCCACGTTGTTCTCGACGATCTCGGCGGTCACAGGATTGAAGTAGACTTCTGCCTTGCGTCCATCGGCATTGTATCCATAGATTTCGTAGCATCCCGAGATGGTCTTCTTGAACACCTTGATGTTCTTGAAGCCCATCTGGCCGATCTTCTGCTTCATGACCTCTTCGCTGAGCCACTTTTCCTGCGGCTCCTTGGTGCAGGTCGGGCTGGCAAGAGCCATGGAGGAGGCAAGGCTCAGGGCGACGGCAGCGACGAAAAGTCTGCGGATCATCAGGTTTTCCTCATGCTGCGGGAAGCGATGGACCAAGGCCATCCCGCCGGCACGTCTCTTAACGATCCCGGCTGACCAAAGCCTGACGGGCAAAGATGCGCGCGCATGCCGAAAAGGGGGCGCCCCCGATGCGCGCGAAGGATAGACCACGTCAGGACGTCGTCAGCCCGTCCGCGTATCGAAGGGCCGTCGCTCCTTAGGGCGACTGCATCCTTTCGAGAGACCGATCCATGATCATCGTTCGCAGCCTTCTTGTCGCTGGCGTTCTCGCTTGCGCCTCGCTCGCCGCCCCGGGCTTTGCCGCCGACGCCCTCAATCCGCAGACGAAGAAGAACCTGGAAGCGGCCATGCACGGCGAAGCCTTCGCCAACCTGAAATATCAGGCCTATGCCGAGCATGCCCGCAAGAGCGGCCACCCCGCGATAGCCAAGCTGTTCGACGAAAACGCGAATGTCGAGGCCAACGAGCATTTCGCCCGCGAGGCAGACGCTCTTGCCCTCGTGAGCAGCGACGAGGCCAACCTGCTCAACGGCATGGCCGGCGAACACTACGAAAACACCAAGATGTACGTCGAGTTCGCCAACCAGGCCGATGCGGTCGGTGACAAGAAGGTGGCTGATCTTTTCCGTCAGATCGCCGCCGATGAAGGCGATCACTACGCCGCCTACAAGGCGGCCGTTGAGAAGCTGCGCGCCGGAAAATGAGGTTTCTGAGTGGCGCGAAACTCCTTCTTCGCGCCGCTCGTAACGCGCTTCGATGTATCAGAATGTGTTGCAGGCAGTTTTATCGAAAATTCGGAGCATGATGAGATAATATTCGATGGTTTAGCTTAGTGATGCCAGGTAAATACTTGCCACGTCTCAGTATTTAAGCTTTCGATTGCTGCGAATACGCCGAACATATATCAGTCCAGAGGGGGCATTCCTAACTCTTTTGATATCAACGGGAGCGGGAATGGAGCTTCGTCATCTTCGGCATTTCGTGGCGGTTGCAGAAGAGCTCCATTTTACACGTGGCGCGCAACGCGCCGGCATCGAACAATCGCCATTGTCTCGATCGATCAGGACTCTCGAACGGCGCCTTGGCGTAGTATTATTCGAGCGCACACGGCGATCCACGAAGCTAACGCCGGCCGGTGAACGCCTTCTCGTCCATGCGCGTGCGCTCCTCGCATCCGCCGACGAAGCACGCATAGACGTTCGCACTGCAGCAGCGACAGGAGACACTATCAGCCATTTGCACATCGGCATTTGCGACGGCGTACCATTTGCGCGTCTCGCGCGACTGATTTCAGAAGTAAAGCGGGATAGTCCGCAAGTTGTCATTCATGTCCATGAAGCGTCAATGGCGCAGAACGTAGAGGGCTTGCGAAGCGGCTTTCTTGATGCGGCGCTCACGCCGGAGAGCGGATACGGCAAGGGGATTTTGTCCGAGGCAGTTTGGCGAGATCCGCCGATCGCCGTGATGCCGAGTGGTCATCCCCTGGCCGGAAAGAAGCGGATCAAACTATCTGAGATTATTAAAGAGCCTCTCATTCTAAGTCGACCCGATACGGGTCTTAGCCAGCAATCCCAGATCGAACAGCTTGTTCGAACCGCAAGTTCGACCCCCAATATTGTTAGTCGCACCACGACGCTTCCGGTGTTGGTTACGCTGGTTCTTGCGGGCTATGGCATCGGAATAGCGACCGCCGCTCAACTCGAGGCGGTCGAGGTGAATGGCATTGCCCTCCGGCCCCTGAGCGATGCGCCCACTGATCTGAAAACTTGGCTGATGGTGCGTGAGGGGACACTCAGCGAGCCACTATCTCGTTTCGTCGAGCGAGCTCGGACGATTATTTGAAGAGCCTCTACGGCCAAGCCGCGCGGCACGGAATCCCTTGTCACGAGCAATAAAGGTTTCGAGCATGAGCGGGGCCAACGTCAAAGCATCGACAACCGTGCCATGAAGCTCGGAATGAAGAGCGGCATATCGATCGAGGTCGGCTCGAAGTTGCACCGATATGGTAATGGTGAGTTTGACGGTTTCGGCCTTTGGCACTGGTCCGAGGCAAAGTTTTCTGGTCAATCATCCCTCCTGATGTCAGCCGTCATCGGTGTGGCGCGATAGGGTCGCAAGACGAGATCCTTATTGACGATGACGCGGACCGGAAAGCCCGGTCGCACCTTCAAGGTCGGCTGGATATTGAGATTTCGCCGCGTGATTTGCTGGCCGACATCGTTGATGGTGTCCTGGGCGCCGTCGCGCGTCGCGATGATGATCTGATCGCCGTTCGTCCCCTGATTTTGAGGCGCTGCCAACTCGGCGCCGATGCCGAGCAGCGAGGAGAGGACCGCGCCTCCGATCAGGCGGAACCAGTGATTGTCCACCTCATCTTCGAGGCCCGAATAGCCGGCGGTATCGACGCCGGAGAGACGATCCAGCACGATGGAGGAGCCGTCCGGCATGACAAGGCGATTCCAGACCAGGAGCACACGGCTCTGGCCAAAGGCGACGCCGGAATCGTACTGGCCCATCAGGCGGGTGCCCTGGGGGATAAGGAGATGCCTACCCGTCGCCGTGTCGTAGACATTCTCGGTGACGGTACCGATGATCTGGCCCGGAAGATCGGAATTGATCCCCGTCACCAAGGCGGCCGGAATGATGGTGCCGGCCATCACCTGATAGGGCGAGCGCGGCGTCTGGAGAGTTCCAGATCCGTAGATTTTCTGGTCGGTTTCTCGGCTCGCGAACGCCTGCTTGCGGTCCTGCATGTTTTGCGTGGTCATTTCATCGACAGGCGGAGCAACGGTCGTTTCCGCACCGGTAGCGCGTATGGCGGTAAGATCGAGCCGGTTTGGCTCCGGTGAGGCGGCCGCGGTTGCCGATACCTCCTGTTTCGGGCGCGTCGTCTGAAAGAACACGGCTGCCTTCGCTGCAGCTTCCGCTTCCTGCTGGGCACGAAGGCGCGCCGCGCGTTTGGCATCCTCTTCCGGATCGGCTCTGAAACTCGGTCGCTCGGGCATGGGCGGAATGCCCGCCTCCCGTTCGGTGCGCACGACTGGCCCGCCGAGCTCGCCGGGCAAGGGGGCACCGAGCTTCGGTGGTTGAACCTGCGTATAGTCGCGCGGCAACATTTGCAGCCCCTCCGCCGGGTTGACGCGATCGGTGTTGTAGAGCTCCTCACCGGTCCGAGCTGATCTGTCCCGGCCTTGCAATGCCCAAATCATCGCGCCGAGCACTGCGGCCGAGACGGCGCCGGCGAGCGCCATCAAGGTCCAGCGATTGAGACGGGTCACGGGACGCGGCTTGGCGCGAATGGCGAGATCGGGCGGTGGGGATTTGGGTGGCACGGTCATAGCCCGAAAATCCCCCGCCGGTTGCCGTCGGTGCGCGAGATACGCACGATCTGCTGCTTCTCGCCTCCGAGACGAAGCTCGGCCGCACCGAACAAGCGATCGACGATGTAATAAGGCGGTTTTGCGCGGTAGTTGACGAGCTGGTTCTCCCCGGTGGGGCCGACAACGAACAGCGGCGGCAACTCGCCCTGGGCGATACCAGCGGGAAACTGGATATAGACCTTCTCACCGTCGTCGAAGACGCGGGTCGGCCGCCATGATGGATTGTCGCCCGTGATCTCATAGCGGAACTGGACTCGCTCGAGCGCGACGGCATTTGCGACCGGCGTGACAGTCCCCGCACGATCGTTCTGACGTTGCAGCGCGAGGAGGCGGTCGTGTGGATAGTCCCAGGAGACCGACGCCATCCAGGTCTGGGGCGTCGATGTGAGTTCGAGAAGGTAGGTCCGGCGGTTGGTGTTGACCACCAGATTGGTCTTCAGATCCGGCCGCGTCGGTTTCACCAGGATGTGGGTCTGCTGGCTTCCGCCCCCACCGCTGGTCGTGTCACCGATCACCCATCGCACGGTGTCGCCGGCCGAGACGGAAATCAGCTCTTCGCCGCTCTGCAGGGCGATGTCCGTTACTTTTTCAGGCGCCGCATAAACCTGATAGAGCGCGCCGGCCATGTAGGGCCAGACCTGCGTGGCGTTGACATAGCCGGTGCGGGTCGGCTGCACGCGGGCGGCATCATTGGCCGTCGTGACGCGCAGCTTCGGATCGGCAGGTTCAACTGTTCCGCCCTTGACCGGCATCGGCTTCAACTGGCCGGGCAGCGGCAACGGCTTCGGCAGCTCGACTATTTCGACGGGACCAGCCGCTTCGACGATCCGGCTCGCCTCGTAGGGGTCATCCAGGGAGATTTCCGGCGGCGGTGTTTTCCCGGCGCAACCCGCCAGCAACGTGACGGACGAGAGGAGGAGAATGCGGAATGGCAGCATGCGGGTCATGATCCTTTTCTCCTTCACGACCCGCCGGCGCCGAGTTCACGGCTCCAGTTGATGCCGTTGACGAAAATGCCGAGAGGATTCTTACGCAGCCGATCCTCGGTGCGCGGTGGTTGCATGATGATGGTGAGGATGCCGGTCCAGCGATCCGTGCCGGCAAGCTGATTGTTCTCATAGCGCCGCTCGATCCAGCGGATCTGGAAGGAGCTGTCCGATGCGCGCACGACGCTGGTGACCTCGACGGCGACCGACATTTTGCCGACCTTGCCGAACGGATCGTTTGCACGCGCATAGTCATTCAACCCGGCGCTGCCGCGATCGGTGGTGAAGTCGTAAGCCTCCAGCCAGTTCTGCCGCACCACGATGGGATCGGTGGGCAGTGCGCGCACATTCTGTATGAAGCGCGCGAGCGCGTAGGCAATCTGGGCGTCGGTCGGCCGATAGGCTTCCACGGCCGGGCCAATGGTCTTGACTTGACCGAGCTGATCGACCTCGACCACATAGGGCGTGACGGCGGAGCGGCCAGCCTGCCACAACAGACCGCCAGCCATGCCCACGGCAAGTGTCAGGCAGCCGAAGGACATGAGCCGCCAATTGCGTGCTTGAACGCGGGCAGAGCCTAGGCGTTCATCCCACAACTGGCCGGCGGCCTGATAGGGCGTGGCGGGTTCCGACGTCTGCGAATAGCGCACGCCAGCGCGTTTGAAGCGCATTGTTCAATCCTCCTGTCGCAGGGATGGGTTGGCTCCCGAGCCGCCATGATCTCCCGAGCGAAGGGCGTGAGCCGCAGTGGTTGCTCCGTGGGAGACGTGCGAGTTGCGCGGTCCATGTCTCACGCGGCTGGCCCATGCGGGAGCACCGCCGGCACCGGCGAACGACGCATCGTTCCCAGCCTCACCCATCGCCCCCATGGGCTTGCCGCCGGTAGCCGTCCAGGCGCCACGGGCGCCAGCGGAAGCACGTGAGCCGACCGTGCCCGCGACGCGTGACACGACACTGCGACCCGCCTGCATGACGGCGCCACCACCCGCTTGCGCCACGCCAGCAAGACCAGCTCCAACGGCTCCCATGCCCGATGCACCGGACGTCGCTGCACCAAGTTCGAAGGCGGCGCGCGCGCCGCCCGACATGGTGGATGCCGCCTTGACGCCGGAACCGATAGCGGCCCCACCAAGCCGTGCCGCGCCGATAGCTCCTGCGCCTGCCGCGACCGCCATGCCGCCGGCGGCGAGCGCGGTGCCGGCGACTGCACCCGCCCCGAGCTGCGGGGCTCCGGAGACGAGCCCCGTCGCGATCGACGGGCCGAAGATGCCCAACCCAAGCATGGCGAGCGACGCCAGCATGATCGCCAGCGCATGATCGATGGACGGCTCTGTTCCCGCCGAGGCGCGAAATTCCGCGAAGAGGCCGTTGCCGATGCCAACGATAACGGCAAGGACCAGGATCTTGATCCCGGACGACACGACATTGCCGAGCACGCGTTCGGCCAGGAAGGCGGTCTTGTTCCAAAATGCGAAGGGCACCAGCACGAAGCCGGCCAACGTGGTCAACTTGAACTCCAGCAACGTCACAAAGAGCTGCACCGCGAGCACGAAGAAACTGACGATGACCACGAGCCAGGCGAGGAACAGGACGGCGATGGTGTCGATGTTGGAGAAGACGGAGGTGAAGCCGGACAAGTCGCCTATCTGCGCGAGGATCGGCCGGCCGGCGTCCATGCCGACGGAGGCGAGCTTACCGGGACGCAGGAAATCGTCCTGAGACAGGCCGGAGCCAGAGGCGGTCAGGCCGAGCCCGGCGAAGGATCTGAAGATGATGCCGGCCAGCGAATTGAAGTTTGTAATGATGTAGGCGAAGGCCCCGACATAGAGGACCTTCTTGATGAGCTTCGCCAGAATCTCATCATTGCCGGCTCCGAAGGCCCAGAACAGGCCGGCGAGCGTTATATCGATGGCGATGAGCGTCGCCGAAAGGTAAGCGATCTCACCGTGAAGCAGGCCAAACCCGCTGTCGATATATTGCGAGAAGGTGTCGGTGAAACGGTCGATGACGGAGAGATCGTCCATGGACAATCACTCCGCGTCCGGCGCGATGGGGTCGGTCTTCTTCAGCGACGGGAACAGATCGACCGGATGTGGCGTGTACGGTGTTCTGCCTGAACCCATGAAGCGGCGCCGCTGCGCCTTGCTAGCCATGGTGCACAGCTCGTCGCCTGTCCCAACCCAGTCGTCCTTGCACAGCTTTTGCACCTCACGGAGCCGTTGCGGATCGGCGGCGAGGCTGTCCACCGTGTCGGCCGCCCGCGCGGATTGGGCGAGAAGTCCGGCGCCGATGGCAATCGCGGCCACGACAGAGAGACGGATAATTTGTCTGAGCATGGCGGGCCCCTCAATCGCGGAACAACCGGACGGGTGCCGGCGCATAGCTGTTGCCATCGCCCATGAATCGGCGGCGAACCTCACGCGCCCGCTCTTCCTCAGCGACGGCACGGGCCTGTTCCGCGGCGACGGCGCGGTCCTGAGAGAGCTTGAGCCGGGACGCATCGATCGCCTGCTTAGCCTGAAGGGCAAGGAGCTGGTTGGTCGCCTGCGTCGCGTCGAGATTCCCCGTTGCTGACTGACTGCGAGTGACGAGATCGCTGAGAGTAGCCTCATCGGAAGCGAGGTTTTCGGAGACCTGCGCCTGCATCTTCATGGCCGTTTCCAGAGCGGCCCGAGACTGCTCCCAGCGCTTTCGCACATCGGCGAGGATCTGGTCGCCCGATGCGGATGCCGCGTATTCCTTCGGGTAGAGCTGCTGGAATTGCTGTTCCATCGCCGATATGTCGAAGCTCAAGCCCTCGGCCTCTTTGATAAGGCGCTCCGTCTTGGCGACGGACTGCTTCATCTCGTTTAGTGCGGAGAAGTCGAGGCTCGTCAGGTTCTTTGTTTGATTGAGGAGCGACTGAGCTTCGTTTTGCAGGCTCTTGATCTGGTTGTTGACCTGGTCCAAGGCTCGGACCGCCGACAGCACATTCTGGCTGTAGTTGTTTGGATCGAAGACGATCTGCGCCGCGACCGGCGGCGCGAGAGCGATGCCAAGCGCGCAGGCGCCGGCAAGGCAAAGTGGTGTCCTCATGATGCGGTCTCCTGATTTTGCGGAAGCGGGAATTGGCGGATGAGGTCGGCTGCCCAATCGAGCCCGCGCACGTCGAGCCATGCTGCGGCAAAGGCATCGCGCCCATAGGACAGGAGGACATCGTCCATCTGGCGATGATCCTCGGGGCGGCTGGCACCGGCGAAGGCGAGCGCCACAGGCCCGAGATCGAGATCGAACAGCCGATTACCGAGACGGGATTGGTAGTAATAATCCCGCTTCGGCTGAGCCCGCGTGATGATATCGATCTGGCGGCTGTTGAGGCCAAATCCTTCATAGATCGTGCGGAGCTGCGGTTCGCTCGCCTGCGGCGACGGCAGGAAGATCCGGCTCGGGCAGCTCTCGACGATGGCCGGCGCGATGGCAGAACGCTGGATGTCGGCAAGCGACTGGGTGGCGAAGACGACGGCGACGTTCTTCTTGCGCAGCACCTTCAACCATTCACGGATGCGTGCAGCGAAGATGGGATCGTCGAGAAATACCCAGGCCTCATCGAGTACCAGCAGCGTGGGCGATCCGTCGAAACGCTCATCGAGACGATGTAAAAGATAGGTGAGTACCGGCGTCACGGCGCTCGCCGTGTGCATCAGCTCCTCCATTTCGAAGCCCTGCACGTCGCCGAAGCCAAGCCGATCGGAATCAGCGTCCAGCAACCGGCCATGCGGCCCCGACAGTGTGTAGGGTTGCAACGCTTGGCGTAGCCGGTTCGATTGCAACAGCGTGGAAAAGCCGGTGAGCGTTCGCTCCTCGCGCGGGGCGGACGCAAGGCTGGTCAGCGCCGACCAGACGGCGTCCTTCACATCG
Organism: Xanthobacter agilis; assembly: GCF_021730435.1. Taxonomy (GTDB): domain Bacteria; phylum Pseudomonadota; class Alphaproteobacteria; order Rhizobiales; family Xanthobacteraceae; genus Xanthobacter; species Xanthobacter agilis. Next base: position 63,348 of record NZ_JABWGX010000001.1, read on the forward strand.
GGCGTGATCTCGACATGTTCGTGCCCGAGCAGGCCGGCGATCCAGTCGGCCGCCCACGAGCGGCTGTCGTCATCCTCAATGCGGGCGAGTGGCTGAAAGGCAATGGCGTCGGAGGATCCGAGATCGTAATACTCGCCGCCGAGGCCCAAGATGGTAGCACGGGCCGAGCCACCCTTGTCGAAGATGAAGATGCGAGAGCCGGCGTAGCGGCGGAATTGGAGCGCCAGCATTGCCAGCAGCACGGATTTGCCGGCACCGGTGGGGCCGACGATCAGGGTGTGACCGACATCGTCGACATGAGTGACGAGTCGGAACGGCGTGCCGCCGGCCGTGCGGGTGACGATCAGCGGCGGAGCATCGAGATGGCCGTTCTTCTCGGGGCCTGCCCAAACCGCCGAGACCGGCATCATGTGTGAGAGGTTCAGAGTCGAGATCAGCGGCTGGCGAACATTGGCGTAGGCATGTCCAGGGATCGAGGATAGCCATGCCTCCGTCGCGTTCAGCGTCTCCGGAATGGTGACGAAGCCACGCCCCTGGATGATCCGTTCGACGGCCTTCAGCTTCTCGTCGGCGAGGTCCGGACTTTTGTCCATGACCGTAACGGTGGCCGTGACATAGCCATAGGCCACGGCATCTGAGCCCAGCTCCTGCAATGCTTCGTCCGCATCGGCGGATTTGTTGGCGGCGTCTGAATCGACCAGCGAAACTTCCTGCTGGAAGATCGTTTCGCGCAGCAGCGTGACGATACCCTTGCGCTTCGCGAACCATTGCCGCCGCACCTTGGTCAGCTCGCGTTCGGCTTCCGCCTTGTCGAGCGACAGGAAACGGGTGGACCAACGATAGGCGAAGCCGAGACGGTTGAGATCGTCAAGGACGCCGGGCCAGGTCGAGGGCGGAAAGCCGCGAATGGTCAGCACACGCACATGCTGGTCGCCCAGCATCGGCGCTAGTCCACCGGTGAAATCGCAATCGGGCAACAGCGCGTCGAGATGGAACGGCACCTGGGGAACGGCGACAGGGTGCCGCTGCGTGGAGATGCAGGCGTGAAGGTAAGTCAGCGTCTCCTCATCGGAGAGCCAGCGGATCTCCGGCATGACGCCGTCGAGCAAGGAGAGAAAGCGGTCGGTCTCGGAAATGAAGGCTGCGAGATAGTCGCGCCAATTCACGGTGCGCCGCTCGGTGCTCTCGTAGAGGAGCTGGCCGGCGCGGGCCTTGCTTTCGGACGGCGGCAGGAAGGCGAGCGTGATGTAGTAGGCACTCTCGAAATGCGTGCCCGCTTCCTCGAACGCCGCGCGCCGCTCTTCCTCCACGAGCCACGACACCGCGTCGGGAAATTCCGAGATGGGATATCCGGCGGCGATGCGCCGTTCTGCGTCGACGAACAGCGCCCAGCCGGAGCCGAGGCGCTTCAGCGCATTGTTGAGGCGGGCGGTGGTCGCGACCAGCTCGCTTTCCGTTGCACTGTCGAGGTCCGGGCCACGAAACTGCGCGGTGCGTTGGAACGCACCGTCCTTGTTGAGCACGACGCCCGATGCGACCGGCCCGGCCCAAGGGAGATAATCCGCGAGGCTCGCGGGGCGCTTGCGATATTCGGCAAGGTTCATCATGGCCTCACGCCTCCAGAAACGCGCGGTGCTTCAGGTGACGGGCGAAGACCTCCATGAACTGGGGATCGGCCTTCGCCCCCCAGACGGCGAGCGCATGGCCAGCCATCCAGAGCACGATGCCGCCAATCCACAGATGCAGGCCGATGCCGATGGCGGCGGCGAGTGTCCCGTTGAGGATCGCCACCGATCGTGGGGCGCCGCCCAGCAGGACGGGCTCCGTCAGTGAGCGGTGCAGCGGCACTTCGAAGCCGTCGGCATGGACCGCCATTAGACCAGCGCTCCGCCGCCAAAGCTGAAGAAGCTGAGGAAGAAGGAACTGGCGGCGAAGGCGATGGAGAGGCCGAAGACGATCTGGACCAGCTTGCGGAAGCCACCGCCGGCATCGCCGAACGCCAAAGTGAGCCCGGTCACGATGATGATGATCACGGCGATGATCTTGGCAACCGGCCCCTCGATCGATTCAAGGATGGATTGCAGAGGCGCTTCCCATGGCATGGACGAACCAGCGGCGTAAGCTGGGGAAACCAGAAAGGCGGACATCAGCAAAGCCGCCGTTCCGGAGATCCGGTTTCGAAACTTTCCTGCAATGCTCGAAAGCGGATTTGCTGAAATGCGTGTCTCCGGATTTACGGAAACGCACGAATCCGCACTTGCGGATTTACGTTTCTGGTTTGTTCCGGCATTCAGGAAAAGCGTGAATACGGACGTGATGGGCGGCATCCCTAATCTCCTGTGAAGTGCTCTATTGCGTAGGCATCGCCGTCGAGGCCCGTGACGCGGATGATGTCCTCGACGCGGCGTTTGCTGCCGCGCCCGGCGATGAAGACGATGATGTCTACGGCCTCCGCGATCAGCGCGCGCGGCACGGTGACGACGACTTCTTGTATGAGCTGCTCCAGCCGGGTGAGTGCTCCCCGCGCCGAGCCTGCATGCAATGTCGCGATGCCGCCGGGGTGCCCGGTTCCCCACGCCTTCAGGAGATCCAGAGCTTCGGCGCCGCGCACCTCGCCAACAACGATGCGATCCGGGCGAAGCCGCAAGGTGGAACGCACCAGATCGGCGGTGGAGACGGTATTGGCCTTTGTCCGGAGAGCCACATGATCGTCGGCTACACATTGCAGCTCGATCGTGTCTTCCAGCACCAGGACGCGATCGCCAGTGGCCGCGATCTCTTGGAGCAGGGCGTTAGCGAGGGTGGTCTTTCCCGTTGACGTTCCACCGGCAATGATGATGTTCCGTCGGTCGAGGACAGAGCTCCTCAGAAACTCTGCCTGCACCTCGGTCAAGATGCCGTTGGCGACATATCGGGCCAGCGGTATGACGCCGGCGGCGCGCTTGCGGATGGCGAAGATCGGTGCGACGGCGATGGGCGGCAAGACGCCTTCGAACCTTTCGCCCGTTTCCGGCAACTCGGCGGAGAGAATCGGATGCTCGCGGTTGACCTCGAGGCCGACATGGTTCGCCACGACCTTGATGATGCGGGCGGCATCCTCCGGGGAGAGGATGGCGCCCGTGGGCTCGCGGCCCGAGCCGAGCCTGTCGATCCAAAGCTTTCCATCGGGATTGAGCATGACTTCCACGACGTCCGGATCGTCGAGCGCGGCGATGATCGCCGGCCCCATGGCGCTGCGCAGCATGCGGACCTGGCGATCGCTGACGATCCGGGACGGGGAGCGCGGCCTGTCCATCATGGCGGCGCCGCCTCTGCATCGTGGTCTTCCGATCCAGCGGACCCCTGATCCTCGTTGTCATCGGCTAGGCCGAAGAAGCGACCTTCATCAGGGAAGATTTCTTCATGGACCTGCCGAACGAGGCTGCCGCCACGCTGCAGGTGGCGGCCGAGTTGGTCGACGAATTGGTTGAAGCGTAGGCGCCCCTGCGCGCGAGCCGCCTTCTGATGCGCCTCCGGAAGCGGAGCTGAAACCGACAACGTGTAGCGGATGAATAGCGCCAGGGTCTCGATCAGGATGGTCTGGTCACGTTCCAGCCGGCCGAACTGGTTCGACAGTCGGTCGAGGCGTGAGGCAAGCGCCGCCTCTCGCCGGTCGGCACCATCGGGAGAAAGATAGGAAGAGAGCGCGGCCGCGACGATCGCTGATTTCGTTTCACCTTTGAGGGCTGCAAGCTGACGCAGTCGCTTGGCATGGTCGGGCTCGATAAAGATGTTGAGACGGGTTTTGCTCATAGCGCGATCCCGTCATCGGGATCGAGCGAGGCCAGACGCGCCACGCGCCGGAACTGCCGGTCCGGTTTGGGGAGCTTACCGTCGCGTGTGACGGGGTTATCTGTCTCATCGTCGAGGACGGACAGATCGTCATCGCGGCCATCATGCAGACGTATGACTTCGGCTTTGTCGAGCTCCGGTAGGAGTTGATGTCCGCCTTCTACGGGCACGGCCGATGCCTGTGCGCCCGTAGAAGCGGGGATAGAAAATTTCAACCGCGGAAGGCCGGTCCAATCGTCCGTTCGCGCTGCCGGCCGATCAGCATATCCATCGTCTGAGAGAACCGGCGCCGGCAGCACGCGCGAAGTGAAATTGCTGTCGGTGAAGTATCGGATCTTGGTGGCCTTGGCCGGTGGATGGCCGGAGACCATGATGACTTCTTGAGTGTCGGGAAGCTGCATGACCTCGCCGGGCGTCAGGAGCGGGCGGGCTGTCTCTTGCCGAGATACCATGAGGTGTCCCAGCCAGGGTGACAGGCGATGGCCGGCATAGTTGCGCTGGGCGCGAAGTTCCGTCGCCGTGCCGAGCGCGTCCGAAATGCGTTTGGCTGTGCGTTCGTCATTGGTCGCGAAGGCGATTCGAACGTGGCAGTTGTCGAGGATGCTGTTGTTCGGCCCGTAAGCCTTTTCGATTTGATTGAGGCTCTGCGCGATGAGGAAGGAGCGCAGGCCATAGCCGGCCATGAAGGCCAAGGCGCTCTCGAAGAAGTCCAGCCGGCCGAGCGCCGGAAACTCGTCGAGCATGAGAAGCAGCTTGTGCTTGCGGGCGATGCCGTCCGAGCCGTCGAGGCTTTCTGTCAGCCGGCGGCCGATCTGATTGAGGATCAAGCGAATGAGCGGTTTGGTGCGCGAAATGTCCGAAGGCGGCACGACCAGATAAAGCGAGACCGGATGATCAGCGGCGATCAAGTCGGCGATGCGCCAATCGCAGCACGATGTAACGGTCGCGACCGTCGGATCGCGATAGAGGCCGAGGAACGACATCGCGGTCGAAAGCACACCGGAGCGCTCGTTCTCGCTCTTGTTCAACACCTCGCGCGCGGCGCTGGCAACGACGGGATGCGGGCCAGGCTCCCCGAGATGCGCCGTGGTCATCATAGACCACAAGGCCCTCTCGAACGGGTGAGCCGGATCGGAGAGAAAGTTGGCCACACCGCGGAGCGTTTTGTCCTCTTCAGCGTAGAGGACATGCAAGATGGCGCCGACTAGAAGCGAATGGCTGGTTTTTTCCCAGTGATTGCGCCGCTCCAACGCACCTTCGGGATCCACCAATATGTCCGCAATGTTCTGGACGTCGCGGACCTCATGGACGCCTCTGCGGACTTCCAAGAGGGGATTATAGGCGGCGCTCTTCGGGTCGGTCGGGTTGAACAGGAGGCAATGGGAGAACTGCGCGCGCCAGCCGGCGGTCAGCGTCCAATTTTCCCCCTTGATGTCATGGATGACGGCAGAATGCGGCCATGACAGCAGCGTCGGCACAACGAGCCCGACGCCCTTGCCGCTTCTCGTCGGCGCAAACGCCATGATGTGTTCGGGGCCGGCATGGCGCAGATAGGTGCTGGCCATGAGCCCGAGAAAGACGCCGGCTGGCTTCGTCAGGCCCGCCGCCGCGATGTCCGTCTTATCGGCCCAGCGGGCGGAGCCATAGGTGGTGACGAGCTTCGACTGCCGGGCTCGCCAGACGGAACCGATGATGGCGGACAGAGCGGCAATGACGCCGCTGCCGCCAGCGATCGTACCCCCCGTTTGGAAAATGTCTGGAGCATAGGCATCGTAAACATACCACCACTCGAACAACCGCCAAGGGTAGTAGACGGGTAGGCCGTTGATCAAGAACCAGGGCTCTCCAAGGCGTGGCTGGAAGCCGAGCTCGAAGGCGACCCATTGCGTGGCGGCCCAGGTGCCGGCAAGCGCGATGCCGAACACCACCAGCATCTGACCGATCAACACCTTCGTCGGTGTCATTCCCGCTCCTGCAACAGCCGCCGTTTCCGGCCGTGCGAACGGCCGACAAGGCATAAGGCTTGTTGCTTGAAGGGGTTAAGTCAAAGACCATTCTTGCGCACGACGGCAGCAACTATGATCTAAGTACGACCCGGCACTACTCCTTACCATTTCTTACTACTAATGGCAATTTAGTATTGCGGCAATGAGCCACGTAAACTATTGGAAATATCTTGAGCACCGAGACGCGTCAGAGACAAATCGCATACAGCGGCGCAATACAGTACCTGCACTCTACTTTTAGTAAGCCCGGAAGGCGCCTACTCTGATAGCGATTGCTGCGGTGCACCAAAATGGGGTGACGCAAGCGGGTATATACGCCACGTAGCTTAGAGGCCATGTCGACATTCCCGACTTCGCATCGGTTTATGCAATCGATCACGGTCTCGCGCTTCAGATCGATGTCATTGGCACTTACGGTAAGAATTGAAAGCGCCAATGACGATAAAGTTGAGATGTTCTCGATCTCGCGCTCGGTTAGGCAGCTAACGCCAGTTTTACCCCGTCGTTCGTCATCTTGGAGCTGATGTTGAACCACGCATTTGGAGAATCGGGATCGATCTGCTGGACCTTGAAGCCAAGGGCCAACGCGGCTGCGATCAGCATTCCATTCGCGACATAACCACGCGAATGCCGTGAATCCCCGAAGCGCTCAGCCTGATGTTTCAGACCATAGCTAGAAGATTTGCGGTTGATCGTCTTACGTTTGCTGAATTGCGATAGAAAACGGCATGCTTGGATGAACTCATCGGCGGCGTGATCGCTCAGCATTGACGCTCGGTCTGCCATGAACTCGGCCCGGCGCTCCTCAGGGGTCTTTGAACGGCCGCGATAGACGTTATAGCCGAATTGAGTGAGGAACGGTTCCAGCGCCATCGCACGTCGAATGCCGACCTTGGCCAAAGTGCGTGCGATCCGTCCAGGTTCGGAATCGAAACCGTGTTCCTGCAGATAGCCCAGGAAGGCTCCTTCGTCGGTGGAAACCTCGGCTGAGCCATTCGCGAGTCTCGCCCTCATGGCGGCATTGGTGTTCCACCCGAGGCCCCGAGCAAGGGCTTCGATCCTGTGCGACGATTTCACCTCCGGCAGAGTTGCACGCAGCTCTGCCTTCATGTCCTCGACGTCGTTTGCGGTGATTTCCAATTTCATCATCAAGTCCTCGGTTCCGGGCTCGAGCAGTTCGCCGATTACGCAGCCAGCCCAATCCGCAAGGATTGATGAGAGGTCGCACGAGGATCAATATTTAGGCCGTTTGACCCGGCGATAGGTCGAAGGTGGCAAACCGAGTTCGAAGATGGTCATCGCGTGGCTCGGCGTCAAGGTTGACGTTAAATTCCCAGTCCCTTGGGCCGCCCGAACTCCCAGGAGACGCTATTGCCACGAACAACCCCACCGACCGTCTGACCAAGGCGCTTTTCCAGCACCGGACGCCACGGCACGAGGCTGAATCCCACGCCGTCGTCCAGCATGGCAAAGCGACCACTGGCGAGCATGATGGAGCGGCGATAGATGCCGGCTACGTGTTCTCCGTCGCGCACGGCGCGATGATGCAGGCCGGTCTCCTCGACGATCTTCCTGGCAGCGGTTTCGACTTCCCGATCACGAAGCGTGGCGAGCAGATTCCGGGCGAGCAGCACACGCTGCCCACGCCGCTCGGCCAGGCCCTGATTGACGAGGAAGTTCTCCCGCTCGCGCATGGCGTCTCGAACGCTGGCGCCGAAGCCGGTCTGCGCGAGTAAGGAGGTGTCGCCTAAGCGCTGCCTGTCGAGCCAAGTCGCACCAATCGCGCGCGTCTGTCGATCAAGCGGCAGATGTGATCGAAGCTCGACGTCAAAACCACCAAGGCCGCGGGCATCATGAGCTTTACCGCGCTCGGCGAGGTCGGCCGGCACGCGCCAGACGCCTTCGTCCATACGGTCGACGATCCCGACCCGGCGAAGGGCTTCGAGTCGACGGACGTGTGCGGCGACGAAGTTCTCCGGATCGTATCCTGGCTTGGCTTCGGCGCGCTCCACCGCAAGATGGTGTTCGGCGCGGTAGATGCCGTCAATAGCGAGGCTGGCGATGGTCCTGTCCGCCCCGCGTTCCACTACCGCGCGCGTCTCGACGATGCCGCCGATCGGAAGGGCCTCGAGATCGGCGCTCACCGAAAGCGGAACATAGTGTGCCCGGCCATCGATCCCGTCGACAACGAGATAGGCGCGATCATAGAGTTCGTCAGCCAGTCCCTTGTCGACGATGCGACCGATGACGGGCGTTTGTGATGACATCGCGTCGAGCACGACCAGCTCACGCTTCTCGCCGGACATGACGCGCTGCATGGTACGGATGATGTCGCCGCGCTCGCCCATGCCACGCAACGCGGTTTCGGCGTCGTCGTGAAGCGCCCAGACGCAACTGCCAGTGCGGTCGGCAAGGCCCATCTCAGTGAGCCGCTGGAGCCGACCGATCATCACCGTGCGTCGGAAGCGAGCGTGGGCGTCGGCGGGTTCGCTAAGCAGGTCGATGATACCCGCCTCCGCCTCATGCTGGATCATTCGGTCGACGCCGGTCCAGCGCTCCTGCTCGACCTCGCGCGACATGGAGTTGCGGATTTCCATCTCAGTGCGGGGACCGAGCCATTCGGTTGCCAGTTCGCGGGCACGGTTGCGCATGCCGTCGGCGATGTAGTCGCGGGCGATAACCAGATCCGATCCGTCGTCCTGGCGACCGCGCAGCACGATATGAGTGTGAGGATTGTCCGTGTTCCAATGATCGACCGCCACCCAATCGAGCTTGGTTCCTAGATCGGCTTCCATGCTGCCCATGAGATCGCGGGTGAAGGCTTTGAGATCGCCAAGATCGACCGCATCTTCCGGTGAGACAATGAAGCGGAACTGATGTCGGTCCTCGCGGCCGCGCTGTTCGAAAGCGGTGGTATCGGCCTTGTCCATGCCGGGGTCATAGGCGTGGGCCTTGCCGCCATCCTTGGTCACGCCGTCGCGCTCGATATAGCGCAGATGGGTGATGGTCGAGCGCGCACCGGCCTTCTCCAGCCTGACCACGCGGGCCTTGATGACCACGCGGCGAGAACTGCCGCGCAGGGACTGACCAGCGAACTTCGCGGCGACGTGGCCGCGGCCGAGACGGGCGCCGGAACGCATCTGCCCGGAACTGAACGATCGGCCGCTTGTCGAACCGGAATGGGAAACGGCCTTAAGAACGCGTGCGGTGAACTTCGGCGTCCTTCCTCGGCCACGCGATTTTGGTGGCGAGACCCTTGGCCGGAAGCGGTTGTCGTCACGATCTGGCATGACGGCGGTCCTGCCAATCCTGTACAAGCCCATGCGATGAAGCACGCGAAAGCTCACGCATAAACAATGGCTTGATGATTCTATAGGCACGCGGGCTCATCCGCCGCGTGCCGCCCCAACCGACGTGCAGACAAGAACTTCGGGACAGGCGTGTGCCGTCCCCTTTTATCTTGCCCTGCGCCCCTAGCGCTCCGCATCCGTGCTTCATCGTGGCTATGCCATCACTTCTGCTGCACGTCGGGGCTGTCGCTGTCGTCTGGTTCGACGTGTTCGACGCGTGGCTTGACGGTCACAAAGAGCGTGCCGGCAGATGGTTGAGATGGGAGCGAGCCGATGGTGGATTTCGTCCGCGCGTCGACCGCGAACAGTGGTGCTCCCGGACCGCGGTTTATGTGCGTCTCCGAACCCGCGAAGAGGCTCGGAGCCGGGCTGCCGATGATCGACGCGAGCTTGTCGAGATAAGCACGCGTCTCATCAGGAAGCGGCACACCCAGGAGTTTGTGTTCCTCATAGCGCGCCGGCCCCGCATTGTAAGCTGCGAGGAACCCCGGCGCCCCGTAGCGATCGTACATCTCGCGCAGATAGGCAGCACCGGCGGTGATATTGTCATACGGATCGAAGGGATCGTCGCCGAGCCCGTATCGGCTTCGCATCGCCTCCCAGGTGGCAGGCATGATCTGCATCAGGCCGATCGCACCTTTCGCTGACACCACGCGCGTTTCGCCGTCACTTTCGACACCCATGACGGAGCGTATCCACTGCTCCGGAATGTCGAAACGTTGTGCCGCTTCGGTGATCTGCGCAGCCCACGGATCGGCCGATAGTTGATGGTTCGCGGGCGCTTTCTCAGGCGGCGGTGTGGACGCAGGTTCCGCTCGGGCCTCGGCGCCGGAAATCATCAGCAGCGTACAGATCATCGCCTGCATGGCGCGCCGTTGAGGCGAGCGCGACGATGTTTTGCACCATGCTCCTTGTCCGAGCGCGGACAGCCTGCCACCGTCCTCGCTCCCGTCAAGGGCGAGGCGTTGCCGGCCGCAAAGCGACCGCCCCTGACCTTCGCTGCGCGCGGTGGCTGTCTGGCCAGCGATCGGGTCGGAGGGATGATCCCGTTTCCCATCGATCAGAGGGATAAGGGTCAATCCCGGTTCGCGCGACCCGCACATGACATCAGGTCCGCTCATCGCGCTTCGATGGGCGTGTCCAGAGCAGGTTCCAAGTCGCGTTGTCGATTTCCGACTGGAACAGGTGAGCGCGGATCGGCTGGGTGAAGGACGGATCGTCTATGGCGAGCGAAAGGTAATCTCCAGCTCTCTCGCCGGTGCGCTTCCAACCAGCCCCGGTTTCGATATCGTCGGTGGTGAAGACGCGATAGTGCGGCGCATTCTCGGCGTCCGTATTTTCAGCCGACCTGATGGCCAGCTCGGCGTCAAGCGTCAGCGTCCGGATACGGCCGGTGAAGCCGTCCTTCGTCTTCTTGAAAGTCCCAATCTGCGGCATGGCACACTCCTTCTGGGGTCGGACACGAGCCGCCTATGGCTCGTCGGGAACCGACTCTGAAGCCGGATCAATGTCGTCGTCGTTGGTCCAGATCGGAACCGCGCGACCGACGATGGAAGAGAGGGGAAGCGGGCCAAAATACCGACTGTCGAATGAGTCCGGCGCATCCCAGTTCATGAGGAAAGCGGCGCCGCTCGGGACGATGCGGCAGCCCTGCCAGACAGGCAGTGGTCGGCCACGACTGTCACGCTCACGAGCCGCCCCATAGCGCCAGCCGTAAGCGATAATGTCGAAACCCTCACGGCAGACGGTCTGGCCTGCGAGCGCGAGCACGCGCTTCAAGAGCGGCACGCCGCGCGGAAGATAGCCGCGGGCATCGAGAAAACCGGCGAGCGGTTCCGGCGGCATGACAATGGCGAGGTCCGTGACCGCGATCCGGTCTGCCGGTTCGACGCGATAGAGGCCGACCGGCACACTTGCCGACGCGTTCCAGATGAAGCGCGGCGCGTGCCCCGACCAGACGGGTGCTGCGATCAGCAGCACACCGCTGGCCGTCATCATCAGGAAGAGGCTACGTCCCATCATGACAGCAGCTCCCGGCGACGGAGCCAAGCGTCATGCTGTTCTAACGAATAGGTGCGCGGTGTCTCATGCACCCAGAGCCTGTTGTGGACCTGCTGCCAATATTCCGGCGCGGCGTCAGAGGGAGCCACGCCGAGGGCTTCGACGGTGTCGACCGCCTTCAAGGCACGCTCGACCTGACCCCATCCGGCGACGAAGAGCAGTATTTTCGCGCCGGGACGCACATAAGGCCACATGCAGCACGTTTCACCCGGCGCAACCGCGCGCATGATGGCGAGATGGGAGAGGGTCGTGCCATAAGCGTTCGCCTCCCAGCGCAATAGCGCGAATGTGCTGCCCGGAGTGAACATCGCGAGGCGTCTGCGACGATCGATCTGGCGCTCGCACACCGGCTTGCCGAAGCGCAGCCGGACATTGATGCGGTCGCGGTCGAAGACGGCCAGGACGCTCGTGTAGCGGCGCGTGGTCATGCGTCTGCTCCGCCTTCGGGAAAGCGCGTTTCGAGCAGCGCGCGGATCATCTCGGCGACGGTGACGCCTTGCCTGAAGGCGGCGACCTTGACGCGGCCGCGCAGCTCCGGCGTCACGTCGATGGTAAGGCGCGCGGTGAAGATCTCGGCTTTCGCTGCCGAAGCCGGCGGCGTTGCCTGAACGGCCATCTCGACGCCGTTGCCCTGCTGTACCCAGGCATCGACTGTGGGTGCGGCTGGCTTCGCGCCGAAGGTGACGCGCTTGCCGCTCATGAGTCGCCTCCCATGATCTCGGCAGCGAGCGCGGTGATCTCCTGCGCGGCCGCGCCGGCGGGCTCCAGTTCGCGGGCCAGGCGGCCAGTGGCGACGCTCTCGGCGAAGACGACGCGCTGGCCAATATCGGCGGTGAGCGCGGGCGAGCCCTCGGGCAAGGCCGAGCGCACGTCGCGGCCGATGATGGTGCGAACGACGCGGCGGTTGACGACGAAGGCGGCGCGGAGCTGCGGCTTGAATAATCGCGCCTCGCCGATCAGCGCTACGATCTCGGCACTGGCCCAGACGTCATAGGGCGACGGCTGGACCGGGATCAGCACCAGGTCGGCGGCGAGGATCGAGGAACGCGCCAGCGCGGTCACACGCGGCGGCCCGTCGATGACGACGTGATCAGCGCCGCGGGCGATGTCAGGAACTTCCGCATGTAGCGTCTCGCGAGGCAGCCCGAGAACGCCGAACAGGCGCGGCAGGCCGCTTTCCGCGCGCCGCTGCGACCAGTCAAGCGCCGAGCCTTGCGGATCGGCATCGACAACGGCGACACGCGCCCCAGCGGCCGCCAGCTCACCGGCGAGATGGGTGGCGAGCGTGGTCTTGCCGACGCCGCCCTTCTGGTTGAGGAGCGCCACGATCATGACGCGCCCTCCAGGCTGGCATGGGCGCCATGTCCGGGTATCAGTCGCCCTTGGGGGCGTGCTAGCGCTATAGGCTGCGCGACGATCGTACGGGATTGCTCATAGGCGTACTTATTCGTATAATTTAAGACGTAATCATCTTTTGTCAGTTTAAATTTGTCGTACTTATCAACAACGTCGCCAGATAAATAAAGAAAGTTAGATTCCATATTAGAGAGGTTAAGGGATTGATTTTGCCAATCGTCACAGTTGCTTAACGCGCATTTGCGCCTTTGATAGCACGAGTGTCGTGCCTCCGATAGCACGAGTCCGAATGCCTTCGATAGCACGAGACTATTCACAGCCTTTCCACAGCCTCCCTTGAACGAGCGGACAGAAGCGGTGTGGCCCGCGCGAAGACGAGCAGTTCACGGCCGTTGTCGAGCCGGTCGATGCGCAGCCGATAGCCAGGCAAGGGCTGGCGGCGCACGATGTCGCGCAAATCGCAGGCGAAGTTCGAGAAGCGTGAGAGGCTGCCGGACTTGGCGTGGAGATGATGAAAATCGAAGCTCCAACCGCCGGGCTGGTGTCCGCCATGCTTGCGCACCAGGCGGTAGAGCCAGCGTTCGATGCCGCCGAGCAGATCGAAGTAATTCCGGTCGATGGTCAGGATCAGGGCGTTGTTGAGAATGCCTTCGTAGAACCAGTCCGGCACGATCAGCTCGATGCCGAGCGGTCGGCCTTTGGCGTCGAGCCTCTCCTTCCATTCGTTGATCCAGGAAAAGCGATGTCGGCGCCGCTCGGAGGGCTGGCGGATCGACGTGGCGACGGTAGTGGCTTGCAAACGGTCGAGCGCGGCCTTGAGGCGCTGATAGTCGCGGACGGACGTGCCGCGGCCGATGAAGGTCAGGATTTCATAGGGGGTCGTCGCCATCAGCCGCGAGGTGCGCAGGCCGAGGTCGCGGGCGTCGATGATCTGCGAGGCGGCCCAGATCAGGATGTCGGCGTCCCAGATGGTGGCCAAGCCGAACTCGGCCGGGGCCTCGACGTGGATGCGGACGTCGCCGGCCTCAAATTTGATCGGCTGGACGCGCTTCGACTTGGCGAGGGAGAAGAAGGGATAGGCCATGAGATCCTGCGAGTCGCGGGTCGCCATGTCGCCGGGGCGCGATCGGAACAGTTCGAGCTGGTCACGCTCGGATATGCGTCTGCGCGCCGGCATGCGTTGCCGTCAGCGGGCTTGGGCGTAGCGGGGATCGGAGGTGGTGCTGCAGGCGCGCGCCTCGATCCAGGTTTCGAGGTCGTCGATCGCATAGACGACGCGGGAGCCGAGCTTGCGGAACTTTGGTCCGCCGCCAATGACGCGCTTCTTGTTCAGCGTGTGCGGCGAGAGCTTGAGATAGGCGGCCGCTTCCTCATTGGTGAGGTAGCGGCTGGCCGGTTTGGATTCGGGACGATCCATGAAGCTGCCTCCGTCTCAGGCTGGCCGAGCGAAGCCCGGTCCAGCGGTTGGGAGGCAGCTTGGGGAAAGCCTGTCCTGCCGCGTATGGAGAATCCTGGCCGGTCGGCTTTCTCCCTCACGGGGCGGCGGCGGGCATGGGATACTCGCCGGCCCGACGCGCGGTCGCGCCCCAGAGGAAACGGCGATAGCCGCCGTTCATGAGCGCGCGGCCACGGTGGACGAGATAGCGGACCCTGGCGCGCAGTTCGCTGTCACCATGCCATTTCTCCTTCACGATGCGTGCGCCGAAGATCGCGATGGCGATTTCGCGCTCGCTAGCTCCGGCGAGATGACCGTCGAGGGCCTGCAAGGACTGCATGGTGATGATCGGCTCGGCCGAGCCGCGCTGGCCGGCAAGTCCGGCTTGACGGGTGGCGATCACGGCCAGCAGCTCTTTGGCTTCGCGCAAACGGGCATCGGCCCGGTCGTCCGGTGCGATCGCAAAGGTGAAAGGCATGGTGGCGTCGAGCGCGCCGGCGATATGGACATGCCAGGAGCGGCCGCGCCGGGTGAGCTTCAGCGCGAGACGGCCGCCGTCATGGCCGATCGCCTTGCGGCCGGGAAAGGTCCAGAGGTCGAAGACCGGTGCGACAGCCTCCGGGTCTTCGTCCGGCACGATCGGCAGGGCAATGTCTGGATCAGGACGCCAGAACGGCAGCGCATCGCGCGCGTCGTGTTTGGGGTTCTCGAAGAAATCGTAACCCCCAATTCTGCGCATGTGCGCTCAACGATGGACGTCGCTTCGTGCCAAAGCGGCGCCAGTCGTTCCGATAGCCGGGATTGCGCCGCAGGTGCTCCCAGGCGACAGCCGGACGGTCGAGAAAGAGGATGTAGAGATAGGCCGCGTTGGCCATCCAGTCTTGCGTGTGGGGCATGTTTCCTCCGTGTGTTTCGGAAAGCTTCTGTTCTCAAGAGCACGCACCGTGTCCCCCAAAATGAGGCGGCTAAAGTTAAGGTGTCGTGCATCGTCGGGAGAGGACGATTGCAGACGGCAATTGTTCGGATAGTTGAGGCCGTTCCAATTATGACTTGCGAGCCGGGCGGAGCCCGGCGAGCCGCGGCCGTGCTGTCGAGGCGCGGCCGCGCCGCCGACCCGGATTTACGGATCGGCGGAAAATTCCGGATACGGAAAGCCGCACGGTCGATGGACCGACCGCGCGGCATCTGTGGTTATGCGGCTTTCTCCAGTAGGGTCTTTGCTTTCGCTTCCAGTTCAAGGCGGCTGTCCTGATGCGCCTTCGCGCGGGCATGCGCCGTCATGCCCTGCACGAAATCGAAGATGCTTTCGGGCGGGCGGCCTTCCTCCTGCAAGACCGTCTCGATGATCTTGCCGGTCTCGGCCTTGCTGAAACCGCGCTTGCGCAGGAAGCTCTCGCGGTCCTCGTCCGTACGGGCGACGATCTTCTCCCGGGCCGCCTTGATCCCGGCGACGAATGGCGCGGGCGAGGAATTAGCGAAGCTCGTCAGCGCCGGGGCCGCTTCATGGGCGAAGCGCTGCGCGGCAAACTTGCTGTGCCGGATGCTGATTTCCTCGAAACCTTCCACGCCCCAAAGGTTGCGGTTCATGCACACGGCGCGGAGATAGAAGCTCGCAATGCCGAGGGTCTTCGATCCGACTTCGCTGTTCCAGCAGTAGAAGCCCCGGAAATACAAATCCGGCTCGCCGTTCGGCAGGCGCCCCGCCTCGATGGGGTGGGTGTCGTCCACGAGGAACAGGAACACGTCGCGGTCGCTGGCATAGAGGGTGGTCGTGTCCTTCGTGATGTCCACGAAGGGATTGTGCGTCATGGTCGTCCAGTCCAGCACGCCGGGCACCTTCCACATGGTGTCGCCGGTGCCGTTGCCGGCGATCTTCATGACGGCGGCGACAAGCTCATGGTCCCAGATACGGCCATAGTCCGGGCCGGTCACGGCGCGAAGCTCAACCCGTCCGTCTTCGGTTTCCAGCGTCTTCACAAGCTCGGCGCGGTGCGACAGCAAACCATGCTGCAGGTTGATGCCGGCGAGCGGTGCGGGAAGCTGACGCATATAAGTCGAGGGCGCACCCACTAGGCTGCACAACTGCCCGAAGCTCCAATGCGTCGGGGCGATGGGCTCCTCCTGTCCGGGAACGATCAGCGAAAGCCGCTCCGCATCCTCCCGGCTTGCCTCCACGCGTACGGCGCGGCTCTCCACGGTGCGGGCCTTGGCGCGATCCGCGCGGGCCTTCACGGCATCGTAAAGCTCGGTGAGCGACAGGAAACGCTCGTCGTCGGGCCGCGAGAACCATTCCGACGACACGCGGCCGATCCGCTCGCCGCGTGAAATGTCCACGCGGAAGCCGCTTTCAACGGGCTGGCCATTCTGGCTGGTGCTGATGATGTTCATGGTCGTTGCTCCTTTTCCCGTAAATGCCGAAGGCATGTCCCCCGACATGCCTTCCGGGGGCGCGAGAGCGCGCGGGAATGGAGGGGGCACATGCCGGCGCGCGGAGCCGGACTGCCAGGCCGAGCGAGGTGGGGCCGATGATGGGAAGGATGACCGTCATGACCACCTTGCGAGGCGGCGGCCCTGCTCTGCAACAGGCGGCATTTGCGGGGAGCAAGGGGAAAGTCCCCCTTGGCTCCCCCGAGGATCGGCAAGGCTCCGGCTGCGGCCGATCAGGACAAAGGGAGCGCAGCTCGCCATACTCGATGCTGGCTGTGGGAGACTTCGTCAGCCCCGGTCGATGGCCGTCCGCCTCTCGCAATCGTCGCGGAGACGGGCTATATAGTTCGAAATTCAATATCGAAATCGGACCTGATTTTGATGCCGTTATTCGAGGACGAGGCCATGCAGCGCGTGGAAGCCGAAATCGCCGTCAGCGTCTCCGACCTGAAGAAGAACCCAACCGCCATCGTCGATGGCGCGCGGGGCAGCGCGGTCGCGATCCTGAACCACAACCGGGTCATGGCCTATATGGTACCGGCCGATACCTATGAGGCGATGATGGACGCGCTCGACGATCAGGCGCTCGTCGAAATCGCCAAGGCGCGCGCGAGCGAGAAGGGTGTGCCGGTCAGCCTCGATGACTTATAGGCTGGAGTTCCTGCCTTCCGCACGCAAGGAATGGGACAAGCTCGGCGCGACGCTGCGCGAACAGTTCAAGAAGAAGCTAGCGGAGCGCGTGAGCCAACCGCATGTGCAGGCCGACACGCTGCGCGGCATGCCGGATCACTACAAGATCAAGCTGCGCTCGGCCGGTTATCGGCTGGTCTATCGCGTCGAGGATGAAAGGGTCACGGTGGTCGTCGTCGCTGTGGGGAAGCGCGAGCGTTCCGAGGTGTATGAGGCGGCAAAGAAGCGCCGTTAGGACGCTTCACAGCCGATCAGGGCAAAGGGAGCACGGCTCGCCGTATCTCCTTCGGGCGGCGGCGGACATGAACATGGCGAAGCCCCGCTTTGGCGGGGCTCCCCCTGTGGTGGCTGGTGTCACTCGGCGGCGCGGCGGGACCAGATGAGTGCGAACTCACCCTCGGTCTCCGTCTCGACCAGGCTCGCATAGATCGGAGCCGGGAATGACGGATCGTCCAGCTTGACGGAGTGGTAGTCGCGGCCCTCGCGCGAGGTCTTCTTCCACGCCGCTCCGAACTCGGTGGCACCGGAGAAGATGCGGAAGTCCGGCCCCTTCTCGTTATCGCCTTCGGCGGGGACGAATTCGACCGCCTTGACGTTGAGGCTCAGGGTCTTGACCGCGCCCTTGAAGCCCTTGGCGGTGGCAGTGAAAGTGCCGATGGTGGCCATTGCGGTGGTTCCTTCTGCTGACCGGGCCGCGCCCATCGCGGCCTCGATGGGGGTCGGCAGACCGGGGACGATCGGCCCGCAACATCCGGCGAGGACTTTTTCGCTTCGCGGTGCAAAGCCGGCCTTGGCCGGCGGCGGGAAAAAGCCGCAGGCGGCGTGTTGCGGGTTCAAGATCGAGGTGACGCCAGCGTCGCCGGTCTTCGGTCAGACCCCTGCCTATCGAGGACGAGATGGACGTGGCTTGAGACAGGCGGACAGGAGGAACCGCCTGATAGCTGCAATCGGAACGACGCTTTCACTGCCACCGCCAAGGGCTTCTCTGAGAGGGCCGGACAGGCCCTCAGCCTCACCGGCGAGGCGAAGTGATCGGTTCACCCTGACGGTCGGCCGGCGACAATGAGAGCGGGCTGAACCCTCTCCACGCCTTGCCTGCCACCGAGTTCGGGGCGGCGTGCAAGAAACGACATTGCTCCCACCTGGGGCCGTGGCTGCCTCGCCTCCTCAAGCCCCCGGACGATGCGGGCTTTCCCGATCCGTTCGATGCAATGCGGGCACGGTCGAGATCGACATTTGGGGGTAGGATCGTCCTCATTCCCTTACGTCATCACGATTTGCCGAGTGACGCCGGTCATCACAAGGGAAGCCCCGCGAAAGCGGAGGATTTCATCGTGGGAATGCCCACCGCCGCTGTCCCGCGCGTCAGGGATCGTTACCGGAGGCGAAGACCCTTAAGGGGCTTCGGAAGCCACCGCAGGAGGCGCGTAGAGCCCGGCCCGAAGGGCGACGCCTAGCATCTCAGAAATATAGGAGGTGAGAATGTGTTAGCGTTGTGAAAATTGCACTGATGTTCGATCGTCACGTCTTTCGCTTCGCTTTGCGCTTCGTCGCAATTGCAGATACTTCGCGGATGACGTCATGGGGATCGAAGCCGATCGTTTCGGCCAGCTCAAGGAACTCGATGACATCGATGCGACGGCCGCCGGATTCGATGGCGGCAACGACGGACTGGTATCGGCCGAGCGCTTCGGCCAGATCGGACTGGCTCATGCCGGCTTCCCGGCGCTTGTCGACGATGATCTGAACCAGACGCATATGCCTTGGCGAGCGAAGCGTTTTTTGCATATGCCCTGCCGGTCATTGACGAAACCGGCAGATCAATTAAACCGAAATACAGATAACCAGAAAATCTGGTTAGCCTTGGCACGACGGATTCCGGCATGGATTCTCGATTGTTGGCGGACCGACATCCAGCGCTAGGCCAGCTTTATCGCGTCTGGCTTGCGCGCGGTGAAGGCGTGGCCATGCCGCCCGCTGGGAATATCACCGAGCGTCTGGCCGATCTGGATGATGTGATCGTCGTGATCCGGCGCCCGGCCGAATCGGATGAGACGCTGAGGATCGAGCGCAGCGGCAAGGATGTCGACCGGCTCTATGGAGTTGCTTTGGCCGGTGAGCCGGTCGGCCGGCTCACGCCGTCGAGCGCGGATGCGGACAATGAGGCGGCCATCGTTCTCGCATCCGGGCGCACGCTGATGATGGAAGACCAGGTGCAGCTTCCGGGTGGGTCTGCGCGCATCGTCCGGCTCTATCTGCCGTTTGCCGACGAGGCCGGCGCTGTGGCGGGCGTTGTGGTCGGCATCGTCAAGGCCGCCTGAAATCCGCAAAAGCGGATTTCAGGGAACGGAGCGATCATCATTGCGACCGCTGCTCGATATAGCTTCTCATGGTCATGGTTCCTGCTCTCGCGCAGTCGAGGTCTCCGGCCGCGCCGTACCGGCGCGGCCGGAAAATTCTCGATGCTGTCGAGAGACCGGCCGGAACCGCCGAAGCGGCTCCGGCCGTGGGGCTCATTCAGCGGCGTGGTTGAAGGCTGCGCCGTCCTCGACCGTGCCGGTATCGTCGCGACTGGCTGCGGCCGGCGCATTTAGGACCACTCCGGCGTCAGCCTCCGGGGCATCCAGCCATGCGGGCCGTTCGGTGCGCAGGAATGTGGGGAGCCATCCGGTGGCGGCGACAAGCTGCTCGGCGGCTTCCGCCATGGGTTGTTTTTTCATGCCGGCGATCCGGTCGGCGGCCTCGTCGCTGACGGCCTCCCGCACGGCGGCGACAATGTGCGCCTTGGTCACGCGACTGAGGTAGGTCCGTGCCGTGGGCGTCCAGTGCGCCGTCATGTCGAGTGCAAGCGCGGTCGCTAGCCGGTCCGCCGTCTCATGGACGCGGGGCTTGCGGTCCCAGGGCAGCCTCACCGCATTGACGGTGAGTGAAGCGCAATGGGCGAACAGCGCCAGCACGCTCGCCTGATCCAGCGCGGCGATGAAGCCCCACAGGTCAGCCACATCGCCCGGCATATCCGCTGCCCATCCGGCATGACGATCCGCCAGCGCCTTCGCCGGAGCGGTGTCATTGATGCCGTCCGCGTGCCCGGTGAGGGTGCTGCTCGTCGACCGGATTTCGAGGCAGGCGGCTTCCGCGCCGCGATAGAAGGTCTGCGCGGCGAGGGCATGGGTGACGGCGATCAAGGCTATGTCCGGCTGCTCGCCGAGAGCGAGGCGCAGGCCGAGCGTGCGGTGGGCCGTGAGGTCTCGCACGAGAAGGTCGGACAGCGGCTTGCCCGCATCCCCGGCGTCCTCGTCCTCGGGGTCGAGCGCGGAAACGGGATTTCCATCCTTGTCATCCGTGCCGTCCTCGATGATCTCGCCATCCTCGGTGACGCGTATGTTCTCTGCGGCTTTTTCCGGCTCGGGTTTCTCGTCCCCGGCCCGGATGAAGCCGCGCTCGATGCGGGCAGTGCCGTCATGCGACAGCACGACCAACACGCCGCCGCGCGCGATGTCGTCCGGGTCATAGATGTGCTGGAGCGCGTCGATGCGCTCCATGTCCGCTTCAAGTACCCCGAACCGCTCGTCCGCCTCTTGGGGAAGCTCCTCTGCGCCATCCCATTCCTCCGACAGCCGGTTGTATTCCTCCTGCGCGGCGGCATAGGCGGCGGCATCTTCCTCGGAAAGCTCCACCGGCTGCGGATAGGCGCGGCGCAAGCCGTGGGCATGGGGATAGTCGATGTGGACCGAGACCCACTTCCAGCCTTCCGCCTGAACCTCGGCGGCGATCCGCTCCAGCTTCCTGGTGACGAGCCCGTCCAACAGCGCGGCATCCTCGTAGAAGCCCCCACGATCCTCCGTGAACAGGTCGCGGATGATGGTGCCGCCCGCCTCGGTGTACTCCTCCGGGCCGATGAAGATCGCCCGGCGATCCGTCGCCGGAATGTGTGCCTTGGTGAGGTCGCGGCGGATGATCCACGGCTCGCGGTTGTAGGAGAGGTTCGCAAAAACCTGCTCCTGCCGCCCGTGGTCCTCGGTGATGGCGAAGGCCATCAACTGGTCGAGGCTCAAGCCGCCGTCGCGGTACACCTGCAACAGCTTGGGGCTGACCGCGCCGAGCCGCAGGCGCTGGCGCACCACTTGCGCCGTCACGCCGAAGCGGGCGGCGATCTCCTCCGCTCCCCACCCGCGATTTTCCGCAAGCTCGCGGAATGCCTCGAACTGGTCGGCCGGATGCATCGCCTCGCGGGTGACGTTCTCGTCAAGGCTGATCTCGTGCGGGTCATTCGCCGTGTCGATGACGCAGCGCACCGGCTCGGTCTTCCTGATCTCCTTGCGCTTCACGCGGAGAAGCTGGGCAAGCCTGCGGCCTTCGCCCACCGTCACGAAATAGCTGCCGGTGGGCTCTCCCGCCGCATCAAGCTCGGGCTCCACCACAAGGTTTTGCAGCATACCCTTGACGGCGATGCTGGCTGCCAGCGCCTCAATGGTCGCTTCGCTGTGCGGGGTCTCCCGCAACGTCGGGTGGCAGCTTGTCGCCCTTATCGAAGAGTTTGAGCCCTTCGTTCATAAGGTGCTCGATCAGCCGATAGGGCTGAAGTTCCTCAGGAAAGAGGGCCTCCACGACAGCCTTGAGTCCGCCGTCCGCGTCTACGCTGCCGACGTTCCATTTTGTACCGGCGCCTTCAGACGTGCCGCGCTGGACGCCTTGTTCGATGGCGTGAGCCATGGCGAATTTCGCCGCTTCGATCTCCGACCCAAACTGGCCCGCGGCCACGAGGGCGGCCAAGACGCGCTCATTACCGCTGGTGATCCCGATGGTCTTCTTGTCGGTGCTCATGCCACAGGTTCCTTGCGTTGAACGAGTTCGGTGTGGCGGGCGGTCACCCGCTCCAAGCTCCACTCCGCGCGAAGGCGTCCCTTAAGCGCCTCGCGCGCGCGGGCCGGTGGCATTTCCTCTTCGTAGACCAGGAGAACCACTTGGTCGGCCATGTCTGGGAGGGCCTGCACGATCCGAGCCCGGTGTCCGCCGTCAAGTCGCCCGAACGGGGAGTCGATCACGATTGGGCCTCGAAGCGGCGCGTTGTTCTGTAGGGCCGCTACCAGCGAAAGGGCGACCACGTGCTCGGCGCCGGCCGAGCGAACGGGAATGTCCGTGTTGTCCTTGTGAACAATGGTGAGACCGTACCCGTCGTTGATCCGCAGCCCCCCATAGTCCGGCTCTGTGGTCAGCTGGAGGAAATAGCGCGAGGCATCTGCTTCGACACGGCGGCGCAGTTGTTCCCGATAGACACTCACCGCGTCTTTGAAGAGATCCTGGAGGTCCGACGCGAGCGCGCGGCGCCGACGTTCCACGTCGAGCTGGCCACCGGCGAGCTTGTCCAGTTGGCGTTGGAGCTTTTCCCTGAAGGTTTCGTTCTTCAGCAAAGCCGAGCGGCTTTCGGTCAACCCATCTTCCAATATCTGGATTTGTCGGATGACGTCGTCGTAGTCGCGTCGGAGGCCTCGCAGTTCATCCTCCGTGCCGTCGCTGATTTGGCGGTCCAGCTCTTCGACCTCGGCCTTCTTGGCGTAAATATCCCGCTCGATTTCTTCGAACCCGCTCCACAGCAAGACCAGTGCTTCCGGGTTCGCTGTCGCCAGCTGCTCGTCGATGGCGTCAAGCCGGCGTCGGAGGCTGCCGAGTTCGCGTTGCATCACCTGTGGGGCGGCCCTTTCTTCGCTAACGGCTTCCCGGATCTTTGCTTGAGCCGCCGGAGAGACTCCTTGCAGGCAGGTTGGGCATGACGGGTCGTGATCTTCGGCCAGACTGTGGAGGACGTGAGCCCGGGTCAGGGCGATCTGGAGCTCACTCTCGCGCGTTCGTAGTGCTGTGGCAGCGGCCAACAGCCGGGGTTTCAACAGCGCCGACCAAGCGGGTCCCATCGCCTTGCCGATCAGTTCCCGCTGCCTCTCGGCGCGGTTGTCGAGGCCTTTCACCTCATCTTTGAGGCGGTCACGCTTATCGAGCAGCGACGCCAGACGTTCCCGGCGGCGCATGTCATCCTCGATGGCCACCTTTCGGGCGCGCTCAGTCTCGAGGTCCCGTTCCTGGCGGAACAAGTCATTGGTGAGCACGTCCCGTTCCTCCACCAGCGACTGGAGTTGATTGCCAAGCTCACGGGTTTTCTGATCGCCCTGCGCTTCAAGCGCGACGCGGGCGTCGGCCCGGTCCAGTGCTGCCTTCAAGCTGTCGCGCGACGCCGTAAGCACGGGTAAGCCCAATATCCGTTCAATTGAAGCGCTGATCTTCGGCCCGATATCGGTGTCGCCGTGGAGCAGGTCTTCATATTCTTGGAGCAACTCCCCGTCGAAGAGGAAGAAGCGCGCGATCTGCTCTGGAAGGATTCGTTCCAGTTCGACCTTCGCTTGTTGTGGCCCGAGAATATGACCACCCCGCTCAAGGTAGTAGTCGATCTCATAATCATCGTCGGTGGTGGGCACGATGCCGCGCACCTTCGGCCGACACGTCCGGGTGAGCCGATAGTCGGCACCCGCGTAGGTCAATTCCAGACGGACTTCAAAGCCGAAGACGCCATCGGCGCGCGCTTCCCAATTCTCGGTGTCATGCCAGGAGACGTCGCGCCTTTCCACAGGGGGCTGGTGGACACTCTCGACATCGGTGGTCACCAAGTGGTCACCAAACAAAAAACGACAAAACCGCCTCTCGGCGGTTTCGCTATAAGTCATTGTCTTTCTGAAGAATTTTGGAGCGGGCGATGGGATTCGAACCCACGACCCCAACCTTGGCAAGGTTGTGCTCTACCCCTGAGCTACACCCGCATCCATCTCGCCGCGCCTCAGTCAGTCGCGGCGGTGCGTTCGTATGCCAGCACGCGATGCCAAATGCAACACTCTTCGTTCCGGTCGCAGTCAGGGCTGTGGATGTCTCGCCGGCTGAGTATCTGTAAATATATGAAAAATATATTGAAAATACTCCAGCGTAAGGTGCCGCGGCGCGGGGCGGGCGCTTGATGCTCATGTGGACCGCTCGCGATCTGCCGAACGCCCAGCGGTGTCAGCGGCGGGAGCCGCGCAACGCGGCGGCGCGGAGAGCATGGGCGGCTTGCCGTGCTCCGGCCGCACCGCTACAACGGCGCCAACTTTCGCAAACCCCGATGGAGCCGGCGGCTTATGGCCTCCTACCAATATGCCTATCACATGCACGGTCTCACGAAGACCTATCCGGGCGGCAAGAAGGTCCTGGATAATGTGCACCTGTCCTTCTACCCGGATGCCAAGATCGGCGTGCTTGGCGCCAACGGCGCCGGCAAGTCGACTTTGCTGCGGATCATGGCCGGCCTCGACAAGGATTTTTCCGGCGAGGCCCGTCCCGCCGAGGGCGTCCGGGTCGGCTACCTGCCCCAGGAGCCGCCACTCGACCCCAATAAGAACGTGCGCGAGAACGTGATGGATGGCGTGGCCAAGCAGAAGGCCATTCTCGACCGTTACAACGAACTCGCCATGAACTATTCGGAAGAAACCGCGGACGAGATGACCCGCCTGCAGGACGAGATCGAGGCGCAGGGCCTGTGGGATCTCGATTCCAAGGTGGAGCAGGCGATGAACGCCCTCGGCTGTCCGCCGGACGATTGGGAGGTCACCCGCCTCTCAGGCGGTGAGCGGCGCCGCGTGGCCTTGTGCCGCCTGCTGCTGGAGCAGCCGGAACTGCTGCTGCTCGACGAGCCCACCAACCACCTCGACGCGGAGACGGTGAACTGGCTGGAAGGCCACCTGCGCACCTATCCCGGCGCCATCCTGATCGTGACCCATGATCGCTACTTCCTCGACAATGTGACGGGTTGGATCCTGGAGCTCGACCGCGGCCGGGGCATTCCTTATGAGGGCAACTACTCCTCCTGGCTCGGCCAGAAGCAGAAGCGCCTGCAGCAGGAGGGCCGCGAGGACGAGGCCCGCCAGCGCGCGCTGGCCCGCGAGCAGGAGTGGATCGGCGCCTCTCCCAAGGCGCGCCAGGCCAAGAACAAGGCCCGTATCCAGCGCTATGAAGAGCTGGTGCAAAAGGCCTCCGAGCGCATGCCCTCGGCCACGCAGATCGTCATTCCGGTGGCGGAGCGGCTGGGGCAGAACGTCATCGCCTTCGATCACCTCAACAAGGCGTTTGGCGACAAGCTGCTCATCGACGACCTCTCCTTCAAGCTCCCGCCCGGCGGCATCGTGGGTGTCATCGGACCCAACGGCGCGGGCAAGACGACCTTGTTCCGCATGATCACGGGCCAGGACAAGCCGGACGGCGGCACCATCTCCATCGGCGAGAGCGTGAAGCTCGGCTATGTGGATCAGAGCCGCGACGCGCTCGATGACAAGAAGACCGTGTGGGAGGAAGTCTCCGACGGCAACGAGATCATCTACGTCGGCAAGAAGGAAATTCCTTCGCGCGCCTATTGCGCGGCCTTCAACTTCAAGGGTGGAGACCAGCAGAAGAAGGTGGGCATGCTCTCCGGCGGTGAGCGCAACCGGGTGCACCTTGCCAAGGTGCTCCAGCGCGGCGGCAACGTGCTGCTGCTCGACGAGCCCACCAACGACCTTGATGTGGAAACCCTGCGCGCGCTGGAAGAGGCGCTGGAAGATTATGCCGGCTGCGCCGTCATCATCTCGCATGATCGCTTCTTCCTGGATCGGGTGGCCACCCACATGCTGGCCTTCGAGGGCGACAGCCATGTGGAGTGGTTCGAGGGCAATTTCGCCGATTACGAGGAAGACAAGAAGCGCCGCCTAGGGACCGATTCCACGATCCCGAAGCGCATTCAGTACAAGAAGTTCTCACGCTGACGGGCCTTGCCGGCGGATGGACGTGTCCGCCGGCACCCGCGTTCTCGGGGGCTTCTCAGGCGCCGCCGGGGGAGATTTCGGCCACGCGCACGGTGTTGCGCCCGCCCTGCTTCGCCTTGTAGAGCGCGGCATCGGCCGACATGAGCAGCGTCTGGCGATAGGTCGTCAGATCGCCAATCTTGGGCACGCGCTCCAGTGTCGAGCCGCCCACGCTGACGCTCAGACGGCCAAGATCACTTGCTTCATGGGGAAGGTCGAGGACGAAAACCGCCTGCCGCACGCGCTCGGCCACCACCTGCGCGCCGGCGTGGTTGGTCCCCGGCAACACGATCGCGAACTCTTCGCCGCCATAACGGCAGACCGAATCGCGCGGTCGCGAGCAGGCGCTGACCAGGGCTTTTGCCACCTCCCGCAAGCTGCGGTCGCCGGCGGCGTGGCCATAATGATCGTTGAAGCGCTTGAACTGGTCCACATCGACGATGAGCAATGACACCGGCTGGCGTTCGCGCCGGGCCGAGCCCAGCTCCATCCGGAAAATCTTCTCGAACTGGCGCCGATTGAACAGGGTCGTCAGGTAATCGCGCTCGGCCAGCAACTGGAAACGTCGATTGGCGTTGGTGAGGCCGCGGATGGTATTGTCGTAATTGGTGACATCCACCAGGGCGATGCTGCCGCCGACGATGTCGCCCTCCGCGTTGCGCACCGGCTCCACCGACATCCGGAAGAAGCGCCCGCGCCATTTCAGCTCATGCTCGGCCACATCTCCACCGAGGTCGAAGATTTGAATGTTGCTTTCGAATTTTTGCGCGGCTTCCGGCGAGAGGTCGGCGAGGGGAAGGCCGATAATGCTCTCGGGCGCGAGGCCGGCGGTCCGGGCGAACTGTCCGTTGACCCGTGTGTAGCGCCCTTCGCGGTTCACGACGCACAGGGCGACCGGCGCTTCAGTATATAGCGTCTTGGGATCGAGCAGGCCGCGTGCGTCGGAGGCTTCGGCGGTGATGTCGATGCTGACGCCGAAGAAACCATCCGGCGCGCCGTCGTCCCGGCGCACGGGAGCGCCACTGACGTCAAGTATGCGGATGGTTCCATCCGCGTGCTGGGTTTTGTGAACAAGGTTTTCGAGCGAGCTGCCGTTATCCACGGCGGTCCGGAATGCGGTCTCGAAATCAATGGGGCCGATATTGGGCAAAAGGGAAAAGTATGGGCGCCCGATGACTTCATTGGGAGAAAGGCCGAGCAGGGATTTACTTGCAGAAGAGGAAAAGCTGAATTCGCAATTCCGGTTGACCTGCCACACCCAATATTGAGACGTCTCGGCTGTTCGCTGTAGGGGTGGCTCGTCGAGCACGTTGCTTTCACTCATCGCAATTGGCAATCCTGCAGCACATGCTCCAGTGTCGTCGTTATTTGGTGAAGACTTTCACGAAGACTTGTAGTTGGATAAGATCAAAACTCTAGGTTGGCTGACGAAGCTTGTCAATGTATACTTTCTGTCCCGAAACGGCGTGTGGGTGTCTGGTGTTGTTTATGGTTCCGGGCGCCTGGCTGGGTGTAATGCGGTATATTCATGCTCCTCACTGCGCCCGATGTCCTCCGTCGCGAAGGGAGTCGTCTGGTATATCTCGTTGATCCAGTTCGCGAACAAGAGATGGGCGTGGCCGCGCCAACGGTTTTCGGGGGGCTCGCTGGGGTCGTTGGCCGGGAAGTAATGGGCGGGTAGTCGGGTCCGTGGATCCTTCGCGGCATCCCGGAAATATTCATTCGCCAGAGTTGAGGTATCATATTCCAGGTGATTGAACAGGTGCAGGGTCCGCCGCCGGGGATCGTCGATGAGGCATAGCCCGGCTTCCGCGCATTCGGCCAACACGACGAGCCCGCTGTCGGCGGGGATGTCGCGCGCTCGCGCTTCCGCCCAGCGGGAGACCGGCACCCGGAATGTGTCCGGGAAACCCCGCAGGAAGGGGGAGGCGGGCTGCAACGTACGGTGGCGGTAGAGGCCGAAGGCCTTTTGGGGCAGGTCGTGCTTCGGCATGCCGTGGAAGTGGTGCACGGCGGCGAGGGCGGCCCAGCAGATGGTGAAGGTGCGGTGGACGTGGGTCTGGGTCCAGTCCAAAACGCGGGCGACCTCGTCCCAGTAAGTGACAGCCGAAAAGGGCAGGTGCTCCACCGGCGCGCCCGTGATGACGAGGCCGTCGAACCGTTCGTGGCGCACCTCCTCCCAGGGCCGGTAGAAGGCGGCCATGTGGTCATGGGGCGTATTGCGGGAGACGTGATCGGTCAGGCGCACCAGGGTCAGTTCCACCTGGAGCGGCGTGGCGCCCAGCAGACGGGCGATCTGCACTTCGGTGGCGATCTTGTCGGGCATCAGGTTCAGCAGCGCGATGCGCAGGGGGCGGATGTCCTGCCGCACCGCCTCGCCCTCGCCCATCACCATCACGTTTTCCGCTTCCAGGGTGCGGCGCGCGGGCAGAAGGTCGGGGATCTTGATGGGCATGGCGTCGTCCTCGGCTCGCGGGGAACTGACGCTTGGTGGCTGGGCCCGTGGTTTGCCGGCTTGGCCACATCCTCTCACCAGGGGTGAGAGTACCACCTTGCCCGGGACGGCAGGTTGGTGTTGGGCGTCGCCCCAACTCTTGATGTGACGCCGTCTCTACGCCGTGTCGCCGGGCTTGGCAATGCGCGCCGGCGGCCCTTTGCCGGGCGGGGCCTATTCGTAGGTGGCGATGCTGCCCGCCAGCGGGTAAGCCGATTGCACGGCTTGGCTGGCTTTTTCGATCTCGATGCCGTCGTCGCGCACCTGGGTGATGCGGCCGGTCACTGTGAAGGCCGGATAGACGAAGGGCAGGGCATTGCCGGTGATGACATCGGGCCGGTCCAGAAGGCTGAAGTGCAGGTGCGGCGCGGTGGAATTGCCCGAGGAGCCGACCTTGCCGATCACATCGCCCGCCCTGATCTGCTCGCCCACCTTGGCGCTGACGGAGCCCTGCTTGAAATGGGCGTAGAAGGCATAAACGCCGGGCGCGATGCGCTGGACCACATAATTGCCGCCGAAGTCGGGCGGCCCCCGCAGGCCCATGGCGGGGGTGTGGGGCGCACCATCCGCCATGCCATCCCGCATGGCGATCACCTCGCCGTCGGCCACCGCCAGAACCGGTTGGCCGAACGCGGGAAAATGCGCGTTCTCCTTGCCGTCGCCGGTAAAGGGCAGGTCGTTGACGAGCTGGACGTAGTCGATGGAATAGGTCTCCGGTGTTGCGATCCGGGTGCCGGCGGAATGGCGCACATTGCGATGCAGAGCGGGCGTGCAGCATCCGTTGAAGGTCACCCATCCCTCGCCCCTCAAGGGCGGCTGGATGGTGATCGGGGGCGCGGTGTTCACGCTCACCTCTGGCCCCTCGATCGGCGCGCCGGTGAACAGCGCGCGCACCGGCGCCGGCGCGTCCTCAAGCGAGGTGAAGATGCGATGGGTGAGCCGGTCCGGCACCGGGCCGCCCTCAAGCTCGAGGTCCACCTTGATGGCTGCCGCTCCGTTGGCGGGCAGGCGTGACAGGGCCTTCTGGTCGAGGATCTCCCGTGTGGCCGCGTTCAGCTCGGCCCCGGTGAAACGGCCGAGCGTCCGCCCCGCCGGGTCCAGGATTTCAAGTGCGCTGACCGCGACCGGCACCGGAAAGGTGTTCACGACGAGCAGGTCATATTCCACGTGGAGCTTGCCGTCGTCGCCACGCATCCAGCTTGCCGGACGCAGGGGGCTCACGAACAGCGCCGTCGACTCCGTTCGAATCGCTTCGGCCGGTTCCCCATGGAGCGGTCCGGCGGCCAGCAGCAGGAGGGCGACGAGGGCAGCGCGAAGGGTCACGGCAAGGCTCCGCGGCGGAACGTGATCGAACTATAGCCGAACGGTGGACGCGGCGGTAGCGCGCAACGCAAACGTCCCGCCACATGGAGTGCTAGTGTGAGTGCCCGCGTCCGTCAGGAGACCTCCCATGGCCGATTGGAATGCCCGCCAGTATCTGAGATTCGAAGACGAGCGCACCCGCCCGGCCCGAGACCTTCTGGCGCAGGTTCCGTTGGAGCGAGCGTCGTTCGTGGTGGATCTCGGCTGCGGTCCGGGCAATTCCACGGAGCTGCTGGCGGCGCGCTTTCCCGACGCGGAGGTGGTGGGGCTCGACACCTCCGCGGCGATGCTGGAGGCGGCGCGGGCGCGCCTGCCCCGCGGGCGGTTCGAGATCGCCGATGCCGCCACCCTCACGCTGCCGCGGCCGGCCGATCTCATCTTCGCCAACGCGGTCCTGCAATGGGTGCCGGACCATGAGAGGGTTTTCCCGCGCCTTCTCTCCCTGCTCGCGCCCGGCGGCGTGCTGGCGGTCCAGATGCCCGACAATCTGGACGAGCCGTCCCATGTGGCCATGCGGGAGACGGCCATGTCCGGCCCCTGGTCATACAAGCTGCGCGACGCCGTGGCCGCGCGCACCGTGCTGCCGCCGCCGACCGCCTATTACGACCTGCTGATCGCCGCCGCGGAACAGGTGGATATCTGGCACACCATCTACAACCATCCTCTCGCCAGCCCCGCGGCCATCGTGGAATGGGTGAAGGGCACCGGCCTCAGGCCTTTCATCGACCCCCTGGAGGGTGACGAAAAGGTTCAGTTTCTGGAGGGTTACCGGCGGCGGCTGGTGACGCCTTATCCGATGCGGGCCGACGGCAGGGTGCTGCTGGCCTTTCCGCGCCTGTTCATCGTGGCGCGACGTGCCGCTTGAAACGGCAAGCGCGCGGGGGGGCTTCCGCGCGCTTTTGAGTCAGGGCATGTTCAAGCGAAGTGGAGTCCGGTTCGCGTGAAGAAAAGGCGTCCATACACATCCGAGGGCGCATGACGCGAGCCCAGACGCACGGAAACCGCTCGAATGGCCGGGGGGTCACCAGCTCGGCAGCACGGCGCCCTTGAAGGTGTCGAGGATGAAGGTCTTCACCTCGGGCGACTGATAGCTTTCCACCAGCGTCTTCACCCAGGGCTTGTCCTTGTCCTCGGTGCGCACGGCGATCACATTCACATAAGGGCCCTTGGGCTCCTCGCGGAGGATGGGGTCCTTCACCGGGTCGAGGCCGGCTTCCTTGGCATAATTGGTGTTGATGCCGGCGGCGTCCACGTCGGGCAGGGAGCGGGGGAGCTGGGCGGCGTCGATCTCGACGAACTTGAACTTCTTGGGGTTCTCCAGAATGTCCGCCACCGAGGCCTTCACGCCGGCCTTCGGATCGACCTTGATGATCCCCTTGTCCGCCAGCAGCAACAGCACGCGGCCGCCGTTGGTGGGATCATTGGGAATGGCGATGGTCGCGCCCACCGGGATGGCGTCAAAGCTCTTGTACGTCTTGGAATAGATGCCGATGGGGAAGTTCACGGTGTAGCCCACGGGCGTGATCTTGTAGCCGCGGTCGGCGATCTGGGCGTCGAGATAGGGCTTGTGCTGAAACGAGTTGGCCTGGATCTCGCCGGATGCCAGGGCGGCATTGGGCACCACATAGTCCGAGAATTCGACGATCTGGATGTCGAGCCCGTTCTTGGCGGCGATGGGCTTCACCGCCTCCAGAATCTGGGCATGGGGGCCGGGGGTGACGGCCACCTTGATGGCCTCGGCGCGGGCCGCGCCCGCCGCGAGGCCGGAGAGCCCCAGCGCGGCCGCAAGGGTGAGCGCGGAAAGGGCAAGGGCGGGGAGCTTCATGGATGTCTCTCCATCGACGTGAGGGCGGCACGCGTGCGGCCGCGGATGACGGGTTGGGGCGCGCCGGGCTTCAGCCGCGATGGCGCTTGTCGAGGCGGCGGGCGAGGCCGTCGCCCAGGGTCTGCACGCCCTGCACCAGCAGGATCAGCACCACCACCACGGCGGCCATCACCTCCGGCATGAAGCGCTGGTAGCCGAAGCGGATGCCAAGGTCGCCGAGCCCGCCGCCGCCCACCGCGCCCACCATGGCCGAATAGCCGAGCAGCGACACCACGGCGAGCGTAAGCGCGAGGGTGATGGAGGGCAGCGCCTCGGGCAGCAGCACCTTGGCGACGATCTGCAGCGGGCTCGCCCCCATGGCGCGCGCGGCTTCGACCAGGCCCTGGTCCACCTCGCGGATGGAGGCCTCGATCAGCCGGGCGATGAAGGGCGCCGCCGCCACCGTGAGCGGCACGATGGCCGCATTGGTGCCGATGGAGGTGCCGGCCACCAGCCGGGTGAAGGGGATGATGGCCACCACCAGGATGATGAAGGGCGTGGAGCGCGCCGCGTTCACCACCAGCCCCAGGGCGCTGTTCAGCCACGGCGCGGCGAACAGCTCGCCGGGCCGGCTGGTGGCCAGGAACACGCCCAGCGGCAAGCCGATGGCGGTGCCCAGCAGCCCGGAGACCAGCACCATGTAGAGGGTCTGCCGCGTGGCCTCGAGGATGAGATCCACCATGGCCGGGGAAAGAAGGCCGAATGTGAAGTCAAACATAGCCGAGCACTTCCGAGCTGAGCTTCAGGCGCTCCACCGCATTGGTCACGGCGGACAGGGTGGGGGCATCCCCCGGCACCGAGATGACGATGACGCCGAAGGGGCGGCCGGCGATCTCGTCGACCTGCGCCTGGATGATGTTGATGTCGACGGACAAGAGGCGCGCGACCCGCGACAGCACCGGATCGGTGGCATGGCCGCCGGTGAAGACAATGCGGATGAGGGCGTCGCGGCCGGGGCCGGGCTCGGCCTTCAGGCGGTCCGCCACATAGGGCGGCAGGTTGGCGCCGGTGAGGGCGGACAGGAAGGAACGGGTGGTCGCGTGCCGCGGATGGGCGAAGACCTCGTAGGTGGAGCCCTCTTCCACGATGCGCCCGCCGTCGATGACCGCAACCTTGTCCGCCACCGCCTTGATGACCGCCATTTCATGGGTGATGAGCAGCACCGTGAGCTTCAGCTCGGCATTCACTTTCCGCAGCAGGGCCAGGATCTGGTTGGTGGTCTCCGGGTCGAGGGCGGAGGTCGCTTCGTCCGAGAGCAGAACCCGTGGCTGGGTGGCCAGGGCGCGGGCGATGCCCACGCGCTGCTTCTGCCCGCCGGAAAGTTCGGCCGGATAGCGGTCGCGCTTGTCGGCGAGGCCGACCAGCTCCAGCAGCGGCTCTACGCGGGACTTGATCTCACGCTGCGGCAGTCCGGCGATCTCCAGCGGCAGCGCCACGTTGGCGTAAGCGGTGCGGCGGGCAAGCAGGTTGAAGTGCTGGAAGATCATGCCAATGGCGCGGCGCTGCCCGCGCAGCGCCTGTTCCGACAGCGCGCCGATGTCCACGCCGTCCACCACCACGCGGCCGGCGGTCGGCTGCTCCAGCCCGTTGACCAGGCGGATGAGGGTGGACTTGCCGGCGCCGGAACGGCCGATGACGCCGACGATGGCGCCTTCCGGCACCGCAAGGGAGATGTCGGACAGGGCCGTCACCGGATTTTGCCCGTGGCGGCCGGAATAGGTCTTCTCGACCTTTTCGAACAGGATGGCCGACGCGGCTTCAAGGCGGCGCGGCGTGGTTTCGACCGAAACAGGGGCGTTCACGGGAGGCTCCGTGGTGGCGCCTGGGGTGCGTTCGTCAGATCGAATGCTCGGGCCGGTGGAACGGGGGTTCGACATGACGCGTGACCACAGGGCTGGAAATGAAAATCCGCCGGCACGCACGCGGGACAAGGCTCAGGTCTCGCTTTGCGGCAGGCTGCCAGATCACAGGGAAGAGCGACACATCGACATGATTGGCCCGTGCGTTCTGGGGCGGAATAGAACACAAGTATCGTTCTCTTTACCGAACGGGTCAAGATCTGCGTTAAATTATTTAATCCCGTGCATTTTTCGTTTAATTGGACGACGCGGTGTCGGAGCCTCCGCTCAGCGGCACTCCACCGTGACATGCGCCAGCTCGTGGATGGGGGCAAGGCGCTGGCGGATGGTCTCGGCGTTGATGCCAGGGCCGCGGACGCTGACGATGGCGGCGCGGGCCTGCGGGCCGATCCGCCAGACGTGGAGGTCGCGGATTTCCGTGCCGCCGGCGCTGGCCAGGGCCTCCCGCACCTCCTCGGCCACATGGCCGTCGCTGGAGTCGAGCAGGACTGCCGCGGTGTCGCGCATCAGTGTCCACGACCAGCGACCGATGACGAGGCCGCCGACGATGCCCATCAGCGGATCGCACCACACCCACCCGAGATAACGCCCCGCCACCAGGGCGACGATGGCCAGGACCGAGGTCAGCGCATCGGCCAGCACATGGAAATAAGCCGACCGCAGGTTGTTGTCGTCGTGCCGGGCGCCATGATGATCGTCACCGGGGTGGTCGTCATGATGATGGTCGCCATGGTGGTGCCCGTGATGGGGGTGGCCGTGATGGGGGCCGTGGCCACCGCTCAGGAGCAGCGCGCTGACGAGGTTGACGCCGAGCCCGACCACCGCCACCGCGATGGCTTCGCCGAACGCCACCTGCACCGGCTCCAGCAGGCGCGCGACCGATTCTACCGCGATTCCCAGCGCCACCAGCCCCAGCACCAGGGCCGAGGCGAAGCCGGCAAGGTCGCCCACCTTGCCTGTGCCGAAGGAAAAGCGGGGATCGGCGGCATGGCGCCGCGCATAGATGTACGCGATGGCGGCGACGCCCAGGGCGCCGGCATGGGTCGCCATGTGGAAGCCGTCGGCAAGCAGGGCCATGGAGCCGGTGATGGAGCCGGCGATGATCTCCGCCACCATCATCACGGCGGTCAGGATCACCACCCACAAGGTCCGCCGGGTGTTCTCCTCGTGATGCGCGCCGAGAAAGACGTGGCCGTGGAGCGCGTCCGGCCGGTCGGCGGGGGCTGCTTGGTCGAGGTGTGACATGGTGTGTTCTTCCGGTCGGATGGGGCGGGGACCTGCTATTTCGCGTAACGGCGCAGCACCGTGGCGAGCTCCTCGGCGCCGCGGCTGCGCTCCTCGTCGGAAAGGCCGGGGCGGGCCACGTGGTCCTTGAGGTGCGCCTCGAAAATCTCGTCCATGAGCCCGTTCACGGCACCGCGCACGCCGGCCACCTGATGCAGCACGTCGGCGCATTCCGAGCCGGAGGATAAAGCGCGCTCGATGGCCTCGATCTGGCCGGCGATGCGCTTCACGCGCATCAGCAGGGCCGCGTTGTGCTTGGGGTCGCGGGTATGTGCCATGGGATAGGGGGGTATACTATATGGCGCCTGCTGGCAAGGTGACGGTCTGGCTGCGCCTCGTGGGTGCCGCGGCGGCGCCCGATGGGGGTGTTGCCGCCTCACCATATGGCAATGTATTGACATTAAATCACGGTGGCGATAGCTTCCGAAATATAGCAACTAATTGCCATATAAGCGGCCCACCCACGGGGCAGGGCGGCGACGAGGAGAGGTCCAGGGAGCATGACGCAGCCGCAATCCGCATCGCCGGAAGACTTCGGTTTGACCCCCGACCAGGCGAGCTTTCGTGAGACCACCCGCCGCTTCGCGGCAGATGTGCTTGCGCCCGGCTACAAGGCGCGCGAGGTGAGCGCCAGCGTGCCGGTGGAGCTGCGCCGGCAGATGGGCGAGCTCGGCCTGATCGGGGTGGAGTTCCCGGCGGAATACGGCGGTCTTGGTGCCGATCATGTGACGGCGGGGGTGGTGCTGGAGGCCATTTCCGAGGGCGACTTCAACGTCGGCTACATTCAGCTCCTGTCGTCCCTGTGCGGGGCCATCGTCGCCCGTCACGCGGCGCCCGAGATCGCCGCCGCCGTGCTGCCGAAGGTGGTGGCGGGGGAGGCCCTGATCGCCCTGGCCCTCACCGAGCCGCAGGGGGGCTCGGACGCGGCCTCGCTCGCGCTGAAGGCGGTGCGGGACGGCGACGATTATGTGCTGGAGGGCGAGAAAACCTCCATCTCCATGGCCGACCAGGCCGATCTTGCGGTGGTGTTCGCCCGCACCGGCACGCCGGCGGAGCGGGCCCATGGCGTTTCCGCTTTCCTGGTGGACATGAGCTTGCCGGGCATCACCCGCACCCGCTTCAACGACCTCGGCGAGCATGCCATCGGCCGCGGCTCCATCTTTTTCGACCGGGTGCGGGTGCCGGCCTCCCATCGCCTGGGCGCGGAAGGCTCGGGTTTCGTGCAGGTGATGCAGGGCTTCGACTTCTCCCGCGCCCTGATCGGCCTGCAATGCCTGGCGGTGGCGCGCATCTCGCTGGCCGAGACCTGGGCCTATGTGAGCGGGCGCAAGGCGTTCGGGAAGCCGCTCTCGGACAACCAGGGCGTCACCTTCCCGCTGGCGGAGGCGGAGACCATGGTGGAGGCGGCGCGGCTGCTCTGCTACCGCACCCTCGCGGCCAAGGATGCCGGCGTGCCCCACACCAAGGAGGCCGCCATGTGCAAATGGTGGGCGCCCAAGCTCGCCTTCGAGGTGGTGCAGACCTGTCTGCTCCTGCACGGCCACGCCG
Source organism: Xanthobacter agilis (assembly GCF_021730435.1). Classification (GTDB taxonomy): domain Bacteria; phylum Pseudomonadota; class Alphaproteobacteria; order Rhizobiales; family Xanthobacteraceae; genus Xanthobacter; species Xanthobacter agilis. The sequence continues at coordinate 99,767 of NZ_JABWGX010000001.1, forward strand.
GCTATTCCACCGAACTGCCGTTCGAGCAGCGCCTGCGCGACGTGTTCGGCCTCCAGATCGGCGACGGCACCGCCCAGATCATGAAGCTCATCATCGCCCGCGAGGCTTTGAAGGCCACCCCCCGCTGACCAACAGACGGCCACGCCAAAGGGGCCGCACCGGAGGATCCGTTCCCGTGAGGACTTCATCATGAGCTTCGATCTGCTGCCGGCGGCCCGCCGGGACGCCATGACCGCCGCAGGCCTGTGGCGCGACGAGACGCTGCTCGATCACTTCCGCCGCCATGTGAAGGCGGCGCCCGACAAGCCGGCGCTGGTGGCCTCCCGCGCCGAGGCCGGCGACACCGTGCGCCTCACCTATGGCGGGCTCGACACCCTCTCCGATCGCCTCGCGGTGGGCCTCGCCCGCCACGGGGTGGGGGAGGGCGACGTGGTGTCGTTCCAATTGCCCAATTGGTGGCAGTTCACGGTGCTGCATCTCGCCTGCCTGAAGCTCGGCGCCATCTCCAATCCATTGATGGTGATCTTCCGCGAGCGCGAGCTGTCCTTCATGCTTGGCCTTGCGGAAACCAAGGTGCTGGTCGTGCCGGCCCGGTTCCGCAATGTGGACCATGCGGCGATCGCCGCGGCGGTGCGCGGCGGCCTGCCCCGGCTGGCCCATGTGGCGGTGGTGGACGGGACCGGTCCCGAGGCGTTCGATGCGCTGCTGGCCATCGACATCACCGATGCGGAGCGCGCGGCGCTGGCGCGGCGCCGGCTGGCGCCGGATGCGGTGATCCAACTGCTCTACACCTCCGGCACCACCGGCGAGCCCAAGGGGGTGACCCACACCTCCAACACCATGCTTTCCAACCTGGTGCCGTTCGCGCAGCGGCTGCGCCTGGGGCGGGATGACGTCATCCACATGCCGTCCCCCATGGCGCACCAATTGGGCTTCATGTACGGCCTCGTGCTGCCGTTGCTGCTGGGCGCCACGGCTGTTCTCCAGGACATCTTCGTCGCCGAAACCATGGCGAAGCAGATCACGCAGGAGAGCGCCACCTTCACCATGGGCGCGACGCCCTTCCTCAACGATCTTGCCGATTACTGCCTCGCCACCGGCACCAAGACGCCATCGCTGCGCATTTTCGTGTCCGCCGGCGCGCCCATTCCGCGCCCGCTGGTGGCTAAGGCGCGCGAGGCGCTGGGGGCGGCCATCATCTCCGCCTGGGGCATGTCGGAGAACGGCGCGGTCACCACCGCTCGGGTTGAGGATCCGGAGGAGAAGGTCACCGGTACCGATGGCTGTCCGCTGCCGGGCATGGAGGTGCGGGTGGTGGACCTTGCCGGCGCCGTGGTTCCGGCCGGTGAGGAGGGCATGCTTCAGGTGCGCGGCTGCTCGAATTTCGTGGGTTATCTGAAGCGGCCGGGCCTTGCCCATGTGGAGGACGGCGGCTGGTTCGACACCGGCGACATCGCCCGCATGGACGCCGACGGCTACATCCGCATCGCCGGGCGGTCCAAGGACATCATCATCCGTGGCGGGGAGAACATTCCCGTGGTGGAGGTGGAGAACATCCTGTTCAAGCACCCGGCCGTCGCGGCGGTGGCCATCGTCGGCTATCCCGACCCGCGCCTGGGCGAGCGGGCCTGCGCCTTCGTGATGCTGCGCCAGGGCCAGAGCCTCTCCTTCGAGGAGATGGCGGCCTATCTGAAGGCCCAGAAGATGGCCATGCAATACATTCCCGAGCGTCTGCAGGTGGTGGATACCCTACCGCAGACGCCATCTGGAAAGATACAGAAATTCCGCCTGCGCGAGATGGCGCGGGATGGACAATGACTTGAGCGTACCGCAAGGGAGAAACGCCGTGACTTACGAGGATATCATTTACGAGGTGCGCCCGGCCGGCGTCGCCCGCATTACCATCAATCGGGTAGACAAGTACAATGCGTTCCGTGGTCAGACCGTGGAGGAGCTCATCCACGCCTTCCAGACCGCCGGCTGGGATCGGACCATCGGCGTGATCGTGCTGACCGGCGCCGGCGACAAGGCCTTCTGCACCGGCGGCGACCAGAGTGCCCACGATGGCCAGTACGACGGGCGCGGCACCATCGGCCTGCCCATCGACGAATTGCAGAGCCTCATCCGCGATGTGCCCAAGCCCGTGATCGCGCGGGTGAACGGCTTCGCCATCGGCGGCGGCAATGTGCTCGCCACCATCTGCGATCTCACCATCGCCTCGGACAAGGCGCAGCTGGGCCAGGTGGGGCCCAAGGTGGGATCGGTCGATCCCGGCTTCGGCACCGCCTATCTCGCCCGCATCGTCGGCGAGAAGAAGGCGCGGGAGATCTGGTATCTGTGCAAGCGCTACACCGCCCAGGAGGCGCTGGCCATGGGGCTCGTGAACGCGGTGGTGCCCCATGAGGAGCTGGACGCCGAGGTGGATCGCTGGTGCGCCGAGCTGCTGGAGCGCAGCCCCACCGCCATTGCCCTCGCCAAGCGGTCCTTCAATGCCGATACCGAGAGCATCCGGGGCATCTCCTCCCTCGGGATGGCGGCGCTCAGCCTCTATTACGACACCGACGAATCCAAGGAAGGCGGGGTCGCCTTCCGCGAGAAGCGCAAGCCCGACTTCCGCCGGCACACCCTGAAGCCGAAAGGCTGAGCGTCAGCCTCAGACCGCGAGGCCGAACGGCTGAAGCGGTCGGGACCGGGCGGCGGAGACGGGGAGCGCCGCCCGGTCACACCACGTTGAGCCCGCCTTTCAGCCGGTCGAGCAATTGCACCAGCACCACTTGTTCGGCTTCGGTCAGGGGGGAAAGGGCCTGGTTGTAAAAGGCCTCGATGGGGCCGCGCATGGCCTGCCAGGTGCGGTTGCCGTCCTCGGTCAGGCGGATGAGGCGGCTGCGGCCATCCTCTGGGTCCTTCACCCGCTCCACCCAGGCCCGCGCCTCCAGCCGGTCCAGCACGGCGGTGAGGTTTTGCCGGCTGAGCAGAAGGAACTCGATCAGGTCCTTCACGCTCATGCCCTTGGTCGCCACCAGCGGCCGCGCCAGGGCGCCCAGCACCGCCCATTGCTGGGTTGTGGCGCCGAAGTCGCCCATGTGGCGGGTGCCGTTCTTATGCAGGAGGTTCGAGCATTGATAGAGGCGAAAGAACAGGCGGTTCGCCACCTCGAACCAATCGGCCTCGGCGGCCGGCTCGCGGCGGGGCGAGGCGTCGGACGGTGCTGCGGGTGGGCTCATGGCTTCATCGGTCTCCTGCCGGGCGGCTGCGCCCGGCTCCCTCGACGGGAGGTGTCGTGTCTCCCGAAATATATATCAATATATTGATATAAGCAACGGGGTGGACGTGCTGATGGCCGCCATTCCGGACCTTCCCTCCACTTCAGAAGCGAGCGAGACTTCATCGTGAACGACTTCAATGGCAAGACCATCATCATCACCGGCGGCGGCGGCGGCATCGGCGGCGCCACGGCGCGGCGCTTCGCGGCCCTGGGCGGCAAGGTCGCCGTGTTCGACCGCGATCTTGCCGCGGCCGAGCGGACCGTCGCCGAGATTGCCGCCGCCGGTGGCACCGCGCGCGCGTATGCCTGTGATATCACCGATCGGCCGGCGGTCGAGGCGGCGGTGGCGGGCGTAGAGGCCGATCTCGGCCCGATCGACGTGCTGGTGAACAACGCCGGCTGGGACGTGTTCAAGCCGTTCCTGAAGACCGATCCCGAGGATTGGCGGCGCCTCATCGAAATCAACCTCGTGGGCGCCCTGCACATGCACCATGTGGTGCTGCCGCTGATGGTGGCGCGCAAGGCGGGGCGGGTGGTGAACATCGCGTCCGACGCCGCGCGCGTGGGCTCGAGCGGCGAGGCGGTCTATGCCGCCTGCAAGGGCGGGCTGGTGGCCCTGTCCAAGACCTTGGCCCGCGAGCACGCCCGCGACGGCATCACCTTCAACGTGGTGTGTCCCGGCCCCACCCAGACCGCCCTGTTCGAGGATTACAAGAAGGGCGCGGGCAACGCGGAGAAACTGACCGAGGCGTTCCGCCGGTCCATTCCCCTCGGCCGCATTGGCGAACCCGAGGATCTGCCGGGCGCCATCACCTTCTTTGCCTCAGACGCTGCGGCCTATGTGACGGGGCAGGTGCTCTCCGTTTCCGGTGGTCTCAGCATGGTGGGCTGAGGCGAGAGCTGGCGCCGGGGCCATGAGCGGGGCCATGAGCGGGGCCATGAGCGGGGCCATGGGCGGGGCCATGGGCGGCTTCGCGCGCCTCTCGAAGCGGGGTGATGTGTCGCCCCGTCCTCGCATGTCGTCCTTGGGCCGGCGGCGCGGCGTTTGCTGGAGACGCGCTCAAAGCGCCACCGTGGCGGGTCCGCTTCCAGGCGAACCGGCCGGGTGGAGCGCGCGGAATCGCTGGCCGGGCGGGCTGGGCGATTCCTTCTTCGGCCGCGCCCCGGCCTCTTTTTCAGCGGCGCGAATCGGCGGCCATCACGATTGGGAACTGTCCGGTGTATCGGCCTGGGGCCGGCGGGGCGGCGCCCACGGCGCGGCCGTGCCGCCGAGGAGCGGATCCGGTGGCGCGGCATGGAAGACCACGCGCACGCCGTGGCCCGGCACGTCCCGGATGATCCAGGCGCCGCCGTCGGCCTGCATGATTCTCAGCTCGTCCTGGGTCTCGGTCGCCACCTGGCCCCATTGCAGGTCGAACTTGTAACCGCGCCAGTGCACTTGAAATCCAGACATCGCCCGGCCTGCCCATCCCTGATGCGTTCAGGACAGACCTACACCAGGATGCATCCGTTCCCAAATCCGCGCGCCAGGGGCACCTTAGAAGCGGTGTCGAGGTCGGGGAGATAAGGACGCCGATCGCGCGGTGCATCCGCCGGCGCCTGGATCTTCCGGGGACGCGCCGCCCTTGAAAGGGGACGCTATCTCAGCTCTCCGGAGGCAGACGGCCGGGGGAGCGCCCGCCGATTTTCGCCGTGTCGCGCCCCCATCGGCGCGCTGTCAGGTCACCGCGCGGTTGGTGCGGCGTTCGCGCAAGGCAAACTGAAGATTGCGGATGTAGATGAAGGTGGAAAGGGCCTGTCCGGCGATGAACACTGGATCGCGCCGGTAGATGGCATAGACCAGCAGCAGAGTGCCGCCGCCCAGGGAGAAGGTCCAGAAGGCGAACGGGATGACCGAGCGCTGGGCCTTCTCCGAGGCGATCCATTGCACCACGAAGCGCATGGTGAACATGAATTGCGCCACGAGACCCAGCACCGTCCACCAGTCGAACTGGTCGATGAAGACCTCGTGGAGATACTGGCCGATCTCGCCAAGATAATAGAGCATCAGCCGCGCTCCACCACCTGGGGCACCCGGCGCCGCTTGACCAGCCACCACACGCCGAGCAGATCGGCGATGCCCACCCACAGGCGGTTCCAGAAGCCATATTTCGACACGCCGTGCCAGCGCTCGCGATCCACCACCTTCACGGTGAGGATCTCGTAGCCCTCGCGCTTCACCAGGGCCGACATGAAGCGGTGGAGGCCATCGAACAGCGGCAGCCGCAGGTGCAGCTCGCGGCGCACCACCTTCAGGCCGCAACCGGTATCCCGGTTGCCGTCATTGAGGAGGCTTCGTCGCACCCCATTGGCAAGCCGCGACTGGAAGCGCTTGAAATTGGTGTCCTTGCGGCCCTGCCGCTCGCCCTGCACCATGCCCACCTTCGCGCCGCCGGCGTCGATCACGCGCACCATCTCGGGCAGGTAGGCGGGGTTGTTCTGGCCATCGCCATCGAGCAGCAGCAGCAGCTCGCCACGGGCGGCGCGGGCGCCGGTGTCCACGCCGGCGGATTTTCCGCAGGACGTGGCGTGGACCAGAATGCGCAGATAGGGCCGCGTGGCTGCCGCCTTGCGCAGTTCCGCGAGGGTGGCGTCGGAGGAACCGTCGTCCACGAAGATCAATTCGAACGGCTCGAAGGTGAGGGCCGCGTCGATCTCCGCGATCAGCGGTGCGATATTCTCCGCCTCGTCGCGAACGGCGATAACCACCGAGAGGCGGGGAGCGGGGGCGATTGGTGCATCAGCAGAGGTCACGATCTCGCCTCTTCAAGGGAAACGGGGAAACGACCGCTCCAGGGCAGCAGCCGCCCGAGCCGGCGCGCGGACGGCCCTGCCATGGGCGCGATGGCGCCGCGCGCGTCAACCCGGAACACGAGCCGGCGGGCGGCGAACACCTTCGCCATCCACAGAACGAAGGCCGTCGCCACGCCCGCCCCCGCGATCACATCGCTCGGATAATGGGCGCCGAGCAGCACCCGCGTGGTGGCGACCACCACCGCGAGCGCGATCAACGGCCGGCGCGCGCGGGGAAACAGCATGGCGAAGGCGACCGCCGTGGCGAACACGGTGGTGGCGTGGCCGGAGGGGAACGAGGCATAGCTCGCCTTCCAGGAGAGCCAGTCGAAGGTGAGCTGCGCTTCCGCGCCGGGCAGTCGCAGCGCCACATGGGGCCGCGCCCGGCCGATGAGGCGCTTGACCACAGTGACCAGCAGGCCGGCGCCGGCGATGGACACGAACAGGAAACCGATCCGCGCCAGCAGCGCGGTCGCCACCCTGCGGCCCATGGCGTCGCCCGCGGCGGCCAGATGGCGCCGCAGCACCAGAACCGTCACGAGAGCAAGGCCGAGCGGCCACAGCACCACGCCGCCGAGGCCGAGGTCCGTCAGGCGCTCGGCGAGCACGACCATGCCCGCCGACAGGTGCGCCCGCAGGCCGGGCGTCAGCGGGTCCACCAGCAGCATGGCCGCCGCCACCAGCCCGCACGCGAGCGCCCCGAAGGCCAGGATCTCCGGCCAGCCGGCGCTGACCACCTGCGGCCGTGGCCGGCGCACCGGGCGTCGCCACAGGTCCCGCAGCCCATCGATGGCGTCGGTGATCGCGTCCCGTCCCCCTTCCGCGAGGCGGCGCGCGCGGTTGGATGCGCGCAAGGCGCCGGCACCCGTCATTGTGCCGGCTCCTGGGATCGGTAGACGGTGATGCTCACCGGCCGGCCGCCGTTGTAGGTGAAGCCGTCCACGGTGGCGATGGCGCTGTATTTCAGGTTCAGCTCCGCGGCCCGCTTTTCGAACAGGGGCTGCATCTTGCGATCGATGAAGGCGAGGGCGCAGCCGCCCTTCTTCAAAAGGTCCGCCGCCTCGGTGGGGGCGATGTAATTGATCCTGGTGCCCACGAGGAACACGAGGCTCGGCTCCTGATAGGGCACCGAGGCGATGTTCTCAGCCGGGCAGCCGGTCTCGGCCGCGATGGCGGCGAGGCGCTCGGAAATCCACACCGCCCGCATCTGCGGCAGCAGAACCTGATACACGGCGAAATAGAGGAAGAGCGCCGCCACCACCATGGTGAGAAAGGCGCCTTCCACTCCAGTGCGTGGCAAAGCCCGCGCGGCGATCACGGCCAGCCCCACGGCGACCAGCAGCAGCGGCCATGCCAGCACGCCGAAGCCGCTGCCGAGCCACAGATAGGCGCCGCCCAGCGCCACCGCGAGCAGGCCCGCCATGACCGACCACAGCCAGACGAGGCCCGCAAGCCGGCTGCCAGCCTTGGCCAATGCGTTCCGCTCCAGCGCCAGCGCCGCGAGAATGGCGAGCCCCGGATAAAGCGGAAGCACATAATGGGGCAGCTTGGTGGCCGCGATCTCGAACGCGATCCAGGTCGGGACCACCCAGGCGAGGAGGAAGCGCACGGCCGGTTCCCGCCGCGCGCGCCAGGCGAAGGGAACGGCCATGGCGGCCAGCACCACGCTTGGCCAGAAGGTACCCCATACTGCCAGCAGATAGGTCCCCGGCGGCCCCCAATGGCCTTCCTGTCCTTCCGTCACCTTGCCCAGCATGTCGACGCCGACCGCGAGCTGATAGAAGGCGCCGTTGGTGACGTAATAGATGGCGATGAACCAGGGCAGCACCAGCAGCAGGCACCAGAGCAGGCCCGGCAGCGGCTTCAGCGGCTTCAGGAAGCGCCCCGAACGCTCGGTGATGGCCAATGCCAGCACGGCGAGCCCCACGAACAGGGGCGCCATCGGCCCCTTGATGAGGATGCCGCCGGCCATGGCGGTCCAGAAGATGGCGGCGAGCTTGAAATCGCTCATGCGCGCGCCGGCGGGCTGAAGATAGGCCCGTGCCAGGGCGCCGAACGCGGCGACGATGGTGAACAGCAGCACCGCGTCGGTCTTGGCGAGGCGGGCTTCCACGCCCAGCAGCACGCAGCTTGCCATCAGCAGGCCGGCGATGAGCGCCCCGCGCCGCGAGACGAAGACCAGCGCCGTCCAATAGGTGAGCAGCACCGCGCCGATGGCGCCGATGAGCGAGGGCAGGCGATAAAAGGCGATGGAGGTGCGGGCCGAGGGGCCGACCACCGCCTCGCCCAGCTTCACGGATGCCGCCTGCAGCCAGTGGATGCCCACCGGCTTCTTGTAACGGACCTGAACGTGGAACCGGATGTCCACGTAATTGCCGCTCTCCAGCATCTGCTTCGTGGCCTGCGCGAAGCGGGCTTCGTCGCGATCGATGGGCGAGAGGGAGAAGAAGCCCGGCAGGAAGGCGAAGAGCGCCACGATGACGAGCAGCAGGCAAGCGTGGGCGTGGCGCGTCGCGGCGCGGTCGAGCAGGCGCGGCAACCGGCGCGGAAGGTCGAGGTCGAACGCCCGGCCCGAAGGCGGGGTGGGCTCTGAAATGGCCATGCTTCTTGTCGGATCCGCTCGAATTGGGCGCGGACAATAGCAGAACCGCCCACACCGGAAAGGCCCGACGGCGGGACGCTGCGCCCCTCCCCCGAACCGGCGGACCTCTTGCAAAGGAAAAGGGCAAAGGAAAGGCGCGAATTGCCACGCTGCCGGCGCCGTGCCCGGAGTTGCGCCGTCGCGCCGTGTCCGCGCCGTTAACGCCGCCGTTCGAGGCGGTATCGCCAGCGCGGGCGCCCCCCTCGCCAAGCCGGCCCCGCGCGGACCCGTCATGTCCTACGCGGCGTTGACCCGGCCGGGGCGGGATCCGCCGTCGCCGCGCTCGCCTATTTGGTCAGGATCAGCTTGTTCTGGGCGGTAAGGCGGAGCTGATAGGTCTGGTCGCCATGGGCGATGGTGATGAGCCGCCCGGCCGCGAACAGGTCCCGGCTGTCGAGCTGGGCATCCACCATGGGGATGGCGCGCGCGGCGGCGCTGGACCGACCCATCCAGCCGTCCGCAGGCGATTGATCCCCGGACCAGGAGGCGCGCAGATACTCTTGCTTGGTCATTTTGAATCGCTCCAAATTGCCCGTAGTGAGATCATAAGTATTCATGTCTACATGGCCACTTTAGAAGCATTCAATATTTCGCTTCATGGCCCTCGTATTTGAATAATACATGAACTTGTTCGGATCAACTCGCAATATGGCGCTGCTGTGTCGGCAAATGACCGGGTGCCCGGTGCGTGGGGCGATGCGCGCCGGTGGAGACCCGCGACGGGGCGGACGACGGTGATGGCGCGGGGGCTGCGGCGCGGAACAAAACGGTGCCGGGGCCCTACCAGCGCAGCAGGCGCCAGCCCAGCCCGGCACCCAGCGCCGCGACCAGGCCGATGGCAAGCGTGTACCAGACCGCAACGAACAGGGGCGAGTCGTCCGTGCCATGGGCTGCATAGAAGAAGGCGCCGATGCCGCCGGCGGCCAGCCCCGCCACCAGCCCGGTGAGCGCGCCCGATTCGCTGGCGCTGCGGCGCAGGGCGGCCAGCAGAAGCGCGAGCGGCGCCAGCGACAGGGCCGGCACCATCACTAGGCATATGGCCCCGTTGACTCCCACCATCCGCCGCGCCCAGGAGGCTTCGGGCACGCTCGCGAGTTCCAAAGCCACCGCGCCGAACAACAGCAGAGCCGGCACGAACAGGCCCGCCTCGGCCGACCAGCGGGGCGCCCCGGGTCGGGCCATCTGTGCGGCGAGCCGCACGGCCATCAGCGTCAGCGCCGCCGTCTCCACGCATTTGAACAGGAAACGCGGTGTCGCGAGGGCGGCGAGGATGTCGGGGCGCAGGCCGAGGGTCAGCTGCATGCCCACCAAGGCGGCCACCGCGCCTGCGGCCACCGCCGCCCCCAGCGCGATCGCGAGCGAGGGCCCGCGCGGAGGCACATCGGCGGACAAGGCAAGGATCAGATCGTCGGTCTTCATGACTGTGCTCCTCCGTCGCCGGCGGCCAGGCGCTTCAGCGCGCGATGCAGCGCCCTCCGCACCGCCCCCTCGCTCATGGCGAGGCGCAAGCCCGCCTCCGTGGTGCTCGCCCCCGCGAGATAGACCGCCTCCACCACCGCCCGTTCGCGACCCGAGAGGCTTTCCGCGAGGCGGGCCACGTCATTGCCGGCGTGGGCGTCGTCCGCCTTCGCCGCCGTGTCGGCCAGCACCGCGTCCAGCTCGTCGATGGGTACGTGCACCCGCCGGCCCTGGCGGCGCAGGGCGTCGAGGACCTTGTGGCGGGCGATGGCCCAGACCCAGGGCATCAGCGGCTGGGCGGGATCCCAGGTCTGCCGCTTGAGATGGATGGCGAGCAGGGTTTCCTGCACCACGTCTTCCACATTCTGGGCATCGGCGCCGGCGCGATCCAGGATACGCCGCGCCGCCACGCGCAGCACCGGCGCAAGCGCCGTCAGCAGGCGGCGATAGGCGGTTCCCTCGCCCTTCAGCGCGGCGCGCATGAGTGCCGCCCACTCCTCTGTCGTGGCCGTTTCGGTCGGGGCGGTTTCCGTCATCGCAGTTTCGGTCATGGCGTCCCGGACCGTACCCCTCCTCTTCGGCGGCAAGCGGTGGATCGTGACATCACGCCACCGCACAAGGTCATTTCGCACGGGGGCGCGTCAGCGCGGGAACACAGGCGCGTGATCGGCTAGACGGCGGCCTCGGCGCGAAATGAGGTCATGGCCGCGATGAGCGTGGCCGGTGCTCCAACCGCAGAAGACCTCTGAAGCTTGATGCCACCCGCGCCGTCCCAGGCTCCATCGCCGCGCCGTGTGGCTGCTTCACCACGGGTTTTGCGGGTGCTGCGCGGGCCGTGACCAGATTTTCGAGCGAGATGGATCGCCGGCGATGTGGATCAGATGCAGGTCGCTCGGCAGATCGGGGCTTGCCACATAGGGGTCATAACGGAAGATCGGCGCGCCGATCACGATGGCGACGTCGTACCCCTCGCGTGTCTTCGCCAGCGGGCCAATTGCGAAGGGCAGGGCCGCGCCGCGTCACCGGGCGGGTTTCGTGGCGTGCCGTGGCATCGCCTGTTTCCGTCGAGGCCGAATCGCTAGAGTTTGTCCGCTCCTGGGAACGGTGTTTAAAGAAGGGCGGCGGGGATGCGCGGCGTGCGATTGGTTTCAGCTGTCCTGGTCGCGATGGCCGCCGCGCGGGCCGCGCTTGCGGGTGATCTGCCGGTCAAAGGGGTCGAGGCGCCGGACGCCGGGAGCTGGACCGGCTTCTATCTCGGCACCTATGTGGGCGCGGGCTTGGTGGACAGCCAATGGAGTCCGGGAGCCACGCCCGGCACCCTTGCCGCCGTCTCGTCCGTCAGCGGACTGGGCTCCGCGTCGGGCGCGATGATCGGCTCGCAGGTCGGCTACAATCAACAGGTTGGCGCCTTTGTGTACGGCATTGAGGGGGAAGTCGGCACCGGCTTCCTCCTGTCGCGCGCCCGCTGCCGCGATGGCAGCACATCCGTATGCGCCATGCAGACCGATCTTGTCGCCACGCTGACCGGGCGTCTCGGCTACGCCTTCGACAACGTGCTTGTGTATGGAAAGGCCGGCGCCGCCTTCCTCGATTCGAGCGCCAGCGCGACGGGCAGCGGATACCAGGGCCAATACACGGGCTCGGCGCTGCGCACCGGGTGGACCGTCGGCGGTGGCGCGGAATTGGGCCTGACGCCGAACCTGTCGGCCAAGGCGGAATATGCCTATCTCAATTTCGGCACCGACAGCATCGATCTGAACTATGGCGTCTATGGCGGCGCCATGTCCGTGTCCCAATCCGCGCAGATGGTGAAGCTGGGCCTCAACTGGCGCCCCTGGGGCGCGCCGCTGCCGGGCACGGGCGCGCGCCTGCCGGTGCCGGGGCGCGACTGGAGCGGGCTCTATGCGGGTCTCCACGCCGGCGGCGCCTGGGGGCGGGACGAATGGACGTCCGGGACCGGCTTCCTCGCGGATGCCGCCGTCTCCGGCGCCTTTCCGGGCACCGGCACGGCCATGGGCCTGCTCGGGGGCGGGCAACTGGGCTTCAATTATCAGATGGGCCCCTGGGTGGCGGGAGCCGAGGTGTCGGCCAGCGCCGCCGACCTCGGCAGCTATACCAAATGCGTGACCAATGCGCTGTCCATGTCGAGCTTTGGATGCCACAACACGGTGGATTCGCTCGGCTCCATCTCCGGGCGGCTCGGCCAGAGCTGGGGCGACGTGCTGTTCTATGGGAAGGCGGGCGCGGCCTGGGTGTCTGGCTCGGGCGCGCTGTTCCCGACCACCGCCACCCTCCAGTACACCGCCAGCGGCACGCGCTGGGGCTGGATGCTCGGCAGCGGCGTCGAATATGCCCTGACGCGGAACTTCTCGGCCTTTCTGGAATATGATTACTACGATTTCGGCACCCAATCGCTCACCTATTCAGGGGGCGGGCTGAGCGCGACGGCCGATTTCAAGCAGCGGCTCGACGTGGTGCGGATGGGCCTCAATTATCGCTTCGGCACGGGGCCGGATGGCGCTGTCGCGGCCTTCAGGGCGCCGGAGCTGCCGGCGGGTTGGACGGCGGAGATCGGCGGGCGCTATTTCGCCAGCACCGGACGCATGCAGAAGGACCTGATGCATCCGGCCTTGACCGATCGCCTCAACTCGCGCCTGATCTATGGTAACACCACCGGCCAATCGCTGGAGACTTTCTTCCGTTTCGAGAACCGCGACGGCTTGTTCCTGAAGGGCTTCGCGGGGCTGGGGACGCTGGCCGGCGGCCGCCTCAACGACGAGGATTTCCCCTCCGACGTCGTCTATTCCAACACCCTTTCCGATTTGCGTGACGGAAGCCTGAGTTACGGTGCGCTCGATCTCGGCTATGAGCTGGTGCGCCGGGGCGAAAGCACCCTCGGGGCCTTCGTGGGCTACCGGGCCCTGTACCAGAACGTGAACGGTTTCGGCTGTTGGCAATTGGCGCGGGACACGACCTGCGACCAGGCCTCCCACCAGCAGGTGCCGGCGCTCGCCTCGGCGCTCGCGCTCAGCGAAACGGAGACATGGCAGGCGGTGGCGCTGGGCCTCAACAGCCGCCTGCAGCTCGCCGAGCGGCTGCGGCTGGAGGTGGATGCCGCCTACCTGCCCTATGCCACGCGTTCCAGCATGGACAATCACTGGTTCCGCGCGGACATCAACCCGCAGATCGAACGCGGCACCGGCTGGGGCACGCAGCTGGAGGCGGTGTTGAGCTACGCCGTGACGAATCGGCTCGATGTAGGCCTGGGCGGGCGCTATTGGTATTTCGCGACCGACGGGGCCTCGACGGGCTTCCCACAAGTGCCGATCCGTTCGCCCATGACCTTCTATTCGGAGCGCTATGGCGCCTTCGTTCAGGCGTCCTACCGTTTCGGCGACATTCCGCCGGCCGAGGCCGATGCGGCTGGTATGCCCACCAAGGCGGAACCAGCGCCGGTGAACTGGAGCGGGCTTTATGCCGGCGGTACGCTGGGCGGGGGCAAGGCGCACACCACTTATGCCTCGCCGTTCACGCCGCCGGTGTCCGGAGATGCGGTGGATCTCGGCGGGGCGATGGCCGGCGGGCAGCTGGGCGCGGACGTCCAGATGGGCGCGATCGTGCTGGGTGCCGAAGCCTCCGCCGCCTGGAGCAATGTGGGCGGGACCGACACCTGTTTTTCCACCGCGCCGGTCGGCGCCGCCTCGGGTTTCAATTGCGGCAGCCGGGTGAATGGGCTGGGCACCGTCACCGGACGCTTCGGCTATGCGGTCGATCGTGCGCTGGTCTACGCCCGCGGCGGCTTTGCGTGGGACCGCCAGGGTGACAGCTTCAACACTTACGCTTTCACGGGCACGGTCCCGGACCACCAGAGCACCAATACCGGCTGGACCCTCGGCGGCGGTATCGAGTATGCGCTGCTGCCCAATCTGTCGGTGGGCCTCGAATACAAGCATTTCGATTTCGGCGGCGCGTCGGGCTTTACCACCACCTGGCTACCGCTGGCGGGGTTGGATCTTGCCCCCGATAGCCTGCGGCTCGACATGGTCGCCATGACCGTCAATTACCGCTTCCTCACATTCTCGGGACGTTAGAGCGGCATCTTTGGTGGCGATCGGCGGTTTCGCAGGGGGCCTCCACCGGATCCGCTTCAGGCGGCGCAGGCCGTGTGGGCCAGGCGGTCGCGCCACAGGACGGCGCCGGCCGTGTTCGGATGCAGGCCATCGGAGGTCTCGGCGGTGCGCGGCGCCGGCACCAGGCGTGCGCCGTTGAGGGCGGCCAGCTCGCGGATCACCGCATTCTCGCGGGTGATGAAGTCCTGATCGAAATAGCGTGCGACCACAGGAAAGCGCGCGTCGACCGGATTGATCTCCACGAGGGTGATGTCGGCGCCGGCGAGCGCGGCCAGAAGCGTGCGGAGCTGGTTCGTCCATTCCTCGATGCTGAGGTGCGGCATGATGGCGTCGTTGACGCCGATGGCGACCACCACATGCGCGGGGCGGATGCGGTCGGCGATCCGCGTTCCCTGGCCCAGGAGGTCCTTCAATTTTGCGCCCGGGATCGCGGCGTTGAACACCTCCCCATCGCAGAGCCGGCCGGGACCACTGGCGTAGGAGATGCTGTCGCCCAGCAGCAGCACCGGCGCAGTGGTGAGGAAGGACTGCACTTCGTGGCGAGCCCAGATGCGGGAGGTCGGGGGAATGTGGAGGACGGCATAGGCCAGCGCGGCCAGGGCCGCCAGGATGACGCCCGCCTTCCATGCACGGGCGGACAGCCGCCGCGGCCGAGGGATGTGAAGTTCGCAGGTGTGGTTATGAGTCATGGGACGCCGTGAGGATGGGGAAACGCGATGGAGCCATGCTCAGGCGTGCCGGTGTTCAGGGTGAGACCGTCCGGAATCAATTGTTTGCGCGGCTGTGTCCGAATGTTGCCCCGGATCGCGCCGATGGCGGGGTCTCTGGCGCGGTCTCTGGGGGGCGGGCCGGAGCTTCCATTTGAGGCTGAAGATCACGCGCGGACCTTGGGCCGGGCGCCGAACGGCTGAGGCGGGCAGGTGGCGATGCGGTGAGGGGAGTGCTCCCGCGCGGGGATTTTGTGCGCGGCCCTGACGATGGAGTGCGCGCCTTGGCCTTGGCCCGGCAGCCCCGCCCCGTGCCCCGATGGGCTCATTCTTCAATAACGGCAAAGCTGAGGAAAGGAATGGTGGGCGATGCAGGGATTGAACCTGCGACCCCTCCCGTGTGAAGGGAGTGCTCTCCCGCTGAGCTAATCGCCCATTCCAATCGCGGAGGAGCGCTTGTTAGGGCCCAGGACCCCCTGGTGTCAAGGGGGGCATTCCGGAGGCATCACCTATCCACAGGTCTTGCCTCAGGTTTTGGCGCTTGCGTTTGGCGACGATGCCGCCCGCTCGCCATAAAATCCTTGTGGCCGAAGGGTTTGATGGCAGAAACGCGGGTCTGGCTCAGGTGGCGGAGCGCGGCAGCAGGGCGAGGACGGCGCGGCTCAGATCGTCGTAATGGTGAATCAGCGCGTCGGCGCCCAGCTCCGCCGGCGGGGTTTCGGTGTAGCCGAAGGAGACTGCGATCACCGGCACGCCGGTCGCGCGGGCCGCCCGCACATCGGTGATGCTGTCGCCCACCATGATGGCGCTGGCGAGCGCACCGCCGGCGGCGGCGATGGTGGCGCTGAGGGGCAGGGGGTCGGGTTTGGGCTTGGCATAGGTGTCGCCGCCGGTGACCACGGTGAAGCGGCCGGTCAGGTCGAGGGCGTCGAGCAGGCTGCGGGCCAGGCGTTCCAGCTTGTTGGTGCACACGCACAGGCGGGCGCCGGTGTCGGCGAGTCGGTCGAGCGCCGGCAGCAGGCCGGGGAAGGGACGCGATTCGTCGGCGATATGCGCCGCGTAATAGGCCACGAACTGTTGATTCAGCTCGCCGAGCTCGGCTTCGGAAAAGGGAACATTGGCGCTGGTGAGGGCCCGCTGAATCAGCATCTTGGCGCCGCCGCCGATCATGTTGCGGGCGTTGGCGCGGTCCACTGGGGGCAGGGCGTGACGCGCCAGCGTCGCATCGAGAGCGTTCAGGAGGTCGGGCGCCGTGTCCACCAGGGTGCCGTCGAGGTCGAAGGCGATAACGGGCATGTCCGTCGGCGCGGATGGTTTCGGCGCAGTTGGTGTTAGGGCAGTCGTCGTCGGGGCGGACATGGGTCGTTCCTCGCTTGATTGGGGCTGCTGCGGGCCTTATGCGTGCCCCGCCATAAATCCTGCCGCTTTTCGGCGCCAGCGTCGCGGCCAGCGGTGACCCTGCGGCCACACAGCGCGGGGCGAAGCAGCCGATGGAGAGGGGTATGCAGATGGTGCGACAGGGGGTTCGTTCCCGCGGTGGACGTGTCGTGCGGGGCGCGGGGGTGGCCCTTGCCGTGGTCGGGTTCGCGCTCGCGGCGCTGCCAGCGGCTTCGGCCCAGACCTTCGGCGCGTTCGATTTCGTGGCGCCGCCATCGGCCGAGGCGAACCGGGTCTATGGCGTGAACCGCAAGACCGGGGAGCTCTCGGCCTGCCAGTTCGAACGTCCCGCCGGATCTTCCGTCGGCGTCACCCGCTGCTTCGCACTGGGCGAGGGGGCTGGCGCCCAGAAGGCCGGGCGCTACGGGCTTCTCGCCACCCATTACGCGGGTGAAACCGGCGTGTTCCGCGTGAATTACGAGACCGGCGAGATGAGCATCTGCTACGTTCGCGACCTTCCCCGGGCCGACGGCAAGGTGGAACCGACCGTGCTGTGCACGCCGCAGGGGCGCTGATCTCGCACCGCAACGCGGTGGGGTGAGGCGTCGCGGCGCTTGTCCGCTGGCGCGATCGGGGCTAGAGCCGGGCGACGGGGTGCCGTGCCTTGCGCGGGTCCGGCGCCCTTTACCCCAACCGCGCACCACGACGGAAACGCCCCATGGTCCACGCCGAAGACTTGAAGCGCCGCGCCGCCGCCGCCGCCCTCGAATATGTCACGGACGGCATGCGGGTTGGCCTTGGCACCGGCTCCACGGCCCGCCACTTCGTCGAACTGCTGGCGGAGAAGGTCTATGCCGGCCTCAAGGTGATCTGCGTCCCCACCTCCGAGCAGACTTTAGCTCAGGCGGTGGAACTCGGCGTGCCGATCGCGACCCTCGACGAGGTGGGCGAGCTTGACCTGTGCGTGGACGGCGCCGACGAGGTGGGGCCGGGCCTTGCCCTGGTGAAGGGTGGCGGCGGCGCGCTGCTGCGTGAGAAGATCGTGGCCCGCGCCGCGAAAGAGATGGTGGTGATCGCCGATTCCACCAAGAAGGTGGGTGTGCTCGGCCGCTTCCCGCTGCCCATCGAGATCGTGGATTTCGGTGCCGTCAGCATCGCCCGCAGCCTTGAGGAGGCGATCCGCTCCGCCGGCTGCGTGGGCGAGCTGCGGCCGCGCCGGGACCGCGACGGTCATCCTTTCATCACCGATCACGGGCATGTGCTGCTGGACGCCCATCTTGGCCGTATTCCCGACCCGGCGGCGCTGGCAAGCGCCATCTCCGAAGTGCCGGGGGTGGTGGAGCATGGGCTGTTCATCGGTCTCGCCAGCCGCGCGGTTCTCGCCGGGGCAGAGGGCATCGTGGTCCTCGACCGCCAGAGTTGAGTGAACAATTGCGCTTTCCGGAGAAGATGATGCGTTCTTCCAACTTCGCCCATCGCCGTTTCGCCCTGCTCATGGCCGCGGCGGTCTCGGTGTCGGTTCTTTCGGGCGCGTTCGTCGGCCCGAGCCTCGCCGTGGCGCAGCAGGCGGCGCCGTCACCGGCGCAGATCGCCCTCGCCAAGGATCTGGTGGAGGCCAATGGCGAGGCGCATGCCTTCGACGGCGTCATCGCCAACATCGTGGACGGGGCGGCGTTGTCCTTCCTCTCCACCAATCCCGACCTCGCCGCGCAGCTGCGCGATGTGGCATTGGCGGTGCGGCCGGACTTCGAGAAGCGCAAGCCGGAGATCCTGCAGATCCTCGCCACGGCTTATGCTTCGCGCTTCTCCGAGACGGAATTGAAGGAGGCTTTGGCCTTCTACCGCACGCCCACCGGCAAGAAGCTGGTGAGCGATCGCCCGGCCATCGTGCAGCAGGCGGTCCAGGGCATCCAGGCCTGGGGGGCGCAGCTCAACGCCCAGGCGGTGGAGCGGGTGCGCGCCGAGATGCACAAGAAGGGCTTCGACCTCTGAGATCGGGCCGGTTTCAGCTCCCGGCCGGCGCATGACCGGCTCGGAGCGGATTCGCTTGGGGCCGATTCCTTTGGGAATGGTGTGATGAGCGGCCGGCGGGGGCGACCTCGCTGGCCGTTGTCGTGCCGGGTGAACGACCCGGGTGAATGTCGCGGGTGAACAGCCCTTGGGGCGCGGGCGGCGGGGAGTCAGATGGCGTCGGTTCGGGCATCGCGCGGGCCCTCGGGCGCGCTGGCGCAGGCGGCGAGCAGGCTGTCGCGCTTGAGGTTGGGATTATAGTGCGGGTCCACCAGCGTGCTGGCGTGCCACAGGGCATCGAAGCGCGCCCGCTGCGCCTTCAGGCGGGCACGGTGCTCGGCGGTGCGGCGCCGCCCGCGCGAGGCGGATTCGTGGTGGATCAAGAGTGCGAAGGGCGTCTGCACCACGCCGTAGCCGCCCCGGCGGGCGCGCAGGCATAGGTCGATGTCGTTGCAATCCTCGGCGAACCGCACCGCGTCGAGGGGGCCGATGGCGGCCCACACATCCTTGCGGATGAGCAGGCAGGCGCCGGTGACCGCGCTCAGGTTCTGCCGGGTCAGCAGCCGGCCCTCATAGCCTTGCGCCCAGTGCGGGCAGTGGGCGAACCAGTGGGCGGCATAGCGGAACAGACCGGCGATGACGCCCGCATGCTGGATGGTGCGGTCCGGAAACAGCAGCTTCGCGCCCACCACGCCGGTGTCGGCGGCGCCGTCGCGACGGCAGATCAGGGCCACCATCTCGTCGAGCCATCCGCCATCGATGACCTCGATGTCATTGTTGAGCAGCAGGATCAGCTCGCCGGTCATGGCGGCGACGCCGGCATTGCAGATGCGCGGGAAGTTGAAGTCGCCGTCGTCGCGCACGATCGTCGTCGCGGGCCAGGCGGCCTTGGTTTCCTCGAACAAGGCGAAGGTGTCCGGCTCCACCGAGCCGTTGTCCACCACGATGATCTCGAAATTGCGATAGGCCGTGTTGGCGATCAGGGTGCGCAGGGTCATCCCCAGCACTCCGGCCCGGTCGCGCGTGGGGATGACAATGGAAACCTTCGGCGCTGCCGCCGGTACCGGAAACAGGGGGCGCAGGAAGCGACCGTCGGCGCTCATCTCCACCGCGGTGCCGAGCCGGGCCGTGAGGGCGCGGGCACCAGCCGCGGCGGCGGCCGGGTCGGCGAAGCCGGCTTCGCGGCCGGTCCCGCTATAGGCGATGCGCGGCAGGTGGCGGATCGCGGGGCCGTCGAGCCCGTCCACGTAGCGCAGCAAGAGGTCGTAGGTCGCGGCGTCGCCATAAGCGGGATCGAGCCCCAGCGCCTGCGCGCGGTCGGCGCGGAACACGGTGAAGGCTCCGGTATAGGGCCAGGCTTCCAGCAGGTGGCGGTTGAAGGCGGGCTTGAACACCCCTTCGAGCGGCGCGCCCGCCGCGTCGCGACGTTCCTCGTCGGTGTAGAGCAATTGGCAGTCGGGATGGGCGGCAAAGGCGGCGCGGATCATGGCCACCGCGTCGCGGGTCGGCTGGCCCGAGGGGTCCAGAACGGTGATGAGGCGGTCCGGCGTGGCGGATGCGAGGGCGGCGGCAAGGCCTTCCGCTGCGCCGCTGCGTGGCGCCGGCACGAGGCGGGCGAAGCCTGAAGCCACGCTCTCCAGAGCCCCGGCGGATGCGGCGAGGTGCGCCTCGGGCACCGCGATCAGCCAGTCGAAGCGGGGGTCGGTCTGGGCCTTGAGGGCGGTCGCGCAGGCGTTCAGCGCGGCAAAGTCCGCCTCCGTGCCATCGCTGGCGGTGATGAAGGTCAGGAGCGGCGCGGCGTCCGGCGGCACGGCGGCGGCGAAGTCCTCCACCCACTTGGCGCGAAAGCGCCGGTAGTCCGCTTGCAGGGCATGGCGGCCGAAGGCCGAGCAGACGATGAGGGTCGAAAGCCGCGCGCGCAGCTCGCGGGCGGCATCGGTGGCGATCTTCCAGCGCAGCGCGAGCCCCGCGATGCCGCCCTTGGCGTCGGGTGGCATCTCGATGCGGCCGCGCAGGAAGGCGTTGAGCTTCAGCGCCAGCCGGCCGAGGGGAAACGAATCGGGCACCGGCAGGAAGCCGGCGTGCAGGTCCGCGCCGGCGCCGGCCGCGACGATCCGCGCCGCGCCGCGGGGCAGGGCGAGGAGGATCAGCGGTTCGTCGGTGGCAAGCGGCGCGGCGAACAGGGCGTGGCCGCGCGCATCCTCGACCCGCACCGTAACGCCGGCGCACGGTCCGGCGAAGCGAAGGGCGATCAGGCCATCGCGCGTCAGCCCCCGCAGGCGCAGCGGCAGCGGCAGGGAAAACACCACGCCCTCAGGCCCCGCCCGCCCGCGTCGCAAGGGAAGGGGAGGGATCTCATCCGCCATGGTGCGCGCTCGCTGAATTGCTCAAGCAGGCCTTACACCACCGACCGGCGGGCGAAGGCAAGGGCCGAAGCCTCCGGCGCCGGCCAGGGGTGGCCAGGGGTGGCCAGGGAGATTGGTCAGGCGCCCCGGCGGTGTGATCTGCCCCTCGCGGCACCGTGCCAGCTTGACGCGGGGCAGCAGGGCAGACTTGTCTGGGCGCCTTACGGTGCGGCCAAAAGGTGGAGCCCCATGTCGCAGGCGTCGCAGTCGCAGAGGGAAGTGGATCTGTTCGTCATCGGGGGCGGCTCTGGCGGCGTGCGCGCGGCGCGGATCGCCGCCCAGCATGGCGCCAAGGTCATCATGGCCGAGGAATACCGCGTGGGCGGCACCTGCGTGATCCGCGGATGCGTGCCCAAGAAGCTGTTCGTCTATGCCGGCCGCTATGCCCACGACCTCGCGGACATGGCCGGCTTCGGCTGGCGGGTGGAAGACGTGGAATTCGATTGGCTGACCCTGGTGGCCAACAAGGACAAGGAAATCGCCCGCCTGGAGGCGGCCTACACCCGCAACGCCCAAACCTCCGGGGTGGAGCTGGTGGCCTCCCGCGCCGTGGTGGTGGACGCCAACACCGTGCGCATCATCGCCACCGGGGAAGAGGTGAAGGCGCGTTACATCCTGGTCGCCACCGGCGGTCAGCCGGCGCTGGGGCCGGCGATTCCCGGCGCCGAGCTCGCCATCACCTCCAACGAGGTGTTCAACCTGCCGCGCTTCCCCAACCGCATCGTGATCCAGGGTGCCGGCTATATCGGTGTCGAGTTCGCCAGCCTGTTCCGGGCGCTGGGGGCGGAAGTGACGCTGGTCTATCGCGGCCACGCGGTGCTGCGCGGCTTCGACGAAGAGGTGCGCACCCACATGACGCAGGAGTTCACCACCGCCGGCCTGCGCCTGATGCCCGGCCAGTCGCTCTCCGCCATTGAGGCGGTGGAGGGTGGAAAAAAGGTGACCCTCACCGATGGCACCAGCATGGAGGCGGACGAGGTGATGCTCGCCGTCGGCCGCATTCCCGCCACCCGCAACATGGGCCTGGAGGCCGCCGGCGTGGCGCTGGACAAGGTGGGCGCAGTGGTGGTGGACGCGCAGTCGCGGTCCTCGGTGCCGTCCATCTATGCGGTGGGTGATGCCACCAACCGGGTGAACCTCACCCCGGTCGCCATCCGCGAGGGCCATGCTTTCGCCGACACGGTGTTCGGCGACAAGCCCTGGACCGTGGACCATTCCCTGGTCCCCACGGCGGTCTTCTGCGAGCCGGAGATCGGCACCGTGGGCCTGTCGGAGGAGGTCGCGCGGGCCGCCGGTGGCCCCCTCGACATCTACAAGACCACCTTCCGGCCGCTGAAGGCCACGGTGTCCGGGCGCGACACCCGTTGCTTCATGAAGCTGGTGGTGGATGGGCAGACCAATCGCGTGCTGGGCGTCCACATCGTCGGCGAGGGGGCGGGGGAGATGATCCAGCTCGCCGGCATTGCCGTGGGCATGGGCGCGACCAAGGCGGATTTCGACCGCACAATCGCGGTGCATCCCACCGCCGCCGAGGAACTGGTGACGCTGCGCACCAAGGCGTCGTGAGCGCGCGGCCCCGGTGTTCAGGCCGGGGCCGCCGATCCGGCTTGAAGCGCCGCCCTCAGGCCTGGTGGCCGAACAGCCGCCAATGCTCGGCCCAGAGGGTGGCCACCAGCGCCAGCACGCACAACACCAGATAGGTGAGGCTGAGCGGCAGAACCGTGCCATCGAAGGCGCGGCCGGCGAAAAGGCCCAGTACCGCCGCCGTCAGCGTCGTATAGCAGCCGATGAAGGACGAGGCGGTGCCCGCCACCGATCCCAGGGGCTCCATGGCCATGGAATTGAAGTTCGGCACCGTGAGTGCGAACAGGAACTGGCCGAGCGCGATGAGGGTGCAGAACATCCAGAACGGCGGCTTGCCGCCGAAGGCCACCGCCGCCGCCACCAGGCCGACCGACACCGCAAGGAAGCCGAGCAGCCCGCCATGGGACAGCCGTCGCATGCCCATGCGCCGCACCAGGCTGGCATTGAGGAAGGAGGCGACCGCCATCGAACCCGCCACGCCGGCGAACAGCACCGGGAACAGGGATCCCAACTGGTACACGTCGGTTTGGAACACCTGCGAGGCGGAGCCCACATAGGCCATGAGGCAGCCCATCATGAGGCCCATGGCGGTGGCGTAGCCCACGGCGCGGCGCGTGGTGACGGTGAGCTTCATACCCGCGAAAATGGCGCGCGGCGAGAATGCCATGCGATATTCGGGATGCAGCGTTTCCGGCATTCTGAGCCCGAACCACAGCGCCAGCACCAGCGCCAGCGCCACCATGGCCACGAAGATCAGCCGCCACGAGCCGAAGACGAGGATGAGGCTGCCGGCCGCCGGCGCCAGGATCGGTACCGCCAGGAACACCATCATGGTGAGCGACATGATGCGCGCCATCTCGCGCCCCTCGAACCGGTCACGCACGATGGCCACCGCCAGCACCCGCGCCGCGCCGGCCCCCGCCCCCTGAATCACCCGCGCCACGATGAGGGTATTGAAGGAATCGGTGACGAGCGCCAGCACGCCGGCGGCGATGTAGATGGCGATCCCCACCATCAGCACCGGGCGCCGGCCCACCACGTCCGACCAGGGCCCGTACACGATCTGCGCCGCGCCGATGCCGATCAGGTAGGCGTAGACGGCGAGCTGCACGTCGTTCGGATTGCCGAGCGCGAAATGCTCGCGGATGAAGCCGAAGGCGGGCAGCAGATTGTCGATGGAAAAGGCGGTGATGCCCATCATCAGGGCCACCAAGGCCACGAATTCGTAGAAGCCGGGAGCGGATTTCGCAGCGGAACCGGTGGGGTGGGACATGACGCACTCGAGCGGTGAGGTGTCCCGCAACAGACACGCGAGGGAGGCGCGGCAACCGTGAGGCGGCGCCACGCGGAGCGCACTCATAAGGGAACGTGCCGGCGAAGAGAAGGCAGGAGAAGAGCCTCTTCGCATTTGCAGCATGATCTTGCGATTGCGGTGCAGCATCGCCACATGGCGTTCCACCGACACCGTCGCCTTTCGGATGACACCGTGTTCATGTATAAGCCCGCTTCCCGGCTAGGCGAACACAAGAGGAACGCCAGTCCGGGTCCGGTGGGGAACAGCCCCGAGCCGGCGAACTTCATGGAGAGTCAAATGGTGACCCGCCCGCATTCCGCACCTGTCCCTGGCGCCGAGATGTCTCGCCGCGCCGAAGGCTGGCGTCCGGACAGCTGGCGATTTTATCCCGGCGTCCAGATGCCCGA
This sequence comes from Xanthobacter agilis, assembly GCF_021730435.1. Lineage (GTDB taxonomy): Bacteria > Pseudomonadota > Alphaproteobacteria > Rhizobiales > Xanthobacteraceae > Xanthobacter > Xanthobacter agilis. The sequence continues at coordinate 123,877 of NZ_JABWGX010000001.1, forward strand.
TTATCCGGACAAGGCGCTGCTCTCCGAGGTGGAGGCGAAGCTTGCCTCCTACCCGCCCCTCGTGTTCGCGGGCGAGGCCCGCAAGCTGAAGGCGGAGCTGGCCCGCGTCGCCAGGGGCGAGGCGTTCCTGCTCCAGGGCGGCGATTGCGCCGAGAGCTTCGAGGAGCATTCGGCCGACAATATCCGCGATTTCTTCCGGGTGTTCCTGCAGATGGCGGTGGTGCTCACCTTCGCCGGCGCCTTGCCGGTGGTGAAGGTGGGCCGCATCGCCGGCCAGTTCGCCAAGCCCCGCTCGGCTGACACCGAGACGGTCGATGGCGTGACGCTGCCCAGCTACCGGGGCGATATCGTCAACGATCTCGCCTTCACGGAAGCCGCGCGCGTGCCGGATCCACGCCGCCAGATCGAAGCCTACCGGCAGGCGGCGGCGACGCTGAACCTGCTGCGCGCCTTCGCCAACGGCGGCTATGCGAACCTCGCCAACGCACATGCTTGGATGCTGGGGTTCGTGAAGGATTCGCCCCAGTCCTCCCGGTATCAGGAACTGGCGAACCGCATCACCGAGGCGCTGGAATTCATGCGCGCCTGCGGGATCGATCCCAAGAGCCACCCCGAACTGAGCTCGACGGATTTCTTCACGAGCCACGAGGCGCTCCTGCTGGGCTACGAACAGGCGCTCACCCGCGTGGATTCCACCTCCGGCGATTGGTACGCCACCTCCGGCCACATGCTGTGGATCGGCGACCGTACCCGTCAGGCGGATCATGCGCACGTGGAGTATTTCCGCGGCATCCATAACCCGATCGGCATCAAGTGCGGTCCCTCGCTGACGCCGGACGGCCTCATTCGCCTGCTCGACATTCTCCAGCCCGACAATGAGCCGGGCCGCATTAGCCTCATCTGTCGCTTCGGCGCGGACAAGGTGGGCGATCACCTGCCGGCCCTGGTGCGGGCGGTGGAGAAGGAAGGCCGCACGGTGGTGTGGTCGTGCGATCCCATGCACGGCAACACCATCAAGGCGGCCTCCGGCTACAAGACCCGTCCGTTCGAGCGGGTGCAGGCGGAAATCCGCGCCTTCTTCGACGTGCACGCGGCCGAGGGCACCTATGCCGGCGGCGTGCATCTGGAGATGACCGGCAAGGATGTGACCGAGTGCACCGGCGGCGCCCGCGCCATCTCGGACGAGGATCTGCGCGATCGCTACCACACCTATTGCGATCCGCGCCTCAATGCCGAGCAGGCCATCGAGACCGCGTTCCTGGTGGCCGAGCTGCTGAAGCGCGACCGCCTCGCCCGCGGCCGGGTCGCGGTGGCGGCGGCGGAGTGATCCGCCCGTCTGGCCCTGCTCTCAAATAGAAGGCGCCGCCGGGATCGGCGGCGCCTTTTTTCGTGTGCGCCGGCAGTTGTGGCTTGCCGGCCTCAGTCTTCCTTGTAGCCGAGCTGCGGAATGCCCTGCTCTGCGCCATAATATTTGTAGGGCAGGAACTTGCCCGACATGGAGATGGCCACGCGATCGCCCTTCTCGTTGGCTTCGCGGGCGATATCCATGTTGAAATCGATGGCCGACATGATGCCGTCGCCGAACTCGTCCTCGATCAGGGCCTTGATGGCGGGGCCATTCACCAGGATCAGCTCGTAGAAGCGATAGATGAGCGGGTCGGTGGGCGGCATGGTTGTGCCGCGCATGGGCACCTCGTTCAGCATCTTCTCTTCCAGCTCGGAGAGGCCGAACAGGGTCGCGGCCTTCTTCGCCAGGGGCTTCACCAGCTTCATCTGGCCAAGCAGGGCGCCGGTGACGAGGATCGGGGACATGCCGCCGATTTCCTCGCAGATATACTTCCAGCTCCAGCCCTTTTCGCGCTTGATGTCGAGGATCTTCTCGGTGAGCTGTTCACGCTTCATGTTTCATCTCCACATTTCAATCGGGGGTGGGTTCGCCGGGGCCGTCAGTCGCGGGCGCTGGCGGTGGCGGGAAAGGGGATGGTGTTGGCCATCTCCGCCGCCTGGGCGGCGGATCCGAGCTTCACGATCGGTGGCCGGCGGGGGTCGTAGCCGGCGGGCTTCTCATCGCGGAAGGTGCGGCTGCGGCTCACCAGGAAGTCCACCAGGTGGTTGCGCACCACATAATAGTCTTCGTGGCGATGGATGCTGTCGCGGACGCGGTCCTTGGGCAGCGGATTGGCCACCACCTCGGCCACCATGGCCTCCGGACCATTGGTCATGAGCACGATCTTGTCGGCGAGGTAGATGGCCTCGTCCACATCATGGGTAATCATCACCACGGTTTGGCCGGTGGCGGTGCAGATGCGCCGCACCTCGTCCTGCAGCGTGCCGCGGGTGAGGGCGTCGAGGGCGGAGAACGGTTCATCCATGAGCAGGATCTTGGGCTCGATGGAGAGCGCGCGGGCGATGCCGACCCGCTGGCGCATGCCGCCGGACAGTTCCGCCGGCTTCTTCAGCTCGCTGCCCTTGAGGCCCACCAGCTCGATGAAGCGGCGCGAGCGCTCGTCCACCTCCGCCTTGCCCGCCTTGCGCCAGCGGGAGGAGACCGCATAGGCGACATTGCCGAGCACGGTCCTCCATGGCAGCAGCGCATGGCCCTGGAAGATCACCGCGCGGTCGAGGCTGGGGCCGGAAATGGCCTGCCCGTCCACGATCACCGCGCCGTCGGATGGCGTTTCGAGCCCCGCCAGGATGTTGAGCACCGAGGTCTTGCCGCATCCCGAGTGGCCGATGATGCACACGAATTCGCCGCGCGGCACCTGAAGCCAGAGGTTCTCGAAGATGGTGGTGACCCCGCCCTCGCGCTTGGGATAGCGCCGCGCGATGCCCTCGATGGAAATGAATTTGCTGTCGATCTCGGCCATGGCGCTCACTCCGGAAAGGTCACGCGCCGCTGGAGGCGCGCCAGGATCAGATCGAGGATCATGCCCGCGATGCCGATGAGCAGGATGCCCACGATGACATTGGCGATGGACAGGTTGTTCCACTCGTTCCACACGAAGTAGCCGATGCCGGTGCCACCCACGAGCATCTCCGCCGCCACGATGACAAGCCAGGCGATGCCGATGGAGATGCGCATTCCGGTGAGGATGGTGGGCGCCGCCGCCGGCAGGATCACGGTGAACGCCCGCCGCCAGGCCCCCACTTCCAGAGTGAGCGCCACGTTCAGCCACTCCTTGCGCACCGCCCCGACGCCGAATGCCGTGTTCAGCAGCATGGGCCACACCGAGCAGATGAAGATGACGAAGATGGCCGAGAGATTGGAATCCTTGATGGTGTAAAGGGCGAGCGGCATCCACGCCAAGGGCGAGATCGGCTTCAGCACCTGGATGAACGGGTCGAGCGCCCGATAGGCCAGAGGCGACATGCCGATGAGAAAGCCGACCGGCACCGCCACCAGCACCGCGAGCCCATAGCCGATGGCGACCCGGCCGATGGAATAAAGGAGCTGGAGCCCCAGCCCCTTGTCGTTGGGCCCGTTGTCGTAGAACGGGTTCTTCATGGCGTCCCAGAACTTCTGCGCCACATCGAGCGGCCCCGGCATGGCGGACTGCGCCCCGACCGTGGTGATGCCCATGAGCTTCGCATATTCCGGATCGAGGGCCGGCCCCGAGCTCGTGCTCGGGGTGACGGCGATCTGCCAGGCGAGGCAGAAGGCAAGAAACAGCACCACCGACAGGATGCCGGCGCGCACGCCGAGGCTCTTCATCGCGTCAGCTCCGCTTGATGGCGAAAGAGTTGAGATATTCGGTGGGCTTGGCGGGATCGAACACCTTGCCCATGACCGAGAACGACTTCATCGTGGTGGTGGGCGGGGTAAGACCCATTTCCTTCATCACCTTGGCAGCGTCGGTGGCGAGGAAGACCTGGTCGGCGATGCTGGCATAGTCCACTTCGCCCTTGACCTGACCCCAGCGCTTCATCTGGGTGAGCATCCACACCGCGAAGGAATCCCACGGGAAGGGATTGAAGTCGATGCGGTCCGGATCATCCTTGATCTGGCCGAGGCCGTTCGCATACTTGCCCACCAGCACCTGTTCCAGAACGATCGGCGGCGCGTTGAGATAGGCGGCCGGGGCGATGGCTTCGGCGATGGCCTTGCGGTTCTCGGCTTTGGAGGCATAGCCGGTGGCGTCCACGATGGCCCGCAGCAGAGCCGCGTAAGTATTCGGCATGGTGGTCATGAATTCGCGGCTGGCCGCGAACGCGCAGCAGGGGTGCCCGTCCCACATGGACTTCGACAGGGAGTGGATGAAGCCCACCCCGTCATAGACCGCCCGCTGGGCGACATTGTCCGGGGCCAGGAAGCCGTCGATGTTCTCGGCGCGCAGGTTCGCCACCATCTCCGGCGGCGGCACCACGCGAAGCTGTACGTCGGTGTCCGGATCGATCCCGTTTTCCGCCAAAAGGTAGCGCAGCAGGTAGTTGTGCATGGAGAAGTCATAGGGAATGGCGAACTTCAAGCCCTTCCAAGACTTCACATCCATCTTGTCCTTGTGCTTGATGCCGAGCGTGAAGGACTGGCCGTTGACGTTTTCGATCGCGGCGGTGACGAACGGAATGGGGTTCGAGCCCAGCCCCTGCGAGATAGCGAGCGGCATGGGCGCCAGCATGTGGGCGGCGTCGTATTCCTTGTTGATGGTCTTGTCGCGGATGACCGCCCAGCCCGCGGTCTTCACCACGTCCACATTGAGGCCATGCTTCTTATAGAAGCCCATGGGGTGCGCCATGATGATGGGCGTGGCGCAGGTGATCGGGATGAAGCCCACCTTCAGGTCGGTCTTCTCCGGCTTGCCGGTGTCGGCGAAGGCTTCGGTGGCGGTGTCCAGCGGGAAGAAGGTGGCGAGGGCGGCGGCGGCGGTGGAGGCGCCCACCGCCTTCAGGAAGGCGCGGCGCTTGATGTCCTGGGGAAACAGGGCGCGCATGAGGCCGGAGGCCACCACCTCCCTGTAGCGGGTTTCGTCGTCGAGGCTCCCCGCCCGTTCGGCCGCCAGATGGGCGTCCGCGCTGTCATGCTGGCCGCAGGCGCACCGCCCGGACAGCCTCGACTTGGTTGAGAACGGGTTCGAGAACATCGACATCGACGGATCTCCTTGCGGGCTGGAACGGGAAATGCGGGGCACGCTCCGCAATTGGCGTGCCAGCGGGTGACGTTGGGTCGCTTAGACCGGGGAAGGCGTCGCCTGGGGCGCGGGCGCGGCCAGCGCGCGGCGCGCCAGCATGTGGCTCTTGGGATCGTTGATGGAGCAGACGGCGATCAGGCGGTCGCGATCGAAATACCGCACGCAGAAGCGTCCGGCGGCAACATCGCCCTCGCATTCGGTCCGGGTGAAGCCGTCGAGCAGGCCGGCGATCTGGAGCTTCACATCATATTGATCGGACCAGAACCAGGGCACCGGATCATAGGTCACGGCGCTGCCGGTGATGGCCTTGGCCGCCGCTTTCGCCTGATCGATGGCATTCTGCACGGATTCCAGGCGCACCCTCCGCCCATAAAGCGTGCTCGGGAAGGAGGCGACGTCGCCGATCGCATACACATCCGGAGCGCTGGCGCGCGCCTGGGCATCCACCTTGATGCCGTTGTCGAGGGCGAGGCCCGCTTCGGCCGCCAGCTCGGCATTGGGCAGGGCGCCCACGGCGGAAAGGACGATGTCCGCCGGCAGGTGCCGGCCGTCGGTGAGCTCCACGCCGGTCACCCGGTCGCTGCCCGTCAGCCGCGCCACGCCCATGCCGGTGAGGATGGAAACCCCGTGCCCCTCCTGCAGGTCGCGGGCGAAGGCGGAAATGGTGGCGCAGGCGACGCGGGCGAGTAGGCGCGGCTGGCCTTCCACCAGGGTCACATCGAGCCCCAGCTTGTTCGCCTTGGCGGCGACCTCAAGGCCGATATAGCCGCCGCCGATGATGACGAGGCGCGCGCCGGGCCGGGTTTCGGCGCGGAAGCGCTTCACGTCATCGATGGAGCGGATGGAATGGACGCCGGACAGCGTCGCGCCCGGCACCGGCAGGTCGCGGGCGCGGGTGCCGGTGGCGAGCAGCAGCGTAGCGTAGGGCTGGCGGGTGCCGTCCTCCAGCTCGACCGCCTTTCCGGCGAGGTCGAGGCGCGCCACGCGGGTGCCGAGCCGCAGCGCGACGGCGCTGTCGGTGTAGAATTTCGGGGCCTTCAGCTCCAGGCGGTCCTCGCTCAGCTCATCGCCGAGATAGGCCTTCGAAAGGGGCGGGCGCTGATAGGGCAGGTAAGGTTCGTCGCCAAGGAGCACAATGTCGCCGGAAAAGCCTTCCGTGCGCAGGGAGGCAATGGCCTGGGCCGCGGCCTGGCCGGCTCCGACGATGACAAGGGGCGCGCTCATGGGATGTCTCCTGGATCAGTGGTGGCGGTGCCGCGCCGCGTGTTGCGGCATCGCGCAGCGGCGGCGACGCTGCACTGCCGCGCCCGAGGGGGCAAGGGCGCGGCAGTGCCGGCATCGTCGGCGCCGGTTCTCAGAGCGTTTTCCGTTCGCAATAGCTCACGTCAATCGATCTAAGTTATTGTATTCACGTATTTTTGAGCCGGAATCGACGTCGCCTGAACATGCTCTAGCGGGCGGCGGGGTGCCCGTCCTCAATGGGCAGGGCCGGGTCGCGGGACCATTCGTTCCACGAGCCGAAGTACATCTTCACGTCCTTCACGCCCGCTTCCTTGAGCGCGAGGAACGTATTGGACGCCCGTGCGCCCTTGAAGCAGTAGAGATAGACCGGGGTTTCGGGCGAAATGCCCACGGTGGCGCATTCGGCCAGGATTTCGGGCGCGGACTTGAAGCGCGGGCCGTCGCCGGTGGGCTTCATCATGCGATACCACTCGATCCAGACCGCGCCGGGGATGCGGCCCTTGCGCGGGCAGAAGTCCTTGCCATAAGGCGAGGAGCTTTCGCCGATCCATTCGTCCACGTCGCGCACGTCGAGCTTGGCCACCGCGGGGTCGGCAACGGCGGCGAGCATGGCGGCGGCGTCGATGACCACCTCGCCGGCCGTCTCGTCCACGGGGAAAGCGGCCGGCGCCGGGCTCGGCACCTCGGTGGTCACGGGCAGGCCCGCAGCAGTCCAGGCCGCGAAGCCGCCGTGCAGAACCTTGATCTTGGGATAGCCCAGGAAGGTCAGCAGGAAATAGCCACGGCACGACTGGCCGAAGCCGGAGGCCATGGACTGCTCGTAGATGACGGCGGTCTCGGCTCCGGAGAGGCCAGCCTTGCCAAAGGCGTCGGCGAACTTCTGCCTGAGCTCCGCATAGCCCTGCGGGGTCGAGGTGGCGAGATAGGTGAAGACCTCGTTGAGGTTCACCGCGCCGGGAATGTGGCCGGCCGCATAGCTCGCCGCGTCACGGGTGTCGATGACCACCGTGGGCTCCGATGACATGAAGCTGGACAGCTCGGACGGCGTAATCAAGACTTCGCTCATGGTAATCCCCTCTCGAAAGCAAGATGAACCGAGACGAACCGGAAGGTGGGATGGCTTTGCCATCTTCTTGTCTGGAGCGGGCGTTCGCCCTCTTGTGTCTTGGAAAGCCTGGGGATGCCGGCGTCAGGCCGGCATCTGGTCCAGCATCAGCCGGAGCTGCTTGGTGGCGGGGGTGACGATGGCCACGAAATAGGCCTCGCGCAGGCGGCGCTGGCAGCGGTGGGCGGCCACATAGCCGCGCGCGCCGCAATGGAGCATGGCGTTATGGGCGGCCTGCACGCTCACCTCGCCGGCCAGAAGCCGCGCCGATACCACCCGCCGCCAATAGGCATCGGAGGTGTCGAAGGGGGTGGCGGCAAGCGCGGCCACTTCCTGCTCGATGGCGGCGAGCGTCTGTGCCATCTGGTCGGGCTGGACCTCCAGGAAGCGGTTGACGTGGCCGAGCGGGCCTTCCACCTCGCGCATCAGCGCGATGCAGTCGCGGATGAGGCCCACCGCCATGCCGGCCTGCAGCATGATGAAGCCGCCGCGCATCTTCTTCACGAACGACATGGCGTTGTCGGCGAGCACCATCTCGTCGGGCACGAACAGGTCGCGCACCTGCACGCCGTAGGTGCCGGTGCCGTCCATGGACAGGAAGCGCTCGCACGGTTTCAGGGTGATGGCGGGCGCGGCGCAGTCGAACAGGGCCATCACCGGGGTGTCGCGGCCCTCCACGGCGAAGATGCCGCCGAAGAAATGGTCGGCGCCCAGGTTCGACACCCAGGGCAGGATGCCCTTGACCGTGTATCCGCCCTCGACCCGCTTGCCCTTCAGCTTCAACGTCTCGATGTCGTAGAAGGACTTCATGGGGTTCGAGAGGGCGGTGCCGCCGAGGATGCGGCCTTCAGCGGCGGCGGCGAGATATGTGTCGCGGGCGGCGGTATTCTCGGAATTAATCAGGTACCACACCAGCGTGTTCTGACACCACGCCATGAAGCCGGTGGACACGCACTGCTCGGACACGAGCGACATGCCCTCGATGGCGTCGCCGAGCGTGTTGCCCGCGTTCAGATGCAGGCGGAAGGCGCCGGCATCGGCAAGCCGATGCAGCAGCGCGGTGGGATAGGTGCCCTCGTCGATGGGACGGGCCCAGGCGGCCAGGTCGCCGGACGCGATCTTGGCGATCTCGGTGAGCGCCGCCTCGGGCGGCAGCGGGGATGCGGCGGAAACGGCTTCGGCCGTGGTCGGTGTGGCGGCGAGCATGTCGGTCCTCGAAGGCGGTGAAGGTGCGCGCCCGGCCCCTGCCGGGCGCGTCGATCGTCGTCAGCTGTCGGGGCTCAGCTGCTGGGCGGCCGGTCGGCTCAGCCGAGGCCAACCTCCAGGTTCACCGGACGGGTGAAAGTGTTGGCCACCGGCGACCACTTCTTCACATGGGCGATGAGGGCGTCGATTTCATCCTTGGAGACGCCGTCGCACTCCATCTCCACCTTGATGCGCACGTCGGTGAAGCCGACCGGCTTCTCGCTCACGTCGCCGGTGCCCCACACGGCGGTGATGTTGAGGTCGCCTTCCAGGTGCAGTTCCAGCTTGCGCACGGTCCAGCCGCGATGAATGGCGTTGGCGTGCAGGCCCACCGCGATGCAGGAGCCCAGTGCGGCGAGGGACGCCTCGGACGGGTTGGGGGCGGTATCGTCACCCAAAAGTCCCGGAGGCTCGTCCACGATGTAGGGGGGCAGGGAGCGGATGTAGTTGGCATGGCGGAAGCGGCCTTCCGCCACCGTCTTGCACTTGAGGGTCTTGATGACGTTGGGGTTGGCCTTGCCGACTTCGATCAGCTTGTCGAGACCGTCCTTGTTGATGGGGGCGAGGCAACCCGTGGCGGCTTCCGGCGCCAGGCAGCCAGTGAGCACGGTGTTGGGGGCGGATGCAGACATCTCAATCTCCTTGGTGCGCCTAAACAGACAGACCGTTCTGTCTCATGCAGGGGATGTGCCAAGTGGGAGGAATGCCCGTCGTGTTTTCGAGGAATCGCCTCAAGGCCTCATGTGGCCTACATTCCCGCCGGGATTCGCCGGCTGAGTTTCGGCATGATCTCTGCTAGGAGTAGTCAGACAGGTCTGTCTTTTTGCCCGCAAATGCGGCACAATGGTCAGACCCCGTGCAGGACCTGCTTCAGGATAAAGCGAAGGCGAAGATGGCGCGCGTGACCAAAACCTCTTCCGGCACCCTTGTCGAGCCCACGGTCTGCCCGCCGCGGAACCCCCATGGCCGGGCCTTCGCGGAGGGCGCGGACGGCGCGGAGCCCAAGGCCCGCGACCGCATCATCGCCGCCGCCACCCGCCTCTTCTGCCAATACGGCATCACCGCCGTGGGCGTGGATGCGGTGGTGGCGGAGGCCGCGACCGCCAAGGCAACCCTTTATAAAACCTTCGGCTCCAAGGAGCGGCTGGTGGAGGCGGTGCTGGAGAAGGAGGGCGCGGCGTGGCGTGACTGGTTCATAGGCGAGCTGCTTAAAGGGGAGGCAACTCCCGTGGCGCGGCTGCGTCGCGTGTTCCCGGTGCTGCGCGAGTGGTTCAATGACGACGCCTTCTTCGGCTGCCCCTTCATCAATGCGGTCGCCGAAACCGACAAGCGCGACGACCGCATGCGCCAGATCGCCCTTCATCATAAGAAGGTGGTGCTCGACACCCTGATTGACCTTGCGGGACAGGCCGGCGCGCGGGATGCCCACGGCCTCGCCCACCAGCTCGGCCTGCTGATCGACGGTGCCATCGTGGCCGCCATGATCACCAAGGATTCCAACGTGGCCTTGCTGGCGGGCCAGAGCGCTGACATGCTGCTGCGCAATCTGTGCGCGGAAGCGGCCTGATCCTGCTTCCACCCGGCATGGGTGAGGGCTGGCCGCGCCGATGCGGTGCCAGCCCGCCGAAGGGAAGCCTCTATTCCGCGGGATGCACCGGGCCTGGGGCGTGGTGGCCGCCGGGTTCGTCCCTTTTGCCCACGAAGCGGCCAAACAGGCGTCCGAGCAGGTGGCTCAGGTCGTCCATCACCGTGAACACCGCCGGCACGAACACCAGCGATAGCACGGTCGAGGTGATAAGCCCGCCGATCACCGCGATCGCCATGGGCGCGCGGAAGTCGCCGCCTTCGCCCAGGGCCATTGCGGACGGCAGCATGCCCGCCGCCATGGCGATGGTGGTCATGACGATGGGTTGCGCCCGCTTGTGGCCCGCTTCCATCAGCGCGGTGAAGCGGTCGGCGCCCTGCTTGGTGGCCTCGATGGCGAAATCCACCAGCAGGATCGCGTTCTTGGTCACGATGCCCATGAGCATCAGGAAGCCGATCACCACCGGCATGGAGATGGAATTGCCGGTGATGAGCAGTGCGATGAACGCGCCGCCCACCGACAGGGGCAGCGAGACGAGGATGGTGATGGGCTGAAGCACGTCGTGGAACAGCAGCACCAGCACCGCCAGCACCAGCACCAGCCCCGCCCCCATGGCCATGGCGAAGCCGGAGAACACCTCGCCCATGATCTCGGCATCGCCCGCTTCCTTCAAGGTCACGCCGGGCGGCAGGCTGCGGGCGGTGGGCAGCGCCTTCACCGTGTCCACGGCGGTGCCGAGCGGCGCGTCGCCCACGAGATCTGCTTCCACCGCGATGCGGCGGGCGCGGTCGTAGCGGTCGAGCGCGGTCGGGCCCTTGCCGAAGCGGATGTCCGCCACCGCCGAAAGCGGCACGGCGCCGCCGGTGGCGGTGGGCACTTTCAGCGCGTCGAAAGTGGACAGGGCGGTGCGCGCCTTCTCGTCGAGCTGCACGCGGATGTCGATCTGCCGATCCTTGGCGGAGAATTTGGCGAGGTTGGCGGAAATGTCGCCGATGGTGGCGATGCGCACCGTCTCCGCGATGGTGTCCACCGACACGCCCAATTCCGCCGCTTCGTCCAGCTTCGGCACGATGCGGATCTCCGGCCGGTCGAGGGCGGCGGAAGACACCACGTTGGTCAGGATCGGCGCGTCGTGGCGCATCTCCTTTTCGAGGGCGAGGGCCGCCTTTTCCACGGCCTCGCCGTCATTGCCCGAAAGCACCATCTGGAAGCCGCGCTGGGCCGCCTGACCGTTGGAGCTCCAAGTGAAGCGCATGTCGGGAAGGGCGGACAGCGGTGCGTTGAGGGCGCTCTCGAAGGTTTTCTGGTCCACGTCGCGCTCGGCGCGGGGCTTCAGATTGATGACGATCTGCGCCTTTCGCACCTCGCCCGCCGACATGGCGAGCCCGCCTGAACCGCCAGAACCGGCGGTGGCATAGACATTGGCCACTTCCGGCCGCTCCAGCAGCAGGCGGGTGATGCGGTCCGACACGCTGCGCGTTTCCGCGAGGGTGGTGCCGGGCGGCAGCTCGATGGAGAGCATGGAGCGGGAGATGTCGCTGGTGGGCAGGAAGCCGGACGGCAGAAGGGTCGAGAGGAAAATGGTGCCGACGAAGATGCCGAGCCCCATGGCGATGGTGACAAAGCGATGCCGGAGCGACCAGTTGAGCAGCCGCATGTAGATCGCCATGACGCGCCCGTCACGGGTGTGGCGGTGGCCGGTGTCGCGTAGGAAATAAGCGGCAAGCAGCGGCGTGACGAGCCGCGCCACCGCCAGCGAGAACAGGACCGCGATCGCCACCGTCAAGCCGAATTGCTTGAAATACTGTCCGGCGATGCCGCCCATGAACGACACCGGCGCGAACACCGCCACGATGGTGAGGGTGGTCGCCACCACTGCGAGGCCGATCTCGTCCGCGGCCTCGATCGCCGCGCGGTAGGGGGATTTGCCCTGCCGCATGTGGCGCACGATGTTTTCGATCTCGACGATGGCGTCGTCCACCAGGATGCCGGTGACGAGGGTGATGGCGAGCAGGCTCACGGCGTTGAGCGAGAAGCCCAGCATGTCCATGATCCAGAAGGTCGGCAGGATGGACAGCGGGATGGCGAGGGTGGTGATGATGGTCGCCCGCCAGTCGCGCAGGAAGATGAACACCACGATCACCGCCAGGATGGCGCCTTCGATCAGGGTGTGCATGGCGGACTGGTAGTCCGACTTGGTGTAGCGCACCGTGGTGTCGATCTCGGTGATGGTCACGTCCGGATGCTGGGCGCGCAGCGCGTCGAGGGCCTCGTGGACCCGGTCGTAGACGGTCACGTCCGAAAAGCCCTTGGCGCGGTAGACGCCGAACGCCACCACATTCTTGCCGTCGAGCCGGGCGAACACCCGCGGCTCGGCCGCCCCGTCGGTGACGGTCCCCAGGTCCTTGAGCCGCACATAGCGGCCATTCGAGAGCGCGATGCGTGTGTCGGCAAGGTCGTCCACGGTGCCGGCGCCGGCCAACGTGCGGATGGACTGTTCCTGGGTGCCGACCTCGCCGCGGCCGCCGGAGACGTCGAGATTGGTGGCCCGGAGCTGGCGGCTCACGTCGGCGGCGGTGATGCCGAGCGACATCAGCCGGTCGGGATCGAGCGCGATGCGGATCTCGCGGTCAAGCCCGCCCTCGCGCTGCACCTGGGCCACGCCCCGCACGCCTTGCAGGGCGCGGGCGACGGTGTCGTCCACGAACCAGGACATTTCCTCCGCCGTCATGGACGGGGACGAGACCGCATATGTGACGATGGGCAGGCCCTCGATGTCCACCCGCTGGATCAGCGGCTCGTCGATGGAGCGCGGCAGCTCGGCGCGGATCTTGGTGACGGCGTCGCGGGTGTCGTTCACCGCGCGGTCCACGTTGGTTTCCAGGTAAAATTCCACCGTCGTGATGCTGGTGCCTTCCGAGATGGAGGAGGTGATGTGCTTCACCCCCGAGACCCCGGCGATGGAATTCTCGACCTTCTTGGTCACCTGGGTTTCCAGCTCGCTGGGCGCGGCCCCGGTCTGGGTGATGGTGACCATGACGATGGGCACGTCGATGTTCGGCATCTGCGTCACCGGCAGGGTGCCGAAATGCACCAAGCCCAGGATGGTGAGGATGACGAACAGGACGAGGGTGGGAACCGGCTTGCGGATGGCCCAGGCGGAGACGTTGAGGGCCATCAGCGCGCCTCGCCCACGGAGAATTGGGCCTCGACCGGATTGACCCGGTCGCCTTCGCGCAGGAACCCGCCGGCCCGCGCCACCACCATGTCGTCGCCCGTCAATCCCTGGGACACCAGCACGCTGCCCCGGCTCTTCAATGCGGGCGTGACGCGGCGCACCGCCACCGTGCCGTCGCGCACCACCAGCACATAGGCGCCTTCGTCATCGAACATCACCGCCGACTGGGGCACCACCAGCCCCGCGCGGGCGCCGAGCGTGACGAGGGCGCGGGCATAGGCGCCGGGCTTGAGGCGCGGGTCGGCGGCCAGAGCGATCTTGACGCGGCCGAGGCGGGAGGCCTTGTCCACCTCCGCCGAGACCAGCCGCACCGTGCCATCGACGGGGGCGTCGAAGCCGGCGGGGGTCACCTGGGCGGTCAGGCCGGCCTTCATGCGCGGCATGGCACCCTCCGGCACCTCGGCGTCGAGGTCGATGGATCCATTCTCGGCGATGCGGAACAACGGCTCATTCCGCGCCGACAGGGCGATGGCGCCGACCTTGGCGTCGCGGGAGAGGATGATGCCGGCTTCCGGCGCGCGGATATCGGTGCGCCGCAGCTTCACTTCAATCTCGTCGCGCTGGGCCTTCACCAGCACCGATTCCGCCTCGGCCGCGATCAGGCTTTCCTCGGCCGCCGACACCTGGGCGGTGGCCACCTTCACCGCGCGCTCGCGCTCGTCCAGGGTCTCCTGGGACACGGTGCCGGTCACGCGCAGCTTGCGGGCGCGGTCCACGGACGAGGCGGCCTCGGTCTGCTGGGCGGTCGCCTGGTCGAGGGCGGCGCGCTGCTGGGCGACCGCCGCCTTGGCCTTGGCGGCGCTCGCGGTGTTCTGGGCAAGCTGGGTGTCCAGCACCTCGCGGGAGAGGCGCGCCAGGATCTGGTTCTTTTCCACCTGGTCGCCGGCTTCCACCAAAATGTCTTCGAGCCGCAGGCCCTCCACTTCCGGGCCCACCTCGATTTCCTCACGCGGCATCAGGGAGCCGGTGACGAGCAGGGTTTCCGGCAGGGTCTCGCGGCGCGGCCGCAGCACCGAGACCGTCAACGCCGCCGGGCTGGCCGCTGGTGGCGCGGTCTCGGCCGCGGCGGGGTCGACCCGGAGCGCGCTCGACGCCGACCCCAGGAGGCAGGTGGCAAGCGCGAGGGCGCGGACGCGGCGGACGAAGGCGGACATGGCGGGGTGAACCTCTTTCGGACAGCGGGCGGCAACCGGCCGCGGCGGGGCGGCATCCGCGGGATGGAGGGCAGCAGGGGGGAACGGGAGAGCGGGCATGGTTCAGCGCGCCGGAGCGGGCGCCAGCATGCGGCGCATCAAGGTGTTGAAGGCGGTCATGCGCTGGGGCAGCCCCCAGGTGGGGTGCAATTGATGGTGCAGGATGAGCCCGTCGGCCAGGACCTGCAGCATGATCATCACGTCTTCGATGTCGAGCGCGGGATCGATCTCGCCCCGGGCCGCGGCGCTGACCAGGGCGGCGCGCAACTGGACGCGGGTTTCTTCCTCGCAGGGCTCGATGGCATCGCGCAGGTGGGTGTTGCGAATGGCTTCGGCCATGATTTCGGGCCCGAGCTGCACCGTCGGCAGGGTGGGTTCTTCCAGAATCAGCCTGAGACAATCGGTGAGGGCGTCGAGCAGGCAGGGGGCCTCGGTCACCGCATCCAGCAGATGCTGTCGCTCGCTGCGTTCGTCGGCGACGATGGCGGCGATCAGCTCTTCCTTGGAGCGAAAGTAGCGGTAGAGAGCACCCGGGCTCATGCCCGCCTCGGCGCAGATCTGCTGCATGGAGGTGCCATGGAAGCCGTCACGGGCGAAACAGGCCATGGCCGCCGCTAGGATGCGCTGGCGCTGCTCCTTGCGCCGGTCCGCACGGGGCGGCGGGGTGGGGAAGGCCGTCTCCGGCGCGGCCGGGGGCTGGTCGTCGCTCTGCGGCGCGGAAGGTCGAGCGGTCATTGTCGGTATGGACCTTGCCGGCGCGTCCCAGCGCTGAAGAGGTGGCGGATCTGCCTGTGAACGAATGTTCGTTCTAACTCACATTGTAGCCTCCGCGCGTCCCTTCGGCAAGAGCGAACGTTCGTTCGCAGTGTAGGGCGCCCGGTGTGTCTCGCGGGGTGGGGGCGTCAAGAGACGAAGCGCGGCCAGCATCCAGATCATGTGCTGGGCGTCAGGGCCGGATATATGCTGGTCTCGGGCACAGAGCGCCGTCGCGCCAGTGTGCAGAGCAGCATAGCATAGGCCGGACCGGCCGCACATGCCCCAAGGGGGGCGGCGCGGCTGCACATGGGCGCTTCCTGGAAAGGGGCTTTGTGGACGCCGCTTGCCGGAGCTTTGCGCGCGGCCCCTTGAGCCGGCCGGTGGGACGCCCTACCTGTCGCCCGTCACTGGAGCCCGTCGCCCGATGCTCGCCGCCGCCCTTGAAGCCCTGCGCCAGACCTTTTCGCCCCTGTTGCGGGGCGTGCTGCTGCGCTCCATCGGCCTTGCCCTCGGGCTTCTGGCGGTGCTGGCCATCGCGCTTGAGGCGGCGCTGACCCATGTGCTGAACGTGCCGTCCTACCCCTGGGTCGAAACCACGCTGGCGGTGGTGGCGGGACTCGGCCTCGTGTTCGGCGTGTTCTATCTGGTGCCGGCGGTGTCGTCGCTGGTGGCGGGCCTGTTCCTGGACGAGGTGGCGGAAAAGGTGGAGGCCGACAGCTACCCCGCCGATCCGCGCGGGACAGCGCAGCCGGTGCTGCGGTCCCTCCTGTATTCGCTGCGCTTCTTCGGCGTCGTGCTGGCGGTGAACCTCGGCGCATTGCTGCTGCTGCTGGTGCCGGGGGTCAATGTGGTGATCTTTTTCGTCGCCAATGCCTATCTCATCAGCCGGGAATATTTCGAGCTTGCGGCCATGCGCTATCGCACGCCGGAGGAGGCGCGCGCGCTCCGGCAGGCCAACGCCACCAAGGTGTTCCTGGCCGGGCTCCTGTTGACGCCGATCCTGCTGGTGCCGGTGCTGAACCTCATCGTGCCGGTGTTCGGCACCGCTTTCATGGTGCATCTGCATCGCCGTCTGGCGCCGCTGCCGGTGCGGCGGGCGCCGGATGGCGGCTGCGTGATCGAAGGCAAGGCGCTCTGAACGAAGCCTGGATCAGTGCAGGCCGGTGGCGGCGAGGGCCGCCATCTGGCGCACGGCGACGCGGCCGGCGTCGAAATCGCCGACGGCGGCCTCGAACAGGCGGTGGAAATTGAGCTGCGCCCGAAGGTGCAGAAAAACCGCGCCGAGTCCCACCGCCGCCCGGTCCATGAACACGAATTCGCGCGGCACCGTCACCGGGCCAAGGCGCTTCAGCTCGGTGTGCACCTTGAAGGCTTCCTTGCGGCCATATTGGCCCGGCGCCACGCCGTCGGCGATGGTGCGCACCCGGTCATCCATCAGCGGGCCGTAGATGAAGCGGGCCCAGATGTTCAGGGCGTCGATGAGATCCTTGTTGAGGCCCTTGAACCCCCAGGTTTCATAGGCGTGCACCACCCGCGCCCCGTCGCCCTCCAGAAGGCCGCGATAAAGGTCCACCACCCCCGCCACGAACAGCGGCGGGAAGATGCGGACGCAGCCATAATCCAACAGGTTGATGCCGGCCGGACGACCCGCGTCGTCGAGAAAGACGGTGTAATTGCCCAGGTGCGGATCGCCGTGGATGACGCCGAACCGGCTGAACGGCTGCCACCAGGCCGTGAACAGCGCGTCCGCCAGAAGGTTGCGCTCGGCCTGCGGATGGCGGGTGAAGGTGAGGATCTTCTCGCCTTCCAGCCAGTGGAGGGTCAGCAGGCGGCTGGTGGAGAGGTCTTCGCGCACGGAGGGCACGCGCACACGGGTTTCATCCTTCAGCATCAAGGCGTAGAGGGCGGCGTGGCGGGCCTCGCGCTTATAGTCCAGCTCCTCCCGCACCCGTTCGCCGATCTCGTGGGCGATCTCGCGGGTATCGATGGTCGAATCCATCCGGCGATGAAGGGAAAACAGGATCTGAAGCTGGTTGAGGTCGGCTTCCACGGCCGCCTGCATGTCGGGGTATTGCAGCTTGCAGGCGACGGTTTCTCCGTCCGGCGTCACCGCCTTGTGCACCTGGCCGAGGGAGGCGGCGGCGGAGGGCTGGTGCTCGAAGCGGGCGAAGCGCTTTTCCCAGTCCCGCCCCAGCTCCGCGTTCATGCGGCGCTTCACGAACGACCAGCCCATGGGCGGTGCGTCCGATTGCAGGCGGCGGAGCTCGGCGGCGTATTCCGGCGGCAGCAGATCGGGAACGGTGGCCATCAACTGCGCCACCTTCATCAGGGGACCCTTGAGCCCGCCAAGGGCGGCGGCGAGGGCGGCCGCATTGTCGCCGGCGCGGTCGCCCCGGCCCAGAAGCCGGTTGCCGGCGATCCGCGCGGCCACCCCGCCCATATTGGCGCCCACTTTCGCATAGCGCGCGGCACGGGCCGAAAACCGGTTTCTTTCGTCGTCAGCCATGTTCGCCAGCCATGTTCGGACGCGCCTTGCGGTCGCGTGCCGCTTATCCCCGCGCCGGCGCCGACCGGAAGGTCAGGGCGAGCAGCAGCAGGAGGGACAGGGGAGTCAGCACGTCGGTGTAGAGAATGGGTCCGGCGTTTCCGGCCGCCAGATTGCCCGTTTCGGCGATCTGCACGAGGTGGCCGATGGCCGCGCCGCCCAGGAAGCCGGTGGTCATGACGGCGATTGCCGCCCGAAAGCCCCAATTGGGCCAGATGGCGGCGATGATGCCCGCAAGGCCGATGCCGAGGTTCGCCACTCCGACCTCAAATTGGAACGGGCTCGCGGCCCAGCCGATGGCGCGCGCCGATTCCTCGGGAAACGCGATGTGGCCGAGCGCCGCCCAAAGCCCGATGAGCCCCACCGGGAACAGATTGATGTAGCGCAGCAGACGGTCCGCGGCCAGGCGCACGCCACGGGGCGACGGCGCGCGGGCGACTGCGAGGCCGGCGCACACCAGCGCCGCGATCCAGGCAATGATGGGAACCCAGAACACCATGATGGAAGCCTCCCCCGTAGGTGCGCCGCACGGTGACAGATCCCGCGCCGCACCGCCAGAGCCCCGCTCACGCCACCGCCAGAGCCCCGCTCACGCCACCGCGTAGAGCGGATGCTCGCGGCGGATCTCCTCGCACAGGATCTCCTCCACCTTCGTGAGTGCCTCGGTGCGGGCGCCGGACCGTCCGTAGAGCACGAATTCCATGTCGGGCAGGGCGGTGGTGCCGAGGTCGTTCACCACCGCGAGGTCGTGCCGCAGCGAGCGGGGCGAGCGCACGGTGACGCCGAGCCCCGCTCCCACCGCCGCCATCAGTCCCGGCAGGCTCGGGCTGGTGAAGGCGACGCGGAAGCCGCGGCCGGCAGCGCTGAGCGCGGCGATGGCGGCGCTGCGGCAGATGCAGGGATTTTCAAACAGCACCAGCGGCACCGGCGCCTCGCGGTCGAGCCGGAGGTGGCGCGAGGCGATCCACACCAGCGGCTCGCGCAACAGCACGGTGGCCGGCAGTTCGGTCTCGTGGCGGAAGCCCACCGCAAGGTCGAGCTCTTCCACCATCACCTTCTCCAGCATGGCCAGGGTGGAGCACACCCGCACCGTGATCGGCGCCTGGGGAAACGAAGCCGCGACCCGGACCAGGATGCGCTGCATCACCCCTTCGCCCACATCCTGCACGAAGCCGAGACGCAGCGGCTGGGCGAAGCTGCCGTGCAGATGCTGGTTCAGCACCTGGTCGTTGAGGTCGAGCAGGCGGCGGGCATCATCGAGGAAGGCGCCGCCGCGCGGGGTGGGCACCACGCCCCGGCCCTTGCGCTCCAGCACCGGGAAGCCAAGCATTTCGGCGAGCCGGTCCATCTGCAGGCTGACGGCCGACTGGCTGCGCCCCACCCGCCGCGCCGCCGCGGAAATGGAGCCAAGGTCCGCCACCGCCACGAAGCTGCGCAGCAGGTCGAGATCGAAATTCCTGATCATCCTATGAGGATATCAAATTCCTTGGATTTTTAAATTCAATTTTTTTCATGAATTGCGTGCCGCTAGGGTGAGCCGTATCGATCAAGACCAAAGGAAACGGATCCATGCCCCTGTTGAACGTAACCCTGTCCGGAGAGCCGGACGATGCCTTGGCGGCCGCGGTGGCGGCTGCCCTGGGCGATCTTACGGCCCGCATCCTGCGCAAGGATCCTGCGGTGACGGCGGTGTGCATCGCCTTCGTCCCGGCGTCGCGCTGGTTCACGGGCGGGGTGTCGCTGGCGGCGAAGGGGGCGGCATCCTTCTCGCTCGACATCGTGGTGGTGGATGGCACCAACACCAAGGACGAGAAGGCGGCCTATCTGGACGCCGTGTTCGCCGCCATGGCCGAGCTGCTGCCGAACCTCGATCCGGAGAGCTACATCCTGGTGCGCGAGGTGAAGGCCGACGCCTACGGCTATGGCGGGCGGACCCAGGAGCGGCGGTATGTGGAGCGGCGGTATGGGACGCGCGGCCCGGTGGAGGCCGGACGCGCCGCCTGATGCGCCTAAAACCAGGGACGGCCCGGAGCCGAGGCGCCGGGCCGTCCCTTACTTAGGCGACCGCATCAGGTGTGGTGTGCCGGGGCGCGCGTTCGCTCATTTGCCGGCGAGCAGCGGCGCCAGTTCCTTGTCCCAGGTGGCGATGTCGAGGGCGCCCGAGAGCTTCTTGCCGTTGACGAAGAAGGTGGGGGTGGCGTTCACGCCCAGCTCGGCATTGGCGTAGCGGGCGCTTTCCTGCACCTTCTGGGCGAGACCCTGGTCGCTCAGGCACTTTTCGAACTCGGCCTGGCTCATGCCGGTCTGGCGCACCACGGCCAGCAGGCCGGCTGCGGGATCCTTGCTGTAGGCCCAGCTCTTCTGGGTCTCGAACAGGGTCGAGACCATGGGGAAATACTTATCCTCCGGCGCGCAGCGCGCCAGCATGAAGGCCGCGGTGGCCACCGGATCGAACGGGAATTCGCGGAAGATGAAGCGCACCTTGCCAGTGTCGATATATTTCGCCTTCAGCTCCGGCAAATCCTTGGTGTGGAAATCAGCGCAATGGCTGCACGTCAGCGAGGCGTATTCCACCACCGTCACCGGGGCATCGGCGCTGCCGATCACCTTCTGCGGCAGGGGGCTGGCGGCCGGCGCCATCACCTTCGCCACATCCGCCGACTGGGCGCGCGCGTCGTGGGTCGAAAGGGGCAGGCCGAAGCCGGCGAGAACGGCGGCAACGCCGGCTCCGGCGAGCACGCGGCGGCGGTCGAAAGTCATGGTCGTCTCCATGGGGAAGCCGAAAGCGGGAGGTCGCAAAAGGGCGTCCAGGCGCCAATGTGCAGCGCGCTAGCATGTCCGGCATGGGGTCGCAAATGCCCATCCGATCACAGTTGGGTCAAGAGCCGCGCTTCAGCCCGCGCCGCTCCCGCCGCACCAGGGCGCCGAGCCGGGCGAGGGCGGCGGCCAGAGCCTCGTTGTCGAAGGCGCCGATCTCCTGCGCCAGCTCGCGCCGCACGGTGGTGACGGTCGCGGGGTCCGGCGGCGGCGGCGGCACGGCGCGGGCGTGGCGCGAGGGAACCGGACCTTGGCGCAGGGTGATTCGGCCGACGCAGCGCCAGCCGAAATAGACGTTGATGCGCTCGATCACCACCGGCGCGGCATATTGCATCTCGATGGCATAGGCCCCCTCCACTCGCACCACGAGGGTCGCGGGCTCGGTCTCGCTGCCGCGGGCCCATTGCAGCTTCATGGGCAGGGAGCGGGGGGCGAGGTCCGGCCCCACGATCTCGTCCCAGTGGGTCACCACCTCCACCACCGAGAAGCCGGCCTTGCCGCACACGTCGGCGATGCTCGGCGCCACGAAATCGGCGAGCGGGCGGGCACTGCGGGGGCGGAAGGCGCGCGAGGCGGGGCTTTTCATGGTGCTGGGTTCGGATCGCTTTGACGTATCGCTAGGGGGAGCCGGACGGCGCGCGAGGCCCGCCCCTTGCCGGGACGCGCCGGGGCGGCCACTTTGCGCGCATGACATCTTCGCCCGCCGCCGCCATGGGGACAAGGCCGTTGCCCGCGCCCGACCCCGAAGCCCTGCTCGCCTGGTACGATATCCACCGTCGCCGCCTGCCCTGGCGGGCGGAAGCGGGGCGGCGGGCCGATCCCTATCATGTGTTCCTGTCGGAAATCATGCTGCAACAGACCACGGTGAAGGCCGTGGTGCCGTATTTCGACGCCTTCCTGCGGCGCTGGCCCACGGTGGCGCACCTCGCGGACGCGCCCCTGGAAGAGGTGCTCTCGGCCTGGGCAGGGCTCGGCTATTATGCCCGCGCGCGCAACCTGCACGCTTGCGCCAAGGCGGTGGTGGCGCGCCATGGCGGGCGCTTTCCCGCCAATGAGGTCCTGCTGCTCGACCTGCCCGGCATCGGCCCTTACACGGCGGCCGCCATCGCCGCCATCGCCTTCAATCTCCCCGCGAGCCCGGTCGATGGCAATA
Organism: Xanthobacter agilis; assembly: GCF_021730435.1. Classification (GTDB taxonomy): domain Bacteria; phylum Pseudomonadota; class Alphaproteobacteria; order Rhizobiales; family Xanthobacteraceae; genus Xanthobacter; species Xanthobacter agilis. Next base: position 145,882 of record NZ_JABWGX010000001.1, read on the forward strand.
TCGAGCGTGTGGTGACCCGCCTTCATGCGGTGGAAGAGGCCTTGCCCAAGGCCAAGCCCCGCATTCGGGCGCTGGCCGCCGAACTCGTGCCGCCCCGGCGGCCGGGGGATCATGCACAGGCCATGATGGACCTGGGCGCCACCATCTGCACGCCCAAGTCGCCGGCCTGCGCCCTGTGTCCGTTCTCGGCGCCGTGCCGGGCGCGGGCGGAAGGCACCATGCTGCGCTATCCGGTGAAGACGAAGAAGGCCGCGAAGCCGGAGCGGGCCGCCATCGCCTTCCTCGCCGTGCGCGCCGACGGCGCGGTGCTGCTGCGCACCCGGCCCGACAAGGGGCTGCTCGCGAAGATGACAGAGGTGCCGGCCACCCCCTGGTCGGCGTCCGAGGGGGCAATTCCCGCCGATCCGGCCCGCCATGCCCCGGTGAAGGCGCAATGGCGGGCGCTGCCCGGCGCGGTGCGCCACGTCTTTACCCATTTCGCCTTGGAGCTGAGCGTGTGGCGGGCCGATCTGCCGGCCGGAACACCGGCCCCGGATGGCGCGCGTTTCGTCCTGCCGCGCGATTTCGACGCGGAGGCGCTGCCCTCATTGATGCGGAAGGTGCTGGCCCATGGCGGGGCCAATCGCCCGCCCAAAAGGAGCTGAGGGGCGCGGAATAGCCGCGCGGCTATTCCGCCGCGATGCCCATCTCGGCCCGCAGCCGGGCCCTGAGGACGTCGATGGGATGGCGGCGGCCATCCTGTTCCACATGCCAGAAGGTCCAGCCATTGCAGGCCTCCGCCCCCTGGGCGAGGGCGCCCACGCGATGGATGGAGCCGACCTTCTGCGCCTCGCCCGAAAGGGCGATGGTGCCGTCCGCCCGCACCACGGCGCGGAAGCGACCCTTGGCGTCGGTGAGTTCGGCGCCCGGCGTCACCAGCCCGCGGTCCACCAGGACGGAAAAGGCGACGCGCGGCGCTTCCCGCGCGCTCGGCGGGGCGATCAGGGCCTCTTCCGGCAACGGCTCCACCGCATCGATGCGGGCGCGCGCGGCCTCGGCATAGCCGGTCTCGCGCTCGATGCCGATGAAGTGGCGGCGCAGGCGCCGGGCCACGGCGCCGGTGGTGCCGGAGCCGAAGAAGGGATCCAGCACCACGTCGCCCGGCTTGGTGGCCGACAGCAGGATGCGGGCGATCAGGGCCTCGGGCTTCTGGGTGGGGTGCAGCTTGCGGCCGCTCTCGTCCTTCAGCCGCTCCTGGCCGGTGCACAAGGGGAACAGCCAGTCGGAGCGCATCTGCACGTCGTCATTGCCGGCCTTGAGGGCCTCGTAATTGAACGTGTACTTGGCATCGGCGTCGCGGGCGGCCCAGATCAGGGTTTCGTGCGCGTTGGTGAAGCGCCGGCCCCGGAAATTGGGCATGGGGTTCGCCTTGCGCCAGATGATGTCGTTGAGGATCCAGAAGCCCAGATCCTGCAACGTCGCGCCGACGCGGAAGATGTTGTGGTAGGAGCCGATGACGAACAGCGTGCCGTTGGGTTTCAGCACCCGCCGCGCCGCCATGAGCCAGGCGCGGCTGAAGGCATCGTAGGCCTGAAAGCTCTCGAACTGGTCCCAGGCGTCGTCCACCGCGTCCACGCGGCTTTCGTCCGGGCGCTTCAGTTCACCGCCGAGCTGCAAATTGTAAGGGGGGTCGGCGAACACGAGGTCCACCGAATGGGCCGGGAGCTTGGACAGCTCCAGGATGCTGTCGCCCACCAGCACCTCGTCGAGGGGCAACGGGGGCGCGTTTTTTGTGGTCAAGGGGGCGATGACCGAAAGCTTACTCGGATGCTCGCCAGACCGGCGGGCCGCCTGCCCGGGCGCCCCCTTGACCACACTACGCATGACGCAACCCTACGCAACGCTTACTCACAGGACGCAGTGTGGCGGCAAGGGGTTAAGGCCGGGTGAAGGGAGCGAAAAAGCTCACCGCGTCACCGCTCGCACGATCGCTTCGGCCACCAGCTCGGGCATGCACAGGCGGGTTTTCTGCTCGGCGGGGGAGGGGGCTTGCGGCGGGGGCTCCGCCGGGGCGGCGGCGGGCGCTGATGCGGGCTGGGACAGCAGGTAGCTGGTGGCGGCGTATTGCTGCACCACGTTCATCTTTTCCTGGTCGGAGATGGTGTCGATCTGGTTCACGATTCGGCCGTAGAGCTGCTCATGCGACACATTGGGCACGAACGGCGGGTCGATGAGGACGAGGTCGATGTTTCGCCCCTTCAGGTAATCCGCCGCCTGCTCCAGGGTGTGGGCGAAATCCTCCGGGTCGGTGGCGGCCAGCGCATCGCCCGTGCCGATCTGCCAGATCACGAGGTCCGGCTCGTATTGCTCGATGGCGCTGCGGATGCGCTGGAAGTCTTCCCGTGCGAGGCCAGGCTGCGGTCCCTCCTCGATGATGGTGAAGACGATGTCCGGCAGCCGCCGGTTCAGCTCCACCTCCAGCCGGCTGCGCTTGTGCTGGGAGAAGGCGAGCCGGTCCGGCTGCGGGCCGATGAGCAGGATGCGCACCGGCTGGGAGCGATCCACCAGGCGCTCGGTGCGCGTGAGGTCGCTGTCGAAGGTGAGCAGGATGTCGGGGACGCGGCAGACCTTCGACATGTCCGCCCAGGCCGGTGCCGCCAGCGCCAGGAGTGCGGCGAACAATGCGGCGAACAGCGTGGCGAGGAGCGCGGCCAGGGACGCGGCGAAGACCCCGGCGGGGCCGATCGCCCTCAGGCGCGCGGCGCGAAGGGCTGAGACGCGGCCGCGCGTTCGCCCGATGCGTGTGCGTCGGCCGTCCGTCCACCCTTCTGCCATTCGAGCGCCCATGCGAGCAACCACTGGAGCGAGAACCCGATCCCAACGATTAACAGGTCGAACGAAACGGCGCCATCGAATGCGGGGCGAACCACCTGCGCGCCGAGGCTTAGCACCGTGCCGAAGCAGAACACCGGCAGCGCGTGGCGGCCGATGAGGATCAGCGGCGTGGCGGCGCGGGTGGCCCGCAGCCAGCGTTCCAGCGGCAGGCGTGCCGCGCAATAGGCCAGCGCCAGGATGTGCAGGATGCGCGGCAGATCAAGGGAGGACTTGTCGAAATCCCACATGAAGGCGGGCAGGGGCCACACTTCCAGGGACAGCGGAAAATCAAGCTGTGCCCACACCAGGGCCGCCAGCAGATAGAGCGGCGCCAGAATGTCGAGGCTGCGGCGCGCGACCCGCACGCCCCCGCGATCCAGCGCGACGCCGATGGCCAGCCCGATAGTGAACAGCAATTGCCACGCCAGGGGATTGAAATACCAGCGGCCGGCGCCGGGCCAGACCGGCGGGCCGAGATGTGCGAATTGGGCGATGAGGTAAATCGCGGCGGAGACGCCGAGGGCCAGCGCCAGACTGCGCCGGGCCAGCATCACCAGCACCGGCGCCAGCAGCAGCAGGCTCACATACAGCGGCAGGATGTTGAGATAGGCCGGCTGGAAGGTGAGCAGGGCGATGCCCACCAGGGCCTCCACCGGCGCCTCGGTGATGAGATCGAGGTGGTACCAGCCCAGTACGCGGGTGTCGCCGGCTTCCACCACGAAGCCGCCGATGATCGCCACCGCCACCATGACCAGCGCCAGATGAGCCACATAGAGATTGAAGGCACGGGTGACGATGCGGGCGCCGATGCGCAGCCGCCGTCCCGGCTCGAACGGGCGCACATAAGCGAAGGCGGCGGAGACGCCGGCCAAGAGAACAAACAGCTCGGCGGCGTCCGAAACGCCGAAATTGCGGAAGGTGTAGGCGCTCAGCACATGGCCGGGAATGTGATTGATGAAGATGGTGAGCAGAGCAAAGCCGCGCCAGAAATCAATGCTGACGATGCGCGCTCCCGCTGATGCCACCGCTGTCACTCCCCGTCGATCCTGCGACAACGCATCCTCGCTGCCCGTGTTCCCCATGGTGGTGCGGGAGGCGGCGCAGGTGCAGCGCAGCAGGTCTAGGACCGATTCATGTTCAAATTGTTGTCAGTGTCGCGCGCCGTGCGCAGGCGCGCGACACTGACGCACAGCGGCCCGGATTGCGGGATCCGGGCCGTGCGGCTGTGTTCGCGGAGGGGCTTATGCCGCCTTCACCTGGATCGTTTTTTCCTGGCTTTTCGCCTCGGCGCTCTTGGGCAGGGATATGGTGAGGACGCCCTTGGCGAAGCGGGCCTCCACCTTGTCGGCGTCCACGCCGTCGGGCACCTTGAAGGCGCGGGTGAAGCTGCCGTAGCGCCGCTCGGAGAGGTAATAGTCCTTCTCCTTTTCTTCCCGTGTTTCCTTCTTCTCGCCCCGGATGGCGAGGTTGCCGTTGGCGAGCTTCACCTCGATGTCTTTCTCGTCCATGCCGGGAAGCTCGACGGTGATTTCATAGGCGGTGTCGTGCTCCGCCACATCGACGGCGGGCGCCAGTGCCGCCGCGCCGAGTCGCGGCCGGGGCAGGTCGAAGCCGCCGCGCGGCAGCGGGAAGCCCAGGCTTCCAAAGCGGAAATTGTCGAACACCTGCTCGATGTCCTGTCGCAACTGGTCGAACGGTGAGGCCAATGCAGCGACTACGCTCCGGCCGGGGCCGGCCTTCGCGGGGATCTTCTGTACCGGAACCTTCTGAATCTCGGCCATGATCGTCTCCTTCAAGCAGACAATGGACTGACGGCTTCTCGCCGCCATGGTCTCATCGGCTTTCGCGGCCGGCCGGGGATGGAACCAGGCTCTGGTCGCTGGAAGTCGAACGCGATCACTCATACCAACAACTGCCGACGCGCCGGAAAGAGGCGCGCGGGCGCCGAAGACATGCCCCACCAGGATGGCGGCAATATGCCCATGCGGACGGGAGCCCCGCATGGGCCGCATGCACCCGAATGCATAGCCGCCAGGGGCTTCATGCACGCGGCTGTCGTCGGTGCGCACATTTTCCACCAGGCGTCGTTGTGCGCCTTGATGTGTCTCAAGTCCGCCGGCCGATCACAGGCGTGGTCTCGGCGCTGGCGATCACGCTATAAGGCGCCATGATCGCGCATCCGTTCCGCCGCGGCCGCACGCCGGGCCTTTCTTCATGATCGTCTCCATTTCCGATCCCGACGATCCGCGGATCAGCGCCTATCGCGATGTGCGCGAGCGGGATCTCGTGGGGCGGCAGGGCCGCTTCATGGCGGAGGGCGAGGTGGTGCTGCGCCTGTTGGCCAGCCATCTCAACGCGCATGGGCGCACGGCCCAGGGCCATCGCCTGCTTTCGCTCCTGGTGTCGGAGGGGCAGGCGGACCGGCTGGCCGACATCATCGGCGCGCTGCCGCCTCAGCTTCCGGTGCATGTGGCGGGGCAGCAGGTGATGGACCGCATCGTGGGCTTTCCCATCCATCGCGGCATTCTGGCCCTGGGCGAGGCCCGGCCTGCGGTAGAGGCGGGCACGCTTCTGGATCGGCTGGGACCGCGGGCGCTGGTGGTGGCGGTGGCTGGCATCACCAATCACGACAATATGGGCGGTATTTTCCGCAATGCGGCGGCCTTTGGCGCCGATCTGGTGCTGCTTGATCACGCGAGCTGCGACCCGCTTTACCGCAAGGCGATCCGGGTGTCGGTGGGGGCGAGCCTGATCGTGCCCTTCGCCCGGCTCGCCGACGTCAGCGCCATGATGGCGGCCCTGGAGGCAGCGCAAACGAGTGTGGTGGCGCTGTCGCCATCTGGGCGGGAAACCCTCTCCTCCTTCACGCCGCCGCCCCGCGTCGCGGCCCTGTTCGGCACCGAGGGGCCGGGCTTGCCGGCCCATGTGCTGGCGACTGCGCGAACCCTCGCCATTCCCATGGCGCCGGGCTTCGACAGCCTGAACGTCGCCACCACCTCCGGCATCGTGCTGCACCATCTGGCCGGGGTGTGAGGGGCTCAGTTCTGGGTGGTGATCTCCCAGGTGGCGTGGGTGACGTCCGGCACATGGCCGAGCCGTTCGACCACGTCGTCGAGTTCGGCCCGGTTCACGGCGGTGCTCACCAGCCGCGCCACGATGTCCACGCCGTCGCCGGGCTGGTCCTCGGTGTCGAGATCGGCGGCCGGATACTTGGCGGCGTCCAGGATGTCGTTGAGAAGGTCGCGCACCACCGCGGCCGCGGCGGGGGTGGTGGAAACGCGCACCTCGTAGGTGATCTCCGACAGGCGCTCGTTGATGGGAATGCGGTCGATGAAGGCGGCGAGCGGGCGCAGGATCGTGTTGCCGGCGACGATGATGAAGGTGATGAGCACGGCTTCCGCCAGCATATCGGTCCCGGTGCACGAGCCCACCGCCGCCGAGCACCATAAGGTCGCGGCGGTGTTGAGGCCGCGGATGTTGAGCCCTTCCTTCATGATGACGCCGGCCCCCAGGAAGCCGACGCCCGTCACCACATTTGCCACCACGCGCATGGCGTCCTGCGAGGTGCCGACGCGGGTCGCAAGGTCCGCGAACGCGGCGGCGCCCACCGCCACCAGCACATTGGTGCGCAGGCCCGCCGTGCGCTGGCGATACTGGCGCTCGGCGCCGATGATGGTGCCGAGCACGAACGCCGCGCCGAGGCTCATGAACGAGTCGACAAAGCTGACCAGTTGGAAATCGGCGATGAAGCGCAAGCTGTCCCCCGCGGCTGGCCGCGAGGCGACGATGCCAAGAGGCGCTTGTTTCAAGGGGCGCTTGTGTGATGGGACTACATGACATGACGATGTCGCGACGCGCGATTGTCGCGGCAGCGTGGAACTGATACAAATCCCGCCATGTCTCATGGGTGCGCCATTTCCTTGAATCTGAGCCGGGCCGCGTTCTGCGCCGCCGGGCCGTTCGCGCGCACCACCATGGAATTTGCGGCGGTGCCGGACCATGTGCGCCTGCCCGGCCGCTTCTTCGGCCGCTTCACCACCGCCGCCTCGGCTGTGCTTGCGCGCTGACGCGCGACATTTCTTCCGCCTTTCGCATTCCGGCTGGCCGCCCTCGGCGGGCGCCGGCCGCCCCTCGGCTTAAGACCCCCAAGGACGAACCCATGACCGCACCCGCCGGCAGCCCGCGCACCCTGTACGACAAGATCTTCGACGAGCATGTGGTGGCCCGTCAGGAGGATGGCACCTGCCTGCTCTACATCGACCGGCACCTGGTGCACGAGGTGACCAGCCCGCAGGCGTTCGAGGGCCTGCGCATGGCCGGCCGCCCCGTGCACGCGCCGCAGAAGACCCTTGCCGTGGTGGATCACAACGTGCCCACCACGGACCGCACCTTGCCGAACCCTGATCCGGAAAGCGTCGCCCAGATCGCGGCGCTCGCCGACAACACCAAGGAATTCGGCATCGAATACTACGATGGCTTCGACAAGCGCCAAGGCGTCGTGCATGTGGTGGGCCCGGAGCAGGGCTTCACGTTGCCCGGAACGACCATCGTCTGCGGTGACAGCCACACCTCCACCCACGGCGCGTTCGGTGCGCTCGCCCACGGCATCGGCACCTCGGAGGTGGAGCATGTGCTCGCCACCCAGACGCTGATCCAGAAGAAGGCGAAGAACATGCGCGTCACCGTCGACGGGATCCTGCCCGAAGGCGTCGGCGCCAAAGACATCATCCTGGCCATCATCGGCACCATCGGCACCGCTGGCGGCACCGGCTATGTGGTCGAGTTCGCAGGCGACGCCATCCGCGCCCTCTCCATGGAGGGGCGGATGACCGTGTGCAACATGACCATCGAAGGCGGCGCTCGCGCCGGCCTCATCGCCCCCGACGAGAAGGCGTTCGAATATCTCAAGGGCCGCCCGAAGGCGCCGCAGGGCGACGCCTGGGACGCGGCCGTGCGCTATTGGCAGACCCTGCGCACCGACGAGGGCGCGGTGTTCGACAGTGAGATCCGCCTCGACGGCGCCAATCTGCCGCCCATCGTCTCCTGGGGCACGAGCCCGGAAGACGTGGTCTCGGTGGAAGGCGTGGTGCCCGATCCGGCGTTGATCGCGGACGAGGTGAAGCGCGCCGCCAAGACGCGCGCGCTCGCCTATATGGGCCTTTCGGCCGGCACGAAGATGACCGACATCGGTATCGATCGCGTGTTCATCGGCTCGTGCACGAACGGGCGCATCGAGGACCTGCGCCAGGCCGCCGCCGTCATCGCCGGCCACACCGTGAACCCCAAGGTCAACGCCATGGTGGTGCCGGGCTCGGGCCTGGTGAAGGAACAGGCGGAGGCCGAGGGACTCGACAAGGTTTTCCTGGCCGCCGGCTTCGAGTGGCGCGAGCCGGGCTGCTCCATGTGCCTGGCCATGAACGCCGACCGGCTGAAGCCCGAGGAGCGCTGCGCCTCCACCTCGAACCGCAATTTCGAAGGTCGGCAGGGCTTCAAGGGGCGCACCCATCTGGTGTCGCCCGCCATGGCGGCGGCAGCGGCCATCGCCGGTCACTTCGTGGACGTGCGCAGCTTCCCGAAGGCGGGTTGAGCACTGTTGCGGTAAAGCGACGGGCCAGCGTCCACGGCCCGTCGCGCCATCACAAACGCGCGATCGCGCGGCGCGAAAATGCCCCGTGCGAACCGCACGCCTCAGGCCGGTGTTGCGGTGCTGAGGGTCAGAGCGGTGGTTGTCGCCTCATGTGGGGCGAAAAACGCTGCAATTCCAAGGATAGCCACCAGCGCGCTGGCGACCGCGAGCTTGCGAAGCATGGTGTCACTCCTGGTCGCTGTCTGCAGGATCAACGATGCAGACCGTTAAGAGTTCCTTAACCATTCCCATCTGAATGCGCGGTGAATGGGGCGGTTCGGGCTGCATTCGTGAAGATCACGCTGGCGTGAGCGCAAGACGTGCCGTGCGGACTTCTTCCGCATCCCGCTGCGTGGGCTTTCGCCGTCGCGTGTGTTCGCCGGTCGTTTGCGCACGCAAGTCGTGCGTGGAATCTGAGGAGGGGAGCAGGGATGTCCGCCGAAACCGAGACCGCATCTGCGGGCGCGCCCGCCGCCTCGGCGCCCGCCGCCTCTTGGCACGACCTCGCCGCGCCGGGCCTTGCCGCGTTCGAGGCATTGGCCGAGGGCGCCCTTGTCCGGCTGCCGGAGGGGTTCCGGAAGCTGTGCGCGGACGTGGTGATCGTCATCGAGGACTTTCCCACCGACGAGGTGCTCGATGCCCTCGGCGCGGAGACGCCGTTCGACCTCCTGGGCTTGTTCCAGGGCGTGGGGCAGGCGCAGGGCGGCGCGCTCGCCCAGACCGGGCAGATGCCCAACATGGTGTTTCTCTATCGCCGGCCGATCCTGGATTATTGGGCCGAGCACGAGGAGACCCTGGGCGATATCGTCACCCATGTGCTGGTGCATGAGATCGGCCACCATTTCGGCTTGTCGGACGACGACATGGAGGCGGTCGAGGCGGACGCGGATTGAGTGCTTTGCTGGACCCCTCCCAAGGAGAGGGGTTAGAAATCTTCCCGATAAAGGAGCTCCCATGCCTGTCGATCCTTCCCTCACCCGTTATCCGCCGCTGGCCCGGTCGCTGCATTGGCTCACCGTGCTCGCGGTGCTGGTCATTTATGGCGTGACCTATCTTGAAGCGTTCTTCGCACGCGGCACCCCCGAGCGCGCCATGATCTGGTGGACCCATATTTCGGTGGGTCTGGTGCTGATTTTGATCCTTGCCCTGCGCATCCCGAACCGCCTGTTCGGGCGGATGCCGGCGCCTTCGGCCCAGCTCAGCCGGCCGGTGGCGCTGGCCTCCGAGGTGGCGCACGGGCTGCTTTATCTTTTGCTGATCGTGACCCCGCTGGTGGGCATCTATCTCGCCTTCCTGCGTGGGGATGCCGTGACATTCTTTTCGCTTTTCACCATCCCCTCGCCGGTGCCGGTGGATCGCACCTTCGGCCGTACGGTGAAGGAGGTGCACGAGGTGCTGGCCAATGCGCTGGTCATCCTGGCGCTGCTGCATGCCGCGGCCGCCGTCGCGCACCATGTGGTGCTGAAGGACGACGTTTTGAGGCGGATGCTGCCGGGGCGCCGCGGCGAGGCGTGAGGCGCGGAACACCCGTCGCGCGCCGGGCGCTTGTGCGGCCGGCGCGCACCGACAAGGCTTGAATGAGGGAAGGTCCGATGGAGAAGTTCACCGTTCTCGAAGGCGTCGCGGCGCCGATGAAGCTGGTCAATGTCGATACCGACATGATCATCCCCAAGCAGTATCTGAAGACGATCAAGCGCACCGGTCTCGGCACCGGCCTGTTCTCCGAGATGCGCTACAAGGACGACGGCTCGGAAAACCCCGACTTCGTCCTGAACCAGCCCGCCTATCGCAAGGCCAAGATCCTGGTCGCCGGCGACAATTTCGGCTGCGGCTCGTCGCGTGAGCATGCCCCCTGGGCGCTGCTCGATTTCGGCATCCGCTGCGTGATCTCCACCTCGTTCGCGGACATCTTCTACAACAATTGCTTCAAGAACGGCATTCTGCCCATCGTGGTCTCCCAGGGCGACCTCGACAAGCTGTTCGAGGATGCCGAGCGGGGTGCCAACGCCACCCTCACCGTGGACCTCGCGGCCCAGGAGATCCGTGGCCCCGACGGCGGCACGGTCCATTTCGAGATCGATCCGTTCCGCAAGCGCTGCCTGCTGGAAGGCCTCGACGACATCGGCCTGACCCTGGAAAAGGCACCGGCCATTGCCTCCTACGAGACCGCCAAGGCCACCGAGCGCCCCTGGCTCTGAGCCTTCGCCCATTGCGGAAGAACAATATGGAGGGCACCCCGGCGGGTGCCCTTTCTGCTTGGCGGACATGACGCGTTCTCGTCATGCGAATCGGCTTCCAGTGCCCCGCGCCGCGCGCGCCCAGGCTGCGGCGATGCGACCACATGTGCGGGAAAAGCTGGACCCGCCCTCGGTTTCCCTTAATCTGTGGGCATTCCATGCATTCGGGCGTGAGCGCGCCGTTCGGCGCGCGCGCTTCTTTTGTCTGTATCCATGTCCGGGAGGTGACGCGTGCCCCACGATACGCCGCTGATTGCGACCCTCGTCGGGGCCTTCGTGCTCGCGTTCGTGTTCGGGGCCATCGCGCAGCGGCTGCGGCTGTCGCCGCTGGTCGGCTACCTCATCGCCGGTGTCATGGCGGGACCCTTCACCCCGGGCTTCGTGGCGGACCAGCATCTGGCGGAGGAGCTGGCCGAGGTCGGCATCATCCTCCTCATGTTCGGCGTGGGCCTGCATTTCTCGTTGCGCGACCTGTTGTCGGTGAAAGCCATCGCGGTGCCGGGCGCGGTGCTGCAGATCGGCGTGGCGACGCTGATGGGCATGGGCCTTGCCCACCTGATGGGCTGGGGCATCGGCGGCGGCATCGTGTTTGGCCTCGCCCTGTCGGTGGCGAGCACGGTGGTGCTGCTGCGCGCGCTCCAGGAGCGGCGGCTGGTCGAGAGCGAGCAGGGCCGGATCGCGGTGGGGTGGCTCATCGTCGAAGACCTCGCCATGGTGCTCACCCTGGTGCTGCTGCCCGCCCTCTCGGAGGCGCTGGGCGGCAAGGCGGTGGATGCGGGGGCGGCCGCGTCCTGGTTCGGGCCGATGAACGTGTGGACCTCGATCGCGGTCACCATCGGCAAGGTGGCGGCGTTCGTGGTGCTCATGCTGGTGGTGGGGCGGCGGGTGATCCCGTTCATCATGCATTGGGTGGCGCATGTGGGCTCGCGCGAGCTGTTCCGCCTTGCGGTGCTCGCGGTGGCGCTCGGCGTGGCATTCGGATCGGCCAAGCTGTTCGGCGTGTCGTTCGCGCTCGGCGCCTTCTTCGCCGGCATGGTGCTGAGCGAATCGCCCCTCTCCCAGCGCGCGGCGGAGGAAACGCTGCCCCTGCGCGATGCCTTCGCGGTGCTGTTCTTCGTGTCGGTGGGCATGCTGGTCGATCCGGAGATCATCGTCACCCAGCCGCTGCCGTTGCTCGCCACCCTTGCCATCGTGCTGCTTGGCAAGTCGATCGCGGCCTATGTGCTGGTGCGGATCTTTGGCTATTCCAAGCTCACCGCCTTCACCATTTCCGCCTCGCTGGCGCAGATCGGCGAGTTCTCCTTCATCCTGGTGGCGCTGGGCATGAGCCTGGGCCTGCTGCCGAAGGAGGGCAGCGACCTGATCCTCGCCGCCGCGATCATCTCCATCCTCGCCAATCCCTTCTTCTTCCTGGTGCTGGACCGTTTCCGCGCCCGCAAGATGGCGCAGGACATGGCGCGGGAGGTTGCCCGCAAGCTGGAGAAGGCGGAGGCCAAGGCGGTGAAGGCCGAGGAGAAAGCCGCCGCCAAGGCCGCCGCCAAGGAGGTGGCGAAGGCGGAGGCCAAGGCCGAAGCCAAGGCCGAAGCCAAGGCCGAAGCCAAGGCGGCGAAAGCGGAGGCGCGGGCGGCCGCGAAGGCAAAGGGAAGCTCGGCCGCCGAGGCCTCCGGTTCCGAGGACGCCGACGGTGAGGAAGCCCTGCAACTGACGGACAAGGAAGACCACACCGTTATCGTCGGCTACGGCCGTGTGGGTCGGCTGGTGGCGGAGGCACTGAAGGCCGCCGGCGTGCCGCTGCTGGTGATCGAGGACCAGGAAGACCGGGTCGAGGAATTGCGGGAGGGCGGCTTCGAGGTGGTCAATGCCAACGCCGCGTCCCCGGCCGCCATCACCGCCGCCAATCTGGCGGGGGCCAAGCGGCTGATCCTCGCTATTCCCAACGGCTTCGAGGCGAGCGGCGTGCTCAAGAAGGCGCGCGCCGTCAATCCCGACATCGAGATCATCGCCCGTGCCCATTCGGACGAGGAAGTGGAGCGCCTGCGCCAGACCGGCGCAAACTTCATCATCATGGGCGAGCGCGAGGTGGCGCGTGGCATGCTGGGCCATGTGCTGCCCGGCCCCGAGGTGGAACGGGAGAGCGCCGCCCCTGCGGCGTCCGGGCTCTCGCCCGTGCAGGAGGCGTCCGTGGCGTCAGCCGCCCCCGATGCCCCGGCCCACGGCGACGGCGTGGAGCCGGCGGCGCCCGCCTCGCTCGCGCCCGGAGCCTCGGCCGGGACCACTGTCGCCGCAGGGAACCCGCCGCCGGCAAGCTGAGCCCGACGCTCGGAAGGATGTGCCGAGGCCAGGGGTGAGCGCATAGCGCGCGCCTGGGGCTGGCGCTTCGGTGTGGCGCTGCCGGTGTCGTACCGTCATCGGGGTTGCTTCCGGCGGATGCGGGGCGGGGGACGTGCGGCGCGGTGGTCGCAGGGCGCGAACCGGCGCTTGACGCCGGCTCCACCGCGGGCGTATCGCCGTCGGCGGGCCACCTCCCCCCAACGGGAGGCGATCATCTGCAAGGATGGCACATGACTGCGAACCCCGCTCCGGCCACGCGCCCGGAAAATCCCAATTTTTCCTCCGGCCCCTGTGCCAAGCGGCCGGGCTGGTCGCTCGGCGGCCTTTCGGACGCGCCCCTCGGCCGCTCCCATCGCGCCAAGGTCGGCAAGGTCAAGCTGAAGGAAGCCATCGACCTTACCCGCGAGGTGCTGGAGGTGCCGGCGGACTACCGCATCGGCATCGTGCCGGCCTCGGACACGGGCGCGGTGGAACTGGCGCTTTGGTCGCTGCTCGGCGCGCGGCCGGTGGACATGCTGGCCTGGGAATCCTTCGGCGAGGGCTGGATCACCGATGTGGTGAAGCAGTTGAAGCTCGCCGACGCCCGCGCCATCACCGCCCCCTATGGCGAATTGCCGGACCTCTCGAGCGTCGACTTCACCCATGACGTGGTCTTCACCTGGAACGGCACCACCTCCGGCGTGATGGTGCCCGATGTGGAGTGGATTGCGGCGGATCGCACCGGCCTCACCATTTGCGATGCCACCTCGGCGGCATTCGCGCAGCGGCTCGATTTCGCGAAGCTCGATGTGGTCACCTTCTCTTGGCAGAAGGTGCTGGGGGGAGAGGGCGCGCACGGCATGCTCATCCTTTCCCCGCGCGCGGTGGAGCGGCTCGAGACCTACAAGCCGGCCTGGCCGCTGCCGAAGATCTTCCGCCTCACCAAGAACGGCAAGCTCATGGAAGGCATCTTCGTGGGCGAAACCATCAACACGCCCTCCATGCTGTGCGTGGAAGACTATATCGACGCCCTCACCTGGGCGCGGAACATCGGCGGATTGTCGGCCCTCCAGGAGCGCGCCAACCGCAATTTCGAGGCGATCGCCCGCTGGGTGGCGATGACGCCCTGGGTGGATTTCCTCGCTAAGGATCCGGTGACGCGCTCCAACACTTCGGTGTGCCTGCGGGTGGTGGATCCCGCCGTCACGGCGCTGCCGGCCGAGGCCCAGGCGGCGTTTGCCAAGGCTATCGCGTCGGGTCTGGAGAAGGGCGACATCGCCTATGACATCGGCTCCTATCGCGATGCCCCGCCCGGTCTGCGCATCTGGTGCGGCGCCACCGTGGAGCGCGCCGATGTCGAGGCGCTGACCCATTGGCTGGACTGGGCCTTCAACGAGGCGCGGGCCGCGCTGCCCCAGGCGGCGTAAGCCGCGCCGCTCGCCTTCTTTGGCGGCCTGATCGCACGTCGTGCGCGCCCTTTCCGCCCGGCGGGAAGGGCGGAGCGCGGGCGCGATCCGTTGAGGGCCGGAGCTCGAATCCGAGGCCCGAATCTGGAGCCTGCGCCATGGCACCGCGCGTTCTGATCTCCGATCCGCTGTCGCCGGCCGCCATCCAGGTGTTCGAGGCGCGCGGCATCGCTGCGGATGTCCGGCCGGACCTCGGCAAGGACAAGGAGCGGCTGGCCGGGGTCATCGGTCAGTATGACGGCCTCGTCATCCGCTCGGGCACGCGGGTGACGTCGAAGATCCTGGCGCGCGCGGATCGGCTCAAGGTCATCGGCCGCGCCGGCATCGGGGTGGACAATATCGATCTGCGGGCGGCCACCGCGCGCGGCGTGATCGTGATGAACACGCCGCTGGGCAATTCCATTACCACTGCGGAACACGCGCTTGCGCTCATGTTCGCGCTTGCGCGGCAGATTCCGGCGGCGGACCATTCCACCCAGGCGGGGCGGTGGGAGAAGAACCGCTTCATGGGCGTGGAACTCAGCGCCAAGGTGCTTGGCGTCATCGGTTGCGGTACCATCGGCTCGATCGTGGCCGATCGGGCGCTGGGATTGAAGATGAAGGTGCTGGCCTTCGATCCGTTCCTGACGGCGGACCGCGCGCTGGCCCTGGGGGTGGAGAAGGTGGAACTGGACGCGCTGCTCGCCCGCGCCGATTTCATCACCCTCCACACCCCCCTCACCGAGAAGACGCGGAACATCCTTTCGGCGGACAACATCGCGCGGACCAAGCCGGGCGTGCGCATCATCAATTGCGCCCGCGGCGCGTTGCTGGACGAGGAGGCGCTTGCCGCCGCGCTCGACAGCGGCCATGTGGCCGGGGCGGCCCTCGACGTGTTCGTGGAGGAACCGGCGGTGAGAAGCCCCCTGTTCGGTCGCGACAATGTGGTGTGCACCCCCCACCTCGGCGCCGCCACCACGGAGGCCCAGGACAATGTCGCGCTCCAGATCGCCGGGCAGATGAGCGACTATCTGCTGACGGGCGCGGTCTCCCACGCGGTGAATTTCCCTTCCATCACGGGGGAGGAGGCGCCGCGCCTCGCGCCGTTCGTCGCACTGGCGGAGAAGCTCGGCTCCTTCGCCGGCCAGCTCACCGACATGGAGGTGGAGACCGTGACCCTCACCTATGAGGGGACGGTCGCCGGCCTGAACGTCAAGGCGCTGACCGCCGCCGCCATCGCCGGCCTGCTGCGCCCCATGTTGCAGGAGGTGAATGTGGTTTCAGCCCCCGCCATCGCCCGCGAGCGGGGCATGGTGGTGGAGGAGACCACCCGCGCCGCCACCGGCGACTATGAAAGCCTCATCACCCTGACGGTGGTGACGGGCCGGCAGGCCCGCTCCGTCTCGGGCACGGTGTTCACGGACGGGCATCCGCGCATCGTGAATGTGCAAGGCATCACGGTGGATGCGGCCTTCGCGCCGTTCATGATCCATGTGGCCAATGAGGACCGGCCGGGCTTCATCGGCCAGTTCGCCAGCCTGTTGGGGGAGGCCGGCATCAACATCGCCACCTTCGCCCTCGGCCGCGACACGGCGGGGGGCGATGCCATCGCCCTTGTTGCCGTGGACAGTCCGTTGCCGGTCGATCTGATCGCGCGGGCGCGGGCGCTGCCGCAGGTCAAGCAGGTGAACGCCCTGGCCTTCTGAGGGGCGGCTCCCGCCGATCAGGGCGCGCCGGCCTGCCCTTCGGCGCGGGTGTCCTTGCGGCCGTTGCGGGCGGCGAAGGTGGCCAGCGCAATGCCGGTGATGACCAGCGCATAGCCGCCCAGGTGGAACCAGGCGATCTGCTCGCCCAGGAAGGCGATGGCGAGCGCGGTGCCGAACACCGGCATCAGGTGCAGGAACGGCGCGGCCGTGTTGGCGCCCACCAGCTCCACCGCCCGATTGAAGAACAGATAGGCGATGAGCGAGGGGCCGACCATCACATACGCGAGGACGAACACGGTCCGTGTGTCGAAGGTCAGCACATGGCCGGTGGCGTATTCCCAAATGGCGAACGGCACCAGCAGCACCGCCCCGAGCGCCATGATGACGGTGAGGAACGACAGCGGGCCGAGGGGCGGCCGGGTGCGCAGGATGGCGGCGTAAAAGGCATAGATGAGGAGCGCGATCAAAATCCAAACGTCGCCGATGTTCGGCTTCAGGTGAATCAGCGTGTCCATGTCGCCGCGGCTGATGATGAGCAGCACCCCGCACAACGAGGTGAGGATGCCCGCCGCCTGGCCCAGGCGCAGCCGGTCGCGGAACAAGGCGAAGCACCACACGGCCACCAGCAGCGGCGCCATGGATTGCAGCAGGAGCCCGTTCAGCGCCTCCGTGTATTGCAGCGCATAATAGCTCATGGCGTTGAAGCAGGAGATGCCGGTCCCGGCGAGCAGCAGCAACGACCAGAAATGAGCGCGAATCAGCGGCAGGTCGCGGCGGATCTGCCCGAGGGCGAACGGGGTGAGGATGAGCGTGGCGCCGATCCACCGCAGCATGGCGAGGGTGAATGGCGGCACATGCCCCGCCACATAGCGGCCGAGCACCAGATTGCCCGCCCACAGCAGCGATGTGAGGCAGAGCAGGACATAGGGCGCATTGAACAGCCCCTTGAGGGGCCGCGGGAGAGCAGGGGCCGGCATGATTCCTCCCAAGTGTTATTCCTCCCAAGTGTCGCCGGCGGTTCGGTGCGCGCCGGCGCGGCGGGTCTGCCCTGAGGCGCCCGCATCATTGAACAGATCTGATCGGCCAATCCGGTATGCAGCGCAAGGACGGGTCGGCGCCCGCCGCCCTGCGGACAGCGCATGGCGCGGCTGCGCCGGGGGCGATAGAGTGACGCGCGCCGAGACCGGGGACAGGTGGGACACGCCGGATGCGTACATTCGAATCGCTGGGCCGCACCATCATCCATGGCGACGCCCTCGATGCGCTCGGCGCGATTGAAACGGGCAGCGTGGACCTCGTGTTCGCCGATCCGCCCTACAATATCGGCAAGGATTTCGACGGCGTCGGTGATCGGCGCGAGGAGGGGGCCTATCTTGCCTGGTGCCACCGCTGGATCGACGAATGCCGACGGGTGCTGAAGCAGGGCGGCAGCTTCTACCTCATGGCCGCCACCCAGATGATGCCGCACCTTGATCTGTATTGCCGGACGCGGCTTACCATCCTGTCGCGGATGGTCTGGGTCTATGACAGCTCTGGGGTGCAGGCGCGCCGGTTTTTCGGTTCCATGTTCGAGCCGATCCTGCACATGGTGGTGGATCCACGCGCCTACACCTTCAATGCCGACGACATCCTGGTGGAGGCGAAGACCGGGGCGCGGCGGGGCTTGATCGATTATCGCAAGGAGCCGCCTCGCCCCTACAACCAACAGAAGGTGCCGGGCAATGTCTGGGCCCTGCCGCGGGTGCGTTTCCGCATGGACGAGTATGAGGACCACCCCTCGCAGAAGCCCGAGGCATTGCTTGAGCGTATCGTTCGCGCCTCGAGCCATCCGGACGATCTGGTGCTCGATCCGTTCGCCGGCACCTTCACCACCGGCGCGGTCGCGCGGCGCCTCGGCCGGCGGTTCATCGGCATCGAGCTGAGCGAGGCTTATGTGAAGACCGGCCTGCGTCGGCTCGACATCCCCTCGGACTATGCGCCGGAGGATCTGGCGAAATCGAAGCGGCGCAAGACGAAGAACCGATCCAAGCACGATCGTGGCGGGCCGGTGCCGGGGGCGCTGGATCCGATGGATGTGGAACCGGATGCAAGGGCGGTGGGTGAATCCGGGACGGCGTAGGCGTCACGGTGCGTCTAGAGCATTTTGTTTTATCGCGATTTCAGACGCAAAACCGCTGCACACTTTTGCTGAAATTGCTCTCGTGGCGGCGTCGAGAACGGCCGGCGGCTGTGACAGGCTCCGGCCTTCGGACCCATACGCGCCGGCAGGGATGGCGACCCCGGCGTGACTCGAACACGCAACCGCTCGCTTAGAAGGCGAGTGCTCTATCCAGTTGAGCTACGGGGCCGGAACTCCGGCGAAGCATGCGAACAGAATGCCGTCGCTGGAGAGAATGTGTCGGCGCGCATCACCGCGCAAAGCCGCTCCAATTCCAGGCGCGGGCGGGTTGTCGCTCACCTTATGGCCGGGGAGCGGCCCGCCGCGGGCCTGAGGCGCCGGGTCAGTGCGTCCACTGCCCCATGCGCTGGAACGCGAAATTATCGGAATAGGCGATCTTCTTCCGGCTCACGTCGTGGGGCTCGAGCACCTGATAGGGGATGGCGTTGCGCTCCGCGTAGGCCACCGCCTCCTCCTTGGTGTCGAAGGAGAGGCGAATCTGGCTGTGCATGTCCACCGAGCAGGTGTAGCCCATGAGCGGCTCCACGGTGCGTGGGCTCTCGGGTTCATACTCAAGCACCCAGTGCTTGGTCTTCGCCGCGCCGGATTGCATCGCGTTGCGTGTCGGCTTGTAGATGCGTGCCACCATGTCTTTCAGCCCGCTTCCCATCGCGGCGGGGCGAGGCCCGCCGACCCAACAGGGTGTCTGTTCCGTCTGGATCTATAGTGAGCGCGCGCGGCGCTGACAACCGATCGCCGAGATCCGGCTGCCGTTTCAGCGCAGCACGAGGCAGGCGGCGGCTGCCATGGCCGCATCCTGGGCCTTGGTGAAGTCCACCTGACCGCCGAGCACGAGCTTGCGGGTCTCCTCGGTGACGACGGCGCGCCCATCGGCGCCGGGCACCAGCTTGGGCGCGCTGGCATCGTAGATGGCGCGGGCGTCGATCGGCAGCTTGGCCGCGCAGCGCGCGGCGGCGCCGGTGTCCGCATGGGCCGCGCCACCGGTCAGAAGGGCGCAGCTCAGAAGGAGGGCGGCGGTCCCGCGTCGGGCGGCGGCCGGAGGGATTCGCATCAATCGGTTCCGTTCACGGGTCCGCTAGGGCGGGGGAATTGACGCGCGGGCGAGATGGAATGCAAGCGGTATCGCGCGGGCGTCGCCGGCCCCGAGGCCGGGCGGCGGCCAGGGGGCCGGCATCCGGGGTGCGGGGATCTGGTGCGCCATCATGCCGCCGCACGGCGCGACATCACCCGATCCCGCGGGCGCCGGGGTTTTGCGCGACCCTTTGAAGGCAGGCGCATTAAACGCCCCTCCGCCGGCTTCCGCGCGCATCGACAGGCGAGGGGAAGATGGGTAGCGTAGGACTGAGGGGCGGGTGATTTCGCGAGAGATGAAAATAAAGGCGGTAGTTGTGGCGTGTGTACAAATGGTGTCACGCGTTCGCGCTATCCATCACGCTCGCTCTTTCATCTTATGGGCGGAGGTGACGTCATGAGCTATTTTCATTTCGACAGAAATCTGGAGCAGATGCTGGCGCCCATCACCTTGATCCGGGGCGGTAGCAGTCGCGGTTTCTATTTCGAGGGGCGCAATGTTCCCGCGCCGGGCGCGGGGCTGGAGGAGTTCCTGCTGGCGGTGCGCGGTTCGCCCGATCCCATGGGGATGGACGGGCTCGGGGGCGACACCATCCTCCAATCGAAGACCGCCATCGTTTCGCCCTCGACCCGCCCCGGCGCGGATGTGGACTACACTTTCGTGCAGATCTTCCCGGATCAGCCGGCGACCGTCACCTACAAGATGAATTGCGGGAACATCTCGGCCGGCGTGCCGGTGTTCGCGCTGATGAAGAACATGATTCCCGGTGTCGCCGATGGCCGCCTCACGGTGCGCGCCTTTTCCACCAACACGCAGAAGATGATGTACATGACCCTCGACGTGCTGAACGGCGAGGCGCGGGTGGACGGCGATACGGTCATCGGCGGTGTGCCCGGCAGCGGCGCCGAGATCCTGGTGGACTTTCGCGACCAGGGCGGCGGCTTCACGGGGCAGACCTTTCCCACCGGCAATCTCATCGACACGGTGGTTCTCAGCGACGGCAGCAAGGTGGAGGTGACCATCGTCGACATGGTCAACATTTGCGGTTTCTTCCGTGCGGAGACGTTCGGCCTTGGCTGTACCGGGCTGGAGTTGCCCTCGCCCACCGGGGCGGTGCTGGAGCCGCCGGGCATGCTCGCGCGTCTGACCGAGCTGCGCCTGAAGATCGCGGAATTGATCGGCTGGACCCAGTACACGCGTGACACCATCGGCAAGGCGACCCTGCCGTTCGCCGTGTCGGTGGCGGCACCCACCGGCTACACCGATCTCGACGGGCACGCGGTGAAGGCCGAGAGCATCGATCTGGTGGCGCGCTTCTATCTCGAATCGATCATGCACTCGGCGGCGCCGGGCAGCGGTTCAACCTGCCTTGCGGCGGCGGCGGCCATTCCCGGCACGGTCCCGAACATGGCGCTGCGCGAGGGCGCCCTGAAAGCCGGCCAGGGCGGGCAGCTCACGCTTGGCCATCCAAGCGGCACCTTCACCCTGAACACCCGCCCGGTGCTGGGCAAGAGCCCCAACGCCATCACCTTCACCGAGCTGAGCTTCCCGCGCACGGCCCGGATCATCTGCGACGGCACCGTCTATATCAAGAACAGCCGGCCGCCCGAACAGAAGGCCTGGGTCGAGGCGGACGACCTCACCGCCGCGTCATTCTTCCTGCGCGGCGACGATATCACGGTGCAACGGTAAGGCTGAACGCCCCCCTCCGGAGTGCCCGACGGCGCGCTTTCCGGGGCGCGGGGTGGAGCGCGGGTCGCTTCTTCTGCCATTTTGGAACTGAACGTGCCCGGCTATCGCGAGGTGGCCGGGCCTTTCTTTTTCAACGCCCAGGCGAGCCTACCCCGCGACCGGCGGAGGCGGGCGAAAAGCCCTGCCGCGCGGGCGCCGGAGGCGCCGGCACATGGCGCAAAGGCTTGAGCTTCAAGGCCCGGATCACTGAGGGGGAATGGTCGGAGCAGCAGGATTTGAACCTGCGACCCTCTGCTCCCAAAGCAGATGCGCTACCAGGCTGCGCTATGCTCCGACACAGGGAGAATGGCGCCAGTGCTACATTTTTAAGAGCGGGAGCACAAGGGGCGGATCGCGACCTTGTGGTCGACGCAACCGGAATGGTGGCTTTTGAACATCCGCCGCGGCTTGTGCGCGGTGTATGTCACGGGTGTGTCTTCCCGCCATCGGGGGCGTTGCCTGCTTTCAAAATCATTGCGGCAGGCTGAGATCGAACACGGGTGATGCCGCGCGGCGTCCCGCCTTTTCATGTCTGTTGGGAGACGAGTGATGGAGGGGAGGTAAAATATAACTGTAATATGAATTTTTGGTTGCAAAATAAGTAATTACATCAATAAATTATATACTGAGGCCGCATGTAAGCGAATATATGTGAGCGACATTGTATTATTTATGGCCGAATACACAAATATGACGTTACGTAATTTGAGATAAAACAAATATAATTGAATTTCGGTGACCTAAGTTGGGCACTGTGGGGAGATGTTGTCATCTGCAAGGTGGCGCGCGACGGGCGATCAGAGCGGAGCGACGACACAGCTTCTCATTTGAAGCTGCGAAGCGCCGCACCGGCGCAGTCGGTCGAACAAGAGAGGGCAAAAATGTCGTTCAAGAACTGGCCTCTGGCCTGGAAAGTGGTGAGTCTTCTTTTGCTTTTGGGTGTGGTGAGCCTCGGGGGCGCCTATTACGCGATCTCGCAGACGCTGTGGGCCGACGCTCAATATTCCAGGTTGCTCAACGACGAGGCGACCGGCTCCCTGAAACTGGCGCGGGTGGCGCGCTTCGTTGCGCAGTTCAAGGGCGCCATCTACGAGCAGGCGGCATCGGACACGGAGCAGACCGTTCGCACTGCACTGGAAAGCCAGAAAACACAACGGGAAGGTGTGCGGAGCAATTTCGCCGATGCGATCGAGAACCTGCCCGCGTTTCGGACGGACATCGAAGCCGTGCACGCGAGCTTCACGCAGGCCGCTGACGGAGTGTGCAAGGAGGCGAGCCGTCTGGCGATGGGGACCTCAGCGGAAGAAAATATAAAGGCCGGCATGGTCATGCGCGACACCTGCTCGCCCGCGCTTGATGCGGTGGTGGCAAGTCTCGTGGACTTCAATGGCCGCCTGACCCAGAGGCTCGATGCGGAGAGCGACGACCTGACGGCGGCGCTGCATCGCGTGTTCTGGACCACCCTGCTGGGTATCCTGGCCGCGGTGCTGGTGGTGACCGCGCTGGCGGTGCTCGTGGTGCGCGCGGGGGTTGTTGGTCCGCTCCAGAAGGGCATCAATGTCATGTCTTCGCTCGGGCGCGGAGAGCTGAATGTGGAGGTGGAGGGCCAGGAACGCGCCGATGAGATCGGCACCATCGCCAAGGCGCTGGCCACCCTGCGCGGCCAACTCCAGGAGGCCGCGCACCTGCGTGAGCAGGCGGCCACGCGTGAGCGGGCGGAGCGCGAGGCGCTCGCCCGTCGCGAGACCCTCGCAACGGCCTTCGTCGAGCGGATGCAGAATCTGGCCGCCGGCTTTGCCCGGTCGTCCGGCGAGGTGGCGTCCGCCGCGCGGAACCTGTCCGCCACGGCCGAGGAAACCTCGCATCAGGCCCAGGCGGTGGCTGCCGCCGCCGAGCAGGCTTCGTCCAACGTGCAGACGGTGGCCTCGTCGGCGGAGGAGATGGCGGCATCGGTGCGGGAGATCAACGGCCAGGTGACCCGTTCTGCGATGGTCGCCGACACCGCCTTCACCGAGGCCGAATCGTCCAACGCGCGCATCGGTCTGCTCGCGTCCGCCGCGGTCGCCATCGGCGATGTGGTGGACCTCATCAAGGGCATCGCGGCGCAGACCAACCTTCTTGCCCTCAACGCCACCATCGAGGCGGCCCGCGCGGGTGACGCCGGCAAGGGCTTCGCGGTGGTCGCCGCCGAGGTGAAGCAGCTTGCCGAGCAGACCGGTAGGGCCACCGATGAAATCGCCGGCAAGGTCGGCGAGATCCAGGAGGCCACCGAGGGCACGGTAAAGTCCATGGGCGAGATCGTGCGCGTGATCGCGAGCATCAAGGAGACCTCCACCGCCATCGCCGGGGCGGTGGAGCAGCAGGGGGTGGCCACCTCCGAGATCGCCCACAACTGCCAGCAGGCCGCCACCGGCACCCAGCAGGTGACGCAGAACATCACCGGCGTGCATCAGGCCGCCGGAATGACGGGGTCCGCCTCGGCGCAGCTCATGAGCCTGTCCACCGGACTTTCCGAGCAGGCCGGCGACCTCAAGGGGGTGGTGGATACCTTCGTGCGGGAGTTCGCTGCGGCCTGATCGCGCCCGCCCGGCCGCCATCGGCCGGGCGGGCTGTCGGAGCCTCTCCCCTTGACCGTCACCGGGCGAACGCCGCCCGGTGACGGTCATTTCACGATGGTGGGCACGCGGGTGGCCGGGGGGGTGTTGCGCGAACGCTCGGTGCGCACGAGGCCATCGATGATGGTCATGCCGATGCCCGGCAGGTCGCCGAGCTGGACGCTCTCCAGCAGGGTCTTGCCGGCGGAGTGCTGGGCCGTGTCCATGATGACGAAATCGGCGCTGCGCCCCACCTCGATCAGTCCGCAGTCGAGCCCGCGCATGCGCGCCGTGTTGCCGGTGGCGAGGCAAAAGGCCTGCTCAGCCGGCAGCTCACCCATGGACGACAACAGCGCGACCATGCGCAGAATGCCCAGCGGCTGCACGCCGGAGCCGGCCGGGCCGTCGGTGCCGAGAATGACGCGGTTCAGCTCGCCCATCTCCCGCGCGGTGCGCAGGGTGAACAGGGCGGAGCGCTCGTTGCCGTTGTGGACCAGCTCCAGGCCCCGCTTGCAACCTTCGCAGATGCAGCGGATCTGGCCATCGGGAAGGGCGGTGTGGCCGCCGTTGATGTGGCCGACCACGTCGGCGTCGGTCTCCAGCACCACGTCCTTGTCGATGAGCCCGGATCCGGCGATGGAGGGGCCGCCAGTGTGAATGGTGGACTGGATGCCGTATTTGCGGGCCCAGTTCACCATCTTGTTGGCGGTGGGGCCATCCTTCACGCCGCCGAGGCCGATCTCGCCCAGGAGTTTCACGCCCGCCGCCGCGAGCTCCTTGAAGTCGTTCTCCTCCATCTCGTGCTCGATGACGGGGGCGCCCGCATGGAGCTTCACGCCACCGGGGCGAAAGGCGGAAAAGGTGCGCTGGGCGGTGATGGCGAGCGCCTTGATGCCGATGACGTCGCGCGGGCGGCCGGGATAATGCACCTCGCCCGCCGAGATCATGGTGGTGACGCCGCCATGCAGCGACGAATCGATCCAGTTCATCTGGCTCTGGCGCGGGGTCCAGTCGCCGGCGACGGGGTGGACATGGCTGTCGATGAGCCCCGGCGTCACGGTCGCGCCATTGGCGTCGATGGTGGTCGTGGCGCCCTCGGTGTCCGCGTCCTTCAGCCGGCCGATGGCGCTGATGCGTCCGTTCTCGGCGACGATGGTGTCGGCATCGAGGATCGGCCGGTCGAGGTCGCCGCTGATGATGAGGCCGATGTTGCGGATGACGAGCTTGGTGTGGCCCTTGGGGCCGGCTGGGGCGTCGTGTGCCATGCCTTCAATCTCCGGAAGCAATGAGCCGGAGAGGCGAGGTCGACCCCGGCCGTTTATTTGTAGGCATATAAATTCTAGGCCGCCCCGAAGCGGTTGAAAACCGCCTCGGGGGAATTTTTTCAGCGCTCGGCGAAGGCCTTCTCCAGCACGAAGTCGCCGGCCTCGCCATGGTTGCCTTCGACGAAATCGAGGGCGGTCAGGCGGTTCTTGAGGTCCACCATCATCTGCGGCGAGCCGCACAGCATCACCCGGTCGCGGGCCTTGTCGAGGGGGGGCAGGCCGATGTCGGCAAAGAGCTTGCCGCTCTCCATGAGGGTGGTGATGCGGCCCTGGTTGCGGAACGGCTCGCGGGTGACGGTGGGATAATAGACCAGCTTGACCTTCGCCTCCTCACCCAGAAACTCATGGGCCTGGAGCGCCGCGACCATCTCTTCGCCGTACGCGAGCTCGGACACCTGCCGGCAGCCGTGGATCAGCACGATCTTTTCGAACCGGTCATAGGTCTGTGGGTCGCGGATGATGGAGAGGAAAGGCGCAAGCCCGGTGCCGGTGCCCAGCAGGTAGAGGTTCGCGCCGGGGTTGAGGTTGTCGATGACGAGGGTGCCGGTGGCCTTGCGGCCGATGATGATGGGGTCGCCCGCCTTCAGGTGCTGGAGGCGGGAGGTGAGGGGGCCGTCGGGCACCTTGATGGAATAGAATTCCAGGGTTTCCTCATAGTTCGGGCTCACCACCGAATAGGCGCGCATCAGCGGGCGACCCTCCACCTTGATGCCGATCATGGTGAATTCGCCGTTGCGGAAGCGGAAGCCGGCGTCGCGGCTGGTGGTGAAGCTGAACAGGCGGTCGGTCCAGTGGCGCACGTTGAGCACGCGCTCTTCCATCAGGTTGCTCAAGGCAGGGCTCCGGAGGTTCGGGAATGGGGGAGGGGGTGTCAGGCCGCGGGGGCGGACGAGAGCAGGTCGCGCTTGCCATCCTTGCCGTTCCAGGCGTCGGCATCGGCGGGCGGGTCGATCTTCTCGGTGATGTTGGGCCATTGCGCCGCATATTCGGCGTTGAGCGCGGCCCAGTTCGCGGCACGCGGATCGGAATCGGGCATGATGGCGCCGGCCGGGCACTCGGGCTCGCAGACGCCGCAGTCGATGCATTCGTCGGGGTGGATCACCAGCATGTTCTCGCCGGCATAAAAGCAGTCCACCGGGCACACGGCCACGCAGTCCGTGTATTTGCAGCGGATGCAGTTCTCGGTCACCACATAGGCCATGGCAGGCTCGCTCTCACCGCCGCGCGCAGCGGCATTTTGTTTGTGTACAAATGAAATAGAGCGCAGGCGGACCCCTGTCAACGCGGGGAAAGGCTGCGCGATGCAGACATTTCAGGCATCGGTGCCGGGAGTTTGGGCAGGGGCGACGCGTGCCGCCCGCGCGCCGCTGTCGTCAGTGGGTGCCCGGAGTGGCGCGCAGGCGGGCCACCGCCGCCTCGACGCCGCTCCAGGCGGGGGCCTGCGGCGCGAAGGTGCCGCGCAGGTAGCGCACCAGGGCCGCCACCTGCCCGTCGTCCAGGCTGTCGCGGAAGGCGGGCATGTCGCCGAGATCACGGGCGGCGGGGTTCGGGATGCCGTCCAGGATGACGCGGATGAGATTGTCCGGCCGCGCGGCGTGGACATTGGTGTTGAGCGCCAGTGCCGGGCGCACGCCGAACAGGGTCGGGCCGTCATCCGCGTGACAGGCGGCGCAGGCGCCCTCATAGAGCTTGCCGCCGAGCGAATCGAGCGGGCGCAGGGCGGTGGTCGCCGCGGCCTGGAGCGTGGCGGCGCGTGCGGCGGGCTCGGCCTGGGCCGGCGGCGCGAATGATGCCAGATAGGTCGCCATGGCGCGGATGTCGGCGTCGGGCAAAGCGGACAATTCCTCTACCACCGGCGCCATGGGGCCGGCGGCGGTGCCGTGGAAGCGCGAAAATCCCGTGCGCAGGTAGGAGAACAATTCCTCTTCCGTCCAGGGAATGGGGGCCATGGACAAGGTGTTGAGGGCGGGGGCCTCCCAGCCATCCACCATGCCGCCACCGAGATAGGCGGCGCCCGCCTTCTCGGCACCCAGGGCGTTGCGCGGCGTGTGGCAGGCGCCGCAATGGCCGAGGCTTTCCACCAGATAGGCCCCGCGATTGAATTGGGGCGTGCGCGCCGGGTCGGCCTCGATCTGTCCGGGGCGCAGGAACAAGCTGTTCCAGCCGGCCATGAGCGGGCGGATGTTGAACGGGAAGCTCATGTTCGCTTTGGGCGTCGGCGCCACCACCGGCGCTTGCGACATCAGGAAGGCGTAGAGGGCCTGGAGGTCGGTGTCGGAGGTCCGGGTGAAGGAAGTGTAGGGAAAAGCGGGGTAGAGGTGGTGCCCGTCGCGCGAGATGCCTTCGCGCATGGCGCGCTCGAACGCGGCGTAGGACCAGCGGCCGATGCCGGTTTCCGGGTCGGGCGTGAGGTTGGTGGAATAGACCGTGCCGAAGGGCGTCTCCATGGGCCGCCCGCCGGTGTTCACGGCCCCGCCGGGCCCGGTGTGGCATACGGCGCAATCGCCAAGGGCCGCGAGCTGGCGCCCGCGGGCGATCATGTCGGCGGAGAAGGACGAGGGGTCCGGTGGCGTGATGGGGGCGATGGCGCCCCGGATGGGCAGGGCCACCGCCGCCATGCCCAGCGCGCCCGCCAGCGCCGCGCCGGCCAGAGCGAACCAGGAACGGGTCTTCGGCGGTGGCGGCGCGTCTTCCTGCGGCAACGGGTTGCCGAGCGCCGCGCGCACCCGCTCGGGGGTGAAGGGCGGTTCGCGCAGGCGCACGCCGGTGGCGTCGAAGATGGCGTTGGCGATGGCGGCGGCCGAGGGGACAGAGGCCGATTCGCCCGAGCCCAAGGGCGGATCATCGGGGCGCGGCATCAGCACCACGTTGATGACCGGCACCTCGGGGAAGGTGAGGATGGGGTAGGCGCCCCATTCCTTGTCGGCGACGGCGGTGTCGGTGAAGCTCACCTCTTCCTTCAGCACGCGGCTGGTGGATTGGATGACGTTGCCGTGGATCTGGTGCTCGATGCCGGCCGGGTTGATCATGAGCCCGGAATCCTGGCCCACCACCACCCGCTTCACGGCCACGTCGCCGGTGGCGGTGTTCACCTCCACCTCGGCCACCCAGGCCGACCAGGCGGCGCCGTAGCCGGGGAACTTGGAATGCACATAAAGGGCATAGGCGAAGCCCTGCCCGCGCACCACGTCGCCCTCCACCGCCTCGCGGCGCGGGCCGGTGCGATGCACCCAGCCGGCGCGGGCCGCAACTTCCTTGACGAGGTCCACCGCGCGCGGGTCGTGGAGATAGCGCAGGCGGTACTCCACTGGATCGACGCCGGCGGCGGCCGCCAGTTCGTCGATATAGCTTTCGTGGGCGAAGGAATTGGGCAAGGCTGAGACGCCGCGCAGCCACGCGGCCCGCACGATAGGCGCCATGTCGAGGGCCTGAACGCGGATGTTGTCGTAGGCGTAGGGCGGAATGGCCGTGCGGTCGCCCATCTGGAACACGGGATTGTCGGCCGGCACCCGTCCGGTCAGCAGCAGCGCCAGGGTGGTGGCGGCGTTGGAGGGATAGCGGGTCGAGAAATCATACGCGGCCGGGGTGCCGTCCGCATTGAGGCCGCCGGAAACCTCCATGAGCTGGGCCGAGCCCTTGGGCTCCCAGGCGTGTTCCTGCTCGCGGGTCAGTTGGACCCGCACCGGGCGGCCCACGGCGCGGGAGAGCAATGCGGCGTCGGCGGCCACGTCGTCGGCGCAGTTGCGGCCATAGCAGCCCGCCGCCTCGAACCGCAGCACCTCGATCCGCTCTTCCGGAATGCCGAGCAGGACCGAGATGTCGAGCCGCAGCGGATAGGGGTTCTGCGTGCCCGACCAGATGGTGGCGCCACCGTCGCGGACATCGGCGACGGCGCAGGAGGGGCCGATGGAGCCGTGCATCTGGTAGGGCCACACATAGGTGCGGTCCATGGGTACGGCGGCATGGGCGCGGGCGGTCGCCACATCGCCCTTGTCGAGCAGCAGGCGGGGCGTGCTCGGATTGGCGCGCAGGGCTTTTGCGATATCGCCGAGATCGGGCAGCGGCGGGGGCGCGGTCCACTCCACCTTCAGGGCCAGGGCGGCGGCCGCCGCCTGCTCCTCGCGCTCGGCCACCACGCCGACGAAGTCGCCCATGGTGACCACCGCCACCACGCCGGGAATGTGGGCGACGGAGGCCTCGTCCACGGCGATGAGGCTCTTGCCGATGAAGTCGCCGGCATCCACGCCGGCATAAGGCGGGCGCACCACGCGACCGTGCAGCATGCCGGGCACGCGCACATCGTGGACATAGGTGAAGGCGCCGGTGGCCTTGGCGGGAATATCCACGCGCGGCATGCGCTGGCCGACGATGCGATGCTCCGATGCCGGTTTCACCGCCACGCGCTCGGCTAGCATCAGGCGGTCCCGGCGCCCCTCCAGCAATGCGGCGTAGGAGCGGCTTACGTTGCCCCCGGCGCGCGGGTGCACCACGCCGTCGGTGACGGTGAGGTCGGCGGCCGGCAGTTCCAGCGCCGCCGCCGCGAGGGACACAAGATGGTGCCGGGCTTGGGCCGCGGCATGGCGCAGCGGAATCGCCGACATCTGGATGCTGTCGCTGGCGATGGTGGCGCCCTGGTTGGGCGTGCCGGAGGTGTGGCCGAGCACCATGGTGACGGCCGACAACGGCACATCCAGTTCTTCCGCCACGATCTGCGCCAAGGCCGTGCGGATGCCGGTGCCGAGATCCACATGGCCGTTGAAGGCCAGGATCCGCCCACCGTCGTCCAGGAACAGGAACAGGTCGAGGGCGCCATCGGGCGGCGGTGCGGTGGGCACCAGCCCCTTCACATGCTGCGCCGGCCGCAGCACCGCCAGGGTGCCGGCGCGCGCGAGCAGGTCGGCCGGGGAGGGGGTCGGCTCGCTGACCGGGTCGCTCAGGTGTTCAGTCATGGGGCTGGCTCTCCGGACGCTCACCTGCATCGCGCTCGCCCGAAGCGGTCGGCGCGCCCTCCGGCGAATCGCTGGCAGCCCCGCCAAACGCTTCGGCGGCGGACATCACGGCGCGCAGGATTTCCACATGGGTGCCGCAGCGGCAGAGATTGTAGCGCAGGGCGTGGCGGACCTGTTCGAGGGTGGGGGCGGGGTGGCGCAAAAGGAAGGCGGTGGCGGTCATGATCATGCCGTTCAGGCAATAGCCGCACTGGGCCGCCTGGGCGGCGATGAAGGCCGCCTGCACCGGGTGCGGGCTCTCCCGCGTGCCGAGCCCCTCAAGGGTGGTGACGGCGCGATTTTCCGCGGTTTTCAGGGTGGTCACGCAGGCGCGGGCCGCCACCCCGTCGATGAGCACGGTGCAGGCCCCGCACTCCCCGAGGCCGCAGCCGAACTTGGGGCCGTTGAGCTGAAGGTCGTTGCGCAGCACATAGATGAGCTTGGTGTCACGCGGCAGGTCGAAGCTGTACGCGATGCCGTTCACCGTCAGCTGAACCGGGCCATCATTGGCATGTCTGGGCATCTCAGGCACGATCAAGGCTCCGCGCAGGGCAGCGGAACCGGCGGGCCATCGCCCGTGTTGGACGTCCAAGGTCGGTCATGTCTGCCCTTCTGGATGCTGCGGCAGCGCTGTTGTTTTCGCAGATTGTTTCTATACAAATGAAACTCGTCAAGGGTCCTTTGCGCGAAGATGCCCTTTCAGGCAGCGTGCCCATTCCTTGTGCTTGACAGGATCGGGGATGGTGATTTCATTAGTACACATATGAACTGCGCCGTCGCCGGGAGCCACCCAGGCAAGGTGCATGCGGCGACAAGAGCGACGAGCGAGAGCGTGATGGGTGACGAAGCGACCACCGGCATGCGGCCGGCCGGCGACGAGAAGATCCGGTGCGATGCCTGTCCGGTCATGTGCTACATCAAGCCCGGCATGACAGGGGCCTGCGACCGTTATGCCAACCAGGCCGGCGAGCTGATCCGCGTCGATCCCCATGTGGTGCTCGACCGCACGCTGGCGCAGGGTGGGCCGGTGGTGGCCTTCCATCGCGGCGGGGATTGGGACGGCAAGCTGGTCTCGACCCCCGACACCTTCGTGACCGCCATCGGCGCCGGCACCACCTATCCCGATTACAAGCCCGCCCCCTTCATCGTCTCCTCGCAGGTGGACGGGGTGGACATGGTGACTGTCGTCACCGAAGGCATCTTCAGCTATTGCGGCGTGAAGGTGAAGATCGACACTGATCGGTTCCTCGGGCCAGAGCAAGCCACCGTGCGCGCGGCGGGCGAGGCGGTGGGCCATGTGACCACCTCCGAATATGGCTCGCAGATGCTGTCCCTGGGCGGGGTCCATCATCTCACTGGCGGCGGCAAGAAGGAAGGCCGCGTAACCTGCGAGGCGCTGCTCGACCTGTGCAACGGCAAGCCGGTGGAGCTGACCATCGACGGCGGGGCGACGGTGCTGGTGGAGGCCGGCAAGGCGCCGATCGTCAATGGCGCCCTGGAAGAGCGGATGCGGGTCGGCTGCGGCTCCGCCACCATCGGCATGTTCGCCAAGCAATGGTTCGATAAGGCCGACGAGGTGGTGGTGGTGGACGACCACATCACCGGCGTCCTGTCGGAGCATCAGGCGGGCAAGCTGCTCGGCGTGCGCGAGACCGGCATCAAGATGAAGGGTCGCCGCTCCACGCCCGGCCGTTACTTCCAGGTGGCCGCGCCCGGCACCGGCTGGGGCGGCACCGACATTTCCGATCCGCTGTCCATCATCGGTCCGTTCGATCCCAAGCTGGCCTGGCCGGGGCTGCGCCTGTTCTTCATTTCCACCACCGGCGAGCATGCCGCCTATTTCGAGCTCGACGAGACCCTGACCCCGGTGGAGAAGGCGCTGCCGCCGGAGCTTGCCGCCTCCACCCAGCGGGTGAAGGACAATTGCGAGCCGGCCCTGTCCACCGTGCTGTTCATGGCGGGTGCCGGCGGCTCCCTGCGGGCCGGCGTCACCGAAGACCCGGTGCGCCTCACCCGCTCGGTGAAGGATGCGCTGACCTATGTCACCTGCGGCGGCGCGCCGGTCTATGTGTATCCCGGCGGCGGCATCACCTTCATGGTGGATGTGACGCGGCTGCCCGAGAATGCGTTCGGCTATGTGCCGACGCCGGCCCTGGTGGCGCCCATCGAGTTCACCTTGCGCCTCGACGATTACCAGGCCCTCGGAGGCCATATGGCGGAGGTGCGGCCCCTGTCCTCGGTCAAGAGCGAGGAGGCGCTGAAGCCGGTCGCGCCCCTGTCCGACAATCCCTGGCCGCTGGCGCCCCAGGCGGCCAAGCGGTCGCACGGCTGAGCCATGGCCGCCCCGCGCCCCCTTCCCGATCTCGCGCGCCGCGCGCCGCAGGTGGCCCTGCTGCCCGACGGCCGCCGCCTGCACCTGCAGGACGGCCCCATCGATCTCGTCATCGAGGCGATGGGGGAGGATGGGGCCGTGCAGCGAGCCTATGGGGCGGCGGCGGCGCGTTTCACGGGCCTGCTCTACGCCCTTTGCGAGGAGCTGGATGTCTTGCGGATGCCGGCGGGTCGCCATGGGCCGGCGCTGACCCATCGGGTGGCGCAACGCATGGGCCGGGCGGTGGCGCCGTTCGCGGACGCCGTCTTCATCACCCCCATGGCCGCTGTCGCCGGCGCGGTGGCGGAAGAGGTGCTCGAGGCCCTGATCGCGCCGGGCGTCCACCGCGCCTATGTGAACAACGGCGGCGATATCGCGCTGTACCTAGCGGCCGGCGCGCGGTTCGCGGTGGGGCTGGTGGACCGGCCCGACCAGCCGCGCCTGATCGGCGCGGCGGAGGTCGATGCCGACGACCCCGTGCGCGGCGTGGCGACCAGCGGCTGGCGCGGGCGCAGCTTCTCCCTCGGCATCGCCGATGCCGTGACCATCCTCGCCCCCACCGCGGCCATGGCCGACGCGGCGGCCACCGTGGTGGCCAATGCGGTGGATCTGCCGGGGCATCCCGGCGTGGTGCGCGTGTCCGCCTGCCAGATGCAGCCGGACAGCGACCTTGGCACCCTCCCGGTGACGCGGGCGGTTCCCGAACTGACCGCCGCCGAGCGGGCGCAGGCGCTGACCGCCGGTCTGGCGGTGGCGCGCGATCTTTCGGCACGCGGTCTCATCTGCGCCGCGGCCTTGCACCTGCAAGGCGAAACCATGAGCACCGGAGATGGTCTTCTGTCTCTCCCGCCGCATGCGGCGGCGGTTCCACTTCCCTCAAAGCCAGAAAAAGAGTGCGCCCATGCCTGAGGTGAAAGTTCGCAAGAAGATTCTGATGATCGAGGAGATTTTCCACGAGGGCGGGCCCGTGGCCGCCACTCCGCGCAAGCGCGGGGCGATCATCAACGTGATCGAGAACCCGTTTGCCGGGCGCTATGTGGAAGACATCGCCGGCTTCATGGATGATTTGACGCCGCTTGGCGTGGCCATGGCGGCGGAGCTGCTGAAGGCGCTGGGTGGCGATCCGGCCACCATCGACGGTTACGGCAAGGGCGCCATCGTCGGCGCCGCGGGCGAGCTGGAGCATGGGGCGCTGTGGCATGTGCCCGGCGGCTACGCCATGCGCGAGATCCTGGGCGATGCCAAGGCCATCGTGCCCTCCACCAAGAAGGTGGGCGGACCCGGCACGCGGCTTGATGTGCCGGTGACCCATGTGAACGCCTCGTATGTGAGAAGCCATTTCGACGCCATGGAAGTGGGCGTGCCCGACGGCCCCAAGGCCGACGAGATCGTGCTGGTGCTGGTGATGACCAGCGGTCCGCGGGTCCATGCCCGCGTCGGCGGGCTCGCCGCGGCGGACATCAAGGGCGAGGACGGCCTGCGATGAGCGCGAAGATCCGCAAGATCATCACGATCGTCGAAGAGACCCATATGGAGATGGGGCGCGCCATCTCCCCGCCCACCCGGCGGGCCGCGGTGGTGGCGGTGATCGAGAACCCGTTCGCGGGCCGCTATGTGGAAGATCTGTCCGAGCTCGTCGCCATCGGCGAGGAACTGGGTGGCCTGCTGGCGCAGAAGGCGGTGGACGCCCTCGGCATCGCCGGGCCGGCGGCCCAGAGCTACGGCAAGGCGGCCCTGGTGGGCGAGAATGGCGAGCTGGAGCATGCCGCCGCTTTGCTGCATCCCAAGATGGGCACGCCGGTGCGCAAGGTGCTGGGCAAGGGCGCGGCGCTCATTCCCTCCTCCAAGCGACGCGGCGGGCTCGGCGCCGAGCTCGACATTCCGCTGGGGCATAAGGACGCGGCCTATGTGCGCAGCCATTTCGACGGCATGCAGGTGAGCGTGCCGGACGCGCCCCGCGCCAATGAGATCGTGGTGGCGGTGGCGGTGACGGACTCGGGGCGGCCGCTGCCGCGGGTGGGGGGCCTCACCACGGCCGACATCAAAGGCGAGGACGGGTTGCGCTAAAATCACGGCGGCTTCGACGTGCGCGTGACGAAATACGGTGCATCGAAAAACCAGAGGGGATGATCGTATGAAACGGATGATGGGACTGGCGCTTGCCGCCCTGCTGATGGCTTCCGGCGCCGCGCGCGCCGAAGGCGAGATCAAGGTGGGCGAGATCAATTCGTATTCCGCCCTGCCGGGCTTCACCGATCCCTATCGCAAGGGCATGGAGCTGGCGCTGAAGGAGATCAACGATGCCGGTGGCATCAAGGGCAAAAAGCTCGTCATCATTTCCAAGGATGACGGCGGCAAGCCCGGCGATGCCTTGACCGCCGCCAACGAGCTGGTCTCGCGCGACGGCGTGGTGATGATCGCCGGTGGCTTCCTGTCCAATGTCGGGCTCGCGCTCTCCGACTTCGCCAAGCAGAAGAAGGTGATGTATCTGGCGTCCGAGCCGCTCACCGACGCGCTCGTGTGGTCGAAGGGCAATCCGTACACCTTCCGCCTGCGCACCTCCAACTACATGCAGGCGGCCATGCTGGCGGAAGAGGCGGCCAAGCTCCCCGCCAAGCGCTGGGCCACCATCGCCCCCAATTACGAGTTCGGCCAGTCGTTCGTCGCCGCGTTCAAGGACCTCCTGAAGAAGCGCCGTCCCGATGTGGAGTTCGTGGCCGAGCAGTGGCCGCCGCTGAACAAGATCGACGCCGGCCCCGTGCTCCAGGCCATCGACGCCGCCAATCCCGACGCCATCCTCAACGCCACCTTCGCCGGCGACCTCGTGAAGCTGGTGCGCGAGGGCAATACCCGTGGCGTGTTCAAGAACCGCGCGGTGGTGAGCTATCTCACCGGCGAGCCGGAATATCTCGACCCGCTGAAGGGTGAGACCCCCGAAGGCTGGATCGTCACCGGATACCCCTGGTATTCCATCGACACGCCCGAGCATAAGGCGTTCCTGGATGCCTACCAGCAGCTCAACAAGGACTATCCGCGGCTCGGCTCCATCGTCGGCTATTCCACGGTGAAGAGCATCGCGGCGGTGCTGAACGCCACCGACGACCACTCCAACGAGGGCCTCGTCAAGGCGATGAAGAACCTCAAGGTGTCCACCCCGTTCGGCGAGATCGTCTATCGCGGCGCCGACCACCAGTCGACGCTTGGCGCCTTCGTGGGCAAGACCGCGCTCAAGGACGGCAAGGGCATCATGGTGGACGTGGTCTTCAAGAAGGGCGCCGATTACCTGCCCAGCGAGGACGATGCCGCCAAGATGCGCCCGGCGAACTGAAGCGCCCTCTCTCTCGGCACACAAGACCGGCCTCCCGCCCTCGACGGCGGGCGGCCTCAAAAAACAGAACCTTCCCTCCCGGTGAACGAAAGGCGGAGCCGTGGACTTTCTCCTGATCCAGGCCCTGAGTGGACTGGCCAGCGCCGCATCCCTGTTTCTGGTGGCTTCCGGCCTGTCGATCATCTTCGGCGTCACGCGTATCGTGAATTTCGCCCACGGCGCCTTCTACATGCTCGGCGCCTATGTGGCCTTCACCCTCACCGACCGCTTCGCCGGCCCGCTCGGCTTCTGGGGCGGGCTGCTGGTGGCGAGCCTGGTGGTGGCGGCGCTGGGCGCGCTGATGGAAATGGTGCTGCTGCGGCGCATCTATCAGGCGCCCGAGCTGTTCCAGCTCCTCGCCACCTTCGGCGTGACACTGATGGTGCAGGATCTGGTGGTGCTGATCTGGGGGCCTGATGACCTCATGGGCCCGCGCGCGCCCGGCCTCAGCGGCGCCTTCAGCCTGTTCGGCCGGCTCGTGCCCTCCTACGACATTCTGTTGATCCTGCTGGGGCCGGCGGTGCTGGGCCTGCTGTGGCTCCTGTTCCACCGCACCCGCTGGGGTGTGCTGGTGCGCGCCGCCACCCAGGATCGCGAGATGGTGGCCAGCCTGGGCGTGAACCAGAAGTGGCTATTCACCTCAGTGTTCGCCCTTGGCGTGTTCCTGGCCGCCCTCGGCGGCGCGCTACAGATCCCGCGCACCACCGTCACCCATTACATGGACCTGTCCATCATTGTGGAAGTGTTCGTGGTGGTGGTCATCGGCGGGCTCGGCTCGGTCACGGGCGCCTTTATCGCCGCCGTGCTGGTGTCGGAATTGAACGCGTTCGGCATCCTGGTGCTGCCGAAGATCTCCATGATCACCGTGTTCCTGGTGATGGCGGTGGTGCTGGTGGTGCGGCCCTGGGGCCTGTTCGGCAAGCCCGATGCGGCGCCGCGCGCCAGCGCCGGCATCTCGGTGCGCCCCTGGAAGCCGATGTCGGTGCTGGAGCGCTCCGGGGTGGCGCTGGTGGTGCTGCTGGCGGCGCTGCTGCCGTTGGTTTCCGGCAGCTATGCGCTGAGTGTCGGGTCGGAAATCCTGGTGTTCGTGCTGTTTGCCGCGAGCCTGCACTTCATGATGACGGTGGGCGGCCTCTCCTCCTTCGGCCACGCGGCCTATTTCGGGCTTGGCGCCTATGGGGCGGCGTTCGCCGTCACCTATTTCGGCGCGCCCATGGAGGCGGCGCTGCTGCTCGGTCCGCTGCTGGGCCTTGCGGGGGCGGTGCTGTTCGGCTGGTTCTGCGTGCGGCTCTCGGGCGTCTATTTCGCCATGCTCACCCTCGCCTTCGCCCAGATCACCTGGTCGGTGGCGTTCCAATGGGTGGAGGTGACGGGCGGCGACAACGGCATCCTCGGCATCTGGCCGTCGGCCTGGGCGTCGACCCCGCAAGGTTTCTACTGGCTCACCCTGGCGGTGGTGGTGGTGGGCGTCGCGCTGCTGCGGATGCTGGTGTTCTCGCCGTTCGGCTTCGGTCTGCGGGCGGCGCGCGACAGCGCCCTGCGCGCGGAGGCCATCGGCATCGACGGCAAGCGCACCCAGTGGGCCGCCTTCATGGTGGCGGGCACCTTCGCCGGCATTGCCGGGGCCCTGTTCGCCTTCCTGAAGGGCAGCGTGTTTCCGGAAACCCTGGCCATCCCCATGTCGGTGGACGGCCTCGTCATGGTGCTGCTCGGCGGTATCGAGACGGTGTCGGGCGCGGTGGTGGGCGCGGTGGTCTACAAGGCGCTCGCCATCTGGCTGATGAGCCAGACCGAGCTGTCGAAGCTGGTGCTCGGCGGCATCATCGTGCTGCTGGTGGTGGCCTTCCCGAAAGGCATCGTCGGCTTCCTGGAGGACTGGCGCCATCGCCGGCCCCCGGCGCCGAACGGGGCCGGACCCAAGGCCGCCGGCAAGGCGGCCACCGAGGCGGCGCCTGTCGGCATCGCAAAGCTGGAGGCGGCCCGATGAACGCGCTGCTTGAAGTGAAGGGGCTGGTGAAGTCCTATTCCGGGGTCCATGCCGTGCGCGGCGTGTCGTTCTCGCTCCAGGCGGGCGAGATTCTGGCGCTCATCGGCCCCAATGGCGCCGGCAAGAGCACCTGCTTCAACATGCTGAATGGGCAGATCCGCCCCAATGCGGGCTCCATCCGGCTCAACGGCGAGGAAATGGTGGGCCTGCCACCGCGCACGGTGTGGCGTCGCGGCGTGGGGCGGACCTTCCAGATCACCGCCACCTTCTCCTCCATGACGGTGCGGGAGAATGTGCAGGTGGCGCTCCTGTCCTATCACCGCCGGCTGTGGTCGGTGCTGGGTTATGCGGGCGCGGCCCATCGGGAGGAGGCCGACGACCTCCTGACCCTGGTGGGCATGGACCAGCAGGCGGAACGACCCTGCGGGGAGCTGGCCTATGGCGACCTGAAACGGCTCGAACTGGCGGTGGCGCTGGCCAACCAGCCGCGCCTGCTGCTGATGGACGAGCCCACTGCCGGCATGGCGCCCAAGGAGCGGGTGGAGCTGATGCGCCTCACCGCCGCCATCGCCCGCAAGAAGGACATGGGCGTGCTCTTCACCGAGCACGACATGGATGTGGTGTTCGAGCATGCCGACGCGGTGATGGTGCTGAACCGGGGCGAGTTGATCGCCCGCGGCTCGCCGCAGGAGGTGCGCCGCGATCCCCATGTGCAGGCCATCTATCTGGGCGAGGGCCTGCTCTACGATGCCAAGCACCGCGAGGAGGCCGTGCAATGAAGCTCGAAGTCTCGGGGCTCAACAGCTTCTACGGTCAGGCCCACATTCTGTTCGATGTGGCGTTCGAGGTCGGCGAGGGCGAGGTGGTGGCCCTGCTCGGCCGCAACGGCGCCGGCAAGAGCACCAGCTTCCGCTCGGTGGCGGGCCTCGTGCCCCAGCGCACCGGCAAGGTGGTGTTCGAGGGCGAGGACGTCTCGCGCCTGCCGCCTTACGAGATCGCGCGGCGCGGCCTGGGCTATGTGCCGGAAGACCGGCGCATCTTCACCGAGCTGACGGTGGAGGAGAATTTCGAGGTGGGCCGGCAAGAGCCGCGCCCCGGCGTCGCCACCTGGACGCCGGAGCGCATCTACAAGCTGTTCCCCAACCTCGGCGAGATGCGCAAGCGGGCCGGCGGCCACATGAGCGGCGGCGAGCAGCAGATGCTCACCATCGGCCGCACCCTCATGGGCAATCCGTCCCTGGTGCTGCTCGACGAGCCGTCCGAGGGCCTCGCGCCCAAGATCGTGGAGCAGATGGCGGAAGCCATCATGACCATGAAGCGGGAAGGGCTCAGCATCATCATCTCGGAGCAGAACCTGCATTTTGCAAAGCTGATCTCCGACCGCGCCTATATTATCGAGAAGGGTCGGATCCGATTCTCCGGGACCATGGGCGAGCTGGAGGCCAATCCCGAGATCCGGGATGCGTACTTGGCAGTATGAGCACACAGGACGGGGGAGCGGGACGGGTGAGCGCGAAGCCAGCTTCCGGGACCCGGCGCCGACGCACCAAGGCGCCGGCGCCCGCTTACATCCTTGAGACCCAGGCCGGCTTCATGCTGCGGCAGGTGATGCAGCGGCACACCACCATCTTTGCCGCCCGCATGGGGGAGGAACTGACCGCGACCCAATGGGCCGCGCTGTCCAAGCTGTTCGAGAACGGGCCTTGCTCGCAGAACCTGCTGGGGCGGCTGACGGCGATGGACGCCGCCACCATCAAGGGCGTGGTGGATCGCCTCGTGAAGCGCAGCCTGGTGGAAACCTGCCCCGATCCGGAGGACGGACGGCGCCTCGTGGTGGCGCTCACGGGGGAGGGCGCCGCACTGGTGGAGCGTTGCATCCCCATCGCCCACACCATCACGGATGAAACCCTCGCGCCGCTCGATGCACAGGAGCGGGCGACCTTCCTGGCGCTGCTGGACCGCTTGAAATAGCGGGGCGGCAGCCTACGCCATTGGCCCCGAGTCTTGACCAAAGGCCCATGCTTCAACCTCATGGGCCTTCGGCATCACCCCCGCGCCCGGAGTTCCCGGCGCAGAATCTTGCCGGTGGCGGTCATGGGCAGCTCTTCGGCGAAGGCCACCTGGCGCGGGTATTCGTGGGCCGACAGGCGGGCTTTCACATGCTCCTGTAGCTCGCTGGCCAGTTCCGGCGTGCCGCTGAAGCCGGGCTTCAGCACCAGCCATGCCTTCACCGCCTCGGTGCGCACCGGGTCCGGCACGCCCACCACCGCCGCCAGCGCCACCGCCGGATGCTTCAACAGGCAATCCTCGATCTCCCCCGGCCCGATGCGGTAGCCGGCGGAGGTGATGACATCGTCGGCCCGGCCCACATACCAGAGGTAGCCGTCTTCATCCTGGCGGCCGCGATCCCCGGTGAGGAGGACCTCGCCCGCATATTTCTGCGCGGTGGCCTCGGGGTTGCGCCAGTATTCCAGCATCATCACCGGATCACCCGCGCGGATGGCGATGTGGCCCTCTTCGCCCACGGGCAGCGCCACGCCTGCGTCATCCACGATGCGGACATCGTGGCCGGGCATGGGCTTGCCCATGGCGCCGGCGCGGATGGGGAAGAAATTGGAATTGGAGCCCACCACCAGGTTGCATTCCGTCTGGCCGTAGATCTCCCGCGCCTCCACGCCCAGCCGCTCGGCCACGAAGGCGCCGAGCTCCGCGCCCAGGCTCTCGCCGCCGGTGAGCAGCGAGCGCAGCTTCAGCGCGCGGGGCTTCACATCCGCCTGCCGCAGCAGCTTCAGGGCCGTGGGCGGCAGGAACACGTTGCGCACGCCGTGATCGGCCATCAGCGCCATGGCCGCTTCGGGGTCGAACTTCCGCGCGCGATGGGCCAGCACCGGCACGCCCAGGTGCAGGGTGGGGAACAGCACATCGAACAGGCCGCCGATCCAGGCCCAATCGGCGGGGGTCCAATGCAGGTCGCCGGGCTGGGGCATGCCCTGGTGGATCACCTGGAGGCACGGCAGGTGGCCGAGCAGAACCCGGTGGCCGTGCAGCGCGCCCTTGGGATTGCCCGTGGTGCCGGAGGTAAAGATGATGATGCCGGGATCGTCCGGCGTGGTGTCCACCGGCGTGAAGCGGTCGGAGGCGGCTGCCAGCGCTGCATCGAACAGCCGGGCGTGGCCGGCGCCCGGATCAGAGCCGATGACAAACACATGCTCCAGCTCCGGCAGGCGATCGCGCACCCGCTCCAGCTTGGCGAGGCCGGACAGGTCCGTCACCAGCGCCCGCGCGCCCGAGGCGGCAAGCCGGTATTCCAGCGCCTCGTCGCCGAACAGGGTGAAGAGCGGAACGGAGATCAGGCCCGCCTTGAACGCGCCGATATGGGCGATGGCGGTTTCCGGCGCCTGGGGCAGGAACACGGCCACCCGGTCGCCGCGCGCGAGCCCGCCGGCGACCAGCGCATTGGCGAAGCGGTTGGTGAGCGCCTTCAGCTCATCGAAGGAATAGGTGCGCGTGGCGCCGCTCTCTTCCACGAAGATCAGCGCGGGCTTGCCGGTGCCGTCGGCATGGGCGTCGGAACAGGCGACCCCCATGTTGTAGCGCTTGGGGATGTTCCAGGAGAAGGCGCGCCGAAGGGTTTCATAGCAGGGCGAGGCAGGCGACATCGGTTTCCTCCGCATGGCGCCATCTTGTCTCGCGCCCCGCCCGCCGGATTCCGGCGGACGGGGCGGGTGGGCGCCTTGGATGCGTTCAGGAAACGATCGAACGTTTTTTTCCGCGGCAGGTCAAGGGGGCGGAGCAGCAAACGGCGCCGGTGGAGGGCCGGCGCCGCGCATGCTGCACGCTGTCCGATCCGCGACCGCCGCGGCGGCACGCCTCAATAATAGGAGGCGATCTTCTCCACCTCGGCCTTCGAGCCGAACACCAGCGGGATGCGCTGGTGAATGTGGTGGGGCACGATGTCGAGGATGCGGGTCTTGCCGTCGGTGGCGGCGCCCTTGGCCTGCTCGGTGAGGAAGGCGACGGGGTTCGCCTCATAGATCAGCCGCAGCCGGCCGTTCTCATAGCCCTTGCGCTTGTCGGAGGGGTAGACGTAGACGCCGCCGCGGGTGAAGATGCGGAAGGCATCGGCCACCATGGAGCCCACCCAGCGCATGTTGAAGTCCTTGGCCCGCGGCCCGTCCTTGCCGGCGAGGCAATCGGCGATATAGGCCGCCATGGGGGCGTGCCACTGGCGCACGTTGGACTGGTTGACGCCATATTCCTTGGTCTCGGCGGGGATTTCCACCTGGTCGCGGGCCAGGAAGAAATCGGCCTTGTCCCGGTCGTAGACGAACACCTGGGTGCCCTCGCCCAGGGTGGAGACCAGGATGGTGGCCGGGCCATAGGCCAGGAAGCCGGCCGCCACCTGATGGCTGCCGGTGCGCATCACCGCCGCCGCCGGGTTGGCGTGGGCCGCCGCGTCATAGGGCAGGATGGAATAGATGGTGCCGACCGACACGTTGGTGTCGATGTTGGACGAGCCGTCGAGGGGATCCACCGCCACCACCAGCCGCCCGGATGTGTTCACGGGAATCAGCTCCTCGCTCTCCTCGGAGGCGAGAAAGGCGACCTCGGTGCCCTTCAGGGCCGTGACGATGCGTTCCTCGGCGATGACGTCGAGTTCCTTCTGCGCGTCGCCGCCGGCATTGGGATCGGTGCCGCGGATCTTGGCGAGCCCCTCTTCCAGCGGACCGCGCGCCACCAGATCGGCGATGCCGACCCCGGTGGTGGC
The DNA here is from genome assembly GCF_021730435.1 of Xanthobacter agilis. Classification (GTDB taxonomy): domain Bacteria; phylum Pseudomonadota; class Alphaproteobacteria; order Rhizobiales; family Xanthobacteraceae; genus Xanthobacter; species Xanthobacter agilis. Next base: position 188,441 of record NZ_JABWGX010000001.1, read on the forward strand.
GATGGTGCGCACCGCGCCGGCGACCGCTTTGCGGCCGGCGTCCGTTCCCGCCCAGCGGTCGAGATACGCCTGAAGGGTCACGATCTCACTCACCCTCATCTCCCTGACACAACCGGCGGGCCGTGCCGCCAGCGTCGTTATGGTCCAACGTCAGCTGAACGGCAAAGCCCTTGTCGCCGCGGCGAGCCGGGCGCTCACCGCCGGCGGATGATCTCGATGCCCACGTCGCCGAACACGCCGGTCACCGGCGCGCCGGGCTTGTGCACCACCACCCGCACCTGCTCCAGCAGGTGGAAATGGTCGAGCAGCCGGGTGGCGATGCGCTCCGCCAGGGTCTCGATGAGGCTCACGGGGTCGTCGTTCACCACCGCGCTCACATGCTCATAGACCTGCTGGTAGGAGATGGTGAGGGCCTCGTCGTCCGCCCAGGCGGCGGGGCGGGTATCAAGCCACCAGTCCACATCAATGACGAATCGCTGCCCCAGCTCCCGCTCGGCCGCGTGCACCCCGTGGCGGGCGAAGAAGGGCAAGGCGCGCAGGAACAGCCGGCCGGACTGCGCGGGCTTGCCGGCCGGCAGGTCATCGGCGGAAACGGCGGCGTCGGCCAGGATGTCGGGTTCGTCAGATGGTGTCATTCACGCCTCACGCGCGCAGCAGAACGCCGGATTGCGCGGACGCTCGACCGCAAGGGGGCAGCCCGCCGGCCCGGCCTGGTGGAGAGGCGGGCCGGAACCGGCTCGGGTGCCGCGCGCACCGTGGATTTCCTGTCTTCCTATTGTGTTCCGTGGGAGCTTTCAACGCATCATCGCCGCTGATGCACGCTGCACCGCACGCGGCGGGCCTTGCGGCGGTGCGCACCGGCGCCGCGCGGGCTTTGACTGAGGGCCGGTTGAGGGCAAGCGGGGGAGGGGGCTGGCGTTGCCGGCCGGCAAGGTGCGATCCTGCGCCGCGTCTTGCGGCGGGGGTGGGGTGAATGCAGCTTATTCCGGTCATCGATCTCAAGGGGGGCAGGGTGGTGCATGCCCGCCGGGGGGCGCGCGATACCTATGCGCCGCTGGAAAGCCCCCTGTGCGTCTCGCCGGCCCCGGCGGACGTGGCGGCCGGCCTGTTGTCCCTGGCGCCGTTCCGCACCCTTTATGTGGCCGATATCGATGCCATCACCGGCGCCGGGCACAATGCCGACGCCATCGCCGCATTGCGCCGCGCTGCGCCGGAGGTGGAACTGTGGGTGGATGCCGGCGAGACCACCGCCGAGGCGGTGCGCGCCCGCGCCATGGCCGGGCTGGGGGTGAGCGTGGCCGGCACCGAATCGCTGCCCGATGACGCGCGCGCCGCCGCGGTGCTGAAGGCCGGCGCCATCCTGTCCCTGGATCACGACGCCACCGGCCCCCTCGGCCCGCGCGCGCTGCACGAGAATGCGGCGCTGTGGCCGCCGCGCGTCATCGTGATGACCCTGGCCCGCGTCGGCTCCGGCGAAGGCCCGGACCTCGCCGCCCTCCACGCCATCCAGGCCCGCCGCCCCGACATCGCCCTTTTCGCCGCCGGCGGCGTGCGCGGTCCCGACGACCTCAACGCTTTGGCCACCGCCGGCACCGCCGGCGTCCTCGTCGCCACCGCCCTCCACGACGGCCGGATCAACGCCGCCTGCGCGCGGGGGTGGGGGGGAGGTTGAGCCGAAAGCGAATTTGGAAAGTTGGCTAATGCCGTCTAGCCTGTGCGGCTTCGCGAATACCCTTCGCTACCGTGGTCAGCGCCTCGTCCTGATTTTCCCAAGAGGTAACTGGTTTAGCGTCAGTGGGCAGCGCTTGCAGCTTGCCAAACGGCAGCTCGCTCCAGAGGCAATGGCGTAGAATGACGGGGATAACCGTTGCCTTTTTGGCCTCGTGCCGTTCGAGTACCTTTCCAAGTTCCTTCGTATAACAATAATCTGATGCAATAAAATCAGAAGAAATTAGCAAAAGCACAAGATCAGCTCTCGCAACCTGCGTTAGAATGGCCTTTTCCCATTCGTCGCCAGGCTTGATCTCCTGGTCGTGCCAATCGTCGATCAGGCCTAGGCGCTTGAGTGGCGCTAAATGCTTGAGTAGATCAGTTTTTAGCTTGGCGTCGACGTGACTGTAAGAAATAAATGCAGTGACTGGATGCTTCTTCGGTGCCTGAGCCGCTTCACCGGCCAGATCCGCAGCTCCGCCCATAAGTTCAAGCGATCCGCCAGCACCGCCTACCACTCCCTTGATGACGCCCGCATTGATCAACTGGCGACGGATTTTATCATAACGATCTTCCGACCAAGCCAACGTGTCCTTCAACGCCTTACTCGAAACCTTTTCCGGCGGGTCACCCGCCATATAGGTGAGTTGATCCAAAAAGATCTGTTCGTTTGTGCGTCGCGCCAACTGGCCCTCCCCGAATCCAAGATCACCAGAATATTTGATGGTAGAGCCGAGCACAAGTCCAGCTTAAAATACAAGTGTCTGCATCCTTCGCGCGCGCGATGAACCACCTTTGAATAGACGATGCGCGAGGAGGCCGCGTGTCGGCAGAGAACTCGCCCCCAATGGATCGACTTGGGGCGATGCATTGAATCTGCGCTGAAGCCCATCGTCTTTCTGCAGTTGCTTTGGTATCTGTCGTTCCCCCATCGCCCTCCTTACTCATTCTCTCTTTAAGTTGCTCATGCGCTGGCGATCTTAAAATACGAAAATCTATTCAGCATGTTGCCAAACGAGTTGCTACTCTCTCCACCAACCATGGCAGTTGGCATCGGTGAACATCAAGGCGAATGAGGCGGTGCTTCGCAAATGGTGAATTCTGACTGCGTACCGTGGGCCTCTACTTCAATGCCCGAACGTCTCCATTTCGCTTACGAAACGGATCCGCAATGGGCGCAGTGGCCGAACTGCGCTTCTTCTGACCCTCGCCCCTAGCGCCCAGATCTGCGACCTTCCAGGGAGCGCCATAGCACCATCCGCTAAGCCCCTAAGGACACGCCTGGCCTTCACGTCACCCGCACCGGCGCTGCCCGCCCCGGAACGGGCCGCCACTACGCCGGCAGGACGACCACCTTTGTTTTGACGGGCGTTCGCGCGTACAGGTCCAGCATGTCCTGGCTGAGGAGGCCGACACAGCCGCTGGTGACGCCGGTGCCGATGGATTCGGGGTCGCTGGTGGCGTAGATGGTGTAGAGCGTGTAGGTGCCGTTCTGGTAGAGATAGAGCGTGCGGGCGCCGAGGGGGTTGTCGAGGCCGCCGGGCATGCCGTTGGCGTATTTGGCCGCCTCGGGCTGGCGCTTGATCATTTCCTTGGGTGGGGTCCAGGTCGCCCATTCGCCCTTGCGCCCGACATAAGCATCGCCGCTCCACAGGAACCCGCTGCGGCCGACATTGGCGCCATAGCGGGTGGCGGAGCCCTCCTCCTCGATGCGGTAGACATAATAATTGCTGGGATCGACGATGATCGTGCCGGGCGCTTCCTTGGTTTCGTAGCGCACCGTGCGACGGTAATATTTGGGATTGACCTTGGCGACCTCGACCGCCGGGATCGGGAATTTCTCTGTGGGCACCGGCCCATAGAGCTTCTCCGCCTCCGCAAGGCTCATGCCGTCATATGTGCCGCAGCCGGCGAGCCCGAGCGTGCCGAGACCGATGGCCGAGCCGACCAGAAACGACCGGCGGCTGAGCGCCACCGACCGAAGCCCAGGCAATGCGACCTCGTCCATTTCGCCAGCCGCGGCGTTCCCACCGTCCATAATCATGATGTGGCCGTTTCCCATGTTGTGGTGCCCGACGAGAACATCCCCGGCCGCCACCTGCTGAGCCTCTTGCTGCGCGGAGATTGCCGCCACACGGCGCGGCTGGCAAGCCGGGCCTTCGTCGCGCCCGCCCGCCCTGGCCCCAGGGTCGGCCATCTTCGCGCGGCGGCGCGGTGCCCTGTCGCGCGGGCCGAGACAAAACATCCAGTTCACGGCATCCGCCCGGCCTGCTCTGGCCAAGAGTTGGGCTCTGGCCAAGAGTTGGGCTCTGGCCAAGAGTGGCCGGAAAGCGTTCGGGAATGGGGGCGACACCCTCCCGCGTCCCAGGTCGGTCCGCTTGGGTCATGTCGCCGCCGCGCTCGGGGTCCGCTCGCCCCGCCTTGACTCCCCCTCATTCCCGGTGTCTCTGCGCCCGCGATTTCAACCTGCCTTTAAAGCATCGGAGGGCCGCCCCATGGCTCATGGAACGAGCGACGCAATGAGCGATGGACCGCGTTTGACCTCTCGGACCGCCTTCATCTTTCCCGGACAGGGCAGCCAGGCCGTGGGCATGGGCAAGGCCCTTGCCGAGAATTTTCCCGCCGCCAAGGCCGTGTTCGACGCGGTGGATGAGGCCCTCGCCGCGCCTCTCAGCCGCATCATGTGGGAGGGGCCGGCCGAGACCTTGACCCTCACCGCCAATGCGCAGCCGGCCTTGATGGCGGTGTCGCTGGCCGCCTTGCGCGTGCTGGAGGCCGAGGCGGGGCTCGACCTTGCGCGGGAGGCCGCGTTCGTGGCCGGTCATTCGCTGGGCGAATATTCGGCGCTGGCGGCGGCTGGCGCGCTCACGGTGTCCGATGCGGCGCGCCTGCTGCGCATCCGCGGCCTCGCCATGCAGGAGGCGGTGCCGGTGGGCGAGGGGGCCATGGCGGCCCTGCTCGGCCTCGACTACGACCAGGCCGTGGCGGTGGCGGCGGAAGCCGCCGGCGACGATGTGTGCGAGGCGGCCAACGACAATGCCCCCGGACAGGTGGTGGTATCCGGCTCCAAGGCGGCGGTGGAACGGGCCATCGTCATCGCCAAGGCGAAGGGCGCCCTGAAGGCGGTTCTGCTGCCCGTGTCCGCGCCCTTCCATTGCCGGCTGATGGCGCCGGCCGCGCGGGCCATGGAGGTCGCCCTTGCCGGCGCCACGGTGAAGGCCCCGTGCGTGCCGCTGGTCTCCAATGTGCGGGCCGCCGCCGTGACCGACCCGGCGGACATCGTGCGCCTGCTGGTGGAACAGGTGACCGGCACCGTGCGCTGGCGCGAGAGCGTCGCTTATATGGCGGGCGCGGGCGTGAACCGCATGGTCGAGGTAGGCGCCGGCAAGGTGCTCTGCGGCCTTGTGAAGCGCGTCGACAAGGCGATCACCTCCACCAATGTCGGCACCCCGGAAGACGTGGCCGCCTTCATCGCCGCCCGCAACGCGGCGCCGGTGGCCTGAGACGGTTTAATCGTACCAAAGTACGGCCGGATCATGGGTTCGGACCGCTGGCGCGCGTTCGCGTCGCAGCGTCGTTTTTCCGCGCGTCCTGTCCCCTCCGGCTTGCGGAAACGGGACCGGCCGGCGCAAAAGGGGATCGAAGGCGGATCCGCCGGCAGGCCGCGCCCGCCGGCGCTCCGGGGCGTCGGCCGTTCGCGGCGCGCGGCGGAGCATTGGCGCCGAATCCATCCTTGCCGGCACGCCTGCCGGCCAACCCAACAGAGGACTGGGCTTTCATGTTCGATCTGACCGGCAAGACCGCGCTCGTCACCGGCGCCACCGGGGGTATCGGCGGCGCCATCGCCAAGGCGCTGCACGCCCAGGGCGCTACCGTGGCCGTCTCCGGCACCCGCCGCGAGGCGCTCGAGGCCCTGGCGGCCGAACTGGGCGGTGAGCGGGTGGCGGTTCTGCCCTGCAATCTCGGCAGCACTGAAGAGGTGGAAAAGCTGGTGCCCGCCGCCGAGGAGGCGTTGGGAGGCCATGTCGATATTCTTGTGAACAACGCCGGCATCACCCGCGACAACATTTTCATGCGCCTCTCCGACGAGGCCTGGGATCAGGTGATCGCGGTGAACCTCACGGCGGCGTTCCGGCTGTCGCGCGCGGCGGTGCGCACCATGATGCGGCGCCGTTCGGGTCGCATCATCTCGATTACCTCCATCGTCGGCGTCACTGGCAATGCGGGGCAGGGCAATTATGCCGCGGCCAAGGCGGGTATGATCGGCATGTCCAAGTCGCTGGCCCAGGAAGTGGCCTCGCGCGGGGTGACGGTGAACTGCATCGCCCCCGGTTTCATCGCCACGCCCATGACCGACGCGTTGAACGAAAAGCAGCGTGAGAGCATCCTCAAGGCGGTACCCGCGGCCAAGCTCGGCACGCCGGAAGATATCGCCGCCGCCTGCGTCTACCTGGCCTCCAATGAAGCCGCCTATGTGACGGGGCAGACCCTGCATGTGAACGGCGGAATGGCCATGATCTGAAATGCCGCGCCGCGGCGCCGCGCCCTCGCTGGTCAGGGCGTCGCGAGTATGGTACGAGCCGCTCAGCCGATTCCGGATCCGCAGGCGCCTCAAGGTGTCTGCGGTCCGTCACGCAACGTCAGGGGACATGCGGTGCGGCGCCATTTCGGCGGGCTTGATCGCCGGCGGCGCCAAACCCCATGTTCCGGATGTGGACGAGGGGGCTGGGCACGGCGGAGAAAAGGCATTATGCCCACCTCCAGCCGCCGAACGGCAACGGGATTATCCGAACAACGAGGGTTGCATCGATGAGTGACATCGCCGAGCGGGTGAAGAAGATCGTCGCCGAGCATTTGGGCGTCGAAGCTGAGAAGGTGACCGATGGTGCCTCCTTCATCGACGATCTCGGCGCCGACAGCCTCGACACCGTCGAGCTCGTGATGGCCTTTGAAGAGGCCTTCAACTGCGAGATCCCCGATGACGCCGCCGAGACCATCCTCACGGTGGGCGACGCCATCAAGTTCCTGGAGAAGAACGCGGCGTGAGTCGCGGCTGAGGTTCAGGTCGCGGTCGCGTGGCGCTGAGCGCCCGCGGCCGTTGTCGTCAGACGGCCCGCCGCGGTTGCGATGGCGGCGGGATCCGAAAGCAGGCGTGATGGGCACCATCTGTGGGGCCTGCAGCCATGGTGTTTGCACGCTTTTCGAGCGTCGGTCGGAGTTTTCCCCATGAGACGTGTCGTCGTCACCGGTCTCGGCATGGTGACGCCCCTCGGCTGCGGCGTGGAACCCACGTGGCGCCGCCTCCTCGCCGGCGAAAGCGGCGTGAAGGCCGTGACGCATTTCGATGTCTCCGACCTCGCGTGCAAGGTCGCGGCGAACGTTCCGCGTGGTGACGGCTCCGACGGGACCTACAATCCCGACCAGTGGATGGAGCCGAAGGAGCAGCGCAAGGTGGACGAGTTCATCGTCTTCGCCATGGCTGCCGCGTCCCAGGCCCTGGATGATGCCGGCTGGCATCCCTCGACCTACGAGGACCAGATCAACACCGGTGTGCTGATCGGCTCGGGCATCGGGGGAATCGAGGGCATCGCGGAAGCCTCCATCACCTTGAAGGAGCGCGGTCCGCGGCGCATTTCGCCGTTCTTCATTCCCGGCCGCCTCATCAATCTGGCGGGTGGTTACGTGTCCATCGCCCACGGGCTCAAGGGCCCGAACCACGCGGTCGTCACCGCTTGCTCCACCGGCGCCCATGCCATTGGCGACGCCGGCCGTCTGATCGCCCTCGGCGATGCGGATGTGATGGTGGCGGGCGGTACCGAATCGCCCATCAACCGTCTGGCTCTTGCCGGTTTTGCGGCCTGCAAGGCGCTGTGCACCGCGTTCAATGACGAGCCGGCGCGGGCATCGCGCCCCTATGACCGGGACCGCGACGGATTCGTCATGGGCGAAGGGGCCGGCGTGGTGGTGCTGGAAGAGCTGGAGCACGCCAAGGCGCGCGGGGCGCGGATCTATGCCGAGCTGGTGGGCTACGGCCTTTCCGGCGACGCATACCACATTACCGCGCCCTCGGCGGACGGCGACGGCGCCTACCGGTGCATGTCGGCGGCGCTGAAGCGGGCTGGCATTTCCGCCGATGAGGTGGACTATATCAACGCCCACGGCACGTCGACCATGGCCGACGAGATTGAGCTCAAGGCCGTGGAACGCGTGCTGGGGAATGCGGCGGGCAAGACCGCGATGTCCTCCACCAAATCGTCCATCGGCCATCTCCTGGGGGCGGCCGGTGCGGTGGAAGCCATCTTCTCGGTGCTGTCCATTCGCGACCAGATCGCGCCGGCGACTCTCAATCTGGAGAACCCGTCGGTGGACACGCCCATCGATTTGGTGCCGTTGAAGGCGCAGCCGCGCAAGATCGACACGGTGCTGTCCAATTCGTTTGGTTTTGGTGGCACCAACGCGTCGCTGGTCTTCCGGCGCTACGCGGCCTGAGGCGGATCCGCCGCGTCCATGTGGCGGACGCGGGAGCCCGGCCTCGGGTTGTAGGACGCCGCGCGTGGGAGGCCCGTGATGGAAACGCCTGAGACCAAAGCCCCAAAGGATGGCGTTGCGCCGACCTTTCACGTCGGCGGTCGGCGGGACAAGGGCAAGGCCCGGCGGCCGTCGCAGGCGGCGCGCCATCCGGCCGTGACCATTGGCAGCGGCATCTTCACCTTCCTGTTGTTCGCCTTACTGGGGGGCGGCTTGGCCGTCTGGTACGGCGAGCATGCCTATAACGGTCCCGGCCCCCTTGAAGCGGAGAAGACGGTTCTGATCCCGCGGGGCGCGGGCGTGCGCGACATGGCGGAAATCCTGGAGCGCGAAGGCATCATCGACAATTGGCTGGTCTTCATCGTCGGGCAGAAGGTGACCCGTCCGGAGGCCAGCATGAAGGCGGGCGAATACCTGTTCAAGCCGGGCCAGTCCATGGCGAGCGTGGCCGATGCCATCGCATCGGGCAAGGTGGTGGTGCATCAGGTCACCATTCCCGAGGGGCTGTCCAGCCAGCAGGTGGTGCAGCGCCTGATGGCCAACGACCTGTTGACGGGCACCCCGGTCGTGCCACTTGAGGGCACGCTGCTGCCCGAGACCTATCGGATTCATCGTGGCATGTCTCGCGACGAGGTCTTGAGGCAGATGGCCGATGCCCAGCAAAAGCTGGTGAAGGCTTTGTGGGAGAAGCGGGCGCCAGGCCTGCCCCTGAAGAACCCGCAGGAAATGATCATCCTCGCCTCCATCGTCGAGAAGGAGACCGGGGACGCGGACGAGCGCCCCAAGGTCGCGGCGGTGTTCATCAATCGGCTCAACAAGAAGATGCGGCTCCAGTCGGACCCGACCATCATCTATGGGCTGGTGGGCGGAAAGGGCTCCCTGGGGCGGCCGATCACCCGGTCTGACATTGTCACGCCCACCGCCTACAACACCTACGCGGTGGACGGGCTGCCGCCCGGGGCCATCGCCAATCCCGGACGTGAGGCGTTGGCGGCGGTGGCCGATCCGGCCCATACGAAGGATCTCTACTTCGTGGCCGATGGCACCGGCGGCCACGCGTTCGCGGAAACGCTGAACGATCACAACAGGAATGTTGCCCGCTGGCGGGCGATCGAGGCGGCGCAGCCCGGTTCTGCACCGCAGTCCGGTTCGGCCGCAGCTCCCCAAAGCGGTGCATCCCAGCCCGCCAACTGAAGAAGGCGCGCAGCCGGTGGCGGTTCGCGCGATCAGCCATGACCGAGCCTCCTCCCTCCTCGCCGGAGGCCCGCGCCTCCGTGCTCGCCAGCATGACCGCGTTTGCGCGCGCCTCCGGCTCGGACGGGCGCTGGCGGTTCAGTTGGGAAGTGCGCTCGGTCAACGGCAAGGGTCTTGATCTGCGCCTGCGGTTGCCGCCGGGCTGCGAGGATCTGGAAGCGGCGGTGCGCGCGCGCGCCGCGGCGATGCTGGTCCGCGGCTCGGTGTCCGCCACGCTGACCGCCACGCGGGAAGGCGAGGATGTGGCGATCCGCGTCAATGAGGCGGGACTCGAGAGCCTGATGCGCGCCGTGCGTCGCACGGCCGAGAAGCTGGACGCTCCGGCGCCGGGTCTTGATGCGCTGCTTGCGGTCAAGGGTATCATCGAGGTGGCGGAAGTGGAGGAAAGCGCGGAGGAGCGGCACGCGCGGTGCGACGCCTGCCTGGCCGCCTTCGACGTTGCGCTGGCCGAGCTTGTGGATATGCGCGAGCGCGAGGGGCGCGCGCTCCAGAGCATTCTGCTCGCGCGGCTTGATGCCATCAGCGCCCTGGTGGAGGGCGCCGAGCGACTGCCGGAGCGCATGGTCGAGACCATCCGCGCGCGGCTCGTCGAACAGGTGCGCGCGCTCTTGGACGCGGCGCCGCAGCTCGATCCGGAGCGACTCCACCAGGAGGCGGTGTTGATCGCCACCAAGGCGGATGTGCGCGAGGAACTGGATCGGCTCGCCGCCCATGTGGCCGCCGCGCGGGAATTGTTGCTGGCCGGTGGCCCGGTGGGCCGGCGGCTGGATTTCCTGGCCCAGGAGTTCAATCGCGAGGCCAACACCCTGTGTTCCAAGTCAAATGCGGTGGCGCTCACGCAGATCGGCCTTGACCTGAAGCTGCTGGTGGATCAGTTCCGCGAGCAGGTCCAGAATCTGGAGTGACCGCGGTGACCACGCCTTCCTCCATGTCCGCTCATTTCGCTTTGCCCGGATGGAAGCCCGGAACCGGTGCGGGCCTCGCCCGGCGCGGCCTGATGCTGGTGTTGTCGTCCCCGTCCGGGGCGGGCAAGACCACCTTGTCGCGTCGGCTGCTTGCAGCCGATTCGCGGATCACCATGTCGGTGTCCGTCACCACCCGCCCGCCGCGCCCTGGCGAGGTGGAGGGCAAGGACTATTTTTTCGTGGATGTCCCCACCTTCGAGCGCATGCGCAACGAGGGCGAGCTCCTGGAACACGCCGTGGTGTTCAATAACCTCTATGGCACGCCGCGTCGGGCCGTGGAGGAGGCGCTGTCGCAGGGGCGGGACGTCCTGTTCGACATCGACTGGCAGGGCACCCAGCAATTGGGCGAGAGCGCTCAGCAGGATCTGGTGAAAGTGTTCCTGCTGCCCCCCAGCGCGGCGGATCTTGAGCAGCGCCTGCGCACGCGCGCCCAGGATTCCGACGAGGTGGTGCACCAGCGCATGGCCAAGGCCTCGGACGAAATCAGCCACTATGATGAGTATGATTACATCCTCATCAACCGGGAGATTGACGACAGTCTCGCCAAGCTGCGCTCCATCCTGGAGGCGGAGCGGCTCAAGCGGCGGCGCCTGACTGGCCTGTCCACGTTCGTGAAGCAGCTGCGCGACGGGCTTTGACGCCGCGCGCGCCGGGTCCCGAGCGTACATGACGCAGGGGGGCTTTGAGCCGGGCGCCCAAAGTCCGCCGGAATGTTCGCGGAAGATGGAGCCATGAAACAGCTTCTCAACGTCTTTGGCGGTTTCGCCGGTCTCGCTGTGGCGGCCCTTGTGGGCTTTGCTCTGTTCACGCTCGTCGGTGGCCTCATCATCGTGGCCGGCGTGGTGGTGACGGCTTTGCTGCTCGGCGGGGGCATTTACGCCCTGGTCACAGGGCGTAAGAGCTTCAGCGTGCGCCGGGCGCGCTTCGAGGGGGTGCGCATCTTCGACCTGCGCACCGGGCGTCCCGTGGATACTCCGTTTGAGAACGACATGATCGACGTGACCCCGCCGAAGGGTCCCAAGGGCGGCTGACCCGGCGCGCCCGAGGGCCACGCGGGGCGCGTGGGCCGTAACCAGCCTGGGGCGCTGCTGCTTTTGCCCGATGGCTGATAGTCTGCCTCCATCGCCGAATCCCGGCGCGGGGAGGATGCGGCGTCAATGGTGCACGGGATCGATTTCGCCCACGTGTTTCTGGTGTGTCTCGCGCTCGCCTTCCTCACTGTCGTGATCCATATGTCGGGCGTGTTCCTCTTGCGCCGATGGATCCGGAAGATGCTGCGCAGCGGCAGTTTCAGCCATCATGTGATGCGGGAGACGTTTGTCGTGAGCGCTCTCGTCATTGGCCTGTGCGTGGTCCATTTGACCGAGGTTCTGGCCTGGGCCTGCGGCTATTTCGGCATCGGCGCGCTCTCTTCCTTTGACGATGCCGTCTATTTTTCCCTCACCACCTACACCACGGTGGGTCCCGACGGGCTGTCCATCGGCCGCGCCTATCGCGGGATCGCCGGCTTTGAATCCCTGCTCGGCCCGATGATGGTCGCGTGGTCCACCGCCTTCATGGTGCAATATGTGACGCGCGTCATCACCCCCGAACCCGACCCCCAGCACGATGCGCCGGCGCACGGGGCCGCCGATCGCGCGCGCGCGGGCTGAGCTGCTCCGCGATCGCGCGCCGAAACGCAATGTTCGGCATAAGAAGATAAAGTATAGAAACATTATGTAAATTGCATCGGTCTGTGGGACATGCCACAGAGTCGCCAGGGTGCCCCAGCGGAGCGGGATCGAGCGCGGATGCGGTTATGGACTGCGGCGCGCGCCTGCTGAACAGATGGCGCCAAGAGGCGTGCCCTTGCGATGATCTATTCCAAGCTCAACCATTTCATCTTCTTGAAGACCCGTAAAACGGGCGGCACCAGTGTGGAACTCGCCTTGCGCGGCATCTGTGGCCCGCGGGACATCATTACCCCGGTGGACGAGCAGGGGCCTTCGAGCGTCACCGAGCAGAACTACATGATGCGGCGCCGCGACTGGCGCCTGAAGAACCGCGTCCGCTGGAGCCTTGGCTTTCGCGCGCCGCGCTTCAGCCCCTTCATTCCCATTCCCGACCACATTCACGCGGCCGACCTGCGGCGCCTTGTGGGGGCCAAGGCATTCGATGGCGCCTATCGCTTCTCCATCGAGCGCAATCCCTGGGATCGGCAGGTGTCGAACTATTTCTGGCAAATCCGGTCGCTCCCGGAGGAGCGGAAGCCGTCGTTCGCGGACTGGCTCGCATCCGACGATCCCGAGCTGAAGGTGGATAACTGGCGGATCTATGCCATTGACGACCGGCTCGCGGTGCACCGCGTGCTGCGCTACGAGCATCTGGCCGACGATCTGGCTCAGCTCGCCCGCGAGCGGGGATGGGCGCTGCCTCCACTGCCCCGTGCCAAGGGCCATTTGCGGCCGCAGGGCGGCTATCGCGAGTATTACACGCCGCAGACGCGGGACCTCGTGGCGTCCTGGTATCGCCATGAGATCGAGGTCTTCGACTATGATTTCTGAGGATCGCGGCGGGTGACGGGTCAAAGAAAAGGGCCGGTGGCGGGATGCCACCGGCCCTTTTCGCATGCGTTTGGCCGGTGCTCAGACCGAGGTCGGATAGTTCGGGCTCTCGCGGGTGATGAGCACGTCGTGCACATGGCTCTCGCGCAGGCCGGCCGAGGAAATGCGCACGAAGCGCGCCTTCTCGCGGAACTCCTGGAGGTCGCGCCCGCCCACATAGCCCATGGCGGCGCGCAGGCCACCGGCGAGCTGGTGCAGCACCGCGCCCACCGGACCCTTGTAGGCCACCTGGCCCTCGATGCCTTCCGGCACCAGCTTCAGGGTGTCGCGCACTTCCGCTTGGAAGTAGCGGTCGGCCGAGCCGCGCGCCATGGCACCCACCGATCCCATGCCGCGATAGGCCTTGTAGGAGCGGCCCTGGTAGAGAAACACCTCGCCGGGGCTCTCGTCGGTGCCGGCCAGCAGCGAGCCCACCATGGCGGCGGATGCGCCCGCCGCCAGCGCCTTGGCGAGGTCGCCGGAATACTTGATGCCGCCGTCGGCCACGATCGGCGTGCCGGTGGCATAGGCGGCTTCCACGGCGTCCATCACGGCGGTGAGCTGGGGCACGCCCACGCCCGCCACGATGCGGGTGGTGCAGATGGAGCCCGGCCCGATGCCCACCTTCACCGCGTCGGCGCCGGCATCGATGAGGGCCTTGGCGCCATCGGCGGTGGCGATGTTGCCGGCGAGGATCTGGGTGGTATTGGAGAGGCGCTTGATGCGGCTGACCTGATCCAGGACCTTCTTGGAATGGCCGTGGGCGGTATCCACCACCACCAGGTCCACGCCCGCGTCGATCAGGCGCTCGGTGCGCTCGAAGCCGTCGGCGCCGACCGTGGTGGCGGCGGCGACCCTGAGGCGGCCCTGCTCGTCCTTGGCGGCGCTGGGATAGGCCACCGCCTTCTCGATGTCCTTCACCGTGATGAGGCCGACGCAGCGATAATCGGCATCCACCACCAGCAGCTTCTCGATGCGGTTCTGGTGGAGCAGGCGCTTGGCGTCGTCCTGGGTCACCTCGCCCTCGCGGACGGTGATGAGGTTCTCCTTGGTCATCAATTCGGACACGCGCTGATCCGGATTATGAGCAAAGCGCACGTCACGGTTGGTGAGCACGCCCACGAGCCGGCCGGGCAGGCTGCCGGTGGTGCGCTCCACCACCGGAATGCCGGAGATGGCGTAGCGCTTCATCAAGGTGAGGGCGTCGGAAAGGGTCTCGTCCGGGTGGATGGTGACCGGGTTCACCACCATGCCCGACTCATACTTCTTGACGATCTTGACCTGCTCGGCCTGAAGCTCCGGCGTGAGATTGCGGTGGATCACGCCGATGCCGCCGGCCTGGGCCATGGCGATGGCGAGGCGGGCTTCCGTCACCGTATCCATGGCGGCGGAGATGATGGGCAAATTGAGGGTGATGGACTTGGTGAGCTTGGTCACCGTGTCCACTTCGCCGGGCATCACCTCGGAGGCGCCGGGGGTCAGCAGCACGTCGTCGAACGTGAGCGCTTCGCGGAAGCGGTCCGAACGAGCGGCGGACGAGAGGGGTGCGGAAGAGAGGGGCGCAGTCATGGCCAACTCCTGTTGGCGACGCCCGGAATGCGCGTCGCGGCGACTTCGGTCGGAACGGTCGGTCGCGACGATTGTCGTCCCGGCCCCCATTTCGAGTTGGCAGTGGCCGATACCATGGGTGCGCGACGAAAAGAAGACCTGACGCGCAGAGTTTTCGCGCAATTGGGCCATGCGTCCCGCACATGCGTCCCGCACCGGCGTGGCGATTCCGCAGCGTCATGCGGTCTCGAGCCGCCGGGGCAAGTGTAGGCATGATTCCGGGGGAATGTCTCAGCGGGTGATCTGGATCAGGGTATTCTGCGGCCCGTAGCTCTGGATCAGGCCATAGAGGGTGGCGGCGTTGCCAGGGTGCAGCCGGATGCAGCCGTGGGAGGCCGGCGCGCCGAGCTGGTTGACCGCGTAGCTGCCGTGGATGGCGTATCCGCCCCGGAAGAACACCGCATGGGGCATGGGCGAGTTGTAATATTTCTTGGAATAGTAGCTGCGGTAGAGCCGCTGCGGCCGATAGGTGCCGGTCGGGGTGACATAGCCGCGCCGGGCAGTGGAGACAGGCCAATTGTAACGCGGCACTCCGTTCACCGAGACCGTCATGCGCTGGCTGGAGAGATCGACGCGGGCCACCACGCCCGCCTGTGCGATGACGGTGCAGAGCACCCACAGAAGGGGCGCAGCCCAGACGAGCGCGACAGCTCGCCGGATTGTGCCGCGCGCCGCCTGGCGGCGCGCCCCATGGTTTTCCGCGTGGGGCCGCGCTCTCGTCGCCGATACCCCCATGGTCTTCTCCTCCGTGACACATAGTGGCACGGCAGGGGTGCAACGCAAGCGCGAACGGCGGGTGCTTTGCTCCCGCCGAGGGGTGGAGGCGGCGGACCGCACGCCGTTATGTCCGGTTCACGTCCGGTCGGCCTTGCAGCGGCGCCGCCGGTCGTGCACTTGAGGTGGCTGGGGACGCCATCGGCGGAGGTCGAGCCATGTTGATGATGCTGCTGGGGTTGGTCGTCTTCATCGGGATCCATGTGGTCGCGAGCCTGCGGGGGCTGAGGGCGCAGCTCATCGCGTCCGTGGGGGAGGGGGCGTACAAGGGCTTCTTCTCGCTGCTCGCGGCGAGCGGCCTGCTGCTGACGGTCTATGGCTTCGTGCTGTGGCGCGCGTCGGGCTCCGCCCACATCTGGACCCCGCCCCTCGGCCTGAGGCATGTGACGCTGCTCCTGATGCTGCTCGCCTCGATCGCGGCGGTGGCGGCCTATGTGCCGAGCCACCTGCGCACATGGCTGAAGCATCCGCTGCTGGTGGCGGTGAAGACCTGGGCCTTCGCCCATCTGCTGGCGAACGGCGATGCCGCCTCCATGGTGTTGTTCGGCGCGGTGCTGGCGTGGGCGGTCTATGACCGCATCGCCCTGAAGCGGCGCGGTGCCCCGGTGCCCCCGGCTCCGGCGGGCTGGGTGGGGGATGCCCTTGCGGTCGGCGGCGGGGTGGTGCTCTATGCGCTCCTCGCCTTCGTGTTCCATCCCCATGTGATCGGGGTGCCCGTCATGTGACCGGGCCGGGAGCCGGCCGGAGCGGGCACAAGGCGAAGGTGCTCAGGCCAAAATCGAGAGCCACGTCAAAAAAGCTAGAGGAACGTCATGTCCAGCCAGGCAGACAGCCGCCGCATCACCGCGCCGGAAATCCAGGCCCGCAAGGGGGGCGAGCCGATCGTATCGCTGACCTCCTACCACGCCCACACCGCGCGCCTGCTGGACCGCCATGTGGACGTGATTCTGGTGGGCGACAGCCTCGGCATGGTGATGCACGGGCTGGAAACCACCGTTCCGGTCACGGTGGAGATGATGATTGTGCACGGCCGTGCCGTGGTGCGCGGCACCAAGCGGGCGCTCGTCACCGTGGACCTGCCGTTCGGCAGCTACGAGGCGAGCCCCACCGAGGCGTTCCACACCGCCGCGCGGGTGCTGAAGGAGACCGGCGCCGGCGCGGTGAAGCTTGAGGGCGGCCGCCGCATGGCCGAGACCGTGCGCTTCCTGGTGGATCGCGGCGTGCCGGTGATGGGCCATGTGGGCCTGACCCCCCAGGCGATCAACACCTTGGGCTCGTTCAAGGCGCGCGGGCGGGACGATGTCGAGGCGTCGGTCATTCTCGATGACGCGCGCGCCGTCGCGGATGCCGGGGCTTTCGCCATCGTGCTTGAGGCCATTGCCGAGCCGCTGGCGCGGCGCATCACGGAAGAAGTGGCGCCGCCCACCATCGGCATCGGCGGTTCGGCCGCCTGCGACGGGCAGATCCTGGTGCTGGAGGACATGCTGGGCCTTGGCGACCGGGTGCCCAAGTTCGTGAAGAAGTATGCCAACATGGGTCCGGAGATCGAAAAGGCCGTGGCCACCTACGCGGACGAGGTGCGCGCGCGCGCGTTCCCCGGTCCGGAACACGTCTACGCGCCGCGCCTCGTGCAGAAGGCCAAGGCCTCCTGATCCGCTTCGGGGGGTGACCAGGGCGGGGCACGTCCCGGCCCTTTGTCTTGGGCGCGGGCCGTTCGCGCTCAGGCGAGCAGGCGGCGGCCCAGGCGCTCCAGGGTGCGGGTGAAGACCTCCGGATCGCGCAGCGCGCGGGCGAGGGTCAGCGCGCCCTGGATGGCGAGCACGGCCTCTTCCGCCTGCTCGGCGGCATCCGCTTCCGATCGTCCCGCGCGGCGCAGGGCGCCGGCGAGGGCGTCGCGCCACGCGGCGAAATAACCCTCGACCTGGTCCGAGAAGCGGTCCCGCACCTCGCCGAGGGCGAACACGCCCACGAGGCATACCCGCCGTCCCGAGCGGAAATAGGCATCCACCTTCGCCAGCATGTCCCGGATCGCGCTCGGCGCATCCGCGCCCTCGCGCAGGGGGGCGAAGACCTGGGCCTCGAACCAGCCGTCGATCTCGGCCAGCACGGCGGCGGCCATCTCTTCCTTTCCGCCGGGAAAGAAATGATACAGCGAGCCCTTGCCAAGGCCGGTGCGGGCCGTGATGGCGGCAAGGCTTGCCCCCTCGAAGCCGTGTTCCCGGAACACTTCGCCGAGGAGGGGCACGACATCCCCCCGCTCCATCACGATCCGCGCCATCACATCCCCAATTGGGTGAGGCCCGGATGGTCCGCCGGGCGGGGCCCCGCCGGCCACAGGAACTTGCGCTCCTCGATCCGGATCGGCACGTCGTTGATGGAGGCTTCGCGCCGCCGCATCAAGCCGTTCTCGTCGAATTCCCATTGCTCGTTGCCGTAGGAGCGGAACCAGGCGCCCGCCCCGTCGCGCCACTCATACTGAAAGCGCACGGCAATGTGGTTGTCCGCATGGGCCCACAATTCCTTGATGAGGCGGTAGTCCTGCTCCCGCTGCCACTTGGCGGCAAGAAAGGCGACGATGGCCGCGCGGCCGGCGAGAAAGTCGGACCGGTTCCGCCAGCGGCTGTCGGGGGTGTAGGCGAGGGACACCCGCTCCGGATCGCGGGTGTTCCAGGCATCTTCCGCCAGCCGCACCTTTTGGGCGGCGGTCTCGGCGGTGAAGGGCGGAAGCGGGGGGCGCTGGGTCATGATTGATACCGATTGGTTTGTTACGTACCAATCAGTACAATTATGGCCGCGCCTGTCAAGAGCGTGCGTGCGCGGGGCCGCCGATGGGGCCGGGCGGGGTTCGGACGCGGTGCGAATCGGCTATCGCTGCGCCCTGCCGTCGGGCATTCGGCGGCGAAGCCTTTCGCGCGCGGCGGCTTGCGTTTAGGCTGCGTGGTCACGCCGCCCCCGAACGCGGCGGCAAGAACTCCGGCGAGGACCTTTTGCGTTACGTTTCCACTCGCGGCGAAGCCCCGGCCCTGTCCTTTTCCGACGCCCTGCTCGCTGGGCTTGCCCGCGATGGCGGGCTCTATGTGCCCGAGACCTGGCCGACCCTGTCGCCCGAGGCCATCGCCGCCCTTGCCGGCAAGCCGTATCCCGTCGTGGCCAAGGCGGTGATCGCGCCGTTCGTGGGCGATGCGCTGCCCGAGCGCGCGCTCGACTTGATGATCGCGGATGCCTATGCGGGCTTCCGTCATCCGGCGGTGGCGCCCCTGGTGCAGGTGGCGCCCAACCGGTTCGTGCTGGAGCTGTTCCACGGGCCGACCCTGGCCTTCAAGGATGTGGCCATGCAGCTGCTCTCGCGGCTGATGGACCATGTGCTCAACGCCCGCGGCGCCCGCGCCACCATCGTCGGCGCCACCTCCGGCGACACCGGCAGCGCCGCCATCGAGGCGTTTCGCGTCTGCGACGCGGTGGATGTGTTCATCCTGTTTCCGCACGGCCGCGTGTCCGAGGTGCAGCGGCGGCAGATGACCACCGTGGCCTCGCCCAACGTGCACGCCATCGCGGTGGAGGGCACGTTCGACGACTGCCAGGGCCTGGTGAAGGCCATGTTCAATCACCACGCCTTCCGCGATCAGCTTGCGCTGGCGGGCGTGAACTCCATCAACTGGGCCCGCATCGTGGCCCAGGTGGGCTATTACTTCTACGCGGCGACGGCGCTCGGCGCGCCCCATCGCGAGGTGTCGTTCGTGGTGCCCACCGGCAATTTCGGCGATATCCTCGCCGGCTGGGTGGCCAAGAAGATGGGCCTGCCCATCCGCGATCTCACCATCGCCACCAATGTGAACGACATTCTGGTGCGCACCCTCGACACCGGCCGCTACGAGGTGAAGGGCGTAACCCCCTCCCTCTCGCCCTCCATGGACATTCAGGTCTCGTCCAATTTCGAGCGTCTGCTGTTCGAGGCGGTGGACCGCGACGCCGCCGTCATCCGCCAGCTCATGGGCGCGCTCGCCCAGTCGGGCTGTTTCACGCTGCCGCAGCCGGCGCTCGCCGCCATTGCCGCCGATTTCTCCGCCGCGCGGGCGGACGAGCCGGAAACCACGGCCACCATCGCCAAGCTCTACAAGAGCGCCGGCTACCTGGTGGACCCGCACACTGCGGTGGGCCTCTCCGTGGCGGACAAGGTGGAGCATCTCGCTACCGTGCCGCAGGTGGTGTTGTCCACCGCCCATGCCGCCAAGTTCCCCGATGCGGTGGCCGCCGCCACCGGACATCGGCCGCCGCTGCCGCCCCACATGGCGGACCTGATGACCCGGCGGGAAACCGTCACCGTGCTGCCCAACGACCTTGCTGCCGTGGAGGCCTTCATTCGCGGCCGCGCCCGCATCGCCGCTGGCGCCGCAGCCTGAGGCAGATGATGGGCGTAGAGATTTCGACCCTCGACAACGGCATCACCGTCGTCACCGATTCCATGACGCATCTGGGCACCGCCTCCCTCGGCATCTGGGTAGGCACCGGCGCCCGCGACGAGAACGAGGACGAGCACGGCATCTCGCACCTCTTGGAGCACATGGCCTTCAAGGGCACGCGCCGCCGCTCGGCCCGCCGCATCGCCGAGGAGATCGAGCAGGTGGGCGGCGACATCAACGCCGCCACCTCGGTGGAACAGACCAGCTACAATGTGCGCGTGCTGGGGGAAGATGTGCCCCTCGGCCTCGACATCCTCGCCGACATCCTCACCGAGCCCGCCTTCGCCGCCGACGAGCTGGCGCGGGAGAAGGGGGTGATCGTCCAGGAGATCGGGGCCGTCATGGACACGCCCGACGACCTGGTGTTCGACCTGTTCCAGGAGCAGGCCTTTCCGGGGCAGGCGGTGGGCCGCTCCATCCTCGGCACGCCGGAGACGGTGCGCGGCTTCAACCGCGACCAGCTCGGCGCCTACCTCAGCCGCACCTATCGCGGGCCGCGCATGGTGGTCGCCGCCGCCGGGGCGGTCGATCATCAGCAGGTGGTGGCGGAGGCGGCGGCGCGGCTGAAGTCGGTCGGCGGCGCGGCCAAGCCGGAGCTGCCGAAGGCCGCTTATACCGGCGGCATCCAGCTTGCTCCGCGCGAGCTGGAGCAGGTGCATGTGCTCATCGGGCTGGAAGGCTGCTCCTACCACCACGGCGACTATCACGCGCTCCAGGTGCTCACGAACGTCTTGGGCGGGGGCATGTCCTCGCGCCTGTTCCAGGATGTGCGGGAGGAGCGGGGGCTGTGCTACTCCATCTATTCCTTCCACTGGAGCTATGCGGATACCGGCCTGTTCGGCATCTATGCCGGCACCGACACCGGTGACGTGGGCGAGTTGTCGGAGGCGGTCATCGACCAGCTGTTCGCGGCCGGCGAAACCATCACCGAGGTCGAAGTGGCGCGCGCCAAGGCGCAGATGAAGGTGGGACTGCTCGCCGCGCTCGAAAGCTCCGGCGCGCGCGCCGACCAGCTTGCGCGGCAGATCCTTGGTTTCGGTCGGGTGATCCCGGTGGACGAAATCGTGGCCAAGGTGGATGCCGTGGATGTTGCGATGGTGCGGCAAGCAGCGCAAACTCTGGTTGCACGGGGCCGACCCACCCTGACCGCCCTCGGTCCCGAGTCCGGGTTGGCGCCAGCGGCGCGGGCGGTGGAACGCCTGAGGGGCTAGCGGGCGCGGTTTGTGCCCGCATGGCAGGGCTCGCGGATCGTCCGATGCCGCCGGAACGGCGGTCGGGCGGTCCAGGTGGAACTGACGAAGCTGCGAGTGCGTCGATCATGTGGCCGCTGAGTACGCTCTTCGCACCGGACGTTCTGCCGACCATCGAGGGCGAGAGGGTGTATCTGCGCGTACCGCAGATGAAGGACTTTCCCGTCTGGTGCGATGTCCGCGCGGCGAGCCGGGCCTTCCTGACCCCCTGGGAGCCGATCTGGCCGGCGGACGATTTGACCCGCGGTGCTTTCCGCCGCCGGTTGCGTCGCTATGCGCGCGACATGATGGCGGATGAAGCCTACCCACTCTTCGTGTTCCGCCGGTCCGACCACCAATTGGTTGGGGGACTCACCTTGTCCAATGTGCGGCGCGGCGTATGCCAGGCGGCGAGCCTCGGCTATTGGATGGGGGCGGACTTCGCGGGGCAAGGCTACATGAAGGCGGCGGTGACCGCGGTTCTGCCGGTCGCCCATGAGGTGCTGCACCTGCATCGGGTGGAAGCCGCCTGCATGCCCGGCAACCAGCCCTCCATCCGCCTGCTGGAAGGCTGCGGCTTCATGCGCGAGGGTTATTCGCGCCAGTATCTATGCATCAACGGGGTGTGGGAGGACCATTTGGTCTTCGCCCGGCTGCGCCAGGACGCAATTCGCCCGGTGCGCCGCCCGCGGGAGGCGTCCGCCGCCCAATAGGGCCGGAACGGTGGGCGGACAGGCGGCTTTCAGTTCGCCGCGCCAGCGGCATCCACCGGCGACGGGCTGATCGGCTTCACCAGTTTCTCGATCACGGTGTGCAGGGCGACACCTGCCTTGTGGCTCTTCACCGCTTCCAGCAACGGCTGGGCCGCGCCCGAACGCTCGATGAGGCTGACAGGGTCGGCCATGATGCGCGGCGATGCCCACGGGCCTTCCACCACGAACGGCAAAGCGATGTCCTGGAGGTCGTCGGCTTTGGGATCGCTGGCCTTGGGGCTGGTCTTCAGGGCGGCTTCGCCGGACAGGTCGAGGGTGCGCTGGGCCACATCGATGGTGCCAGCCATGTCGAGGTGCACCTGCTTGCCGTCGATGGACATGGCGCTGAGCGTGGCGAGGCCATGGCGCAGGCTGGCCTTCACCGCAAGCTGGGTGAAGGGGGTGCGGCCGCCGCGCGGGTCGGCGGCTCCCGACAGAGGGCGTCGTTCGATTCGCCGGAGCACCTGGGCCACGTCAAAGCCCACGATGTCGCCGCCGCCGCTGGCGAGGGCTACCGTGCCCATCAGGCTTTGGGCGACCTCGTGGGCGTTGCGGCCTTCACCCTGAAGGTCGAACTGGAGCGTCCCGGTCCCCTCGAACGTGCCGATGCCGGCCAGGTCGTCGAGCGCCTGCTCCAGGGAAATGTCCGTGCATTCCGCTTCGATGCGGACCGAAAGGCCATGTCCGTCGGCGCTCCGTGCCGACCGGAGCGGGGTCAAGGTGGCGGTGCCCCGCAGCATGCCGTTCCAGCCGCTGGTCTGGCCGAGGGCCAGCGCCAGACGCCCATTGGAGAGCACCGCGCTCGCGGCCACCGTGGTGAAGGTGGTGTCCTCCGCGGTGACCTGTCCGGCGGACAGGCGCAAGTCCAGGTCGAAGGCCGCGAGAGCAGAAAGGTCGAAGGGGTCGCGAGCCCACTCCCGGCCGCTGTCGCTGGTGAGGCGCATGTGCCCGTAGGGGTTGAGGTTGAGCTTCTCGGCCGCAAAGGTTCCCTGGATCACCGGCCGGCCGCCGTCGAGTTTCACGAGCAGGCCACCTTCACTGCGGTTGCTGTCGAGATCAAGGGCGGTATCGGTGAAGGAGAGAATACCGCCCTCGAGCACCACATGGGAATTGAGGGCGAAGGCGCTCAGGCCACGGCTGGTGGGCGGGGTGATGCCCACCCAGGTGAGCCAGGCGCGCAGGGAATCGGCATCGGCGGTGAGGGTGCCCTCGGCGGCGGGAGCCGTGCCGAAGCTGGCCTGCCCACGGAAGCGGATGCTGGCGGTGTTTGAGATCAGGGCCGCGCGGGTGGGTGTGGGCATCCCGCCCAGAAAGGCCTTCATGTCGTCCACGGACAGGTGCGCCTCGACAGCGCCGCCGCGCCAGTCGAACACCGCGCTGACCGTGATGCCCTGTCCCGCCGTGATGCGATCGAGACTGCCCACGATTCCGCTGACGAGTTCCCGGGTGAGGCCGCTCTCCGAGCGCCACGCAATGGTGCCGTCCACGATCCGCAATTCCGGCCCATTCGCGCCGGAGAGGAAAGGCTCAATGCCCAATTGCGGCGTCTGGTGCTCCCCGGTCAGCACCAGGGACGGGCTTTCCAGGGTGACTTCCGAGACCACGATGCGCCCGAACAGCAGTGGCCACAGGCTGATACGGCTGACCACCGCATCCGCCTCAAGCGACTGTCCTTGCGGCAGCGCGAACGTGACCTTGCGCAGTTCCACGCGCGGAGACGGCAGCAGGCGCAGCACCGGCTCGCCGGAGATGGTAACACCGCGTTCCGTGGTTCCCGCTACCGCGGCGATGGCGGCGCGGCGCAACTCGGCCGCAGGCACGAACAGGGGCACCACCACCAGGGCTGCGACAAGCACCAGAACGGCGAGCCCGCCGATGGCTGTGCCGACCAGCGCGACGCGGCGCGTGTTTTCGCCCAGTCTCAACAATCCACTCTCGAATGATCGGATTTCGGGAAGGGCATGGCACCTCCGCCATTGTCGGCGCTTGTCCGGCGCCACCACGATCCGGAAGGCCGCGACCGCATGGCACCGAAGTGCGCACCGGTCCCCGAAAGCGCTTCAGATGGCGGGCACCTTCGTTTGTTTCTGTGTCGCTTTCATGGCCTGGGCCGAACAGGGTCCGGTGCACGCGGGACGAGGGCGCCATCAGGCCGATCCGGGTGCGCGAGGCTGAGCACTCAAGGCAAGGTACTCAAGACAAAAAACCCGGCGCGAGGCCGGGTTTTCTTGGCGGAACAACCGATGGGCGCGCGACTCAGTCCTTGTCGAGCTCGCCGATGTGGTGCTGCGCGTAGAGCTGCAAGCCGAGCTTGGCCACCAGGTCAAGCTGCGTCTCAAGGAAGTCGATGTGGCCTTCCTCGTCCGCCATCAGCTCCTCGAAGAGGTCGCGGCTCGGGTAATCCTTGGCCGAATGGCAGTAGGTCGCGGCTTCCTGGTAGAGGGCGCGCGCGTCCAGTTCGGCCGCCAGATCGGCGTCGAGGATTTCCTTCACGTCCTGGCCGATCCGCAGCGGATCGAGCACCTGCATGTTCGGGAAACCCTCGAGGAAGAGGATGCGGTCGGTGAACTTGTCGGCGTGCACCATCTCTTCGATGGATTCCGCGCGCCACTTCTTCGCCAGGGCCTTGTAGCCCCAATTGTCGAGCATGCGGTAATGGAGCCAGTACTGATTGATGGCGGTCAACTCCGATCGTAGCCCTCGGTTGAGGTACTCGATGACCTTCGGATCGCCCTTCATAGTGTGCTCCTTGGTACCTGCAATGGCACGTCGAACGTGATTTTGGGCACGTCAATTGTGATTTTGAATCAGTGTTAGACCACTTCTAATCTGAAATCAACACTAGGAAACCACCGTACCGGAAGACCGTTACGGTGGCAAAGGGCCTCTGTCGAGGGATTATTCAGCGGCGACCAATCCGCTCAGCCCGGCCGCGGAGCAGTCCTCCCCGCACTGGCCGCACCCATTGGCCTGCACCTGATCCATGAGGGCGCGGATGGTGCGGGCGCAGCGCCCGCATTGGGGCGCGCAGCCCAGGCATCGATAGACCTCGCCAGGCGTGCGCATGCCCTGAGCGCCGGAAACGGCGTCAATCACCTGCCGGTCTGAAAAGACATTGCATGAACACACGATCATGGTGCGGCCCAGATCAAGTCGTTTGGAAAACTTCAAAAAGAACTGCTTCTGATTATCAATTTACGCAGATGGTGCGCGGTCTCGTCAACAGCGGAAAGCGGTTGAGCCACGTTTCAGAGGAAATCTAAAGTCGGCGCGGTAGCCGATGCCGCTCGCGGGGCCATGACGTGGCTGAAGGGGCGCCGTGGTGATCCGCGCGGCGCCGCTCCCTGCGGACGTCCCGCCGCCAAGGTCTTCGTCGACGCGCGTGGGGCGCGGACTATCGCGGCAGACTGAGGAGGCTTGTCATGCCCCTCGCTTGCCCGCGGCGCAGGGTGAGCGCGGCGCCGAGATCGGCCGCCTCCGCCGCAAGCCGGGCGTAGCGCAGGGGGCGTCCGGCGCGGCTGAAGCGGTCGCTGCCCACGGATGGGGCCGTGGGGTCGCACGCCGCCTCCAGGCCGATTTCGTCCACCGGCTGGCCCGCGTCGCTGACCTGGAGCATGACGGGAGCCGCGTCGGCTTCGGCGTCACAGAGCAGGGACACCGCGATGGCGGTATCCGGCGGGGCGCCATCAAGGGCTTCCTCGATCAAGAGGCGAACCAGGCGCGCGAGCCGCGCGGGCCGGGTCACGATCTGCGGCACCGCGCTGATGTCGGTGCGGACCGCCACATGGCGCCGGCGGGCGAGGGGGAGGGCGTGGGCCAGGGCGGTGCGGACGACGGTGGCCACATCGGTGGCGCTTCCATCCGTCTCGGCCAGGGGCGCGGCCAGCGCCGCGAGGTCGTCAAGGCTGCCTTGCACGCGCTCCAGAGCGTCTCGCACCGGCCCCGGAAGGTCGGGCGCGTCGTCGGGCGCATAGTCGGCGAGGGTCGAGAAAGAGGGGCCGAGGCTCTCGGCCAGCCGCCGGGCGACCAGATGCAGGGCCGGCGGCACGTCCTCTCCAGCGGCGGCGCGTGTCGGCTCGGCCGCCGGGGACAAGATCCGAGCGACGGCCTCAGGTGCCGTGCCGCCGTCGTTGTCCGCGCCGCTCCATGACACGCCGCGCGGCTCCGGCGGGGCGGATGCGGTGGTGCGGACCTCGGTGTCGGCTTCAGGGGACGGCTCGGGGCCGAGCACCACGCAGGTCTGTCCGGTGCCTTCGCCCACGGCGGCCAGCGCGGCCAGGGCGCGAAACGCCTCGCCGTCCCGCGGACGCAGCGCCAGCACCAGGGGGCGGTTGTCGTTCTCGCCCGCCGCGGCGCGGTCGAGCCAGCCAATCGCCTCGCCCCGCGCCTCGGGGGCGATGACAATGGTGATGGGCTCGTGCTCCAACTCACTGGCGGCAAAGCCGAGGCGGACTTCCGCCGCGCGGTTGGCGAACAGGATGCGATGGGCGGCGTCGATCAGCAGCACCGGCCAGGGCACGAGGTCGAGGGCGTCGCGCCGCGGATCCGACAGCTCCGGCGGAAGCGGAAGGATGTCTTCGTCCGCGCGCCGTTGCAGCAGGTGGAGGCGGGCTCCGGGCGCGTAGAAGTCGGCGGCCGATTCGCTGGTATCCACGGGCCATTCATGACCGTCGGCCGCCAGAAGGCGGCTTTCACCATCCGGGTCGGTGTGCAGAACCCCGTCGAGCCCGCCCGCGTCGCGAACGGCGGCGACATCGGGCCAGCCGGTCCATTGCAGGAAGGTGCGGTTGGCGTGGGCGAGGTGCGCGCCATCCGCGAGCAAGGTGGCGACGGGCAGCGCGTCGAGCACGTCGAGGCCGGACGGGGAGGGCGGCGGCGAGGGGGGCTCGGTGGTCGGTCCGGGCTCATCGCGCGGTGCGTCGGACCGCATGGCGGCTTCCAGGGTGCGGCCGATCTCGTCGAAATAATTGCTCTCGCGGGGCGTCAGCCCGTTGAAGGGCAGCACGTTGGACAGTGAACGGCCCATGGCGCGGGCGGCGGAACGCCCGGCGGCGCGCGCGAGCGTCTGTTCCAGGTCGCGATCCATGGGGGCGGTGCCGGCGGCCTGGGACATGCGGACATCGTCATCAGGCGCGATTTCGCATGTGGTCGGCGCCGGCTCGGGCCTCACCGTCCAGCGGCGCAGCACGCCGAAGCCGCGGGTGGCCACCCGGCGTCGCGCCGCGTCGAACAGCGGCACGCCGCCAAGCTCCAGGTCGAGGATCGGCGTGCCGGGCACCGTGACGCGGACGCCGGAAAAGCTGGTGCCGGTGGCCAGGGCGTCGGCGAGCGCCCGGCCGGAGACGATGCGGCCTGCGTCCTCCAATGCCGGGAAGCTGGAGCCGTTCCAGGCATCGGCGCGGGCGCCCAGCGCCATGGCGAGCGCGGGCGAGAGCGCGAGAATCCGGTCGTCGGCGTCGGTCTCGAAGGTGAAGCGCACGGCCGGGTCGAGGGCTTCGAGGCCCCCCCGTGGTGGGGCGGATGGCGCTGGGGCGCCGGCTTCCACGCTGAAGGCGGGATCGTCGAGGAGCGCGGAGGGATCGGCGAGAAGCACCACCGGCCCCCCTTCGAGGTCGAGCACGAGCCCGCGAAACACCCGCGGCGTGAGGCTGCGCGGCAGCCGCAGGCGCACCAGGGCGGCGCCATGGGCATGGGTCCGGCCACCGGCCAGCGCGCGCACCGTTTCCGTGATCTGCGGCGGCAGGCGGTGGTCGACCCCAATGCCAAAACGTCCGCAGGCGGCGGTTACGGCGAGCACCGCGGCGGTCGCGGCATCCACCAGGAAGGACGGGAGGTCGTCACGGCGGAGCGGCGCGAGGCGGGGGTCTGTCAAATCGAGCGCGCGGGCCTTCGTCTCCGTCATCATGTCCCGTCCGCAATGGCCGCCGCGCGGGGCGGTCTCGTGAATCCCAGTGGAGGCCGAGCATGCGCCAAAACGGTTAACACGGACGCAATCGCGTGGATATTGCGTCCATTTTCATATTGGCGAAGACGGGAGGGCGCATACTAATATTCGAGCGGCACGGCCGCCCGCGCCGTCCCCAAGCCCGAGGAGTAAGCGCCATGACGAAGTTCGGTCCGAATCTCGAACTGCCCGCGGAAGTGCGTGCGGTCGCGGAAAAGAATGTCGCCCAGGCCCGCGAGGCGTTCGAGACACTCTTCAAGAACGCGCGCGACGCGGTCGGCCAGAGCGAGGGGCAGCTCGAAGAAGTGTGCGCCGGGGTCAACGATCTGCGGCAGAAGGCCATTGGCCTCATGGAAGCCAACATGGAGTCCGGGTTCGACTTCCTGCAGAAGCTGATGTCGGCGAAGACGCCGCAAGAACTGCTGAGCTTCCAGGCGGAGTTCCTTTCCACCCAGGTGCAGAAGGTGTCCGAGCAGGCGAAGGCCCTGGGCGCCGATGCCAAGGCCCTTGGCGAAACCACCGCGCGCACCCTGGACGAGCGCGCCCGCGCCCTGGCGGAACGGGTGAAAGAGCTCTCCGCGGCCGCCGCCAAGAGCGCGCAGAGTGCGGCGCAGGACCTCAAGACGGTCGGCGAGAGCGTGGTCAATGAAGCCAAGGCGAAAGCCACCGAGGCCCTCGACCCCAATCAGAAGCCCTGAGCCATTTACCGAGTCTTTGTTTTCATTGTGCGGCGCAAGATTACTTTTGCGCCGCACCTCACCTTCGGCTATGTAAAAGGTCGTCAGGGCAAGGCCCCTCTCATTCCAGCTTGTGACCGGTCTTTCGCTGTTCTGGATGCGCCCTGAATGCGGGGAGGGGGGCTTCCGAACGGGGTTCTGGCGGAGAGGCTTGCCTTTTTATGCGACACGACCCCGCGCTCGGCCCGAGGATGACATGAGCGACTCCTTCATCAAGGCATACCAGGACCAGATTGAAGCAGCGAAAAAGGCGTTTTCGGCGAACGGCATTCCTCCTGTCGAGGTGCCGCCGGCGGTGCGCGAGATCGCCGAGAAGGGCCTTGCCACCCTGCGCGAGAATTACGACAAGCTGAAGGTGTCCGCCGAGCAGGTGAATGCCACCCTCGAGGATACCTACACCACCGCCAGCAAGGGCGTGGCCGAGTACAATGCCAAGGTGCTCGAGGCCATGCAGTCGAACGTGAACTCCACCTTCGACTATTTCAGCTCCCTGCTGCAGAGCAAGAGCCTTGCCGAGGCGGTGGAGCTGTCCACCGGCCACGCCCGCAAGCAGTTCGAGACCGCCACCGTCCAGGCGAAGGATCTCACGACCCTGGCGCAGAAGGTCGCGGCCGAATCGTCGGAGCCGATCAAGTCTTCGGTCGAAAAGGCCACGCGTCCGGCCGCTTGAGCCCGCGTTCAGCCCATCGCGAGTTGGAAAAGGCGCCCTTGGGGGCGCCTTTTTTCTTGTGGCGTCTGTTCCTTCCGCATTGTGGCGGGGGCAGGGTGTCAGGTCAGTTCCCGCATGGCGGCGTCGATGCCCTCGACGGTGAGGGGGAACATGCGGTTCTCCATGATGTGGCCGATCAGGCGGATGGAGTCCGTGTAGCTCCAATGGTTTTCCTGTACGGGGTTGAGCCACACCGCGCGCGGGTAGGTGGCCAGCAGCCGGCCAAGCCACGCCTTGCCCGGCTCGGGATTGTTGTGCTCCACTGAGCCGTTGGCATACAGGACCTCATAAGGCCCCATGGAGGCGTCCCCGATGAAAATCAATTTATAGTCGCTGCTATAGGTGTGCAGCACGTTCTCAAGGGGAATGCGCTCGCTGGAGCGCCGGGCGTTGGAGCGCCAGACGGTCTCGTAGACGCAATTGTGAAAATAGAAATGCTCCAGATACTTGAACTCTGAGCGCGCGGCCGAGAACAGCTCCTCGCATTGGGCGATGTGCCAGTCCATGGAGCCGCCGACGTCCAGGAACAGCAGCACCTTCACCGCATTGCGCCGTTCCGGGCGCAGCTTTACGTCGAGATAGCCGGCGCGGGCGGTCTGCCGGATGGTGCCGTCGAGGTCCAGTTCCTCCGCCGCGCCCACCCGAGCAAATTTGCGCAGGCGCCGCAGCGCCACCTTGATGTTGCGGGTGCCGAGCTCCACCTGGTCGTCGAGGTCCCGGAACTCCCGCTTGTCCCAGACCTTCACCGCGCGAAAATTGCGATTGCCGTCCTGGCCGATGCGGACGCCTTCGGGATTGTAGCCGTAAGCGCCGAAGGGCGAGGTGCCGCCGGTGCCGATCCATTTGTTGCCGCCCTGGTGGCGCGCCTTCTGTTCCTTCAGCCGCTCGGCCAGGGTTTCCAGGAGCTTGTCGAGCCCGCCGAGGGCCTCGATCTGCTTCTTCTCTTCATCCGTCAGGTGCTTTTCCGCCAGCTTGCGCAACCACTCGGCGGGAATGGCATGGGCCTCTTCGCCCACGGCGGCTTCCAGGCCCTTGAAGCAGTGGCCGAACACCTGATCGAACTTGTCGAGATGGCGCTCGTCCTTCACCAAGCTGGCACGGGCGAGATAGTAGAACGTTTCTACCTGCCGCCCGGCAAGGTCCCGATCCATGGCCTCCATGAGGGTGAGATACTCGCGCACGGACACCGGAACGCCGGCCGCCTTCAGGGCCTCGAAGAATGCGATGAACATGGCGCCGGTCTCCTCCTGGCGTCAGTGAAGCACGATGCCGCCGGTCGTGTCACCGGTGACGCGGGCCGTGACCGGGCGCTTCAGGTGGAGAGTAAAGTCTGCTCGCTGCCGTCGAGGACGAGGCAGGTCAGGCGCCCGGTGAACACCGCGCCGGTGTCGATGCCGATGCGGTTGGCGCGGAGCTCCGGCACCGGCGCCGGCGTGTGGCCGTGAACCACCACATGGCTGAACGTTTCCTCGGATCTGAGGAAGTCATGGCGGATCCACAGGCAATCGTGCCGGCTCTGCGCCTCGACCGGCACGCCCGGCCGGACGCCGGCATGCACGAAAAGGTAGTCGCCGCACACATGGGTCACCGAAAGGCTGTGCAGGAACGTGAGGTGGGCTTCGGGGATGGCGCGGCGCCAGCGGTCCCAAAGCTCGCGTACCTCCAGTTCGCCCACCACCGGCGCGAGTTCCGGCAGGTATGAAAGGACCGCCGGCAACCCGCCGAGCGCGATCCAGTGGATGAATGCCGCAAGGCCGCGATGTGCCTCCAGCATCATGTCCTCATGGTTGCCGGAAAGGCAGATGGTGCCGCGCGCGCGGCGCCGTTCGATCAGGGTGGAGAGCACCGCCGCGCTGTCTGGTCCGCGGTCCACCATGTCGCCGAGGTAGATTTCCTGCTGGATCCGGTTGCGATGGGCGGCCTGATCGGCTTCCATCTGCCGGTGCAGGTTTCGCAGGATGTCGATCTCGCCGTGGATGTCCCCCACCGCATAGACTCGTATCCCTTCCGCCACGCGTGGAGGCTTGCTTGCGTTCAGGGGCGGCAGTTCCGTCACTCGTTGCACAATGCTCATGGCTGACTTGCCTCCAGCCGATTCATCTGTGCCGCCCGATCCGTCCGTGCCGCCTCGCGGCATATTAGGGCGGGATCGCGTCCTATCGCAGCAATAAATGTCGCGCCGCACCGGTTCCCGGACGCCCCCGCCTTCCCGGCGGTACCGGATTCCCGCAAGTTGCCGCGCTCTGTTGTGGAACGGCTCTCCGGCGCGCGGTAAGCGACAGGTGGGTGACACGAATCGGGGGCAATGGTCGAGGCATGGGATTCCACATCACGGCGGTGGCCCTGATGGTCGAGGCGGCGCTCGGCTATCCGCAGATCCTGGTGCGGCACCTCGGCCACCCGGTGATCTGGATCGGCGCCCTGATCGCGCGGCTCGACCAGGCCTGGAACCGGCCGGAATTCTCCGATCGCCGGCGGCGTCTTCTCGGCGTGGCGACGGTTGCCGTGCTGGTGGCCGTGGCCGGGGTTCCCGCCTTGCTGGTGGAGCGCGCCCTGGGCTTTCTGCCGTTCGGCTGGATCGTCGCGGGCGTCGTCGGAAGCGCCTTCGTCGCCCAGCGCTCCCTGCATTGGCATGTGGAGCGGGTGGCGACCGCGCTGGAGACCGGCGGGCTGGAGGCGGGGCGCGAGGCGGTGCGGCATATCGTGGGTCGCGATCCGCAGCGGCTGGACGAAGCAGGCGTGGCGCGGGCGGCCATCGAGAGCCTCGCCGAGAATTTTTCGGATGGCATTGTCGCGCCGGCGCTGTGGATGTGCGTGGGCGGGCTTGCCGGCGGCGCGGTCTACAAGGCGCTCAACACCGCCGACAGCATGATCGGACATCTCACGCCCCGCCACGCGGCCTTCGGCTGGGCGGCGGCGCGCTGCGACGATTATGTGAATCTTCCGGCGTCGCGCCTTGCGGGCGCCCTTCTCATCGGCGCCGCCGCTCTGCTGCCGGGGGCTTCGCCGCGCGCGGCCTTCATCGCCATGCGGCGCGACGCCCCATGCCATCGCTCGCCCAATGCCGGCTGGTCCGAGGCCGCCATGGCCGGCGCCCTGGGCCTGCAACTGAACGGGCCGAAGGTCTATGGCGGCGTCTTCACCGAAGACGCTTTCATGGGCGAGGGCCGGCGCGCGGCGACCGCCGCCGACATCCGGGCCGCCCTGCGGCTCTATCGCCGGGCCGATGGCCTGCTGGTGGCGCTGGCGCTGGCCGGGGTCGTCCTCGCCGGGCTGATGTGAGCGCTCAGCCGGCCTTCACCATCATGGGCAGGCCGGCGACCATGAACACCACCTGATCCGCCCGCTGCGCCAGGCGCTGGTTGAGCCGCCCGGCGGCGTCGCGGAAGCGCCGGGCGAGGGCGTTGTCGGGCACGATGCCGAGTCCGACCTCGTTGGCGACGCAGACGGTCAGCCCGCTGCGCCGCGCCAGGGCCGCCTCCAGGGCGGCGGTCTCGGCCTCGAGGTCGTGGTTGGCGAGCAGGTGGTTGGTGAGCCAGAGGGTCAGGCAATCCACCAGCGCGGGCTGCTCGGGCGGCAGGGCATCGAGGGCGCCGGCGAGGGCGAGGGGGGTGTCATGGGTCTGCCAGCCGGCCGCGCGCTGGGCCTGGTGGAGGGTGATGCGTTCGGCCATCTCGGCATCCAGCGCCTCGGCGGTCGCAAGATAGGCCCAGGGGTCGGGGGTGGCGGTGATGAGGCGTTCCGCATATCCGCTCTTGCCCGAGCGGGCGCCGCCCAGCACCAGGACAAGGCGGGTCACGCCGTGCCCTCCCGTGTGAGAGATGGGGCCTGCTGATTCATCCCGCTGCCGCTTGCCATCAAGGAATGCGTGCTCCCGTGCGTGCCGACACTAGCGGCGACTGTTGGGACCGCAACCGCCGGCCGAATTTTGTGCACTGCCAGGACGGGTCTCGCGGCTATAATTGGTGGACCGACCATGACGCGGAGACTTTGATGGCGGCCGACCTGACGCTGGAGTGGCTTGCGCGCCTCATCGGCTTCGACACCACCAGCCGGAATTCCAACCTGTCGCTGGTGGCGGCGGTGGAGGATTTCTTTCGCGCCCGTTCCGTCGCCTTCGAGCGGGTGGACGACGTGGCGCAGGGAAAGGCGGCGCTCATCGCCACCATCGGTCCGCGCGAGGTGCCCGGCATCGTGCTGTCGGGGCACACCGACGTGGTGCCGGTGGACGGCCAGGACTGGACCAGCGATCCCTTCACCCTCGCCGCGCGGGACGGCCGCCTTTATGGCCGGGGCGCCTGCGACATGAAGGGCTTTCTCGCCGTCTGCCTGGGGCTGGTTCCGGAGATGCAGGCGCGGACGCTGAAAAAGCCCATCCATCTGGCCCTGTCCTATGACGAAGAGGTGGGATGCCTGGGGGTGCGGCCGATGCTCGCCCACATGGTGGCGCGGGGCTATCGGCCGGAAGGCTGCATCGTCGGCGAGCCGACCTCGATGCAGGTGGTGGTCGGCCACAAGGCCAAGCGCTCCCTGCGCACCCGCGTCACCGGCCGGGGCGGCCATTCCTCCCGGGCGCCGGAACTGGTGAATGCGGTGGAGGTGGCGGCCCTGATCGCGGCGCGGGTCACGGCCCTGGGCGCGCGGCTGCTGCGCGAGGGGCGGCGGGATGCGCTCTATGACATCCCGACTTCCACCGCCCATGTGGGTACCCTGCACGGTGGCACGGCGCTCAACATCGTGCCCGATCACGCGGTGATGGACTGGGAGGTGCGGGCCTTGCCGGAGGAGGACATCGACGCTCTGGTGGCCGAGATCATCGATCATGCGCGCACCGAGCTGGAGCCGGCCATGAAGGAACGGGCGCCGGAGGCCGGCATCGAATTTCACATCACGGGTGCCATTCCCGGCCTTTCCGCTGACCCGTCCGCCCCCATCGTCACGCTGGCCAAGCGCTGGGCCGGGCGCAACGATCACGCCAAGGTGGCCTATGGCACCGAGGCCGGGCTGTTCGTGGAGATGGGCGCCATCCCCACCGTGGTGTGCGGGCCGGGCTCCATCGCGCAGGCGCACCAGCCGGACGAATATGTGGACCTGACCCAGATCGAGGCCTGCGAAGCCTTCGTGCGCAAGATCATCGATTATTGCGGATGAGCACGGGCGGACGGCGGTCGTGGCCTCACACCTCCACCGTGCCGGTCTTTCCGAAGCCGGGACCGAATTTGTCGGCGTGCAATTCGCCGCCGGTGGCCCAGTTTTCCCGGTCGTATTCCTCGATCAGAACCGTGACCCAGTCGGGCGACACGTCCAACGTCTCCGCCACGGCCTGGGTGAGCGCCGCGACAAGGGCACGCTTGGTTTCAATGGGGCGACCCTTGCCGATGCGAACGGTGATGACAGGCATGGTGAACTCCCTGTTCGCGCGGGTCCGAACCGGATGGCCCGGCCTAACCCCGCGCCTCACCCTCGCGCCTTGGCCACCAGCGCGGAGGTGGAGCGGCCTTCGACCAGGGGCACCAGGGCCACCCGGCCGCCCCAGCTTTTTACAAGGTCGCCGCCCACCACCTGGTCCTCGCGGTAGTCGGCGCCCTTTACCACCACGTCGGGCTTCAGCGCCGCAATGGTGTCATAGGGCGTGTCCTCGTCGAACAGCACCACGAGATCAACGCAGCGCAGCGCGCCCATCACGCGGGCGCGGGCGGCCTCGTCCTGCACCGGCCGGCTTTCGCCCTTGAGCCGGCGCACCGAGGCGTCGGTGTTGAGGGCCACCACCAGCCGGTCGCCCTCCCGCGCCGCCGCCTCCAGCAAGGAGACGTGGCCGGGGTGCAGCAGGTCGAAGCAACCGTTGGTGAACACCACCGTGGCGCCCGCCGCGCGCCAGCCGGCGATGATGGAGGCCGCCTGCGCGCGGCTGACGAGGGCGCCTTCCTCCGCGCCCTCCGGCACGCCGGCTTCGAGCGCCGCCGCCAGCTCCGCGCGCGTCACCACGGCGGTGCCCACCTTGCCCACCGCCACGGCGGCGGCGGCATTGGCGAAATGCACCGCTGTTTCCAGCGCATGGCCGGAGGCCAGGGAGACCGCGAGGGCCGCGAGCGCGGTGTCGCCGGCGCCGGAGACATCGAACACTTCCCGCGCCTTCGCCGGCACATGCAGCACGCGCCCTTCCCGCCGCCACAGGGTCATGCCCTTTTCGGCGCGGGTCACCAGCACGTCGCCGCCGAACTGGGCCGCGGCGGCGGCGGCGGCCTGGGCGGCGTCGGCGTCCGTGGTGTCGGGCAGGCCGGTGGCGGCCGCAAGTTCCAGCCGGTTGGGCGTAACGAGGCTGGCGCCCCGATAGGCTTCGAAAGTGCGGCGCTTGGGATCGACGATCACCGGCACGCCTTCCGCCGTCGCGGCGGCGATGGTGGCGGCGATCACCAGGTCGCTGAGCACCCCCTTGGCGTAATCGGAGAGCACCACCACCCGGCTGCCCTTCACCGCCGCCTGAGCCGCGGCCACGAGGGCGTCACAGGCCGCCCGCGAGGGCGGGGCCTGGGTCTCGGCGTCGATGCGCACGATCTGTTGCCGGCCGCTCATGACGCGGGTCTTGGTGATGGTGGGCCGCTCCGGGTCCGCCACCAGCCACGACAGGTCGATGCCCGAATAGGGCGCCAGCGCACCGGCGAGCGCCGCGGCTTCCGCATCGGCGCCCACGAGGCCCACCAGCGTCACCGCCGCGCCGAGGGCGGCGGCATTGGCGGCGACGTTGGCCGCGCCGCCGGGCACGATGCGTTCGGCCCCATGCACCAGCACCGGCACCGGGGCTTCCGGCGAGATGCGCGAGACCGAGCCGACGATATAGCGATCCACCATCACATCGCCGATGACGGTGATGCGCGGCGCGCCTTGATCAACCATGATGGACACTCACCGGGTTCTCACCCGATGCCCTCGTCGCGGCCCTTCAGATACTCGTTGACGTAGGATTCCACGCCGCTTTCCAGCGAGAGGAAGGGTCGCTTGTAGCCGGCGGCGCGCAGCTTGGTCACGTCCGCCTCGGTGAAATATTGATAGGCCTTCTGCAGGCTCTCGGGCATGTCCACATAGGTGATGCGCGGCGCTTGGCCGAGCGCGGCGAACACCGCGCGGGCGAGGTCGGCGAACGAGCGCGCCTTGCCGGTGCCCACGTTGAAGATGCCGGACACATCCGGATTCTCCAGCAGCCACCGCACCACGTCCACACAGTCGGAGACGTGGATGAAGTCGCGGAGCTGGCCGCCGTCGGCGAACTCGGGATTGTGGGACTTGAACAGGGTCACGCTCTCGCCCTGCGCGGCGGCGGGGTAGATCTTGTGCACCACCGAGCGCATGTCGCCCTTATGGGCCTCGCCGGGGCCGTAGACGTTGAAGAAGCGCAGGCCCGCGAACTGCGGCGGCCGCGACGCGTCATTCTCGACATCGGCCATGATGCGCCGGTCCACGAACAGCTTTGACCAGCCGTAGGGGTTGAGCGGCGCCAGCAGGGACAGGCCCTGGGTGGATTCGTCGTCGGTGAAGCCGGCCGTGCCGTCGCCATAGGTGGCGGCGGACGAGGCATAGATGAAGCCCAGGCTCTTGCGGCCGCACAGGTCCCATAGGTCGAGGCTGGCGCGGATGTTGCGCGCCACGATCTTGTCGGCGTCCCGCTCGGTGGTGGCGGACACGGCGCCCATGTGCACTACCGCCGCGAGCCGGCCGCCCTCCTTCTCCACGAAATCGTTCACCCGCTCGGGGCGGATCACGTCATGGAGCGCGATGTCTGAGATGTTGCGCCACTTGGGGCCGTCCTCCAGCCAGTCGGCCACCACCACGCGGTAGCCATCCTCTGCGGCCGCGCGGGCGATGTTGGAGCCGATGAAACCGGCCCCGCCGGTGACGAGAAGAATGTCGCGGCTCATGGCCACTTGGCGCTTCATGAAATGGGTGCCTCTCAGCGATCGGGCAATCCCGCCTCGTGTGCCATGCTTTTCCGGTTCTTGTCCACGGCGGGCGCCGCTTGCAGCGCCTTCAGCGCCTGCCACACCGCGCCTGCCCCAAGGTCGGCGAGGCACGGCGGACCGTCCCGCGTGTCGGGGGCGATCCGGCAGCGCGCCTTCTCACAGGGCGCGCAGGCGCGGGTCGACGGCAGTTCCCGGACCCGCGCGCCGAACAGGCCGGTCAGGCGCGGATTGGTGGGGCCGTAGAGACCCAGTGTCGGCACCCCATAGGCGGCGGCCAGATGGCCGAGGCCGGTATCCACGCTCACCACGCCGGCGGCCGCCTGCAACAGTGGCGCGAGGGTGTCCAGGGATTGGGGCGGCAGCAGCTCCACCGCCGGCAGACCTTCGGCGATCGCCCGCGCGCGCGCTGTTTCCGCCGCGCCGTGGGCGAACAGGAGCACCCGGAGCCCTTCGGCGGCGGCATGGGATGCGAGCGCGCGCCAGCCCTCGCGGGTCCAGGTCTTGGTCGGCCAGGTGGTGCCGTGGAGAAAGACGAGGTAGGGCGCCCGCGCCGACGTGGCCGGGCTTAGGCCGGTGTCGGCAGGCCGCCGGTCGAGGCGATAGCCGAGAGCGGCGGCGAACAGCTTGCGGATGCGCGTCGCCATGTGCTCGGTCTCGGGCACATGGTGGGTCTCGGCATAGAGCAGGGTCGCCAGCGGCTCGCGCGCGCTCGCCCGGTCGAAACCGTGGCGCGGGCCGTTGGCGCAGGCGGCGACCAAGGCGCTTTTCATGAGGCCCTGGGCGTCGATGACCAAGTCGTAGCGGGTTTCACCCAGCGCCCGACGCACCGCCGCCGCCTCGCCCGAGCGCCAGGCCGCGAACGGATGCTTCTTCAGGCGGCGCAGGGGCACGCTGATGGTGCGGCGCACGGCGGGATGGAGGCGCGCGACCGGCGCGAATGCCTCTTCCACCGCCCAGTCCACGTCAAGGCCGGGGAGGGCGGCCGCGGCGTCGGTGAGGGCGGGGAAGGTGTGGACCACGTCGCCCAGGGAGGAGAGCTTGACGACGAGCAGCCTCATTGCCCGGTCTTTTCGGCGGCGGCGAGCACGTCCTCCGGCGCGATGCCCTCAAGACAGGCGAGGGTGCCGAGCGGACATTCGCGCTTGTGGCACGGCCGGCAGGACAGGTTGAGCGCCAGCACGCGGGCGCGGCGCGAGGCCGGCGGCGTCATCTTCTCGGACGAGGCGCCATAGATCACCACCAGCCGCCTGTCGAACGCCCCGGCCACATGCATGAGGCCCGAATCGTTGGAGATCACCACATCCGCGGTGGCGAGGATCGCCGCCGCCTCGATGAGACTGGTGCGCCCCACCAGATTGTCCACCGCCACCCCGCTGGCGGTGGCGATGATATTGGCCGCCTCCTGGTCCTTGGGGGAGCCCAGCACGCGGATCCGGTAGCCGGCCTTCACCGCCAGCGCGGCGAGGGCCGCGAACTTTTCCGCTGGCCAGCGCTTGGCGGGCCCGTATTCGGCGCCCGGGCACAGCACCATCACCGGCCCTTCGCCGGCGAGCGGAAACTTGGCCTCGGTCGTGTCCAGGATGCCGTCGGGCAGCATCAGATGGGGGCGCGGCGCCATGGTCGGCGTGCCCTCCGGCAGGGCCAGGGCCACGAAACGGTCGATGGTGCGGGCGGTCTTGCGGGCGGTGTCGGGGCGCGCGTCGGTGAGGAGTGCGGACCGCATCTCGCCCCGGTAGCCCACCCGTTCCGGAATGCCAGCGGCGAACGGCGTGATCGCGGCCTTGAACGCACGCGGCAGAATGATGGCCTTGCCATAGCCCTCGTCCCTGAGGCCCCGTCCCAGCCGCCAGCGGGCCACAAGCCCAAGTGTCCCATGGCCAAGGCCCAGGGGAATCGTGCGGCGCACGCCGGGAATCATGCGGGCGATGGGCAGAGATGCGGCGGGAGCGAGCACATCGATGGGGCGGCTCGGCTCGCGCATGCGCAGCACTTCCACCAGGCTTGCCGCCATGACCATGTCGCCGACCCAGGACGGGCCGACAAGCAGAAGGGGCGACACGGAACCGAAGGCACGCATGGGAGACTCATGGCCAAAGAGTCTTGCCTCATGACAAGGCCAGGCCGCGCCGTCAAGCGAAGAGGGGTCTGGGGGTGTTTTGGTAGGGGCACGCACGTAGCCGCGCCACGCTTGCTCTTGCTGGGGGTATCCACATGATGGCGAGCTGGAGCAACGCCCCGCCTGTCAGTCCGCGTCGCTCGCGTCGGGTGGCCGATGATCGACAGCATCATCGTGCGGGCGCACCGGCATGCCGCTGGCGCCCGCACCGCAAAAGGGGGCGGATGCCCAAGGCCGGCACCGGTCTCGCGGCGGGTTGAGCTCCAAGATCCACGCCGCCGCCGATGCCCTTGGGCTCCCGGTCCGCCTGAACGGGATGCCGGGACAGCGCACTGACATCGCGTTCGCCTATGCGCTGGTCGAAGGCATGGATGCCGCGCTGTTTGATCCCCCTTCTCGGTGGTGGGGGCCGGCGCGGGTGGCGCCGGCCCGGCGATCGCGATCTGGCCCCTACAGCGCGGCGCAGACGGATTTCACCTCGGTAAAGGTGCGGATGGCGTCCGCGCCCTGCTCGCGGCCCCAGCCCGATTGCTTGAAGCCGCCGAACGGCAAGGCCGGATCGAAGAAGTGGTGCATGTTGATCCACACGCTGCCGGCTTTGATCCGTTTTGCCATCTTGTGCGCGGTGGACAGATCCCGCGTCCAGATGCTGGCCGAAAGGCCGAACGGGCTGTTGTTGGCCTCCGCGGCGACGGTATCCAGCTCGTCGTCGTCGAACGACATGGCACACAGGACCGGGCCGAAGATCTCCTGGTCCACCACCGCCATGCCGGCCTTCGTACCGGTGAGGATGGTGGGCTCCATGAAGTAGCCGGCGTTGCCCAGCCGTCCGCCGCCGCAAACCACGCTGGCGCCACCGGCGACGCCCTGGTCAAGGTAGGCCATCACCCGATCGATCTGGCGACTGGAGATCAACGGTCCCATGGTGGTGCCGGGTTCGAGGCCGTGGCCGATGACCAGTTTCGACGCCTCGGCGGCGATGCCCTCGACCACCTGATCGTGGATGGAGCGGTGCACGATGAGGCGTGAGCCAGCCGTGCACACCTGACCTTGATGGAAAAAGATGGCCGAGGCGAGCGCGGGAATGGCGCGCTCCAGGTCCGCATCCTTGAACACCACCATCGGCGATTTGCCGCCCAGCTCCAGCGTCACCCGCTTGAGGGAATGGGTGGCGGAGCGGGCGACCATCTTGCCGACCTCGGTGGAGCCGGTGAAGGCGATCTTGTCCACCCCCGGGTGCTCGGCGAGGGCGGCGCCGGCCGTGGCGCCGTAGCCCGTCAACACGTTCACGACGCCGGGCGGAAAACCCACCGCCTCGATGATCTCGGCAAGACGCAACGTGCTGAGGGGGGTCTGTTCCGCCGGCTTGATGATGCAGGTGCAGCCGGCGGCAAGGGAGGGGGCGAGCTTGTAGGCGGTGAGCACCAGCGGGAAGTTCCAAGGCACGATCTGCGCCACCACGCCCACCGGCTCACGCAGCGTGTAGGCATGGAACTCGCCGGGGGTGGAGACGGAGACGGTCTCGCCGCTCACCTTGCTCGCCCAGCCTGCCATGTAGTGATAGGTGTTGGCTGAAAGGCCCACGTCCACATATTTGGCATAGGCCACGGGCTTGCCGCAGTCGATGGCCTCGATTTCCGCCAACTCGTCCGCAAGCTCTTCGAGTTTGCTCGCGAAACGGCTGATGAGCTTGCCGCGTTCCAGGCCGGTCATCTTCGACCACGGGCCTTCGAGCGCCTTGCGGGCCGCGATGACCGCAAGGTCAACGTCCTGGACACTGGCGGCCGGCACCTTGGCGATGACCATGCCGGTGGCGGGGTCTTCCACATCGAAAGTCTCGCCGGAGACGGCGTCGCGCCATTCCCCGCCGATGAACAGCTTGTGCGGCTTGGCGATGAATTGCGCAGCCGCCGTCTTGAGCAGGTCTGCACCGGAGATGGCGGTCATGGAGAGCTTCATGGTCATGGGGCGCTCTGTGTTCAGGAGGCTTTGGCGACGGCGGCAAAGCCGTGGTGGGCGGCGATGATCTCGGCCGCCCGCTCGCCGATGATGACGGTGGGCGCCATGGTGTTGCCGGTGGTGATTTGCGGCATGATGGAGGCATCGGCGATGCGCAGCCCCTCGATGCCGTAGACCTTCAGCGCGCCGTCAACGACGCTCATGTCGTCGCGCCCCATCTTGGCGGTGCAGCTCTGGTGGAAATAGGTGCCCGCGGCGTTGCGGATGAAGTTCTCCATCTCCAGCCCCTGAAGTGGTCCCGGCATCACCTCCCGCTT
Organism: Xanthobacter agilis; assembly: GCF_021730435.1. Taxonomy (GTDB): domain Bacteria; phylum Pseudomonadota; class Alphaproteobacteria; order Rhizobiales; family Xanthobacteraceae; genus Xanthobacter; species Xanthobacter agilis. The sequence continues at coordinate 230,040 of NZ_JABWGX010000001.1, forward strand.
GCGGTAGGGGGTGCAGAAGATGGAATTGCCGATTTCCCGGCACATCTCCACGCAGCGCACCATGGCCCTCATGTCGGTTTCGGTGCCGAGGAAGTTGGCGTGAATCAGCGCCTTGTCGAAGGGATTGGCGCTGGCAAGCCGGACTTCGCCGCGGCTGTCGGGACGCGCAAGGCCCGGTGCCAGCGTCCAGGCAGAGGCGGGGCCCACGGGCAGGTCGAACTGCTGGGCGGTGACCTCGCTGCCGAACGGCGTTTCCTCCAGCACGGGCATCAGGTCGGGCGTCTTGAGCGAGGGGTCGCTCTTGGCGATGAAGACGAATTCGGCGGCATTGTTGCGGGGCGGCTCGGGCGTGATGTATTCGAAGCAACATCCAGCGAGCAGAATATGGTCCTGGAAGTTTTTGCCGACGCCGGGCAGGTGCTGCACCACCTTGATGCCATGGGCACGGAGGTGCTGCTCATCGCCGATGCCGGAGAGCATGAGGAGCTTCGGCGTGTTGATGGCGCCGAGCGAAAGGACGACCTCCTTGTCCGCCGACACGGTGTAGCTGCGTCCACGCCGCACGAACGACACGCCGGTCACGCGCTTGCCGGATATCTCCAGTCTGGTGATTTCCGCACACAGCAGCACCGCGAGATTGGGCCGGTCCATATAAGGGTGGATATAGGTGGCCGCCATGGAAACCCGCTGGTTGCCGTCCTGCACCAGCACGTTGGGCAGGCCGCAGCCGCCTTCGCCCTCCATGGCGGCGCCGTTCATGTCGTCGACGTAAGGAATCCCGATGGCCTTCGCGCCTTCGATCAGCCCAGCCACCAGGGGGATGGGGTTTTCCGGCTGGAGAATGTTGAGCAGGCCGCCGGTGCCGCGGCGATGGGCGTCCTTCGGCCCCTGCCAGTCCTCGACGCGGCGGTAGATGGCCAGCACGGATTCATAGTTCCAGGCCGCATCTCCCGCGGCCTCAGCCCAATTGTCGAAGTCGTGCTTGTGGCCGCGCGCCCAGACCGAGCCATTGACCGAGGAGCCGCCGCCCAGCACCTTGCCCATGGGCAGCAACGGCGTGCGGCCGTTCACGGTGGGGGAGGGCTCGGCCTTGAAACCCCAATCGCGCTCGGTGCCGATGTTCCACATCCATTGCGTGGAATCCACCACCGAGGGCACGCGGTCGCTGCCGCCGGCCTCGATGAGCAGGACGCTCACCTCCGGGTTCTCGGCGAGGCGTCGGGCCACCACGCAACCGGCCGCGCCGCCACCGCAGACGATGAAGTCATAGTTGGCGCGGACGCTTTCGGTCAGGATCTCCCGATCAACCTTCAAGCCGGCGAGGGTCGCTTCACTCATCGCTGTCTCCCCTGGAGTTCTTCGGTCCGGCCGCGGTGCAAGCGAGGCCCGTGCGGCGCGCTACGCAGCGCGGTGATGGCTTCGCAAGTCTCGTGCCAATTCATTTCTATACGAATGAATTTTCGAGAAGCTCCGTTCGGGCGCATGCGATCTCAGAAGTCTGAATGGTTTCCCGATGTCGCCGGTCCCTGCGGGGCGGGACCATCGGGGTGATCATAAGCAATGACCATGGGGAATGCTGATTACGATTTATACATCTGCCTCAGTTGCTGCTCTTGAAATAAGCGTATGAGGAATATTGTATCCATTTCGCGATCAGGTTTTCGTCTGCCATAGCGTGCAAATAGCGGGCATATATGTTTCGGATTGTTTGGCCTGGCCCGCGAGAGTGCTGGGCGGCAGGGCTGATCCACAGTAAATTCTCGATATGTATCAATGCTTTCGCGCAGTCGTGGCGCGGAGGGCCGCCGGCCTTTGGCACGGACTGCGCGCGTGCTGCGCCAGGAACGTTTGTATAGAAATGAAATGGTACGCCGTTTGCAGGCTGCTTCGATGAGGTCTTGAGGGATTTCCGGGCCGTGCCAGGGCTGGCCGTTTGGCGCCAGGTCCAGCCGTGCGCGGTCGTCGACCGGCACTCTCTTTTGCCTTCGTCCTGCCCACGGCGACGCACGTGTGATCGCCGAAAGATGACACCAGAGGGAAAATCAACATGGCGACACAGCTACAGACATTCGCCGAACAGGCGAGTACGCATCAATACCTTGCGGCATTCTTTTATATTTTCGCCACGATCGGTGTTCTGCTTGGCGTGGTGGCGGTGATCTGTATTGATGCGGGACTCGTGAAACGTGAAAACATCATCGACACCATCGTTCAGAAGGTTCTGGCCGCCTTCATCGCCGGCGTGGCGTTTATGTTCTTTGGCTATGCCATCTGGAATCTGCAATATTACCAAGCCTTTGGAGTGCCAGATGCCCTGGGCGTCGCGGTGAAGGATTGGGGGCTGTTCGGCTTCAATCTTTTGCATTACGCGCAGAATATCGACCCCAAGGCGGTGGCCGAGGGAGAGACATTCCAGATCTTCAGCATCTTCTTCTTCTGTTTCTCGGGTCTCACAGCCATTCTGATCCAGGGCGCGGGGCTGGAGCGGCTGAAGGCGGCCGCCTGCTATATCACTTCGGCCGTGGTGGGGGCGGTGGTGGTGCCGGTGGCGGCCTATCTCACTTACGGGTCCGCCAGCCCGCTGACCAATTCTGGCCTGCACGACTTCGTTGGAGCCTATTGCCTCTATATGGTGGTGGGCACCTGGGCGGTGGTGCTTGCTTGGCGGCTTGGCCCGCGGCTCGGCGGCGCGCCGCTGCCGGGACATTTCTCGCTTCTGTCCATCGGCGTGCTGCTGCTGCTCATCGCCATTCCGATGTTCGTGGTGGGCTGCGGCTTCCTGGTGCCTGATGTCGGCTATTTCGGCCCCACCATGGCCACTTCCGGCCTTGGCATCGTCTTCACCAATGTCTTCATGTCGTTCGGCGGCGGCGCCTTGTCGGGTGGCTTGATCGCCTATCGCACCCACAAGCCTGGCTACATTCTGCTTGGGCCGGTGGCGGGTTATGTCGCCTGCTCGGCGCTGTTCGACATCGCCATGCCGTGGCAGGCGCTGGTCCTCTCCCTGTTCGGGCCTTTCATCCTGCTCGGCGGCGAGCGGCTGCTGCTGGCGCTCGGCATCGACGAGCCGAAGGTCGCGCCGTTGGCTCTGGGTCCCTCCATCTTCAGCGTTCTTGCGGCGGGTGTCATTGGTGCGGGCGTGCCGCAGGGCGGCTTCTTTGGTCTGAAGGAAGGGGCCTACGTCTTCCAGCATGCCACCGTTTCGCTGGGGATGCAGGCGTTCGGCGTCGTGGTCATCGTCGGCCTGACGGCAATCGCCGCGCTGGTGGTGACGCTGCTGCTGGAGAAAACCATCGGCATCCGCGTGGATCATGCGCATGAAGTGAGCGGCCTCGACCAGTCGTTCTGGCATGTGACCGAGCAGCCGGCGGCGGCCTCTGTTCCGATGAAGGCGGCGCACGAAGCGGCCTGAACCCACGGCGTCTCCCCTCGGGCGCTGCCGCCGGGCTCGTCGCCGGACGCCCGGCGCAAGCCGGAGCCCGGGAAGGCGGCTTAGCCCCGAAGCCGGACGTGCCATCGTGCAGGTCCGGCTTTTTCGCGTGTGCAGCCCGTTTCCGAGGGCGGTCTGAACCGGGGCTCTCGCCCCCTGGGTGGCAAAGCCTCTATAGAGACGAGGAGGCCTGTGGAAGGCGATCGGGCTCTGAGGGACGAGACGAGCGATGACGGGTTCTGGCTGGGATTTCTGGATCGACCGTGGCGGCACCTTCACCGACATCGTGGCGCGCCGGCCCGATGGCCGCCTCGTCGCCCACAAGCTGTTGTCGGAAAACCCGGAAGCCTACCGTGACGCGGCCATCCAGGGCATCCGCGAACTGATGGGGCTGTCGCCCGACGCGCGCATTCCGGCCGATGACATCAACGCCGTGAAAATGGGCACCACGGTCGCCACCAACGCGCTTCTGGAGCGCAAGGGCGCGCCCACGGTGCTCGTCATCACCCGCGGCTTCGGCGACGCATTGCGCATTGGCTACCAGGACCGGCCGGACATCTTCGCCAGGCACATCGTGAAGCCCGAGCAGCTCTATGCCCAGGTGGTGGAGGTGGACGAGCGGATACGCGCCGACGGCACGGTCGAGCGCGCGCCGGACCTCGACCGGGTGCGGGCGGACCTTGAAGCCGCGCGGGCGGCGGGCGCGAAGGCCTGCGCCATCGTCTTCATGCACGCCTATCGCTTTTGCGCCCATGAGCGGGCGGTGGCGGAGGTGGCGCGTCAGGTGGGGTTCGCGCAGGTGTCCGCGAGCCACGAGGTGTCGCCGCTCATGAAGCTGGTGGGCCGCGGCGACACGACGGTGGTGGATGCCTATCTCTCTCCCATCCTGCGGCGCTACGTGGAGCAGGTGGCCGCCGAGCTTCAGGGGACGAGCGGGCGTTGCCGCCTCATGTTCATGATGTCGTCCGGCGGGCTCACCGATGCCGGACTGTTCCAGGGGCGCGACGCGATCCTTTCCGGTCCCGCCGGCGGCGTGGTGGGATGCGTCGAGACCGCGCGCATCGCCGGCTTCGGCAAGGTGATCGGCTTCGACATGGGCGGCACCTCCACCGACGTGTCCCATTTCGATGGGGAATATGAGCGGGCCTTCGAGACCGAGGTGGCCGGGGTGCGCATGCGCGCGCCCATGATGTCCATCCACACGGTGGCGGCCGGCGGTGGTTCGATCCTGCATTATGACGGGGCGCGGCTGACGGTGGGGCCGGATTCGGCGGGGGCGGATCCCGGTCCTGCCTGCTACCGGCGGGGCGGGTCGCTTGCGGTCACCGATGCCAATGTGATGGTTGGCAAGCTTAATCCCGACTTCTTTCCGAGGATCTTCGGCCCCGGCCGCGACGCGCCGCTGGATGCAGACATCGTGCGCGCGCGCTTCACCGAGCTGGCCGCGCGCATCGGCGACGGGCGCGCGCCGGAGGCGGTGGCGGACGGCTTCATCCGCATCGCGGTGGAGAACATGGCCAATGCCATCAAGACCATCTCCGTGCAGCGCGGCTATGACGTCACCGAATATGCGCTGCAATGCTTCGGCGGCGCGGGCGGGCAGCATGCCTGTCTGGTGGCGGACGTGCTCGGCCTGCGCACCGTGCTCATCCATCCCTTCTCCGGTCTGCTCTCGGCCTATGGCATGGGGCTCGCGGACATCCGCGCCACCCGCCAGCGCACGGTCGAGGTCCCGCTTGACGCCGATGGCGTCGCTGCCGCCGCCGCCGCACTCCACATGGCCGGAGATCAGGTGCGCGCGGAACTGATGGGGCAGGGGGTTCCGGAGCCCGACATCGCCGTGCTGCGCCGCGCCCATGTGCGCTACGCGGGCACCGATTCCGCCCTTATCGTGCCGTTCGGGACGGCGGAGGAGATGAAGGCGGCATTCGCGCACGCGCACCGCACCCGCTTCGGCTTCATCGACGAGAGCAAGGCCCTGGTCATCGAGGCGATTTCCGCCGAGGCCGTGGGCGGTGGCTCCAAGGTAAAGGAGGCCGAGGCCCCGCTCGCGCGCGGCGCGCCGGAACCGGCGGCACGCACCCGCTTCTATTCCCAGGGCGCATGGCACGCGGCCGGCGTCTACCGCCGCGCCGACGTCAAGCCGGGGCAGGGCATCTCCGGCCCGGCCCTCCTCATCGAGCCGCATCAGACCATCGTCATCGAACCGGGCTGGGCGGCGCAGGTCAGCGCGCGCGACCATGTGGTGCTCCGCCGCCGGGACCCGGCGCGGCACGCGCCCGCGCTCGGCACGGCGGCCGATCCGGTGCTGCTGGAGGTGTTCAACAATCTGTTCATGTCGGTGGCGGAGCAGATGGGCCACACGCTCCAGAACACCGCTTATTCGGTGAACATCAAGGAGCGGCTGGATTTCTCTTGCGCTCTGTTCGACGCTGAAGGCCAGCTCGTCGCCAATGCGCCGCACATTCCGGTGCACCTCGGCTCCATGGACAAGTCGGTGGAAAGCGTCATCCGCGCCACCGGCGGCCGGTTCGAGCCGGGCGACGTCTATGCCCTCAACGCGCCCTACAACGGCGGCACGCACCTGCCCGACATCACCGTGGTGATGCCGGTGTTCGACACTGCCGGCGCACGCATCCTGTTCTATGTGGCGGCGCGCGGGCACCACGCGGACGTGGGGGGCATCGCGCCCGGCTCCATGTCGCCGCGCGCCACCACCATCGAGGAGGAGGGCGTCTATATCGACACCTTCAAGCTGGTGGAGCGGGGCTGTTTCCGCGAGGCCGAATTGGGGGAGCTGCTCACCACCGCTCCCTATCCGGTGCGCAACGTGACCCAGAACGTGAACGATCTGAAGGCCCAGATCGCCGCCGCCGAGCGCGGGGCGCGCGAATTGGCCAAGATGATCGCGCATTTCGGGGAAGAAGTCGTCGCCGCCTACATGGGCCATGTGCAGGACAATGCCGCCGAGAGCGTGCGCCGCGTCATCGATCGCCTCGACGATTGCGCCTTTGCGGTGGAGATGGACCAGGGGTCGCTCATCAAGGTGAAGGTGAGCGTGGACCGGGCGAAGCGCGAGGCGGTGGTGGATTTCACCGGCACCTCGCCCCAGCGCCCCGACAATTTCAATGCCCCGGGCCCCGTTACCCAGGCGGCGGTGCTCTATGTGTTCCGGGTGATGGTGGAGGGCAAGATTCCCCTCAATGCCGGCTGTCTGCGCCCGATCCGCATCGTGGTGCCAGAGGGCTCCATGCTGGCGCCCGCCTATCCGGCGGCGGTGGTGGCGGGCAACGTGGAGGTGAGCCAGCACGTCACCGACTGCCTGTTCGGCGCGCTCGGGAGCTTGGGCTCGGCCCAGGGCACCATGAACAACCTGACCTTCGGCAATGATCGTTACCAGTATTACGAGACCATCTGTTCCGGCGCTCCGGCGGGGCCAGGGTTCGACGGCGTGGGCGGGGTGCACACCCACATGACGAATTCCCGGCTCACCGATCCCGAGATCCTGGAGTTTCGTTACCCCGTGGTGCTGGAGGCCTTCTGTCTGCGGGCGGGCTCCGGCGGGCGCGGGCGCTGGAATGCCGGCGACGGCACCTTGCGCACCCTCCGCTTCCTGGAGGCCATGGACTGCGCCATCCTCTCCTCGCATCGCCGGGTGGCCCCGTTCGGCAGCGCGGGCGGCATGCCGGGCGCGCGCGGGCGCAACCTGGTGCGGCGGGCCGATGGCGGCGAGGAGGACATCGGCGGCTGCGCGCAGGTGCGGCTCGATGCGGGGGACGCCATCACCATCATCACCCCCACCGGTGGCGGCTTCGGTGACCCGGCCAAGCGCGGCAGGCCCTGACCGCATCGGCGCGCCCGGAGGGGCGCGCCGGCTTCGCGCTGATGCTTACTTGTGGATCATGGCCGTCTGCGTCGGCGGCGGATTCCACAGGGGAATGATGATGCGGCCCCAGCCACGGGTGTCGGTGCCGCCATAATTGTTTTCATAGACGTCGGTGGTGAGATAGGCCTGCAAGATCACCGGCCCGAAGTCGTAGCCGATGAGGCCACCCACCGCGAATTGACTCTGCTTCTGGTAGAAGGTCGCAGGGCTGTTGAGATCGGTGGAGTAATACGCCACCGGGCCGACTTCCCATTTGCCGAACTTCTTGGTGGCGGTGAGATCGACGTTCAGAAAGTCCGGATTGATGGTGCTGGTATTGCCATCGAACTGGATGCCCCAGATGGCGTTGGCGGTCAGGTTCCAGCCGTCGGCGGTGTAGCTCAGGGCGAAACGCTGGTTGAGCGAGGAGGAATCAAAGCCGACGCTGGTGTTCACCCCCGCGTAGAAGCCGAGCAGGTAGCTGAAGCCGAAGCCGTTGCCGAGATCCCAGGCGAGCTGGCCGGCGAAAAAGGGGTTGTAGAAGCCGGAGGTGTAATCCTCGCCGTTCACGCCCACCGTGATCGTGGGTACCGCCGTGAGAAGCTGGACGCGGGCGCCCAAGAAATTCACCGGCGTCGCCCAGGCCAGCACCGGAATGTTGACCCCGACGCAGGTCGAATCCGGCGAGGTGTTCCGGCAGCCCCAGTCTGCCGTATCGACGAAATAAACACCCTCGGGCAGCGGCGCGCCGGTGGCGAGGCCGATGGTCTCACCGGGCTGCGTCACCGAGCCCGCATGGGCGGCCGGGCAAAAGGCCGCGACGGACAAAACTCCGGCGACCGCCATTCTTGCGAATGTCGTCATGGCTTCCTCCGATAAGGCGCAGGGCCCCGGCCTTCAGGCTCTTTGGACGCCGGCGCCGGCGTTTCCTCGATGCGCTCTTGATGGCGCAACATGATGAACCGCGGACAGGCGCCAGCCTGCTCGCGACGGATGGATCGCAGGCGCGCGGCCCGCAATATGCTCAAGTACCCGTTCTGCCGGTCATGGCGGACCGGAAGGCGTATGTGGCAATGGGGAGAGCTTGCAGCAGCGTGTCACGACCCGACGGCGTGAGTGGACCTCACATGATGCCGCGCGAGACCTGCGAGGATATCTGGAAAAGCCCGATCCAGACTCCTAGAAGCCGAAGCTGCTCATCTTATAGGCCGCCCAGCGGCCGGGCACTATGCTCTTTGGACCCGCGACGACACGTCATTGCTCATAAACCTCAAAGATGTTGCCGAAGGGCAACAAATAAGGAAGCTATCCTGCCTGGATGCTTGAATAGTCTGCCGCGGCGCGGCATGGCCACCGCGGTGCACAGGAGATGTGATGTCGGAGAACGATAAGGGATTGGAGTGGCTCAACGGCCTCGTCAAGGCGGTGGCCGTGGAACAGGCCCGTTCCATGGTGCAGCATTTCATCCTGCGGGATCTGGTGATCCAGATCGCGCAGGCCCAGGGCAATCCCGATGCTTATGTGGCGGCCATGTTCGAGCGGGTGAGCACCCTGGTGGATCAGTGCGAACTGGCGGGCAAGCCGGAGGTCGAGGCCGAAATGCGTTGGTATGCGGAACAGTTCTTCACCCAGGCGGGCAATTCCGCCAACCGCCCCTGAGAGGTGGCGACCGGCGGCGCCCCATCGCGCGCCGGCCCCGCCGCTATTTCTGCTTGAAGACGCGATGGGCCACCGTGTCGCCCGGCGCGATGCCGAGCTTCTTGGCGGTGCCACCGGCAATCTCCACCACGGCGCGCACCGGCTCGCCGGAGGCGATGGTTGCCGTGGACAGGGGCGTGGTCATGGTGGCGATTCGGGCGATGGTGCCGTCGGAGCGGATGAACAGCATGTCGAGCGGGATGTAGGTGTTCTTCATCCACATATAGACCGGCTGGTCCACCTGGAAGTCGAACAGCATGCCGTGATGGTCGGGCAGAGACTTGCGATACATCAGGCCGGTGGTGCGCTCGGCATCGGTTTGCGCCACCTCCACCTCCAGCACGACGACGCCGGACTTGGTGGCGATCTCCATGGGCTCCACCGTCATGGCGGCGGCGACGGAGCGCAGGGCGGGTATCAGCACGGTCGCCGCCGGCAGCGCGGCCAGCGCCAGCAGCGCGGCGGCCACAACGCGCCACGGGGCGCGCGTTTGTTTGGCACGGGTTCGTGTGGTGCAGTCTCCGGCGCCCGCCGTAAGGAGCCCACACGGGCCGGCGACCGCGCGCCGGAAGGGCCGCGATGCTGCAAGCATGAACATGTCAATGATTCCCGGTGGTGCCGCTGTCAGCCTTGACTTCCGCCGCCATCAGGCCTTTCGGCCCATCGCCATACCGCACCAGCACCCATTGGCCGGGGCGAAGCTCCGTGAGGCCGTGGCGTCGCAGGGTTTCCATGTGCACGAAGATGTCCGGGGAGCCATCCCCCCTGGTGAGGAAACCGAAGCCGCGTAGCCGGTTGAACCACTTTACCTCGGCGCGCTCGAACTCTTCCTTGGCCTCGATCTCCACCCGCGCCCGCGGGACCGGCGGCGCCAAATGCACGGCCGTACTGAGATCCACGGCGAGCACGCGGAACGCCTGGCGTCCCTTGGCGCCGCGCACCGCCTCGCAGATCACCCGGGCGCCCTCCACGGCGGTGTGGAATCCGTCGCGCCGCAGGCAGGTGACGTGAACGAGCACGTCAGGTCCGCCGTCGTCGGGGACGATGAAGCCATAGCCCTTCGTTGCGTCGAACCATTTGATGGCGCCGCAAACTTCCTCAAGCCCGACGGGCTTCTCGGTCCCCTCGTTCATGATTCCGTCTGCCCGTGGCCCTAGTCCCAGTGCGTCAGACCCCATGAGTTTCCCGACTCCAGCGCGTGCGCACGTGGATAGCTGGGGGTAGAATAGCAATTCCCTTACGGTTCGCCCACCCTTCTTCACGCATTCCGCGCGAACGGGGCGAGCACGTCGCCGATGTCGGCATGTACCACCAGGTCGGCGAGGTGGTCGAAGTCGGTGGGCTCGCGGTTCACGATCACGAGGCGGGCGCCGTTGTCCTTGGCCTGCAAGGGAAATTGGGCCGCGGGGAAGACCACCAGCGACGACCCCAGGACGATGAAGAGGTCGCTTTGACGAGTCAGCGCGTCGGCGCGTCGCATCTCCGTTTCGGGCATGGCCTGCCCGAAGGAGATGGTGGCCGCCTTGATGGGGCCGCCGCAATGGGGGCAATCGGGAGCGATGCCGCCGGAGGTATCGAAGCGCGCCTTCACCCAGCCGAGTTCGTAGCGTGTGCCGCAATCGAGGCAGGTGGCATAAGTGCCGTTGCCGTGCAGTTCGATCAGGTCGGCCTCGCCGACGCCGGAGGCCTGGTGCAGGCCATCGATGTTCTGGGTGATGACGCCGCCGAGCTTGCCCTGCTCCAAAAGGCGCGCCAAAGCCACATGGCCGCGGCCGGGCCGGGCGCCGGCGAAGGCGCTCTCAAGGACGAACTTGCGCTTCCACGCCTCGTTCCGCGCACTCTTCATGGCAAGGAACACGTCGAACGGGATGGGCTTGTTCTGGGTCCACAGGCCGCCGGGAGAACGGAAATCGGGGATGCCGCATTCGGTCGAAATGCCGGCGCCGGTGAAGGCGACGGCGCAATGGGCGGCGTCCAGCCAATCGCTCAGCTGGGCCTGGGCACCCTTGAGATCAGCGTCGAAAGTCATATTAGAACAGTGCCGGGGTCCCGGCACCCTTTCCTGTGGCGGTCCCGGCGCGCCGGGATCATTTGCCAAGAGCGAGAGCTAAGCGATGCGCTTCCTGCACACCATGGTCCGCGTGGCCGATGTCGACCAGTCGCTGGACTTCTACTGCAATAAGCTGGGGCTTGAGGAGGTGCGCCGCAAGGAGTATCCGCAGGGCCGCTTCACCCTTATCTATTTGGCCGCCCCCGGACAGGCCGATGTGGCCGAGGTGGAGCTGACCTATAATTGGGACAAGGAAGAGTATGGCGAGGGCCGCAATTTCGGCCATCTGGCGTTCGAGGTGGAGGACATCTACGCCACCTGCGCCAAGCTTCTTGCCGCCGGCGTCACCATCAACCGGCCGCCCCGCGACGGCAACATGGCCTTCATCCGTTCGCCCGACAACATTTCCATCGAATTGCTGCAGAAGGGCCCGGCAAAGGCGCCGGCGGAGCCGTGGCTGTCCATGCAAAATACGGGAAAGTGGTAAGATAATAACGGTTTTACGCGCGCGCGCCGGGAAGTGGCGCAACTTCACGATTTATCCATGAAGCAGAGCGAAGGTGTGTCATCATAAAGATGCACCAGCCTGGGATGCCCACGCCGTGAAACCGCTCCTGTTCGCTTCTGGACTTCTGGCGCTCGGCGCCATCGGCGGCGCCGGGTACGCCTTTGCTCCGGCGCTTCTGTCTCCGCACGAGACCGCCAATGCGGCGCAGGTGGCTCAGGCCGCCGCGCCGGTGGCCACCGGCGCGGTCGCGCCGCTCCCCGCGCCCGTGGCGACCGGCTCCATCACGACCGCGGCCGCGACCCCCGCCTCGCCAACCGCCTCCGGTCCGCGCAAGGGCATGACCTACCGCTCGTTCAACGTGGATCAGCCCTATATCGCCCTCACCTTCGACGACGGGCCGAACCCGGAGACCACGCCGCAGCTGCTGGCCCTGCTGAAGGCACGTGGCATCAAGGCCACCTTCTTCGTGCTGGGCAACATGGCCGCCAAGCACCCCGAAGTGCTGAAAATGATCGCTGACGAGGGGCACGAGATCGGCAACCATTCCTGGAGCCATCCGCAGCTGACCCGCATTCCGCTCGCCGCCGCCGACAAGCAGGTGGGCGACACATCTGCCCTCATCGAGGAGGTGACGGGCAAGAAGCCGCGCTATCTGCGTCCCCCCTACGGGTCCATGAAGCCGGCCCTGCGCGACCATCTGGAGGACACCTTCGGTGTCTCCATCGTGAACTGGTCGGTGGATCCGCTCGACTGGAAGCACCGGGACGCCAAGCTGGTTCATGACGAGATCATGAAGCAGGTGAGGCCAGGCGCCATCGTGCTCTCGCACGACATCTACGCCTCCACCGTGGAGGCCTACGGCCAGGCGCTCGACGAGCTGATCGCCAAGGGCTACAAGTTTGGCACCATGTCCGAGCTGATCGCCATGGACAAGCCGCTGGCTCCGAAGATGGCCGCGCTCACCGCCAAGCCCGCGCCCAAGGATCCCAAGAAGCAGGCCCAGAAGGACCAGAAGAAGCCGAAGCCGCAGGCGGTCTCTACCGCAGCCGGAACGCGGCCGGCACCGAGCGCCCCGCGCACGTCCCGTAACGGCGATCTCTACTGAACTGAGCCCGTGGTTTTGCATTGACCTTTGGGAATAAGGGGCGGGCCAAGGCGGTACGCCCCTTTTCCGTTCGCGCGCCGCGTGAGTGCTGCGGCCGGCGGTGTCATCCCGCAAGGGGCGGCAAGGTTGTTCCCACGAAGCAAGGTTGCTAGACACATACCCGAAGAATCGACGCGCCCCCGCGCCCGGCGGGTGATCGTGTCAGGGGCCTGTAGCTCAATGGTTAGAGCCGACCGCTCATAACGGTCTGGTTGGGGGTTCGAGTCCCTCCAGGCCTACCAATGATTTCATATGTTTATGTGGATGCAGATGACACGACAGAGCCGAGCGCCAATGAAACAGCCAATGAAACCTATCTCCGGCCGGGACGCGCGGCGATCGCATCCACAGCGCCTCTGAGGTGGTCAGGGTGGTGGTGGCCATATGTCCGCTCCAGAACCTCGACGCTCATGCCGAGGAACCCAGCCGCCTCCCACATAGGTACGCCTGCCTGCATGAGCCACGTTGCGGCGGTGTGCCTGAGCGTGTGAGGGGTCACTCGCCCGGGGAGTTGAGCGAGCGCGACCGCCCGGTTGAAGGCCGTTTTGACAGATGCCACGGGCTCACCGTGATGCTCGACAAAATACCCATCTGGTCCTCCGATGTCGCGCCAGCGCCTCATGTGAGCTAGAAGGCGTGGCGGAAGGGGGACTGGGGGCTGGCGCTTCTTTGTGGCGCGCGCGCCAACTGCAAGGCGATAGAAAACCCCCCGGTCTAGATCGACATAAGCCCGCCCGGCGGCTACATTCCAGCTCGCGGCGGCGATAGCGCTCGCGCGGGTCCCGGTATAGAGCCCAATCAAGACAAACCGAGCCACATGGCGCATGGTCCACCTCTTCGTTGGGAGCGCCTCCCCTGGAGAGCCATTCCGACCGCGCCGCTGCATCTCCCTCGTGCGCCAGCATGCCCACAGCAGCCGGGCCGCCTCATCGCGGGTGAGCCAGCGCTCGCGTGGGCCGCCTTTTGCCGGCAGTGTCACGCGGACATCACCGCTGTGTAGCCCCTCTTTCCCATGGTGGCGTATAGCTGCTCGGAGATCTTCAAGGTCGCGCCGGGCGCCGCCCTTGCCGCCTCTCGAAGAGGTATAGGCCGCACATGTCGACGCCGACACATCGGCAAGAGATTTCCCCGCCCACCAGCTAAGCAGCCTCTCGCATCGCTCCCCTAAGGATTTCTGCCGCACCTGGGACGGGCCTACATCCCTCATGTAGATCAGGATCACGTCCGCGATGGGGATGCGATGGAGATCACGGTCGCGTCGTGGGGGCTCGTATTTTTCGGAGATGTGGGCTGCGAGGGCTCTTTCAGCCTCCGCGCGATCATCAGCGCCGCAGCCAGTGGGGTGCTGTCGTCCACTGTCGAGGATGACCCATGTCGCGGCGTGTGTTGTTTTCCCGGTGTCATTTTTACGGGCTGGCCGGAGCCACAGGCGGGCACCTTTTGCGGGACGCGGCATAGCTCCCTCATTTCCTCAATTGCGCGTAGGGTGGTGTAATATCGGCCGGCAATCCGCTCGACGGCAAGCCGGCCCTTGGCTGCCTCTCCGCGCAGCCCCGATGCTCCCATGCTGCCGTCAGGAAACGCGAGCGCAGCGGCGACGTCCAGACGTAAGGGCTGTGTGTCCGTCACTTGGTCGCGGGATGGGACGGAGCGCGGCATCGTCACCCCCGCATGACTTGCGCCAGCGGCGCCCACGCGACCGCCTCGGCATGAGCATGTGATGTCGCGCCCTCGATCAGCACATCAATGCGCCGGCCGTCACCTCGCGCCGCCATGGCGATGGTGAGCCCGAGGGCATGTGATAGGCGCTCGATCATCTCGGCATAGAGCGCGGGGTCGCGCCGCGCATGAGACGCCTGCTCGGCAATTACGACGGCAAGACGGTCCGAAAATGCGGTATCGTCGATCATGCTCTCTTTCCCTCCCTCGCGATTTTCGCCCGTGCCGTGGCACGACTGATGATGAGAGCCCGCGCTTGCTTGAGCTGCGCCCATGATGCTTTTGCCAGCTCAGCGGCCTTGATGGTGACGCGCTCATCCTGCGTAAGGTGGTCGCGCCAGGGTACGTCAGGGGCGCTCGGCATCATTCGCCCCCTTCTCCACCCGAGGGCCGACCCACAGCACGCCGCGCTCCGAATCCCAGAACACAACAGCGTCCTCCCCTGCGGTTCTGCGGCGGTCACGCTCGGCTAGAGCCCTTTCTGCTGCTGAGTTTGACCCGATGATGCGGGCGATTGAGCGCAGGCTATCGTCTGACATTTCCTGCATTTCTCCGATCCTCCTACGCTTTGCCATCGCTCTGCCCCTTCTCCATGAGGGCGCGGATGGCTGCTCCGGCATCTGCGCGGGCTTGATCGTAATTCGTGCCGGGGTCCCAGAAATGTCCGTTGCCGCACGTCATGTAGGCGTCGTCAGCGGCGGTGGTCTCCCACCCAGCGGCGACTTTCGCCGCCTCTTCCAGCGCCTCTCTCCGTGCCTCTGCGCGAGCGGTGGCGACGAGATCGGCCCGAATATATTCAACCCCGGAATATGCTGTGAACTCTGCGCCCCATTGGCCAAACGCCTCGTCGTCTGGCCCGACTGGCCACGCCCAAATACGTTCCTGGGGACACATCACTCACCTCCCTGTGTGGGGTCGAGGGCGCGAATAGCTGCTTTGATCTTCCGCGCTTTCACCGCACCAAGATCCAAGAATACACCATCAAATGCGACATCCGCCGCCTCTTCCAGCGCTACTCTTCGCCCTTCAGCAAAGCCGCTTGCATGTGCGCGGGCCTCGATCAGACCATCTACAATCTTGTGGAATGCGTCCCGTGTCTTTGCCCCGTGGCGCCGCTCCATGAGCTTGTGCGTCCTATCATGCACGGCGAGCACAGCCTCATCTGGCAAGGTATCTATCTGGGCGATAAGGGTTGGATAGAGAAGACGTTCCCGCTGCACTTTGCTCGGATTACTCATCGGTCTCCTCCTATTCAATCCCGATCAGGGCGCGCTTCGAATTTTGATCCAGCCTGATCGTCGAAGATAACGCGAACGACATCGGTGCTGTACCTATCGCTCATCGGCCGCCTCCTTATGATATTGCTGGTGGCCAGTACCATCCCCATGGATAGGGCAGTCAGCACTAACCCAGAATTGTTCGCTCCGACCCATGTAGCCGCGACCGTGCCCGTTATCGAGCACCGGACAAGTGCAGCCGAGAGCGATCGCGGCATCGGACCCTGGGCTTGGAACGATCGTGATCATGCGCCGCATGTCAGTCTCCATCTTTGTGCTCCTGCTCGGTTATGGCGGCGCAGCCGGCAGCCGGGACGTCACCATGCGCGAAAAGAAAGCGGATCATCTCAGCGCGGGTCACTGGCCACGCTCGATCGCGCTTTTCATGTTCGTGCGCAAAGAGATATGTTGGGTCCAGATGGCCGGCAATGCTCATTTTCAGCCAGCCATCTGTCCAGTCTTCCAGCGGGACGTTTTGGGGGTGGTGCGCTGGAAGATCAGGGCGTGGAAGAGACTTCACCGTGCTCACCCTTCTTGTCGCCAGGGAGCTGGAGGGCGCGGATACGCCGCAATATCTCTTCAGCCGCTTCGACCTGTGCGCTGAAAATGCAGTCGCGACCACGGGCCTCAAGCGCGCACCTGCGGGCTCCGGTCCCCGGGTCAACCCCGACCAACTCCTCGCAGTCGTTAGGCCGGTTGATCCAATCCCGCACTGCGATCGCGCACGCCTCCCGCATTTCCTCCGCAGCCTCCCGGGCGTCGGGATGGGCAGCATGAGCCGATAGGAACGGCATCAGGGCTTCCGCGAGTGCACCAGCTCCAAGGTTGTGGTTGCCATCCACACGGCGGATTTCCTGCGCCAGGGCATCCACGTAAAGAAATGGGGTGCGAGACGACTTCCCGCACACGGCACATGGATCATTCGGGGCTTGAGGACTGCCCTCGCAGGCAATGCACGCCACCGGCCCCACCTTACCGAAGCCGGAAGAAACGCCCCGCTCGTGGCATGCGCACGCCGTATCGTGCATCGCTCCGATGGAGATGTGGGGTGCCGCAATGACGCTGGAGACCCACTCTGCCGGCATGAGCCCCCAACCGACCAGCGCTGTACCCGTGTCGAGCGCAGCGCGGGCTTGCCACGCGTCCCAGGCGATCCCATGCGCGTATCCATCGAAATGGTGATTTCGGAAGCACGCTTCGAAGCGCTCCCGTTCCTGCTGGTTGTCGATATCGGTAGTCATGCCGCCTCCTGAGTGGTACCCGCCATGGCGCTACGCACCTTTTCCGCGATGCCAGAAATTACCTCTCGCTCGTCCACTCCCGCCTCGACCTGCCGGCAGAACACCGCTGCGCCGAATGCGCTGAGGAGCCCGATGGCCCGGCCCGTTTGAGTATGCACCACGTAATGTAGCTCGGAATCGTTGCCGGCCTTCCGGTGCTCATATCCAAGACGGTGGAGTCGGGCGGAAATGGACATGGATGCGAGATTAAGCATCGCTGTCCTCCTCTGCGGCCCGGATTTCGTGGTCGATCATGGCTGTGAAAACAGAACCATAAAGGCACTCATCTGGCCCCTGATGCCGACGCGTAGCGGCGTCACGCATTCCAAACGTCGCCTCGCGCATTGCCTTCATGGCGGCGAGGGCATCCACGATGTAGTGTGCCTTATGCGCCTTCGGTAAGGATGGCCACGCTCGGCATCCCACCCCATTGCGGCTCTCGTAGATCGACCGCGCGATCCGCTCTTGCATCTCGCTGCTCATTTCGCGTTCCCAAAATCCCCGAGTGGGAGCCACTGCGGACCTCCGTTGAAGTTTTCACATAGCCATTCCCAGCCTCGATCACCTTTGTCGGCGGTGCCATTTGCTATGATGCTGACTGTCCCGATCGTCTTCCCATCATGCTCGATATGGAGATCAACCCAGCACCATCCCGGATTTTCACGGATGATGCCTTCGCGACCGTCCTTGTGGCGCGCCCTTATGCCTGTCCATCCATATCCGCTCATTTCGTGTCCTCAGCAGGAGGGGAGGGGAGAGGCATCCAATGGGTGGGCTGATTGTCCCGGTCCCACGATATCCCAAGCAGTCCGTGGGCTCCCGATAGGGTCACCCAAAGGGGGCGGGGCCGCTTCGCATAGGTCTCCTCGCTCCAACGTCCGGGGACGACACGGGAGACAGCCCACAGCAGCACAGTAGTGCCGTCCTTCGGCGCGGTTGCGATGGGCTGCCAGCCAGAAACAGCGCTCTGTGTGTCAGTGGTATCAGTCATGTTGTGTTCCAATCTGGTCTTCGGCATCCACGATGCTGTTCCACCCATCCTGCCACGCCCAAAACGATATCTTTTCTTCTACGCAGTCGTATGGGTTCTCTGTTTCATCAAGCCCGGCCCGTCCCGCCTCGATACCCTCAGCGTATGGGTCAATAGTGGTTGGGGTGTAAGCCATGGTCATGCCTCCGGCATGTTCCGCGATGAACGCATCCGCGAGTTTCTCCGCGAGATCCTTCTCAGACATCCCAAGAGCCTCAGACAGCTTGCATTTGAGGCGCGCCGCATCGGCCCTGGAGAGTATCGGGGACGCCCCATCCTGCGGTCCGTGCTCACGGATGAAATCGGCGCAGTATGTGTAGGGGTACCGTCCAGATGTGTGGGCCTCAGTCATAGTCGCCTCCATTTCGTCTGTTGTTGACGTTATAAGCGGGGACGGTTATCGTGTCAATAAGCGGGGACGGATATGGAGCGGATTTTGACAAAATTTTCGGGGACGGTTACAGCCAAGCGCATGGGCCGCCCACCGCTGCATGTGAAAGAGACGAAGGTCCGCCTGACGGACGATCAACGCGCACGAATTGAAGCGCTGGTCGGTGCGAACCGCATGGCCGCGTTCATTCGTGAGGCCGTAGAGGCTGAACTTCAGCGCCGGGAGAAGGTCCCCAAGAGCTGACAGAACCCTCATTTCCCAAGCCGGGCGTCGGCCCGCGCCCTGGTGATGATGTTCGTCATATGCCTGATAATTTCTTCGTCCGACTCTTTTGACATCCGCATAGCGCTGGAAATACCGTAGAGCTGTTGCGCGATCTTGAGAGGCTCGATCCCAAGACCGGACCAAAAGTCTTCCTCGCCCATGCTGTGCTGCCGCATGTGCTCCTCGTGGGTTAGAGGGAGCACCCATTCGTCGGATGGCTTGGCAGAGTGACCAGGCCCGATCTTCCCGAAGGCTTCTTCCGAAAAGCGCAGGTGCGCGGCCTCCACTCGGTCCATGCGTCCGGTTGAGATGCACGGGCATTGGCGAATAAGCGCGAGGTGGGCTTCGTCATGCTGCCGGCCGCGATCACGGGCCGGTTTGGCGCTGGCTTTGCGCTCGCGGCGCGGGGGATGCCCGCCCTTGGGGATGGGGAGTTCCCAGCCGCCATCGGGCTCGACGCGGCCGGCCATCACGATGCCTCCCCACGCTTGCGCAGCTCTTCCGGAGACACGCTCAGCATGTCGGCGATGATTGCCAAGATAGCTGCCTTGCTCTCGTAGAACTGCTTCGCCCCCATGGCGCGCACGGACTGGCTCTTGGCCCGGCGGATCAGAACGATCGGGCCTTCCACCTTGGCGAATGCGAACTCGTCGAGTGCCGGAACCGCAGCAGCGACACGGAGCGCAGCGGCCCGCGTTCCGGCGTCTACCGCCGTTTCGGTGTAATAGCCGGCCTCAATAAGGGCGCGCTTCCGAAGGTGATCTTCGGTGGGATAGAGGTACGCGATATCCTCTGGGAGGTTCATCCACGCCTCGTGAAGCCATGCAAATTGGTGCCGGTGTGAAGCATCCGAGCGATGTTCATGAGTGACCAGTTGGTAATATTCACCAATCACAAACTCGCGGTCACAGTCCTTCGCGAACCTCTTGCTTGCTGGAGACATTGCCTCTCCGGTCCAGGTGAACACAATGGGATGTATCATCGCACCCTCCCGAATTCGCCGCGAAGCTCCTTGACTGCGTCTACATAGGCAGCATGTGCAGCCTCGGCTGTATTATGATATCCAAGCCATTTTTGGCGACCATTATGTTGAATATAGGCGCGGAAACGTCCGGTTTCCTTATGAAAGCTAACGCCCTTGTAGCCGCTTGTATTGCGCCTTTGGACAGAAGTATTGTGACCATTCTGGACTTTTGTTGCCTCTCGAAGATTACCCCAGCGATTGTTCAGCCCGTTCAGGTCGGTATGGTCTATAGAATCGACTGGCATTGCCCCTGTCATCCATAGCCAAGCGACCCGGTGTTCCGGGAATGGCCAGTCGAGAATGCGAATGGATCGGTATCGACCGCCGCCATTAGCGGTCCATTCATATCCCGCTCGCTTTCCGGCATAGCGACCGTTCCATTGCGGTCGAACATCGCTTCGTTCCCGCCATGTAAAGATGCCAGTCTCAGGTTCGTAGTCCAAAATGGACCGCACGAACTGCTGGGTGATCGGTGGCGCATGGTCGCTCATGCGGCGGCCCTCCCCCCGGAGCCATAGCGGCGCACACGCTCAACCAGTTCGGACAGCTCCGAATTAAAATCGTCCACGGCCTTGGACATGGAAGCGATGTAGAGTTCGTCACGATAGGCCCGCTTGATGAAGGGCTGGAGCTTCGGCCAATACACGCAGATATCGATCCACTCGCGCTCAGCCACCCACAGCACGCCCTGGCATTGGGCTTTGTGCTCAGCTGGAAATTCGTCCTTGAGCAGGCACTCGATCATAAGCGGAGGCTTCTTCGTCTTGATCTCTAGGGCCCCGTCTGCTCCGATCAAGCTGTCTGGGCTGCACCCCTTCTGTCCATTGCGGATGAATCCGACCAGTTCCGGCTCCACATCCTTCTGAAAGGCGTAGAAATTCCGGGCCTCTGGCTCCATGATGTGACCGCGCTCCATGTCCTCGGTAGAAAGGCCATCTCCGGGCTCGCCAGTGATGATTTCCGCCGCGAGCTTGAGCATGTAGGTGCGGCGTGTCTTACCTTCGCCCTTAGCAAGGATCGCCTTGAACATACTCGCAGTCGGAATCCCAGCTCTGGCCTGCATCCACTCAGGCGAGTTCTGCGGAACGTCGATTATCTCTAGGCTCATTCTACATGGCTCCAGTGTTTGTCGCTTCGGATGAACCAAATGGCACCTGGGCGAACTCCAAATGAGGCCGCTATGGCCGTATCTGTCTCGCCGTCTTCAATACGGCGTTTGATTGCATGCACGTCCTGTTCTGTGAGCTTCGCCTTATTATTCTCGGCGCCGCGTTTGTGGCTCTTGACGATGTTGCAGCGCGCTACGGCTGCGGCGCGCTCAGGGTCGCGCTTCGTCCAGTGGTTCTGCCCACGTGGAAGATTGTGGTCTTGGCGATAGCCTCCTTTGTTTCGCTGTTGCTCAGAACGGGTTGCCCATCTGCAGTTAGAAGGCTCGTAGTGCCCATCGTTATCGATGCGATCAATCGAATGTTCACTGGATGGGCGCGCCCCCATATCCTCAAAGAACGCAGAAAAATCATGCCACCGATCGCAAATCCTAATTCCGCGTTCACCATATCGATGGTAACTGACGCTGTTAGGGTTCTCACAGCGCTGTATCATGCTTGCCCACGCCCGATATTCCGGCGACTTCGTCATGCCATGAGTAATGGTCCACCTAGTCATGGCACGCCTCAATAGGTAATTCTGACGTTCGGCACCTTGCCGAGGTAGATGAGCTTCAGGACCGACTTCGCCGTTTCCTCAGAGAGGCCGCCACCCATGAGCCCCTGAAGGGCCGCGCGGTGGATCGCCGCCTTATGTTCCTTGTCGGCTTCACGCCGGCGCACCTCAGCCTCTTCCGCTGCCTTTTGCTCTTCCTGCCGGCGGCGGGCGGCGGCTTCGGCTTCGGCGGCCCGTCGTTCGGCATCTTCTGCGGCGCGCTTCAGGTCCTGTTCGCGCCGGTCAGCAGCATCCCGTTCGCGTTGCGCGGCTTCTTCAGCGCGGCGGACATCGGCGGCGGCTTTTTCTTCAACTTCGCGCCGGGCGCGCTCGGACGCCTCGCGGGCGATCTGTTCCTCGCGGTCCTTCTTGTCGCGCTCTTCCTTCTGGTGCCGCAGCTCCGCGAGTTCGGCTTGCTCTGCCTCGTACCGCGCCCGCGCCTCGATGCCGGCAGTGAGCGCCGCAATGGCGGCTTCCTTGGCCTTGGCATAGGCCGCCTCGTATTCCTCGCACTCCGGTCCGACCGTCACGGCCCGGACTTCTTCCAAGGCATCGTGCATGTACCCAGATGGGAGATCGCGCTGGCTTTTTGCGCCAAGCTCTTCCAGCCGGCGGACAGCTTCCTCATGCCTGGCGACGCGGGCCTTCTCCGCGTTCTCATAATCTGTGAGGGGCCGCCGCACTTCATCGGCCCACGCATCCAATGTTTCGCGAGCGTGTTTGCGGGCCGCATCGATCTTCTTTGGAATCTCCTTCTGCTCGGCAGCGAGGTCCTTTCCCACGCTCTCGATATGCGTCTTCACCTTCGTAATTTTGAAGGCAAACGACTTGATTTCGGAGCGCCCCTTGGCAGAAGACATATCGGGCGCGAAGGCGTCGATCTCTTCCCGCACACGGGCGAGATAGGGATCAAGCGCACCGTCCTTGGTGAAGACGGCAAGTGCCGTCTGGGGTTCAATGGTGATGAGTTCCAGATCCATCATTTTTCCCTCTTGCGTTCGAGGTTGGTTTTGGCCTCGGAGAACCGGGAGGCGGGGAGGTCGGCGAGGCGCTCAATCTTCATAAAGCGGCAGAAGCGCTTCTCATCGGCGCCGACGGCCTCCGCGAGGTCGCGCAGCGCCATCTCCTGTTCCCCGGAGATGGTCTCGGCTCCGCCCGAGGCCTGCCCATCGTCATCGCGGTCTTCCTGTGCCCGGCTCTGAAAATTCAGCAGTGCGCGGGCAGCGTAGCGCTGGCCATACTTGATTGTGCTGCCGACAGCCTGCACAGAGTTCTTGCTGCCGGTGCTGTCGTGCATCAGCGTGATGGTAGTGTCTTCCTGGTGCCCCTCATTGTGGCTGACGACGGCGGTCACGTTCTGTTTGCCATCAGCCGCAACACTGAGGCGGAAGGAGAGGCCGAAGCCGTGCTTGCCAAGAACTGGCTGGATCGCCTCGTTGATGTCCTCCCACTTGGCATAGCTGGTGGATTGGATGACCCTCGTGCCGCCCTTCTCTCGGATTTCGATCTGTCCAAGTTCGTTTATGATAGGAAGCTCGGCCTGCATCTCCGGGAATGCCGCGAGGTAGGCGCGCTTCGCTTCGTCCGCCACAATCTCTCGGTACATTTTCATGAGCCTCTCGACCTTGTCGGCGTCGATTTCCGGGTTGCTGGCGGCCTGCATGATGGCGCCGAGGATCGAGCCAGCATCGGACTTGGCAGAGGCTCGGGCCGGGGCGCGCCGGACCGCCGTCTGACGTGGTGCCCGGGCTGCCGGCGCGGGTACTTGGCGGGCGGGCGCAACTAGGTCGAGGTCGTCGATCTCATTGGCATAGGCGGCGTTCATCGATCGTCTCCATAGATGTCCGTAATCCGCCCCGAAACGCGGGGCTGGTCTCCGAAGCTCTCCCGCCGGGCGTAGAAGTCCTCCGAGATGCGGCGCCGGTGTCGGATGCGTTCCACTGCCTCACGGGCGAGGAAGACCAGTAGGCCAATGAAGAAGAGCGTGCCGCAAATGAACATGATGGCGCGGGCGATGTCTGGCATCATGCAGCCTCCAAACCAGAGACAGCATCTGTGATCTGCCCGATTTCGAGGGCGTCGGCACAGGCCTCTTCCCATCCAGCAGCGACCTCGTCAGGTGAAAACCCGCAGGACCGCAGGAAGTCCATGACATCGGATTCCGCATCCAGGTCGACTCCACCCAGGCATAGAGCAATCGCCATCCTGGCGATGATGTCAGAGAGGAATGTCATCACGTCCTCCAAGGGCTGAGCGCAGCAGCCCACACACGGGCCGGCGCGAGTGCGAGATAGATGGACAGTGCGAATAGGTGAGCCGCCGCCCGAACAGGGGGACACGCAGGCGGCGGATCTGGCGCGGGGCGGGGAGGCATCGCCCCGGCGCGTTGGAATTTGAGGATGGAGATGACCGCGCCCATGCTCACCACCCCATCCAGTCGAGGAGCGGGGAGCGGACAAATGTGCGGGCCCATGTCCATGAAAGGGAGGGGGTCAGGATCACGCCCGGCCCTCCGCCTTGGCGATAGCCGCGTCTACGAAATCACGGGCAGCATTCGCGCCAAGAGCTTCATGCGCCAACTTCAGAGCTGCCAACATTTCCGGTGCGGAGGCGATCAGGTTGGCATTTGCCTCGGTACACGCGCACTCGTATGGCCCGTCGTCTAGTCCTTCGCCGTGCGCATCCTTCACGGTCGCGATTTCGGCCCATATCCCGATCTGCGGAGGACCGTCGAACAGCGGGTAGATATCAATCTCACCATCCATAAATCCGGGTCGTGTAGCCCATGGCCCTGGAGTATGCTTGCTCATAGTCATTCTGCCGCCTCCGAATAGAGCGCACTGCCATGGGCCGCCAGCGCGAGGTCGCACCAATCACGGATCGCCTGCACGTCCTCGACGGTGAGAGGGCGGGCGATATCCGCGCCGGCGCCTGAAAGCCGAAGCTCAAATGGGCGCTCCAACCGGCCATTACGGTGGCGCGAGATAAGCATGAGACCGAGGATAAAACCCTCCTGGCGGGCCATGCCGGAAGCGAGGTCCATCGGCGCAACCTGTAAATCGGGACAGTTCATGCGGCCCTCCCACAGTTTTCAGACAGATCTGAAAGCCGGCTCTCAACGGGGGCGAGCACATCTGCCGTGATATCCTCGGCATATCCTCGGATGTCCCGGAGCAGAGCGAAGTAGTCGTCGAAATTCACTCCGCAATGCTGCGCTTCTTCAGCGAGCCTCTGCATGTCTGTGATGTACCGCCCACGCACAGACTTTATGGATTCCGCGATGCGGTGCACGTCTTGGATTTGGTCGTAGGCGGTGCGGTCCATGTCTTACTCCTCCCTCTAGGTTGGAGAGGCGGGCCGGAGCCCGCCCCGTTGCTCAGGCCGCGTCTTCGCCGTCGCCGTAGCCGTAGCCGTAGCCGTAGCCGTCGCCGTAGCCGTAGCCGTAGCCGTCGCCGTAGCCGTAGCCGTAGCCGTCGCCGTAGCCGGAGCCGGAGC
>NZ_JABWGX010000020.1 GCF_021730435.1 Xanthobacter agilis
GGCCAAAGCCGCGCCCTTTTCCTTTTTTCACGATCCGATGGACCGCGATCAGAAGTCCATGCCGCCCATGCCACCCATGCCGCCACCGGGCATCGCGGGCATGCCAGCATCCTTCTTCGGCAGCTCGGCCACGAGCGCCTCGGTGGTCACGATCAGGGCGGCGATGGAGGCCGCATCCTGCAGCGCGGTGCGCACCACCTTGGCCGGGTCCACGACGCCGGCGGCGACGAGGTCCACATACTCTTCGGTCTGGGCGTTGAAGCCGAAGTTCGGCTCGTTGGCCTCGAGCACCTTGCCCACCACGATGGAGCCTTCCACGCCGGAATTCTCGGCGATCTGGCGGATGGGAGCCTCAAGCGCACGCAGCACGATCTTGATGCCGGCCTTGATGTCGGCGTTCTCGGAGGTCAGACCCTCGACCGCCTTCTTGGCGCGCAGCAGAGCCACGCCACCGCCGGGAACGATGCCTTCTTCCACCGCGGCGCGGGTGGCGTTGAGCGCGTCGTCCACGCGGTCCTTCTTCTCCTTGACTTCCACCTCGGTGGAGCCGCCCACGCGGATCACCGCCACGCCGCCGGCGAGCTTGGCCAGACGCTCCTGGAGCTTCTCGCGGTCGTAGTCGGAAGTGGTGACCTCGATCTGCGCCTTGATCTGGGCGACGCGGGCCTCGATATCGGCCTTCTCGCCGACGCCGTCGACGATGGTGGTCTTCTCCTTCTCGAGAATCACCTTCTTGGCGCGGCCGAGCTGGGCGAGGGTCACGTTCTCAAGCTTGATGCCGAGATCCTCGGAGATCACGGTGCCGCCGGTGAGGATCGCAATGTCCTCGAGCATCGCCTTGCGGCGATCGCCGAAGCCGGGCGCCTTCACCGCCGCGACCTTGAGGCCGCCGCGCAGCTTGTTCACCACCAGGGTGGCGAGCGCCTCGCCTTCCACGTCCTCGGCGACGATCACCAGCGGACGGCCGGACTGGACCACGGCCTCGAGGACCGGCAGGATCGGCTGAAGGCCGGAGAGCTTCTTCTCGAAGATGAGGATGTAGGGCTCTTCGAGGTCGGCGATCATCTTCTCCGCATTGGTGATGAAGTACGGAGAGAGATAGCCGCGATCGAACTGCATGCCCTCGACCACGTCGAGCTCGGTCTCGGCGGTCTTGGCTTCCTCGACGGTGATGACACCCTCGTTGCCCACGCGCTGCATGGCGCCGGCAATCATCTCGCCAATCGACGAATCACCGTTCGCGGAAATGGTGCCGACCTGGGCCACCTCGGCGGAGGAGGAGACCTTCTTGGCGCGGGCCTGGATGTCCTTGATGGCGGCGGCGACGGCGAGGTCGATGCCGCGCTTGAGGTCCATCGGGTTCATGCCGGCGGCCACCGCCTTGGCGCCTTCCTTCACGATCGCCTGGGCGAGCACGGTGGCGGTGGTGGTGCCATCGCCGGCCAGGTCGTTGGTCTTGGAGGCGACTTCACGCACCAGCTGGGCGCCGAGGTTCTCGAACCGATCCTCGAGCTCGATCTCCTTGGCGACAGAGACGCCGTCCTTGGTGATGCGCGGAGCGCCGAACGACTTCTCGATCACCACGTTGCGGCCCTTCGGGCCCAGCGTCACCTTCACCGCATTGGCGAGGATATCGACACCGCGCAGCAGCTTCTCGCGCGCGTCGGCGGAAAACTTCACTTCTTTGGCAGCCATTTCGGCCTCCTAAATTGAATGCTCAAACGTTCCGAGAACCAAACATCACTTGGCGATGACGCCGAGGATGTCGCTCTCCTTCATGATGAGCAGATCCTGGCCGTCGATCTTGACCTCGGTGCCGGACCACTTGCCGAACAGCACCCGATCGCCGGCCTTGACGTCGAGGGGAACGAGCTTGCCGGCCTCGTCGCGCGCGCCGGCTCCCACCGCGATCACCTCGCCCTCCTGGGGCTTTTCCTTGGCGGTGTCGGGGATGATGATGCCGCCGGCGGTCTTCTGCTCGGCTTCGATGCGCTTGACCACCACGCGGTCGTGCAGGGGACGGAAGGACATGGGTCTATTCCTCTCGGAACATGGATTTGCCGCGGCGTTCGCCGCTGCTCGCACTGCTGGCACTCCTAGAACAAGAGTGCCAAGCTCGTCGCGGAGATAAGCGCGCCGCCCCGGTCCGTCAAGGCGCGCATAGAGAAGTTGAGGTGTGAAGGATGTGGGATACGAACCGGTAACCGACACCCCTTATGTTGAATTTCCGAAGGCGCGTGAGGCGGTTCGCCCGCAGCGGCGGCATCCGGCGTCACGCGTTATCGACGCAGCACGGATGACCCGTTATGGTCGGCGCGCCGGCCGGCACCCGTGTGGGCGATGGCAAGGACCGGAGTTGAGACGGCGGAGGCCTCGGAATACCCCATGAACATTCTGCTTGCACGATCGAACGCGCGCCCCGAGAAGCATTGTCGCGCCGCGCGGGGTCGCGTCGGCCTGGCCGGGGTTGCCGCTGCCGCGCTGGCATTGACGCTCGCCGCCTGCACCACCACCCCGAGTGAGCCGCCGCCGCCCGCCAAGCCGCAATATTTCAGCCCGATCGCGCCGGATCGGCTGGTCGGCCGCTATGGTCTTGCCGCCTATCATCGCCCCGATGACGCCGGCCGCACCGAGACCCAGGCCAAGGAACAGTGCTCCAACCCCTACGTCATCACCGCCGGCTCAAGCGGCGGCGTGATGATGTACCTCGCCGACGACAACAAGCTGAGTGAGGTGGTGTCCAAGCAGGTGGGCAACGGCCCCATCTTCATCGGCCCGCCGGACGAGCCCGCCGGCAGCCAGGCCGACCGGCAGGTGATGCGCTTCGACGGCAACGTGCTGGTGCTGCGCTGGGTGGATACGGACGTGGCCAAGCGCTACGGCACCATGGTCTACGTGCGCTGCTGATGACGTGACGAGGCCGGCCCGCTGAGCGGCCGGCCCCGCGGCCCCCTGCCGAGCAGGCATCGACTCACGGCGGCGCCACGACTGCCCCATGCGCCACGCCGGCGCGAAAGGCTGACACCAATCCCCTCCCAGCCCGGTCCGTCGCGGACTTGAGGCGGCGCCTTGTCCGGAACCCGAGGGGCCGAACCACGCGCCGCTCTTAAGGCCCCTTCGCCCCCCCTCCGCGCAAGACACGCCGCGCCCGAACGCGGCCGGCTCTGGGGCTTCCGGACCGACCGCGCGCGCGCTCCGAGCTGTCCGGCACACGGACGCCCTCCGATCCTTCGCCCCACCTCGGCCCGACCGCCAACCGAGCGCAAGCGCCCCGGCCCCTTGCAGAACGCCTGCACGCGCCCGCGCCTTTGAGCACACCGAACGCGACGCCCGATCCCCACTCTCTCCGCTTCAGAGAGCGAAGCAATGTTATATAATTATTCTAATTACAGACATATTTTAGAAATATTGTATATTTTCCAATGTATTTAAAATGCGTTCGCGACACTTGATCCACCACGAATGTCAAACTACTCCTCCAACATAGGGAACAGTGTTTTTCAGGATTCTCCATATGCTTCGGATTTTCAGAGTTCAGCATATTGCAAATCGACAACTCTCGGTTTCAGCAATTCTAGCTTCAACAACCTGCTCCGCGGCATTGATGCTCGGCGCCACCCCAAGCCTCGCCCAAGACACCGGCGATAACGTGGACCTGCCGACCGTGACCGTTCAGAGCACCCAGGAAACCGCTTGGGGGCCGGTCGAGGGGTATATCGCAACCCGATCCGGTGCCGGGACCAAGACCGACACGCCGATCCTACAGACGCCGCGCTCCGTCTCCGTGGTCACACGACAGGAGATGGACGACCGGGCCGCGCAGAACGTGGTTGACGCCGTGTCCTACACCGCCGGCGTGGTCACGGGCGCCTATGGCTACGATCCGCGTTTTGACGACATCTACATCCGTGGCTTCTCGGTCACGTCCCGCGGTGACTACCGTGACAGCCTGTCCCAGGCTTCCGGCAACTTCGCCTATTGGCGCACCGAACCTTACGGCCTCGAACGCATCGACATCATCAAGGGGCCGGCGGGCGTGCTTTATGGCCAGACGGTGCCCGGCGGCCTCATCAACCGCATTTCCAAGATGCCAGTCGAAACCCCCTTCGCTGAGGTGGAAGCGCAATTGGGCGACCCCGATTGGCTCCAGGCCGCGTTCGACATCGGCGGCAAGGCCAAAGAGGACGGCAGCATTCTTTACCGCTTCACCGGCGTCGTCCGCGACGCCGACGCTCCGGCCGCCGGCACCAAGAACAACGAAATCTATTTTGCGCCAGCCCTAACGTTCAAGGATGATTCCACACGTTTGACATTGCTCGCCAACATTCTCGGCACAAAGCTTCCCGCGAGCACATATTTTTACCAGCCAAATGGCATTCTGACGAAAATTCCAGTCGGCACGAATTATAATGCCATCATCCAGACCCAGGAACAGGTCGGATATCAGCTTGAGCATGACTTTAATGATGTGTGGACTGCACGTCAAAATCTGCGTTACGGCCACATCGATAATCACAGCTATTGGCTGTATCCGACAGGAGTCACCAGCGGATCGCAGGTGAACGTCTACGCCGCAAATTACATAGAGGCGTTCGACACGTTCCAGGTGGACAATCAGGTCCAAGCCAACTTCAAGACTGGCCCAGTGGAGCACAAGGTTCTTGGCGGCCTCGACTACATTTGGGCCGATAGTAATTACGGCATGGGCTACGGCTATAATGTCTCCCCCATCAACCTGCTTGACCCAAATGCCGATAATTTTGCCGTCATGCCGGCCATTACAGATCTTTACGGCGGCAGCATGAACCAGCTCGGGCTGTATCTTCAGGACCAGATTTCGTTCGGCGAGGGCTGGCACCTGAACATTGGCGGCCGCCAAGACTTCGTGGACTCGGAACAGAGCGACAAGACCTACCTGCAAAACGTGACCCGCACAGACCAGGCATTTACCTGGCAAGCCGGCCTGCTCTATGAATTCTCCAACGGCATCGCCCCATACGTGAGCTATGCCACGTCCTTCCTGCCGTCCTTGAACGTGGATGCCGACGGCAGCCTTTTGGAGCCGTCGACCGGCGAGCAGTATGAGGCGGGCGTGAAGTTCCAGCCAAAGGGCGGGCGGAGCTTCTTCACGCTCTCGGCCTACCAGATCAAGCAGGACAACTACGCGGTCCCGGACCCGACCTCCTACGTCTATAGCCCGGTCGGCAACATTCGCGTGCGCGGCTTCGAGGCGGAAGCTCTGCTGGAACTCGCCCAGGGCCTCGACATGACAGCAGCCTATACTTATACCCAGGGGACAATTCTTTCGAGCGCCGACACCTCGACCATCGGCAAAACGCCCGTGAATATGCCCGAGAATGTCGCTTCGCTCTGGCTCAAATACACCTTCCTCGACGGTCCGATGAAGGGTTTTGGCGTCGGCGGCGGCATTCGCTACTACAGCGGATTCTGGGCGGACAACAACAACACCTACAAGAATAAAAGCCAGTACCCTGTTGACGCGGCCATATATTATGAGAAAGACGCCTGGAAGCTGCAGATCAACGCCAAGAATATGTTCAATCAACAAGAGGCGCTGCAGAACGAGGGCTACTGGTATTGGCAGCAGGGGCGCACGGTGCTTGCCTCGGCCCGCTACCGGTGGTGACGGGTTAAGCCATGGCCAGCAGTGCCGTTCCCGTGCCAGAAGGCCCAACACCGGCCGTGCCGCGCCCGCGTGTCAGCCTGCGCCCAGGCCTTGTTTGGGTTCACCGGGTCGCGGGCCTCACGACCGCCCTGTTCCTGCTTCTGGCCGGACTCACGGGCAGCCTTCTCGCCTTCCATGAGGAGATCGACCGGGCGCTGAACCCGACCGCCTATGACGCAACGGCGCGGGGCCTGCCCCTCTCTCCCGAGGCCCTGGCCCGTGCCGTGGAGGCGGGCGATCCGCGGCGGCAGGTCTGGTACATAACCCTGGAGCGCCAGGAGGGTCATGCCGCGCTCGTCGTCGCCATGGGCAAGGCCGACCCCGCGACCGGCGCGCCCTACGCGTTGACGAGCGACTGGTTCAACGTGGACCCCGTGAGCGGCGCCGTTCTAGCTGAACGCCTGTGGGGCGAATGCTGCTTCGGGCCGCTGAATTTCATTCCGTTCATCTATGAGTTTCACCACAATCTGAGCCTGCCCGGCGCCATCGGCGTGGTGTTCATGGGCGTCGTCGCCATCATCTGGCTGGTGGACGGCTTCGTGGGCCTCGCCCTCACCTTCCCGCGCGGACGCCCGTTCCTCGCCAAATGGCGGCCGGCGTTCCGCATCAAGGGGGGCAGCACCTTCCGCCTCAATCTCGATCTGCACCGCGCCGCAGGGCTCTGGCTGTTCGTTTTTCTGATCCTCATCGCCATCACCTCCGTCAGCATGAATCTGCGTTCGGAAGTGGTGGAGCCGGTGGTCGGGCTGTTCTCGAAGGTCACGCCGCCGCCATTCTCCGGCCCCCCGCTCGCGCAGTTGCGCGAACGGACGGTTTCTTATGACGCGGCGCTCAACGCCGGCCTGCGCGAGGCGGAGGACCGGGGCTGGCGCGGACCGCCCAGTGAGATCTTCTATTCGCCCCAATACGGCATCTTCGGCGTCGCCTTCGGCGACCACGACGATCCCATGGGCGCGAACTGGCTCTATCTCAGCGGCGATCAGGCCACGCCCATCGGGGCGATGGTGCCCGGCGCGGGAACCGCGGGCGACATCTTCATGCAGCTTCAATTCCCCATCCACTCGGGCCGCATCCTCGGCCTGCCGGGGCGCATCCTGATCGCGGCGATGGGGGGGCTGATCGCCATGCTCTCGGTGACGGGCGTGGCGGTGTGGTGGATGAAGCGCAAGGGGCGCAAGGGGCGGGCGGCGAAGGCCGGCAGACCGAAGGCGGTGGCGGCGGAATAAGGCGCCGCTCCGCTCCCAACGCCTTGTGAGCAAAGCCACTCAGCGTGACGCGAAGAGCGGTGCCTACGCCCTCACTCGTCCATCTTCAGCGCGGCGATGAAGGCTTCCTGGGGAATCTCCACCTTGCCGAACTGGCGCATCTTCTTCTTGCCTTCCTTCTGCTTCTCCAGAAGCTTGCGCTTGCGGGTGATGTCGCCGCCATAGCATTTGGCGGTCACGTCCTTGCGCAGCGCGCGGATGGTCTCGCGGGCGATGATCTTGGCGCCGATGGCGGCCTGGATCGGGATCTGGAACAGGTGCTGGGGAATGAGGTCCTTCAGCTTCTCGCACATCACCCGGCCGCGCGCCTCGGCGCGGGTGCGGTGCACCAGCATGGACAGCGCATCCACCGGCTCGGCGTTGACGAGAATCGACATCTTCACGAGGTCGCCGGGGCGATACTCGGTGATCTGGTAGTCAAACGAGGCGTAGCCCTTGGAGATGGACTTCAGCCGGTCGTAGAAGTCGAACACCACCTCGTTGAGCGGCAGGTCATAGGTGACCATGGCGCGGGCGCCCACATAGGTCAGCTCGATCTGGTTGCCGCGCCGGTCCTGGCACAGCTTCAGCACGCTGCCCAGATATTCGTCCGGCGTGAGGATGGTGGCGCGGATCCAGGGCTCGCGAATTTCCTTGATCTTCACCACGTCCGGCATGTCGGCCGGATTGTGCAGGTCGATGGTGGAATCGTCCGTCATCTCGATCTGGTAGATGACCGAGGGCGCGGTGGCGATGAGGTCGAGGTTGAACTCGCGCTCCAGCCGCTCCTGGATGATCTCAAGGTGCAACAGCCCCAGGAAGCCGCAGCGGAAGCCGAAGCCCAGCGCGGCCGAGGTCTCCATCTCGAACGAGAAGCTGGCGTCGTTGAGGCGCAACTTGCCCATGGCGGCGCGCAGATCCTCGAAGTCCGCCGCATCCACCGGGAACAGGCCGCAGAACACCACCGGCTGCGCCGGCTTGAAACCGGCCAGCATCTCCACGCAGGGGCGCTTTTCCTCGGTGATGGTATCGCCGACGCGGGTATCCGCCACTTCCTTGATGGAACCGGTGAGGAAGCCGATCTCGCCCGGCCCCAGCTCGGCCATGGCCACCATCTTGGGGGTGAACACGCCCACGCGGTCCACGTCATAGGCCGCGCCCGAGCCCAGCATCTTGATGCGCTGGCCCTTCTTCAGCACGCCGTCGATGATGCGCACCAGCACCACCACCCCGAGATAGGTGTCATACCAGCTATCCACCAGAAGCGCCTTCAGCGGCGCCTCGCGATCGCCCATGGGCGGCGGCAGGCGGGTAACGATGGCCTCCAGCACCTGATCCACGTTAAGGCCGGTCTTGGCGGAGATGCCGATGGCGTTGGACGCGTCGAGCCCGATCACGTCCTCGATCTGCGCCTTCACCTTTTCCGGCTCGGCCGCGGGCAGGTCGATCTTGTTGAGGACAGGCACGATCTCGTGATTGTTGTCGATGGCCTGGTAGACGTTGGCCAGCGTCTGCGCCTCCACGCCCTGGGACGCGTCCACCACCAGCAGGGAGCCCTCCACGGCGGCCAGCGAGCGGTTCACCTCATAGGCGAAGTCCACGTGCCCGGGGGTGTCGATGAGGTTCAGCGTATAAGTCTCGCCGTCCTTGGCCGTGTAGGACAGGCGCACCGTCTGCGCCTTGATGGTGATGCCGCGCTCGCGCTCGATATCCATGCTGTCGAGCACCTGATCGGTCATCTCGCGCTCGGTGAGCCCGCCGGTGATCTGGATCAGGCGGTCGGCGAGGGTCGACTTCCCATGGTCGATATGGGCGACGATGGAAAAGTTGCGGATGTTCTTCTGGGCGCTCGCGGTCATCCGGGCCGCATAGCACCCGCGTGCGGAGGCCACAAGGCGCCGCACGCGGGCGGCGCCGGACGGAGGCCGCGGAAGCGACGACCGCGCCCCGCTCTCCACCGTGGAGAGGCTATTGAATACCGTCTCCCAGGGCCTCGCTGCGCCGCCTACGCAGTTTTCCCGAATTGTTTCGTTATGTCCGCGCGGGAATAATTTGCTCCAGATCAATGCGGACGCACGGTTGCTGCGGCGCAATCTTCAGTCTCATTTTTCCGTTCCGATTATTTTTGATTTTTCGGAGGTTCCAAGGTGCCCATTGCCCAGAGCGCGGCACAGCCCGCCGAAGCCGAAGGTCCGGTCGCCTTCTTCAAGGCCCAGCACCAAGGCTTTCTCGACACCTTCAGTGCCTACCGGGCCAAGCCCGATTTGCTCGACCGCGTGTGGATGCAGGCCTTCACCAGCTTCGAGCGCAATGTGGCGGACCAGACGCACCAATTGCCGGTCCTCGCCTGCCGCAAGGGCTGTGGCACCTGCTGCCAGATCCTGGTGGCGGCCACGGCGCCGGAGGTGCTGATGGTGGCCCGCTATGTGCGGGGCATGGCCGCCGGCTTCAAGAATGTGGGCATCGACCTTGTGGGCCGCCTCTATGGCGCCGCGGACTTCGTGGAGCCCTCGGGCAATGTGCGCCCCATGGCGCTGGTGCGCGAATGCCCGTTCCTGGCGGAGGGTATCTGCGTAATCTATCCGGTGCGGCCCCTGGCCTGCCGCGGTCATGCCTCCTTCGACGAAGAGGCCTGCGTCTCCGCGCTCGAGGGCGGGCTCGACAATGTGCCGGTGTCGGAGCCCCACCGCACGGTGCGCGGGCTGGTGCAAAATGCACTGCAATCGGCCATGCGCGACGCCGGCTTCGCCTGGGGGCTCTATGATCTGGTGGCGGCGCTGAAGATCGCCCTCGCCCGCCCCGACTGCGAGGCCGATTTCGCCAATGGCGGCGATCCCTTCGCCACCGTCGCGCTCGATGTGGTGAGTCGCGACGAGATGGAAAGCACCTTCGACCGACTCAAGAGCTGAGACCAAAGGCCCATGAGTCGGCCTCGTGGGCCTTTGGTTCAGCCTGTGCGGCGCTTGCGCGGTCCCACGCGGCGCCGGTCAAGGACCGGGACCGATGGCATGAATGGCATGGGACCTCAGCCCCGCCCTTGACCGGCGGCGTGGAAGATCGCACCACAGAGGCGAACTTTGTGGACGAGCCATGCGCATCCGCCCCCTGCTGCTTTCTCTTCTGCTGGTGCCGTCGTTCGCGCTGGGCGTCGCCGACGCCGCGCGGCCACTCGCTGCGGCGCCGGCCACCGAGGGCGCGGCCCCCCCTTATGACGACGATTTGCTGCGGCTTGCGGAGATTCTCGGCGGCCTGCACTATCTGCGCCCCCTGTGCGGTGCCACCGGCGAAGCCCAGCGCTGGCGCGACGAGATGGCCGCGCTGATCGAAACCGAGCAACCCTCGGACACCCGAAAGGGCAAGATGATCGCCTCCTTCAACCGCGGCTATTCCAGCTTCGCGCAGGTCTATCGCGCCTGTACGCCGGCCGCGCGGGCCGCTGTCGAGCGTCAGCTCGAGGAGGGGTCCCATCTCGCCCATGAGATCGTCGTGCGCTACGGCGGCAATTGATGAATGCCCCTGCGGAGCCGTTAACCTTTTGGTTAGAACTGGACTCCACGCAGCGCCGTCCCGTGGTAGGAATGTCCTGTCGCCGCCAGCGCGCGGCCGGAGGCCAAGACGTGTCCACACTGCCGAATCCTGCCATCGATCTTCCCGACATTGCGGACATGGCTGCGGATGATCGCCACGCGGCTTTGACCTATCTGAACGACGCCTGGGTCGAAGCCGTCCGCGACGGCCTGGAAGAGGAATACCTCGTGCAGGCGGCGCTTTTCACCGCACTGCGCAACCTTGTCGCCACCTATGGCGAGGACGCCTGCGCCGAGTTCGTCGAGAGCCTCGGGGATCGGGTTCGCTCCGGTGAATACACCATCGCCGGCAGCCGCCACTGATCCCCTCCAGGGCGGGCCCACGGCGCGCCCAAGGGTGTGATCTTGAAGAACCGCGTCTTGAGTTTTGAGGAACCGCTTCAGAGGAACCGCTTCACTTGGGCGGATCGGCGAAAACCCGATCCGCCCATTTCTTTTGCGTGTCCTGAAGCGCCCTTAGCGTCCAGACGTGATCGATGCCAAAAAGAAACCGGCGCCCCGAAGGGCGCCGGTTCCACAAAACATCACGCGCGCCAGCGTCAGGCCGCAGCGTCGCGCTTGTTCTGGCGATTGTTGATGAGGTCTTCCACCACGCCGGGATCGGCGAGGGTCGAGGTATCGCCCAGGCTCTCGAACTGGTCCTCGGCGATCTTGCGCAGGATGCGGCGCATGATCTTGCCCGAACGGGTCTTGGGCAGGCCCGGCGCGAACTGGATCAGATCCGGGGAGGCGATGGGGCCGATTTCCCGGCGCACCCAGCCCACCAGTTCCTTGCGCAATTCCTCGGTCGGCTCCACGCCGTCCATGAGCGTCACATAGGCATAGATGCCCTGGCCCTTGATGTCATGCGGGAAGCCCACCACGGCCGCCTCCGACACCTTCGGATGGGCGACCAGCGCGCTTTCCACCTCAGCCGTGCCCATGCGATGGCCGGACACGTTGATGACATCGTCCACGCGGCCGGTGATCCAGTAATATCCGTCCTCGTCCCGGCGGCAGCCGTCGCCGGTGAAGTATTTGCCGGGATAGGTGGAAAAATAGGTCTGCTCGAAGCGCTCATGGTCGCCATAGACCGTGCGCATCTGGCCCGGCCACGAATCGGCGATCACGAGGTTGCCCTCGCAGGCGCCCGTGAGCACCTTGCCTTCCGCATCCACCACCTCGGGCAGGACACCGAAGAAGGGGCGCGTGGCGGAGCCGGGCTTCAGCCGGGTGGCACCGGGCAGCGGGGTGATGAGGATGCCGCCGGTCTCGGTCTGCCACCAGGTATCGACGATGGGGCAGCGCTCATCGCCCACCACGCGGTGATACCACTCCCAGGCTTCCGGATTGATGGGCTCGCCCACCGAGCCGAGCAGGCGCAGGGACGCACGCGAGGTCTTCTTCACCGGCTCCTCGCCGCCCTGCATCAGCGAGCGGATGGCGGTCGGCGCCGTATAGAAGATGGTGACCTTGTGCTTGTCGATCACCTCCCAGAAGCGGGACGTGGTGGGGTAGTTGGGCACGCCCTCGAACATCAGCGTGGTGGCGCCGTTGGCGAGCGGCCCATAGACGATGTAAGAGTGGCCGGTCACCCAGCCCACATCGGCCGTGCACCAGTACACATCACCATCGTGATAGTCGAAGATGTACTGATGCGTCATGGACGCATAGACGAGATAGCCGCCGGTGGTGTGCAGCACGCCCTTCGGCTTGCCGGTGGAGCCGGAGGTGTAGAGGATGAACAGCGGATCTTCCGCGCTCATGTGCGCGGGCGGGCACTCGTCCGTGACCTGTTCCGCAGCTTCGTCATAATAGACGTCGCGGCCGGGAACCATGTCCACCTTGCCGCCGGTGCGGCGCACCACGATCACATGGTCGACGCTATCGTCGCCGATCTGGTTGATGGCGGCGTCCACATTGGCCTTCAGCGGAACCTTGCGGCCGCCGCGCAGGCCTTCGTCGGCGGTGATGATGACCTTGGAGCCGCAATCGGAAACGCGGCCGGCAAGGCTGTCCGGAGAGAAGCCGCCGAACACGATGGAATGGATGGCGCCGAGCCGCGCGCACGCCAGCATGGCATAAGCCGCCTCGGGAATCATCGGCAGGTAGATGGTGACGCGGTCGCCCTTCTCCACCCCGCGATTGCGCAGAATGTTGGCGAGCTTGTTCACCTCGCTGGAAAGCTCGCGATAGGTGATGACCTTCGATTCGTCCGGGCTGTCGCCTTCCCAGATGATGGCCGGCTGGTCGCCGCGCGCTTCCAGGTGCCGGTCGATGCAATTGTAGGCGACGTTGGTGATGCCGTCCTCGAACCACTTGATCGAGACGTGGCCGGGATCGAACGAGGTGTTCTTCACCTTGGTATAGGGCTGGAACCAGTCGATTCGCTTGCCGTGCTCGCCCCAAAAGGTATTGGGATCTTCAACGGAGGCGGCATACATCGCCTGGTAGCGGGCATCGTCCACATAAGCTCGCTCAGCCCAGGCGGATGGCACATCATAAATCTTATCGGACATGGCTTTTGCCTCCCTCCAGCGGGCCATCCGGCCCGCAACCTTGGTCATTTCCACCGCCGGCGCGTCTCCGTGCGCACGGACGGGACGGCGCGCAATCCTTGGTTTTCGGCGATTTGGCCTCGCCTTTATTGGGCGGGATTATGCTGACCTCGCCTCCTCTCCACAAGGCACCCGGAAGCCCGACTTTGGGTGCATATCCCCTCGTCGAGCCATGCGTCACGCACGTGGGCACCGCTCGCTCCCGCGCGCTCCCCATAAGGCAACCGGCTCATGGGCACGCGGTGAGGCCTGCATCCTCGCGGCCGATTCCACGCCGCTCCAGGGTGAAGCGACGATTTAAGGATCTGGGTTTCCCACTCTATCGCACATCAGATTCAACACTGATTCTCAGGGGTCGGCGATGGATTGCGATGGTCTTCGAAATGCTCAATGGGTGCGGATCAAGGGCTTCGTACCGAGCGGCACCACGAGCGAGCGGAACACACACCGACAATCGGAAGTTTCCGGATGCGCTGTTGTGGTTGGCGCGATCCAGCCGTGCGGGCGCGCACAGCTTGAAAAGTCGGTCTGTCGCCACCTGTCCTGTTACACTGTCGGTGAATGAGGAGGCCCGCCGTGGCTGTGCCGCGCGGTGGACCGGCTGCCCTGGAGACAGAGCACCATGACCGCTGACACCATGACCGCAGACCTTTGCGCCCGTGTGCCCTCGGACCCGGTTTCCCCGCCTTTTGCCGCGCCTGTGGCCGCCCGCTCGGCCTTGCGCCAAGCCATCACCGCCGCCACCCGCCGCCCCGAAGCGGAGTGCCTGCCGCCGCTGTTCCAGGCCGCGAGCCTGCCGGGCGGGATGCGGGCGGAGGTCGCTGCCACCACGCGCCGGCTGGTGGAGGCGCTGCGGGCGCGGCGCGACGGGTCGTTGGTGGAAGCCCTTTTGCGGGAGTTTCCCTTGTCGAGCCGTGAGGGGATTGCCCTCATGAGCGTTGCGGAAGCGCTGCTGCGGATTCCCGATGCGGCCACGCGCGACGCGCTCATCCGGGACAAGATCGGCCCGTCGGATTGGTTGCGCCATCTCAGGGGCGGTCGCCGCCCTTGGTCCATGAACGCCGCCATCTGCGGGCTCACCGCCACCGGTTGGCTGGCGCGGGGCGAAGACGAGAGCGGGTTCGGCGCGGCCCTCGCGCGGTGGGCGGGGCGCTGCGGCGCCCCCGTGATCCGTTGGGCGGTTGGCCGCGCCGTGCGGCGGATGGGTGCGCAGTTCGTGATGGGCGAGACCATGGAGGCCGCCCTGGCGCGGGCGCCGGCGCAGGAGGCGGCGGGCTTCCTTTACTCCTATGACATGCTGGGCGAGGTCGCCGTCTCCGCCGCCGACGCGGCGCACTATCTTGCCGCCTATGAAGACGCCATCCATGCCATCGGCAAGGCGGCGACCGGGCGCGGGCCGTATGACCGGCCGGGCCTGTCCATCAAGCTCTCCGCCCTCCATCCGCGCTATGGACGCGCCCAGGCCGGGCGGGTGATGGCGGAGCTGCTGCCGCGCCTCGCGCATCTGGCACTGCTCGCCAAGAGCTATGACATCGGCCTCAACATCGACGCCGAGGAGCAAGACCGGCTGGAATTGTCCCTGGACCTCCTGGAGGCCCTCGCGACCGACCCCGCTTTGGCCGGCTGGAACGGGCTCGGCTTCGTGGTGCAGGCCTATGGACGGCGTTGCCCCCTCGTCATCGACTGGATCATCGATCTCGCCCGCCGCAGCGGGCGGCGGATCATGGTGCGGCTGGTGAAGGGCGCCTATTGGGATGCCGAGATCAAGCGCGCCCAGATGGAGGGCGTCGGCGATTTTCCGGTGTTCACCCGCAAGGACTACACGGACGTCTCCTACATCGCCTGCGCGCGCAGGCTTCTGGCCGCGCGGGAGGTGGTGTTTCCCCAGTTCGCCACCCACAACGCACAGACATTGGCCACCATCTACCACTTGGCCGGGACGCAATTCTCGCCTGGGTCCTACGAATTCCAATGCCTCCATGGCATGGGCGAGCGTCTTTACGGGGAGGTGGTGGGCAAGGACAGGCTGGCGCGGCCCTGCCGCATCTATGCGCCGGTGGGCCGCCACGATACCCTTTTGGCCTACCTGGTGCGACGGCTCCTGGAAAACGGCGCCAATTCCTCCTTCGTCCATCGCATCGCCGATCCGGAGGTCCCGGTGGAGGAGCTTGCCACCGATCCGGTCGCCCGCGTGCGCGCCTTGCCGGAGCCGGGTGCGCCGCATCCGGGCATCACGGCGCCGCCGGACCTGTTCGCGGACCGGCGCAATTCCCGTGGGTTCGACCTGTCGGACGAGGATGAACTCGAACGGCTCCGCCTGGATCTCGGCGTGAGCGCCGGGCGGAGCTGGAGTGCGGCTGCGCCCTCGGGCGCCGGGGCGGCACGGGAGATCCGCAATCCCGGTGACGCGCGCGACCGGGTCGGCACGGTGGCCGAGTGCGACGCGGATGAGGTCGCCACCATGGCGGCGGCGGCCGCCGCCGCCGCGCCGGACTGGGCGCGCACGCCGGTGGCGCGCCGCACGACACCGCTTCTCGCCGCCGCCGACGAGATGCAGGCACGCATGGGCGAATTGATGGGGCTCCTCATGCGGGAGGCGGGCAAGTCCGCCGCCAACGGGGTGGCGGAGGTGCGCGAGGCCATCGACTTTCTGCGCTATTACGCCCGCGCGGCTGAGGACCTCCAGGCCGATCAGGCCGGGCTCGGTCCCATGGTGTGCATCAGCCCCTGGAACTTTCCGCTGGCCATCTTCACCGGGCAGGTCGCGGCGGCGCTGGCGGCCGGCAACACCGTGCTCGCCAAGCCGGCGGAGGAGACGCCCCTGATCGCGGCCGAGGCGGTGCGTATTCTGCATCGGGCCGGCGTGCCGCGGGAGGTGCTCCAGCTCGCGCCGGGGGATGGGCTCTTGGGGGCGGCCCTGGTGGCGGCGCCGCAGGTGGCGGGCGTGCTGTTCACCGGCTCCACCGAGGTGGCGCGGCTGATTCAGCATCAGCTCGCCGGCCGGCTCTCGGCGGACGGGCGCCCGTTGCCCCTCATCGCCGAAACCGGGGGGCAGAATGCCATGGTGGCGGACAGCTCGGCTCTTGCCGAGCAGGTGGTGGCGGACGTGCTCGCATCCGCCTTCGACAGCGCCGGCCAGCGCTGCTCCGCCTTGCGCGTGCTGTGCCTTCAGGAGGAGATCGCCGACCGCGTCCTGAACCTTATCCGCGGCGCCATGGCCGAGCTGCGGGTGGCGCCGACGGACCAGCTTTCAACCGACGTCGGGCCTGTCATCTCCGCGGCGGCGCGGGACGTGATCGAGGCCCACGTGGCGCAGATGGCGGCGCGCGGTCACACCGTCTTCCGCGCCGCCCTGCCACCGGAAACGGCGCACGGCGCTTTCGTGGCCCCCACCATCATCGAAATCTCCGCGCTCACGGAGCTGAAGGCAGAGGTGTTCGGTCCGGTGCTGCATGTGCTGCGCTACCGGCGGCGCCATCTGCGGCGGGTGCTCGATGCGGTCAACGCCACAGGCTACGGGCTGACGTTCGGCCTTGAGACGCGGCTCGACAGCACCATCGCAAGCGCAAGCGGGCGCGTGCGTGCCGGCAACATCTATGTGAACCGGAACATCATCGGCGCGGTGGTCGGCGTGCAGCCGTTCGGCGGGCGGGGCTTGTCGGGCACCGGCCCCAAGGCGGGCGGGCCGCTCTATCTCCAGCGGCTGGTGCAAGGCGGGCCAGAGGTGCCGTTCACCGCCGGGGAAACCACCGATGCCGGCGCGCTCGCCTTCGCGCAATGGCTCGATGTGCGGGGGCTCGGTGCCCTGGCCCAGTGCGCGCGGGCCTTCGCCGTCAGCGCGCCCCTGGGGGCCAGCGTGGATATGCCGGGGCCGGTGGGAGAGAGCAACCACTACACCCTCGTGCCGCGCGGCACCGTCCTGGTTTCGGCGCGGACGCAGCAGGGGCTTTACCTGCAGATCGCGGCGGCCCTGGCCACCGGCAACCGCGTGGTGGCAGAAGTGCCGGAGACGATGAGCGCGCCGAAAGGCCTCCCCCGCGTCCTCCGCCACCGCGTGACATGGGCCGGAGCGGGTCAGGGCACCGGTCCATTCGATGCCGCGCTGGCCGAGGGGGAGCCCGCCCACATCGCGGCCTTGGCACGGCGCCTCGCCGCGCGCGATGGGCCGCTGGTGCCGCTGCACGTCTTGCCCCTCCACGCTTCGCCACATGGGGGCAATGGGGAGGCCATGGACCTCGGCCCGATTCTGCCCTGGCTGCTGCGGGAAGTTTCGACCACCACAAACACAGCGGCCGCCGGAGGGAATGCAACCCTCATGGCGGCCGTCTGAACTGGTTTTCGGTGATCTGAAGGGTTCGGCGACCTTCGCACCTCCGGCGGGGAGTCCCGGACGGAGGCGCTGGCGCGTCAGGCCGCGCGGGCGAGGGGCGCTTTGTCCT
The DNA here is from genome assembly GCF_021730435.1 of Xanthobacter agilis. GTDB lineage: Bacteria > Pseudomonadota > Alphaproteobacteria > Rhizobiales > Xanthobacteraceae > Xanthobacter > Xanthobacter agilis. The sequence continues at coordinate 17,494 of NZ_JABWGX010000020.1, forward strand.
GCTGGGTGGTGGTGGAAGCCGGCGTCGCGAGCAGCTTGCTCTGCATCAGTTCCGCCAGCTCCATCACCTCCGTGTTCCAGGCGAGCGCCGACTGCTGGAGGAACGCCGCCTGCCGCGATACGGCGGCGGTCGGGTTCGGATCCCGCGCCAATTCGGCGAAAACCTGCATCTGGTCCTGCGCCTGCCGCATCATGAAGCGCTGAAGATGAGACGCCACGGCCACCGGGCACTCGAAGAAATAGCTCTTCCACGCAGACGTCGGATCCACCATGGGCGACGCTCCGAGGTTCCAGTTGCGATTCAGGCCAGGGAAGATGGTGAAATCACTCATGGCTTCTCTCCTTCTATTGGCGAACATTCCCTCCGCACCCCCAACCTTCAACTGGAGAGACGAAAAGAAATATCGCACAAGACCATCCTTGGTGCGTTGCGGCAGGTCAAAGGTACAATCACAATATCCCCCGCTCCCTGGCGGGCGACATCCCCCGCCTCGTGGCGGGAAAGTGCATATGGCCACCTTATCAAACGTGGGCGCGGCGCCTTTGTTCCCGGCCGTCGCCAGGATGTCTCGCCATCTGCGCGATACAGGCATGCTTGGTTTACGCAGGTTGCGCTCTCGATGCCTCGCGGGCAAGCGCGAAAGCGCCGGTGCCGGGCGGGCACCGGCTCGCGAATCGTTGCCGATCTTCTAGAGTGATGCCGTCCGCGCGGCGCCGACGCCCAGGGGGCGTTGAACCCGCGGGACGCAATGGGATGACCAAGGCGCGGGGAACGCCTCCGCAGCTTGGGGTTGCCGGGAGGACACGATGACGCAGCGTCCACATGGACTGCACGAGATCCGCATGGAGCTGGCCCGCGAAAAGGCCTTCCCCGAGGGATCACGCGCGTTCGGCTACACGTTCGTGGCGCCGCTCGCCGCCGATGGGAAGATCGATCCCGAGCTGTGGGCCAAGCACCGCGAGCACTGCCGGGTGGTGCGGTTCCGGCCCGATCAGCCCGACGAGGTGGGTCACCTGGTGCGCCGCCCCGGCGGCAGCTGGGCGTTCCGCTACGATGTCACCGGCACCGATGACGATGAGGCGGGCTACCGCTTCGGTGATGAAAAGTTCGAGGTGGGCGAATACATCTCCGTTCGGGATGATGACGAGATGCACACCTTCCGCGTGGTGTCCGTCGAGGCGGCCTAAGGGCTGGAGCGTCCGGAGTGGACCGGCCCCGGATCCCCGGGGCCGGTTTGCGGTCAGTAGCTCTTGTAATCGCTGGTGCCCTTGGAGAGCGCGAACTCCTCTTCCGGGGACAGCACCAATTTGTGCCGGCCATAGGCCGCGAAATAGGCGATGCCCACCGCGAACCAGATGGCGACCCCGATCACACCCGAGCGGTAGATCGGGTCCGAGAGCTGGTAATAGATGGTCACCAGGGCGATGATGATGGTGGCGACCGCTCCGGGAATGCCGAACGGGCTCTTATAGGGCCGCTCGATGTGGCCCATGTTCTTGCGCAGCAGGATGAAGGAGATGGCCTGCATGACGTAGGACAGCATGGCGCCGAACACCGCCATGTTCAGCAGCGTGCCGCCGATGGCCGCCGCGCCCGCATCCGCCCCCAGGGCGAACCAGATCACCAGCATGATGAGGAGACCCACCAGCGCCCCGGCCACCATGGCCACATGCGGCGTCTTGCGCCCGCCGTGGGTGACGGACAGGCCACGCGGGAAGTAGCCGGCCCGCGACAGGGAATAGATCTGCCGGCCTTGCGCATAGATGATGGTGTGGAAGGAGGCGATGAGGCCGATCACCGCCACGCCGGCCAGCAGCTTGGCGAGCCCGGTGCCGTAGATGGCCTTGAAGCCGTCCAGCAGCGGTTCCAGCGAGGTGGACAGGCCGAACGACCCGTTCGCCACTGAGGAGTTCAGCCACAGGATCATGAAGGCGGAGACGATGAGCGTCGCCATGCCCAGCATGATACCCTTGGGCATGTCGGTCTTGGGGTCCACCGATTCCTCCGCCGCCAGCGGCAGTTGCTCGATGGCAAGGAACAGCCACACCGCGAACGGCAGTGCCGCGAACGCGCCGCCGAGGCCGAACGGCAGGAACGGGCCGCCGCCGTTGGGCAGTTCCACCGCCGTGCCGTCCGGGCCGACCCCGATATTCAGCGCCCACCGCGAAAAATCGGCCACCGGCAGCGCGCTGACCCAGAACGCGACGAGACAGGCGAGCGCCGCCAGCGTCACCACCAGCGTCACCCGGAACGACAGTTCCACCCCCACCACGTTGAGCCCGACGAAGATGATGTAGCCGAAGATCCAGTAGACCGGCTGAAATGCCGGCGGGGTGCCGAAGATGGAGCCCATGTAGGAGCCGATGAAGGACACCACCACCGCCGGGGTGATGACATATTCCACATTCTCGCACAGGCCGGTGACGAAGCCGCCCCATGGCCCCATGGTGGTGCGGGCGAAGGAATAGGCCGCGCCGGTGTGCGGCAGCGCTGGCGACATCTCGGCGATGGAGAAGGTGAGGCCGAGATACATGATGGCGATGATGACGGCCGCGATGAACATGCCGCCCCAGCCGCCCGAGGCGATGCCGAGGTTCCAGCCCGAGAAATGGCCGGAAATCACCGCCCCCACACCCAGCGCCCACAGCGACCACACCCGCGCATGGCGCTTCAGCGCCCGCTGCTCGAAATAGGTGACATCAACGGTGGTGTAGGTCACACCCTTCCCTTTGCCGTCAGTCGTCTTGACCTCAGCCATGACACCCTCGTGCTGCTTGCCGGCATGCGGCCGATGCTGGTCCATGCCCGCCTGACGTAAGGCAAATTCTGTGCCTTTTCAGACAATTACGTTAGGTCAGGAAGAGCCGCGGGCGGGCTGCCGTCGATCAGCAGCAGGTCGCTTTCGTCCTTCAGCCCGACGCCGGTGAGGCCGAGCCGCAGCGCCTCGCGGATGTGCCAGGCGAGCTTGAAGGCGGCGAGCGGATGGCTCAGCCCCTCGGCGCGCACGTTGGAGATGCAGTTGCGTTCCGCGTCCGAGCGGCCGACGTGCGGGTTCAGCGTCAGGTAGAGCCCGAGGCTGTCGGGGGAGGACAAGCCCGGCCGCTCGCCCACCAGCACCACCAGCGCGCGCGCCTTGAGGCGTTCGCCCACCTCATCGCCCAGCGCGACGCGGGCCTGGGCGGCCAGCGCCACCGGCGCGACGCTCCAACCCTCCTTTTCGATCCAGGGCTTGAGGGCGGCGAGGAAGGGCGCGGTCTGGGCATGGATGGCGGCGGCGGACAGCCCGTCCGCCACCACCAGCGCAAGGTCCACCGGCGCGGCGTCTCGGGCCGAGAGCCTGGCCCGGCTCTCGTCGCTCAGCCGGCGGCCGAGATCGGGGCGGCGCAGATAGACATCGCGCGCGGGCGCCGCGCTCTCGACCCGGAGGGTGTCGAAGCCGAGGGCGCGGATCTCGCCCTCCACGGTCGCGGCGTCGAACGGCATATGCACGGCGTCGCGCGCCTGGGCGTGGGCAAGGGAGAAGCGCAGCACTTCCGCCGTGGGCAGGCTGGCGCCGGTGCGGCCAAGGGCGATGCGCGCCGGGGTATAGCGGGCGAAACTCTGCCAGGGATCGCGGTCGATCATGCCGCCTGCTCCCGCACGAAACCGAGAAGGGGATGGGCGCCGCTGGCCGGCAGCAGCCTGCCCGATGGATCGGTGATGCCCATGCGCTCCAGCCACGCCTCGAACTCGGGCGCCCGCTTCAGGCCCAGCACCTCGCGGATGTAGAGGGCGTCGTGGAACGAGGTGGACTGATAGTTCAGCATCACGTCGTCGGCGCCGGGAATGCCCATGATGTAAGTGACGCCTGCCGCCCCCAGGAGGGTGAGCAGGGTATCCATGTCGTCCTGGTCGGCCTCGGCATGGTTGGTGTAGCAGACATCCACGCCGAGCGGCACGCCGAGCAGCTTGCCGCAGAAATGATCCTCCAGACCGGCGCGGATGATCTGCTTGCCATCATAAAGATATTCGGGGCCGATGAAGCCGACCACGGTATTGACGAGCAACGGCTCGTATTTGCGCGCCACCGCATAGGCGCGCGCTTCCAGCGTCTGCTGATCGACCCCGTGGTGGGCGCCGGCGGAGAGGGCCGAGCCCTGGCCGGTCTCGAAATACATGGCGTTCTGCCCCACCGTGCCCCGGTTCAGGGCGCGGGCGGCATCGTAGCCTTCCTGGAGCACATTGAGATCCACGCCGAACGAGCGGTTCGCCCCCTCGGTGCCCGCGATGGACTGGAACACCAGATCCACCGGCGCACCCCGGTTCATCAGCGCGATGGAGCTGGTGACATGGGTCAGCACACAGCTCTGGGTGGGGATGTCGAACCGGCGGATCACCTCGTCCATCAGCCGCAGCAGGCGGTCGATGACGGGCAAGCTGTCGGACGCGGGATTGATGCCGATCACCGCGTCGCCGCAGCCATAGAGCAGGCCGTCGAGGATGGTGGAGGAGACGCCGGCGGCATCGTCGGTCGGGTGGTTGGGCTGGAGCCGCACCGCCGTGGTGCCGGGAAGGCCGATGGTGTTGCGGAAACGGGTCACCACCCGGCACTTCTTGGCCACCAGGATGAGGTCCTGGTTGCGCATGAGTTTGGAGACGGCCGCCACCATTTCCGGCGTGAGGCCCTTGGCAAGCCCGGCCAGCACCTCGGGCGTTGCCTGTTCGGAGAGCAGAAAGTCGCGAAAATCGCCTATTGTGAGGGCAGAGACCGGGGCGAAGGCCACCGGGTCATGCCCGTCGAGGATCAGGCGGGTCACCTCGTCCTGTTCATAGGGCACCAGCGCTTCGCTGAGGAACGTCTTCAGCGGCACCTCCGCAAGACACATCTTGGCGGCCACATTCTCCTCGGCGGAGGCGGCGGCGATGCCGGCGAGCATGTCCCCGGAGCGGGGCGGCGTCGCCTTGGCCATCAGGTCCTTCAGGTCTGCGAAGGCATGGGACCGGGCGCCGATGCGGTGGACGAAAGCCATGCGGCTGCTCCTCGTTGGGATTCTCTCTGACTATAAACAATAAACGTGCCATTTTGTGGAGATCTGTGGTTTTTGGTTCGTGCGCGCGGGGCGTCCGCTCGGGCCTGCACGCCGTGGCCGGATGGCGCCCTCTCAAATCGCGACAGAGGATCCCGAAAGGTCCGTCCGGCCGAGGATCTTCGCCGCCGCCGCGACCACTTCGGCGAGCCCCTGCGTGCCCGCAAGGCGGGCGACATCCGCCGGGTGGAACCAACCCACCTCCGGGGCCTCGTCGCTGGTGCGAGGCTCGCCCGAGCGCCAGCGGGCGGCATACGCGATCACCACGAAATGGGCCGTCAACCGCCCCTCAACATCGCGGCGGATGATGTCCCGCGCCGCCGCCACCGCGACCAGATCCGCGTCCACCCCCACTTCCTCCCGCACTTCGCGCCGGGCGGCATCGGCCAGGGTCTCACCGGGTTCGACCCGCCCGCCGGGCAGGCTCCAGAGGCCGGCGCCGGGCGTGCCGGGGGCGGTGCCACGGCGGGCCAGCAGCACCAGCGGCCCGCGAAACACGGCGGCGCTCGCCGCGAGGATGGGGCGGATGACATCGGGGGCGGTTGCCGATGGTGCCGACATGACGCGTTCTCCTGGCAAGCGATCTCCTGTGCGGCGGGTGGTCGCCGGGGTATCCTAGACCATCGGCCGCGCTCTTCGACCGCCGTCCCGCCGGTTTCGATCCGCCCCCGGCGGGAGGCAGCCCTTCAGCGTGCGACAGCCTCCCCTTCACCACGATAGGCTATGACCGCCCGCGGATAACGGAGCGTGCGATTCGTGACCCCCCGATCTTCTTCTCCGGCACCTGATGCCGGGCCTTCCGGCGCCTCGTCCCACCCCACCCGGACCCGCGCGCCCGCTCCGCCCAGGGCATGGCAGCGGATGCTCTCCGGGCGGCGGCTGGACCTGCTCGACCCCTCGCCCCTCGACGTGGAGATCGAGGACATCGCCCATGGTCTCGCGCGGGTAGCGCGCTGGAATGGGCAGACCCATGGCGCCCACATCTTTTCGGTGGCCCAGCATTCGTTGCTGACGGAGCGCCTCGCGCAGGAAGCCCACCCCGATCTTGATGCGCGCTCGCGCCGGTGCGTGCTGCTGCACGACGCTCCCGAATATGTGATCGGGGACATGATCTCGCCCTTCAAGGCGGTTCTGGGCGGCGACTACAAGGGAGTGGAGGCGCGGCTGCTGGCGGCCATCTCCCTGCGCTTTTCCCTGCCCACCGCTTGGCCCGCCGCGCTGGTAAAGATCGTCAAGGCGGCCGATCGCGCCTCCGCTTTCCTGGAGGCGACCCGTCTTGCCGGCTTCTCCGAGGCGGAGGCCCGCCGCTTCTTCGGGCGTCCGGTGCGCCTCGACGACCTAGAGGAAAGCGATTATCTCACTCCTTGGGAGGCGGACATCGCCAAGCGGCGATTCCTGCAACGCTTCGAGGAGCTTGAAACATGATCCATGTATGCTCCCTGGCCAAACTGCACGAGACCGTGGCGGCGACCGGCGCGCGCCATGTGATCTCGCTCATCAATGGCGACACCGTATTCACCCGCCCGAGCAATGTGGACCCCACCAACCACCTGTTTCTCGGCCTCAACGACATCGTCGAGGAGATGGCGGGCATGGTGGTCCCCGCCGAGCACCACATGCACGAATTGTTCGACTTCGTGCATGGATGGCCACGCCAGACGCCCTTGGTGATCCACTGCTTCGCCGGCATCTCGCGGTCCACGGCGGCGGCCTATGCCGCGTTGTGCGCGCTGCTGCCCGACGAGAACGAGGTGGAACTCGCACGGCGCCTGCGCCGCGCCTCGCCCACCGCCACGCCCAATCCGCGCATCGTGGCCCTGGCCGACGCGGCGTTGGGCCGTCAGGGGCGGATGGTGGCGGCCATCTCCACCATCGGGCGTGGACGGGATGCGTTCGAGGGCGAGCCGTTTTGCCTGCCGGTCAGTGCGGGCGAGCGGGCCGCACGACTTTAGGGCCTTTTCTGGCGCGGTGGATTCCGGTTTCGGAATACCGGTCCGCCCCCCTCAGGGCCGTTCGAGCACGCCCACGAGGCCGGGCACCGGCACCCCCTTTTCGGTGCGGGTGGAAGCCTCTTCCAGCCGCCGCACGTCGAGTCCGGCGGCGTTCGCCGCCGCGCGCACGGTGGCGGCGGCATGGGCATAGCGCAGCGTCTCCCGCAGCAGCACGCCGACCCCTTCGTGAGTCTCCACGGTAAAGGCGAAGAGGCCGCCCGGCGCCAGCGCGCGCGCCGCCGCCGCAAACAGGGGCTGAAGGTCGGCGAGATAGCACAGGGCATCGGCCGCCACGATCAGGTCGAGGCCCGCCCGCGGCGCGGCGGCCAGGGCATCGCCCATGTCGGCGGCGTCGAGCCGGCCGTAGAGCCCCAGCGTCTCCGCCTTTGCCAGCATGGCGGGGGAGAGGTCGACGCCGTCGAGCACCTCCACGCGCGGCGCGATCAGGGGAGCGGCGAGGCCGGTTCCGCAGCCAAGGTCCAGCCCATGGCGGAAGCGCCGGCCTTCGCCCGCCACCCGCACCAGCGCCGCGAGCAGCAGCTCGGGTCCGCGATAGGCAAGCTTGTCCCGCAGCGCGCTGTCGAAGCGGTCGGCATATTGATCGAACAGGGTGCGCACGTAGGCGGCCGACATGGCCCCTTCCGCCGGCGCCTGCCCCAGGCGTGCCAGCCGCAGACCGGCGCCGAGGGTGTCGTCGGCATCGCAGGCGCGGGCCGTGGCGAACGCTTCCGCCGCGCCCGCCGCATCGCCGGCGGCTTGACGGGCCTCGCCCAGCAGGAACCACGCGGCGGCGAAGCCGGGCGCGGCGGCCACCGTGTCGGCGAGCAGGTCGGCGGCTGCCGGCCAATCGCCTTCGTCGCACAGGGCGCGGGCCCAATCGAGGCGGCGATCGAGGGCGGGATCGCCCGAACTGGCGGAATGGGGAAGAGCGGCCACGGGACCTCGCACGTTCAGTTGCGCTTCCCATATATAAGCCTCCCCCGCGAGACCAGCCGTGCGCCCCGAAGACCTGCTCTGCCCCTCCCCGAAGGGCCTGTATTGCCCCGCCGGGGACTTCCATGTGGACCCGGTGCGGGTGGTGCCGCGCGCCGTCATCACCCATGGCCATTCCGACCACGCCCGCGCCGGCCATGGCCGGGTGCTCGCCACCCGCGAGACGCTCGACCTGATGGCGCTGCGGCTGGGCCCCAATTTCGCCGCGGCGCAGGAGGCCCTCGACTATGGCACACCGGTGGAGATCGGCGGGGTCACCGTCAGCCTCCACCCGGCCGGTCATGTGCTGGGCTCGGCCCAGGTGCGGCTGGAGAAAGACGGCCTCGTGATCGTGGTGTCCGGTGATTACAAGGATGTGCCGGACCCCACCTGTACCCCCTTCGAGCCGGTGCGGTGCCATGTGTTCGTCTCGGAGGCCACCTTCGGCCTGCCGGTGTTCCGCCATCCCGATGCGGCGGCGGAGGTGGACAAGCTTCTGGCCTCCGTCGCCTTGTTTCCGGAGCGCACCCATCTTCTGGGCGCCTATTCGCTCGGCAAGGCGCAGCGGCTGATGGCGCTGATCCGCCAGAGGGGATATGCGGCGGCGCTCCATCTGCATGGGGCGTTGGCCCCCATCACCGATTATTACGCGAGCCGGGGCCTGGATTTCGGCCTCCTGGAGCCGGTGGCCGACACGCACCGGAAGGCGCTGCCCGGGGCCATCGTCATCGCGCCGCCCATGGCCATGACGGATCTGTGGGCGCGGGGCTTCGCCGATCCCATCACCTGCTTTGCCTCCGGCTGGATGCGGGTGCGCGCGCGGGCCCGCCAACGCGGCGTCGAACTGCCGCTGGTGGTGTCCGACCACGCCGATTGGGACGGCCTCACCGCCTCCATCCGCGCCACCGGCTGCGAGGAGCTGTGGGTCACCCACGGCGCCGAAGACGCCCTGGTCCATTGGGCCCAAAGCCGCCAGATCCGCGCCCGCCCGTTGCGGCTCGTGGCACCAGTCGGGGACGATGGGGCCGACCGCAGCGACGCATAGCCCCGGCGCGGACGATTCAACGCCGTCGGCCGGCGCACATCCGTCCGCCTTGGCCGGCGCCAATCGCTCCCGGCGATCGGGCCGCCACTCGGTTTCCTGGCGAGACCTGAGGCGTCGCGCGACAGCGCCTAGGTCATTTCCGGCGAACCCAGGTTCTCTGGAAATGCTCTAACTATTTGTTTTTTCGGAAATTCCGGACGCAAAACCGCGTCGCGTTTTTGCCGCTATTGCCCTAGCTGCCCACCGGTCCTCCGCCCTTGCGGGTGATGGCCACGACCGAGGGGCGCGGCGGCATGTCGGGGGCGAAATCGGGCCAGCGGGTGGAGGGGGCGTCGAAGCTGGAGACGCGGCCATCCTGGCTCTCGCCGGGATGCTGCACGGCAACGAACAAGGTGGTGTCGTCGGCGGTGAAGAACGGGCCGCACAATTCAGCTCCGATCGGCACCGAGACCAGACGCTTGGCGGTGCCGCGCGCCGGACCCTCGGTTTCCAGGGCGAACAGGCCATCGGTGCGGTCGGTGGCGCGCGGGGTGTTGCCATCGGTGGCGATCCACAGCCGGCCCTGGTGGTCCACCGCGCAATTGTCGGGATTGCCGAACCAGCCGAACGCCGTGGTGGCCGGGGAGAAGACCGCCCCGCCCTCGGCCTTGGCGGGATCGCCGCAGCGCACCAGGACATCCCAGGTGAAGGCGCGGGCGGCATGGTCGCCGCCGGCGGGCGTGATCTCCAGAATATGCCCATGGATGTTCTTCGCCCGCGGATTGGCCGGCTCCACCTCCATCTCGGTCCGCGTGTCGTTGGCGGTGAGCATCACATAGACCTTGTTGGTCTTGGGGTTTGCCTCCACATCCTCGGGGCGGTCCATGCGGGTGGCGCCCAGATGGGTGGCGGCGAGGCGCGCATGCACCAGCACCTGAGCCTGATCGGCAAAGCCGTTGGCCGGGGTGAGCGGGCCTTGCCCGAACACCAGGTCACGCCATTCGCCACTGCCGTCGCCATGGAACACTGCCACCGAGAGCGTGCCTGCGTCCAGCAGGTCGCGATTGGCGGCGCGGTCGGAGGGGTCCACCTTGGCACGGGAGACGAAGCGGTAAACATGCTCCATCTTCTGGTCGTCGCCGAGATAGACCACATAGCGGCCATCGCCATTGGTGAGGCCGGCGGCGCCCTCATGCTTCATGCGGCCGAGGGCCGTGCGCTTCTTGGGCGGCGCGGAAGGATCAAGGGGGTCGATCTCCACCACCCAGCCGAAGCGGTTGGGTTCGTTGGGCTCTTTCTGGAGGTCGAAGCGGTCGTGGTAGCGTGCCCAGGCGGTGGCATTGCCGGGGATCGCGTAGCGCTTCAGCGCCTCCGCGTCCGCCAGGCCGTCGCGGGTGCCGGAGAAATAGGAATTAATGTTCTCCTCACACGACAGCCATGTGCCCCAGGGCGTCACGCCGCCGGAACAATTGTTCAGCATGCCCTTGACGGTTCGCCCGTGCGGATCGGCCGAGGTGACAAGCCAGCGGGAGCCGGCGGCCGGGCCGGTGAGCGCCATCGGGGTTTCGGCGGTGATGCGCCGCGCATGGGGCGAGCCCGCCACCACTTGCCAGCGTCCGTCCATCCGGGCGATCTCCAACACCGAACCGCCGTGGGCCGCCATCTCGATGTCCACCCGCGCGCGGGTCATGTCGGGAAACCCGGTCTTCGCCGTCTGCGCGCCGATGCCGGGGAACATCAGCTCCTCATTGGTATATTCGTGATTGACCACCAGCAGGGCCCGGCGCGCCGGATCGTGTTCAGGCAGCGGAATGACGCCGATGAAGTCGTTGTTGTAGCCGAATTGCCGGGCTTGCGCCTCCGGGCTCTGCGCATGCGGGTCGAAGGCCGGGGCGTCGGGCAGGACCGGGTCGCCCCAGCGCACCAGCACCTGTGCATCGTGCCCTTCCGCCACATGGATGGTGGCATCGGCCGGCGCGGTCAGTTCTGCGAACGGAAAGCGATCGACGGCCGTGTCGTCCGCGTCGGCCGCGCGCGCGGCCGTGGTGCCCACAGCCGTTGCGAGGGAGGAAAGCCCCGCGCCGAGCGCGGCGACGCCCAGGAGCCCCCTGATAAGGTCGCGGCGGCCGAGCCGCTCCGCCAGAACGTCGCCGAAGGTGGCGCCGGGTGGGCTCGCTGGCTGGTCGTCCGCCGCCGCCTTGAAGCGGGCGCTGGGAACGAAAGGCGCGTCGGCCGCTGCGCCATTGGGGGCTCTGCGGATGGCCATGGCGGACCTCCCAGGTTGGCCGCAGGCAATCCCGCCCATGTAGCGGCGGAAGGTGACATGCGCATTACGCAAGGGGATGCCGGGCCGCGCTCGCGTTGGTGGAAGCCGGTCGCCCCGCCGCATTCGGCGCGGTCTGCTGGCGCGGCGACGCTGGCCTCAGCGTTCCGCCTTCTGCGGACGGGCCATCAGGGCCTCGATGGCACCTTCGACCGTCAGGCGATGCTGGAGCACCGCATCCACGGCCGCGCTCACCGGCATGTCCACATCCCGGGCCCGCGCCATCTCCACCAGCACGCCGGCGGTAAAGGCACCTTCCGCCAGCTTGTCGGGCGTCGCCGCCCCGGAGCCAAGCGCCGCGCCGAAGGCGAAATTGCGCGATTGCGGGCCGGAGGTGGTGAGGATCAGGTCGCCGAGGCCGGACAGGCCGGTCATGGTTTCCGCCCGCCCACCATAGGCCTTGGCGAAGCGTGTCAGCTCGGCGAAGCCGCGCGCCACCAGCGCCGCGCCCGCGCTCGCCCCGAGCTTGCGCCCCGCCACGATACCGGCGGCGATGGCCAGCACGTTCTTGGTGGCGCCGCCGATCTCCACCCCGCGCACGTCGGTGGAAAAATAAAGCCGCAGGGTGGACGAGCCGAGGGCATCGCACAAAGCGGAGGCAAGGGCGGCTTCGCTGCTCGCCAGGGTGACGGCGGTGGGCAGGCCCGCCGCCACGTCGCTGGCGAAGCTGGGCCCGGACAGCACGGCCGGCACCGCCGTCGGCGCCGCTTCGGCGATGACCTCGGTGATGAAGGCCCGGCTGCCGCGCTCGATGCCCTTGGCGCAGGACACCACCGGCGTGCCGGGCGCGATCAGGGGGGCGAGGTCCTGCGCCACGGCGCGGCACGCCTGCGCCGGCACCACCAACAGCAGCGCGTCGCAGGCCGCCGCCTGGGCAAGATCGGCGGTGGGGGTCACGCGGGGATCGAGGGCGATGCCCGGCAAGGCATGGCGATTCTCCCGCTGCGCCGCCATGGCCGCCGCCGCCTGGGCGTCGCGCGTGTAGAGGCACACCTGCCGTCCGGCGCGGGCGGCGGCATTGGCGAGCGCCGTGCCCCAGGCGCCGGCACCCACGATGCCGATGGTGTCGAATGCCGGCACGATCAGGCCCGTGCGTGGGGCGAGGCCGCCGCAACGGGATCGAGCGGCCAGCGGGCGCGGGGGCTCACCTCCAGCGAATCATGCAGGCCGCGCGAGAGCCGCTCGGCCCCGGCCCAGGCGATCATGGCGCCGTTGTCGGTGCACAGGTCGGGGGCGGGCAGAGCGAAGCGGGTGTTGAGCTCCGCCGCCTGACGGGCGAGGGCCGCGCGAATGGCGCCGTTGGCGGCCACTCCGCCGGCCACCACCAGCGCGGTGGGGCCGCGCCCCAGCCGGTCGCGGAAGGCCCGCGCGCCCGCTTTCACCCGGTCCACGATCACCTCCACCACCGCCGCCTGAAAGCTCGCGCACAGGTCGGCCACGTCTTCGTCGGTGAGGGGGGCGAGCTTTTCCGCCTCCAGCCGCACGGCGGTCTTGAGGCCCGACAGCGAGAAGTCCGGCTCGCGCCGGCCCAGCATGGGGCGGGGAAAGGCGAAGCGATCAGCATGGCCCTGGGCCGCCTGGGCCTCCACCTGGGGGCCGCCCGGATAGGGCAGGCTCAGCATCTTCGCGACCTTGTCGAAGGCTTCGCCCACGGCGTCGTCAAGGGTGGTGCCAAGCCGCGTGTAGCGGCCCACATCCTCCACCGCCAGCAATTGGGTGTGGCCGCCGGAGACCAGCAGCAGCAGATAGGGGAACGCCACCCCATCGGTGAGGCGGGCGGTAAGGGCGTGGGCCTCCAGGTGATTCACCGCCACCAGCGGCTTGCGGGCGGCAAGGGCGATCGCCTTGGCGGTGGTGAGCCCGACGATGACCCCGCCGATGAGGCCCGGCCCCGCCGCCGCCGCGATGCCGGACAGCTCGGAGAAGGACAAATTCGCCTGCCGCATCGCCTCGGCGATGACATGGTCGAGGATTTCCACATGGGCGCGCGCGGCGATCTCCGGCACCACGCCGCCATAGGGCGAATGAATGGCAATCTGCGAACGGATCACGTTGGAGCGGATGTCGCTGGCGCCCGACGACGAGCGGGCGACCACCGCCGCGGAGGTCTCGTCGCAGGTGGTCTCGATGCCGAGAACGAGAAGATCCGCCAAATTGCCCCCGCTTTCCGCGCTGCGCCGGAACGCCGCTCTACCCCGATTTGATTCCTGCGAGCATTGTACGCGCCCATGAGCGCAGACACGAACATCCAAACAAGCCCGTCCCCCGCATCCGCGTCAAAAGCCGTCGCGCCGCGCCTGCGCATCGGCACGCGCGGTAGCCCGCTGGCCCTCTGGCAGGCCCATGCGGTCCAGGCGGCGCTGGCCGCCGCCCTTGGCCGTCCGGCGGAGGGGATCGCCATCGAGATCATCCGCACCACCGGCGACACGATCCAGGATCGCGCCCTTTCGGAAGCCGGCGGCAAGGGCCTTTTCACCAAGGAAATCGAGGACGCCCTGCTGGAGGGGCGCATCGACCTCGCCGTGCATTCGGCCAAGGATGTGGCCACCGTGCTGCCGGAAGGCCTGCACCTTTCCGGCTACCTGCCGCGCGCCGACGTGCGCGACGCCCTCATCCTGAAGCGCGGCGCGGGTCTTGATGACCTGCCGGCGGGCGCGAAGGTGGGCACCGCCTCGCTGCGCCGCGCGGCACAGATGAAGCGCCTGCGCCCGGATCTGAAGGTGGAGCTGCTGCGCGGCAATGTGCACACCCGCCTTGCCCGCGTGCGCGAGGGGGATTTCGACGCCACCCTGCTCGCGTTCGCCGGCCTCTCCCGCCTCGGCCTCGCCCACGAGGCCAACGCGGTGCTGGAGACCCGCAGCTTCCTGCCGGCCGTGGGTCAGGGGGCGGTGGCCATCGAATGCCGGGTGGCGGATGCCGCGACCAATGCCGCCATCGCGGCCATCGCCTGCCGCGACACCGGCATCGCGCTTGCGGCCGAGCGGGCGTTTCTCGCTGCCCTCGACGGCTCCTGCCGCACCCCCATCGCCGGGCTTGCCACTGTGGAGGGAGATCTGGTGCGGCTCGCGGGGCTGGTGCTCGCCCTCGACGGCTCCGACGCCGCCGAGACCGAGGACAGCGCGCCGATCGCGGAGGCCGCCGCCCTGGGCGCCCGCTGCGGAGGGCGGCTGCGGGACAGCGCGCCGGCCAGGGCCTTGGGTCTGTGAGCAAACCGGGCCTGCGCGCGAACGGGACACGATCATCATGCATTTCCTGATTACCCGCCCGGAACCCGCCGCCACCCAGACGGCGGAACGCCTGCGCAAGCTCGGCCACGCGGTCACGGTGGATCCCATGCTGCGCATCGCGGCCACCACGGCGCCCCTGCCCACCGGGCCGTTCGATGCGGTGGCCTTCACCTCCATCAATGGCGTGACGGCGTTTGCCGCCCATCCGCAGGGGCGAGAGCTGTTCCATCTGCCGGCCTTTGCGGTGGGCACCCGCACCGCCAAGGCGGCGCGGGCCGCAGGGTTCACCCATGTCACCGATTGCGCGGGCGATGCCGACGCCCTTGCCGGCCGCCTGGCCGAAGCGCTGCCCAAGGGCGCGCGGGTGCTTAATCCGGCGGGCGAGGACCGGGCGGCGGA
Organism: Xanthobacter agilis; assembly: GCF_021730435.1. GTDB lineage: Bacteria > Pseudomonadota > Alphaproteobacteria > Rhizobiales > Xanthobacteraceae > Xanthobacter > Xanthobacter agilis. The sequence goes on from NZ_JABWGX010000020.1 coordinate 32,496, forward strand.
CCTCGCCGAGCTGCTGAAGGCGCCGGGTCTCGATCTGGTGCTCACCATCATCTATGCCGCCGAGCCGGCGGATGCGCTGTCGGAGGAGGCCCGCGCTGCCCTCGCGGCCGGGCACATCAACGCCGCGCTGCATTTCTCGCAGCGCACGGTGAAGACGCTCCTCGCCTGCGTGACGGCGGCGGGGCTCACCCGCCAACTCGCCGGGGTGCGCGAATTCTGCCTGTCCGAGCAGGTGGGCGGACCTCTGGTCAAGGCCGGCTACCCCATCGAAGCGGCATCCGCGCCCAATGAGGATGCCCTGTTCGCGCTGTTCTGATCGCGCTCCACCTGCCGAAGGTTGCGATGGACCGCCGGGCGGTCTATCCGAAGTATCCGGCGGATCGATCCCACGAGGAGGCCCATGGCGAGCGATAATCCCACGGCGGCTGGCGGCTCGTCCCGTCGTCCCCGCACTCCGCCGACCCTCGACCTGAAGGCCGAGGAGGTGCGCAGCGCCCCCGATTCCACGCCAGACGCAGGCGCGGCCCCCGCCGCTGATTCGCCCGCTGCCGCAGGTGCGTCCGAAGCCGGCGTTCCGATCACCGATGGCAGCGCGTCCGAGGCGGCGGTTTCGTCCGCGCCGGAAGCCTCGGCCTCCAGCGCGGATGACGCCGCGCCCGAGGTGGCGCTGACGGCCGGAGAACAAGGGGCCGGAGAACAGGGGGCGGAGAGCCCGTCCACCGCAACCGCCACCCCACCGTCACCGGCCGCGCCGCGACGGGGCGGGGCCGGGACGGTGATCGCGGCTCTGGTCCTCGGGGCCTTGGCCGGCGGCGGCGCCGGTGGTGGCGTTCTCTATTACGCCATGCAGCATGCGCCGCAGCCGGCGCCGGTGGGCCTTTCGCCGCTCACCGCCCGCCTTTCGGTGCTGGAGGCACGCCCGGTGGCCGATCCGGCGGCGCTTGCCGCCCTGCGGCAGAGCCTCGGCCAGGCGGATGCACGCTTCGCCGCGCTCGATTCCGCGCTGGCGGCCCTGAAGGCGGCGCCCGCGTCCGCAGGTGCCGGCGCTGCCGCGACTGCGCCTAATGTGGATGCGCTGAAGGCGGCTCTCGCCAAGACCGAAGCGGCGGTGGCGGATGTGGCGTCGCGGGTGGATGTCCTCAAGACCAGCCAGGACACGCTGAAATCGGCCCAGGACGGCCTTCAGGCCTCGGTCGCGGCCGCCAATGCGGCGGCCCAGCAGGCGCAGGGACAGGCCCAGCAATTGGGGCCGCGCCTGGACGGGCTCACGGCCCATATCGACGCGGTGCGCAAAGAGGCGATCGACGCCGCCAGCGCTGCGGCCGCCATCAATCGCGGCGCGGCCGCCGTTTTGGTGCTCGGCACCTTGAAGCAATCCATCGACGCCGGCCGACCCTATGGACCCGAACTTGAGGCCGCCCGCGCCCTGCTCGGCCCCCGCGCGGCCCCGCTGGAGCCGTTCGCGGCCCTGGCGCAGACCGGCTTTCCGCCGCTGCCGAAGCTCGCGGATCAACTGGCCGTGGCGGGCGACGCCGCCATCGACGGCCTGACTCCGGCACCCGAGGCCCCGGCGGCCGATGCGTCGCTGATGACACGCTTTCTCGCCAGCGCCCAGAGCCTCGTCAAGGTGCGCCCCGCCGACGGCATGGACCCGGACAGCCTGCGCGGTGTGCTGAAGCGCGCGGTCGCCGACGTCCAGGCCGGAAACCTCGATACGGCGCAGGCGACATTGAAGCAGCTTCCGGCGCCGGTGCAGCAGAAGCTGGCCGCCGTGGTGGGCGAGATCGATGCCCGCCGTCGCGCGGCCGAGGCGGCTGCCACGCTCTATCAGCAGGCGCTTGCCGCCATTTCGGGGAAAGCGCCGTGATCCGTCTCGTCCTGATCCTCGTTCTGCTCGCGGCGCTGGCTTTCGGCGCCTCCTGGATTGCCGACCGGCCGGGTGAAATCTCGGTGGTCTGGCAAGGCTGGCGGGTGGATACCACGGTGCCGGTGGCGCTCGCCGTCATCGCCGTGGTCACCGGCGTGATGCTCGCCTTGTGGCGGCTCATCGCCTTCCTTCTGGCCTCGCCGAAGCTGGTCGCGGCGCTCTCCCGCCGCCGGCGACGGGACCAGGGCCTGCGCGCCCTCAGCCGGGGCCTTCTCGCGATCGGCTCGGGCGATGCTGCCACCGCCCGAAAGGCGCGGGCGGAGGCGGCCCGGCTTTTGCCCCACGAGCCGCTCACCCACCTCTTGACCGCCCAGGCGGCGCAGTTCGACAACGATCCGGAAACCGCCGTCGCGGCCTTCAAGGCCATGGCCGCGCGTGCGGAAACCCGCCTTCTGGGGCTGCGCGGCCTGCACATGGAGGCCCGCAAGAGTGGCGACCGGGCCGCCTCCGCCGCCATCGCGGCCGAGGCCGTGGCCCATGCGCCGACGCTGGCCTGGGCCGCGGATGCGGTCATCGAGGCCCATTGCGCCGCCGGCGACTTCCGCGCCGCTCGCACGGTGCTGGAACGCCAGATGGCGCAGAAGGGCATCGACAAGGCCCAGTATCGCCGCCGTCGCGCGGTGCTGCTGACCGCCGAGGCCATGGCGATCGAGCACGCCGATCCGCTGGTGGCGCGCGAGTTGGCGCAGGAGGCGGTGCGCCTCGCGCCCACCCTGGTGCCGGCCGCGGCCTGCGCCGGCCGGCTCATCGGCGCCGCCGGAGAACTGAAGAAGGCAGCGAAGATCGTCGAGACCGCCTATGCGGCCCATCCCCATCCGGAGCTGGCCGAGGTGGAGGCGCACCTGCGCCCCGGCGACGCCGCCCTCGACCGGCTGCGCCGCGTGCGCATGCTGGCCGGCAAGGCGCCGGCCCATGTGGAAAGCGCCATCGCCCTCGCCCGCGCGGCCCTTGACGCGCACGAGTATGACGAGGCCCGGCGCACCCTGGAACCGCTGCTCGACGCGCCCAGCCAGCGGGTATGCCTGCTGATGGCGGAACTGGAGGCGGCGGAGCACGGCGACGTGGGCAAGGCCCGCGAATGGACGGCGCGCGCCGTGCACGCCGCCCGCGATCCGGCCTGGATCGCCGACGGGGTGATTTCCGACCACTGGCAACCCGTCTCGCCGGTCACCGGCCGGCTCGACGCCTTCGTGTGGGCGGTGCCTCCGGGAGTCTCGGCAACGCCGGTCCTCGAACATGGGGCCGAGCGGGTGATGGCGGCCATCGCCGCCGTGCGCGCCGGAGAGCAGGCCAAGGCCCTGGCCGAGGCCGCCGAGCGGGCGGCTCAAGAGGCCATATCCGCGCCGGAGAGCGCCGCGGCCCCTGCCGCGCCTACGGCCGATGTCGCTCCTGTGGCGGCGAAGGCCCCGCAATCTCCCCCACAGGACGCGTCGCCGCAGCGGCGCCCGGCCGATCCCATCCTGCCCGTGCCGCCGTTGCCGGACGATCCAGGCCCGGCCGGCGAGGAGCCCGAGACCAAGCGCCGCTTTTTCGGACTGTGACGGCCTCGCGTTGGTCCACGCCACACCCGTGATCGAATGGAGAAGGCCCCGGCGATGCTGTTCGCCGGGGCCTTTTTCATGTGTCCCGTCGCGTGTTCAGAAGGCGGTGAAGGCGACCGCGTGGTGTTCCACCTGGGGCGGGCTCGCCATGTGCGGCCCGGCGAGGCGGCGCCACTCCTGAAACTCCGGTGCGTTGCGGAAGTGCACCATGTGGTCTTCCACGCTGTCCCAGGTCACCACCAGGAAATAGCGGCTCGGTGTTTCCACGGACCGTTCCAGCTTGAGACCCCGGCAGCCACGCGAACGCTGGAAGAAAGGGGCGGCCTCCTTCACCGCCGCCTCGAAGGCTTCGGCGGCGCCGTCCTTGATCTCGATGGTTGCGACCTCATAGACCATGCTCGAGTCCTCCTTGGGGCGGGGGGACGCCGCGGCGCTTCTCATACATCATCCCGCGCGCAACAGGGGCCGGCGTGGTGCCCAAGCCGCTTGCAAAGGCGCGGGGGACGCGGCACACCATCCCTGTTCTTCACAGCATTTCGAGTGTCTCATGGCCCATTGGCTCTACAAATCCGAACCCTTCAAATGGTCCTGGGACATGCAGGTGAAGGCCGGCGCCAAGGGCACCCATTGGGACGGCGTGCGCAACCACCTCGCCAAACAGCAGATGCTGGCCATGAAGATCGGCGACACCGGCTTCTTCTACCATTCCAACGAGGGCAAAGAGATCGTCGGCATCGTCGAGGTCATCAAGGAGGCCTACCCCGACCCCTCCGACCCCACGGGCAAGTTCGTGATGGTGGACCTCAAGGCGGTGAAGCCGCTCAAGACCCCCGTCAGCCTCGCCACCGTCAAGGCCGATCCGCGCTTCCAGGAAATGGCGCTCATCAAATATTCCCGCCTCTCCGTGCAGCCGGTGACCGACGAGGAATGGGAGCTTCTGTGCGCCATGGGTGGGGTGTGAGTCGGCCCATCGCCGACCCGGACGCCTTCATCCGCGCCGAGACTCGCCTGCGACCCACCGCTCTGGTGCCGGAAATCGCGCTTCATGTGGCCGACGAGGCGGTGCCCATCTGGCATCGCACCGAGGAAGAATTGGGCGAGATGGGCCTGCCGCCACCGTTCTGGGCCTTTGCCTGGGCCGGTGGGCAGGCGCTGGCGCGCCATGTGCTCGATCATCCGGATACGGTGACCGGGCAGGAGGTGCTCGATTTCGCCTCCGGCTCGGGGCTGGTGGGCATCGCCGCCATGAAAGCCGGCGCCGCCGCCGTGACCTGCGCGGATATCGATCCCTTCGCCTTGAGCGCCATCGCCCTCAACGGGGCGGCCAATGGCGTGGTGCTGCGGCCATGGGGGGAAGATCTCATCGGCCGGGATCTCGGCTGGGGCACCGTGCTCGCGGGTGACATCTGCTATGAGAAGGACCTCGCCGAGCGGGTGTATGCTTGGCTGCTCGATCTGTCCCGGCGCGGCGCCCGCGTGCTCATCGGCGATCCGGGGCGCACCTACCTGCCCAAGGATCGCCTGGAGCAGCTCGCCGAATATCATGTTCCAGTGACGCGCGAGCTTGAGGACATGGACATCAAGCGCACCTGCGTGTGGCGCCCGCGCCCGGAGGGTTAGGGCCTCTTCCGACGCAAGGGATGCCCCGTGTGAAGAAAAGGCCTGAATGCAACAGCCGGAGCGATGGCGCGCGCGGGACAGGCGCTTGCAGGATAGGCGCTCGCGGCTCAGGCCCGGCGCGCCACCAGGGCGGTGCCGGCCACCACCAGCCACCCCGCGATCATGAGACTGCCACCGAACGGCGCGCTGCCGCCGAGCAGCTTCGCCTCCAGCAAGGCGCGGGAGGACAGGTCCCCGCTGAACAGCAGGGCGCCGAACACCAGCGCCGATGCGCCCAGGCGCAGCGGAAAGCTGCCGCGGGTGAGCTGGAGCGCGAGCGCAGCCAGCCCGCCCACCGCGGCGGCGTGCAAAATCAGGAAATAGGCTGCTGTTTCCAGCGTGGCGCCGCCGCCCACATGGGCCGCGACCGCCGCCGCGGCGACACCACAGGCGCCCATGAGCCCTGCGAGCAGAAGCAGAATCCGTGTCCAGAGATCCATTAGCACGGTACCTCCATATGCGTATACTTATAGGACGCCAGAGCAATTTCAGTAAAAGTGTGAGGCGCATTTGCGCCGAAGCAGATGGCTAGAGCGTTTTCGGCCGAGCGCGGCTCATCGGATAGCCCCTGCGTTGCGGCAACGATTTCGCCATTTGAAGTAGACGGCGATTGCGGCGCGTTTGACGAAGTCCCTGAAGTTGACGAGAATCTTATCGTGTTGTGTTGCAACGCGTCGAAATTCTTTGATTTTGTTGAAGACACGCTCGATCCGGCTGTGCTCATTGTGGAGCTCCGTGTCGTGGCCGCGCCGCAGCTTGCGCTCCCGACAATCGGGGCCTCACGCCGATCGCCCTCGCCGCGATGAAGCGCGCGGACACCACGGGCGAGATCAGGCGGCCACGTCGGCACCGAGGCGCAGCGCGGTGACGGCGGCATCCATTTCCACCCGGCGGGCGGCGCGACGGGCGGTGGCGGCCTCGTCCTCCCCCCACAGCTCGCGGTTCCAGTCCTCATCCACATGAGCGGCCTGCCATGCGGTATCAGCGTCGATCACGCCCTCGGCCACGGCCAGCGCCAGCAGGGCCGAACCGGTGAGGGTCGTCATCACATGCACCGCCGCCAGCGGCAGCGCCGCGCCGGGGAGCAGGGCCGCGACCCGCGCCAGGGAGTCCCCCGGCTGGGCCACATGGCACACCCCTTCCGACAGGAAGAACGGCGCCCCATGGGTCTCCCGCGCCCAGTCCAGGACCGGATCCCAGTGCCGCGCCTGCCGCTCCACCAGGGCGGTCGGCCCCTCGGCGCGGTAGAACAGCATGTCCGTGCCGGCATAGCGCACCACCTCGTCGCGCACGGCATCAGCCTCCGGCGCAACCCGGTCGATGGCCACATTCGCAAGGCGTGTCAAAGGCATGGACAGCGGATCGATCTCGCGCGCCTGGGCGTCCCATTCCTTCGCCAAGGCCTCGGCAAGGGCGCGGGTCGGGACCAGGAGCAGGTTGCGCGCCGGCGTCCGCACCGCCCGACCATCGAGCAGAAGGGTGAAGCCGCCTTCGGCCGCGCTGACCGTCACATCCTTATAGAAGCGCTTGGGCCGCGCCGGCCGCAGTGCCGCCTGGGCCCGCGCCACGGGATCGGCCGGCTCTGCGCCGCCCGCCTCAAGGTCTGTCAGCAGTTCGCGCATCCTGGTCCTCCCGCGCGCGCGCCTGAAGCCGATGCCAGCAGGTCCGCCACCGCCTCCGGCACGTCGTGGAAGCGCTCGACCACGCGCTGGGCGCCGGCGTGCCACAATTCATCCGTGGCGTGATAGCCCCACGACACCCCGAGCGCCGCCGCACCGGCGGCGCGCGCCATCGCCATGTCATAGGAGGTGTCACCCACCACCACGGTGCGCGCCGGGCCGATGCCCACCTCCATCATCGCCTGCTGTACCATGGCCGGATGCGGCTTGGAGGGCGCGTCGTCGGCGGTCTGGATGGTGGTGAACCAGCCATCCATGTCTTGAGCCTGCAGCACCCGCGCCACGCCACGCCGGGCCTTGCCGGTCACCATGCCCAGCACCACGTCGTCGCGCGCCCGCAACGCCGCCAGCACCTCCCGCGCGCCGGGAAACATGGGCTCCGGCGGCTGTGCGTCCCGCAGCCGCATGAAGGCGCTGCGATAGGCCTCCGCCATCTGCGCCACTGGATAGGCCGCATCCCCTTGCGCCAGCACCGTGAACGCCTCCGGCAAGGACAATCCCACCACCGAGAGCAGCCGTCCGCGCTCGGGCACGGCAAGGCCCATCGCCCCGTGGGCGTCGTGCATAGCGGCGACGATCATGTGCTGGCTGTCCACCAGCGTGCCGTCGCAATCGAACAGCACCAGGGTGAGCGGAGCCTCTGGCGTGGCGGAAGAACCGTCAGGCAAACTCATCGCACGGACATCTTCTGGGTTGCGATATCATAGACCCATGTGGCCCCCGAAGGGTCCTGAAACAAGATCTCCTTGAAGCCACGCTGCTCGCACTGCTTGGGGAAAGGCCCCGCGACGATCAGCTCGGCCGCCGTCTTGGCGGAGAAATTGAACTTGATGGTCAAGGTGGTGTCCTGGGGCCCCGAGGTGCTCACCTGCAGGTCGAGGCCGTTCTGGGCGAAGCTGTCCTGCTTGTTCTTGGCAAAGGCGCGGCGGGATTCGGGATCACCCGCCGGGGCGTCCTCCGCCGGCGCCACGGGGGTCGTGGGCGTCACCGCCACGCGCGGCGCCGAATCCAGCGCGGCGGCCCCCGGCGGCGGGGCAAAGGGCATGGCCGGCGGTGTCGTCGCAGGTTCAGGCAAGACGGCGCGCGGCGGCGCAGGCGCAGCGGACAGGGGCGCGGCCGGCGGCGGCGCGAGCGGCGGCTCGGCTGCCACGGGCGGCGGCGAAACGGGCGCCGCGGTCGGCACGTCCACGCGCGGCAGCACGTTGACCGTCGGCGGCACCGCAGATTCCGCCGCGGCTTCTGGCGCCTGAGCCGTGACCGCGGCCGGCGGTGCCACGGGCGCTGACGCCGAGCCCCGCGGCGCCGGCGACGACAGCACCCACCACACGAGGGCACCGGCCACGAGCGCGACGACTGTGCCGGAAAGCCCCACCACCACCGGCGTCAGGACGCCCGAGCGCAGGGAGCGACCGCAGAACGGGCACTGCGTCTCCTCGGGATAGACCTGCGCGCCGCAGCCGGGACAGAAGTCGTGCTTTGTGTTCATACCTCACCGTCTCCGTCGCCCGCCGACTGGCTCGCCAGACCGGTCCGCGGCACCTGCCCCGCCGGGCCGATTCGACCGGGGCGAGCTTGCGTCTCCCCGACCATGTCAGGAGAGCCTGATTTTTCAGCCCCGCCCGCACGGCGGCGCCGAAAAGCAGCTCTAACAGAGCAATGTGGCAGCGCCTAATTGGGATTGCCGAAATCCAGAGCGGGCGGTGGCGCAGCGTCGAGGTTCGGAGACAGGCTGTCGAACTGCTGCTGAATCTGCTGCTGATCGAGCTGCACGGCACTGCCCTTGTAATGGGTCACCATCTGCGGGAACAGGACGATGAGCGCCACCATGATGAGCTGAATCACCACGAACGGCACCGCGCCCCAATAGATCTGGCCGGTGGTCACGGGCTGGGTGAGCTTGCCCGTGACCCGATCGAGGTAAGGCGTCTTGGCTGCGACCGAGCGCAGGAAGAACAGCGCGAAGCCGAACGGGGGATGCATGAACGAAGTCTGCATGTTCACCGCCAGCATCACGCCGAACCAGATCAGGTCGATGCCGAGCTTGTCCGCCGCCGGTCCCAGCAGCGGAATGATGATGAAGGCCAGCTCGAAATAGTCGAGGAAGAAGGCCAGCACGAACACCAGGAGGTTCACCGCGATCAGGAAGCCCGTCTGCCCTCCCGGCAGTGACACCAGCAGCTCTTCCACCCATTTGTGCCCGTCCACCCCGTAGAAGGTGAGCGAGAACACGCGCGCGCCGAGCAGGATGAACAACACGAACGCCGACAGCTTGGCGGTGGAATAGGTGGCCTGCCGCATCAGGTCGAACTTGAGCCGCCCGCGCGCCGCGGCCAGCGCCAGCGCGCCCACCGAGCCCATGGCGCCGCCTTCGGTCGGGGTCGCGACGCCGACGAAGATGGTGCCGAGCACCAGGAAGATGAGCGCCAGCGGCGGCACCATCACGAACACCACCTGCTCCGCCAGCTTGGACAACAGGTGCAAACGGAACACCCGGTTCACCACCGCGATGACGAAGGCGAGCGCCACCGTCGCCGACATGGCGAGCACCACATAATCCGAACCGAACTTCACGCCGCTGCGCCCCATGAGCACGATCGACAGGGCGATGGCGAGGGCCAGCGTGAGATAGAGCGAGGGCGTGAGCAGCCGCGCCGTTCCGGCCATGATGAAATAGAGCACCACGAACGCGCCCACGCCCCACACCACCGTGTTGGCAACGGCGGGCAGCAGGTCGGCGCTGAGATGCGGCAGGCCGCCGGTGGCGATCAGCAGAGCAAAGCCGGCAGCGGTCAGCGCCCCGAGCACGCGGGCGAAACCGGTCTTCTCGTCGGGCGTACGCAGGGTCTGCGCCGCCAGCGGCAGGCCGGGCGCCGCATTCGGGAAGAAGGACGAGACGATGAAGATGTAGACTGCGTAGAGCCCCGCGAGCATCAGGCCGGGGATGAAAGCCCCCTCGTACATGTCGCCCACCGAGCGGTTGAGCTGGTCGGCCATGACGATGAGCACGAGCGAGGGCGGAATGATCTGCGCCAGGGTACCCGATGCCGCGATGACGCCGGAGGCCACCCGCCGGTCATATCCATAACGCAGCATGATGGGCAGCGAGATGAGGCCCATGGAGATCACCGAGGCCGCCACCACGCCGGTGGTCGCGGCAAGCAGCGCGCCCACGAAGATCACCGCATAGGCAAGGCCGCCGCGGATGGAGCCGAACACCTGCCCGATGGTATCGAGCAGGTCCTCGGCCATGCCGGAGCGTTCCAGGATGAGGCCCATGAAGGTGAAGAACGGCACCGCAAGCAGCACCTCATTGTTCATGGTGCCATAGACGCGCTCGGGCAGCGCCTGAAGGAAATCCGGTCGGAACAGGCCGAGCCAGATGCCGACGAGGCCGAAGATGAGGCCGTTGGCTGCCAGCGAGAAGGCAACTGGATACCCCAGCAACAGGAACACCACCAGTGCCACAAACATGATGGGCGCCATGTTGTGGATGAACCAGCCGCGAAAGCCGGGCTCGGCGGCGAAGGCGGTGTCGGGGAGGAACGAGACGAGCGCGAACGCCGCAAACAGCACGACGGCCAGATGCGCGAGACGCGGGCGGCGCAGGGCCGAGAACAGTGCGAGCATCATCGGCCTCCTCAACGCTCGGTCTTCGGGAGAGCGGCTGCGGAATCAGCCTGGCTTTCGAGCAGGCGCTCGGCTTCGGCGGCGAGCGCCGCATGGCTGCCGCCAGTGCCCTCGTTGGGGTCCTCCATGCGCCCGGTGAAGATGGCCACGCGCTTGATGAGCTCGGAGATGCCCTGCAGCGTGAGGAAGAAGAAACCCAGAGGTACCAGCGCCTTGGCCGGCCATTGTGGCAGGCCGCCGGCATTCAGGGACTGCTCGTCGATGGCGAAGGAGGAAAGAAAGAACGGCACCGAGGTCCACAGCAGCAGGATTGAGAACGGCAGCAGGAAGAACAGGTGGCCGAAGATATCGATGCCGTCCCGGACCCGCTTGGAGAGGTGGGAATTCACAATGTCGATGCGGATATGCTCGTTGTCGAGCAGGGTCCACGACGCGCACAGCAGAAACACGGCCGAGAACAGCACCCATTGCAGTTCCAGCCACGAATTGGAGCTGAGGTCGAACACCTTGCGCACCACGGCATTGGTCGCCGAAACGAAAATAGCGGCGACGATGAGCCAGGCGGCAATCTTGCCGATGCGCCTGTTGACCGCATCGATGCCGCGGGCGAGCGCAAGCAGGGGTGTCATGGGTTACGTCCCTCGGGCGACCGTTTATCGCAGGCCGCCTGCATTGACGAAAACGGCAGCCCATTGAGGCGGCACCATAGGCGAACGGGACCACACTTCAAGTGCAGCGGCGGTCAAATCGCCCCGCCCGGCCCTGTGGCGGCCTTCTGATGTGGACACGCTTAAGACAAAAGTCGCACGCCACGCGCTTCTACCGCGTTGCACAAGACGAGTTGCCGCGCAGATCCCCGCCACAACCTCATTCCGGCTTTTCCGCCCAGGGGACAGGCCCCGGCAGCGCCGGCCCGCGCGCGAAGGATCCGGTCGCGCGCGTCCACAGAACGGCCGCGCCGACGCCGGCGACGGGGCTCGACCCGACACACCAGACCTGGATATCGGTGCCGTTGCGCGGCAGCAGCGCCACCATCGGGCCAAGCCCCTCCCAGGCTGCGGCTTCTTCCACCACTTCGGGGCTTTCGCCGCGGCACAGGTCCGCCCCTAGATCCTGGGGCCACACCTGCCCGGTGACGAGGTTCCAGCGTCCCGACGCGCGGGAATAGAAGCGCAGCCGCCCGGCAAAGGGTCGGCCCACCCGCACCGCCACCTCGCTCAGCCCCACCAGGGGCGCGCCTTCGGAATCGATCCAGGCCGCCACTTCGGTCACCATGCCATCGGCGCGGTCCATATCGCCCCGGTCGGTGAGGCGCAGATAGAATCGCGGCACGTCGAGCAGCACCGAAACCCGCGCCCGTTCCCCATAAAGCAGGCCGCCCGACGCGGTCGGCCCGTGGGGTGAAAGGGTGATCTCATAGGCCGGAAAGCCGTTGGGCTGCGCGATCTGCAACTCGCGATAAAGGTCCAGGATGTCCGGCTCCTGCGCGCGCCCCACCGCCGGCGCCACCAGAAGGGCGAGCAGCAGGAGCAGCCGCGGGAGGGGCGCCCTCATCCCTCCGGCGCCTCCAGGATCGGATCGTACTGGCTGGCGTCGAAGCCGAGCACGGCGAAGGACTGGGCCATGTGCGGCGGCAGCGGCGCCGACACGTCGATCACCCCCTGCCCGCGCGGATGGGGAATGACGAGCCGCCGCGCCAGAAGGTGCAACTTGTTCTGGAGGCCGCCGGGCAGCTCCCAGTTCTCGATGTTGAAATACTTCGGATCGCCCACGATGGGATGTCCGATGTGCGCAAGATGCGCGCGCAGCTGATGGGTACGACCGGTCACCGGCTTCAGCGACAGCCAGCTCATCTTCTGCGCCGCCTGATCCACCACCGCGTAATAGGTCACCGCGTGGCTCGCCTCGTCCTCGCCGTGGCGGGCGACGCGCATCTTTTCCTCTTCCTCGTCGCGGGCGAGATAGGTGGAAATGCGGCCCTGGCGGGGCTTTGGCACGCCGGGCACCAGCGCCCAATAGACCTTGCGCGCCTCCCGCGAGCGGAAGCTCTTGGCCAGCACCGAGGCGGCAAGGCGGGTCTTGGCCACCAGCAGGCAACCGGAGGTATCCTTGTCGATGCGGTGGACGAGGCGCGGCTTCTGGCCGTCCTTGTCGCGCATGGTCTCCAGCAGCCCGTCCAGATGGCGGTAGGTGCCGGAGCCGCCCTGCACCGCAAGGCCGAACGGCTTGTTGAGCACCATCACGTCCTTGTCCTCATAGAGGATCAGGGATCGGAGGAAGGCGAGATCGTCATTCACCTTGACGCCCGGTCGCGCGGCCTTGGCCGGGACGCCGCCCGGCCCCGTGCCGGCGGCGCTTCCGGTCCGGCCCGCGGCATTCGGGGCACCCGGCGCCGCCGGGGCCTCCTCGCCGTCGCCGAGCGGCGGCACGCGCACGGACTGGCCGGGATCAAGACGGGTGGAGGTCTTGACGCGACCGCCATCGACCCGCACCTGCCCGGTCCGCACCAGCTTCTGGAGGTGACCGAAGGACAGGTCGGGATAATGCAGCTTGAACCAGCGGTCGAGGCGCATGCCGGCCTCGTCCTCACTCACCGTCTTCAGTTCAACTGCCATCTTGTGTCGATCCTCGGGCGCCATCGCTCGCGCGTTCACGACAGGCAATAGTGCATGGCGGGCGCGCCGTCACGTCTCGACCGTCGCGGCCCGCTGCTCAGGTGAGGGTGCGCACCAGCCAGATACCCGCGAACACGCCGAGAAAGCCGAATACCACCGATGCCGCCGCATACAGCAGGGCAAGACCACTGTCGCCCCGCTCCATCAGGAAAAAGAAATCCAGCGAGAACGTGGAGAAGGTGGTGTAGCCGCCCAGCACACCGGTGGTGAGGAACAGGCGCATGCTCTGGGTCCAGCTTTCGCCGTCCTTGAAGGCGAAATACCCCATGATGAGGCCCATCAACAAGCTGCCGGTGACATTGATGAAGAGGGTGGCGAAGGGAAAGCCGACCCCGAGCAGCCTGGGGATGGTGAGGTTCACCAGATGGCGCACCACGCCGCCGAGGCCTGCACCCAGAAACACCACAAGAACGGGATGGAAGATCATCTGCGGCACGGCTCCCCCTCGCGTCGGCTGGAAACGATGAACGGTTTTGCTCCACGGCACCGGCGCGATCATGCCCGCCAGCCGCCATGCTGGAGGTCGCACTGTTGGACGCGATTGTCCATCGCCCGGTCACGCCGCGATACACGCCGGGATGGTAGGTGCCATTCGTGAGGATGTAACATCGGCGTCGCTACAATCGCGACCGTCGGGCCGCGACTCGCACTTTGGGGGATGAGTCAGATGAAGATGCAAATTCTTGCCGCAATGGCTCTGCTCATGGTCAGCAGCGGAGCCGCGTTCGCGGATCGCGCGCTCACCGCGGATGAGCAGGAAAAAGTCCAGGCCGCGCTCACCGCGCAAGGGTGCAAGGGCGGCTCCATGAAGGTCGACGACGGTCTCTTCGAGGTGGACAACGCCACCTGCGCGGACGGTCACGTCTACGACTTCAAGTTCGGCCCGGACTATAAGCTGCTCCACAAGGACTTCGAGCACTGATCGGCTCTCGCCCGGCCGCAGGACGCGGCCAGGCGAATGGACGGGTGGAGCCGGATGTCTCCACCCGCAACGGTCCGAACCCGGCTCAGACCTTGGCGAGCGCCTGGTCGAGGTCGGCGATGATGTCCGCCACATCCTCGATGCCCACCGAAAGGCGCACCACTTCCGGCCCGGCGCCGGCGATCACCTTGGCTTCGTCGGTGAGCTGGCGGTGGGTGGTGGACGCGGGATGGATGATGAGCGAACGCGTATCGCCGATATTGGCGAGGTGCGAGAACAGTTCCACGTTCGACACCAGTTGGACGCCGGCTTCGTAGCCCCCCTTCAGGCCGAAGGTGAACACGGCGCCCGCGCCCTTCGGCAGGTATTTTTGCGCCAGGGCATGGTAGCGATCGCTCTCAAGGCCGGGATAGCTCACCCACGCGACCTTCGGATGGGCCGCTAGGTATTTTGCCACGGCAAGGGCGTTGTCGCTGTGCCGCTGCATGCGCAGACCCAGCGTCTCGATGCCGGTAAGGATGAGGAACGCATTGAAAGGCGACAGCGAGGGGCCAAGATCGCGCAGCCCCAACACCCGCGCGGCGATAGCGAAGGCGAAATTGCCGAAGGTCTCGTGCAGCACCAAGCCCTGATATTCCGGGCGCGGCGCGGTCAGGAACGGATAGCGCCCGGAGGCGGACCAGTCGAAGGTGCCCCCGTCCACGATGACGCCGCCGAGCGAATTGCCGTGGCCGCCCAGGAACTTGGTGGCCGAATGCACGACAATGTCGGCGCCGTCCTTGATCGGCTGCCACAGGTAGGGCGTCGCCAGCGTGTTGTCCACGATCAGCGGCACGCCGGCCTTCTTGGCGATGGCGGAAATGGCCGCCACATCCACCACCACGCCGCCGGGATTGGCCACGCTCTCGATGAAGATGGCCTTGGTCTTGTCGGTGATCGCCGCCTCGAAGCTGGAGACGTCGTCCGGGTCCGCCCACTTCACGTTCCAGCCGAAGCTCTTGAAGGCGTGGCTGAACTGGTTGATGGAGCCGCCATAGAGCTTGCGCGAGGCGACGAACTCATCCCCCGGCGTCAGCAGCGTGTGGAACACGAGGTGCTGCGCGGCATGGCCCGAGGCCACCGCCAGCGCCGCCGTGCCGCCTTCCAGCGCCGCCACCCGCTCCTCCAGCACCGCATTGGTGGGGTTGCCGAGGCGGGTGTAGATGTTGCCGAACGTCTGCAACCCGAACAGCGCCGCCGCATGGTCCACATCATCGAACACGAACGACGTGGTCTGGTAGATGGGGGTCGCGCGCGCGCCCGTGGTCGGGTCGGGCTGGGCGCCGGCGTGAATCGCCAAGGTCGCGAATCCCGGCTCGTGCACGGGGGCCTCGGGGTTGGTCTCGTCGGTCATCGGGATCCTCCCAGGATGCCGGCCCCTTGGGCCGTCGTTAAGTCTTATATTCCGATGTATTTTGTTGGAAAATACATTTTTTTCGCGGCTTGCCCCAAGGCGCGCGAATGCCCATGCCTTCGCGCCTCGAAACACGCAAGCCTCGCAGGGGTTTAACAAATTCCCGGCGGGTCAAGCCCGCGCGGCGTGGCGTCAGGCGCCCGAAGCCGGCCCCTGGGGCTTGCGGGAGGCGATGGAAAGCCGCTGCACCCCCTCCCCCAGCCGCTTCGGCCGGCGCGACGACAGGGTTCGGGAGTTCACGCCGGTCCAGCCGATCTCGCCGGAGAGGCGCGCATATTCGATCTTCGGGCAGCGGTTCATCACCACCTTGAGCCCGGCGGATTCGGCCTTGGCGGCGACCTCGTCGTTGCGCACCCCGAGCTGCATCCACAGCACCTTCGGCGGGGGCACGAGGGCCGCCACCTCCTCCCACACGGCCGGCAGGTGCTCCGGCGCGCGGAACACGTCCACCATGTCGATGGGCTCGGGCACGTCGGCGAGGCGGGCGACGAAGGTGAGCCCGGCCACCACCTTGCCGGCCTGCCCCGGATTGACCGGGAACACGCGATAGCCGCGCTCGGAGAGGTATTTCATCACGAAATAGGACGGCCGGGCGCTATTGGTGCTGGCGCCGACGATGGCAATGGTGCGCACCTCTTCCAAGATGCCGCGGATATAGCTGTCGGCGTACTGATCATGGTTCATGGCCGCCTCCCGTTCTGTCGTCCTTGCCCGCGGCGTCAGAGCTTCGCCTTGCGGAACAGCCGGGCGAAGTTGTCCGTGGTGGCCTGCGCCACCTGCTCGGCGCTCACACCACGCGCCTGCGCCAGCACCTTGGCGGTCTGGGTCACGAATGAAGGCTCGTTGCGGCTGCCGCGATGGGGCACGGGCGCGAGATAGGGCGAATCCGTCTCCACCAGAATGCGATCTTCCGGCACCGTGGCGGCAATGGCCCGCAGATCCTCGCTTTTCTTGAAGGTGATGACCCCGGAAAAGGAGATATAACCGCCCAGCGCCAACGCCCGCCGCGCCAGTTCCGGGCCGGCGGTGAAGCAATGCAGCAGGAAGGGAAAGGCGCCCTTGGCGCTTTCCTCCTCCAGGATGGCGGCGGTGTCATCGTCCGCGTCGCGGGCGTGGATCACCAGCGGCAGGCCGGTCTCGCGCGCGGCGGCGATGTGGGTACGGAAGCCCTGCTCCTGCGCCGCGCGCGGGCAGGTGTCGTAATGATAGTCGAGCCCCACCTCGCCGATGGCCACCACCTTGGGGTGCGCCGCCAGGGCCACGAGGTCCGCGGTGGTCACATCGAGTTCCTCGACCGCGTAATGGGGATGGGTGCCCACGGAGCAGCTCACCGCGTCGAACCGCTCGGCGATGGCGCGGATGGCCTCAAACTTCCGCACCCGCGTCGAGATGGTGACCAGATGGCCGACGCCCGCGGCCTGCGCGCGCGCCACCACGTCCGGCAGTTCGGCGGAAAAATCGGGGAAATCCAGGTGGCAATGGCTGTCGACGAGCATGGCGGGTCACGCATATCCGGAAGATGACCCTTCCCATAAGCCCATCGGCGCGCGCCGTCGAGGCGGCGCGACAGCCGGTGGGCGGCGTGCCAGGATGCCGCCCCTCGACTCGCCCAGCAGGAGTTCCAACGTGCCGCCCTTCCGCCCCGCCTTCCAGCGCCTCGCGGAGGCGTCCCTGCCATGGGCCGCCGCGCTCGTGGTGCTCTCGGTCGCGCTGCTGGCGTGGAGTGCGCAGGTGTCCCTTCCGGTCCAGCCGGTGCCCATCACCCTGCAAAGCTATGTGCTGCTCACCCTCGCGGCCCTGTTCGGCTGGCAGCTGGGAGCGCTCGTGGTTGCCGCTTATGTGGCGCTCGGGCTGGCTGGCCTGCCGGTGTTCGCCAACGGGGGGAGCGGGCTGGCCGTGCTCGCGGGTCCGTCGGCCGGCTTCATCGCGGGGTTCGTGGTGGTTGGCGTCGGTGTTGGCGCGCTCCAGCAATATTGGGCCCGGCTGCGTCCGCTACCCCTGTTCGCCACGCTGGCGCTGGGCCATCTGGTGCTGATGGCCATGGGCGCGGGCTGGATCGCCATCAAGGGCGGCTATGCCGTGGCCTTGGACAAGGCCTTCCTGCCCTTCCTGCCGGGCGCGGCGGTGAAGTCCATCGCCGCCCTCGCCACCGTGATCGTGGTGGAACGCCTCGCGGGCACGCCCCGGCACTGAAGCCGGGATGCGCGGACGTTCAAGGCCGCTCAGACCGAATCGGCAATTTCCTTCTTGAGGGCTTCCGCGTCCGGTCCCGGCATGGCGATGGCCCGCACCACCTCACCCGGACTGCCCGGATTGGTGACGATGGACGCCTCCAGCGACACCGTGACCGCGCCACCGGACGTGTTGAAGATGTAGTCCAGCCGGAACGCCGCATTGGAAGAGGCCCCGTTGGTGCGCTTCAGCGCTTCATCCGGCGGCAGGCGCTTTTCCGCCACGAGCTGGGCCGGTTGATCGACGGTGATGGCATAGCCGCGCGCGCGCCGCGCGGTGGCCAACCGTCCGCGGACCAGGGTCGCATCCGCAGCAGGCAAGCGCACCTCGATGCGGGGCACCGTGGGCCCCTCGGGCACCGGAGGCGGCGCCCCGGCCGGCATCATGGGGGGAATCGGGTCATAATTGGCCGGGGTCTGAGCCACGCGATCGCTCGAACAGGCTGTCACGAGCAGCACCGCAGCGAGTCCAAACACCCCTTTCAGCCTCGTCATCGGCACTGCTCCCGCAACCTCCCCGTCCAACGGCGCCACACGCCTCGCACGACGGCGGCACCCTAAAGCATTTTCCCGCATCATTGAATTGCGAAAATCCATGAACCGGTTGTCCTAGCGTCATGCGGATCGCCGACAGCCGAGTCGCCTACGCGCAGGGAGGGGCGCCGTCCGGCCCGCACCGGTGTCGAACGGCGCCAATACACAAAGAAACCCGCCTCCGCGCCTGCACGAATATGTCGCATAACGCGGACCGACCGCCACAAAAACCAAGCGAGAGAAATCACTCGACGGCCAGGGCAGAGTGCCATGCAGAATTACGCTGCACCGCAAAATCAATGCGTTGGATCAAAATCCGCGAACCTTTCCTTGCACGCGCAATGGACAGCGGCGCCGCGCCGACGCAAGCTGAGAACAGGGAGAGCCGGCGGTACCACTTGCCGGAAAATATTGTTCCTGCAAAGAAACAATGAACGCCTGCAGGGGAAAGCCATATGGACGCCTACAGGGACCACACCGTTGTCACCAACGGCGGGGGGGCGGTGATCGTCGCCTCGGCCGCCGAGGACCGGACCGGCGCACTCGCCGCCGGCATCACGCAAGCGGCGCGCTTGCTGGGAGACCTCAGTTGCCTGCTCGCCTGGGGCAGCGGCAATGCACAGCGCCTGTCGGGAGAAAGCGTCGCCATCTCCGGCGCGGTGGAGGAGCTGGCCCGCACCACCGACAACATCGCCTCGGCCGCCACCTCCACCTATGACCAGTCCACCGACGCCGCCCGCATCGTGTCGCAGACGGTGGGACAGGCGGCCCAGGCGGCAAGCGCCATCGGCGACATCGCCTCGGCCTTTTCCGACATCCAATCCCGCATCGGGCAACTCACCCAGGCCATCCGCGCCATTGGCGAGATGGCGCGCGACATCGACACCATTTCCAAGCAGACCAAGCTCTTGTCGCTCAACGCCACGATCGAGGCGGCGCGGGCCGGGGCGGCGGGCCTCGGCTTCGGCGTGGTGGCCTCGGAGGTGAAGGCTCTGTCCGAGCAGACCGCGCGCACCACCGCCAACATCAGCGCCAAGCTGGCGGAGCTCAATCAGGTGCTCGCCGCCGTGTCCCAGGCGGTCGCCGATGGCGGCGGCCGGGTGGAAAGCGGCACCCGCGCCTTCAATGAGGTGTCGCGCAACATGGATCAGGTGTCGGAGCGCGTGGGCGGCGCCACCGAGCGCATCGAAAGCATCAGCCACGCCTTGGGCGAGCAGAAGACCGCCACCAATTCCATCGCCGCCTCCCTCGCCGAGGTGGCCCGCCTCGCGACTCAGAACAAGGCCGATGGCGATTCGTCCGGCGCCTTGCTGGCCAAGGCCCAGGCCGCCGCGATGACGGTGCTCGACGGCCTGGACGTGGACGGCGACCATGCCTACACGCCGATGACATTCGCGGCGGAACTCGCCAACTGGCGCGGCGCCCTCGCCCAATGCCTCGTCGGCGCCCGCGCGGATCGGGCCTATGACGACCCGCCGTTCGGCGCCGAGCGGCTGCTGCCGCCGATCGTGCGCGAGGCCGTCGCGCCCCATCTGACCGCCATCCGCGCCGCCGCGCGGGAGCTGGGGCGCAAGCTTCAGGCCGGGGATATTGAAGGCGCGATCAAGGCCTACACCACCGCCGACGGTCACCTGACGGAGGTCACCACCCGCCTGGCCGGGTGACGGCCGAACCGTGCCCGGCCGCAGGACATCCCACCGCCCCGGTCAGGCCGAGGCGGTGTCGGGCTCCACATAGCGCGGGAACACCCCGACCGGCGTCGGCAGGCGCAGGCCCGCCGACAGGCGGTGGGCGGGTCCCAGCCGGTCGAAGCCGCGCGCATCCGGCGGCACCGCCACGAGGTCAAGGAGCTTTCCAGCGCTCTCCGGCATCACCGGCTGCACCAGGATGCCCACCTCGCGGATGATTTCCGCGGTCACCCACAACACGGTCGCCATGCGGGCGGGATCGGTCTTGCGCAAAGCCCAGGGCGCTTGCGCGGCGAAATAGCGGTTGGCGTCCGCCACCACCGCCCACACCGCATTGAGATACTGGTGGATGGCCTGGGACGACATGGCCTCCCGCGCCTTTTCCAGAATGCCGTCGGCGAGCGCCACGATGGCCTCGTCCTCCGCCGAAAGCGGACCCGGCTGCGGCACCACGCCGTCGAGATTCTTGGCGATCATGGACAAGGAGCGCTGGGCGAGGTTGCCAAGGTCGTTGGCAAGATCCGCGTTCATGCGCGCCACGATGGCCTCGTGGCTGTAGGAGCCGTCCTGGCCGAACGACACCTCGCGCAGGAAGAAATAGCGGATGGCGTCCACGCCATAGGTGGCGGCAAGATCGAACGGATCGACCACGTTGCCCACCGACTTCGACATCTTCTCCCCGCGGTTGAACAGGAAGCCGTGGCCGAACACCCTTTTGGGCGCCTCCAGCCCCGCCGACCACAGGAAAGCCGGCCAATAGACCGCATGGAAGCGGATGATGTCCTTGCCGATGACGTGCAGATTCGCCGGCCAGTAGCGCTTGAACAGCTCGCCCTCGGTGTCCGGATAGCCGAGCGCGGTGATGTAATTGGTCAGCGCGTCCACCCACACATACATGATGTGCTTGGAATCGCCGGGCACCGGGATGCCCCAATCGAACGTCGTGCGCGAGATGGAGAGATCCTGGAGCCCGCCGGACACGAAGCTCACCACCTCGTTGCGGCGTGCCTCCGGCATGATGAAGCCGGGGTTCTGCGCATAATAGGCCAGCAGCCGGTCCTGATAGGCGGACAGGCGGAAGAAATAGCTCTCCTCCTCCACCCATTCCACCGGCGTGCCCTGGGGGCCGAGCCGCACACCATCGGCGTTCAACGCCGTCTCGTCCTCGGCGTAATAGGCTTCGTCGCGGACTGAGTACCAGCCGGAATAGGTGGATTTGTAGATGTCGCCCCTGGCCGCCATCTTCTCCCAGATGGCCTGGCTCGACGCGGCGTGCCGCGCCTGGGTGGTGCGGATGAAATCATCGATGGACAGGCCGAAGGTCTCGACCATGGCCTGGAAGCGCGGCACGTTGCGTTCCACCAGTTCGCGCGGTGTCAGACCCGCCTTCTGGGCGGTCTGAAGCATCTTGATGCCATGCTCGTCGGTGCCGGTCAGGAACCGCACATCGTAGCCGTCGAGCCGCATGAAGCGGGCGATGCAATCGGATGCGATGGCCTCATAGGCATGGCCCATGTGCGGCACACCATTGGGATAGGCGATGGCGGTCGTGATGTAGAACGGCGGCTTCGTCGACATGGGCAGCTCTTGGACGTCTCTTCGACCGCACCGGCGGCCGGGGCGGATCGAGGTCTGGCCGACCACGGCCGGGCCGGCGCCCGGGTCTTACCCCAGTCTAGCGCACGGCGTCGGCGAGGTCGGCAAAGATGCGGAACACCAGCGCCTTGCGATCGAGGTTGAACACATCCGCCTCGACCGCGTTGCGCCGCACCTTCTCCCACACCTCGCCCAGCCGGACAAGGCGATGGGGCGTCTCGCCGCCGCCGGTGGCGCGCGCGGCGATGTAATCGCTCACCGCCTCGATGAACAAGGCAAGGCCGTCGCCCCGGTCGCCCTGCAGGCGCGCGCCGAGGGCGTGCAGTTCTTCCGCCTTGGGCGCCGGCAGTTGATCGAGCGCCCGCAGGGTGGCCGATCGCACCTCCATCCCCTCCCCGCGCGCCAGCACCACCGCCCGGCGCACGCTGCCCTGGCTTGCCTCCGCCGCCGATGGCAGAAGCGCGGGATCAAGCTCCACGCCCTGGGCGCGTAAATGGTCCAGCGCCGCCAGCACCTCGTCCGTGTGCAGCGGGCGCAGGCGCACCAGGCGCGTGCGCGAGCGGATGGTGGGCAGCACCCGCCCCGGCGCATGGGAAATCAGCAGGAACAGCGCCTGCGGCGGCGGCTCCTCCAGGGTCTTCAGCAACGCGTTGGCGCCGAAGGCGTTGAGCTCGTCCACCGCATCCACGATGCACACCCGCCAGCCGCCCCCGGCCGCCGTGGCGCCAAAGAAGGCGCGCACGCGGCGCACCATTTCCGCCGGAATCACCGTGGGGATCTTGTCCTCACCCGCCTCCGGCGCGCGGCGCAGCACCAGCAGGTCCGGATGGGTGAGAGAGGAGACCTGCCGGAACACCGGATGTTGCGCCGGCAGGTCCAGCCCCTGGGCACCGACCAGAGCCGCGGGGCCGGCGAGCACCGCGCGGGCGAGCCGATAGGCCAAGGTCGCCTTGCCCACCCCCTCCGGACCGCCCAGCAGCAGCGCATGGGGCAGCCGGCCCGCGCGCCAGTCGGCGGACAGGTCCGCCTCCAGCGTGGCATGACCGAACAGGTGATCCTGGCTGCGCGGATGCGGAGCATCGGGCAGCACATCCCCGGCCAGCACCTCGCTCATCGCATCGCCTCGGCGCCGGTCGACTCCAGCGCGAGGCGCGCATCCACCAGCGCGGCGATCCGGACGGCCACGGCCTCCGCGGCCGGGGTCGCGTCGACCACAGCGCACCGTTCCGGTTCGGCCGCGGCGAGGGCGAGGAAAGCATCGCGCACCGCGCCGTGATAGGCCAGCCCCTCCCGCTCGAACCGGTCGGCGACAGCGCCCTTGCCACGAGCGGCGGCGCGCCCCAGGCCCACCTCGGGCGGCACATCGAGCACCAGGGTGAGATCGGGCCGGGCCTTCACGCACACCCGCTCCAGCCCGCGCAGCAGCTCCGGCTCCACATGGCCGACGACGCCCTGGTATACACGGGTGGAATCCATGAAGCGATCGCACACCACCACGGTGCCCGCCGCAAGCGCCGGGGCGATGAGCACCGCCACGTGATCGGCGCGAGCCGCGGCGAACAACAGCGCTTCCACGCGCGGCCCGAGCGGCTCGGCCGCGCCCGACAACAGCACATGGCGCACCGCCTCGGCCCCCGCGGAACCGCCCGGCTCCCGTGTCTCCACCACCCGGCGCCCCCGGGCGCGCAGATGGGCGGCCAACAGCCGTGCCTGGGTCGACTTGCCGGTGCCTTCGCCGCCTTCCAGGGTGATGAACAGGCCGCGCGCGCTCATCGTGACGCGTGCGCCTGGTGGCGGGAGACAGATGATCGGTCCATGGGGTCGCCCTTGAAGCTTCGGGCCGTCATTTATGCAGCTTCGCGACCGCCTGCGCCACGAGCCCGCGCGCGGAATCCCCGAGGAACGTCATTCCACCGTCGAGCGCGCGATCCCAGAGCGAGCCCACGGGCACATCTTCCCGCGTGAAGAGCGGCACCTCCAGCACCTTGATGTCGCCGCGCGTCACCTCCATCTGGCCCACCTGCGTGCCCTTGGCCACCGGCGCCTGAAGGGGGCCGGTGTAGGACACGCGGGCGGTGATCCTTTCTCCACCCCGGCGCGAGGTGAGCACCCGTACCGGTCCCCTGGCGGTCAACCCCACCGAACCGCTGGCGCCGCCGAAGACCTGCGCCCGGCCGATCTCAGCATCGGCGGCGAAAATCTCCCGCTGCTGGAACGACTGGAAGCCCCAGTCCAGGAGCTTGCGCGCCTCGTCGAGGCGCTCCTTCTCCGATTTGGCGCCGAGCACCACCACCACGAGGCGCTGCCCGTTCTGCACCGCCGAGCCGAGAAGGTGGTAGCCGACCTCCTTCAGCCACGCCTGTTGCAAGCCGTCAGCGCCCACGCCCGCCGTCAGCAGGGTGTTGCGGTTGCGCTGCTTGATCTTGTTCCAATCGATGCCCGGCAGAGCAAAGATGGCGTATTCCTTCGGAAAGGTCCGGATGATGAACTGCGCCAGCGTCGCCATGTCCCGCGCGGTCGAGAGCTGGCCGGGATCGGCAAAGCCGGTGGCGTTGCGAAAATCCGAATTGCTCATGCCGATGGTCTTGGCCATCTGGTTCATGAGGGCGGCGAACTCGCCCTCGGTCCCCGAGACGCCCTCGGCCAAGGCGATCGCAGCGTCGTTGCCCGAGACCACGATAGCGCCCGCCAGCAGATCCTCCACCCGCACCGGCTTGTTCACCTCCGCGAACATGGCCGCGCCACCCGATGGACCACCCCCGCGCCGCCAAGCATTGACGCTGACGGTGAAGGGCGTGTCGAGCGTGATCTTGCCCGCCTTGAGCTGGGCGAAGACCACTTCCGCCGTCATCACCTTGGCGAGGCTGGATGGCTGGAACTGCCGATCGGCATCCTTTTCATACAGAATGGTGCCGGTCTCATAGTCCACCAGGATGGCGGCCGGAACGTGCGTCTGGAAGGTGCTCTCGGCCACGCTCGGCCGCGGCGCCAGCACACCGAGAGCGGCGCAAACCACAACCAGGAGACGCAAGAGAATACGTATGCTCACGAGACGAGACCCGATTCCGATGCCGCCGGCGCGACGGTGGGGCCATTCTTCAGCACTGGGCTCCACTTCGCAAACCCCATTCTGCCCCCGGCTACCGAAACGATCCCCTTTGCCCCGGCGGCCAAGGACGTGCACCAAGGACGTGCACCAAGCACGCCATCCCTCGGTCGAGGGGCAATAGGACTGCGCGTGGGGCTGGGCGTTGGGGTTCAGGTGCTGGGCGAAAGGCCAAGGACGGCCATTGAACATGCCGGACACGGGGCTGCGGCCCGGCCCCTATCGCGCGGGAGAACATGTCTCCCCCCCCCAGACACGATCGAACGCCCGGTCAAGCGAGTGCCCAAATGGCAAATCGCACGCCCAGCAATCCAGACCGGACCACATGGTATGCGCCCACGCCAATGATTTAAGGATAGGCACTTCTGCGATTGAACGCCCGGAGCCGCCTGGAACGTCGTTTCTCCAATCCAGCGTCGAATCCCGAATTCGGGCATGCTCCGCCAAATGGCCCCTCAGCCCGCGCTGGCGGAAGATGGGCTCACGGACTTTCCCGCCTCGGCGATCGAAGCACCACCCGTGCGCCGCTGCGCCGTCCGCTGCAGGCCGCGCGCGTATTCCTCGCCCTCTTTGGTCCAGCGCTCGATGCGCCCGGTCGGCCCCCGCACCGGAGCCCGCTCAAGATCGATGTCGACGCTGCGCGGATAATGTTCGCGACCTTCCCGCACCTGCGTCAGGCCAAGCGAACCATTGCGGATGCGCACCTCGTCCATCGACCGCCCGGCAGCAATGCCTTGCGCGCGAAACAACTGATACTCACGATCACTGAGGATGCGAACCTGAGAGACGTTGTCGAGACTGTCGGGGTCCATGACCACCCACACGGTCCCGCGCTGTGAGGCCACCACGCCCCGCGCGCGCTGCTCCATGGAGCGCAAATAGTCCTGGCATCGCGGGCTATCATAAAGACGCTTCAGGCGCTCGGTCCGGCGCCATTCGCGCAAGCCGTACACGCCGCTGGCAAATTGTGTCACCAGAACGCTGGCCGGCAGCATGTAAATGGCAAACTCGCCCTGAACGACGACCCAAGCCCCAGCGATGGCGAGACTGCCAGCCGCCGCGGCGGAAAAATGACGCCAGATACCGTCGAGAAAATGGCTGAACGGGCCGAGCTCCTTCTGATGGATCTCGTCCATGAGGTGCGCATGAGGCATAGCCCTATTTTGCATCACCTTCTCCTGCAACCACAACATCTCAAGCGGGCTTTATCTTCTACGCGGTCACCCTCCGATTGCAAGATTTTTGTGTCTTGCCGAGCGGCGTCCGTTTGTCCAGCGCGAAAGACGCCGGCATTTCATTCTTGTTCCCTTAGGGTTAACCGCAATTTTCTGCACCGCTTCCTCCTCGCTCGGCGCCGCCGGCCCCCTATTGGCACTGAGAATCGCTTGCGGGATGCCTTTCCCGACAACTCGACCGCGCATGTTCCGGAATGTCGCGCCCATATTCGATGCATCCGCAAGGCCAACCGCCCCCTCAAATTCAAGTGACAGCCCCAACGCCAGACCCGACTCCTGAATTTCGAGCGGAACGCCTATGCTCCGATCGGCTCAAACCGAGGACGAGATCAAGTGCTCAAGGAAGCTCTCAAGACAGCGATCGTGACCGGCGCATCGGGCGGCATCGGCGGGGCGGTGGCTCTACGCCTTGCGCGGGACGGCTTTGCCGTGGTGGCGAACTACGCTGGCCGTTCGGACGCCGCGAACGCGGTGGTGAACGAGATCATCGCGGGCGGCGGCAAGGCCATCGCCGTGAACGCGGACGTGGCCGACGCCCAGGCGGTGGCCGACCTGTTCGCCGCCGCCAAGTCCACCTTCGGCGGCTGCGATGTGGTGGTCCACTGCGCCGGCATCATGCCCCTGGGCCAGATCGCGGATGGTGATCTGGCCCTGTTCGACAAGGTCATCGCGGTCAACCTGCGCGGCACTTATGTGGTGCTCGCCCAGGCGGCGCGGGATGTGGCGCCGGGTGGGCGCATCATTGCCCTTTCCAGCAGCGTGCTCGCCAAGTCCTTCCCCGGCTATGGGCCCTATATCGCGTCCAAGGCTGGGGTGGAGGGGCTGGTGCATGTGCTCGCCAACGAGCTGCGCGGGCGCAACATCACGGTCAATGCGGTGGCGCCCGGGCCAGTGGCCACTCCCCTTTTTCTCAGCGGGAAGACCCAGGCGCAGATCGACGAACTGGCGAAGGTGCCGCCATTGCAGCGGCTCGGCCAGCCGGACGACATCGCCCATGTGGTTTCGTTCCTCGCCGGCCCGGACGGCGCCTGGATGAACAGCCAGGTGCTGCGTGCCAACGGCGGATTCGCCTGAGCCGCGCCGCCCGCCCAAGACGCGGTGGGCGGGCGCGAGGGGCATTCTGTTCGCCCGGCCGGGGCCCCCCTCGGCGGCACCGAGGGCGACACCGCCGGCCGCGAAGCGTCGAGGGGCCTCGCCATTATTGCCGCCCTGCTTCTTCGGGGTGCCGACCGCGCCCGGTGACGTGACTTTCAAACCGGCCGGGGCGGACCTATATCAACGCTCCGCGCTCCTGAGTCACGGGCCGTCAGTCCAGCCCACATGGCGCATGAGCCCGCCTGTTCGGCACCGATCGCGGAGCCCAGGAGGATCCGACATGATCGACCGCCGCGCGTTCCTCGCCGTGGCCGCCGCCCTGGCGGTGGGAGCGCAGCGCGCAACGGCGCAGCCGGTGGCGGGTGATCCCGCCCCGGTCGAGACGATCCCGCTCTGGCCCGGCACGCCGCCCGGCGGCGGCGGCCCTTCCGGCCCGGCGGCAGTGAGCCCCGGCGGAGCGATGAGCCATGTGGCCATTCCCGCGATCGAGATTCATCGCCCCGCGCAACCAGGCGACGCGGCGGTGCTGATCGCCGCCGGCGGCGGCTACCGACAGATCCAGATGGACAAGGAGGCGCGCCCCGCCGCCCGCTGGCTCGCGGCACGCGGCATCACCGCCTTCATCCTCATGTACCGGTTGCCATCGGAAGGCTGGCGCGAGCGCCCGCTCGCGCCGTTGCAGGATGCCCAACGGGCCCTGCGCCTCATGCGCGCCGCGCCGCCGCCGCGCGGCGTCGCCGCCACACGCATCGGGGTGCTGGGCTTTTCCGCCGGCGGCCACCTCCTGGGTCTCGCCGCCACCCGCGCGGATTTCCGCTCTTATGCGCCGGTGGACGCCATCGACCGCCAGTCCGCACGGCCGGACGCCGCGGCGCTGATCTATCCCGTCATCACCCTGGAGCCGCCTTACGACCAGACGTCCACCCGTCGCCAGCTGATCGGAAGCCATCCCAGCCCCCGACAGAGCGCGGAATGGTCCGTGCAGACCCATGTGCGCGCCGGCTGCCCGCCCATGTTCCTGGTACAGGCGGAGGATGATTCCATCGCCAACCCGCAGAACACCGTCATCCTGGCGCAGGCATGCCGCCGCGCGGGCGTGCCGGTGGAGTTGCACCAGCTTGCGCGTGGCGGCCACGGCTTCGGCATGGGCAAGCCGGGCACCGTCTCCGCAGAATGGCCCCGTTGGTACGAGAATTGGCTGCGCGCACAAAGAACGCCGGCCTGACGGCACACCGCCGGACGCCCACCCTCCGCCCGCACAATACCGGCGCCGCGCACCGGGAACCTGCCACGCTCACCTGCCACGCTCACCTGCCACGCTCACCTGCCACGTCATGGCGGCCCCGTTTCGGACCGGCCCGGCCGGCCTCTTCATCCCCGCAGCTATCCACCGCTGCGCGACCCGCCGTGCGCCGCAGTTGAACTCGCGCCGCGAATTGATATGAGTCCGGCCATGATCTCCCGCCATCTCACCGCAGGGTCGGCGCCGCTATGACGACGCCCGCCAAGGTGTCCATCGACCTCGGCACCCGCTCCGGCGGCGGCACGGCCGTTCTGGACCTCGAGGAATTGCTCGCCACCCGCTTGCTGGTGCAGGGCAATTCCGGTTCCGGAAAGTCGCACCTGCTGCGCCGCCTCCTGGAACAAAGCGCCCCCTGGGTGCAGCAGGCCGTCATCGATCCGGAAGGTGATTTCGTCACCCTCGCCGATCGCTTCGGCCATGTGGTCGTGGATGCGCAGAGGGGCGAAGCCGACCTCCAGCGCATCGCCGCGCGGGTGCGCCAGCACCGGGTCTCGGTCGTGCTCAATCTCGAAGGCCTGGACAGCGAGCAGCAGATGCGCGCCGCCGCCGCCTTTCTCGGCGGCCTGTTCGATGCCGATCGCGACATGTGGTATCCGTTGCTGGTGGTGGTGGACGAGGCGCAATTGTTCGCGCCCACCGCCGCCGGTGAGGTTTCCGACGACGCGCGCAAGGTGTCCCTGGGCGCCATGACCAATCTCATGTGCCGCGGGCGAAAGCGCGGCCTCGCCGGGGTCATCGCCACCCAACGGCTGGCCAAGCTTGCCAAGAACGTGGCCGCCGAAGCCTCCAACTTCCTCATGGGCCGCACCTTCCTGGACATCGACATGGCCCGCGCCGCCGATCTGCTCGGCATGGAGCGGCGGCAGGCGGAGATGTTCCGCGACCTGGAAAGCGGCAATTTCGTCGCGCTCGGCCCGGCCCTGGCACGGCGTCCGCTGCCGGTGCGCATCGGCCCGGTGGACACGCAGGCCCGCTCCACCAGCCCCAAGCTGCTGCCGCTGCCCGAGCCCGCCGCCGCCGAGGACGCCCACGACCTGATCTTCACCCCCGGCGCCGACGAGGCCCGCACCCTGGTGCCGCGCCGGACGCCGACCGTCGCACCCACCGCCGACGTGCTAGCGCAGCTCGCGCGCAGCCTACCGGCAACCCCGCCGCTCGCGCCCGAGCCGCCGCCTGGCCTGCCCGCCGCCCTGTCGCCCGAGCAGCGCCAGGCCGCCATCGACGCCGCCTTGCACGAAATCCTGAGCGAGAGCGACGCCGGTTTTCGCACCATCGCCGTGCTCTATCAGGACTTCCTGGTGCGCTGCCGAATCCGCCGTGTGGGTGGCGACACCCTGAGTCTCTCCGCCTTCCGCCGCCGGCTCGCCGTGGCCCATGCCGGCATCAACATCGCCGAGGCGGAGGCCGACGATTCGCCCTGGGCCGAAGTGCTGGCCATGGCCGCCGCGCTGCCGGAGGACATGCAGGGCGTGTTCCTCTCCCTCGCGCGGGCCGCCTTCGACCATCGCCCCTGCCCCTCCGATGCCGATGTCGCCCGCGCCTACGGCAGCCGTTCCCCCGGCCGCGCGCGACGCCTGCTCGCCTATATGGAGGAGCACCAAGTCATCGTATGCCGGCACGACGCCCGCGGCCGGCGCATCGTGGCGATCCCCGGCCTTGCCTGGGAGACCGACCCCGGCGACCCCAATGCCCCGACCGCCGCGCTCCCCGAGGCCGCCCCCACAGACTAACTCGCAATCGACAGCGCGGAACATATTGCGAACATCGAACAAAGCATGTACACGGGGGTGCAGTCTATTTCCCCTTGCGCCAGCTCTGGAGCCCGGCGATGACTCAGGCAACACTCCGACTCGTCGAAGGTTCTTCCATGGACAAAACCAAAGCTCTGGACGCCGCGCTGTCTCAGATCGAGCGCCATTTCGGCAAAGGCTCGATCATGCGCCTGGGCAAGGGCGGCAAGGCGCTGGAGGTCGAGAGCGTGCCCTCGGGCTCTCTGGGCCTCGACATCGCGCTCGGTATCGGCGGGTTGCCCAGGGGGCGCGTCGTCGAAATTTTCGGGCCGGAATCCTCCGGTAAAACAACGCTCTCTCTGCATGTCATCGCCGAAGCTCAGAAGCGCGGGGGCACCTGTGCCTTCATTGATGCCGAGCATGCGCTCGACCCCATCTATGCGCGCAAGCTCGGCGTCAATCTCGACGACCTCCTGATCTCCCAGCCGGATGCGGGCGAGCAGGCGCTGGAAATCGCCGACACGCTGGTTCGGTCCGGCGCGATCGACGTGCTGGTGGTGGACTCGGTGGCGGCACTTACCCCGCGCGCCGAGCTCGAAGGCGAGATGGGCGACAACCAGCCCGGCATGCAGGCGCGCCTGATGAGCCAAGCGCTGCGCAAGCTCACGGCCTCCATCTCCAAGTCCAACACCATGGTGATCTTCATCAACCAGATCCGCATGAAGATCGGCGTGATGTATGGCTCTCCGGAGACCACCACCGGCGGCAACGCCTTGAAGTTCTACGCTTCCGTGCGCCTCGATATTCGCCGCATCGGCGCCATCAAGGAGCGCGACGAGGTGGTGGGCAACCAGACCCGCGTGAAGGTGGTCAAGAACAAGCTCGCGCCGCCCTTCAAGCAGGTGGAATTCGACATCATGTATGGCGAGGGCGTCTCCAAAATGGGAGAGCTGCTCGATCTGGGCGTGCGCGCCGGCGTCGTGGAAAAGTCCGGCGCCTGGTTCTCCTATGACAGCCAGCGCCTCGGCCAGGGCCGGGAAAACGCCAAGTCTTTCCTGCGCCAGAATGCCGAAATGGCCGGGCGCATCGAGGCCGCCATCCGTCAGAATGCCGGCCTCATCGCCGAACAGATTCTGGCCGGCCCGCCAGAGGAAGACGCGGACGGCCAGGAGCCTTCGGAAAGCTGAGGCCTGCGGGGCTTCCGCGACGGCGCCAGGATGGCTTGGCGTGCCGCGGGGTGGAGTGAGCGTGCGCGCTCCTCATGGGTTTCTGGACAAGCGGCGGCCTCGCCGGTAAACGAACCCGGTTCCGGTCCGCCGTTCCAGGTTTTCCCAGGACGGCGGCTGCGGAGCCGGGCGGGCGCGGGGACGTTCCGTTCGGGGTGGTCATCGCCGGCAACGTCTTGCGTGTCCGGCTCTTAAGGGTAGTGGCCGGCACATGAGCGGCGTCAACGAGATCCGGTCGACTTTCATCGACTACTTCGTCAAGCAAGGGCACGAGGCGGTGTCCTCCTCCCCGTTGGTGCCGCACAACGATCCCACCCTCATGTTCACCAATGCGGGGATGGTGCAATTCAAGAACGTCTTCACCGGGATGGAGAAGCGTCCTTATTCCCGCGCGGTGACGGCGCAAAAGTGCGTGCGCGCCGGGGGCAAGCACAATGACCTCGACAACGTCGGCTACACGGCCCGGCATCACACCTTCTTCGAGATGCTCGGCAATTTTTCGTTCGGCGACTATTTCAAGGATCGGGCCATTGAGCTCGCCTGGAATCTCATAACGGGTCCGTTCGACCTGCCCAGGGAGCGCCTGCTCGTCACCGTCTACAGCGAGGATGAAGAGGCCTACGGTCTTTGGAAGAAGATTGCCGGCCTGCCGGATGATAGAATCATCCGCATCCCCACCTCTGACAATTTCTGGTCCATGGGCGACACCGGCCCCTGCGGTCCATGCTCCGAGATCTTCTTCGACCACGGTGCCCATATTGCCGGGGGTCCCCCCGGCTCGCCCGACGAGAACGGAGACCGCTTCATCGAGATCTGGAATCTCGTCTTCATGCAATACGAGCAGCTTCCCGGCGGTGAGCGCGTGGGTCTGCCGCGCCCGTCGATTGATACCGGCATGGGGCTTGAGCGTATTTCGGCGGTGCTCCAGGGCACCCACGACAATTACGAGACCGATCTCATGCGCGCCCTCATCGCGGAGGTCGCCGAGCTCACGAATGTGGACGCCGACGGACCGCAGAAGGCCAGCCACCGCGTCATCGCCGACCACCTGCGCGCTTCGGTCTTCCTCACCGCAGACGGGGTCCTGCCGTCCAACGAGGGCCGGGGCTATGTGCTGCGCCGCATCATGCGGCGCGCCATGCGCCATGCCCAGCTCCTCGGCGCCCGCGAGCCGCTGATGCACCGCCTGGTGCCGGCGCTGATCCGGGAAATGGGCCGCGCCTATCCGGAGATCGTGCGCGCCGAAGCCTTGGCCGGCGAGACCCTGCTGCTGGAAGAGACCCGCTTTCGCCGCACCCTGGAGCGGGGCTTGTCGATCCTTGAGGAGGAAAGCGCCGGCCTCACCCAGGGTGCGAGCTTCCCCGGCGACGTTGCGTTCAAACTTTACGATACCTACGGTTTCCCCCTGGACCTCACCCAGGACGCCTTGCGGGCGCGGGGGATCGCCGTGGATCTCGGTGCATTCGACGCCGCGATGGCACGCCAGAAGGCGGAAGCGCGGGCCAATTGGGCCGGCTCGGGCGAAGCGGCCACCGATGCCGTGTGGTTCCAGGTGCGGGACAAGGTCGGGGCCACCGAGTTCCTCGGCTACGAAACGGAAAAGGCGGAAGGTGTTGTCCTCGCTTTGCTGAAGGATGGCGGGGAAGTTGATGCCCTGCCGGCCGGGTCGCGGGGCTTTGCCGTGCTCAACCAGACCCCCTTCTATGCCGAATCGGGCGGTCAGACGGGCGACACCGGAGCCTGGAACGGCGAAGGCGGGATCGCTGTACGGGTCATATCCACCCAGAAGAAGCTCGGCGATCTGTTCGTGCACGAGGTGGAGGTCACCAGCGGCACGCTGAAGGTGGGTTCGGCCCTGGCGGCGGAGGTGGACCACGGGCGCCGCACCGCCTTGCGGGCCAACCATTCGGCGACCCATCTGCTGCACGAGGCGCTGCGGCGCGTGCTCGGCGACCATGTGGCGCAGAAGGGCTCTCTGGTGGCCCCCGACCGTTTGCGCTTCGACTTTTCCCACCCGAAGCCGCTGACGGCGGACGAGGTGGCGCGCGTGGAGGACATCGCCAACCGGTTCGTCCTGCGCAACGAGCCGGTGGAGACCCGGGTCATGGCGGTCGACGATGCCATCGGCTCGGGGGCGCGGGCGCTGTTCGGCGAAAAGTATGGCGACGAGGTGCGCGTGGTCTCGATGGGCACCGACGACGGCAAGGGCACGCCCTATTCTATCGAGTTGTGCGGCGGCACTCATGTGCGGCGCACCGGCGATATCGGCCTGGTGTCGGTGGTCGCGGAAAGCGCGGTGGGGTCTGGCGTCCGCCGGCTGGAGGCGCTGACCGCGGATGCCGCGCGCCATCATCTCAACGGCGCCAATGCGGCGCTACAAGGGGCTGCGGCCACGCTGAAGGCGCCGGTGTCGGAAGTGGAAGCGCGCCTGACGGTGTTGGTGGAGGAGCGGCGTAAGCTTGAGCGGGAGATGACGGACCTGCGCAAGAAGCTCGCCATGAGTGGGGGCAGCGGCGAGGAACAGGGTCCGCGGGTCATTGAGGTCAACGGCACCAAGTATCTGGCCATCGCTATTTCCGGCGCCGACCCGAAGGATCTGAAGGCGATCGCCGATGAGGGCAAGACCAAGATCGGCTCGGGCGTGGTGGCGGTGGCCAACAACGCGGCGGACGGCAAGGCGTCCTTGGTCGTGGCCGTGACCGCCGATCTGGCAGGGCGCTTCGATGCGGTGACCCTGGTGCGGCGTGGCGCGGAGGCCCTGGGCGGCAAGGGCGGCGGCGGGCGGCCGGACATGGCGCAGGCCGGCGGCCCGGATGGTGCCAAGGCGAGTGCGGCGCTGGCCGCCATCGAGGCCGCGCTGGCGGGCTGAGGCTCGCTTTTCCGTCTCCGGCAGGCGGCATAGGGACACGGATCGGACCCCGCTCGGCCGGGGGATCCGCCCCCGAGAAGACGTCGGGCCGCTGCGGCGCGGTGGCTTTAGCAGATGGTGTGTTTTCGGCCCGTGGGACCACAGGCGAGGCCGCGCGGACGGCCACCTCGGACCTGGTCGGAGATGACCGGGTCGAGGCGGAACGGGCTGGGACATCAGGTGCGATGGGCAATTCAGAGCGCCGTTTGTCGGATTGTCATCGAGACGGCCGCTCGACGCCCGAAGCAGGCGGTCGATGCCGCCGATGATGGAGGGAGAAGCGGCTGTGGGTGACGCCTTCCTGAAGGACGGATTCGTCTATCTGCTGGCCGCGGGCATATTGGTGCCCCTGTTCCATCGGGCGCGCATCGGTGCCGTGGTCGGCTTCATCATCGTTGGGGCGATTCTCGGGCCACACGGTTTGGGGAGTTGGGCACCGGATGTGCCCTGGCTCCAATTCGTCACCATCTCCAATCCGGAACGGGCGGCGCCGTTCGGCGAACTCGGCGTCATCTTTCTGCTGTTCCTGCTGGGGCTGGAGTTTTCGGCGAATCGGCTTTGGGCGCTGCGGCGCGAAGTGTTCGGCATCGGCGGCTTGCAGGTGCTGTTCTGCGGCGGCGCGCTGGCATCGGCGGTCGCACTCTCCGGCTTTGTGGAGGCCGATGTCGCGTTGGTACTGGGCTTTGCCCTCGCGCTGTCGTCAACCGCCGTGGTCACGCAGATCCTGGTCGAGGAACACCGGTCGCTGGCGCCGCTCGGGCAGATGGTCATCGCCGTTCTGCTGTTTCAAGACCTCATGGTGGTGCCGATCCTGCTGGCCACGGAGCTGATTGCCGGCGGCGGCAGCGTGCTGATCCTCGCGGCTTCTGCGCTGGCCAAGGCGGTCGGCGCGGTGGCGGTGATCCTGGTCGCGGGGCGTTTCGTCATGGCACCGCTCGTGGGCATCGCGGGCAGCACGCGCTCGCGCGAACTCATCATGGCGATCACCCTTGTGGTGGTGGTGGGCACTGCGGCCTTCACGCGGGCGGCCGGGCTTTCGGGCGCCCTTGGTGCGTTCCTCGCGGGAATGCTGCTGTCGGAGACGGCGTATCGGCACCAGATCGAAGTTGATCTTGAGCCCTTCAAGGGCCTGCTGATCGGCGTCTTCTTCGTGACCGTGGGCATGAGCGTGAATTTTCGCGAGGTATTGCCACACCTGCATCTGGTGATCGTGGGCACGGTGGCGCTGCTCGCCATCAAGACGGCGTTCAATTTCGCGGCGGCACGGTTCATGGGCGTGAAGCGGGCGGAGGCCGCCGAAGCGGCGATCCTGCTGGCGCAAACCGGGGAGTTCGCCTTGGTGGTGCTGGGGCTGATGGTCGCCAAGGGCGTCCTCAGCAGCGGCGATGCGGGCCTCGTCATCGCCGTCGTGGGGCTGGGGCTCGCGGCCACGCCGCTGTTGTCCGCGCTGGGCCATCGGCTGGGGCTGCAACTGGAGGTGAAGGCCCATGACCACCTGGCGGTGCCCGTCCTCGACGCGCCGCAGGGCCATGTGGTCATCGGAGGCTTTGGCCGGGTGGGGCGCATGGTCGCCGAAGCCTTGGAGCAGGAACAGGTTCCGTTCGTCGCGGTGGACAACAATCCCCGCCGCGTGGCGCTGGAGCGGGCGGCGGGCCGGCCGGTCTATTTCGGGGACGCGGGACGCGAGGAGATCCTGGAACGATTGGGTGCCGACGGCGCCATCGCCTTTGTCCTCACCCTGGATTCCCCGGTGGGCGCCGAGCGCATGGCGGAAGTGATCCATCGGCGCTGGCGGGGGGTTCCGGTTCTCGCGCGGGCGAAGGACGCGGACCACGCCTGTCGCCTCGCCGGGCATGGGGTCTCGGGCGTCATCCCTGAGACGGTCGAGGGTAGCCTTCAATTGGTTGCGCAGCTCCTCGGCACGCTGGGCCTTCCACCCGAAGCCGTCGCCGAACGCACGGCCCAAGCCCGCACGCGTGAAGCAAAGCGGTTTGGATGCCCGTGATGCACAGCCCCGCAACGTCCACCGTGCGCGCGCCCGACAGCGGGAAGACGCCGCTTTCGGCCTTCCCCCGGCACAGCGCGACCGCGCCGGGGGAAGGCCGATGATGGTGACCCGAGTGCGGCAGCGTCTGTTCGACATTCTCGAGCGCGACCTGCCGGGCGATATCGTTGCCGACCTCGTTCATTACTTCCTGATCGTCATCGTGCTGATGAGCGTGACCGGAGCGGTGCTGGCGACGGTTCCCGCGCTCGAGCTTTATGACAAAATCTGGTTCGGCGCCTGCGAGCAGGTGGCCCTCGGCGCGTTCGTGCTGGAATATCTGATCCGCCTGTGGGTTGCCCCCGAACACCCGATGCGGCGCCATCTGCCGGCATGGCGGGCGCGGCTCAGCTATATCACCACGCCCGCCGCCATCATTGACCTGTTCGCGGTGGCGCCGGCCGTGGTTTCCCTGGCCTTCCCCATGGACGTGCGCGCCCTTCTCGTGCTGCGGCTGCTGCGTTTTCTCAAGCTGGCGCGTTATTCGTCCGGGTTCAACGCGCTTTATCTGGCGGTCAAGCGCGAGCGCTTTGCGCTTCTCGCCTGCCTCGTCATTCTGGGCACCGGCGTGCTGCTCGCCGCCACCGCCATGTATTTGGTGGAGCGGACGGTGCAGCCGGACAAGTTCGGTTCGATCCCCGACGCCATGTGGTGGGCGATCACGACCCTGACGACGGTGGGCTATGGGGATGTGGTGCCGATCACCGCCGTGGGGCGGCTCGTCGGCGCGGCGACGATGGTCGCCGGGCTGGTGATGCTGGCGCTGCCGATCGCCATCATCGCCAGCTCGTTTTCGGAAGTGATCTCGAAGCACAATTTCGTCGTGACCTTTTCCATGGTGTCCCGGCTGCCGCCGTTCTCGGACCTGGACGCCCGAATCCTGGGCGACCTGCTGCCCCTGTTCAATTCCCGCAGCTTCGATCGCGGCCGCCAGGTGGTGCGACCGGGTGAACGCGCGCGTCACATGTTCGTGGTGCTGGAAGGGGAACTCGAATCCACCGGCACCGAAAAGACGGTCCGGCTCGGCGCCGGCGACGTGTTCGGCCTCCTGCCGGGGCTCGATGGCGACATCCCTCCGGTCCGCGCCCTGACCAAGACCAAGGTCCTCGCCATAGAAGAGGACGAGTTACACATGCTCAAGCTGCGTTATCCGCTTATCAGCGCGCGTTTGGAGGAAATGGCGCGCCGGCCGACAGGCGGCGTCCATCTGCGCCGGACGCGCGCCGTAACGCCGCGGCGACGCCAGACTCCAGGCTGAGACCGGCGCGGCGAAGGCCGTCGGTCGCGCCACCGCCCGTTCGCGGGCCCACGCGCTCGACGCAAGCGCGGCCTCGGCGCTCCGATCGTTGATCCCAGCTCAAAGGCCGGAGCCGGCGACCTCCAGGGGATGGGCACCGCCCCGATCCGCCGCGCCCCCCATCCGGCGCACGGGCGCAGGGCGCTCGGCGGCGCCGGAGGCGGGCGGAGCGCCCGTATCATCGCACGCCGCATCCGCCAACGCCGCCGCAAGCGCGTGACCATAGAGCACGAGGCAGGGGCCAGACGCCCCCTCGTCCACGGCCCGATCCACCGCCTCGGCCAGCGTGGCGATGGTGGCGCGCGCGATCCGCTCCTCCGGCCGGGTGGCGGCGAACACCGCCACCGCCGGAGTGGAGGGGTCGAGGCCGGCGGGCATGAGGCGGGCCACCAGATCCTTCAGGGTGTGGCGGGGCATGTAGACCACAGTGGTGGCCACCGGATCGGCCAATGCCTTGAAATCCAGGTCTTCCGGCAGCCGGCCATTGCGGGCGTGGGCGGTGACGAACTGAAGCCGCCGCGCATGGTCGCGATGGGTCAGCGAGGCCATGAGCCGGCTCGCCGCCCCCTGGGCGGAGGAGATGCCCGGCACCACCTCCACCGGAATACCGGCCGCGCGACAGGCGGCGATTTCCTCTCCCGCACGTCCGAAGATCATGGGCTCGCCGCCCTTGAGACGCACCACCCGCCGTCCCTCGCGCGCAAGGGTCACCATCATCGCGTTGATGTCGTCCTGCTTGCAGGAGGGGCCGTAGCCGGTCTTGCCCACCAGCATCTTGCGCGCCTCGCGGCGGGCGAAATCCAGCACCGCGGCGGAAACGAGGTCGTCATAGAGCACCACATCCGCCGATTGTAGGGCGCGCACGGCCTTCAGGGTCAGCAATTCCGGATCGCCGGGACCCGCCCCCACCAGCACCACGGAGCCGCCCGCGACCCGTGCCGCGCCGGCGAGCAGCGCTTCGCGGTCGGCGGCCTCGGGCACCCGGTTCGGCTCGGTCAGGGCCTTGGCGCTGAAGCGCTCCCAAAAGGCGCGCCGGGCCTGGGCCGACAAGCCGAGCCCGGAGAGGGACCGCCGCCATGCGCGCGCGGCATCCGCCCAGAGCGAGAAGCCGGCCGGCAGCAGCGCCTCGATCTTCGCCCGCACCGCCTGCCCGAACACCGGCGCTGCCCCATCGGTGGAAATGCCCACCACCAGCGGCGAACGATTGACGATGGCGCCGAAGGTGAAATCGCCGACGTTTGGCCGATCCACCGCATTCACCGGCACGCCCGCCGCCCGCGCCGCATCGGCGAAGCGGACGGCGTCCGCCTCGGCCGGAAAGGCGCACACCGCCAAGGTCGCGCCAGTAAGGTCCTCCGCCCGCCAGTCCCGCGGATGCAGCACCAGCACCCCATCGGGAGGCGCGCGGGTCAGCGACTCCAGCTCCGGAACGGGCGCCGGCGTGAACACCTCGACCCGTGCCCCGGCGGCGCAGAGCAATTCCGCCTTCCAGGCCACGGCGCTCCCCTCGCCCGCCACCACCACGCGCCGCCCCTTGAGGCCGAAGAACACCGGCAACCGGGCGAGCGGCGCCATGTGGGCGTCGGGGGTGACGCTGGGGCGGCGGATGAGGCCGGAAATGGCCATGGGCACTCCACTCCAATTCATGAAACAGACCGGCACCGACCGGCCTATTTCACAAAGTAGACGAGCATCCACATACATTCAACGCATATTGACGTGTTTTTCGTAAATAACACAAATTATTTGTTTAATGAGCCTCGTCCCAGTTTGCGGCGGCGCGGGCATCCACCTTCAGGGGCACGGCGAGGGATACGGCGGGGGCGGCGGCGGCCTCCATCACCTCCCGCACCAGGGGCAGGGTCTTCTCCACCTCCGCCTCCGGCACCTCGAACACCAGTTCGTCGTGCACCTGCAGCAGCATGCGGGCGGAGAGCCGGGCCGCCTCCAGGGCCGGCTCCATGCGGATCATGGCGCGGCGGATGATGTCGGCAGCGGTGCCCTGAAGGCGGGCGTTGATGGCGGCACGCTCGTTGAAGGCGCGGATGGAGGGGTTCTTGGCCGCGATGTCCGGATAGTGGCAGCGCCGGCCGAACAGGGTTTCCACATAGCCGTGCTCGCGGCAGAAGGTCTTGGTCACCTCCATGTAGTCGCGAATGCCGGGGAAGCGCTCGAAATAGCGCTTGATGTACTGCCCGGCCTCCTCGCGCCCGATGCCGAGCTGGTTGGCGAGCCCGAATGCGGAGATGCCGTAGATGATGCCGAAATTGATGGCCTTGGCCCGGCGGCGCACTTCGCTGGGCATGTCCTTCACCGGCACCCCGAACATCTCCGAGGCGGTCATGGCGTGGATGTCGAGCCCCTCCTTGAACGCCTGGCGCAGCGCCGGGATTTCCGCGATCTCCGCCAGCAGGCGCAGCTCGATCTGCGAATAGTCGGCGGACACCAGCTTGTTGCCCGCTTCCGCCACGAACGCGCGGCGGATGCGCCGTCCCTCCTCCGTACGCACCGGAATGTTCTGGAGGTTCGGATCGGACGAGGACAGGCGCCCGGTGGTGGTGGCGGCGAGCGCGTAGGAGGTGTGGACCCGATGGGTGTCCCGGTTCACGAAATTGGGCAGGGCATCGGTGTAGGTGGAACGCAGCTTGGCGAGCTGGCGCCATTCCAGGATCTTTTGCGGCAGGACATGGCCCGCCTCGGCCAGTTCCTCCAGCACATTGGCCTTGGTGGACCAGGCCCCGGTCGGGGTCTTGGAACCGCCCGGCAACGCCATCTTGCCGAACAGGATGTCGCCCATCTGCTTGGGGCTGCCCACGTTGATCTTCTCGCCGGCGATCTCCGCGATCTCGTCCTCCACCCGCGCCGCGCCCTGGGCGAACTCGGACGACAGGCGCGCCAGCAGCGCCTTGTCGATGGAGATGCCCCGCGCCTCCATGCGGGTCAGCACCGGGATCAGCGGCCGCTCCAGGGTCTCATAGACGGTGGCGCGCCCCTCCGCCGCAAGACGGGGCTTCAACACCCGCCACAGGCGCAGCGTCACGTCCGCATCCTCGGCGGCGTATTGGGTGGCTGGCTCCAGGGCGATCTTATCGAACGTCACCTGCCCCTTGCCCTTGCCCACCACCTCGGTGAAGGCGATGGGCGTATGGCCGAGATGGCGGACCGCAAGCTCGTCCATGCCATGGCCGTTGAGCCCGGCATCGAGCGCGTAGGAGATGCACATGGTGCAGTCGATGGGGGCCACGGTGATGCCGTAGCGCGACAGCATCAGCACATCATATTTGGCGTTCTGGCCGATCTTGAGGGTGCCTGCATCCTCCAGCATGGGCTTCAAGGCCGCGATGGCCTTCTCAAGCGGGATCTGGCCCGCGATCAGCCCCTCGCTGAACAAACCGTCGCCCGCGCCCACATGGGCAAGGGGAATATAGCAGGCCTCATTGGGCGAAAGCGCCAGGGACACGCCCACCAGATCCGCCGACATGGGATCAAGCGAGGTGGTCTCGGTGTCGAAGGCGACGACCCCCTGGTCGATGGCCTTGGCGCACCAGGCCTCCAGCTCGGCAAGGTCGGTGATGGTGCGATAGGCGCCGCGATTCACCGGGGTCGCGCGCGCGGCCTCGGCGCGGGCCTGGGCGAGATCGGCCGGCTTGAGACTGACCTCGCCGCCGGCATCCGCCGCCGGCTTGCCGGGGGAAACGACGGCGGCGCCCTCCCCCGCCGTCGTTTCCCCCGCATCCTCCCCGCCGAGGGTGAAGAGGCCCTGCGGGGCGAGCTTGGGGTCGGGGTCGATGGCGCTCGGGTCCACCCCATAGGCTTCCGCCACGCGACGGGTGATGGTGGTGAATTCCATGGCTTTCAGGAACGCCACCAGCGGCCGCGCGTCGGGCTCCTCCAGCACCAGGTCTTCGAGCGACACCTCGACCGGCACGTCGCGCACCAGCTCCACCAGCTGCTTGGAGATCCGCGCGGACTCTTCGTTGTCGATCAGCGACTGGCGGCGCTTGGG
The DNA here is from genome assembly GCF_021730435.1 of Xanthobacter agilis. Taxonomy (GTDB): domain Bacteria; phylum Pseudomonadota; class Alphaproteobacteria; order Rhizobiales; family Xanthobacteraceae; genus Xanthobacter; species Xanthobacter agilis. Next base: position 73,978 of record NZ_JABWGX010000020.1, read on the forward strand.
CTGCTTGATCTCACCGGCGCGGGCGAGCAGCGTGTCGAGGTCCCCATATTCATTGATGAGCTGGGCGGCGGTCTTGATGCCGATGCCCGGCACGCCCGGCACATTGTCGGTGGAATCGCCGGCCAGCGCCTGCACATCCACCACCTTGTCCGGTGGCACGCCGAAATATTCCACCACCTCGGCCTCGCCGATGCGCCGCTCCGGCCGCGCCCCGCGCCCGCCGCTCTCGCCCGAGGCCGGATCGTACATGGCCACATGCGGGCCGATGAGCTGCATCAGGTCCTTGTCGGCGGAGACGATCAGCACGTCCGCCCCCGCCTTCACCGCCTGCTGGGCATAGGTGGCGATGAGGTCGTCGGCCTCGTAGCGCGCCTGCTCAACCGGCAGCAGGCCGAACGCGCGTACCGCCTCCCGCATCAGCGGAAACTGGGGAATGAGTTCGTCCGGCGGATCGGAACGGTTGGCCTTGTAGGCAGGATAGAGCGCCTTGCGGAAGGAGTCCTCCGACTTGTCGAAGATGATGGCGAGATGGGTCGGCTTGATGCCGACCGCGCCGTCCCGCACGAACTGGAACAGCTTGGTGCAAAACAGCCGCACCGCGCCCGTGGGCAGCCGGTCGGAGCGGAAATTATACTTCCGGTCCTGGTTGATGGACTGGAAATAGGCCCGGAACACGAAGGAGGAGCCATCCACCAGAAACACGCGGTCTCCGGGCTTGATGGGGCGGGGCGAAGGGGACATGGCAAAAATCCGTCGTGGCGCCGGGCTGGCGCGGGGCAAAACGCCCGGCACGATGCCCGACCCCAGCCTCGGGAACAACCCCGCCCGTCCCCCTCAGTGGCCGAGCACGGCCAGCAGCAGCAGCGCCACGATGTTGGTGATCTTGATCATGGGGTTCACCGCCGGCCCGGCCGTGTCCTTGTAGGGATCACCCACGGTGTCGCCGGTCACGGCCGCCTTGTGCGCCTCCGAGCCTTTTTCGTGGCGCACGCCGTCCTTGTCGATGAAGCCGTCCTCGAACGACTTCTTGGCATTGTCCCAGGCGCCGCCGCCCGAGGTCATGGAGATGGCCACGAACAGCCCGGTGACGATGACGCCGAGCAACATCGCCCCCACCGCCGAAAAGGCCGCCGACTTGCCGGCCACCCCGCCGCCCGCCACCAGATAGATGGCGAAATAGCACACCACCGGCGACAGCACCGGCAGCAGCGAGGGCAGGATCATCTCCTTGATGGCGGCGCGGGTCAGGAGGTCCACGGCGCGGGAATAATCGGGCTTCTCGCGCCCGGCCATGATGCCCGGCTTCTCGCGGAACTGCCGGCGCACCTCCTCCACGATGGCGGATGCCGCGCGCCCCACCGCGGTCATGCCCATGGCGGCGAACAGGAACGGCAGCAGCCCGCCGAACAGCAGCCCCACCACCACATAGGGGTTTTCCAGGGAGAAATCGGGTGTGACGCCCCAAAAATAGGTACCCGCCCCGGCCTGGGCGATGAAATACTTCAGATCCTGGCTGTAGGCGGCGAACAGCACCAGGGCGCCGAGACCGGCGGAGCCAATGGCATAGCCCTTGGTGACCGCCTTGGTGGTGTTGCCCACCGCGTCGAGGGCATCCGTGGATTGACGCACCTCCTTCGGCAGGCCGCTCATCTCGGCGATGCCGCCGGCATTGTCGGTGACCGGGCCGAAGGCATCGAGGGCGACGATCATGCCGGCCAGCGCCAGCATGGTGGTGGCGGCGATGGCGATGCCGAACAGGCCGGCGAGCCCATAAGCGGCGAGAATGCCGGCGATGATGACGAGAGTGGGCAGCGCCGTCGCCTCCAGCGACACCGCGAGCCCCTGGATGATGTTGGTGCCGTGCCCCGTTACCGAGGCCTGGGCGATGGACACCACCGGGCGATGACCCGTACCGGTATAATATTCGGTGATAACGACGATGCCGCCCGTCACCACGAGCCCCACGATCCCGCACAGGAACAGCGCCGTGCCGGAGAAGGCGGCCCCGGCGATGGGTCCGAAGCCGGGCAAGAGCCAGGTGACCAGCGCCAGCGCGAACACCGAGAGCCCGCCGGTGGCGAGCAGCCCGCGGTAGAGCGCCCCCATGATGCTGGAATTGGGCCTGAGCTTCACGAAGAAGGTGCCGGCGATGGAGGTGAGGATGCACGCCCCGCCGATGGCCAGCGGATAGAGCTGGAGCGCGTGCAGCGTCTGCGGCGTCGCGGCGAAGAAGATGGCGGCCAGCACCATGGTGGCCACCACCGTCACCGCATAGGTCTCGAACAGGTCGGCCGCCATGCCGGCGCAGTCGCCGACATTGTCCCCCACATTGTCGGCGATGGTGGCGGGGTTGCGCGGATCATCCTCGGGAATGCCCACCTCCACCTTGCCCACCAGGTCGCCGCCCACGTCCGCGCCCTTGGTGAAGATGCCGCCGCCGAGGCGGGCGAAGATGGAAATGAGCGAAGCGCCGAAGCCGAGCGCCACCAGCGCATTCACCACGGTGCGGCTGGAGGGGGAAAAGCCCAGCCCTTCGGTCAGCACCAGGAAATAGACGGAAACCCCCAGCAGCGCGAGGCCCGCCACCAGCAGGCCGGTGACGGCGCCGGCCTTGAAGGCGAGGTCGAGGCCGGCCGCGAGCGAGCGCATGGCCGCCTGGGCGGTGCGCACATTGGCCCGCACCGACACATTCATGCCGATGAAGCCGGCGGCGGCGGAAAGGGTGGCGCCGATGGCGAAGCCGATGGCCACGAGCCAGCCGAGCCCCAGCCCCAGCAGCACGAAGATGACGCCACCCACCGCGCCGATGGTGAGGTATTGCCGCTTGAGATAGGCGCCCGCGCCCTCGGCGATGGCGGCGGCGATCTCCTGCATGCGGGCCGATCCGGGATCGGCCGCCATGAGGTCGCGGACCGCCCAGGCCCCATAGGCGAGGGCCAGAAGACCGCAGGCAATGATCGGCAGCAGCGTCAGCATGAAGCCTCTCCTCAGCGTTTCCGTGTCTTGGTCATTATACCTGCGAGTGTGGGAGAGATGACGACGGCGGACAAGGGACTTGCCGCGCACTGCGGCAGGCCGCGCCCACGCCTGCCGCAATGCCGAAGGCGCCGGCCCGCGCCCAGCGGGATTGACGGAAGCCCCGCGCTCCCCTAACCCGTGCCCCCTGCCCCCAACAGTTGAAGAAGCCGTCGCGCATCATGGCCGAGACCGCGCAGAAGTCGCCCCGTATCTCCTTTGTTTCCCTCGGCTGCCCGAAGGCGCTGGTGGACAGCGAGCGCATCGTCACGCGCCTGCGCGCGGAGGGGTATGAACTCACCAAGACCCATGCGGGGGCCGATCTCGTCATCGTGAACACCTGCGGCTTCCTCGACAGCGCCAAGGCCGAAAGCCTGAAGGCCATCGGCGATGCGCTGGCCGAGAACGGCAAGGTGGTGGTCACCGGCTGCATGGGCGCCGAGCCCGACCAGATCACCGCCGCCCATCCCGGCGTGCTCGCCATCACCGGCCCGCAGCAATATGAGAGCGTGCTCACCGCCGTGCATGCGGCGGTGCCGCCCCAACACGATCCCTTCCTCGACCTCGTGCCGGACCAGGGGGTGAAGCTCACCCCGCGCCACTACGCTTACCTCAAGATTTCCGAGGGCTGCTCCAACCGCTGCACCTTCTGCATCATCCCCAAGCTGCGCGGCGATCTCGTCTCCCGCCCGGCCGGCGAGGTGCTGCGCGAGGCGGAAAAGCTGGTGAAGGCCGGCGTCAAGGAATTGCTCGTCATCTCGCAGGACACCTCCGCCTATGGGCAGGACCTGCGCTATGCCCCGAGCCTGTGGAAGAGAGCGGACGGGGAGAAAGAGGTGGCCACCCGCTTCCTCGACCTCGCCGCCGCCCTGGGGGAGCTTGGCGCCTGGGTGCGCCTGCATTATGTCTATCCCTACCCGCATGTGGACGCGGTGATGGATCTGATGGCGGCCGGCAAGGTACTGCCCTATCTCGATATTCCCTTCCAGCACGCGAGCCCGTCCGTGCTGCGGCGCATGAAGCGGCCCGCCGCCCAGGAGAAGACGCTGGCCCGCATCCAGGCCTGGCGGGAGAAGGTGCCGGACCTCACCTTGCGCTCCACCTTCATCGTCGGCTTCCCGGGCGAGACCGAGGCCGAGTTCCAGGAGCTTCTCGACTTCCTGGACGCGGCGGAAATCGACCGCGCCGGCGCCTTCAAGTTCGAGCCGGTGGCCGGCGCGCCCGCCAACGCGCTCGAAAACCCGGTGCCGGACGAGGTGAAGGCCGAACGCTACGATCGCTTCATGCGCACCCAGCAGGTGGTTTCCGCCCGGCGGCTGAAGCGCAAGGTGGGTACCCGCCAGCAGGTCATCATCGACAGCGTGACCCCGTTCGGGGGCATCGGCCGCACCAAGGGCGACGCCCCCGAAATCGACGGCACCGTAAAGGTCTCCGCCCGCCGGCCACTGCGGGTGGGCGAGATCGCCACCGTGAAGATCGAGGCGTCCGGCCCCTACGACCTGTCGGGCACCGCCGTCGGATTCTGAGCGCGCCTTTGCCAGACTACGCCTGCGGGCGCCGGGCGGCGGACACACGAAAGCGCCCGCCCAGGTCACCGGGCAGGCGCTTTTCTCTCTCGCGAGAAGGCGGACGGATCAGCCTTCGTCGTCGTCCGAATGCTCCGGCGGCACCAGTCCCTGGAGGCCGGCGAGCAGCTCTTCTTCCGTCATGCGGTCAAGCACGATGTCGCTGTCGTCGCCGCTGCCGCTCTCGCCAGAGGCGATCATGGGCACGGCTTCCGGCTCGGGCTCGTCCACTTCCGTGTACTTCTGCAGCGAATGGATCAGATCTTCCTTCAGATCCTCGGGGCTCACCGTCTCATCGGCGATTTCGCGCAGCGCCACCACCGGGTTCTTGTCGTTGTCGCGGTCGATGGTAATCTGGGAGCCCGACGAAATCATGCGGGCGCGATGGGCGGCGAGCAGCACCAGTTCAAACCGGTTGTCCACCTTGTCGATGCAATCTTCAACCGTGACACGGGCCATGGGCTCGGCACTCCCTCATGCGCGCAGGCGCTGGATCTTAAGCCTGGGAAGAGGGGGTCGATACAACACTTCAACATCTTGGGCAAGCGCCAGGCACCTTTTTCGCTTGCGTTGAATCGGCCTTCGTCGGAGAAAGGCAGCGGACGGCACGGGATTCAGTCGTTCCAGCGTTATGGCCATCCCATTCCATCGGCGGACATTTTATGCAGGGCCTTGAAAAGATCGCTCTTCTCATCGACGGCGCTAATCTATACTCCGCGACCAAGGCGCTCGGCTTCGACATCGACTACAAGCGCCTTCTGAAGGAATTCCAGAGCCGCGGATACCTTCTGCGCGCCTTCTATTATACCACCCTGATAGAGGATCAGGAGTATTCCTCCATCCGCCCGCTGCTCGACTGGCTGGATTACAACGGCTATTCGGTCGTGACCAAAATGGCCCGCGAGTTCACGGACGCCCAGGGCCGCCGGCGCGTGCGCGGAAACATGGACATCGAGATCGCCGTCGACGCCATGGAACTGGCCGAGCACGTGGATCACATTGTGTTGTTCTCCGGCGACGGCGATTTCCGCTCCCTGGTGGAAGCGCTGCAGCGGAAGGGCATCCGGGTGTCGGTGGTGTCCACCATCTCCACGCAGCCGCCGCTCATCGCCGACGACCTGCGGCGCCAGGCGGACATTTTCATCGACCTCGTGGAGCTGCAGCCCAAGATCGGCCGCGACCCCTCCGAGCGCCAGGGCCGCATGCAGGAAACCCCGCGTTTCCTGGAGCGTCGCGGCGCCCCCGTCAGCTCCGACAGCGACGACTGCTGAGCGCGCCACCATGGCGCGTGTCGCCCGATCTCCCGCGCGAAAAGGATCCGCGGGCACGGCCCCGGCCGTCCCCCCGCCGAGCCTGGCAACGCATCTCGCGCCAGAGCCGGCGGCCGACTGTGATCTGTGTCCCCGTCTCGCAACGTTTCGGCACGAATGGCATCAGGCCGAACCGTCCTGGTTCAATGCCCCCGTGCCCGCCTTCGGGCCGGCGACCGCGCGCCTGCTCATCGTGGGGCTCGCGCCGGGCCTGCGCGGCGCCAATCGCACCGGGCGCCCGTTCACCGGCGACTATGCCGGCGACCTGCTGTACGCCACGCTGCTCCATTTCGGCTTTGCCCATGGCCATTACGACGCCCGCCCCGACGACGGCCTGACCCTGAAAGACGCGCGCATCGTAAATGCCGTGCGCTGCGTGCCGCCGCAGAACAAGCCGACGCCGGAAGAAATCCGCACCTGCCGGCGCTTCCTCACCCCCGTTTTTTCCGAGATGCCGCACCTCAAGGCGGTGGTGACCTTGGGCAAGATCGCCCACGATTCCACCTTGGCCGCCCTCGGCGCCAAGGCGTCACACCTCAAGTTCGGGCATGGGGCGTCGGGCGACATCGGCGGCCTCAAGGTGTTCGCGAGCTATCATTGCTCGCGCTACAACACCAACACCGGCGTGCTGACGCCGGCCATGTTCCACGCCGTGTTTCAAGCGGCGCGCGCCTTCCTCGCCACATGAACGCGCCATGGGAGGCAGGCTTTAGGTCTCGTCCGCGCCGCCCGTCAGATGGGCCAGCACCTGAGCCGCATTCTCGTGGGGTGGAAACACCGGATAGAAGACGTGGGAGATGGCGCCGCCCTCGATGATGAGGGTGATGCGCTTCAACAGCACCTCGCCTTCCACGGTGAAGGTGGGCAGGCGCACCGCATGGGCGAACTCCCGGCGATGGTCGGACAGAAGCGAGAACGGCAGGTCCAGCCGCTGCGCCGCCTCGTTCTGATAAGCCGTATCCTGCACCGAGAGCCCGAACACATACTCCACTCCGGCGGCGCGCAGATCCGCGTAATGGTCGCGGAAGGCGCACGACTGTGGCGTGCAGCCCCGCGCGCCGGGAATGGCATCCCACCCGTCCGGAGACGGTGTGCCCGGCGCGCCGGTGCGCGGATAGACATAGACCACCGCCCGGCCCGAGAGCGAGGACAGATCCACCCGCCGCCCATCGGTCGACAGAAGCGGAATGATGGGCAATTCCAGCCCCGGCAGATGATCGGCAGCCCCGTCATCCTCGGGAGTGGGAAGATCACGCGGCAGGGTCAGAAAATCACTCATGGCGCCCTCGCATAGGAGATGAATTCGAGCAGAGACCCATCGGGATCGCGGAAATACACGCTGAGACCCGGCCCCAGAGCACCGAAGCGCGCCACCGGCCCAAGCTCGGGCGCGACGCCGTGCCGGGCAAGATGGGCGAGCGCATCCTCGATCGGCCCATCCCAGCGAAAACACAGGTCGCTGTTGCCGGGCGCCACGGGCACCCGCGCCACCGGCTTGGGGTCGAGTCCAGGTCCGTGCAGATTGAGCTGGCGATCCTTGAAGCGATAGACGAAGCCTGCCCCGCGAGGCAGCACCTGCGCCCCCAGCACGGCGGCGTAGAAGGCGTTCGACACCGTGAAATCACGCACATGGACCACGCAATGGTCCAGTTCCACCGGCAGCGGCTGATCCTCGCTCAAGGTCCGGCCTCCTATCCCCGCTCGCGCATGAGGCGCGCCTTGTCGCGCGTCCAGGACCGCTCCTTGAGCGCCTCGCGCTTGTCGTGGGTCTTGCGGCCCTTGGCGAGGGCGATCTCCACCTTGGCACGGCCGCGGTCGTTGAAATAGACCTTCAGCGGCACCACGGTCATGCCCTCCCGCTCCACCGCATTGCCGAGCTTGGCGATCTGCCGCTTGTGCAGCAGCAGCTTGCGGGGCCGTCGGGTCTCGTGGTTGAAGCGGTTGGCCTCCAGATATTCCGGGATATAGGCGTTATAGAGCCACATCTCGCCGTTCTTCTGGGCGGCATAGCTCTCGCCAATGGTGGCCTTGCCGGTGCGCAGGCTCTTGATCTCGGTGCCGGTCAAGGCGACGCCGGCCTCGAACACCTCCTCGATGGCATAATCGAACCTGGCTCGCCGGTTCTCCGCGGCCACCTTGCGGGGGGCATCGTTTTTCTTGTCGCTCATGCTGAGAACCTGATGTCTGCGGCCCCGGCAGACAAGGGGTGCCCGCGCAAAAGGCGGGCACCCTGCTTACCCGGGAAAGGTCAGCCGATGAGGCCGGCATGCTCCATGGCGGAACGCACCACCGCGCGGGTGGCTTCGGAAACCCGCACCAGCGGCAGGCGCACCTCGTCCCCCATCTTGCCGAGCAGGGACAGGGCATATTTGGTCGGGGTCGGGTTGGTCTCCACGAACAGAGCCATGTGCAGCGGCATCAGGCGGTCCTGGATCTCAAGAGCGGCGGCAAAATCGCCCTTCAGACAGGCCACCTGAAACTGCGAGCACAGACGCGGCGCGACGTTGGACGTCACCGAGATGCAGCCCACGCCGCCATGCGCCATGAAGCCGAGGGCGGTCGCATCCTCGCCGGACAGCTGGATGAAGTCCGCCCCCAGCACCTGCCGCTGCAGCGACACGCGCGCCATGGAGGCGGTGGCATCCTTCACCCCGACGATGTTCTTGATCTCGAACAGCCTGGCCATGGTCTCCACCGACATGTCGATCACCGATCGGCCGGGGATGTTGTAGATGAAGATCGGCAGGTCCACCGCCTCGGCGATGGCCTTGAAATGGTGGTAAAGCCCTTCCTGGGTGGGCTTGTTATAATAGGGCGTCACCACCAGGAGCGCGTTGGCGCCGACCTTCTGGGCGTGCTGGGCGAGGCCGACCGCTTCGGCGGTATTGTTGGACCCGGCGCCGGCGATCACCGGCACGCGACCGGCCGCCTGCTCCACCGCCCAGGTAACCACCTGGTAGTGCTCCTCATGGCTCAGGGTCGGGCTCTCGCCGGTCGTGCCCACCGGCACGAGGCCGTGGGTGCCCTCGGCGATCTGCCAGTCCACGAACCCACGAAACGCTTTCTCGTCCAGCGCCCCGTCGCGGAACGGAGTGACAAGGGCGGTGAAGGAGCCGCGGAACGGCGACGGAGACGGGATGGGCGACATGGCGAGCGCCTTGATTCCTGAAGAACTGGGTTGAAACGCGCAGGCAAGTCCCCGATGACGGCATTGTGATGACCGCGTGGGACTGCCTGGGACCGCCAGCCGGGGACGGCTCAAGAGTGATCCCATAGCCTGTCGCGGGCCTTCCGGAAAGGGGCTCGACGCAAAGCGGCGCGCGGCCGCGCTTTCGCCGCCTTCACCGGGCAGGTTGCGGCCCAGGGGTGAGGCACACGGATCACGCGCAAGCCCGATTGCGGGATCTGGTTAGGGATTCGTCAAGGCGCCTCGCCCAACATGGCGGCCACCATTCGAGAGCGCCCCGCAACGCGAGGAATCCTGATGTCGCCCTTCTCGAGTCTGATCTCCGCGAGCGCCCTGGCGATTACCGTCGCCCTGGCCGGCGTCGCGCATGCAGCCACGGAAGCGGCTCCTGCTCCCACGTCCAAGCCCTCCGCCGCCAAATCGAGCAGCGCCCCGTCCGGTGCCGCCAAGGATTCGAAGGGCTCCGGCAAATCGACGACGAACGCCAAGGCCTCGACCAGTTCCAAGTCCGCAACTTCCAAGTCCGCAACTTCCAAGTCTGCCACCACCTCCAAGGCCACGGCCAGCACCAAGAGCGCGGACAAGGGCAAGAGCACCGACAAGGGTAAGAGCACCGACAAGGGTAAGAGCACGGCCAGCGCCAAGAGCACCTCGAGCAAAAGCGCGACGGCGTCGAAAACCCCGGCTCCGAAGGTCTCCGCGCCGTCGCGCACGGCATCGCTCGCGGCCCCGGCGCTTGCGGCCTCCGCCGCCATCCCCAGCGGCGAGCTTGGCACCCTGAAGACCGCGGTCGTCGCCGCCAAGAACGGACGCGCCGGCGAAGCCATGGCCGCCGCCAGCCAGCTTGACGATCCGGTGGCGCGCAAGCTCGTGACCTGGCTGGTGATCCGGCATGCGCCCAACGATCTCGGCTTCAACAACATCTCCGAGTTCCTCAAGGAGGAGCCCGACTGGCCGACGCCCTCCACCCTGCGCCAGCGGGCCGAGCGCGTGCTGTTCCAGGAAAATCGCGATCCCGCCCGCACCCGCGCCTTCTTCGCCGAGCGCCCGCCCATCACCGGCGAGGGCAAGGTCGCGCTCGCCCGCGCGCTCATCGCCGGCGGCAACCGCTCCGACGCGGTGGACTGGGTGCGCGAGGCGTGGCGCGAGGACCAGCTGAACGAGAGCTTTGAAGCCAAGATCATGGACGAGTTCGGCTCGGTGCTCACCCGCACCGACCACAAGCTCCGGGCCGATCGCTTCAGCTACAAGCCGGATACGGAACGCGCCCTGCGGGCGGCCTCCCGCGCCGGCTCGGACGTGGTGGCCCTCACCAAGGCGCGGCTTGCCATCGCCCGCAAGGAGCCGAACGGCAGCGCGCTGCTCGCAGCCGTGCCCTTCACCCTCGCCAACGACCCGGCCTATCTGTTCGCGAAGGCGCAGCTTCTGCGCCGGGCCGACAAGCCCCAGGAGGCCGCGCGCGCCCTGCTCGGCGGCGCTGCCGAGGCCGAAGCCAATGCCGACCCTGACGAATGGTGGATCGAGCGCCGGCTGGTGGCGCGCGAACTGCTGGACGCCGGCGACCCCCAGACCGCCTACAAGGTGGCCGCCACCGGAGTCACCCCGAAGGCCGACAACTACCGGGCGGAGCAGCAGTTCACCGCCGGCTGGATCGCCCTGCGCTTCCTCAAGGATCCGCGCACCGCGGCGGCCCACTTCTCCCGGATCGGCCACGGGCAGAAGCATCCCATCACCCTGTCGCGCGCCGCCTATTGGCAGGGCCGCGCCGCCGAGGCCATGGGCGATGGCGGTCGCGCCCGCGCCGCCTATCAGGAGGCGGCCCAGTTTCCCGCCACCTATTATGGGCAGCTCGCCCGCACCCAGCTCGGCATGAGCCCGGTGGTACTGCGCACGGCGCAAGTGTCATTCCAGGACCGCAACGATTTCCCCCGCGTCGAGCCGGTCAAGGCGATCCGCCTGCTCTATGCCATCGGCGAGCGCGACACGACCCTGACCATCTATTACGATCTCGCCTGGCGCATGGAGAATTCCGGCCAGCTCGCGCTGCTCGCCAACCTCGCCGAGAGCAATGGCGATGCCCGCGGAGCGCTGGTGGTGGGCAAGGAGAGCATGGCCGAAGGCCACCCGCTGGAGCAGGAAGCCTTCCCCACCTTCGGCCTGCCGGCTTACACCTCCATCGGCAATCCGGTGGAAAAGGCGGCGGTCTATGCGGTGGCGCGGCAGGAGAGCCAGTTCAACCCGCGCACCCTCTCCAGCGCCAAGGCCATGGGCCTGATGCAGGTGACTCCGGAAGCGGGGCGCGAGGTCTCCAAGAAGACCGGAGCGCCCTATAACGAAGCCCGCCTCATGGGCGACCAGTCTTACAACGTGCAGTTCGGCGCCGCCGAGCTGGGCGAGCTGGTGCAGAATTACGACGGCAATTATGTGCTGGTGTTCGCCGCCTACAACGCCGGGCGCGGCAGCGTGCGCAAATGGATCGAGCGCTATGGCGACCCGCGCGACCCCAATGTGGACGTGGTGGACTGGGTGGAGATGATCCCGTTCGCGGAAACCCGGAACTACGTGCAGCGGGTGATGGAGAACTACCAAGCCTACAAGGTGCGCTTCAACAGCCCCAACAAGCTCCAGATGGAAGCCGATCTGCGCGGAACACGCTGACGCGACAGCCCGTCGAACCACCGCGCGCGGGGCGTCTCACGCCCCGCGCGGCGCGGAGGACAGATGCCAGAGGCGCGCGCCGGCTTCACTGAAGCGCTGCCGAACCTCAAGCCCGCCCAAACCCGAAGCCCGCCCAAATGGATCGGTCCCGCTCCCCCGCCATCCGGAGCCGGTGCAACGGGGCGGCATCGTCCGTGACATGCCCCTGTCGCGGGATCAGTCCTCCCCCTTCGGCTTGCGGGAGGCGGACGCCTCCGCCGAGAGCCCCACCGCCAGCGCCAGGGTTCGCGCCTGTCCGATCCAGTCCTCACGCTCGATGCGGCCCGGAAACGCAAGGTAGCGTCCCACCCACACCGCCTCTTCCGGCGTCCAGGCCGCGATCTGGTGGAAATGGTAGATGCCCAGCGCGTGCAACCGCTGTTCGTTCTGCGGCCCGATGCCCTTCAGCCGCTTCAGATCATCGCCGCCCCCCCCGTCCGGTGCCGCGAGCACCGGCGGTCGCACGCCGGGGTGCCCTTCCCCCTCGCGCACCGCGGTCCCGCCGCCCCGACGCCGGGGATCGAGCGGCGGCTCGTCCACAACCGCACCGGGCCGCACATTCAGCAAGTGGCTGAACAGATCCGCCACCGGCGCGCGCACCGGCGGCCCGCTCGCGCGGCCCTCGCTCGTCGCCGGCGACGGCCCGGCGTCAGACGCGACGGATGAAGGCGGGCTCGCCTCTGGTGCCACGACCTCCGCCGCAGCGGCTGGCGGCACCGCTGCGACCGGCAATGGGTCTATGGACACAGGCGGCGGCAGATGCGCCGGCACCGGCACCATCACCCCCGCCTCCGCGGCACGCCTCTGAAGCCGACGCAACCAGAGCCCAAGCCCGAGCCCGAGCACAAATGCCAGCAGCAGCAGCAGCAGAACTTCCACGTTGAAAGCCGTCACGGCGTGCCTCCCGTCCGCACCCTCTCAAGAAGATACCCGGTGACCGCGCCGATAGCGACCGCCGCCAGCAACTCGGGCCACAGCGACAGGGCAAGATAGATCATGGCCCCCGCCCCTCCTTCACCACGAATACGATGCGCCGGTTCTGGGCGCGTCCGGCTTCCGTGTCATTCAAGGCCACCGGCTGGGAGGCGCCGTGACCGGAGGTGGTGAGCCGCTCGCGGGCAATCCCCGCGTCCGCGAGGAACCCGGCCACCGCCACCGCGCGCGCCTCCGACAGACGTTGGTTGGCGGCCGCCTCGCCCACCGAATCGGTGTGCCCCGATACATCGACCACCGCCGACGGACAGCGCTGCAGCACGAACGCCAGCCGATCGAGCAGGCCCAGCGAATGGCGATCGATCCGCGCGCTCCCGGTATCGAACAAAATGGTTCCGCGCCCCATCAGATCGGAAATCAGGCCCTGGCATTCCTGCGCGCCCACCAGTGCGCCCGGCGCCGTCACATCCAGCACCGTCTCGGCCACGAACGAAGATTTGAGGTCGCGTTTCAATTCATTCTCGATCTCGCTCGCGGCGCGCCCCCGCAAGGCGGAGCCGGACAGGCGCAGCTGCGTATCGGTGATGGTGAGTTCGCCATTGGCCACCCGCGCGAGCCCCGAGAGGCCGGCGACAGCCGCCGGCAGAAAGCCCACCGGCGCACCGCCGCCAATGGCCGACAGGTCGTTCACCTTCTCCTTTAGGAAGTCACGCTCCAGCGCGGCCAACAGGGCGAGATGAGTCTTCTCATCCGGAAAAAAGCCCGAGACCGTGAGCCCTTCGCCATCGCGGCGCACCGCGAACACATAAGGCGAGATCCGCGGCGGCTCCACGCCCTCGGCGGTGGCCGACACGCCAGCGGGAACCGCGCCCATGGCCTTGGTCAGCGCCTGATAGGCGGACGAATCCAGCGCCTCGCCGCGAAGCGTGAGGGTGGCACCGCTGGCCGCGATGCGCCCGATGCGCAACCGCGCGAGCTGCGCCACCGCGAAATTGGCGCCCGCGCCCCAGACATCGGCCGGCGGGCCGCCCGAGGCCAAGCGCATTTCGCCCTGCACCGAAACACCGGGAAAGGCGCTGCGCACGGCATCCGACAACAGCCGCCGCGCTTCTTCCGAGGGGACATAGCCGCCGAGCCGAATGCCGTCCGCCGTGCGCTCGATCTGCCAGGTGAACGGCGCCGCGCGTGGCGGGTCCACCGCAAAGCGCGTCACCTGAAAGCCCTCGGGCGGCGCCTTGCGGGCCGCGGCCAGGGCCTCGAACACGGCGAACGTCGGCGCGCTGCCCTCGACCGTGATCGTGCTGTCCGCCACCGTGACTTGAAGCTGCGGCGCCTGCGCCAGCAGCCGCCCCGCATAACGCACCGCCTTCAGCCACAGATCCGTGCTCGGAGCACCATCGGCAAGGTGGGTGTCATCGCGGACGGTGACGCCGGGCAGGGCCTCGGCCACGGCTCTCGCCACCTCCGCCCGCGCCGCGTCCGAGGGCACGAACCCCGACACGCGCAGCGTGTCGCCCTCGCGGCTTGCCGACCACACGAACGGCGAGGCCACCGGCGGCCGCACAGCGAAACGCGCCAGCGTCATCCCATAGGGCAGCGGGCCACGCACCGTCTCCGCAAGGGCGCCGTAGGTCGCAAGGTCCGGTGCCCGGCCCTCGATGGCGAAGGCGCCATCCGACAGGGTAATGCGCCCGGATGGCAACCGATTGAGTTGCGTCAGCGCGAATTCGACCAGCCCGGCGAAATCCCCGGCCGGCGCGCCGCGCGCGCGCACCAACCGATCCTGTCCAGTGAGCCCGTTTCCCGATGCCTTCACCGCCGCCACAATCCGCGCCAGGGCGTAATGCGACGGCACATAGCCATCGAGCGAGATCATGCGCGCGTCCTTGACCGCGCTGAAGGTGAACGGCCGCCGCTCCGGCAGCAGCGTGGTCGCGTCGTGGACCGCGCGGACACCGAACATGTTCGCCAGCGAAGCCCGGACCTTGGCGCGGGCTTCTTCCGCCAGCGACTCGCCCTCAAGGGTGGCATCCCGCCCCTCGAAGCGCGCGGTCGCCCAGGATTCCCCAGTGCGCGCCAACACCGCCTCGGCATTGCGGGTCAGATCTTCCTCAATGGGCCCGCGCGCCGTGACCAGGGTGAAGGCAGCAACCCCCGCCCACGCGAGCACACCCAGCGCCAACACCCACGCCCGCCAACGCGCGCCCATCGCGCCGCCCCGCCTGGTCCCCCCCGCGGGGCGTTCGCCTGTGGCGCCCGCGTCCGCGCGGCCGGCTTCGCTCCCCGGTGAATCCACCGCCATGAACCCGCCTCTCCCGATCTGTCCGCGACACCATCCGGGAGTTCAGCACATTTACGTCTGTATCCGAAACCCCATGAGGCGCCGCGCGCCACCGGCGCCCCGCCAACATGCGAAAAGGCCCCCCCGAG
>NZ_JABWGX010000021.1 GCF_021730435.1 Xanthobacter agilis
CGACCGCGGGTCGATCCCCACCATCGCACCCATCTCAAGGTGCCGCGCCGTCCGCAGGATCTTGATCATCAGGTCCGTCCCGATGTTCCCAGATCCAATGATCGCTGCCTTCATCTTGGGCGCGCTCATGGGTTTTTCTCCGCCGTGCTGTGTATTCCGATGGAAACCTTCACCGTGCCGAGGCCGCCGATGCGGGCCTCCAGCACGTCGCCGGGCGCGATCGCCACCATGGGGCCGAGCGCGCCGCTCAGGACCACGTCGCCGGCCTTGAGCGGCATCTCGAGGGCGGCGCAGGTGCGCGCGAGCCAGAGCACCGCCGTCAACGGATTGCCCAGGCAGGCGGCCCCGCCGCCGAATGATGCCGCCAGGCCGTTGCGGTGGAGCGCCATGGTGGTGCCGGCAAGGTCCATGCCGTCGAGCCGGCGGATGGGGCCGCCGATCACGTAGCAGCCGCTGGAGGCATTGTCGGCGATGGTGTCGGAGATGCGGATGTCCCAGTTCTCGACCCGGCTGCCGACGATCTCGATGGCCGGGGCCACGTAATCGATGGCGCCGATGACCTCGGTGGGCGTGACATCGCGCGCGGCGAGGTCGCGCCCGAGGACGAAGGCGATCTCCGCTTCCGCCTTGGGCTGCATGAGGCGGACGAAGGGCACCTCCTCGCCGTCGCAATATTCCATGTCTGCGAACAGCACGCCGAAATCCGGCTGGCCGACGCCGAGCTGCTGCTGCACCGCCTTCGAGGTCAGGCCGATCTTGCGGCCGACCAGCCGCCGCCCCTCGTCCAGGGCACGGCTGGTGTTGACAAATTGGACCTGATAGGCGGCATCGAGGTCGAGGCCGATCAGGTCGCGCACGGGTTCGCACGGCCGGCCGGCGCGCGCGGCGGCCGCCAGCCGGTCCGCCGCCGCCAGAATATGTTCCGCGGTCATCTCAGATCACCTTGAAAGAAACTGGAGCACGAGGGCATTGAACGCCTGCCAATGCTCCCATTGGGCCCAGTGACCGCAATTGTTGAACACATGCAGCTCGCTGTTGGGGATGCCGGCCAGGAGCCGGAGGCTCGCATCCATGGGCACGAAGCGGTCGTTGCGACCCCAGATCACCAGGGTCGGGGCCGCGATTTCTCCGAGGCGGGGTCCGAAATCGGGGAACTGCTTCGGGTTGGCGGCCAGGCTCTTGACGAAATTTTCCAGGTGGTCGCGCCGCTTGAGCATGTTGTCGAGGCGGGTCTGGAACAGGTCTTCGGTCAGGTCGCTCGGGTCGAAGACGAAGACATTCATCATCGCCTTCAGGTTTTCGATGGTCGGGTCGCGGTATAGGCCGTTGAGCAGCTTGATGCCCTCGGTCGGCATGGGTACGAACGGGCTCGCCCCGCCCGTGCCGCCGCCCATGAGCACCAGCTTGCCCACGCGCTCGGGGTGGTCCAGCGCGAACGCCACCGCGCTATGGCCACCCATGGAATTGCCGAGGATGTGCACGCGCGCGAGCCCGAGCGCCTCGGTGAGCCCGGCCAGCACCCGCGCATTGAGGTTGGAGCGCGAACCGTTGCAGACGATGCTGTCGCTCTTGCTCCAGCCGGGGCAGTCCAGCAGGATCACCCGGTAGCCGGCGGCCACCAGGGGTTCGATGTTGCGATTGAAATTGGCCCAGCCGGAGGCGCCTGGTCCGGAGCCGTGCAGCATGACGACGGTCTCGCGGGCGCTGCCGGGATCACAGTCGTTATAGTGGATGTTCAGCTCGCCCTCACCCTCGCGGATGCGCGCGAACCGGCTGGTCTCTGCTTCGGTAAAGGTTTGGACCATGTCAGGATTCCAGGGGGCTGGCGCGGTGGAAGCCGCCGTTCACATAAATCAGCGGTTCGCCGCCGGCGGGCTCGGGCGCGGCCAGCACCTCGCACAGGAAGGCGTGGTGGGTGCTCTCGTCGAAGACCTTGACCACGCGGCAATCGAAGGTGGCGAGGGCGCCCTCCAGGGCCGGCGCGCCGGTGATGTGCGTGCGCCAGCGTCCGTGCTCGAAGCGGGCGGGGCCGAACACGCCTTCCACCATGCCGGCGAACACCCGCGCGAGCGGCTCCTGCTCGGCCGCCAGCACGTTGATGCACAGGGCGCCGCTGGCCAGGATGGCGTCGGCGGCGGCGACCTTCTTGTTCACCAGGACCACCATGCGCGGCGGATCGACGGTGACCGAGCACACCGCGGTGGCGGTGAGCCCCACCGGCGTCTCGCCGTCGCGGCTGGTGATGAGGGACACGCCGGCCGCGAAATGGCGCATGCCGCCGCGATGCAGATCGGCGCTGACCACGGGCAGGCCTTGCAGGTCCGCGTTCGTTTCCCAGTCAAGGCGCTGGTTGATGTGCTTTGTCATGACCGCCTGTCTTTCACGCGCGCACGCCGAACGGGTTCGCCGCCGGCATGGGATTGCCCAGCATCTGGCCGCCGAGGAGGTCGCCGATGTTGTCCTGGTTCTGGGTGATGTGGTTGGCGCCCACCAGGATGTCGCGCAGCTGGCGCTGCATGGGATTGCTCAGCCAGACGCCGCGGGTGGACGTCTTCTTGAAGATCATGTGGGCCGCGTCGAAGCATTCGCCGCCGGTGAACTGGTTGGTGGCGAAGTGGCGCACGCGCACGTCGAGCGGCACCAGCTCGCCGCGCGTCACATAGCTCCAGGCTTCGTCGGTATTGTGCAGGATGCGGGTCGCCGCGCCCAGGATCTTGGCCGAGGCTTCCCCCAGGCGGCCCTTGATGAAGGGGTCGTTGACCGCCGCGCCGATGGCCTGGTTCAGGTTCTGCCGCGGCTTCATATGCTCGATGTAGAGATCGGCCATGCCGCGCGCCATACCGACGATGACCGAAGACACGGCCGCGTAGAACACGTAGAAAAACGGCATCTTGTAGAGGTTTTCCACATGGCCGTGGGTGTCCTCTCCATAGGCGGCGATGATGTGGCTGCGGTGGGCCGGAACGAACACGTCCTTCACCGCCAGCTTCTTGCTGCCGGTGCCGGCGAGGCCCACCACATGCCAGTCGTCCACGATCTCGAAATCGGACGCCTGCACCCAGAAGGAACGGAACACGCCCTCGCCATTCTCCATCAGGCGACCGCCCAGAAAGGCGCCACCGGCCGCATGGTCGCAGCCCGAGGAGGTGAGCCATTCGCCGTTGAGCACATAGCCGCCTTCGACCGCCTTGACGGTCCCGAACGGGGCATAGGAGGACGACACCAGCCGGCTGTCGTCCTCACCCCACAATTCGTCGCCGCAGCGCGGATCGAGCAGGCCCACCTCGAACGGATGGACACCCAGCACCATCACGTTCCAGGCGCTGGACGGGCAGCCGCGCGCCAGCTCCATGAGCACGCGGTTGAGCACGTTCGGGCTCATCTCATAGCCACCCCAGCGGCGCGGCTGGAGGATGCGGAAGAAGCCGGCATCCTGGAACGCCTGGATGGTGTCGCGGGGCACCATGCGCGCCTTCTCCACCGCGTCCGCCTTCTCGCGCAGCCAGGGGATCATGGCCTCGGCGCGGGCGACGAGCTCGGCTTCGGTGGGGGTGCATCTCGACCGGTCCAACATCTGGGTTCCTCCTGGCTTTTCTTGCTGGGCACTGAGAGCTGACGGCGCGGTCAGCATGGTTCGGCGCTCATGACGCCGTAGCCGGCGATCCATTCGTTGATGGGCCGGTAGTAGTCGCTGCGGGCGCTGTAGCGACCCGCCGCCGCCAGCGCCGCGAAGGCGGCGACCCAGGTGCGCACCTCATGGGTGGAGCGGCCCGCGGCCTTGGAAATGTCCTCGATGCGGAAGTCGTCCACGGCGTCGAGCCGGCCGGACAGCAGGAGATCGATGAAGGCCTGGTCCCATTCGGCGTTGAGCGGGGTCTGCGTGCTCAGCTCGGTGCCATAGATCTTGCCGGCGGCGATGGTGCGGGCCTGGCGCGCGGCGCGGGCCTCGGGCGTCGGGTTGCGGCCGCAGATCAGGAACTCGCTGATAGCTTCGGGCGCGCCGTCCAGCAGCGGCACCGGTGGTTCGTGGGACAGGCCGCCCGTGCCCACCACCAGCACGCGCTTGTCGAGGGTGGCGAGGAAGCGGCCCACCACCTCGCCCAGCCGGCGGACCCGCCGATAGGGCGCGAACGGCGGCGCCACCGAATTGATGATGATCGGGATGACCGGATAGCGCGTGAGGCTGCCGGTCAGTTCCTCCAGGGTCTGCGTGCAGCCGTGGTCCACCTGGAGGCGATGGGACAAAGCGATGTCCACGTCATGATCGAGGATGAAGCGGGCCAGCTCCTGCGCCAGCTTCTGGTCCACCGACAGGGCGCCCAGCTGAGTCATGTAATCGCCGACCGATTCCGCGGCGGTGGCGATGACGAACGGCGGCATCAGGTCGTAGAAGAGGCCATTGTAGTGATCCGGGGCGAAGATCACGATCAGCTCCGGATCGAATGTCTCCACCTCGGCGCGGGCGCTGGCGATCACCGCGTCCACTTCCGAGACGACCTCGGCGCCGGGATCGTTGAGCCCACGCAGCGGCGTGTGCGACAGGCACTTGAGCTTAATGGTCATGGTGGCTTCCTCAACCGTGGAAGCGGCCAGCCGCCGTGATGCGGCAGCGCGCTCCTCCCTTCCCGGTCGTGTTTTTCGTTGTAAGCGGAGCGCAGGATAGGAGCGGCGGCGGGCGGACGGGAACAACAAACCCGAACGATGTGCACCAGGTGCACGGCATTGAAAATGAAAGTTATTTCTCGTTTCGCAATGCGGCGGACATTCGTGCTGCGGCGCGCAAGATCGTGTATCGGCGCGCGTTTTCGGCTCATCGCGCGGGTGGGAGGAGAAGGACCGACCGGGGCCGGTACGGCGATCTTTTGCGATATGCTGGGCGAAACGCGGGAGGACCGTCATGGAGGGCGCGAGCCCCTACAAGAGCGTGCGCGGGCTGAGCCGTGGCCTTGCCTTGCTCAATGTGCTGAACCGCATCGACGGCGGCGCCAACGTGGCGCGCCTCGCCGAACTGACGCAGTTGCACCGGACCACGGTGCATCGGCTGCTGGAGACCCTGCGGGACGAAGGCTATGTGCGGCGAAGCGGGTCCGATGACCGCTATTACCTGAACCTGCGGGTGCGCGAGCTCAGCGAGGGGTTTCGTGACGAGCAGTGGATTTCCGCGCTGGCCTCGCCGCTGCTGGGGCAACTCTTGAAGGAAGTGGTCTGGCCGACGGATCTCACCACCCTTGATGTGGATGCCATGGTGGTGCGCGAGACCACCCATCGTTTCAGCAAGCTGTCGTTTCACCGCTCCATGATCGGCCGGCGCCTGCCGTTGTTGCAGACCGCCAGCGGCCTTGCTTACCTCGCCTTCTGTCCCGAGGCGGAACGCGAAAGCATTATCGATCTTCTCGCCCGGCGGCCGAAGATGGAGTATCGCGTCGCCCGCGACCGTCCCGCGCTCGACGATCTCCTCGCCCGCGTGGTGCAGCGCGGCTATGGCGAGAACTACATGGCGTGGAGCGACGAGCCGAAGGTGGCCGGCATCGCGGTGCCCATTCGCGGCGGGGACGGGTTGCTGGGATGTCTCGGCCTCGTCTACATGGCCTCCGCCATGAGCATCGAAACCGCTGCCAGCCGCCACTTGGCCGCCATCCGCCGGGTGGTGGGCGAGATCGAGGCTGGAACCTCGAGGACCGCGAAGCCCGTGGCCGCCCCACCATAAGCGGGCTGGCCATGGCGGCTTTTCTCGGGTTTCATGTTACCCTTGACGAAAGGGCGCCAAGAGCGTCACAGGATGGCGCGCCCTGTGGCCTGGGCGCTCTCGGCTGCGCGGAGGTCGATGACACATGCTGCGTCTGATCGCCATTGCCCTGCTCGTCGTCCTCGGGTGCGCCCGCCCGGCCGACGCGGCGTCCGTGACCTTCTCGGCGTCGAATGCGGATTTCCGCAATCCGGAGCGGGGCTTCTGGCGGGAGGCGAATGGCGACTTCCTGGCCGCGACCGCGTCCGATCTAGATTATGCGGCGCAGGCGGGAAGCATCGTCTATGCTCCGGTGCGGCTCGATGCCTATCGGAGCCGGGACCTGCCGCAATCCGTGCTCGACACCCTGGCCGCGCAACTGGCGCAGGTCCGCGCCAAGGGGCTGAAGGTGATCCTGCGCTTTGCCTATAATGGCGGGTTCACGGGATCGGTCGGGCTCGATGCCAAGCTGTCGCAGGTCTTGCGTCACATCGCGCAGGTCAAGCCGGTGGTGGCGGCCAACAAGGACGTGGTCTTCGTCTGGGAAATGGGGTTCATCGGGCCATGGGGTGAGGGGCATTCCTCGTCCAACGGGTTGAGCAGCACCGCCAACAAGAAGAAGATCGGCGACGCGCTGCTGGCCGCCCTGCCGTCGGACCGGAGCCTGATGTGGCGCACGCCGCGCGATCTCCAGCTCTGGTATCCCACCGTGCCGGCGGCCACGGTGCGCCCGCGCATCGGCATGTTCAACGACTGTTTCCTGTCCGACACCACCGACGTCGGCACCTTCGCGGATGATGCGGCGACCCGATCGGCACAGAAGGCCTATCTGGCTTCGATGACGGAGCGCGCGCCGTTCGGCGGCGAGACCTGTTTTTTCGACGCGTCCACGGTGGGCGCGCGAACCTCCTGCCCGGCGATCCTGTCGGAGGGCAAGCGCTTCCATCTCAGCTTTCTCGGCCGCGACTGGTACACCAGTTTCCACGACATCTGGAAAGCCGGCGGGTGCCTCGACGATGTCAGCCGGACCATGGGCTATCGCCTTGTGCTGACCCGCGCCTTCGCTCCCGCAACGGTTGCGCGCGGGGGAACCGCCGGGGTGAGCGTGGCCTTGAAGAACGTCGGCTGGGCGGCGCCGATCAATCCGCGCCAACTGGTTCTGCGCATCCGCAATGCGAAAGGCAAGCTGGTGAAGGTGATCGCCGGAGGCGATCTGCGGGCGGTGGGGCCGGGAAGCGCCCGCACGGAACGCTGGACGTGGTCCGTGCCCGCGTCGCTCGCGGTGGGAACCTACAGTCTGTCGGTTGCCGCGCCGGACCTGTCCGCCTCCATCGCCACGCGTGCGGCCTATGCGATCCGCTTCGCCAATGCCAACCAGACCGCCACGGGCGGCCTCAAACAAGCCTGGGACGCCACGCTGGGCGAGTTCACCCTGGGCCTGAGCATCGCCGTGAAATGACGTGTCCGGTACGGCGTTCCTGCTTGACACGGGCGGCGTAAGGGGCTGTTTCTGAAGACTGCACATGGTTTTCGATGGCGGAGCGGCGACGCGTCGCCATCGATATGGGAACGAGGAAGGGCTTGACCGCCCAAAGCCTCGACCGCCCCCGCGACTGTGAGCGGTGAGCGACTTCCAGGATGCCACTGGACCCAAGGCTTTCGCGGCCGGGTCTGGGAAGGCGGAAAGTTGCAGCGACCCGCGAGTCAGGAGACCGACCATGGGCAAGCGTTCAATCTCACGCCGTCGGGTGAGACGGCACAGGAGCTTTCAATGCATATCGAACCTGGCCTCGTGGACAGTGGAAAGATCTGGCTCAGCTATGCGACCGCCGCGGGCGCGGGCGGCTACACGCTGAAGCTCGCCTATGAGACGCTGCGGGATCGCGGCGCGCTCTCCCTGCTGTCGCGCAGCGTGGTGACGACGGCGCTGGTGTTTTCCTTCTTCGAGGTGTTGCCGCACTATCCGGTCGGCGTCTCGGAAGTGCATCTCATCCTCGGCTCGACCCTGTTCCTGATGTTCGGCGCCGCGCCGGCGGCCATCGGGCTCGCGTTGGGCCTGTTGATCCAGGGGCTGTTCTTCGCTCCATTCGACCTGCCGCAATATGGCATGAACGTCACCACGCTGCTGGTTCCGCTGTTCGCGCTCACCGCGCTGGCGCCCCGGCTCATCGCGCCGAACACGCCCTATGTGGAGCTGAAGTATCGCCAGGCGCTCGCGCTCTCGACCACCTACCAGGCCGGCATTGTCGCCTGGGTGGCCTTCTGGGCCTTCTATGGCCAGGGCTTCACCGTGGAGAACGCGGCTTCGATCTCGTCCTTCGGCGTCGCTTACATGCTTGTCATCATCGTCGAGCCGCTGGTGGACCTTGCCGTTCTGGCCGCCGCCAAGGCGCTCCATAAGTGGAAGGGCAGCGCGCTGTTCGAGCGCCGCCTTTATGAGGCGGCCTGAGCCGAGCGCCCGCGTCGATCGGACCATCCGGTGCCGGAGCATGTCGTGTGCGCCTCGGCGCACGGCAATCGCTCCGGACCGCTGACGTTGTGCGTCTTGTTCTTGCGCATACAGTCGTGATGTCGCTTGAAAACGCGCGCGACGCGTCGAAATGAGATGCGAAGACCGCCGGCGTGTGCCGCAAGTTGGGTACACGCCGGCTCCCTTTTCTTACGTTCAAGGCCGGCTCCGACGGGATGATCGAGCCCTGCCGTTGGCCATGGAGACCCGGCCGCCGCGTGATCCACCTTAACCCGGCTCCTCTGTGCCGGCGATGCGGCGCAAGGTGTGGAGCAGGGCCATCCGTTCGGCTGGATTGAGATTGTCCATGGTCAGCTCGGTGATGAGCCGGGCGCACGGGATCATGTGCGCCAGGAGCTCCAGTCCCTCCGCGGTGATGGAGATGATGACCTTGCGCGCATCATGACTGTCCTTTGACAGCTGAATGAGGCCGCGCCCCTTCAGGCGCTCCACGATGCCGCGGATGGTGGCCTGGTCCACTCCGGTGGCCCGCACCAGCGCGCTCTGCGACTGGGGCCCGCTGTCCTTCAGCGCGCACAGGGTCGAGAACTGCACCGAAGTCAGCTGCGGATCGCAGGCATGGGCCTGGAAGATCGCCAGATGGCGCTGATAGGCGCGGCGCAGCAGATAGCCCACCTGCTCCGAGAAGGCATAAGGCACCTGCCCGTCGCCCGCTTCCGCCGGTGCGGTCTTCTGCGTTTTGGTCTGTGACGTTGCCATCGCTGTCATGCCGTGCGACGCACGCCGGCGGCGAGGCCGCCAAAAAAGCGTACACACTACATATATCAACTGACTTCAAAGCGTCAATGCAGTGCAAATGCCTTAATGCACTGCACCATGACACATTTTTATACAGTCTTGAACTGCAGTGCGCCCATCTTTTGGGCTTGCAGAAATAGTGTACGCACTACAAAAATTCCATCATCAGGTGCCGGGTCCAGGGTGTGGCGCGGCCATCAGGGGGCTGAAACGGGCATGGCGTCCCAGGTCTTTCGGGCTGGCGCGTCGCAGCGACGGCGTACCCACGACATGAGGGCCGGTGGGCTCTCCGCGCAGCATTCACGGCAGTCATTCCGATTCAAAAGCAAATAGAGCGGAGCCCAAGTCCATGTATGACAAGTTCGTCACCCTGCGGCTCATCGATCAGTGGCTCACCGAAGACGTCGGATGCGGCGACCTGACCGCCCAGCTGATGATCGATCCGGCCTCCACCGCGACGTTCTACATGAATGCGCGCGAGCCCATGACCATCGCCGGCATCGAGGTGGCCGCCGCGGTGTTCACCCGCTACGAGCCGGGCTGCAAGGTGGAATTGAAGGTGGCGGACGCCGACAAGGTGGAAAAGGGCGCCATCCTGCTGGTGGTCTCCGGTCCCGCCCAGGCACTGCTCACCGCCGAGCGCACCGCCCTCAACATCGTGCAGCGCCTGTCCGGGATCGCCACCGAGACCGCGAAATATGTGGCCGCCATCGCCCACACCAAGGCGCGCCTGCTCGATACCCGCAAGACCACGCCCGGCCTGCGCATGCTGGAAAAGCATGCTTCCGCCTGCGGTGGGGCGCTGAACCACCGGCTCGGCCTCGACAGCGGGGTGATGCTGAAGGACAACCACATCGCCGTGTGCGGCTCCATCGAGAATGCGGTGCGCATCGCCCGCCGCAAGGTGCCGGCCCTCACCAAGATCGAGGTGGAGTGCGACGGCCTCGACCAGGTGCAGGAGGCGCTCGCCGCCGGCACCGACGTCATCATGCTCGACAACATGAGCGTCGCCGACATGAAGACCGCCGTGGACATGGTGGCGGGCCGTGCCCTGCTCGAGGCCTCCGGCGGCATCCGGCTCGACACCATCGCGGCGAAGGCCGAGACCGGCGTCGACTTCATTTCCACCAGCCGTCCGCAGCAGTCGGCGCCGGCCGTCGACATCGGCCTCGACGACGCCGCCTGAGCGGGGAGCTGGCGCAGATGCAGACCGGAACCCTCTTCTACATCGTCGGCGCGAGCGGTGTCGGCAAGGACACCCTGATCTCGCAGGCCATGGCGATGCTGGCCCCCACCGGCCGCTATGTGCAGGCGCGGCGCGCCATCACGCGGCCCAAGGGGCCGGGAGAGGATCACGAGCCGGTCGACGATGCCGCCTTCGAGCATCGGCGCCGCGCCGGCGGTTTCCTCCACATGTGGGAGGCGCACGGGCTGAAATACGGGCTGCCGATCTCGATCCTCGATGACCTGCGGGCGGGCCGCAACGTGCTTGCCAACGGGTCGCGCGGCACCTTGCCGGACCTGGCGGGGGTGGTGGACCGGTTCGTGGTGGTGGAGATCACCGCGCCCGCGTCGGTGCTCAAGGCGCGGCTGCTGGAGCGGGGACGCGAGAGCGACGCCGACATCGAGGCGCGGCTGACGCGGCATGTCGCGCCGCTGCCGGAGCGGCTCGATGTGGTCACGGTTGTCAACGACGCCAATATCGAGGAGGGCGCCGCCCGCCTGGTAGCCGCGCTGGAAACCCATGCGGCGCGCCTCGCGGTGCGCCGCATGCCCATCTCCAGCGCCCATGGCCACATCGCCTACCTGCCGGCGGACGGCCGGCTGGTCGATGCGCGCGCCTATGCGGACGTGAGCCGCATCGACGTCATCGGCAAGGGCGCGAGCGTGCGCGCCGCGGTCAATATCGCTGAGCCGGGGGCGGGCCTCGCCCCGCATGAGATCGGCCTCACTCGCGAGGCCCATGCGGCCCTTGGCCTGCCCGACGGCGCTCTGGTCGCGATCCAGCGCACGCCTTCCCCCGCAAGCCGCAAGCTGCTGCAACGCAAGATCGCCGGCGAGGCCCTCACCGCCGACGATTATGCGGTGCTGTTCCGCGATGTGGTGGAGGGCCGCTATCCGGAAAGCGAGACCGCTGCCTTCCTGGTCAAGATGATCCAGACCCTGGACGAGAGCGAGGTGGTGGCGGTGGCCCGCGCCCGCACCCAGTTCATGCCGCGCATCGCCTGGAACAAGCCGATCGTGGTGGACAAGCATTCCCTGGGGGGCATTCCAGGTAGCCGCATCACCCTCATCGTGGTGCCGATCGTGGCCGCCCACGGCCTCCTGATGCCCAAGACCTCCTCGCGCGCCATCACTTCGGCATCCGGGACCGCCGACGTCATGGAGGCCATCGCCCGCATCGATCTCGACGCGGCCGGGGTGCGCCGGGTGGTGGAGGAGGTCGGCGGCTGCATCGCCTGGAACGGCCGTCTCAATCATTCGGTGCTGGACGATATCGTCAATTCCATCACCCGCCCGTTGGACATCAACAACAATTACTGGTCGGTGGCGTCCATCCTGTCGAAGAAATGGAGCGCCGGCTCCACCCATGTGGTGGTGGACATGCCCTATGGCCCACGGGCCAAGCTCAAGACGCTGGAGGACGCCCACCAACTCGGACGGGCGTTCGAGCTGGTGGGCCGGGGCCTGGGCCTAGAGGTGCGGGCCAAGGCCACCGACGGCAGCGGCCCGGTAGGGCGTGGCATTGGGCCGGCGCTGGAGCTGCGCGACGTGGTCAAGGTGCTGGACAATGCCCAGGACGCCCCCTCCGATCTTCGGGAAAAGGCGCTGCTGTTCGCGTCCGAGATCCTGAGCTTCGATCCGGGCGTGGGTTCGGTGGCGGCCGGGCGCGTGCGGGCCGAGGCGCTTCTCGCCTCGGGTGCGGCCAAGGCGCGCTTCATGCGCATCGTCGCCGCCCAGGGGCCGGTGCCCCTGGTGATGCCGGGGCCGCTGCAGCACACCGTGCGGGCACCCGCCGCATCGACGGTGAGCGATGTGGACGGCTGGCACCTCGCCGGCATCGCCCGGCGCGCCGGCGCGCCGCTCGACAAGGGCGCGGGCATCGATCTCCTGGTGCGCCGGGGCGACACCGTCGCGGCGCACGGTGCGCTCTACACCATCCATGCCGCATCGCCGGCGGAATTCGAGGCGGCGGTGGAGATGGCCGGTGCCGATCCGGGCATCGCGCTCGGGCCGTCCGCGGTGTAGGTGCCGGCCTGAAGGGGGCTTTCCGTTTTCCGTGGAGTTGCCGCGTATCCATTCAAATAACAAGCTGCCAGAGGGTCATATGACGATGCTGACGAACACTGCAAGGACCGCGCGCTGCCTGCTCATGGCGGCGGCCGTCGCCGGCGGCTTCGCCACCGCGGCGCGAGCGGACGAGATCTCCGTGACCCAGTGGGGCAACAGCCTCTATGGCGCGCCTTATGCCGTGGCGATCGAGGACGGCGCCTTCAAGAAAGCCGGCGTGGACGTCACCGGCGTCATCGGCTCGGGCGGCGGCGGCACCAGCGTGCGCAACACCCTCGCCAGCGCCACCCCCTATGGCGAGGTGGCCACCTCCGCCGCGCTCGCCGCCGCCCGCCAGGGCCTCGACGTGGTGATCGTGAACGCCGCGACCCGCACCGTGGCCGAGGCCTCCCTGGTCACCCTGCCCGATTCCAAGATCAACAGCCTGAAGGACCTGAAGGGCAAGAAGGTCGCGATCACCAATCCCAAGTCCTCGTCCGAGATGATCCTGCTGCTGGAAATGCAGAAGGAGGGCCTTGCGCCCGGCGATATCCAGCGGGTGGCCGCCGGTGGCTACACCCAGGGCCTCACCATGCTGAAGCAGGGCGCGGTGGACGCGGCGGTGCTCATCGAGCCTCTCTCCATCACCCGCAAGGACGAGTTCAAGACCGTGGTTCGGGCCAAGGATCTGCTGCCGGCCATGACCACCTCCGTGGGCATCACCACCCGCGCCTTCGCCAAGTCCAACCCCGACAAGCTCCGCGCCCTCATCGCCGGCCGCCGCGCCGGCGTGAAGAGCATCTATGCCGACCCCAAGGCCGCCGCCGCCCTGGTGGCCAAGCAGTTCAACATGGACTCCGCCTTGGCCGAGGTCGCGGTGGCGAACATGATCGCGCCGCGCATGTGGAGCGAGGGCGACTTCAACCCCGCCGAGCTCGAGGCGCTGGCCCAGGGTCTGGTGCTGGTGGGCGAAATCACCAGCACCCCCGATTGGGACAAGATGATCGACCGTTCCTTCCTCCCGGCCGACCTTCAGGGGAAGTGAGATGCTGACCAAGCCGAAGGCTGCTCCGGGCACCGAGGCATCGCCGCACCCGGTCGCCGTGCGCCTCACCGAGGTGACCCGCGTGTTCGGCGACCCGCGCTCGCCGAAGCGGGTGCACGCCCTGGGGCCGGTGAGCCTGGAGCTGCGGGCGGGCGAGTTCTTCTCGGTGGTGGGACCCTCGGGGTGCGGCAAGTCGACCTTGCTGGACATCCTCGCCGGTCTCAACCCGCCCTCCGCGGGCACCGCCGAGTTCGACGGCCAACCCATCCGCGGCGTGCCCGACCATGTGGGCGTCGTGTTCCAGGAAGACGCCTCGTTCGCCTGGCTCACGGTGGAGGCCAACATCGCCTTCGGCTTGAAACGCCAGGGTCTTCCCGCCGACGAGATCCGGCGGCGGGTGGACTATGCGCTTGCCTTCATGGGCCTCAAGGACTTCCGCCACGCTTATCCGGTGCAGCTTTCCGGCGGCATGCGCCAGCGCGTCTGCATCGCCCGCACGCTGGTGCTTCAGCCGCGGCTGATCCTGCTCGACGAGCCGTTCGGCGCGCTCGACCAGCAGACCCGCCTCATCATGGGCGACGAATTGCTGCGGATGTGGCGCGAGACCCATGCCACCGTTCTGCTCATCACCCATTCGCTCGACGAAGCCGCCATGCTGTCGGACCGGGTGGGGGTGATGTCGGCGCGGCCGGGCAAATTCATCGGCACCTTCGAAACCGGCTGGCCCAAGGATCGCGACAGCCGGATCGTCACCCATCCCCACTTCGGCGAGCTTACGGCGCGGCTGTGGGAAAAGCTGCGGGTGGAGACCATGAAGCACATGCAGGGGGAGGCGAGGGGGGAGGCATGACCTATAGCAAGATCGCGACGCCGGCGGTTGTGGTCGGGCTGGTCCTGCTGCTGGAACTTTCCTGCCGGCTGGGCTGGATCGCCCCCACCGTTCTGGTGCCGCCCAGCGTCGCCTTGGTGAGCCTCATCGAGATCCTCGTCTCCGGACAGTTCAACAGCGCGATCGCGGTGACGGTGTCGAACGTGGTGGTGGCGACGGTGCTCGCGGTCATCGGCGGGTTCCTGCTCGGCGTGGTGATCCATGCCAACGACTTCCTGCGCCGCGGCGTGGAACCGTTCCTCGCCAGCTATTACGCGGTGCCGACCTTCATCTTCTATCCCGTGTTCATCGTGCTGCTCGGGGTCGGCAACGCCTCCATCATCGCCATCGCGGTATTGCTTTCGATCGTCGCCATGATTACCGCGACGCTGAACGGCCTCGACCGGGTGCCCGCGGTGCTGGGCAAGACCAGCCGCGTCCTGAAGCTGTCGCCGATCCAGGCCGCATTCCTGGTGAAGTTGCCGGCGGCGGCGCCCTATCTGTTCACCGGCGCCCGGCTGTCGGTGGCCTATGCCTTCATCGGCGTCATCGCCTCCGAGTTCCTGCTCTCGGGCAACGGGCTCGGCTACGCCATCGCCTATGCCTACAACATGTTCGAGAACCGGACCATGTACGGGCTCATGCTGCTCATCATCCTCCTCGTCACGGTGACGAACATGGCGCTCAGCGCCGTGGATCGGCGCCTGCAGGCGCGCATCCGGCGCTGAAGGCCACGCCCCATGAAGAATGTCCTCCCGCCGCTCGTCGTCGCCTTGGCCCTGCTCGCCTGCTGGCAGATCCTCCACTCGGCCACCGGCTTCTTCGCCATCTCCTCGCCCGCCGCCACGGCCCAGCGCATGGCGACGCTCATGGGCACGCCGCGCTTCTGGCTCGACGTGCAGGAAACGGGCCTCGCCTTCCTGGCGGCCATCATCATCGCGGTGATCGCGGGCGTCGCCCTCGGCGTGGTGCTCGGCCTCAGCCGGGGGCTGGGCGAGACCTTCGAGCCGATCCTCGTCACCTTCTATTCGCTGCCCAAGGTCACGCTCTATCCGCTGGTGCTGCTGGTGTTCGGCCTCGGCATGTCGGCCAAGGTGGCGTTCGGCGTGATGCATGGCCTCGTGCCCATCACGCTGATGACCCGCAACGCCATCAGCCAGGTGAAGCCGGTCTACTGGCGCACCGCCCATGCCCTGCGCATGAGCTATGCCAGCACCGTGCGCCATGTGGTGCTGCCCGCCATCCTGCCCGAGCTCATCGCCGGCGTGCGCATCGGCTTCGCGCTGAGCCTGCTCGGGGTGCTGATCGGCGAGATGTTCGCCTCCAAGCGCGGGCTCGGCTATGCGGCGGTCAACGCCATGAACCTCGGCGACATCGACACCATCATGGCCATCGGCCTGTTCCTGGCGGCGTTCGCGGTCACCTGCAACGCGCTGCTGCTGATGCTGGAACAGTGGGTGCGCCATCGCGGCCTGGTGCGCTGAGGGCGATCAGTCCGCCGCCGGAGGGGGCATCCACCCTATCCCTTCGGTTGCCCTTGCGCGCTGAAACGGGTGTCGCGCAGAACGGCCCATCGCTCTCGTCGGGAAACGTCATGACTGCCGCCGGTTTCCCGTGTAGCGGCGTCCATGCCAGCATTATACCATCGGCCCCGGTCTTCGACCGGCGCCAAGTGGGTTCGTTCAGACGCTGCGCGGGCTCAGGCGCCAATGCCGGGTGGCTCTCCGGGCAGCCGGGCAGGCCGCCGTCTATATGGCCTGTGCGATCTTATGCAGCGTGGTGGCATGGGCTCGGATGGCAGCGTCTAGCGTGAGCGCCGACCGGATCCAGATCATCGACATCATGGCTTCGACACGGCCGGACGACAGTATCGGCACCGCGATGCTGGAGGTCTTGGGACGGAACTCGCCGCCCTCGCGCACGGCGAAACCACGCTGCCGGGTGTCCTCCAGCATGCGCGAGAGGCTGCGATCGTTGAGAAAGGACTGGTCTTCCGGATCGTCGATGGAGCGCAGGTGGTCGAGGATCATCGCCCGGCTCGCAGCGCTGCTGGCGGACGATCCGGCTGCGTTCGCGCCGCCGCCGGGGGTGGCGGTGGAGCTGGCGCAGACGGCGCGGCGGCAGATGGAGGCGCAGCGGGCCGAGCATCAGGCGCGGCTGTCCACCCTTGAGCGGCAGATCGCGCAGAAGGAGGCGGAGCGCCGCGCGGTGGCGGCGACCATCGCCAAGGGGGAGGCGCTGCTGCCCTTGTTGAAAGACCAGCGCGACATGCGCGAGACCTTGATGGCGAAAGGGTTCGGCACCAAAGTGCTGTATCTGGACGCGCAGCAGAAGGTGGTGGAGCAGGAGCAGCAATTGCTGGTGGACGCGCACCGGGCGGAGGAGGCGGCGGCGGCGCTCGGGGCGCTGGAGAAGCAGCGGCTGGAGGCGGCTTCGGAATATCGCAAGAGCCTGTTGTCGGACCTCGCCAAGGCGCAGATGCAGGCGGTGGAGCACGGCGAGGAGAAGGTGAAGGCGGCGCGGCGGCGTCTTGACCAGACCCTGACCGCGCCGGTGGACGGCACCGTGCAGCAATTGGCGGTGCACACCATCGGCGGGGTGGTGACGCCGGCGCAGCAACTGATGGTGATCGTGCCCCGCGACGGGCGGCTGGAGATCGAGGCGGAGCTGATGAACCGGGACGTGGGGTTCGTGCACGCGGGGCAGGAGGCGGAAGTGAAAGTGGAGGCCTTCACCTACACCCGCTATGGCCTGCTGCATGGGGTTGTGGAGAGCGTGAGCCGGGACGCGGTGACGGGCGGGCCGGCGCCGCGCCCGGGCGAGGCCGCCGCCGACGAGACGGCCCGCCAGGCGCGCCAGCCCACTTATGTGGCGCGGCTGTCGGTGCGGGAGAGCGGCCTTGAGACCGAACAGGGCTTCCGCCCCCTGGAGGCGGGCATGTCCGTGACCGCCGAAATCAAGACCGGCCGCCGCCGCATCCTCGACTTCCTCCTCTCCCCCCTCCTCAGATATGCACACGAAGGAGGAAGGGAGAGGTGAGGTGAGGCGTGGCGGATGATGAGCCCAAAATTCCAAAATTTATAAAAAGAAAAGGATATAACATGAAAATATTAAATCCAAAATATTATGTCCCGTATATGAAGATATCAAGTGCGCTTCATGGATACGATATGTATAGTCCTCCACACAAAAGTAACGAGTCTTCATTGACAGAAGAAAAGGCGAAAGAAAATTTTGATTTTTTTGTTATCTCAAAAAATAATAGAGTTAGAATATTTAGAAAATGGATTGAAGATAATTTTTATATTAATCTAGATTATAGTGCGGCTTCTATAGAAAAACTATCCGATTGGATGGCGATTTATGCACCAATAATAGTTAGAGTTAGGAAAGATTTCTTTATAAGTTATTATACATATAATCCTGAGTGGAATGGAAAGTTTATAGGGTGTAATTTAATATTCGATATTGGATTGTATATAGGAGAGTATTTGATTAAAAAACGAAGTTTTTTGCATTGGGATATGTATAGATACAACAATGTAATTGGAGATATGAATAAATCTCAATTTTATAACAAGCCATTTATAGCCGGATCATTTTATGAAATTGGAAATGTTATTTTTTGTCCATTTTGGGAGTGTTCGAATGCATTGGGATCTGAATTAATATTTAGTAATGTGAAAATAAATAAATCAGATACACTTAGGGCATTCGTTAGTCAGGCTATATATATGGCCGACATCCCAGCGCGTGCACAAATGCAGATAACAGAGGATGTAAAAGATGGACCGCTCGAATAACGTAGTCATCGGATCTAATCCAGGCGTTATATATGGCTTTGGGTTGTGGAGCTCTGTTGGTGGGGTTGGGTTGTTGCATGCCTATCCGGAGATAAGGTTTTCATGGGCATTTTATCCACAGCCAAATAATTTATTAAATATTGGTCCAACCGCTATAGTTAGAGAAATATTAGAATTAGGAGATGTAAATATTATAGAAAATAGATATATTGCACCAGATTCGATCTTAGGCTCCGTAGCAAATGACGGAATTGCGAAGAACAATTTTTTAAATCACGAGTTCGCTCTAAATGATTATTTATCTCGTGTAAATAATGATAGAATTGCATGGAGATTGACGGCTCGCGCTGATGTTCCGATTCTTAGAAATGTAAGGGGCGCACCGAGATGGATGGATGCAGTATATCTTGAAAGACACTGGTGGAGCGGATCTGAGCTTAATTACGTTGAAATAAAGACCGGCGGATCTCTATCAAATAATAAAAAAGTTATTAATCAGGCAATATCTGATGTTAATAATCAGTTTAGGTTAAAATATTCTAGAGATAAAATGATTTTTAGACCAGTTGGCAAGTGGGCGCGCAATGGTGGTGCGACGATTGGTGTGGCGGCGTTAGCGTGGGATGTTTATAGCACCTCCTCGGCCGTGATCGCCGACGCTCAGGCGGGGGATAATATTTCCGCAGGACGCGAAATTGCTGGGTTCGGTGGACGGCTGGCGGGCGCGATCGCCGTTGGTCAGCCCTTGGCGGCCTTTGGTTTCGGGCTCGCCGGTCCTGTGGGCGCGCTGGTCGCTGGCGCTGTCGGTGGGGCTTTTGGTGCATATCTCGGTGGAGATGCCTTCAGTGCCGCATACTCGGATGTTGCTCGGCTGCTGACAGTTGAAACGCCGAATTCCGCCCTTGCGAATATTTCATCAGTCGATATTGTTGGCTCCGCTTCGCAAGGCACCAACGCCACCGATTTCTCCTTTGCCACCCCCTGGGGCGGGGATGTGACGAGCGCCGTCGATTGGGCGGTTGCCGAAGCCCCACAGATCTCCATATCCGGACCCACGGAATTTAGTGGCAGTTATGGTTTCGGTGACTACGGTTCTGGCGACATCATGCTTCCGGAGGTGAGTGTCGTCGACTATGGCAGCTACGATTTCAGCTCGTGGTACGTGGGTGACAGCTCCTTCAGCTTTGACCTCAGTCCCGCCAACAACCCCAACGATTACATTCCGCCGGTTGTGCTGGACCTGAATGGCGATGGTGTGAGCATCATCGAGAGCACGGATTCCGACACTTATATGGACATGGAAGGCGACGGCACACAGCATCGCACGGCCTGGGCGGGGGCGGGCGATGGGGTGCTGGTGTATGACCGCACCGGATCGGGCGACGTGGACAATCCGCAGGCGTTCCAGTTCACCCAATACAGCCCCGGCGCCGAGAGCGACATGGAGGCCTTGGCCGACGTGTTCGACACCAATGGCGACGGCAAGCTGAGCGCCGCCGACGACGAATGGTCGAAATTCAAGGTGCTGGTGACCAACAGCAACAACAGCAAGGTGCTCAAGACCCTGGCCGAGCTCGGCATCACCGAGATCTCGGTGACGCCTGACGACAACGAGCAGAGCTTCTCCGACGGCTCCCAGATCCTGGGCTCCGCCACCTTCGTGCGCAACGGCAGCACCTACGCCGCCAGGTGGCAGCAGGCGCGGGCGGCGTAAGGGTGAAGAGGGTTCGGCAAATGTCCTTGCAATGGTCGCAACCGAAAATTGCTCTTGAATGAGACCGCTTCTCGGGGCGGAGCATTGCCGGTTGATGCCAGCGAGGGGCGCGGGGAACTGGCGCAGATAGGTCGCCGGCGCGCCGACGAGGCTCGCGGGCTGGACCAAGCTCCAATGGGTGGGCGCGACGGGATGCTCCGATCCTGGCAACATCGGCGTCAGGTGCTCAGCATCCTCGCGGCTCGCCTCCACCCGGATGGCGGTGCTCCGGACCGTGCGGGTCCGGCCGAGCATGGTTCCATGGAGGTCCGATAGGGACAGGTCGTGCTCGTCATCGGACCGGGAGAACCACCCGAGGACACACGGCCGATCCGCTCGCCGCCGCTCACGTCCACCTTGTCGCCGCGCGCCGTCGTGCGCGGCGTCCAGAAATTCCACCTGGGTCATGGTGCGTTTCCATGACGGGTGCCGGGAGCCTCTCCGCCGGCCGGTGAACCATCACGGTAATCCGATCCATCCTCTCACTCTCGGGCGCCGACCCGGACGGAATGCAGTGTCGCCGGGCGACCTTTTCTGTGAATCGGGATCCGCCGGATCGCGAAGAGGCGCCTCAACGGGACTTCACCAGCGACCAGAAGCCGGATTTGCGTCCATGGGCCTTTTCCAGGCCGGCACGGTAGTCCTCATGATGCGCCCAAGCCTTGAGCGTGCCGGCCTCGGCGGCGGCACCGGCCGCCAGTTGCTCGAGCTTGGCGAGGTAGCGCGCCGCATGTGGATAGGCTTTGGAGCGGGCACGGGCGAGGATGTCGTCCAGCAGTGCCCGGTACAGGATGGTGGCGGCCAGCGGGTGATGGGCCGCCACCGCGTCGGCCACCTTTGGCAACATGTCGTATTGGCGGCCCTCCCACTCGCTCCGGCGCGCGATCACCAGCCGGGCGGCAAGATCGAGCCGCGGCCATTCCACAAGGAACGCGAGCGCGTTGTAGATGTGCCTGGAGGAGAACGCATGGGCGAAGGCTCGGTCGAGGGTGGCAAAGTCCTCGAAATCGGGCAGCGCAGCGATATATTCGCGCAGGATGCCGGCATCGAGCGAGGTCTCGAGCGCCGACCAACGCAGCGCCTGCGCATCCACTTTCTTTCCAAGCGCCTCCAGTATCTTCGCCTCGACGCTGGTACGCCGCCAGAACGGGTCATTGTCCGGCCCCATCCCATCGGCAAGATTCTCGGCCGACAGATAGGCGATCCGTCGGGATGTGGGACGCCGGATCCAATCGAGCGCCTCTTGCGCCCGGCCAGCCTCTAGCAGGCGTGCGGCGACGCCGATGGTGTCCTGCAGGTTGGGATGCTTCTTCGCCTCCAGGGCGATCAGCCCGTCGAGGTCGCTGAGCTTCTCGGCGATGATCTGCCGGATCTCGCGATACTGCGAGACATTCGAGCCATGGTTGCGATGCGCCTTCGCCTCCTGTGCGCTCTGGCGTGCGCCGAGATCGGCATCCCACGCGCGAAGCGTTTCTTGCGGCAAGTGGTCCGCCACGGCCCGCGCGACCTCCACCAGATAGCCGTGGGATGTGTTTCCCAACGCCGCCATGACCCGTGCCGGCAATTGCGCGGCATCGGGCTGCGCAAGCCTCGGCGTGACCGCGCCGGCGGCGGTGATGGCCTGGTCATAGACATCCTGGACGCGGCCGGAGGAATCGTCGATCCGTTCGAACACGCTCTCATGGGTCGCGATGAAGCGCAGCAGGCGGTCGAAGGCCATAACCGGGGATACCTCCCCGAGTTCATTGGACATCACCGTGACCGTCGCGGCCAGATCATCGCGGAAGGCCCGTGCCTTCTCCCAGTCGATGAAGCCCCGCGCCTTTTCCAGGGCGGAAAGGCGCCGATCGATAATCCCGGCGATGGCATCCGGCCCCTTCCGCCCCGCGAGCGCGGCCGACACCAGCTTGCGGAACGGCGCGCTGCGCTCCGCCTCGTCCAGCACCAGCCGCGCCAGCTTTGCGGCACCCAGGGCTGTTAAGGCTTCGATGGAAAGGGCTGGCTTGCGTGCCATGGCGGGGCTTTCACTCGTGTCAACCACATGCCTATGTCCTGATCGGCGCCGGATGTCGACGGCTGGGTGGATGCGGCAAAGGTGCGAGTCGCACGACATCGCACCGGGCAAGCCCATGCAGAACGCCTTCATCGAGAGTTTCAACGGCCGCCTCGGCGACGAGCTTCCCAACGAGACGCTGCTCTCGCCCCTCATCCTGGCCAGAGCGGCTCTGAGCAGGTGGAGATCCGAATTACAATGGATCACGCCCGTGCTCCGCTTTCGGCTGGCAGACCCCGGCCGCCTTCGCCGCAACCTTCCACCCGAGACGGGATCTACCGCTGCGCCCAGCCAAAAGCTCCGCGCCGGATCCCGCCGCTCACCCGGCCGACAAGGCCAAATCCGACCGCCGGAACGAACGCACAGCTGGATGGACGTTGGGGGCAATGTCAGCATCCACGACAACATGAAGGCGGCGGTGGAGAGGATCTTCGTCGGCCGGGAGCGGGCCTATAACGTAAGCATCCGGCGATGGCGACCGGACCTCAGCTTTCAGTCG
Organism: Xanthobacter agilis; assembly: GCF_021730435.1. GTDB lineage: Bacteria > Pseudomonadota > Alphaproteobacteria > Rhizobiales > Xanthobacteraceae > Xanthobacter > Xanthobacter agilis. The sequence goes on from NZ_JABWGX010000021.1 coordinate 22,285, forward strand.
TGTGTTGATCTGCGATCAGATCCTTGAGGTTTTCGATGCCGACGGACCTAAAGGCCGCGGTCTGGCGTTCATCCGTGGCGTGGATCCAGACAAGGCCGTCCTCCGGGTCCATCTGATCGGCGAGTGCCCAGAGCCGATCGTCGGTTTCGCACAGCATTTGGGTTGCGAGCGCGATGGTGACGACGTTGGCGTCGGCGGCCATGCCGTCAGGCGGCTTCGCGCTTGCCGGCGCTGCCCGCTTGCCAGCTCCATGGCAGCCGTTCGGCGAGGCGGCTCTGCGGAGTCCCGCGATGCAGGCGCGCGCATCGGCAAGCCCGGCCTGCGGGTCGACGTTGCTGTGTTTCGCCATGGCGATCAGCGTCGCCATGGCGGCGGCGCGCCGGGCACCGCGGTGGGAGCCGGCGAAGAGCCATGCCCTTCTTCCCACGGCGAAGCCGCGCAGGGCGCGCTCCGCTGCATTGTTGGAGAAGCAGGCCCGGCTCTCATCGAGGACGGTTGCAAAGCCATCGTCCCCTTCCACCGCCGATTGGCAACCTGGACCACATAGAACGTCTTCCTGGCCATCGCGTGGTCCTTTGCCAGCTGTGAGAGATATATCGCCCCACTGAGGCGATGCCTGCCGATGAGCCCGCGGGAACGAGAAGCGGGCATCTTGCCCAAGTCTGTCTCATACTCCATTCAGCTCAGGAGGCGAGGGAGGAGCGTGCCGGATGGCCCGTCAGGACAACATTTCTCGGCGACCTCGCGGCGTGAACCGCGGCGCGGTCGCCCTAGGTGGTAACAGCACGCGTCCTCTCGTTACGCCGCGTTCCGTGCTGCTCTCCTTCGCCGCCATGCTGGCGATCATGGGCATCACCTCTATGACGTGGGAGTTCGCGCTTCAGGAACGCGTCCTCCCGCGGCTTGGCATCTTCGTCAGCGATTGTTTCGATGATCCGTCGCGCTGGCGCTTCATCATCACAGCTGTGGTGTTCGCCGCCTTGAGCCAGCTTGGACCGGCTCTGCTGCTGTTCCGCCTGATGCGTCGCCTGGATCGGGCGCGAATCGCCGTCATCAAGGCGCGTGAGGAGGCCGACGCGCTCGCCCGCCACGACCCGCTGACCGGGCTCGCAAGCCGCCGCATGCTGCACGAGCACATGCGCAGGCGCCTCGCCGGAGCGGCAGGGAGCGGCGGCTACGCCCTGCTGCTCATCGATATCGAACGGTTCAAGGCCATCACCGATCTGCACGGCCACCAGATGGGTGACCGACTGCTGATCGAGATCGCCAACCGCATGAGACGCCTGCTGCCACCGGACGCCATCGCCTCGCGCGTGGGCGAGGAGGAGTTCGCGGCCTTCCTGCCGCGCCCGCGCACAGTGGAGGCGCTCGGCAAGATAGCCCAGCAGTTCATCTCCGAGCTTTCCGCGCGCTATCAGCTCGCCGGCCTTGACGCCCGCCTTGGTGCCACCATCGGCATCGCGGTGACGCCCGAGAACGGCACCGACGGGGGTGAGGTAATGCGTTCGGCGGAAGCCGCGCTCTACCGCGCCAAGGGCACGGGTACCTATCGCTTCTTCGAACCGGCAATGGATCGCGAGCTGAAGCAGTCCCAGCGGCTTCAGCGTGACCTGCACAACGCCATCGCAGCCGACGCCGTGATTCCCCACTACCAGCCGCTGGTGCGTCTGAAGGATGGGGTGGTGGTGGGCTTCGAGGTGCTCGCCCGCTGGAACCATCCCATGCTGGGTTCCATCTCGCCGGAGGTGTTCATCTCCATCGCCGAGGACGCTGGCCTCATCGGCCAGCTCACCCAGTCGATCCTGAAGCAGGCCTGCGTTGACGCCTCCAAATGGCCGGACCAGATCAAGATCGCGGTGAATCTGTCGCCGATCCAGCTCAAGGACACCACGCTGCCCGACCAGATCCTGCACACGCTGAAAATCTCCAGATTCCCGCCCCAGCGGCTGGAGCTGGAGATCACCGAGACCGCGCTCGTAAACGACAACCGGACTGCAAACGCGATTCTGTCGCGTTTCCGCGCCATGGGCATCGACATCGCGCTTGACGATTTCGGAACCGGCTATTCCAGCCTGCAGAATCTGCGCATGTTCCCGGTGACCAAGTTGAAGATCGACAAGTCTTTCGTAAGGTCCATGAGCCTCGACGCGAACTCGAAGAAGCTGATCTCCGGCATCCTCGCACTGAGCCGCAGCCTCGGCATCACCACCACCGCCGAGGGCATAGAAGAGGCCGCCGAGGCAGAATACCTCCGTTCCATTGGCTGTGATTTCGGCCAGGGATACTGCTACGCAAAGCCCATGAAGGCGGACGACGTACCCCGCTTCCTGACAGTCCAGGTCCCCGCCTAGTGGATTGACGCCAACGCTTGGACCCCTTTGTTCCTTGCAGCGATGATGGCGTTTGGATTGGCGCGCCAGATGAAGGGCTTCGGGGTCTGGTTGTGCTCGCCGATGAAGCGGTTGACGGCGGCCTGGAGATCGACGACGGACTGGAAGACGCCATTCTTGAGCCGCCTGCGGGTCAGGATGGCGAAGAAGCCCTCGACCGCGTTCAGCCAGGATGAGGAGGTGGGCGTGAAGTGGAAGGTCCAGCGTGGATGGCGGTCAAGCTAGGCCCGCACCTTCTCGCGCTTGTGGGCGGCGTAATTGTCGAGAATGACGTGGACCAGCCTGCCGGCCGGGATGTCGCGCTCGAGGGCATTGAGGAAGCGGATGAACTCCTGATGCCGGTGGCGCTGCATGTTGCGTCCGAACACCGCGCCGGTCAGGACATCGAGCGCGGCGAACAGGGTGGTGGTGCCGTTCCGTTTGTAATCGTGGGTCAGGGTGGCGCCGCGGCCCTTCTTCAGCGGCAGTCCGGGCTGGGTGCGGTCGAGCGCCTGGATCTGTGACTTCTCGTCGAGGCTCAGCACCAAAGCATGGGCCGGCGGGCTGACATAGAGCCCGACGACGTCGTTGAGCTTCTCGGCGAAGGCGGGATCGTTGGAGAGCTTGAACTGCCGCCAGCGATGCGGGGGCGAGGCCATGGGCCTTCCAGATTTTCCGCACCGTGGAGACCGCCAGCCCCGCGACCCTGGCCATGGCCCGCGTGGTCCAGTGGGTGGCCTCGTGGGGTGGCGGCTTCAGCGTCAGCGCGACCACGGCCGAGGCCTTGTCTTCCGCCACGGGCGGACGGCCCGGCGGGCGCGTCTTGTCGCGCAGCAGCCCGTCGACGCCTTCTTCCATGAAGCGGGCCTGCCAGCGCCAGACCGTGGTCTTCGCGGTGCCGGTCTGCGCCATGATGGCGTGGGTGCCGGCGCCGTCGGCGCTCATCAGCACGATCCGGGCGCGCCAGACGTGCTTCTGGGGCGTATTGCGATCCGCAACCAGGGCGAGGAGCCGTTGCCGATCGGCCTCATTGAGAGTGATCGTGATCCCGTTACGCATGGGCCAAGCTCGCACGGCTTACCGTCGAACGGAATCCCCCCGCGGTCTCTTCAGTCTCGGTCAATCCACTAGAGTCTAAACTCAACGACAGTATAGTGATTCAATTGGCTCATGGAAGATGATTCGCCGTGAGCCGGTTGTTCTGGTTGAACGAAGAGCAGTGGGCCAAGATCGAGCCACTTCTGCCGCATTACGGCAGCCCGCCCCGCGTTGATGACCGGCGCATTCTGAGCGGCATCATCCATGTGCTGCGGTCCGGCTGCCGCTGGTGCGACTGCCCGTCTGACGACGGCGCCTACACAACCGTCTACAACCGCTTCAACCGGTGGTCCCGCAAGGGGATCTGGCAGAAGATCTATGCCGCGATCACCGGCGATGAGCGCACACCCCGCCAGCTTTTGGCCGACAGCACCCATGTAAAGGCGCATCGCTCCGCGGCCGGTGCCGAAAAAGGGGGGACCAACGTCAGGCGATTGGTCGCTCCCGCGGCGGTCGAACGACTAAGATCCATGCCCTGAGCGACGGCAAGGGTCGGCCCCTCGTGCTTGCGCTTACCTCCGGCCAGGCCGCCGACATCAAGATGCTGCCGGTCATGCTGGATGCGGTACCGCCGGCGGGCGAACTGCTCGCCGACAAGGCCTTGTTTGGTGCCGGGGAGCGCAGATGGCGCGGGAGATGAACAAGTTGACAGCCCGCACCGTGGCTGGATTGAAAAAGCCAGGTAGGCATCCCGATGGCGGGAACCTCTATCTCCAGATCGGTCCTACCGGCACGAGGTCTTGGCTCTTCATGTTCAAGCGGGATGGGAAGCGTCGCGAGATGGGGCTGGGTGCTCTCGGGGACACCTCCCTTGCCGAAGCGCGCCAGAAGGCCGAGGAAGCTCGCCGCATCGTTGCTGACGGTGAGAGATCCTCTCCAGGCCCGTAACGCCGCCCAGGCGGTTCGCAGGGAGGCTGACGCGGCACCCACCTTCGGCGAGTTCGCCGACCAGATGGTGGAGAAGTGGTCGAGGGAATTCAGGAACGAGAAGCATGCCGCCCAATGGAAGATGACCTTGGGGTCTGCCTATTGCGCCAAGCTCCGAGACAAGAAGCTTGCGGACATCACGGCCGCTGACGTGCTCGCGGTGCTGGAACCCGTGTGTCAGGGAAAGAACGAAACGGCCTCCCGTCTGCGGGGGCGGATCGAGCGTGTTCTCGACGCGGCGAAGGTGGCGGGGTGGCGCTCAGGCGAGAACCGGGCGCAATGGAAGGGGAACCTGGAGCACAGCCTGGGCAAGCGCCAGAAGCTCCAGCGCGGCCACCATGCCGCCATGCCGTATGCGGCGGTGCCAGCCTTCATCGCCGCCCTGCGCCTGCGCGAGGCGATGGCTGCGCGCGCCCTGGAGTTCGGCATCCTCACCGCTGCACGCTCGGGCGAGGTGCTGGAAGCTACCTGGCGGGAGATCGACCTTGCAGCCCAGGTGTGGACTGTGCCGGCGAAGTGGATGAAAGCCGGCCGTGAGCACCGCGTGCTGTTGTCCGACGCCGCTGCCGCGATCCTGGATGAGGTGGCGGCCCTGCGACCGGCCGATGACGATGGTGGGGCTTACGTCTTCCCTGGCCAGCGGCCCAGGCGGCCCCTGAGCGGCATGGCCATGGAGATGCTGCTGCGCCGGCAGAAGCTGGAGATCACGGTGCGTGGCTTTCGCTCGTCGTTCCGCGATTGGGTATCGGAGGAAACGCATTTCCCGCGGGAGATCGCGGAGGCGGCCCTGGCGCATGTGGTTGGGGACACCACCGAGCGGGCGTACCGGCGCGGCGATGCGCTGGAGAAGCGGCGCGAGCTGATGACAGCATGGGCGACGTTCTGCCTCTCGGCGCCGAAGGCCGAACGAAAATAAAGTGTCACAAAAACAACGTTACTATGAAAAATATAGACCCATAGGGGGCCGCGAAATGCCACTTATTGTGCACGAGACGGACTTGATGAGCGCTATTTCCATCATAAATAGCGGCCATTTTATTCCATGTTACAATGATGTCGGCGCCGGAGATTCTGGCCTTAATGCATTAATTTGTGGAGCGCCGCAAAATAGAGGCCAAAACATTGAAGGACGTGGTGCAAAAATATATTTACAGTGGGATGGTCCTGTCAGAATAGGAGGATTGCCTCCATTGGAACAAAATATGCTTCATGATTATGGAGCGTGGCGTGCAGTTGTTCCTTATGGAACGACAATGTATTTGAGCGTGTCCAGATTGGATGTTGATGACGAGTCTGATTGGCGCTCTGCTATTGGGTCTGCGCCATTCTATATGCGTTTTAGCCCGGTTCATCGTGATTTTTGGTTTGAGCGTAAGATCGGCGAACTAAAGAACAATATAGATCGTAAAATTACAGAAGGCGGAGCCATTCGGGTTGGATATCCTTTACCTTGAATCGCACTGTTGTCGTTGAAGATATTCACCGCGCCCGCACCAACCCGACTTGCAGCCGTGCCCCCGTCGCCTCCGCATAGCGTTTCAGCGTGGAGATGGATGGCGACGTGCGGCCACCCTCCAGCCGGGCAATGGCCGACTGCGTGGTGCCTAGCTTCTTCGCCAGCTCTGCCTGTGTGAGCTTTGCAGCCGTGCGCGCTCGGATCATGGATTCGATGAGCGCGTACTCGACGTCGGCCTTCTCATATTCGGCCTTGAACTCCGGGTCGGCGCCAAGGCGCTTTTTCAGATCAGCCAGCTTGGTCATGGTGTCACCTGCTTCTTAGGCATCGCCACCCCTCTTCTCCCGCCCTCTCGCGATCTTTTCGATTTGCTCAAGCTCGGCGATGTCGTCCGCGTCCGCAGCCAGCGCTTCGGCGGAGCGGCGGCTGGCGTCGAACGCCTCGAAGCGTTCGGCTGCGAGCTTCTGAGCAACGTCCATCCGCAGCCGCCCGGCATGTGTCAGCACATCACGCTCGTTGAAGGACAGGAAAGCATCGAGCTTGTCGGCCCATTCCGCCATGGTGACCGGGCGGCGGCGTTTGGCCTGATCCTCTGCATAATCGAGATACATCACGACGATGCGGTTGAGCTCCTCAACCTCATCGGTCTTGAGGTAGTTCTTGGCGGTGCCGACATCGTCCTTACGCACGACTGCGCCTTTCCAACTGGTCAGGCCCATGTTGGGGGCATCCGGGTTGCTGCGGCTTTCGATTAGTTCGGCGGCCGTCTTGCCGGTCACCGCCCATAGCATCTTGTTTTGGACCTTCTTGAAGAATGCCTGTGCGTGCTCCGAATTCTTGTCGTAGTCGATAGCAGTCGTATAGAGGTCTCGCACCTTTTGGTAGAAGCGCTTTTCCGAAGCGCGGATGTCCCGAATGCGGGCAAGCCACTCGTCGAAATAGTCCCATTGCTCGGCCTGCTTAAGTCGAGCGTCATCCATGGCAAAGCCCTTGACCAGATATTCGCGCAAGACGGTGGTGGCCCATCGGCGGAACTGGGCGCCGCGCGGCGAGCGGACGCGGTAGCCAACTGCTAAAATGGCATCCAGATTATAGACCTTCGTTCGGTATGCCTTACCGTCTGCGGCAGTTGTCAAGGATTCCTTGACAACTGCCTCCTCCGCCAGTTCGCCCTCGGAGAGGATGTTATTGATGTGTAGGCTGATGTTCTGCTTGGACGTGTCGAACAGCTCAGCCATCTCCATCTGGGTCAACCAGACTGTGCCGTCGATCGCGCGTAGGCCGATCGTCGTGGCACCGTCTTGCGTATTATAAAGAATCAACTCGCCTTCAGACATCTTCGCCCAGCTCCTTCAAGTGGCCTGCCATTTCCCCCTCGTGGGTCGCTTCGCGATGCTGGCAAAGCCAGCACACTCAATCTCCATGAGCGGATGAGGCGAGCTTGGAGCCCTTTGGGGGTGCCTCAATCTCGGCATCCACGCATTCGAGTGTCGCGGCGATACACTTCATCTGCGTCAATATAGCGCAAAAGCGATATTTGGCAAGTCCCGCTGCGTCCGATCGAGTCCACATAACTACATGATAATAATTATATTTTTTGATTCATTTGTGATTCGCCCATGAAGTGCCTCAGCCTCCACATGGGCGAAGTCCTCGTCATTGGCGATGCGACCATCATGCTTGCCGAACGGCGTAACGGTGGTCATCACGCGCGCCTGTTGGTGGACGGCCCCGACACCCTTCGCTTCGAGCTGCGCAAGCCTTCTGGGGCTGTCATTCCGCGCCGCGCCGACCCCATCTCTCCGATCGATGGAGCGCAGGATGCGCACCCCCGCGCCTTCGCCCGCGCCTGACCTTCCGGCATTCGCCCGCGACCTTGTCTCCGGCCCCGATCCGGAGGCGATGGACGCCATTTTCATGTTCCGGCGCATCCAGACGTTTGGTGAGCCGAAGCGTGATGTGCGCTGGCCCACCTATGGCGAGACCCGCGCCGACGCCTCGGATGGCGAAATCAGGGGTATCGCCCTTCAATACAGCGTGCCGGCCATCGCTTTGCTGGCCCTTGCCACGCTGGAAGGCCGGCGCAGCCGCGACCATGTCGAAGACAATGCGGCCCGCCTGAAGGGGCGCCTTGAAGCCGGCGCGGCCCTCGCGGACGTGCTTGAAGCGCCGGTGCTGGATCACATGACGCAGATGGGGCGCCAATCATGACAAAGAGCAGTGGCACCGCTGCAAAGCAGATTATGCGCAGCATTCGCCATCGCGCGTTCCTGGCCCAGCGTTTCGCGGCCAAAGGGCAGATGGCAACCATCAGCCATGTCCCGCAGACCGGCTATCACGCCTTCCCGGCGAAGGTGCTGGACGCGAACACGCGGGCGCTGATCGACGCGGCGCTGGCCGCCAAGCCGAAGGAGAATTGAAATGACGCACCGGCCATTCGCCCGCGAGACCCGCACCGCTGAGGCGCGGACGGAAGCGAAACGGCGTGCGGGAGCTGCCAACGACAGCAAATTCGCAGCCCTCGACGCGCTCTCCGAGAACAACCCAAAAGAGTTCGAGCAGGCGCTCGCGAAACTCAGCCCGACAGAACTCGACGCTTATCTGGCCAGTCGCTGACCGGCTGCAAGAAAAGGAGGCCGTCATGGTCGATTTTGGCATTGGCATTGGCTCCTTCATGGATGGCCTCGGCAAGGGCATGAAGGCGCGCCGGGAACGCGAGGACAGCGAACAGCTTCGCACCCTGCGCGATGAGCAGAACGAACGTGAGCGGATCCGGCTCCAGCGGGAAATCCAGCGTCAGGACGAGATGCGCCCCGGCGAGCTGTCCATTCAGCAGGAGCAGCTCGGCAATCTGCGCACCAGCAGCCAGGCCGCGCGCGAGGCCGCCGAACGGTCGCGGCGGCAGGACGGTCGGAACGAGGCGGTGCTGAGCGCCCAGCGTGACGCCGAAGCCCAGGGCGCCGCCGCCCGCCAAGAGGCGATCAGCTCCAATATCGGCAAGTCCATCTTCGAGGTTGAAGAGCAGGGGCCGGTTCTCGACAACCCCAATCGCAAGGGCGCTTCCCCTCCACTACGGGGCGTCCGGCACGGACAAAACCTATCTCAATGTGGATGCTCTGCGCGCCGATCCCGGCGTGCGCAAGCGCGCGGAGGGGATGGCGAACAGCCTGTACACGTACATCACCGGCGATCATGTGGACAAGGTGGTCCAGTCGGCCATGCAGGCCGGCAACACACAGCTCGCGGAAGCCTATCCCAAATGGATCGCCGACCAGAGGGTGCAGACTGGCGTCAAGCATTACGCCAATGCCATGGGCAAATGGAAGGTCGGCGATATCGACGGCGCCATTGACAGTCTTGGTTCCGCCTACAACTCCCGCGGATACTTTGATGACGGATATTCGGTCAACATCCTGAAAAAGAACCGCGATGCGAACACCGGAAATATCGACACCGTGGATGTGGAGTTCGTGAACGACCGGACCGGCGAGAAAAAATCGGAGACGGTCGGCGTCAACGACCTCCTGAAGACATCCAGCCACTTCCTTGCGCCGCCTGAGCTGGTGAAGCACGGCATGGAGCAGATCCAGGCGCAGCGGCAGGCGCAGGCGGAGTTGGAGAAGAAGCGGCAGGAGAGGCCGAGCTGAAGCGGCAGGAGCGGCCCTTGCCCTCTTCCGCCATCAACAATCTCGCATCCGCGGGCGAGGGCGCGACCAACGTCAGCCGCCTGTCGAACACCTTTGACGACGGATACGCCGGCCAGCCGGTTCTTGGGGGGGCCTGGAACGCGGTCGGACGAACCTTCGGGGGCAGCTCCGCGCCTCAGGCTGAATGGTGGCAGGACTACCAGGGGCAGAAGAATGTCGTGCGCAACAAGCTCTTCGGCTCGGCCCTGAAGGTTGCCCGCCATCCGTGCGGAACATGCTGTCGGTGATAGCCGGCGCGGTTCAGCAGATATCCAAGCGCATTCTCACTGGCGGGCTTGTGCGCGTTCCGTCCGTTTGGGAGGACATATGGCCCCCTGCCGGAGATTGAGCGAAGCAGCTCGATGGTCTCGATGGCCTGCTTGGCCAGTGGTACGAAATGGTCGCGCGACGTGTCGTCCTTGTAGGCGAGCTTCAGCTTCATCCGTGCCGCGGGAATCCGCCAGATAGGCTTGTCAGCATCCAGATCCGCGAACTCGGACCATGGCGTCGTAATGAGGGTGCCAGGCCGTACGGCGGTCAATGCGAGCAGGCGCAGGGCGAGCTTGGTCGCTGGGTTCGCCGGCGTCTCGTCCACGCGCTTGATGATCTCGCGGGCCTGATCCAGATCGGTGATGGCTGGCTGGCGGCCCTTCTTGAGAGGCTTTAGCGCCTTCTGAACGATGGCCGCCGGATCGTTCTCCCCGATGCCGCACGCGATGGCATGAACGAACACCGCCGACATGCGCTGGCGGACACGCTTGGCTGTCTCGATGGCCGGCCGGTCCTCGATCTCGCGCAGGACCGCCAGCACTTCCGGCACCGTTATGGTTCGGATGTCCCTGGTGCCCAACTGCGGAAACACGTCCCGTTCCAACGTGTGGATCACGTCGTAGGCGTGGGTCGACGTCCAGTGCGGCTTGTTCATGCCGTACCACTCGCGGGCGAGGTGCTCGAAGGTCACATGCGCCGGGGCGGTCGTCACGCGCCTACGATCTGCCTTCTCTGCAGATGGATCTTTGCCCTCGCGAAGCAGCTTCTTCTGGGCCATGCGGGCCTCACGGGCTTCCTGAAGGCTGATGTCCGGGTATGGGCCGATCGTGAGGAGCTTCTCCTTGCCGGCGATCTCATAGCGCAGGCGCCAGACCTTGCCCCCTGCCGGGGAGATGGCGAGGTGCAGCCCGCCGCCGTCGGTCAGCTTGTAGGGCTTCTCGGCCGCCTTGGCCTTGCGGATCTGCATATCGGTGAGCGGCATTTACCCGGCCTTCCCCTTTACCCGGTTTCCGGAGGCGGCCTTACCCGGCTTTTACCCGGGATCGATTGCGCTTTAGCGCGATATCGTGAGACGCCCTGCAGCCGATATGGCGCGCAAATCGAGCGCTGGCAAGGGTTCTGAGGCTTTATGAGAGGGGGTGAAAATGAGGGCTGGCGGAGAGAGAGGGATTCGAACCCTCGATACGGTTTCCCGTATACACGCGTTCCAGGCGTGCGCCTTCAACCACTCGGCCACCTCTCCAGCCGCGCGCGCTTGAACGCGCGTCGAAGCTGCCGGGCGTTCCTTCGACCGGCCAAGCGGTCTGAAAGTTCGCCCCGCCGTGTGCCTCGCGCCCACGGCGACGCCGGATTGATCCCTTGGAAACAAAGGAAACGCACAGCGCTGGTTGGTGCGCTGCATCCTGGCGAGGTCGCGGAATATACAGCCTCGTTCGCGTTGCGCAAGCGGGATTCTGGGGTCCTTGCAATGCCGTTCACAAAGTGTCCCCAGATGCCCGCGGACCATGGCGCACGCCCCTCTTCGATCCGGCGTGCTGAAGCCCGCGCCCTTCAGAAACGGGGCGGGCCGGGCCGGTTCACGGCGCGATAGGCGCGCGCGATGAAAACGAGCGGGGCGCGTCGCGCCCGATGGCGACACCCGGCGCGACGCCCATGTTGAGGCGAACGGCGGCGCTCAGTCGCGCAGCAGGTCGTTGATGGAGGTCTTGGAGCGGGTCTGGGCGTCCACGCGCTTCACGATCACCGCGCAATAGAGCGAGGGGCCGGGCTGGCCGTTCGGTAGCGGCTTGCCGGGCAGCGCGCCGGGCACCACCACCGAATAGGCCGGCACCTCGCCCACGAACACCTCGCCGGTCTCGCGATCCACGATCTTGGTGGAGGCACCGATGAACACGCCCATGGACAGCACCGAGCCGGTGCGCACCACCACGCCTTCCACCACTTCGGACCGCGCGCCGATGAAGCAATCGTCCTCGATGATGACCGGCCCCGCCTGCAACGGCTCCAGCACGCCGCCGATGCCCACCCCGCCGGACAGATGCACATTCCGGCCGATCTGTGCGCAGGAGCCGACCGTGGCCCAGGTGTCCACCATGGTGCCTTCGCCCACATGGGCGCCGAGGTTCACGAACGAGGGCATCAGCACCACGTTCGGCGCGATGAAGGCGGAGCGGCGCACGATGGCGCCCGGCACCGCGCGGAAGCCGGCGGCGCGGAAATCCGCCGCGCTCCAGGACAGGAACTTGGAGGGCACCTTGTCCCACCAATGGGCGCCGCCGGGGCCGCCGCCGATCTCGGCCATGTCGTTGAGGCGGAACGAGAGCAACACCGCCTTCTTCAGCCACTGGTTCACCTGCCAGCCGCCGTCGGGCCGGGGCTCGGCCACCCGCGCCTTGCCGGAATCGAGCAGGTCCAGGGCGGTGTCCACCGCCTGGCGCACCTCGCCCATGGTGGAAAAGCCGATGTCGGCGCGCGCCTCGAAGGCGGCATCGATGATGGATTCAAGCGGCTTGAGGTCGGTCGGCTTGAGGTCGGTCGACTTGAGGTCGGACATGGGTTTCCTCCGGAAAACGTATCGCGCCGGGCGGGGCTGGCGCCTCGCGGTCAGGTGAAGATGAAGGCGGGGAGGCGGCGTCAGCCGCGTTCCTTCACCGCCAGGAATTTCAGCTTGGTCCATTCCTCGATGGCGCGATCGAGGACCCACTGGCTGCGGGCGAGATAGACCGGGGCGTCGTCACGGTCGCGGGCGGTGGAGGAGCGGTTGGCCTCCATGAAGCGCTCCACCTCGGTCCGTTCGCCGACGATCCAGCGGGCGGTGACAAAGGACACCGTCTCATAGCGGATCGGCACGCCGTATTCCTTCTCCAGCCGGGCGGCCAGCACGTCGAGCTGGAGCGGGCCGACCACGCCGACGATGGGCGAGGGGTCGGAGATGGGCTTGATCACCTGCACCACGCCTTCCTCGGCCATGTCCTGCAGGGCCTTGAGCAATTGCTTGGCCTTCATGGGGTCGGCCAGCAGCACCCGGCGCAGGATTTCGGGGGCGAAATCGGGCAGGCCCTCGAAGCGGATGGTCTCGCCCTCGGACAAGGTATCGCCGACCCGGAGCATGCCGTGGTTGGGGATGCCGATGATGTCGCCGGCCACCGCCTCGTCCACCGTCTCGCGCTCCTGGGCGAAGAAGAAGATGGGGTTGGCAATGGCCATCTGGCGCTTCTCGCGGGCATTGTAGAGCTTCATGCCGCGCTTGAAGCGGCCCGAGCACAGGCGCACGAAGGCCACCCGGTCGCGGTGGTTCGGGTCCATGTTGGCCTGCACCTTGAAGACGAAGCCGGAGACCATGTCTTCCTGCGGCTCTACGATGCGCCCTCCGGCGGCGGAGCGGGGCAGGGGGCTCGGGCCCACGGCGCCGAGCCCATGGAGCAGCTCGGCCACCCCCGCCTCCTTCAGCGCGCTGCCGAAATAGACCGGCGAGAGGTGGCCCTCGCGGAACGCGGCGAGGTCGAACGGCGGCAGCACCCCCAGCGCGAGGGTCAGGCTTTCGATGGATTCGGTGAGGATGCGCTCTTCCACCCCGTCAAGGCCGATCAGGTCCTCCGGTGTGTCGAACGGCACCTCGCGCACCAGGGGGCCGCCGCGCTCGGTGGCGAGCAGCGCCTTCTTGCCCCGAATGTCGATCAGGCCGCGGAAGTCCACGCCGAGGCCGATGGGCCAGGTGAGGGGGGTGAGATCCAGCGCCAGGGTGGAGGAAACCTCGTCCATGAGGGCGATGGGGTCGAGGCCCTCGCGGTCCACCTTGTTGACGAAGGTGAAGATGGGAATGTCGCGCAGGCGGCAGACCTCGAACAGCTTGCGGGTCTGGCTTTCGATGCCCTTGGCGGCGTCGATCACCATCACCGCGGCATCCACCGCCGACAGGGTGCGGTAGGTGTCCTCGGAAAAGTCCGAGTGGCCGGGCGTGTCGAGCAGGTTGAAGACGATGTCGTCCTTTTCGAACGTCATCACCGAGGATGTCACCGAAATGCCGCGCTGCTGCTCGATCTCCATCCAGTCGGAGCGGGTGCGCCGGCGCTCGCCGCGGGCGCGCACATGGCCGGCCATGCGGATGGCGCCGGAGGCCAGCAGCAGCTTTTCCGTGAGCGTCGTCTTGCCGGCGTCCGGATGGGAGATGATGGCGAAGGTGCGCCGGCGGGCATAATCGGGCAAATCGCCCGGCTTGGCGGCCGCGCGTGCCGTGCCGTGTTCAGGTGTTTCGAGCATGGCCGCTATATAGTTCGAAACCGCGCGCCGATAAACGGCCAACGCGAGGGAGACGGACCCATGGACCGGGGAATTTCACAAGGCGGTATGCGGGCCGGCGACGCGGCGCTTCCGGCGCGGGGGCGGCAAGGCGCGTGCAAGGGGCTCGCTTCCGCCATGGCCGTGCTTGCGACGCTTGCGGCCGGACCGGCCTTCGCGCTCATGCCGCCCTATGTCTATGAGAATGCGCGGCGGGATGCCGCCAGTATCATCGTGCTGCGGGTGAAGACCGTGACCACGCCCGCGGGCGGTTACGGCGTCTGCCTCGTGAAGGGCGTCGTGCGGCGGGTGGAGCGGGGAAGCACCTTCAAGCCCGGCATGGCGGTGGCGCTGGACGTGCCCTGCATGAAGGCCGGCGCTCAGCCTCCCCCCGGCGGGACCATTTACCAGCAGGTGGACAAGCTGGTCGTGTCCAAATATGGCCGCGCGTGGCTCGATGCCGAGGGACATGTGGTGGTGTCTCAATACGAGCAACTGACCCAGCTGCCGTGAGGCTCCCACCGCGCGGCCGGAGCCTCCCCGGACCGGTTCGCGCACAGGGCACCACTTTGTTTGTGCTGGTCATGAGTTAATGAGACGGGGGCGCCCCCGTGCGGCGGCGGGGATCGAAACTTGACCGTCTCGAGAACGATCGGGAACACCGGGGCGGTCCCCGTACGCGGGCGCGCGAGACGACGTTGCGCACAAATCACCGTGCGGCGCGCTCCCGGTCGGGCGGAAGGGTGCGGTTGTCGCGGCTGGGGCAGGCCACGGCTTCACGCGTCGGCGCCGCGCGGGATGGCCGCTGGGTGCCGTCGGGCGCGCGATGCGGTCGGGAAAAGGCTTCAGTCCCCGGTGCCGGGCTCGGGGGAGAGCAGGGGCTCCTTGCCGGGCTTGCCGTCCCATTCCTTGGCGTCGGGCAAGGCGTCGCGCTTGATGGTGATGTTGGGCCACACCTGGGCATATTGGGCGTTCAGCGCCGCCCACTTTTCCAGGCCCGGCTCGGAATCGGGCTTGATGGCCTCGGCCGGACATTCCGGCTCGCACACGCCGCAGTCGATGCATTCGTCCGGGTGGATGACGAGCATGTTCTCGCCCTCGTAGAAGCAATCCACGGGGCACACCGCGACACAATCCGTGTACTTGCAGCGGATGCAGTTCTCGGTGACGACGTAAGCCATGGCAATCCCTTTCGCGGCTTCGCGTAGCGCACCCGTCCTCGGGGCGCAAGCGCGCGCTTGCCGCGCTCTCCTATTGCACTTCAGTTGTCAGTGATTTCATCGAAAAGCGCGACGGTGGATGTAGCATCTCCGCGCCGTTCAGAAAAGCTCAAGACGCGCAGCACCCGCACCCGGGCATCAAGGGCGATGGTGAGCACCTGCCCCGCGCGCACCGCCTGCGCCGGCGTGGTGACGCGGGTACCGTCGAGACGCACATGACCGGCGCGGATCAAATCCGCGGCATCCGCGCGGCTGCGCACCACCCGCGCATGCCAGATCCAGCGGTCGAGGCGCTGGCGGCCGGGGACGCCGTCCGTTACCGGTGCGTCATCGCCCGGTGTCTGGGCGCCGGCCGAATCGCCGGGCGCCTGCGCCAACTTGTCCCGAGACCGCGGCTTCCTCACGCGAACCGACACTCCGTCTTGCATCGCAAGGCGCCGGGGCGGCTCCATCGGGAGGCCGCCCCGGTCCGTGATCCTGGTGGGGTGCCGGCGTTAGGCTTCGCCGGCTCAGTTGCCCTTCTTGTCCGATTCCATGCGCGCCTTGAGGGCGGCCAGGGCGGCGAACGGGCTGTCCGGGTCCACCGGCTTGTCGCGGCGACGCTCCTGGTGGGGCGGGCGATGCTCGGGGCGCGGGGCGCGGTTGTCCTCGCGCGGACCGCGCGGCGGACGCTCGCCCCGCGGCGGGCGCGGCGCGCGCTCGCCCTCGGCGCCCTCCACGGCCGGGGCCTCCGACGGACGTTCGGGCCGGCGATGCCCAGGCCCGCCCTCGCGACGCTCGCCGCCGCGACGGTGTCCTTCCTTGCGCTCGCCGTCCTTGCGCTCGCCATCCCTGCCGCCGAAGCGCGCACCCTCCCGCTGGGGACGATCGCGACGCGGCGCGCCGGGCGGACGGCCCGGCCGCCACACTTCGATCATCTCGGGCTCGGCGGGCGCGCCTTCCACCGCTTCGGCACCGCCGGGCGCGGCCGGCGTCTCCACCTCGGCCGCCACCTCGGCGGCGGTGGGGTCGCCAGCGGCCTCCAGGGCCTCCACGGCGATCTCCGCCTCGATGGCGTCGGCGGTGGGAACCGGCTCGGCCTCGCCTTCAACGGCGGCGGCTTCCGCCGCCACGATCTCCTCGGCGGGGCCCGCCGCATCGGCGATCGCCTCGTCCGTGCTTGTCTCGTCCGGGATTCCCTGGGCCGCGATCTCCGCTGCCGGGGCATCCGATTCGACCGGGGCATCGAACAACAGGTCGGCCTCGATGGCGCCTTCGGGCGCCGGAGCCAGCTCCGCGGGGGCGGCCGGCTCGGCCGCGGTGGCCTCTTCCGGCGGCGGCGGGGCGCGGCGCTCCATGCGGTAGCCGAGCGACTTCAGGATGGAGGCGAAATCCTCCCCCGAGCAGCCGGCCAGCGAGGTCATGCCGACGGTGACGGTGAACCCGCGCCCGTCCACGGCGCCGGCGGGCTTGGGGCCGGGCGAGGCGGGGCGCCAGTCGAGGGCCGGGCGAATCAGATCCGCAAGGCGCTCCAGAATGTCCACGCGCACCGCCCGCTCGCCGCACACGCGGAAGCCCACGGCGCGGTAGAGCCCCTTCTGGATCTCGTGATCCACGGGAATGGAGGTGCGCCCCGACGCCGCCAGGTGCGGCAATTCGTCGATGCCCTTCTGGGCGAGGCCGCCATGCTTCAGCGCATAAAGCTCAAGCGCCAGCGACCGCGGCGCCGGCTTCAGCAGGGCCGGAAGGTAAATATGGTGGGCGCCGAATCGCACGCCATGGCTGCGCAGGGTGGCGCGGGCGGCCTGCTCGAGGCTCTTCATGTCGTCGGCCACACGGGCGCGCTCCAGCACGCCGAGTGATTCGACGATCTGGAAGGCGATGCCGCGGGCGATGCCGGTGACATCCTCGGCCGCCTGGAGCTTCAACAGCGCGCCCAGCAGCTTGTCGATGTGCGCGGCCACCCACAGGGTGATGCGGGCGTCCACCTGCTCGCGGGCGGGGCCGCTCAGGTGCTCGTCGGCGATGACCTTGAAGCGGGGCTTCAGCACTTCGTCGCCGGGAATGAGCTTGGCCACCGCCTCGCCGGTCCAGCGGATGGTGCCGTCGTTGGTGAGCACGAAGGCTTCGTCCACCGCCTGGGCGAGGCGGGCGGCGCGCGCTTCGATCTCGCCGGCCAGCGCTTGCTGGGCGGCGACGCGCAGCGCCTTGGCCTCCTCTCCGCCGGCGGTGGGTTCCGCCTGGAATTGGAAGCCGTGGAGGTGGCCGATCACGTGTCCTTCGACGGTGACGTCGCCGGTCTTGCTGATTTCAGTTTCGAGCATCTTTTTCTCTCGCAGGCGCCGCATGAGCACGCTGGTCCGCCGATCCACGAAACGCTGTGCCAGCCTTTCGTGCAGTGCGTCTGACAGCTTGTCTTCGACCCCTCTCGTGACGCCTTGCCAGTGCTCCGGATCCTTGAGCCAGTCGGGCCGGTTGGCCACGAAGGTGAGAGTCCTCACCTGCGCGATCCGGCTCGACAATGTGTCGATGTCGCCTTCTGGGCGATCGGTCAAGGCGATTTGACGTCTGAACCAATCATCGGGGATGAAACCCCCCCCTTCCACATGCCCGAACAGGGTGGCGACGAGCTCCGCGTGGGCCCCCGGCGACACCTTGCGATAGTCGGGCACCTGGCAGACGTCCCACAGCCGTTCCACCTGGGCGGGCGCGGTCACGCGCGCCGCCACCTCTATGTCACGGCTCATGATTTCGAGCACGGCGACGTCGTCGGCGGTGGGCGCGCGGGTCAGTCCCTCCTCCCGCGGCGGCTGCGACAATGAGGCCAGCAGCGCGCGGATGGAGCTGAAATCCGGCACGGAGTTGCGCCATTGCAACACCTTCGCGGTGTCGAACGCGTGCGCCTCCAATTGCTCCACCAATTGCTCTTCGAATGGCGGGCAACGGCCGGTGGTGCCGAAGCTGCCGTCGCGCAGCGCACGGCCGGCGCGGCCGGCGATCTGTGCCATCTCGGACGGGTTGAGCCGGCGGAACTGCCAGCCGTCGAACTTGCGGTCGGCGGCGAAGGCCACATGGTCCACGTCGAGATTGAGGCCCATGCCGATGGCGTCGGTGGCCACCAGATAGTCCACGTCGCCGGACTGGTAGAGTTCCACCTGCGCATTGCGGGTGCGCGGGGAGAGCGCGCCCATCACGACCGCCGCCCCGCCGCGCTGGCGGCGGATGAATTCGGCGATGGCGTAGACCTCCTCCGCGGAGAAGGCGACGATGGCCGAACGGCGCGGCAGGCGGGAGATCTTCTTCTCGCCGGCGAAGGAGAGCGTGGACAGGCGCGGACGCATCATCACGGTGACGCCCGGCAGCAGCTTCTCGATCAGCGGGCGCATGGTGGCCGAGCCGAGCAGCAGCGTCTCGTGGCGGCCGCGCCGGTTCAGCAGGCGGTCGGTGAAGATGTGGCCCCGGTCGAGGTCGGTGGCGAGCTGGATCTCGTCGATGGCGACGAACGACACGTCGAGGTCGCGCGGCATCGCCTCCACAGTGGAGACCCAGTAGCGCGCGGCCTTGGGCTTGATCTTCTCCTCGCCGGTGACGAGGGCCACCTTGTCGGCGCCCACCCGCTCGACCATGCGCTGGTACACCTCGCGCGCGAGCAGGCGCAGCGGCAGACCGATGATGCCGCTCTCATGGCCGAGCATGCGATCGATGGCGAGGTGGGTCTTGCCCGTATTGGTGGGGCCGAGGACCGCGCTCACCCCCCGCGCCCTCACGGTGCGCGGCAATACGGCCCATTGGGTGATGTCGTCCATCGGCTTTGGCTTCGTCAGCTTCCGTGTGGGGGATCTGTACCATATTGGGGCGCGGGGGCGATGGCGAAAGGTGTGGATGGCGGAACGCGGAACGAAACGCGGACAAAGGGTGCGCGAATCGCGGCACGCGGCCGCGCCGCGCTTTGTTCCAGCGCCCTTGTGGCGCCGCCGTGGGGTGCGTAAAGCTCACCATCTGGTTCCACTGCCCCGACGGCGAGAAGGAGGCCGAACATGCCGCTCAACCAGGCCACGGTCGATCCGGAGGAGGTCGCCCGCTTCGATGCGCTCGGCGCGGAGTGGTGGAACGAAAAGGGCAAGATGGCCCCGCTCCATGCCATGAACCCGGCGCGTCTCACCTTCCTGCGGGATGCCCTGGTGCGCCATTTCTCGCGGGACGAGAAGGCTCTGCGCCCGCTTCACGGCTTGCGCGTTCTCGACATCGGCTGCGGCGGTGGCCTCTTGAGCGAGCCCCTGGCGCGCATGGGGGCGCAGGTGACCGGCATCGACCCGGCCCCCGGCAATATCGACGTGGCCCGCGCCCACGGCCGGGCCTCCGGCCTCGATATCGAATACCTGCCGTCCACGGCGGAGGAGCTGGCCGCCCGCGGCTCCCGCTTCAATGTGGTGGTGGCGCTGGAGGTGGTGGAGCATGTGGCCGATGTCGGCCTGTTCGTGCGCACCGCCGGGCAATTGGTGGAGGAGGGGGGACTGCTCATCCTCTCCACTTTGAATCGCACCGCCAAGAGCTTCGCCCTGGCCATCGTGGGCGCCGAATATGTGCTGCGGTGGCTGCCGCCGGGCACCCACAAGTGGGACAAGTTCATCACCCCCGACGAGCTGGAGGCGACGCTGGCGGCGGCCGGCTACGCGCCGACGCAGAAGGCGGGGCTCGCCTACAATCCGCTGACCCGCGCGTTCAAGCTCTCGCCGGATCTCGACGTGAACTATTTTCTGGTGGCCGAGCGCATCTGATCCCGCCGGCACCGGTCCTCGACCGGTGCCGGAGCGCTTTATCTGAGAGCGCTTCAGCCGGACACGCTTCAATCCAGGCGCGCGATGCGGTCAGCCCGCGCGGTGGAACAGGCTGGCGCCGTGATCGGGGCGGGCGGCGTGGAGCATCATCAGCTCGCCCACGTTTTCCGCCGTGAGCAGGCCGACCAGGCGTCCGCCGCCATCGAGCACGCCCACGGCCGGCGCCTGGGTGGAGGTGATGAGCTTCAGCGCCGCATCGAGCCGGGCGCGGGCCTCCACGGTGGGAATGTCCTTCTGCATCACCGCGATGACCGGGGTCTGCGGGCCCTCGTCCTTCAGCGCGCGAATCATGGCGTCGCGGGTGAGCACGCCGCGCAGGTGGCCGGCGCCGTCCACCACCGGAAACTCCCGCTGAGTGGTGCGGATGAGCGCGTCGGCGGCCTCGTCCACGGTGGCGGTGGGGCCGAGGGTCTCGAAATGGGTGATCATGGCGTCGGCCACGCTGAGCCCGCGCGAGGCTTCCTTCAGCTGCACCTGCCCGGCCTCGCCGGAGGCGGCGAGGAACACGAACACGCCGATGATCATCAGCATCGGATTGAAGAAGATGCCCGCGAGCCCGAGCGCGATGGCGATGCCCTGGCCGATCGAGGCCGCCACAGCCGTGGCCCGGCCGAACCCCATGTTCATGGCCAATAGGGCGCGCAGCACCCGCCCGCCGTCCATGGGAAAGGCGGGGATGAGATTGAACACCACCAGGAAGATGTTGGCCCCCGCCAGCTTCACCAGCATGGAGGTGCCGGGATCCTCGATCTTGGACAGGTCCTCCACATTGGCGCTGGCGCCGAGGATGAGCAGCAGGACGGCGGCGATCGCCACATTCACCAGCGGCCCGGCGATGGCCACCAGCAGCTCTTCGGAAGGCTTCTCCGGAATGCGTTCCAGGCTGGCGATGCCTCCGAATGGCCACAGGGTAATGTCAGGGGTCTTCACGCCAAAGTGACGTGCGGCGAAAACGTGCCCCAGTTCGTGCAGCAGGACGCAGGCGAACAGGAGGGCGACGAACAACACCCCCTGCCAGGCCGCATCGGCTCCGCCGGTGCGATAGTAGGCGGCCCAGATCCACACCAGGAACAGCAGAAACGTCACGTGGATGCGGATGGCGGTCTCGCCGAGGCGTCCGATGGTCACTGACCAGGGCATGGGGGCTCTCCAAAGGGGCGTTCCACACATAGACCCCTCGTCCGGCGACGCAATACGCGGCGCATGAGTATTGAAGCTAAGGCTACCTTACAATAAGATTGGCAATGAAATGGCGGACACTCCTCTCGGCTTCCTGCTCGTCGATGCGGCGCGCCTCTATCGCGCCCGCATCGACCGCGCCTTCACCCACGCCGGCCTCGGCCTGACGGCGGGAGAGGCGCGGACGCTGGCCTATGTGGACCTGCATCCGGGTCTGCGGCAGAGCGCGTTGGCGGTGAAAATGAATGTGGAGCCCATGACGCTGGTGGGGTTCCTCGACGCGCTCGAAAGCCAAGGGCTGGTGGCGCGGGAGACCGACCCCCGCGACCGGCGCGCCAAGATCGTGCGCCTCACGGCGGCGGCAACACCTTACCTTGCTGGCGTGCAGGCGGCGGCGGCGGTGGCCCGGGGCGAGGCACTCACCGGCTTTTCCGAAGCCGATCAGGCCCGGCTGCGCGCATTTCTCCTGCTCATCCGCGACAACCTCGCCCGTTGCCGCGAGGAGGAGGGGCGGGACGACGGGGACAAGGACGACAAATGAAGCCTGCCGCGTTCACCACCGCATCGCTCTCGCCCGCGCCGACGCCGATGATGTCGGAGCTGCGCGTCGCCGTCATCGGCGCGCTGATGGTGATGCTCGGTCCCATCAGCCTGGCCATGTACACGCCGGCCATGCCGACCCTGGTGAGCGCGTTCGACACCACCCCCGCCACCGTGAAGCTGACGCTCACGGTGTTCTTCCTGGGCTTCGCATTCTCGCAATTGGCCTGCGGGCCGTTGTCGGATGCCTTCGGGCGGCGGCCGGTGGCGCTGTCCTTCTTCGGCATCTACATGCTGGGCGCGCTGGTCGCGACCTGGGCCCCGACCATGGGCTGGCTGATCCTGGGGCGCGGCCTGCAGGGGGTGGGGTGCGCGGCCGGCATCGCCATCTCGCGCGCCATCGTGCGCGATCAATATATCGGCCAGACCTCCGCCCGCATCATGAACCTCATCGGCACCATGCTCGCCATCGGGCCGGCGGTGTCGCCCAGCCTCGGCGGGCTGATCCTGGGGGCCGCGGGCTGGCACATGATCTTCGTGGCCATGGCCATCTATGGCGTGGTGCTGCTGGGGTTGCTCTCATTCTTCGTGCCGGAGACGAACCGCGCGCGGGATCCGGCCCTGGCCGCGCCGGGGCGCATCGCCCGGAGCTACGCGCGGCTTCTCCGCGACCGCACCTTCATGCGGGCCAGCCTCGTCCTGGGCGGTGGCCTGGGCGCCATCTATACCTTCTCCGCGCTGCTGCCGTTCGTGCTGATCCAGCAGGTGGGGCTCACCCCCACCGAGTTCGGCCTCGCCATGCTCGGGCAGACCGGCTCGTTCCTGTTCGGCACGCTGGTGGCCGGGCGCCTGCTGAAGCGCATGAGCGCTTCCGCTCTGGTGCCCCTCGGCCTCGTGCTGGTGCTGGCCGGGGCGGCGGGGCTGGCGATCGGGCTGCGGATTCTGGAACCCTCGACGCTCACCGTGATGGGGCCCGTCGGGCTGTGGGCTTGCGGCATCGCCATGCTGCTGCCGGGGTGCACCACGGCGGCGCTGGCGGGCTTTCCCACCATCGCCGGCGCGGCTTCGGCCCTGATGGGCTTCATGCAGATCGGCGGCGGCTTCCTCGGCACCGCGGTGGCGGCGCTCCTGCCCGCGCCGCTGGCGGGGCTGGTCACGCTGGTGCCGGTGATGGCGCTGGTGGCGGTGGGCGGGCATGTGCTGCTGCGGCCGCGCACCCGGATGCCGGAGGAGATGGAAGCGCCCGGCGCGGCGGCGGTGGACGCCACCGACCTTGAGCTCGCGGCCGATCCCCTCGGCGTGGTGGGTGCCGCCGGCGAGGAAATCGAGGTGAAGACCTACGGCCACCGGAATTAGGCGGTTCCCGGCGCCCGGCCGATGTTCGCGGTTGACCGTTCTCCCATGGTCATGGTCAATCTTCCGCGGGGCCGCGCAGCGGTCCGGGGTGAGGGGGAGATCTAGATGAAGTTCGCAGGACTTGTCCTGGCGGCGCTGCTGGCGCTGCCAGCGGCGTCGGCCCATGCGCAGACGGTCAGCTACGCCGAAGCCGCCGGCCTTCTGGCCCAGCATTGTGGCGAAGACATCATGCGGCACTGCCGGGGCGTCAATCTCGGCGATGGGGCCATCAACCAGTGCCTCGCGGCCCATCAGGCAGAGCTGTCGCCGGCCTGCGCCGCCAACCACGAATCCATCCGCCAGATGACCGAGGCCCGTGCCGCCGCCCAGCAGGCCGTGTACAAGGTCTGCGACCGCGACCGGGCCGAGTTCTGTCCCGGCGTGGTGCCCGGCGACGGCAATCTGGTGTCCTGCCTCCTGGAGGCGTCCAAGGTGGTGAGCCAGGCCTGCACCGCCGCCCTCACCAATGCCGGCTACCGCTGATGCGCGCCGCAAAGAAGCAGGAGATGGGCACCATGACCCTTTCGCGTGTCACCCTCGCCTTCGGCGCCCTGTGCGCCGGCGCGGCCTTGTCGCTCGGCGCGGTTTCGCCCGCGGCGGCCCAGGCCTTCACGCCCAATGCCGAGATCGTCCAGGGCCTCACCAGCTCGGTGAGCGATGTGCCCGGCGTGTCGGCGGAGGCGCTGCGCGACCTCGCCAAGGCCCACATGCAGTATCAGGGCCCGCCCGAGAGCCGCCCGCCGCTGGCGCTGCAGCTCGACCAGCTGGCGCAGATCAATGTGGAGATCGAGTTCGACCTGAACTCGGCGATGGTGAAGCCTTCGTCCTACCGCACCCTCGGCGCCATCGCCGACGCCATGCACAATCCGGTGCTGCTCGGCTACAAGTTCCTGGTGGTCGGCAACACCGACGCCACCGGCACCCGCGAATACAACATGAAGCTCAGTCAGGAGCGCGCCGACGCCATCGCCCAGGCGCTCACCAGCACCTTCCGGGTGGACCCGCGCCGCATCGAGTCCGTCGGGCTGGGCGAAGAGGCGTTGCAGAACACGAAGAATCCGGACGCGGCCATCAATCGCCGGGTGCAGATCTTCAACATCGGTCGCACCGGCCCGCTGCCACAGCAGTGACAAAACCCCGGCCGGTCATGCCGGCCGGCTCGCATTCCAGACCAAAGGCCCGTGAGCTTCACTCGCGGGCCTTTGGCTTTATGGGCCTTTACCTTTATGGGCTTTCCGTGCGCGCGAGGCGTACGGACATTTTTCCCTGTGCGTGATCGCTCGGCCGTCCCTCAAGCGCGGCGGTATCCGCCACGCTTGAGGATGAGGTCGGGAGCCCGACGCCCGGGCCTCGCCCGCCGGCCTCGGCCGAGGCCGAATGGCAACGGTTTCAACCCTCCGCCCCGGTGCGCGGGGCCATCAGCTCTTGCGGGGTGCCTTCGCGGGGGCCTTGGAGGTGGGGGCCTTCGTCGCGGGAGCCTTGATCGCGGGAGCTTTGGCTACCGGGGCCTTGGCTACCGGGGCCTTGGCGCTGCTCTTGGCGGTCGTTTTGGCCACGGTCTTGGCCCCGGCCTTGGCGGCCGCTGGGGCCGGCGCATCCGTGGCCGGAGCAGCGGCCGGCGTCGTCTCGGTCACCGCGGGCGCGGCCGCCGTCTTCGCCACGGTCTTCGTCTTCGTCGCCGTCTTGGCCATTGGCTGGGCTACCGGCGTTTTCGCCGCAGCGACCTTTGCGGCCGGCTTGGTCTCGGCTTTGGCCGCCGGTTTCGCGGCAGCCTTGGCCACCGGCTTCGCCGGGGCCACAGTGACCGCGCTCTTGGTCGGCGCTGCGGTCTTGGGTGCAGGCGTGGTGGCCGCGGCAGTCTTGGCCGCGGTTGCCTTCGGTGCGGTGGCCTTGGCGACCGCAGCTTTCGGGGGGGCGGCCTTGGGTGTGGCGGCCTTGGGGGAGGGGGTCTTGGCCGCGGTCGCCTTCACCGGCGACTCCGCGCTTTTGGAAACGGCGCTTTTGGACGCGGTCACCTTCGGCTCGGCCTTGGGCTTGTCCGGCACCTGGGTCAGGCAGGATGCCGCCAGCGCCTTGATCTCGTCGTGGGTCACGCTGCCGGGATCCTTGAGCGCCTTCGCTGCGATTTTGCTCACCGCGGCGCTGGTGACTTCTGTCTTCGCCATTCTCGCCTCCACATCTGCCAGCCGGCGAAGAGTTCGCGAATCAGTGTTTCCGCCAGCATCCCATTGATCTCGTGGAACGACTTCGGAATGGTTAACGCCAGATCAAGGTTTGATGTCAGGCGCGGAAGCGGCGCGGGCACGCGCTTTTCATCGCGGGACGCCGAAATCCGCGCGCCCCGGCCGTCGCGCCGACTGCGAGTGTCATGCCTGCGTCGAGGGATGCGCCTAGGTTCCCGCCCGAGCCGAATCGGATCGGGGTGTGCGCGGCGATCCGGCAACAGGAGGGGCCTCATGATTACGCGTCCGTCCATACTCTTCGTCTGCCGCGACAATGCCGGGCTGAGCCTGATGGCGGAGGCCCTCACCATGCACATCTACGCGCGGGTGCGCGCCTTCAGCGCGGCCACGGCGCTGGCCGGGCCGGTGGACGGGGCCGCCCTCGACTGCCTGGAGCGGGACGGTGTCGCGATCGACGGCCTGTCCTCCAAGCCGGTGGAATTGTTCGGGCTTTCCGGTGCGCCGCGGGTCGACGCGGTGGTGGCGCTGGTGCCGGACGCGCACCGGGCGGCGCGGCGTCTGCCCTGGATGCACCTGCTGCGCCTGCGTGGCTGGGGCTTCGAGGACGTCGCGCGCCTGCCCGACCCGCAGGAGCGGCGCCGGGCCTATCGCCGCATGATGCCCGAACTGCGGGCCGCCATCTGCGCCCTGGTGGAGCGGGACCTGACCCCCGCCGCCGCCTGAGGGCGCCTCACATCCGGTTCGGAAGGCCGGCGCGAATCTCCCGCAGGGTGCGGCGCTGGCGGCCTTCGGCGTCGAAATTGCCGGGGTCGAGCCAGGCCTCGAAGGCCGCCTTCGCGCGCGGCCAGTCCTGGTCGAGCAGCGCGAACCAGGCGGTGTCGCGATTGCGCCCCTTGACGATCATGTGTTGGCGGAACACCCCCTCGAAGGTGAAGCCGAGCCGCTCCGCCGCGCGCCGGGAGGGGGTGTTGAGCGCGTTGCATTTCCACTCATAGCGGCGAAAGCCGAGGGTCTCGAAGGCGTGGCGCGCCATGAGAAACATCGCCTCGGTGCCGCCCGGCCGCGCCTGAAGCGCCGGCGTGAACAGGATATTGCCCACTTCCACCACCCGATGCGTCGGTTCCACCCGCATGTAGGTGGCGTGGCCCACCGCGCGCCCGGTGTCGGCCTCCTCGATGGCGAACAGCAGCGGATCGGCCTTGGCCGCCGCTTCGGCATAATAGCGGGTGAAGGCATGAAGATCGGCGAACGGCTCGGGGCTCAGATAGGCCCACAGCGCCGCGTGGTCCGGGCCGTGGGACAAGGCGTGGAGGTCCGGTCCGTGGCGGGCGACGTCGAACGGCACCACGCGCACATGGCGCCCGTCCAGGGTCACCGGCGCCGGGCGGCGGGCGGCTGGCCCCGCCACCGGCGCGCCGAGGGGCAGGTGGGGCGCCGGCCCCTGGTCGGTCATCGGTTCCCGGTCGGTCATCGCTTCCCCCTTGGGGTCACACGTCGGTCGAGGCCGCGCGCGGGCGGCCCGCATGGGCGGGTGATACGCCACCCCGGCACCGGGTGCCACTGGCGCGGCCGTCGCGCCCGCCGCGCGTGCTGTTGGGGGGTTGCGCCGGGCGGGGATCGGTATATCGAGGAGCCGACAGGTGCCGCGCATGCCGTTTTCGCCCTTCCCGTCCTCTCCCCCTGCCGCCCCGCCCCTGCCCGACGGCGGCGCGCGCCTTGACGCGGTGGAGGTGACGCGCGGCACGCGGGTGGTGTTCTCCGGCCTCAATTTGACCCTCGGCGAGCGCCGTATCGGCCTGGTGGGGGACAACGGCTCCGGCAAGAGCACCCTGCTGCGGCTCCTCAACGGGCTGATCCTGCCCGACGCCGGCACGGTGGAGGTGGTGGGGCTGGACACCCGGCGTCACCGGCGGGTGCTGCCGGCCCATGTGGGCTTCGTGTTCCAGAACGTGGATCACCAGATCATCTTCCCCACGGTGCGCGAGGAGATGGCGTTCGGCCCCCTGGAGCAGGGGCAATCCAAGGTCGCCGCGCGCGCCACGGCGGAACGGCTTCTGGCCGAGCACGGCTGCGCCGGCTGGGGCGAGCGCGCGGTGGACGAATTGTCCGAGGGGCAGAAGCAATTGGTGTGCATCCTTGCCGCGCTGGCGGCGGGGCCGCGCGTGCTGCTGCTCGATGAACCCTTCTCCGCGCTCGACCTGCCGACGCGGCTCGCCCTCTCCGAGCGGCTCGCCGGTCTCGATCAGCAGGTGCTCATGGCAAGCCATGACCTGGGGCTTCTCGCGGGCTTCGATCGGGTGGTGTGGCTGCATGCGGGCGCGGTCGCCGCCGATGGCGCGCCGGGCGAGGTGCTGCCCCTTTACGAGGCCCATGCACGGGCACGAGTTGCGCGGGCACGGCTTGAGCGGGGAGGGGGCGTCTCCACGGCGCGGCACGTCCAGGGCGCAAACCTGCCGGGACCGAGGTCGCGATGATCGGCGGCTACCTGCCGGGCCGCAGCCTGCTGCACCGCCTGCCGGCGGGGGCAAAGCTCATCGGGCTCGCGCTGCTCTCCGTCCTCCTGGTGCCGCTCGACAATCCGTTCGTGCTGGCGCTGGCGCTCGCGGGCGTGGTGCTGGTCTATGCCGGCCTCGGGCGGGCGGGGGTGGCGCGCCTTTTCCAATGGCGGGCCTTGCTGCCGGTGCTGGTGGTGATCGGGGCGTTGCAGCTCTGGGCGACCACGCCGACGGTGGCGGCCGCAAGCCTGCTGCGCATTCTGTTGATGGTACTGCTGGCGGATCTCGTCACCCTCTCCACCCGCCTTCAGGACATGATGGATGCGCTGATGGTGGCCTTGCGCCCGTTCGAGCGCTTCGGCCTCGATGCCCGGCGGCTGTCGCTGGCGGTGGCGCTGGTGCTGCGGTTCGTGCCGGTGCTGATCGCGAGCTGGCACGGCCGGGCCGAGGCATGGCGCGCCCGCAGCCCGCGGCGGCCGGGGCTGGCGCTGGTGGGAGCGTTCTTCACCGGCGCGCTGAAGGGGGCCGACCAGGTGGCCGAGGCGCTGGATGCGCGCGGCTTTTCCGCGCGCCAAAGGGAGGACTGAGGTGGACACACGGATGCTGGTTCGCATCGCCCTCATGGCGGCGCTCATCGGCGCGCTGGGGCTGGTGCCGCCGTTTTTCCTGCCGGTGCTGCCGGGGGTGCCTATCACCACCCAGAACCTGGGGGTGATGCTGGCGGGCCTGGTCCTGGGCGCGCGGGGCGGAGCGGCGGCCAGCGGCTTGTTCGTCCTGGTGGTGCTGCTCGGCGCGCCGCTGCTCACCGGCGGGCGCGGCGGGCTGGGCCTTCTGGCCGGTCCCACGGTGGGGTTCTTCCTGGGCTTCATTCCCGGCGCCTTCGTCACCGGGTGGCTGGCCGAACGGCTGCGGCTGCCGGCTTTCGCCGGGGCGCTGGTGGCCGCGTTCGCGGGCGGTGTCCTGGTGCTCTATGCCTGTGGGATTCCGGCGCTGGCGGGCATCGCCGGCCTGAGCCTGAGGCAGGCGGCGCTCGGTTCGGCGGTGTTCCTGCCGGGGGATGTGTTGAAATCGGTGGCCGCCGCGCTGCTCGCGACCACCGTGCTGCGTCCGTGGCGGGTGCCGCACCGCCCTTGAGATCGCGTCACCCCGCTGCCATCGGCGCGGTGTAAGCGAATCTGAGGTATCCGGGGAACGCGAAGGTCGCGCTGGCGTTATGACATGATGGCGCGTGCCGGGCGCATGGGTGGGCGGCAGGTTCCGGCCGGGGCGGTCGAGGCGCATGGTCCGCTGTTGCCCCGGCGGTGCCGGCCCCCTTTTTCGCAGTCCCTCAGGGGCCGCATGGTTTCATCTGGATGGCGAGCGATGACACACACCGGCGATGCCCCTCCTCCTGTTCCAGCCACCGATCTGGCCAGCCCCGAGCTGGAGCCCCCTTCCTTCGACGCCGCCGTGCCGGCGACGCTGGGGGCGGCGCTTGGTGCCGCGGTCGGCCATATCGCGCGGGCGGCGGCCGAGCCCGACGGCGTGGAGATGGTGCATGACGCCCGCAAGGGCCTGAAAGAATATCGCGCCTTGCTGCGCCTTCTGGAGAGCGAGCTGGCCCGCGCCGCCCGGCATGCCGCGGCGGAGGTGGCGCGCGGCCTTGCCCAGGCCCGCGACGCGGCGGCCGCGCAGGAGGCGCTCGATCTTCTGGATCAGTCCGGCGTCATCCTGCTGTGCGATCTTCAGGCCGCCCGCGCGGTGGTGGGCACGCCCGCCGCCCTGGATGCGGCGCCGTTGCGTGCGCGGCTTATGGATTTCATCGCCGATGCCCGCGCCCGCCTTGATGGCGGGCTCGGCGCGGAAGCCGAAGGGGTGGACCCTGTCGAGGGGCTGCGCCGGAGCTATCGCGCGGCGCGGCGCGGGCGCTTCGGCGATCCGCTCGCCATGCACGAGACCCGCAAGCGGGTGGTGGCGCACCGGTATCAGATGGGCTTTCTCGCCGGCGCGGCCGCGGGGCGGGGGGCGACCCGGGCCCGTCGCGCGCAGCGCCTGCGAGATCTGCTCGGGGCCCATCACGACATGGAAGTCCTGAGACGGATGCTGCGCGATGCCGCACCGCCGCTGGAGGAGGGGGTGGTGGCGCGCCTCGGTGTCGCCATGGCGCGCTTGCAGAAACGTCTGAAGCGACGGGCGCAGGCGCTGCATCGGACATTGTTCCACGCGTCGTCGCGGCATTTTGCGCGCAAGTGGCGGCGGCGCCTGGCCGCCGCGCGGGCGGCGTGATGCCGCGCACGGCGACATGCCCTTGCGGCGGTGGGCGCGGATCGCGATGATTGCGGTTCCCGCGCGCGTGTCCTGGTTCCGTGTGTCTTGGTTCCGTGTGTGTCTTGGCGCGTGTCTTGGCGCGTGTCTTGGCGTGGTGATGCCCCGGGGGACCGCTGCTGTGACGCGGCCGGGGCCAGAATGTAAAGAGGTGCGGGGTGCTCGCACCCAGACGTGAGGATGAGCCGTCGATGTCTCCGGAAAATCCCGTCGTGTCCGTCGATCAAGCCGGTGATGGCGCGCGCAGCGCCGTGCAAGACGCTCTCTCGCCCGTTTTTCAGCCCGCCCCGGCGCCGCAGCTCCCGGCTGTGGTGCCGCCGGCCGTGCCGGGTGCCAAGGCCGTGTCGAGTGTGAAGGATGCGCCCGCCGTCGCCGATCTGGCGCGGCCCGACAAGCTGGTGGCGCAGGCGCTCGCCAAGCTGAGCCGCCTCGACGACGCCGACTTCGACCGCGGCAGCGGCCTGGAGGCGCTGCGGGCGGTGGATCGCGCGGTGGCTGCCTGCGTGGCGCACATGACCTCCGGCTTTTCGCCCACCGCGCTCACCCTCGCCTTCATGGACTGGTGGCTGCATCTGTCCGCCGCGCCCGGCAAGCGCTCGGAACTGGCCATCAAGGCCGGCCGCAAGACCGCCCGCTTCGCCACCAATATGCTGGCGGCCGCCCTTGACCGCAGTGTCGCTCCCGCCATCTCGCCGCTGGAAGGCGACGAGCGGTTCAGTGCGCCGGAATGGCAGGAATGGCCCTATCGCCTCTGGTCGCAGGCGTTTCTGCTCCAGCAGCAATGGTGGCACAACGCCACCCATGACGTGCCCGGCGTCGCCCCCCACAATGAGGCGGTGGTGGCCTTCGGGGCACGCCAGATGCTCGACATGTTCTCCCCCTCCAACAACCCCTTCACCAATCCGGAGGTGGTGCGCCGCACGCTGGAGACCGGGGGCATGAATGTGGTCCAGGGCTGGCGCAACGCCCTCGACGACATGATGCGCAAGGCCACCAACCAGCCACCGGCCGGCGCCGAGGCATTCGTGCCCGGCAAGAACGTGGCTGTCACTCCCGGCGAGGTGATCTTCCGCAATCATCTCATCGAGCTGATCCAGTATCGCGCCACAACGCCCGGCGTGAAGGCCGAGCCGGTGTTGATCGTGCCCGCCTGGATCATGAAATATTATATCCTGGACCTCTCGGCCCATAACTCCCTGGTGCGCTATCTGGTGGAGAAGGGCCACACGGTGTTTTGCATCTCCTGGCGCAATGTGTGGGAGGAAGACCGCGACCTGGGGCTCGACGACTATCGCCGGCTCGGGGTCATGGCCGCCCTCGACGCGGTGAGCGCGGTGGTGCCGGGCCGCAAGGTGCATGCGGTGGGCTATTGCCTGGGCGGCACCATCCTTTCGGTGGCGGCCGCCGCCATGGCGCGGGCCAATGACGACCGGCTGGCGTCCGTGACCCTGTTCGCGGCCCAGACCGATTTCTCGGAGCCCGGCGAACTGCAATTGTTCGTGGACCCGAGCGAACTCTATGTGCTCGAAAGCATGATGTGGAACCAGGGCTACCTGTCGGCCGGACAGATGGCGGGCGCGTTCCAGATGCTGCGCTCCAACGACCTCGTGTGGTCGCGCCTGGTGCATGAATATCTTATGGGCGAACGCGCGCCCATGAACGACCTCATGGCCTGGAACGCCGATGCCACCCGCATGCCCTATCGCATGCATTCGGACTATCTGCGCAAGCTGTTCATGGACAACGACCTCGCCGCCGGGCGCTATGAGGTGGACGGGCGGCCGGTGTCGCTGTTGAACCTGCGGGTGCCGCTGTTCGTGGTGGGCACCGAGCGCGACCATGTGGCGCCGTGGAAGTCGGTCTACAAGATCCACCAGCTCACCGACACCGATGTCACCTTCGTGCTGGCCTCGGGCGGGCACAATGCGGGCATCGTCAGCGAACCGGGGCACAAGCACCGGCATTATCGCATCCACACCACCAAGCTGGGCGAGCTGCATCTCGGGGCAGACGAATGGGTGGAAGCCAATGTGCCGGCGGAAGGGTCCTGGTGGCCGGCGTGGGAAGAGTGGCTCAGCGCCCATTCCGCGCCCGGCACCTTCGGCCTGCCGCCCCTCGGCGGCCCCGGCTACGCCCCCATCTGCCCGGCCCCCGGCACCTATGTGATGGAGCGCTGAAGGGGCGCGCTCGCCCCGCCCCGACGCGAGGGGGGCCGTTTCCGGTCCCGATGCGAAGCCCCGTGCCGGGTCTTGGCGTCAGTGCCCCGGCACCAGCACGGCGGCGCCGGTGAGGCGGCCGGTGCGCAGGTCGTCGAGGGCTTCGTTGGCCTTTATCAGCGGGTAGGGGGTGACGTGGGTGGTCACGCCGGCCTTCGGGGCAAGAGCGAGGAACTCGTGGGCGTCGGCGCGGGTGAGGTTGGCCACCGACAGGATCTTCCGTTCCTCCCACAACCAGCGATAAGGGAAAGCGGGGATATCGCTCATGTGGATGCCGCCGCACACCACGCGCCCGCCCTTTTTCACCGCCTGCAGGGCCTGGGGCACCAGCTCGCCCGCCGGAGCGAAGATGAGGGCCGCGTCCAACGGCTCCGGGGCCGGCGCGTCGGAGGGGCCGGCATAGACGGCGCCGAGGCTTTTCGCGAAGTCCTGGGCCTTGGTGTCGCCGGGGCGGGTGAAGGCGAAGATCTCGCGGCCCTGCCAGCGCGCCACCTGGGCGATGATGTGGGCGGCCGCGCCGAAGCCGTAAATGCCGATGCGCCGGCCTTCGCCCGCCATCTTCAAGGTGCGCCAGCCGATGAGCCCGGCGCACAACAGCGGCGCCAGCGCGGCGTCGTCGCCCTCCTCCCCCAGGGGATAGGTGAAGGAGGCATCGGCCACGGTGTGGGTGGCGAAGCCGCCGTCGCGGGTGCAGCCGGTGAATTCCGGCGTGTCGCACAGGTTCTCCTCCTGCGCGGCGCAATAGGGGCAGGTGCCGCAGGCATGGCCAAGCCAGCCCACCCCCACCCGCTCCCCGAGCTTGAGGTGGGACACCCCGGCCCCGAGCGCCGCCACCCGGCCGACGATCTCGTGGCCGGGCACGATGGGCGGGCGGGTCTGGGGCAATTCGCCGTCCAACACGTGCAGATCGGTGCGGCAGACCCCGCAGGCGGTGACGGTGATGAGCACCTCGCCGGGGCCGGGCACGGGATCGGGCCGGCTCTCGCCGATGAGCTTTTCCCCGGGGCGGTTGAGAACCATGGCGAACATGGCGGCCTCCTTCCTGCGCGTGGCCCCATGGTAGCGCCAATGGCGCCCGCCGGGGCCACGATCTTGCGTCAGGCCGCCCGATCCGTTCGGCTCAGCTTCCGCCGATGAAGATGCCGGCCGCCAGCACCAGCGCGCCGCCCAGCACCACCTGCATCACCGAGCGCCAGAAAGGCGTTTCCATAAAGCGGTTCTGGATGAAGGCGATGGCCCACAATTCCACGAACACGACGGCGATGGCGATGGCGGTCGCGGTCCAGAAATCGGGGATGATATAGGGCAAGGCGTGGCCCAGGCCGCCCAGCGCGGTCATGGAGCCGGAGGCGATGCCGCGCTTGAGCGGCGAGCCGCGCCCAGAGATGACGCCATCGTCATGCACCGCCTCGGTGAAGCCCATGGAAATGCCCGCGCCCACGGCGGCGGCGAGGCCCACCAGCAAAGTGGTGTGCGAGTTCTGGGTGGCGAAGGCGGTGGCGAAGATGGGGGCCAGGGTGGAAACCGAGCCGTCCATCAGGCCCGCGAGGCCCGGCTGCACCCAGGTGAGCACGAACTGGCGCCGGGCCTTTTCGTCCTCCTCCTCCTTCTTGTCCACGGGCAGATAGCGCGCGGCCAATTCGCCGGCGATCTCCTCGTGCTGGAGCTCCTCCCCATAGAGGCGCTCCAGAAGGGCGCGGGTTTCCGGATCGGTGGCCCGCTCCTTGGCGTGGCGATAGAAGTTCGCCGATTCGTCCTCCATCAGGCCCACTTCCTGACGGATCCGCGCGATGCCGAGGTTGCACACGTACCAGACCGGCCGGCGCTGATAGTAGCCGGCGATGCTCTCGCGGCGGATCAGCGGCACGTGGGGGCCATACCGCCGCTCGAACTCGCGGGTCAGGTTGCGCTGGTGCCCGGTCTCCTGCTTCGACATGGCCTCGAACACCTTGGCGGTGTCAGGGTAATCCTTGCGCAGATAGTCGGCATAGTCCGCATAGACCCGCGCGTCGTCTTCCTCCGAGGAAATGGCGAGGGCGAGCACTTCCTTTTCCGAAAGGTCGGAGAAGCGGCGGCGGCCGGGGAAAAACGACATCATCGCGGGAACTCCGATTTTTTGAACGCTAGCGCATATAAGGCATCTGAATAACTTGGTGGCCGCCCTTGCTCTCTAAGAGGTTAGGGTGGAGCTCAGATCTCTTAGGCGCGCGTGATTTCCGAGCGACGGCAGTCTGTATATGGTTGACGGCCGATATGACTCGCTATACGGTCGGTCGGTCGCCGCTATCCAGCGGTGACGCCCTGCCTGAGTGAGTCAAGGCGCCCAGGCAGGGCTCTCCGAAGCCAATGTCATACTCAGGAGAGTTGCCATCATGAATAATGAAGCAGTTCCGTCAATTCCCTTCTCGCTGCAGGTCGCGGGCAAGACCGTGTTTGAGGGTACGATATTCCCCCAGGTCCTGCAGGAGATCGTCAAACTCGCACTACAGTCGACGATCGTGCCAGAGAGGAGTTTCCCACTGAAAGTGGATCAGGCACAGGAGTTGCTACGGAACGTTGATCCCAAGACCGTTGAGTTCCTGAGAGTTATCGCGGCTAACAATGGCGAGATTACTTTTTCCGAGATGAAGAGCGTCTTCCAGATCACGAAATGGGTGGAATATAGCTCTCGGTTTGGAAAAGGGCTCACGCGGGCGTTGCGTACCCTTTCCAAGAACAGCTCTGCGACGCTGGTATTCTGGGATGATGATGAATGGGAGAGTGCTAACGATCCGGACGGGTCCGTGTATATTGACGGCCAAGCCCTTGCCTCGCTTCAAGCGGCATTTGGCATGAACCAGAGCGCCAGCTGACGAAGAAGCGACCGGGACATGGTCCCGGTCGCGTTCCCATCTCAGCCCGGCCGCTTACTCGGAGATCTTCCGGGCGCGGCTGCCGAGGGTGCGCAGGCGCAGGGCGTTGAGCTTGATGAAGCCCGCCGCGTCGCGATGGTCGTAGGCGACCGCCCCTTCCTCGAACGTGACCAGCTCCTGATTGTAGAGCGAATAGGGGCTCTTGCGGCCGATGACGGTGGCGTTGCCCTTATAGAGCTTCACCGTGACCTCGCCGGTTACATAGGCCTGGGAGTGGTCGATGGCGGCCTGGAGCATCTCCCGCTCGGGGGAGAACCAGAAGCCATTATAGATCAGCTCCGCATAGCGCGGCATCAGCTCATCCTTGAGGTGGGCGGCGCCGCGGTCCAGGGTGATGCTCTCGATGCCGCGGTGGGCCGCCAGCAGGATCGTGCCGCCGGGGGTCTCATAGACGCCGCGCGACTTCATGCCCACGAACCGGTTCTCGACCAGGTCCAGGCGGCCGATGCCGTTGGCCTTGCCGAGTGCGTTCAGCTTGGTGAGCAGAGTGGCGGGCGAGAGCGCCTCGCCATCGATGGCCACAGCGTCGCCCTTCTCGAAGGCGATGGTGATGAGGGTGGCCTCGTCCGGGGCGGCTTCCGGAGAAATGGTGCGCTGGTAGACGTATTCGGGGGCGTCCTCGGCCGGGTCCTCCAGCACCTTGCCCTCGGAGGAGGAGTGCAGAAGGTTCGCGTCCACAGAGAACGGGGCTTCGCCGCGCTTGTCCTTGGAGATCGGGATCTGGTGCTGTTCGGCGAACTCCAGCAGCCGGGTGCGGGAGGTCAGGTCCCACTCGCGCCAGGGCGCGATGACGGTGATTTCCGGCTCCAAAGCGTAATAGCCGAGCTCGAAGCGCACCTGGTCGTTGCCCTTGCCGGTGGCGCCGTGGGAGACGGCGTCGGCGCCGGTCTTGCGCGCGATCTCGATCTGCTTCTTGGCGATCAGCGGCCGGGCGATGGAGGTGCCGAGCAGGTACAGCCCCTCATAGACCGCGTTGGCGCGGAACATGGGGAACACATAGTCGCGCACGAATTCCTCGCGCACGTCCTCGATGAAGATGTTCTCCGGCTTGATGCCCAGGAGCTCCGCCTTCTTGCGCGCCGGCTCCAGCTCCTCGCCCTGGCCGAGGTCGGCGGTGAAGGTGATCACCTCGCATTTGTAGGTGGTCTGGAGCCATTTCAGGATCACGGAGGTGTCGAGCCCGCCGGAATAGGCCAGCACCACCTTCTTCACGTCACGCGCCATCAGGTCTCTCGAAGCATGTGAGGATTTAACGGAAAGCTGGCGCGGACTATAGGCCCGCGCGCCGCGCTGGCAAGTCATTGCAGCACTTCATTGCAGCACTTCATTGCGTCGCTTCATTGCATCGCCGGACGCCGCCGCGTCGCATGGGCTATCGGCCGGCGCGGGTGAGCCTGCGCCGGAGCGCGGCGCACGCGCGCCGCCACAATGCCCGCGCGCCTTTCTGCAGCTTCAGGGCGACCCGGCCGATGGCGAGCTCCACCACCGCATCGGACGGGGCGCCGCGCCGATCGTAGAGCCACAGGCGGACCAGCACCACGATCAGCACCACCAGCACGCCGGAAAACACCACGTCGGTGAAGAAATGTCCGCCGAAGGTGATGCGCAGCCCGCCCGCCGCCGCGCCGAAGGCCACCGCGCCCACGAGCGCCACCGCCCGGAGCGGGCCGGGGGGCAGAAGGCTCGCCGGGGCCACCAGCCAGAAGCCGAGCGCGCCTTCGCCCGACACGAACGAGCAATTGCCGGGACAGGTGCCGTCGGTGGCATACCAGGGCCGAAACTCGGCCTTGCCGCCGAAATCATCCACATGCACGGGGCGGGGGCGCCCCCATTCCTGCTTCAGGATACCGTTCACCACCAGCCCCGGCCCGAGCGCCATGGTGAGCGCCAGCAGCACCGCCGCGCGCGCCGGCATGAACATGCGCCGCCGCGGGAAGATGACCTTCAGCGCCAGCGCGGCGAAGGCGGGCAGGGCGATGGCCCAGGGAATATAATTGGCGAGCGACCGCGCCGTTCGCGCCCAGCCGGTGCCGGCCAGGGGGAAATAGCGGTGGGAGGCATCCCAGAACAGGCCGGTGATGGCGAGGTCCCATTCGGGGAACACGGTGAACAGGATCGCCACCGCGGCGCCGATCACCAGCGCGAAGAACAGCACCCACTTCAAGGCGTCACCTTCTCCTCACGCCGACGCCGGGGACCGGGGCCCTGGCGCCGACTCCCTGCTTGCGCATGCGGCGCGCGGCATCACAATACGGAACACCCCGACCTTGCCGAGGTCCACCGCGCGGACGCACAGTCGCAGCCGCATCGCCTGCGCATCTACAGGGAGGAGGGAGCGATGACCAGCGCCACGCTCGATTTCTACTATGAGTTCGCCTCGCCCTATTCCTACCTGACGGCCATGCGCATCACGCCGCTGGCGGAAGCCGCTGGTGTCCTGGTGCGGTGGAAGCCGTTTCTGCTCGGTCCCATCTTTTCCGACCAGGGCTACACCTCGTCGCCCTTCAACGTCTTCCCCATCAAGGGCGCGCATATGTGGGTGGACATGGACCGCCTCGTCGCCCGAGACGGCCTGCCGCCGGTGACGCGGCCCGATCCGTTTCCGGCCAACGGCCTTCTGGCGGCGCGGGTGGCGATCTTCCTCAACGATGCGTCCCGCCCGTCCTTCTCCCGCGCCGTGTTCCAGGCGGAGTTTTCCGGCGGGCGGGACATCGGCGAGCGGGAGACGGTGCGGCAGGTGTTGGCGTCCCTCGGCCATTTCTGCGCCGACATCATGGCCGAGGCCGAAGCCCCCGCCAACAAGGACCGCCTGCGCGCCCAGACCCAGGAGGCCAAGGCCCGCGGCGTGTTCGGCGCGCCGAGCTTCATCACCTCGGATGGCGCGCTGTTCTGGGGCAACGACCGGCTGGAAATGGCCCTGGAGCATGCCGCCCGCCTCGCCAAGGCGGCGTGAGGCGCGGGGCAGGCCCGCAGGGGACGCGGGGCGACCCCGGTTCCGGTGATTTTGCCAGCGCCCGTTGTCGCAGGCGGGGTGGCGCGAAGCCGCAGCTCTGATATATGCCCGCATTTGGGCCGGCCTTCGCTCGCCCCGCATTTTGACCTGGACCGAGAGGCGCGCCGCACATGGCCAATGTCACAGCTTTTGCCGATCAGGCGACCATCGCCGAGCAGACCGCGCGGATGCTCCTGGAGGTGGAGGCGGTGCGCTTTTCGTCGGGTGAGCCCTTCATCTTCACCTCGGGCTGGGCGAGCCCGGTCTATATCGACTGCCGGCGGCTGATCTCCTTCCCCCGCGTGCGGCAGACGCTGGTGGATTTCGGCGTTTCCACCATCTATCGCGAGATCGGCTACGAGCAGATTGACACGGTGGCCGGCGGCGAGACCGCGGGCATCCCGTTTGCCGCCTGGGTGGCGGACCGGATGATGCTGCCCATGCAATATGTGCGCAAGAAGCCCAAGGGCTTCGGCCGCAATGCCCAGATCGAGGGGCATCTGGCCCCCGGCCAGCGGGTGCTGCTGGTGGAGGATCTCACCACCGACGGCCGCAGCAAGGTGAATTTCGTCAACGCTTTGCGCACCGCCGGCGCCGAATGCGACCACTGCTTTGTCTTCTTCTATTACGACATCTTCTCCGAGGCCGCCGGCATCCTCAACGATGCTGGCCTCACGCTGCATCGGCTCGCCACCTGGTGGGACATTCTGGCCGAGGTGAAGAAGTCCAACCGCTTCGAGAGCGCGCAGGTCGCGCAGATCGAATCGTTCCTGCACGATCCCCACAGCTGGTCGAAGGCCCATGGAGGCACCGCCGTCACCGGCGAGTGATCGCCATGGATCCTTACGTGCTCGCGCGGCCGCTGCTGCGCTTCATCTCGCCGGAGCGCGCCCACGGCCTGACCATCAAGGCCCTGCGCAAGGGGCTGGTGCCGCGCCTGGCCGGGCCGGACGATCCGGTGCTGGCCACCCGCGTGTGGGGCATCGATTTTCCCAACCCCATCGGGCTGGCCGCCGGCTTCGACAAGGATGCCGAGGTGGTGGGTGCCGTGCTGAAGCTCGGCTTCGGCTTTGTCGAGGCGGGCACGGTCACGCCCCGGCCGCAGCCGGGCAATCCCAAGCCGCGCCTGTTCCGGCTGGAGGAGGACGAAGGCGTCATCAATCGCTTCGGCTTCAACAGCCAGGGACTGGCGCCGTTCGTCTCGCGCCTGGGCCAGCGCCGGGCGGCGGGGGCCAAGGGCATCGTCGGCGCCAATGTGGGGAAGAACAAGGAGAGCGAGGACGCCATCGAGGATTATGTGGTCGGCGTCTCGGCCACCTGCCGGCTGGCCGATTACATCGTCTGCAACATCTCCTCCCCCAACACGCCGGGGCTGCGCTCGCTGCAGGCGCGCTCCGAGATGTCGGCCCTGCTGACCCAGGTGCTGGAAGTGCGCAACGCCTCCATTCCGGATCCAGTGGGCCGTCCGCCGCTGCTGGTGAAGGTGGCGCCCGACCTCGACGATGCCGGGCTCGCGGATGTGGCCGAGGTGGCGCTTGCGACCGGCGTGGACGGTCTCATCATGGGCAACACCACCCTCTCGCGCCCGGCCGCGCTGCGCAGCAACCACAAGGGCGAAACCGGCGGCCTCTCCGGCAAGCCGCTGATGGCCCTGTCCACCGAGCGCCTCGCCGCCCTGTCGCGGCTGGTGGAGGGCAAGCTGCCGCTGATCGGCGCCGGCGGCGTCGCCTCGGGCGCGGACGCCTATGCCAAGATCCGCGCCGGCGCGAGCCTGGTGCAGCTCTATTCGGCCATGGTGTTCCACGGTCCGGGCCTGGTGAACCGCATCAAGGCGGATCTTGCGGCGCGCCTCAAGGCGGATGGTTTTCGCTGCATCAGCGATGCGGTGGGCGCAGACGTGCGTTGACGCCCGCGCCGTGCTGCGGCGCGCGGGCCGGCTTCAGGCGCCCGGCGCGCCTTTGCCGGCGCCGGTCTTGGCGAGCAGGTCGCGAATCTCCTGGAGCAGGATTTCCGAGCGCGACGGGACTACCGGTGCCGCCTCCTGTCGGCGGCGCAGGATATTGATGCCGCGCACCAGCAGGAACAGCACGCCGGCCACGATCAGGAAATTGATGGCGATGGTGATGAAGGCGCCGTAAGCCAATACGGCACCCTGCTTCTTGGCGTCGGCCAGATTGTCGGCCGTGACCGATTTCGCTAGCGGTATGAAGTGGTTCGAGAAGTCGAGGCCGCCGGTGATGGCGCCGATGACCGGCATGAAAATGTCGCCCACCAGGGAGGTGACGATATTGCCGAAGGCGGCGCCGATGATGACGCCGATGGCGAGATCCACCACATTGCCCTTGACGGCAAACTCCTGGAATTCCTTCAAGATCGCCATGCTGCGGCGCTCCTTTCCGTGTCTTGTCGCATGGGCGCCCGTGGCGCCGCGGCGCATCTCACTCGATCGTGAACGTTGCGGCAAGGCGGTGTCTGGCATACCTTGCCACCTCCGAGCGCAGAGCGCGCCCGCGCGCGGCATCGATCGCACCTTCAGTCGGCTCTTTCGACGCCGTGACGCTTTCATGACTTTGAGCGCGCTCCCGCCTATGTTAGGGAGGGCCCGCCCACGGGATCGGAGCAATCGATTTCGGGGGTGGGCCGCATGGCCCGGTGGAAACGACCCTCTTGGGCAAACGACCCTTTTTTGGGAAGACACCCTCTTGGGCAGCAAGGCGATTAAGCTCAGAAATGGCGGAACGGCAGACCAGCTTCGGGTATGAGGATCTCCTCGCATGTGGACGTGGCGAGCTGTTCGGGCCGGGCAATGCGCAATTGCCGCTGCCGCCCATGCTCATGTTCGACCGCATCTCCGAGATTTCCGAGACCGGCGGGGAATTCGGCAAGGGCATGGTCCGCGCCGAGCTTGATGTGAACCCGGACCTTTGGTTCTTCGGCTGCCACTTCAAGGGCGATCCGGTGATGCCCGGGTGCCTGGGGCTCGACGCCCTGTGGCAGATGGTGGGCTTCTTCCTGGGCTGGCTGGGCTCGCCCGGACGTGGGCGGGCGCTGGGCCTCGGCGAGGTGAAATTCTCCGGCCAGGTGCTGCCTTCCGTGAAGAAGGTGGTGTACGGCGTGGATTTCAAGCGCGTGATGCGGTCCAAGCTGGTGCTGGGCATCGCCGACGGCTGGCTCTCCGCGGACGGTACCGTTATCTATCGCGCCCATGATCTCAAGGTCGGCCTGTTCCAGACCGACGCGGCGACGGAGCCGGCGGGCGCCTGACAAGGCGCCGCCACGATCCGCAGCCATCATGCCCACGCCCGCCGTGGTCCCGTCCGGGATCGCGACGGCGCGGGCGAGTCGGGCATCGGCGAACCCGCGCGGTGATCGAGCCCGACCCCTCGACGCCGCGCTGACGGGGCCGAGGGTCTGAACCGTGCGTTCCAATGGGGATTTGACATGCGCCGCGTCGTCGTCACCGGGATGGGCATCGTCTCGTCCATCGGCAACACCACGCAGGAGGTTCTCGCAAGCCTGCGCGAGGCCAAGAGCGGTCTCTCGTTCGCGGAGGACTATGCCAAGCTGGGCTTCCGC
This sequence comes from Xanthobacter agilis, assembly GCF_021730435.1. Lineage (GTDB taxonomy): Bacteria > Pseudomonadota > Alphaproteobacteria > Rhizobiales > Xanthobacteraceae > Xanthobacter > Xanthobacter agilis. The sequence continues at coordinate 64,198 of NZ_JABWGX010000021.1, forward strand.
TCCCAGGTGCGCGGCGCGCCGACCCTGAACGCGGAAGATCTGGTGGACCGCCGCGCCATGCGCTTCCATGGCGGCGGCACCGCATGGAATCACGTGGCCATGGACCAGGCCATCCGCGATGCGGGGCTGGAGGCGAACGACGTCTCCAACATCCGCACCGGCATCATCATGGGGTCCGGCGGCTCGTCCACCAAGACCATCGTGGAGGCGGCCGACACCGCCCGCGAGAAGGGGCCGAAGCGCGTGGGGCCGTTCGCGGTGCCCAAGGCCATGGCGTCCACCGCCTCGGCGACCTTGTCCACCTGGTTCAAGATCAAGGGCCTGAGCTATTCCATCTCGGCCGCCTGCGCGACCACCAACATCTGCATCGGCAACGCCTATGAGCTGATCCAGTACGGCAAGCAGGACATCATCTTCGCCGGTGGCTGCGAGGATCTGCACTGGACCTTGTCGGTGCTGTTCGACGGCATGGGCGCCATGTCCTCGGCCTATAACGACCGGCCGCAGGTGGCCTCCCGCGCCTATGACAAGAATCGCGACGGCTTCGTCATCTCCGGCGGCGCCGGGGTGCTGGTGCTGGAAGAGTTGGAGCACGCCAAGGCGCGCGGCGCCCGCATTTATGCGGAGATCGTCGGCTATGGCGCGACCTCCGACGGTGCCGACATGGTCGCTCCCTCGGGCGAGGGCGCCGCGCGCGCCATGGCGCTCGCCATGAGCACGGTGAAGGCGCCCATGGACTACATCAACCCGCACGCCACCTCGACCCCCATCGGCGACCTGAAGGAGATCGAGGCCATCCGCGCGGTGTTTGGCGACGCGTGCCCGCCGATCTCGGCCACCAAGTCGCTGACCGGCCACTCCCAGGGCGCCACCGGCGTGCACGAGGCCATCTACTCGATCCTGATGATGCAGAACGGCTTCATCTGCGAGAGCGCCAACATCGAGGAAATGGACCCGGCGTTCGCCGACATGCCCATCGTGCGCCAGCGCATCGACAATGCGAAGCTCGGCCATGTGCTCTCCAACGGCTTCGGCTTCGGGGGCACCAATGCGAGCCTCGTCATCAAGCATCCGGATGCGTGACCGGTGCTCCGGCGTACACGTATTGTAAAGATCGGTCGGAAGAGGTGACACCGAAGGCGTGGCGCGGCTGGGCCGCGTCTGCTATCGGCGGGTGATGTGCGAATTTGCCGCCGTGTCGCGTCGGCGCCGGGTGTTGGGGGCGGGCTTCTCGCGCCGCGTTCCCGGTCCGTCGCGTGTCTTCGCGGGACAATGCTCTAAGGGTGGGTGATGCAGGACCTGATGAAAGGCAAGCGCGGCCTCGTGATGGGCGTCGCCAACGACCACTCCATCGCCTGGGGCATTGCCAAGACACTGGCGGGGCAGGGGGCGGAACTCGCCTTCACCTACCAGGGCGAAGGCATGGCCAAGCGGGTGCGGCCGCTGGCCGAGGGCATCGGCTCCTCCATCCTGCTGCCATGCGATGTCGAGGACATCAAGAGCGTCGATGCGGTGTTCGAGACCCTCAAGGACAAATGGGGCAGCATCGATTTCCTGGTGCACGCGGTGGCCTTTTCCGACAAGTCGGAGCTGAAGGGCCGCTATGCGGATACCAGCCGCGAGAATTTCTCGCGCACCATGGTCATTTCCTGCTTCTCCTTCACCGAGATCGCCAAGCGCGCGGCGGCGCTGATGCCCAACGGCGGCTCGCTCATCACCCTGACCTATGGCGGGTCCACGCGGGTGATGCCCAATTACAACGTGATGGGCGTGGCCAAGGCGGCGCTGGAAGCCTCCGTGCGCTATCTGGCGGCGGATTACGGTCCGGCCGGCATCCGGGTGAACGCCATTTCGGCCGGTCCCGTGCGCACCCTGGCGGGCGCCGGCATCGCCGACGCGCGGCTCATGTTCAACTATCAGAAGCGCCACGCCCCGCTGCGCCGCACGGTCAGCATCGAGGAGGTGGGCGGCTCCGCGCTTTATCTGCTCAGCGACCTGTCCACCGGCGTCACCGGCGAGATCCACTTCGTGGATTCGGGCTATAACATCATGTCCATGCCCCATCCCGACGTGCTGAAGACCCAGGAAGACGCCGAAGCCAAGCTGGCGGCGGAAGCCCCCTCCAAGGCGGCTGAATAGGTCGCTCCGACCGCGCGTTGCGACGTGGCGGCTGCCCGGCCGGGCAGCCTGATTCGTCATGGCCCGTCAGCGCTGTTGAATCCCCCTGCATTTCATGATTTGTGACGCGCCGCGTCACCGCTGCCGCCGCCCCTTTGGCGGGCCCGTGGAGGGGCGCGAAACAAGACATGCAAAACGGCGCCGGTGCCTGGTCCCGGTGGGGGGAAGGACATGCAGGCCCTGTTGGTGTCGGCCATCGTCTTCGTCGGCCTGTTCGGGGGGGTGTGCGCCGGCATGTTCGGCGCCCGGCGGCTGCGGGAGGAGCACCTTTCCAAGGAAACTCAGGAGGCGGTGAAGCTCGGGGTGGGCATGGTGGCGGCCATGTCGTCACTGATTCTCGGCCTGATGACGGCTTCGGTGAAGGGCAATTTCGACACCACGGCGCGCGATGTGCAGCAGTTCGCCACCGATCTCATCACCCTGGACGTGGTGTTGCGCACCTACGGGCCGGGCGCGGACGACGCGCGCAAGGGGCTGATCGCCTACACGCAGCGCATGCTGGAGACGACCTGGTCCGGGGGCCAGGCCGGACCACACGAAAACGGGTCGGACGCAAGCCGGGGAACGCCATCGGAAGGCTTGCTGGAGGCCGTGGGCCGGCAGATTCGCAGCCTTGCCCCGGCGACGCCGGTCCTGTCGGAACTGCGCGCGGAGGCCCTCGACCGTTACAAGGCGATCGCCATCTTGCGTTGGACCGTCGCGGCCGAGAGCGTCACCACGGTGCCGCCCGTCTTCATCGCGGTGCTGATCGTGTGGCTAACTCTCATTTTCGTGAGCTTCGGCCTGTTCTCGCCCGTCAACGGGGTGTCACTGGTGGTGTTCTTCCTGTGTTCGGTGTCGCTGGCCGGCGCGCTGTTCCTGATTCTGGAAATGAGCGGCCCCTTCGACGGCATCATCCGCGTGCCGAGCGACGCCATGCAGAACGCGCTGAGCCAGATGCTGCAGTGAAGGCACGGTGCCTCCGGGGGTGTGTTGCGGCGCAACTTTAGAATTGTTACAAACTGAGTCTTGGGTGTCCGTGCCGTTTCCTGCCGTGTGGCGCAGGCCGGGCGCCTATATGGCAAGGACAGGAGAACCCCCCGATGTCGCGCAATGCCCTCTGGGTGGCGGCGGCGAGCGTGCTCGTCGGCGTCGTCGTGCTCGGGCTGAAGACCATGGCCTGGTGGGTCACCGGTTCGGTGGCGCTGTTGTCCGATGCGCTCGAGAGCATCATCAATGTGGCGGCCTCCCTCGGCGCGCTGGTGGCGCTGCATGTGTCCTCGCGCCCGGCCGACGCCAACCACCAGTTCGGCCACTACAAGGCGGAATATCTCTCGGCGGTGGTGGAGGGCGTGCTGGTGATCCTCGCCGCGCTCACCATCCTGCGCGAGGCCTATAACGGGCTCATGGACCCGCGCCTGCCAGACCAACCGTTCACCGGCATGCTGTTCAACGGCGCCGCCACCGTGTTGAACGGGACGTGGTGCTGGGTGCTGCTGCGGGTGGGCAAGGCGCATCGTTCTCCCGCCCTTGTCGCCGATGCCAAGCATCTGTTTTCCGACGTGGTGACGTCGGTGGGGGTGCTGGTGGGCTTCGTGCTGGTGCCCCTGACCGGCTGGCCGCAGCTCGATCCGCTGATCGCCGGTCTGGTGGCGCTCAATGTGCTGTGGATGGGCTGGGGCCTGATGCGCGAATCGGTGGCCGGCCTGATGGACGAGGCGGCCCCGCCGGAGGTGGTGGCGCATATCCGCCAGCTGGTCTCCTCCCATGCGGAAGGCGCGCTGGAGGTGCATGATCTGCGCACCCGCCACGCCGGGCGCATGACCTTCGTGCAGTTCCACATGGTGGTGCCGGACCAGATGACGGTCGCGGCGGCCCATGCCATCTGCGACCGCATCGAGACCGCCTTCGCCGAGGAGATGAAGGACGCCATCCTCACCATCCATGTGGAGCCGGAGGCGGAAGCCCAGCATCACGGCGTGGTGGTGGTCTGAGGCGCGATCAGGCGCCCTTGGGGCGGAACGCCACCACCACCTTCGGATCGGTCTCGATGCGGGCCGCGCCGATCAGGTCGAGGCAGTAGGGAATGGCCGGGAACACCGCGCCCAGGCACACGGAAATGGATGCCGGCTTGCCGGGCAGGTTGACGATCAGGGTCTTGCCCCGCACGCCGGCTTCCTGCCGCGAGAGGATGGCGGTGGGCACCTCGTGGAGGGAGATGCGCCGCATCTGCTCGCCGAAGCCGGGCAGGGGCTTGTGGATCACCGCGGCCATGGCTTCCGGGGTCAGGTCGCGCGGGGAGGGGCCAGTGCCGCCGGTGGTGCAGATGAGGTCCAGCCCCTCCTGGTCGCTCATGTCGATCAGGGTGTCCCGCACGCTCTCGAACCCGTCGGGGATGACGCGGTAGTCGGCGGTCCAGGCGCTGGTGATGGCATGCCGCAGCCACGCCTCGATGGCGGGACCGCTCTTGTCCTCATAGGTGCCCTGGCTGGCGCGATCCGAAATGGTGACGATGCCGATGCGGGCCACGATCGTGTCTCCGGTGCGGATGGGGTGCGGCCGGCGGCGCCCTTCGGAGCCGCCGCGTCACGGATGCTTTCGCTGTAGGCGCCGCAAGACCGCGGGGCAAGGCCGCGGGGCAAGGCGGCGCGGGAAGGGGGTGGTCGGCGTGGCGACTTGGCGCGACGGGTTTTTGTTGCGTCACTTCCATGACATCGTATCTATGCGGATATAGGTTTTCAGTGTCGTTCTTTCCGGCCCTTGTGTCTTTCTGGATTCCGTCATGTCGGATTTTCTCACCACGCGTGAGTTGGCTACGCTTCTGAGGGTGAAGGAGCGCAAGGTTTACGATCTGGTGTCGTCCGGCACGCTGCCATTCCGCAAGGTCACCGGTAAGCTGCTGTTCCCGCGCAAGGAGATCGAAACCTGGCTCGGCGCGGAGACGGAGGGGGCGAACGACGAGGAGGCGCCGCCGCAGCTGGAAGCCCCGCGCGCCCTGGTGATGGCGGGGGGGCATGATCCGTTGTTGGAATGGGCGCTGCGGGAATCGCGCTCCGGCATCGCCGCTTTCTTCGACGGGGCGCTCGACGGGCTCAATCGCGCCGCGGCGGGGGATTGCATCGCCGCCGGCCTGCACATCCCCGACGGGGATGACTGGAATGTCTCGATGGTGGCGGAGCGCTTCGGCGCGCAGCCGTGGGTGATGCTGGAGTGGGCGCGGCGCACGCGCGGGCTCATGTCGCGGCCGGACCTGCCCCATGCGCCCACCTGCATGCGGGACATTCGGGGCCTCAGGTTCCAGCCGCGCCAGCCCGAGGCGGGCAGCGAGATGGTGCTCGACCGGTTGCTGAAGGCGGAAAAGATGGCGCGGGCGGACCTGCGCGCGGTCGATACGGTGGAGCGCTCGGAGACCGATCTCGCCATGGCCATCGCCGGCGGCCGGGCGGACGTGGGCCTTGGTATCGAGGCGGCGGCCCGGCAGCTCAATCTGGATTTCGTGCCGCTGGTGGAGGAGCGCTTCGACCTTCTGGTCTGGCGCAAGGCCTATTTCGACCCGCCGTTCCAGAAGCTGGTCGCGTTCTGCCGGACACCGGCCTTCGCGGCGCGGGCGCAGGCCCTCGGCGGTTACGATCTGTCGGGCTTCGGCACGGTGCATTTCAACGGGCGCTGAGCGACCCGGCGCGGTCGAGAGGCGCAGGGCTCCGGCGCGCATCGCGGAAGCGGAAGGCCGCCCGATTGCCGATCGGGCGGCCGCGCCGCCGTCATCAGTCGACGGCGACGATGACCTCGGACGACTTCACGATGGCGGTGGCGTCGCCGCCCACCTTGAGGCCGAGGTCTTCCACTGCCTCATTGGTGATGGAGGCGGTGATCTTGAGGCCGTTCACGTCGAGCACGACATGGGCGGTGGTGGCACCGGTCTTGATCTCGACAATCTTGCCGGGGAATGCGTTGCGGGCTGAAACCTTCATGATGTTCTCCCTGTCTTTGGCGCGTCCCTGGGCGCATCCCTGGGCGGGGACGAGCGCCCGGTGTGAAGACAACGCGTGACATCGATGAACCGCAGCGGGTGACGCCCTGCCACGCCTGCGCAAGGGCCCCGCGCGGGCGGGCATGGGAGGGCGAGGCGGCGGGCCGTCCTCGCGGGCGCCCGCCGGCCGGGGGATCACGCCACGGCGATGATGACGTCGGACGACTTCACGATGGCGGTGGCTTCGCCGCCCACCTTGAGGTCGAGTTCGTCCACGGATTCGTTGGTGATGGAAGCGGTTACCTTCAGGCCGTTCACATCGATCACCACATGGGCGGTGGTGGCGCCCTTCTTGATCTCGACGATCTTGCCGGGAAGAGCGTTGCGCGCGGAAACTTTCATTTTTATCTCCCTTGCTCGATGCAGCGGAGGCATCGCCAGGATGACGGCGCCCGGCGGACGGCGCTCGGATGGCGCCCCCGGTTGACGGCCCTTTTGCGAAGCCGGTCACGCGGGGGGCTCATATGCGACCCTCTCGCCGGACGCCGTGAAGAGCGGGCTGGTCCGTGCGGACTTAGCTAGTCATGCGCCGCAGCTGAAACAATATGCGGAAAATACCCGTGCTTTCCCGCCGGCGGCCGATGGCCAGCGGGGTCAAGGCGCTGCGTCGCGGCGCTGCGAAGTTATGTCGCGTCAACTATAGCTTCGTGCCGGCGAGGGGAGACGCCCGCGCGGCGGCGCGCGGGCGTCTCGGGGGGGCAGGCAGCGCCGCCTCACGCCATGGGCGGCACGTCGAGCGCGCGGAAGATGGCGCAGCGGCGGAACACTTCGATGGTCGGCGGCACCTGCTTTTGCGAGCAGAATTTGGACACCAGCTTGGCGAGGCCCTTGATGTCGCGGCCGGAGGTCTCCGGGAACTGCTCCACCAGGAGGTCGATCAGTGCGTCGGAGAGGGGTAAGGCGAACTGGTCGGCCATGACCCTCCAGATCCGGCGGCGGTCGTCGGGGCCGGGGGAATGGTATTTGATGAGGGCGATGCAACGCGAAATGATCGCCTCGTCGATATCGTCCACCCGGTTGGTGGTGAGGAACAAAAGGCCGTTGAAATATTCGAGTACGCGCAGGAACACGCCCACCACCGCGTTCATGGTGAGGTTGTCCTGCCGCCGCTTGATGTAGACGTCGGCCTCGTCGATCAGCATCACCGCGCCCCACCGCTGGGCGCGGGTGAGCGCGTCCTTGAGCTGGCTTTCCATGGTGGAGACATCGAGCCCGAGCTGGCCCGAATGCACCCGGTAGAGCGGGCGCTGGATGATCTCCGAATAGACCTCGGCGGTGAGGGTCTTGCCGACGCCGGGCGGGCCGGCGCACAGCACCGTGGTGCCGCCGGACTTGCCCACGACGATGTCGTCCATGAGCGTGTTCATCTCGGCGGTCAGAATGTCGATGAGGTCGGTCTGCTCGGGGGGCAGAACCAGCTTCTGCTTGAGCTCGGGGTGGTATTGGTAGGGCTTGATGTCGTCCACATGCACCCACACATGGTGGTGCAATTCCAGGTGGAACATCAGGATCAGGGGGTGCACCGGCATGTCGGTGAAGGCGCCCTTGGGCACGCTGTCCTTGGCCTTCTTCAAGGCCTCGTCCACCGCCATGTCGAAGCAGTTCTGCTTTTCCGCCTTCTTCACCAGCTTGTCGAGGAAGAAGCCGGAGGTCTCCGCGCCCAGGGTGCGCTCGCCCAGAAGCTCCTCGTCGTTCACGAGCCGGGTCTCGGCGCCGGAGGAGGACAGGACGATGGTGGATTTGCGCGCCCAATCGGTGTCGCGGCGGTTGGCGGTGGGGTCCTCGGCGAAAATGCCGGTGCCGGTGGCGGAAAATTGCTGGCCGTAGCGGGCGCGCCAGTCGAAATACAGCACCATCTGTTCGTCGAAGGAGCGCAGCAGGCCGGGGTCTTCCAAAAGCCAGCCCTTGGCCGCCAAGGTGCCGGGAATGGTGAGGCCGCGCAGATCCTTGGAGCGGATCAGCAGGTTCTCCATGTGGGTCCGGCCGCGGTTGTTGGCCTTCAGCTCGATGATGACGCGCCCGGCCTCCTCCTCGCCGGCGGGGGTGAAATCGAGCCGGGTGATGAGATAGGGCTCGGGCTTGCCGCCGGGGTTCATGCGGAACAGCCAGCCGCGAATGCAATTGTCCACCAGGAACAGCGCCATCGCGCCGGCCAATTCCTCCAGGTCGTCGGGGCCGAAGGTGGCCCCCTCGTACTGGAACACCCGCACCAGATTGGCGAGCTGTTCGTCCTGGCCGCGGACCGGGGTGCCGCCGTTTTTCTGCACCAGGTCGTGCAGGTGACACAGCTCCTCCGGCTTCAGGGTGTCGAGGCCGACCTCGACCCGATTGGAAAAGCGCGGCTGGGCGAGCAGGTGGGCCTGACCGGGAAAGGCGTTCACCAGGGATTCGACGACCAGACGTTCGACGATGAGCTTCATCGATGACCTCATAGTCACAAGCGATGTCCGGCCTCCGACAAAAGCGACGGGCTCCGGCATCTGCGGCATATGTGAGTGCGGCGCAGCAAGAAGCAGGCCGCTTTTTGATCTGGCGCAAATTCCGCGCGGGCGCCGGGCGGGGCGTGGAAGAGGATCGGGCGGCCATTGCCGCTCGGGCAGGGATTCCCATCGCGCGCCATGGCCGCTATAGGGGATTGATGGCCCCGGCTTTGCCGGCGCAGGGGCGGGCCTCACGCGAGAGTGAAACGCATGTTCGCGATTTTCGGAGCGCGGAAATGCTCTAGACTGCCCCGCCGCCCGGCGCGGTGAAGCCGTCGTCCGGGCTGCGTTGGTGCCGTGCGTGGGAGTATCACGTTACGGCAGGGGCCGCCTTGCTCCGGCCGTATGCCGTCGTTAGTGAGCGAACAGCCGCCCGATCGTTTCCGGGTGCGGAGACCTGACGTTGCGTTCATTCATCGCCGCGATCCTCGCCTTTGTCCTGGCCCTGGCCCTGGCGTCCCTCGGGAGCGACCCGGCGCGGGCGCTGGAGCCCGTCGCGCTGCGGCTGGACGCCAAGGTGACGAACCTTGCCCCGGCCGTGGAGCGCGAGACCACCGACAATGGCCGCTTCCAGGTGTCCACCGCACCGGATTCGGAAGGGGTGGTCCGCCGCATCGAGGTGCAGAGCGCCGATGGGCGCCAGCATGTGGACTGGATCGCCTTCGCCCTCACCAACAATACCGACGAGCAGGTGGACCGGCTCATCGTCGCCCCCCATTACCGCATGGTGGGCTCGGGCCTGTTCTGGCCCGACCTCGGCAACCGGCGCATCGTCTCCCTCACCCCGAGCCAGGGCTTCAAGCCCGAGCGCCAGAACTCGCCCGACGCGGACGTGTTCCTGGTGACGCTGGACCCCGGCTCCACCGTCACCTTCGTGGCGGAATTAGGTACCTCCACCTTGCCGCAGCTCTATCTGTGGGAACCCGACGCCTACAAGGACCGGGTGAACGCCTTCACCCTCTACCACGGCATCGTCATCGGCATCGCCGGCCTGCTGGCCCTGTTCCTCACCATCCTGTTCGTGGTGAAGGGCTCGGTGATGTTCCCGGCGGCGGCCGCCTTGGCATGGGCGGTGCTGGGCTATATCGGGCTCGACTTCGCCTTCTGGTCCAAGGTGTTCGGTCTCTCGCCCGTGGCCGAGCAGTTCTGGCGCGCGGCGGGCGAGGCGGTCTTGACCGCGACTTTGCTGGTGTTCCTGTTCGCCTATCTCAATCTCAACCGCTGGCATGTGCGCTATGTGCATGTGGCCGCCGGCTGGCTGGCGTTCCTTGCCGCCCTGGTGGTGGTGGCGCTGCTCGACGCGCCGGTGGCGGCGGGCATCGCCCGCCTGTCCCTGCTGGCGGTGGCGGTGTTCGGGTTCGGCATCGTGCTGTGGCTGTCCCAGCACGGCTATGACCGGGCCGTGCTCGTCATTCCCACCTGGTCGCTGCTGCTGGTGTGGGTGCTGATGGCGGGCCTGACGGTGGCCGGCACCATCAGCAACGACTTGGCTGCGCCGGCGCTGTCCGGCGGGTTGGTGCTGATCGTGATGCTGATCGGCTTCACCGTCATGCAGCACGCGTTCGCCGGCATCGGCGGCATCCAGGGGTCGACCTCCGAGCTGGAGCGCCGGGCGCTGGCGCTGGCCGGCTCCGGCCTCATCGTGTGGGACTGGGATGTGGACACCGACCGCATCTACACCTCTCCGGAGGCGGAGGAGGCCTTGGGCCTCAAGCGCCATTCCTTGGAAACCGAGGCCGCCGGCTGGCTGGAGGTGCTGCACCCGGCCGACCGCGACCGCTTCCGCGCCACCCTCGACGGCATCATCGACCAGCGGCGCGGCCGCATCGACCAGGATTTCCGCCTCAAGGCCATCGACGGCCACTATCTCACCTTCAACCTGAAGGCCCGCCCGGTGGTGGGTGCCGACGGCGAGGTGGTGCGCTGCGTCGGCACCCTGTTCGACGTCACCGGGGAGCGCATCGCCGCCGAGCGGCTGCTGCACGACGCGGTGCGCGACAACCTGACCGGCCTGCCGAACCGCGAACTGTTCCTCGACCGGCTGGAACAGGCCCTGACCCTCGCCCGCATCGATCCGAAGGTGAAGCCGACGGTGATGGTGATCGACCTCGATCGCTTCAAGCAGGTGAATGTGCAGGTGGGCATGGCGGTGGCCGATTCCATCCTGCTCACGGTGTCCCGCCGCCTCATGCGCCTGCTGCGGCCGCAGGACACGCTGGCCCGCATCGCCGGCGATCAGTTCGGCCTCATCCTGCTGTCGGAGCGCGATCCCGAGCGCATCACCACCTTCGCCGACACCCTGCGGCGCTCCCTGCGCGCGCCGATCGCGCTGGCCGAGAAGGAAGTGTTCGTCACCGCCTCCATCGGTCTCCTGTTGTCAGGACCGGAGGTCGGCAAGCGCGACGAGGTGATGAAGGACGCGGAGCTTGCCATGTATTACGGCAAGCGCATCGGCGGCGACCGGATCGAGGTGTTCCGCCCGGCCATGCGCCAGCAGAAGATCGACCGGGTGGCGCTGGAGGCGGAGCTGGCGGAGGCGCTGAACAACGGCGAAATCTTCGTGCGCTACCAGCCCATCGTGCGCCTCAACGATCGCGCCATCGGCGGCTTCGAGGCCTATATGCGCTGGAACCATCCGCGCCTTGGCGAGCTGGCGGCGTCCGAGTTCCTGTCGCTGGCGGAGGAGACGGGGCTGATCCTGGAGCTCGGCCTCCATGTGCTGGAGATGGCGGCGGGGCAGCTCGCCGTCTGGCAGCGCATGCTGCGGGTGGACCCGCCCCTGTTCGTCCACGTCAACGTGTCCTCGCGCCAGCTCCTGCGGCATGATCTGGTGCAGGATCTCAAATCCGTGCTCACCCGCAACCAGTTGGCGCCGGGCTCCCTGAAGCTGGAGATCACCGAGACCCTGGTGATGGAGAATCCCGAATATGCCGCGGTGCTGCTCAGCCGCGTGCGGGAGCTGGGCGCCGGCCTCGTGCTCGACAATTTCGGCACCGGCTATTCCTCTTTGTCCTATCTCCAGCGCTTCCCGTTCGACACCATCAAGATTGACCAGCATTTCGTCCGCGACACCGCCAAGGGGCCGGCGCGGGCGGCGCGTCCGGTCATCATCAATTCCCTGGTGGAACTGGCCCACGAGCTGGGCATGGACGTGATCGCCGAGGGCCTGGAGCGCGAGGGCGAGGCCGCGCAGATGGCGCGCTACGGCTGCGAATACGCCCAGGGCGTGGTGTTCGGCGAGCCGCTGACCGCCGAGGACTGCCGCGCGCTCATCGAGCCGGCGCCGGTGGACACCAAGAAGAAGCGCGCCGCCGCGGAGTGAGGGGGAGGCCGGTGCAGGTCCCGGCTGCCGACATCGCGCGGCCTGGATGGGCTCGCGCCGATCATGGCGCGGGATAGCGCCTGCGCCCCGCCGCTGAGGCCGAGATGCTGCCGGCCGACGTCCTGACCCGCACCCTGATCATCGGCAACAGCGGCGCCGGCAAGAGCGGGCTGGCGCAGCATCTGGCGGCACGGCTCCGGTGTCCCGCCTTTGACCTCGACCACATCCATTGGGAGCCAGGCGGATATGGCCGCGCGCGCGACAAGGCGGCGACGCTCGCCCTGGTGCGCGACGCGGCCGCCGGCGCGTGCTGGATCATCGAAGGCGTCTCTGGTCGCCTGGCGCGGATCGCCGCACCGCGCGCCACGGCCATGATCTGGAGCGCGATCCCGGTCGCGGAATGCCTTGACAACCTGCGCCGGCGCGGGGTGCGACGGGGGCGGGGATGGACGACCTGAACGGCCTGATGCGCTGGGCGGGGGACTAGGATCGGCGGGACGTTTCAAGCTCCCGTGCGGGTCACGCGGCGCGGTTCGATGGGTTCACGGGACCGAGGCTGATCGTCTCCTCGCGGCAGGACAGGGCGGCGTTGCTCGCGGCGCTGCCGTGACGTCCCCCGGCGGGCGCGGTCGACCGGCGGCCGTCAGGCGTGGCCGGCCTCGCTGGAGAGCATTCCGGGGTCGATGCCGAGGCTGCGCAGCGCCGCGTCGTATCGGCTCTCGATGGCGCTGCGGAAAATCAGGTCCGGATCGGCGGGGCAGTTGAGCCAGCCGTTGGCCTGGATTTCCGATTCGAGCTGGCCCGGCGCCCAGCCGGCATAGCCGAGGGCCAGCACCGCGCTTTGCGGCCCGGTGCCGCCGGCGATGGCCTTGAGGATGTCCAGCGTCGCGGTGAGGCAGATGCCGTCGTCGATGGGCAGGGTGGAGTTCTCGATGAAATAGTCGGCCGAATGGAGCACGAAGCCGCGCCCGGTCTCCACCGGCCCGCCCTTCAGCACCTTGATGGCGCCGGCGCTCTTGGGGAGCAGGATGCGCTCGGCGGCGGGCACCACGTCGAGTTGCACCAGGAGGTCGCCGAAGTCGAGATGGCTCGCGGGCTGGTTCACCACGATCCCCATCGCCCCTTCGGCCGAGTGGGCGCAGACATAGACCAGCGCGCGCGCGAACTGCTCGTCGCGCATGGTGGGCATGGCGATCAGCATCTGCCCGTCGAGAAAGCGGGGGCCGCCTGCCGGGGCGTTCGGGGTATCGGTCGCGGTCATGGCGCAAGCCTACCGCGCATCGCGGGTTTTGGAAATGCGCCTGCGCGCGGGCGGTCGCCCGACACCCCGGCCGCGCCTGGGAAGCGGTGGCGCGCTCACAGGCTTGTGCGCAGGAAGCCCTTTGCCGGGCGCGCGGGAGGCGGTACCGGCAACAGTCATGACATGCTTCGCACCCGGCCGCGCCGCCCGCCCGCCACATCGGCGCTTCCCCTTGTCCGGCTCAGGCGCCCGCCGCCGCCTTTGGCCGCTGGCGGCGGTGGCCCTGGCGACGGTGGCCCCGGCGTGCGTGGCGCCCGCGGAGGCGGCCGAGACCGATGCGGTGAGCCTGCCCGGCGCCGAGGTGCGGCTGGTCTCCGCCGGTGGGGATGGCCCGGTGCGCGAAGCCGGCATCGAGATGCGCCTGGCGCCCCAGTGGAAGACCTATTGGCGCTATCCCGGCGACAGCGGTGTGCCGCCGGTCATCTCGTTTTCGGGGTCGGAAAATGTGGCGGAGGTCAGGGTGGAGTGGCCGGCGCCCCGGCGCTTCGCCGACGGCGGCAACGGCTTTTCCATCGGCTACAAATCAAGCGTGGTGTTTCCGCTGAAGGTGACGCTGAAGGACCCGGCGCGGCCGGCGCGGCTGGATCTCATCATGGATTTCGCCGTGTGCGAGGCTTTGTGCATGCCCGCCAACGCGCGCCTCGCCCTGGAGCTCGACGGCGCCGCCGATCCGGCGGTGGCCCAGCGTCTCGCCGCCGCCCGCGCCAAGGTGCCGGAAGAGGCGGCGCTTGGCGCCGAAGGCGCGCCCGCCATCCTTTCCGCCCGCCTCGATCCGGCATCGACCCCGCCTCAGCTGGTGGTGGAGGCGCGGGTGGCGACCCCCATGGCCGACCTGTTCGTGGAGGGACCCGATGCCCGCTGGGCGTTGCCGCTGCCGCAGAAGACGGCGCTGCCCGGCGGTCTCGCCCGCTTCAGCCTGCCCCTGGAGGGGGTGCCGGCGGATGCCGACCTGGCCCATGCCCGGCTCACCTTCACCTTGTCCGACACGCCGCGCTCGGTGACCGCGACGGCGGTGCCGCAGCCGCGGTGAGCGGCCAAGGTGGTGGCGTCGGGGCGGCCGCACACCCTTTCCTCCTCCGTAAAACCACGTATTGTCCGCGCGCGGCCGTTCCGGGCCGCGTCCTTGCGGAGAGTGCCATGTCCATTTCGGTCGGCGACAGCCTGCCCCCCGCCACCTTTCGCGTGATGACCACCGACGGTCCGGTGCAGAAGACCACGGACGAGGTCTTCAAGGGCAAGCGCGTGGTGCTGTTCGCGGTGCCGGGCGCCTTTACCCCCACCTGCCACAAGAACCACCTGCCGGGCTATGTGGCGCATGCGGACGCCATCACCGCCAAGGGCGTGGACACCATCGCCGTGGTGTCGGTGAACGACCCGTTCGTGATGGGGGCCTGGGAAACCGCGTCCGGCGCCAGTGGCAAGATCCTGTTCCTGTCGGACCCGGATGCGAGCTTCGCCACCGCGCTCGGCCTCACCTTCGATGCCACCGCCGCCGGCCTCGGCGTGCGCTCGCAGCGCTACGCCATGCTGGTCGAGAATGGCGTGGTGAAGATCCTCAATGTGGAGGACAGCCCCGGCAAGGCCGACATCTCCGGCGCCACGGCGCTGCTGGCGCAGCTCTAGAGCAATTCCAGCAAAAGTGTGGAGCGGTTTTGCGCCTGGAATTGCGACAAAACAAAGACTTATAGCATTTCAGGTGAACGAGAGTTCACCGGAAATGCTCTAGGCCCCATCGCGCGGGGCGCGGTGTTCGCCCGCCTCAGGCGATGATGTCGGGGAACAATTGGTCTTCGAGATGGGTGATGCGGTCCTTGAGCTGCAGCTTGCGCTTCTTCAGCCGCTGCACCTGGAGCACGTCCGAGCCGGTTACCCCGGTCAGCGCCTCGATGGCGACATCAAGGTCGCGATGCTCCTGCCGGAAGCGCTCCAAGAGGATCTTCAGATCCCGTTCCTCGTCAATGGTCATGCACCCATCCGTCGCAACCCGTACCCGGTGATCCGCGCTCCGGTTCCGCCCTTGAAAGGGCGGTGCCGGAGCCTTGCCGATGGCGGCCTGTCCGCCGCCTCCCGCGCATCGCCGGGGCCTGTCCCGCCTCGCCTTCGCCCCCACCTGGGGACATTCCGCGCCATGACGACCGGCCGCGACCGCCCTGCATGCGATCACATATCCGTCAGGCTTCGCCCCCAGGGGACCGCCGGCGACGCGCGATCCGCGCGCCAAACGACTATGGCATGGGCTTTTCGCACTGCAAGACATCTTCCCGCGCCGCCCGCAAGAAAGGTGGTCGACTTCACGTCAAACCCGTGACAGACTTCCTGTCGTGATGCAGACAGGGAGTGGCTCAGTATGTCCATCCAGTCGCACCTTCAGGAGCTGAAGCGGCGCCATGCGGCTCTCGATCAGGAGCTCTCGCGTGAACTCGCCTCGCCCGCCAAGGACTCGGTCCGCGTGGCGGAACTCAAGCGCAAGAAGCTTGTTCTCAAAGACGAAATGAACCGCCTGGGCGGACCCATCACGTTTCATTGATGCTGGCGTGAGGATGTTGCCGACGTCGAGTTGGGGCTCGGCGGCGGACGGCGGACTGCGGCTGAAGCCGACGGCGTCGCGGGTGCGCGCCGGCCACAGCAATGTCGTATCTGCGACAAGGCCGGTTCTTATCCTGAGCGAACGGACGCACACCCTTTGCGTTCCGGCGCCGGTGGCTTTAATCCGGGCGGCATGGCCCCTCCGCTGATCCTCCTTCAAGACATCCACCTGCGCTTCGGCGCCACCCCCTTGCTCGACGGGGCGGAGCTTTCCGTCTCCGCCGGCGACCGCGTGTGCTTGGTCGGGCGCAACGGCTCGGGCAAGTCCACCTTGCTGAAGGTGGCGGCGGGACTGATCGCGCCCGATGACGGGACGCGCTTCTTCCAGCCCGGCGCTACCGTGCGCTACCTGCCGCAGGAGCCGGACTTCACCGGCTATGCGACCACGCTTGCCTATGTCGAGGCCGGCCTCGGCCCCGGCGACGAAGCCTACCGCGCTCAATATCTCCTGGAGCAACTGGGACTGACCGGCCAGGAGGACCCCGCCCATCTCTCCGGCGGGGAGGCGCGGCGGGCGGCGCTCGCGCGCGTCATCGCTCCGGAACCGGATGTGCTGCTGCTCGACGAGCCCACCAACCATCTTGATCTGCCGGTCATCGAATGGCTGGAGAGCGAGCTGAAGTCGCTGCGCTCGGCGATCGTGCTCATCAGCCATGACCGGCGGTTCCTGGAGACCTTGTCGCGCGCCACCGTGTGGCTCGACCGGGGTCAGACGCGGCGGCTGGAGCAGGGTTTCGCGGGCTTCGAAGCGTGGCGCGACAGCGTGCTGGAGCAGGAGGAGACCGAGCGCCACAAGCTCGACCGCAAGATCGTCGCCGAGCTGGACTGGCTGCGCTACGGCGTCACCGCCCGCCGCAAGCGCAATGTGCGCCGCCTCGGCATGCTGCATTCCATGCGCAAGGATCGCCGGGAGGAGCGCCGCGCCCAGGGCAATGTGAAGCTCCAGGTCACCGAGGGGGAGACCTCCGGCAAGCTGGTCATCGAGGCCAAGCACATCTGCAAGTCCTATGGCGAGCAGGCGGTGGTCACGGATTTCTCCACCCGCATCCAGCGTGGCGACCGCATCGGCATCGTCGGGCCCAATGGCGCGGGCAAGACCACGCTCATCAAGCTCCTGACCGGCGAGATCGCGCCCGATTCGGGCACGGTGAAGCTCGGTACCAATCTGGAGATCGCCTCTCTCGACCAGAAGCGCGCCGCGCTCGCCCCCACCACCCCCCTGCGCGACGCCCTGACCGGCGGCGGCTCGGATACGGTGATGGTGGGCGGCCAGCCGAAGCATGTGATGGGCTATCTCAAGGACTTCCTGTTCACCCCGGACCAGGCCAACACGCCGCTCTCGGTCCTGTCCGGCGGCGAGCGCGGGCGGCTCATGCTGGCGCGGGCGCTGGCCTTGCCGTCGAATCTCCTGGTGCTCGACGAGCCCACCAACGACCTCGACCTCGAAACCCTGGACCTGTTGCAGGAGATGGTGGCCGATTATGCCGGCACCGTGATCCTGGTGAGCCACGACCGCGACTTCCTGGATCGCACCGTGACCAGCGTCATCATGGCCGAGGGCCATGGCGTGTTCCGCGAATATGCGGGCGGCTATTCCGACATGGTGGCCCAGCGCGGGCGCGGGGTGGAAGCCAAGGCGGCCACCAAGGGGGATGCGACCAAGGGGGACGCGAGCAAGGCCGAGGCCGCCAAGGGGGCGCCGGCGGGCCAGGGGACACCGGCGGGCCAGGGGACACCGGCGGTCAAGGACAAGGGGAAGAAGCGCCTGTCCTTCCACGAGCAGCACGCGCTGAAGACCCTGCCCGCCACCATGGACAAGCTGCGCGCCGAGATCGCCAAGCGCGCGGCGGTGATGGCCGACCCCGGCCTCTATGCCCGCGACCCGGCGGCCTTCGACAAGGCCTCGGCCGATCTCGCCAAGACCCAGGCCGAGCTGGACGCGGCGGAAGAGGAATGGCTGCGGCTGGAGATCCTCAAGGAGGAACTGGAGGGCTGAGCCGGGCGCCCTTGGCGTTCCGGCGCGCGCCGGGGCTTTTGCGTCCCCTCGCCCCGCGTGCGGGGGAGGGGCGCACGCCCGATGTTGGAGCCGGTGCCTGGAGTGGGCGCCTTACCCCACCGTCAGCACGATCTTCCCGATATGGGTGCTCGCATCCATGCGGGCATGGGCGGCGGCGGCCTCGGCGAGGGGGAAGGCGAGGTCCATCACCGGGCGCAGCGTGCCGGCTTCCACCAGTGGCCACACCTTTTCCACCACCTCGGCCGCCAGCGCGGCCTTTTCCGCCAGGGGGCGCGAGCGCAGGGTGGAACCGGTGTGGGTGAGGCGCTTCAGCATCAGCCGCATGAAATCGACCTCCGCCTTGGAGCCCTTCTGGAAGGCGATCTGGACGATGCGCCCGTCCATGGCGGCGGCCTCGTAATTCTTCTGGATGTAGGGGCCGCCGATGATGTCCAGGATCACGTTGGCGCCGGTGCCGGCGGTGGCGCTCTTCACCTGCGGCACGAAGTCCGTGTCGCGATAGTTCACCGCGACGTCGGCGCCGAGCGTGAGGCAGGCGGCGCATTTTTCATCCGAGCCGGCGGTGACGATCACCCGCGCCCCGAACGCCTTGGCGAGCTGGATGGCGATGGTGCCGATGCCGCTCGATCCGCCGTGCACCAGCAGCCATTCGCCGGCCTTCAGGCCGCCGCGCTGGAACACGTTGCTCCAGACGGTGAAGACGGTTTCGGGCAGCGCCGCCGCTTCGGCGAAGGACAGGGCGGCGGGGATCGGCAAAGCGGTGGCCTCGGGGGCCGGGCAATACTGCGCATAGCCCCCGCCCGAGACCAGGGCGCAGATGCGGTCCCCGATCTGGAACCGGCGCGCCCCTTCGCCCAGGGCGACCACGGTGCCGGCGATCTCGAGGCCCGGAATGTCGGACGCGCCCGCGGGCGGGGGATAAAGCCCCTTGCGCTGCATCACGTCCGGGCGATTGACGCCGGCGGCCTCCACCTTCACCAGCACCTCGCCGGGGGCGGCGGTTGGGGTGGGGCGCTGCTCGGGAACCAGCACCTCGGGGCCGCCGGGGGCGGTGATGGCGATGGCGGTCATGGTGGCGGGCACGGCCGGCTCTGTCATGGTTGGGCTCCCTGGAGCGCTTCGGGCGAGGTGGCGCGCCACTGCGCGGGCCGGCCCGCGACGCGTGGGGCCGACCCGCGACACGGCGCAGGTGGCGCTTTTTACCCCGCCCGTCGGTGGCGGCAAAGCGCCTGCCATCGCTGTCTCCCCCTTCAAGCGGCGGGACGGCCCGGCTACCATGGGCGGCAGGCTGCGAGAGGAGAGGACCCCCATGGACGAGGAAAGGCCGGCGCCGCCGCCGGACGGGCCGCTGGGCGCCGATGTGTCGCGCCTATCGGTGGACGAGATCCGCGCCCGCATCGCCGCGCTCAAGGCGGAGATCGTGCGCCTCGAAGGGGCGCTGGCGCAGAAGGAAACGTCCCGCGCGGCGGCTGAGGCGGCGTTCAAGCTCTGATCCGGCGCGGGCGGCATCGGGGCCGGGCGGCGTTCATGTTTCGTTAACCGCGCCGGGGGAAAATCGGGGTGTCGATCGAATCGACGCGTCCTCCCGGACACTTGGCGTTTTGACTGCCAACCCATGAGCCGCCGTGAGGCGGCTCTTCTTTCGGGGGTGCCGTGCCGGCCGCCGTGCCCGATTTCCTCAGCCTGAACCCGTTCCTTGGCCTTTACCTTTGGCGCGCGGCGGCGTTTTGTGACGCCGCATGACAGGCCCGGAGGAGTGGCAGCGCTTGGGACGAGACGCGGACATGGGGGACGAGGCCTTGGAGCCGGTGTTCTCGGGCGGCATGGCGCTGCTGTCGCAGGCGCGCGCGCGCCTGTCCGACGAGCGGCTGGCCGCCGGCCTCGACGGAGGTCTGCGCGCCGGCCTGTCGGTGTTGCTGTTGGATCTCGCCACGGCCCTGATGCTGCTGCGCGCGGTGGCCGAGGGCGACATGGCGGCGGAGGCCGCCTGCGACGAGGCGGCGCGGCTCGACTTGCCGGAGCAGGTGGCCGACAGCCTGACCCCCGCCTTGCGCGAGGTGCGCGCGCCGGCGCTCCAAGTTGTGCTGCTGCAGGTCTCCGGCCTTGCCGCCCAGGTGCTGGCGCTGCTGGATGCCATGGCCGAGCACTCGGCCCAGCACGCGAGCACGCTGCAATCCACCGAACTGCCCCCGGCGCTGGATGCCGCTGGCCCGTGGGTGGCGCTGGAGGAGGCGGAAAATGAAAAGCCGCGTCAGCGTCCCACCGGACACCCGCGGCTTCGTCTCGTCTCTCCGGAAGAGGCCCCTTAGGGTCGGCTTCCGCGGCTGGCTCTCAATTGGGCCGGCTCTCGAAACCTTGCCTTGAGCCATGCCGCCGCAGCGTGGGGATCACCCGCGCCGATATGAGGGAAGCTGCGGAGCGCGCAGCTTTCCCGGCGGCGGAGCCTGGTCCGGATCAGCCCTTCAGCAGCGCGCCGAACTTGTTCTTGAAGCGCGACACGCGGCCACCGCGGTCCATGAGCTGCTGGGTGCCGCCGGTCCACGCCGGATGGGTCCGCGGATCGATGTCGAGCTGGAGGGTGTCACCGTCCTTGCCGTAGGTCGACCGGGTCGTGTACTCGCTGCCGTCCGTCATGACCACCTTGATGAAGTGGTAGTCGGGATGGATATCGCTCTTCATGGTCTTCAATCCTTTTGGCCTCGCCGGGCTCATGAGACGATCCCATAAGACCCCGACGCGCTCAAATTCGTTTCCTGCCGGAAGTGGCGGGTCTATAGCCGAGAGCAACCCTTGACACAAGCCGACCTCGCCCCCGAAGCCGCCCCCGAACGCGCATTTGATGCCACGGCGCGCCCCAAGCGGCGTTCACTCGCGCCGCTTCAGGGCCTGTGGCCCGTTCTGAAGCGGTATCGCGGACGGCTGCTGGCCGCCCTGGCGGCCATTCTGGTGGCCGCGCTCGCCACCCTGGCGCTGCCGCTCGCGGTGCGGCGGATGATCGATTTCGGCTTCGCGGCCGATCAGGCGGGCCTCGTGGACCGCTATTTCGAGGTGCTGGTGGCGGTGGTGGCCGTGCTCGCGGCGGCGTCCGCCGCGCGCTACTACCTCGTGACCACGCTTGGCGAGCGGGTGGTGTCGGACCTGCGCACGGCAGTGTTCGCCCGCCTCGTGACCCTCGACGGCGCCTTCTACGACACCGCGCGTTCGGGCGAGCTGACCTCGCGCCTGACGGCGGACACCACCCAGATCAAGGCGGCGGTCGGCGCCTCGGCCTCCACCGCCCTGCGCAACCTCGTGCTGTGCCTCGGCTCCATGGTCATGATGGTGGTGACGAGCCTGCACCTCTCGGGCCTGGTGCTCATCGCCATTCCGGTGATCGTGCTGCCGCTGGTGGCTTCCGGCCGGCGCGTGCGCAAGCGCGCCCGCGCCGCCCAGGACACGCTGGCCGATGCCTCCGCTTATGCCGCCGAGGCGCTCGGCGCCATGCGCGCGCTCCAGGCCTCGACCGCGGAGGGCGCGGCCCTCGCCCGCTTCGGCGGCGCGGTGGAGCGGGCGTTCGAGGCCGCCCGCGACGCGACGCGGGCGCGGGCGATCCTGACCGGGGTCGGCATCTTCCTGGTGTTCGCCTCCATCGTGACGGTGCTGTGGGTGGGCGCGCAATCGGTGCTGAACGGCACCATGAGCGCCGGCACGCTGGGCCAGTTCGTGCTTTATGCCGTTCTGGCCGCCTCCGCTCTGGGCGATCTTTCCCAGACCTGGGGCGAGGCCGCCGCCGCCGCCGGCGCCGCCGAGCGCATCGCCGAGCTGCTCAAGGCGGAACCTCAGGTGAGGGCTCAAGTGAAGGGCCATGCGAAGCCTGTGGCGCTGCCGGAGCGGGTCGCCGGCGCCATCCGCTTCGACGAGGTGAGCTTTGCTTATCCCAGCCGGCCCGATTGCGCGGCCCTGCACGCGCTGTCGTTGGAGATCCGCCCCGGCGAGCGGGTGGCCCTGGTGGGCCCCTCGGGGGCGGGCAAGAGCACCGTGTTCCAGCTGCTGGAACGCTTCTACGACCCGCAGGCCGGGCGCATCAGCTTCGACGGCGTGGACATCCATGGCTGCGATCCGGTGGCGGTGCGCCGGCAAATGGCGCTGGTGCCCCAGGAGGTGGCCATCTTCGCCGACACGGTGCGCGGCAACATCCGCCTCGGCCGCCCGGAGGCCACCGACGCCGAGGTGGAGGCGGCGGGCCGGGCCGCCCTGGTGGACGAGTTCGTGGCGCGCCTGCCGCACGGCTGGGAGACCGAGGTGGGGGAACGGGGCGTCACCCTCTCCGGCGGCCAGCGCCAGCGCATCGTGATCGCCCGCGCCATCCTGCGCGCCGCGCCCATCCTGCTGCTCGACGAGGCGACGAGCGCCCTCGATGCCGAGAGCGAAACCCTGGTGCAGACCGCCTTGGAGCGCTCCATGGCGGGTCGCACCACCCTCGTCATCGCCCACCGGCTCGCCACCGTGCTCTCCGCCGATCGCATCCTGGTGATGGAGGCGGGGCGGATCGTGGACGAGGGCAGCCATGCCGAGCTGGTGGCCAAGGGCGGCCTTTATGCCCGTCTCGCCGCGCTCCAGTTCAACGCGGCGGGGTGAGGGGTGAGGGGCGGGGTGAGGGGGCGGCCGCGGATGCTCACCGCGCGGGGGTGCCGCGCCATTCCATGCGGAAAGTGCGGCGGCCGGACATGGGGTTTTCCCCCTCGCCGGTGACGGCAAGGCCCATCTTTTGGTAGAAGCGCACGGCGCGCGGGTTCTCCTGGTTCACGTCCAGCGCCACCAGGGCGGGGGAGAGGCGCTTGGCCTCATCCATCAGCGCCTCGGCCGCGCCCTGGCCCCAGAAGGCGGGGGCGACGGCGATCTGGTCCAGGTATCCGGTTCCGGGATGGATCACCACGAAGCCGGCCACGACCCCATCCCGCTCCGCCGCGCAGGTGAGGGCACCGCCCGCCGCCAGCGTGTCCAGATGGGCTTCGAGCCAAGGTCGGCGTGCCTCGAAATCGATCTCCGGCAAGGTCTTCACCCAGCTCGCCACCCACAGGTCGGCCATGGCCGGCCGGTCGGCGGGTGTGACGGGGTGTAGGGTGTAGGTCGGAATGGGCATGGCGGGGTCCGGTGTGGGAGCTAGAGCATTTTCGGTGAACTCCGGTTCACCGAAAATGCTCTAGCTCCTTATTTTATCGC
>NZ_JABWGX010000022.1 GCF_021730435.1 Xanthobacter agilis
TCTGCGCAAGCGCAGCCAGGGTGTTCTGGGAGGTGGTCGACTTGCCGATACCACCCTTGCCGTAAAACGCGATCTGTCGCAGCGACATCTTGCTCTCCTAATGAACTTCACCGGTGTCGGCGAACGCCCGGGGGGCGGTTGCCGCCTTTGGTCCGGTACGCCCCCGTTGCCCGGGCGCACCCCTTGCACTCAGCGCTTCGGCGCAGATGCGGACGTGGCTCCTTGGCAGCCCACAAAGCCTGCAACCTGTTGCCCGCACTAGGAGATAGCAACGAGCGTGCCAGCGCTTGCGCCAGTCAAAAACTATTCAAATGTAGAGGGATAGCGGGCCGTGTCGGGTCGCGGCGGGCGTGTTGAGAATGCGACACAGCCCGGCGGGGCCGGACATCGCCCCCTGGCACTGTTCGAAATGAAACATGGCGGAGCCACCGCAGCGGGCGCGTGGCGCGCCCCCGACGGCCCGAACCACGCCGGGGCACCCATCGGTGCGCACGGAACGGATGACGAGTGCCAGGCGCGGCGGGATGCGCGCTCGCCATGGAGCGACACCAACGCGCCGCTGCCGGCGATGGCAAAGGCGGACTGAGCGCGGGCCGCGAGCGAACATCAGGCGCCGGGCAGCAGAAGCGAAATTGGGGGGAAAGAAGAGGCGGGACCGACCACGCCATCGCAGATGGCAAAGCGCGTGGCCCGGCGGAGGATCGGGTAGGCGTGCAAACGAAAACGCCGGCGCAGGGCGCCGGCGTTGGGTTCAACCGAACAGGCTCTCGGCCTTCTTCAAGGCCTGGACGAACCGATCGACTTCCTCGCGGGTATTATATAATCCAAACGACGCGCGACAGGTGGCCGTGACACCGAACCGCTCCATCAACGGCATGGCACAGTGCGTGCCGGCCCGCACCGCTATGCCATCCTGGTCGATCAGGGTGGCGAAGTCGTGGGCGTGCCCGCCCTTCATCTCGAACGAGATAATGGCGCCCTTGTCCTTCGCCGTGCCGATGACGCGGATGGAGTTGAGCTCGCGTAGCCGCTCCATGGCATAGTTGAGCAGATCCTGCTCATGGGCGCGGATGCGGTCCTTGCCGATGGAGGTGATGTAATCGATCGCCGCGCCGAGGCCCGCCGCCTCCACGATGGCGGGCGTGCCCGCCTCGAACCGGTGGGGCGGATCACCATAGGTGACTGTATCGAGCCGCACCTCGCGGATCATCTCGCCGCCACCCATGAAGGGGGGCATGCCCTCCAGGATCTCATACTTGCCGTAGAGCGCGCCGATACCGGTCGGCCCATAGAGCTTGTGGCCGGTGATGACGTAGAAGTCGCAGTCAATGTCCTGCACGTCCACGTCCAGATGAACCGCGCCCTGGGAGCCGTCCACCAGCACCGGAATACCCCGGCCATGGGCGATGCGGGTCACTTCCTTCACCGGAACCGTGGTGCCCAGCACGTTTGACATCTGGGTGATGGCGACGATCTTGGTGCGATCGGTAAGCAGCTTCTCGAACTCGTCGAGCAGGAAGTTGCCCTCCTCGTCCACCGGCGCCCACTTGATGACGGCACCCTTGCTCTCGCGCAGGAAGTGCCAGGGCACGATATTGGCGTGATGCTCCATGATGGAGATCACGATCTCGTCACCCTCGTTGATGTGGGTGCGCCCATAGGTGGCCGCCACCAGGTTGATGGCCTCGGTGGCATTGCGGGTGAAGATGATCTCCTCATTGCGTCGGGCATTGAGGAAACGGGCCACGCGCTCGCGGCCGCCTTCATAGGCCTCGGTCGAGGCATTGGCGAGATAATGCAGCCCGCGATGCACATTGGCATATTCGGACGTGTAGACTTGGTTCATCCGGTCCAGAACCGCCTGAGGCTTCTGGGCCGATGCGCCATTGTCGAGATAGACGAGGGGCTTGCCGTTCACCTGCATGCCGAGGATCGGAAAATCCTCGCGCACCCGCGAAACGTCGTAGCCGCCGTTGGTCACAGCGGGATGCATGGATCTCACTTCCGCTCGATGAGCCAGTTCCGGGTAGCGTCAGTCAGGGCGGCGCGCACGCCTTCATGACCGATAGCATCAATCACCTCGCCCACGAAAGCCTGGATCAACAGCGCCTCGGCTTCCTTTTCCGGAATCCCGCGGGACATCATGTAGAATTTCAGCTGCTGATCGAGGGAACCGGTGGTGCAGCCGTGACCGCATTGCACGTCGTCGGCGAAAATCTCCAGCTCCGGCTTGTTGTCGGATTCCGCCGTGTCGGACAACAGCAGGGCCCGGCTCATCATCCGCGCGTCGGTCTTCTGCGCGCTCTGGCGCACCGAGATCCGGCCCTGGAAAATGTCGCGCGCGGTGTCGTCCACCACGGTCCGGAACTGCTCCCGGCTCTGGCAGTTCGGGGCGATATGCTCCACCGCCAGCAGGGTGTCGGAATGCTGTTTGCCGGCCAGCAGGCTCACGCCCGAAAGGCTGGCATCAATGCCCTCGCCGGCAAGCTGGACCAGGAGCTGATTGCGAATGATCGCCCCGCCCAGGGTGAAATTGGCGTTCGCGAGTTTCGCCCCGTCCGCCACCCGCGCCAGCAGGGTGGAGATGTGAAGCGCGTCATTGCCTTCGGCGGTGATCTTCACCCGCTCGAGGCTCGCCCCCTCGCCCACCACGACCTCAAGCGCGGTGTTGACCTGATAGGCGGCACCCGCCGGCCCCTCATGGCTTTCGATCACCTGGGCCGACGCCCCCTTGCCCATCACCAGCAGCGAGCGGGTGTAGGCGGCGGTCGCCGTCGCCTCGGTCGTGACGAACACCAGGTGCAGCGGACGGGAAAGAGTTGCCCCCTCCGCCAGCGCGATCACGACCCCGTCGCCCATGAAAGCAGTGTTGAGAGCGAGCGCGGCATCGCTGCTCGCGACCGTCTGGCCCAGGTGCGCCACCAGCGGATCAGCCGCGCCAAGGGCGGTGGCGAGCGAGCTGATGCTGACGCCCGGCTCGAGATTCGCAAGATCCGAGATGTCGGACACGAACGCGCCATTCACCACATAGATCCGCCGGGCTTCCATGCCGGCGAGCATCGGACAGGCGGCCAGCGAGCGCGCCAGCGCTTCCGGCCCGGCGGCGGACGCCAACGGCGGCGCTTCGCGCAGCAGCGCCCGCAGGTCCGTATATCGCCAGCTTTCCACCCGGCGATGGGGCAGGCCCACGCTGGCGAAGGTCTCGAAGGCGGCGGTGCGCTGGGCGGCGACAGCGGCGTCGCCCGGCAGGGTGGACTTCACGGCGGCGAAGGCATCGGCCAGAGCCAGCTCGGCGGCGGTCTTCATGAGGCGGACATCGGCGGCCATGGCGATCAGGCCGCTTCGTTCTGATACTGGGCGTAGCCGGTGGCTTCGAGCTCCAGGGCGAGCTCCTTGCCGCCGGTGTGCACGATACGACCGGCCGCGAACACATGCACCACGTCCGGCACGATGTAGTCCAGCAGGCGCTGGTAATGGGTGATGACCAGCATGGAGCGCTCCGGCGAGCGCATGGCGTTCACGCCGTTGGACACCACCTTCAGCGCGTCGATGTCGAGGCCGGAATCCGCCTCGTCCAGGATGCTCAGATAGGGCTCCAGCAGCATCATCTGGAGCGTTTCGTTGCGCTTCTTCTCGCCGCCGGAGAAGCCCACGTTCACCGGGCGCTTCAGCATATCGGTGTCGATGCCGAGCTGCTTGCCCAGTTCGCGCACCTTGCGCACCAGCTCGGGCGAGGTGAGTTCCGGTTCGCCGCGCTTCTTGCGCTGGCTGTTCGCCGCCGTGTGCAGGAACGCCATGTTCGACACGCCGGGGATTTCCAGCGGATACTGGAAGCACAGGAACAGGCCCTGTGCCGCGCGCTCGTCGGGGGACAGTTCCTGCAGATTCACGCCGCGGAAGATCACCTCGCCACCGGTGATCTCATAGCCGGGCTTGCCGGACAGCACATAGGACAGCGTGGACTTGCCCGCGCCGTTCGGCCCCATGATGGCGTGAACCTCGCCCGGATTGATGGTGAGGTTCATGCCGTTGATGATCTTTCGACCGCCGGCGATTTCGGCATGAAGATCGCGGATTTCCAGCAAGGGGGTCATGGCACGGATCCTCTGATTCAAGATGTCGTCGTCGACGGGCTCAGCCGACACTGCCTTCAAGGCTGATGGAAATCAGCTTCTGCGCTTCCACCGCGAACTCCATGGGCAACTGCTGAAGCACGTCGCGCACGAAGCCGTTCACCACCAGGGCCACCGCGTCTTCCTGCGAAAGGCCGCGCTGCATGCAGTAAAACAGCATGTCCTCGGAAATCTTGGAGGTGGTCGCCTCGTGCTCGAACTGGGCCTTGGGATTCTTGGCCTCGATATAGGGCACGGTATGGGCACCGCAGGCGTTGCCGATCAGCAGCGAGTCGCAATTGGTGAAATTGCGGGCCCCCTCCGCCTTGCGGTGCGCCGAGACCAGCCCGCGATAGGTGTTGTTGGAGCGGCCCGCGGAGATGCCCTTGGAAATGATGCGGCTGGTGGTGTTCTTGCCCAGATGGATCATCTTGGTGCCGGAATCCACCTGCTGACGACCATTGGAGATGGCGATGGAATAGAACTCGCCGGACGAGCCCTCCCCACGCAGCACGCAGCTCGGATATTTCCAGGTGATGGCGGAACCGGTCTCCACCTGGGTCCATGAAATCTTGGAATTCTTGCCGCGACAATCTCCGCGCTTGGTCACGAAATTGTAGATGCCGCCCTTGCCCTCGGAATCGCCGGGGTACCAGTTTTGCACCGTGGAATATTTGATCTCCGCATCGTCGAGCACCACCAGTTCGACCACGGCGGCGTGAAGCTGGTTCTCGTCGCGCTGGGGCGCCGTGCAGCCCTCGAGATAAGACACATAGGACCCCTTGTCGGCGATGATGAGGGTTCGCTCGAACTGGCCCGTGTTCTTCTCATTGATGCGGAAATAGGTGGACAGCTCCATGGGGCAACGTACACCCGGTGGGATGTAGACGAAGGAGCCGTCGGAGAACACTGCGGAATTGAGCGTGGCGTAGAAATTGTCCGTGACCGGCACCACCGAGCCCAGATACTTCTTCACAAGATCGGGATGCTCGCGCAGCGCCTCGGAGATGGGCATGAAGATGACGCCCGCGGCCTTCAGCTCTTCCTTGAAGGTGGTCGCCACGGAGACGGAATCGAACACCGCATCCACCGCGATCCTCGGCCGCTCGCCCTCGGGGACTTCGACGCCGGCGAGAATCTCCTGCTCCCGCAGCGGAATGCCGAGCTTCTCGTAGGTCTTCAGAATCTCCGGATCCACTTCATCCAGAGATTTCGGCGCCTTGAACTTCTTCGGCGCGGAATAATAATAAAGGTCCTGAAAGTCGATCTGAGGAAAATCGACGCGCGCCCAGGTGGGCTCGGACATGCTCAGCCAGCGGCGGTAGGCATCGAGCCGCAGATCCAGCATCCATTCCGGCTCCTCCTTCTTGGCGGAGATGAAGCGGATGACCTCCTCGGAAAGACCCTTCGGGGCCTTCTCGGATTCGATCTGCGTTTCGAAGCCGTATTTGTACTGGTCAACGTCGATGGAGCGAACCTGTTCGACTGTTTCCTGTACGGCCGCCATGTCGTCCTCCGTTCAACTTCCGAGGGTTACGCGCACCCAGCCTGGCGCACCGTGTGGACATCCGGAAAGTCGGCAAGCACGAGCCGGCCGACAGGCATAAGCCCTTCCAGATGTCAGCGACAAAATTGCGGATCGAAGGCGACACGCATCCGACCCCCTTCACATCACCCCACTCGACCCGCGCCGAGAGGGTGAGAACCGGGCAAGCCGGCGTGCAGTACACGGCCAGACTGCCCGGACATCCGTCCATGCGCGACAAGCGACCGGAGGCCGCGTTGCGCGCGTCGACGGGAAACCTTAAGGAGCCGCAAGCGAACCCCGGCGCCAGCCGACCCTGAAGTCGGCGAGGCGAACCGTCACGCGGGAACGCAGGTGTTCTCCACCGGGCACACCACGGCGCATTGCGGGGTGTCGAAGCTCCCCTCGCACTCGGTGCACTTCTTGGGGTCGATCACATAGGTGTCGCGCTTCAGGCTGATCGCGGCATTGGGGCACTCGAACTCGCAAGCGCCGCAGACGGTGCATTGAGAGGTAATGATCTTGTAGGCCATGGGCTAGCTCCGCTTTGTGCAGATGATGGCAGGCAGGCTCTCCCTTTCAAGCACCGTGCCAGATGGCAATCCGTTGATCGCACATCCGTATTTTCCCTGAAGGGACGCAAGGCCGCTGTCGGGCACCCGACACCGTGTCGTGAGTGCGACAGCTGCGACACGCCAAACCGCACCCGCAAGTTCTTGCACATCATAAGCAATTTCAGCTTGGCCCCACGGACAAAAAGGGCCGGTGAGCGCCATGCCCACCGGCCCTTGCACCGCATCAACCACCGAAGCGATGGCCTCGCCTCAGAACCGCTTGATCTCGATGTCGTGCTTCTTCAGCGCATAGCCGATCTGGCGCGGCGTCAGGCCCAGCAGGCGCGCGGCCTTCGCCTGCACCCAGCCGGCCCGCTCCATGGCGTCGACCAGACGTTCACGCTCGGTGAGATCCTCATCCTCGATCGCCGGGCGCGCCACCGCTGCCGCGGCGGCTGCCGACGCCGATGCCGGAGCCATCGGCACGGAGATCGGGACAGGAGCAGGAATACGCGGCGCGGTGTTGGAATTGGCGGCTTCCCCGGTGGCCGAAGGTGGCGGCGCGGAGACCACCGGCAACGGGATATCCACCGGCCGGCGGGTCCCGATATCCGCCGGATTGCGCCACAGGAGCGCCGACAGGCACTCATTGTGGCGACAGGCGAAATCGTCACTGTGGATGGACTCGCCCTGGGCCAGGGTCGCGGTGCGCTGCACGCAGTTTTCCAGCTCCCGCACATTGCCTGGGAAACCGCAGCTGGTCAGCACGTCCATCGCGTCGCGCCCAAACAGCAGGTCGCGCCCATTCTCCCGATTGAACCGCTCCAGGAACTCGCTGGCGAGCAGCGGAATGTCACCACGGCGATCACGCAGGGATGGCACGAGGATCGGGATCACCGAGATGCGGTAATAGAGATCGGCGCGAAACTCATTGCGCGCTACCGCCTCTTCCAGGTTGCGATTGGTCGCGGCGACCACGCGCACATTCACCTTGAGGGTGTGGCTGCCGCCGACCCGCTCGAACTCCTGCTCCTGCAGCACACGCAGAAGCTTGGCCTGGAACGACGGCGAGATCTCGCCGATCTCGTCCAGGAACAAGGTGCCCTTGTCCGCCAGCTCGAAACGCCCCTTGCGCGCGCCCACCGCACCCGTGAAGGCGCCCTTCTCGTGGCCGAACAGCTCGGATTCCAGCACCGATTCCGGCAGTGCCGCGCAATTGAGCTTGATGAACGGTCCCTTGGCGCGGTTCGAGAGCTCATGGATCGCCTTCGCGATCAGCTCCTTGCCGGTGCCCGATTCACCGCGCAGCAGCACCGGCGAGTGAGACTTGGCGACGATGGTGATCTTGTCGAGCAGCGCCCGGATTTCCGGGCTGTCGCCGATGATGCCGTCCACATACACCTTCCGGCGTTCACGGGCCGGCTTCAGCTCGGACAACTCCTTCTGCAGCCGCCCGCTCTCCGCCATCAGCCGCTCGCGGTCGCGCGACACCACCCGGTGCAGCTGCACGGTCTGGCCGATCAGGTTGGCCACCATGGTCAGGAAGCGGACATCCGAATCCAGGCGGAACACCGAGCGCCCGTCCCACACCCGGTCGATGGTCAAGGTGCCGATCACCCGCGCCGCCACCCGAATGGGTACGCCGATGAAGGACACCCTGCTGTCGTCGGAGGCGCCGAGAGCGGCCGCGTCGGCGGCGCTGAAGGCCGGGTGGCTGGCCACGTTCTCGGCGATCAGCGGCACCGCGGTGGCGATGACCTGGCCGATGGCCTTCTCCGGCAGCCGGGCGCGATAACGCGCGTCCGTGCCCTCATTCCAGCCGACCCCGACCGTGATATCGGGAATGCCATCGTCCTCAAGAAGCGAAATGACACCATGACGCATCTGCAGGAAGGAAGAGAGCAGATTCACCACGCTCGACAGCGTCGTTTCCAGACGATTCGGGCCTGTCAGGATCTTCGATATTTCATAGATCCCGGTCAGAGCCACATCGCTCAACGACACGACGGGCATGTGCGCCGGCGCAGAATCCTGTTCCAAATGAGCTGCTTCCAAGTGACCTGCTTCCCGCTGAACCGCGTCTTCAATGGCCATGGTGCTGTCTCCATCACCTCGCACGTTCCCCCTGCATTTTTTTGTCTGATTAGCTACATTTTGAGTTAGATTTATTCTGATGTCGTGCACAACCTGAAGGCAAAACCGCCTATTTCATAGGCATGCACCATTAAGGCACTGTGATTACGAAGGAAATAGAGTTCCGCGGCCGGCAGGTACTTTTAGTCACATCCGCGACATCAAGACATGACGGCCGCGATGGAATTTGTTTCCTTAGAAGAAATGCGGCAGCGCCCGGACCGATCTTCGACGTTTTAAAGGCGGATCTCATCTTCGCGCGGCGTCACAAGCGCCCTCATACGCTCCCGGATCCCACGTTATACACGCGCATGACGCGGCCGAAACCGCACCGGAGGCGCAAGGCTGATCTCCCACCGCTCAGGAAACCGGCATTCTCGCCAGTCCGTGCACGACCGCGCCCGGCGCCGCCGCGGCGATCTAAAGGAACAGATCGAGCCGCCCCCGTGCGGTCCGCTCGTTCTCGGCGCGCAGGAAGGCCGGTACATCATCGCTTTGGAGCGGCCGGCAGAACAGGAAGCCCTGGGCGAACTCGCATCCGCGCTCCCGCAGGAAGCGGGCCTGCCCGGCGGTCTCCACCCCCTCCGCGATGACCCGCATGCCGAGATTGCGCCCAAGCTCGATCACCGCGCAGACGATGGCGGTGTCGAACGCATCCTGCTCGATATCCTTCACAAAGCCCCGATCGATCTTGATGGTGTCGATGGGCAATTGCTTCAGGTGGATCAGCCCCGCATAGCCGGTGCCGAAATCGTCCAGTGCAACGTTCACCCCGGCCCGGTAGAGTTCGTCCAGGATCGGCGCCACGTGGTCCGAATTGCGACCGAGAAAAACGGTCTCGGTGATCTCCACGTCGAACCGGTCCGCTGCGATGCCGGCCGCATGGAACTGACGCAGCAGCTTCATCGCGAGGTCGCGATGGGTGAATTCCGCCGGTGAGAGATTGACGGCGATGCGGCCGCAATCATAGCCGGCCTCGATCCAGTTGCGGACGTCGCTGACGACCCGCCGCAACATCCGCTCCCCGATCAGCACCCCCACTTCGCGGTCCGTGAGGGCCAGCTCGAACGCGGCCGGAGCCAGCACCACATGCGGCGAGCGCCGCCACCGCACCAGCGCCTCGAATCCGGCGAGCCGTCCGGTGACCAGCGACACCTTCGGCTGGTAGAACGGCTCGATCTGGTCCCCCGCCAGCGCGTCCATGATGTCGCGCAGCAGCGTCACGCGCTCCGACACCGCCTGGCGCATGCTGGGCGCGTAGATCATCAGGCGGTTGCGGCCCTGCTGCTTGGCGGCATAGAGGGCAAGGTCCGCGTCCTTCATCAGCTCGCCGGAGGAGCCGTCATGCTCCGGGCAGGCAGCGACGCCGACGCTCGCCTTGATGGAGAGCTGGCGGCCCTGGTAGGACACCGGACGGCGCAGGTCGGCAAGAATATGCAGGCCGAGCTTGCGGCCCTCCTCCATCGCCGCCGGCGCCGCCAGCAGCAGCACGAATTCGTCGCCACCGAGCCGAGCCACCATGCCGGTGGCGCCGGCCAGGACCTGCAGCCGCCGGGCGGTTTCGGCAAGCGCCACGTCACCGGCGTCATGGCCGAGGGAATCGTTCACATCCTTCAGGCCGTCGAGGTCAATGAGCAGGAGGCAGACCCCCTGGTCCGGACCTCGCGTCCGCAGGTCCGCCTCCAGCCGCGCCTGAAACGCCGCGCGGTTCGGCAGGCCGGTGAGGATGTCGTGGGTCGCGGCATAGCGCACCTGCTGCTCCACCGCCGCCCGCTCGGTGATATCGATCACCGCCGCCACCATGCCCGGCGTGCCGCCGAGCTCGATCAGCGACGCCGCCACCAGCACGTCACGCCGGCTGCCATCGCCAATACGGATGCTGCTCGGGAAATCGGTGACCACGCCTTCGCCGTCGAGGCGCCGCAGAAGGTGCGCGCGCTGATCGCCTGTGCTGTAGATATCCGTGGTTTTCAGGTGCGCGGCCTGCTCCTGTGAGGCGCCATAGAAGCGCAGGGCCGCCTCGTTGCATTTCAGGACGCGACCGTCCGCCAGCGCCGACACCAGCAGCGGCAGCGGAACCGCCTGGAAGGTCTTCTCCAGGAGGTTCTCGCTTTCGCGCAGCCGGGCATTGGCGCGCCGCGCAGCGGTCACCGCCGCCCATTGCCGCCGATCGAGCCGGTTCGCCCGCGAGACCACGATCATCATGGCCGCATTCAACATGGCCACCGCCACGATGAGCCCGAGCGACAGGCGCCAGGGCTGCGCCAGATCCAGATACCCGGTGAGCAGCAGGATGCTGAGCCCGATTCCGTTGACGAGGCACAGCCAGAACGGCAGGGGCACCGTGAGGTAATAGACGGTCGGCAAGAGCACGACCACGAACAGCGCCAGCTCGCTGCGGGTGCCCACCAGCACGGCGACCCCGGCTCCGACCATCCATTGCCAGAGGGTCGCGACCAGATCCAGCTCGCGCACGCTGCGCGTCAGATGGGCGGCCACCAGGCAGCACAGGGAAATCAGAATCACCCCGAAACGAGCCGACAGCGCCACGACGAAATGAGACGTGCCCTCGAACCGCCAGTCGCTCAGCAGGAAAAAGGCATTGAACACCGCCGACAAAGCGAACAGCAGGCGCGCCATGCGCTTGGCCTCGGCGAGCCGGTCGGCGCGAAACGCCGCTTCCATGGCGGAATCGCCGAACTCACCACCGAAGGCCGTGAGGCGCAGGTCCTCGGACGCGCTCGACTGCACCATGTTCGCCCCCGGCCCCTGACGCGATACAATACGATAACGAACACAGATGCCTATGGAACTTCACTTAGCCGCGCCGACAGGTCCACATCAAGACCCTTTCCGCGAAGCTTGGCGCAAGGTCCCGCGCGCGGCTCGCGCGCGGGACGCTCCCGCGCTATATGCCGCAAGTCATGTCCCGAGCCTCCCGCCAGCCCGGCGGCGGGGTGTTCCCGTGGCCCTTCCGGAGCCGGCCGATGCTCGCCGAGCAACGCATTCTCCTCATCATCGGTGGCGGGATCGCCGCCTATAAGTGTCTCGATCTCATCCGCCGCCTGAAGGAGCGCGGCGCCACGGTGCGGACCATCCTCACGACGGCGGCGCAACAATTCGTTACGCCGCTATCGGTGGGCGCGCTCAGCGGCGAGCGCGTCTTCGGCGACCTGTTCGACCTCACGGCCGAGCACGACATCGGCCACATCCGCCTCTCGCGGGAAGCGGATCTCGTGGTGGTGGCGCCCGCGACGGCGGATCTTCTGGCCAAGATGGCCTGCGGCCTTGCCGACGACCTCGCCTCCACGGCGCTGCTCGCCACCGACAAGCCGGTGCTGGTCGTGCCCGCCATGAATCCGCGCATGTGGGCCCACCCGGCCACCCGTCGCAATCTCGCGACCCTCGCCGCCGACGGCATCGCCGTGGTCGGCCCCAATGCCGGCGCCATGGCCGAGCGCGGCGAATTTGGCGAAGGGCGCATGGCCGAGCCCCTGGAAATCGTGGACGCCATCGCCGCCCGCCTTTCCGCCGCCCGTCTCGCGGTCGTCCGTGGCGCGGGTTCGCTCGCCGGCCGCCGCCTGCTGGTGACCTCCGGGCCCACCCATGAGCCCATCGACCCCGTGCGCTACATCGCCAACCGTTCGTCCGGCAAGCAGGGCCACGCCGTCGCCGCAGCAGCCGCCGCAGCCGGCGCCGAGGTGGTGTTGGTGAGCGGACCGGCGGAGGCCCCGGACCCGGCCGGAGTGCAGGTGATCCATGTGGACAGCGCCCGGCAGATGCTGGCGGCGGTGGAGGCTCATTTGCCGGTCGACGCCGCCGTGTTCGCCGCCGCCGTGGCCGACTGGCGGGTGGCCGATGCCTCCGAGCAGAAAATCAAGAAGGCCGGCGCCGGCGCGCCTACCCTCACCTTGGTGGAAAATCCCGACATTCTCGCTACCGTGTCGCACCACTCCACGCTGCGACCGCGCCTCGTGGTGGGCTTCGCGGCGGAGACCGAAACCGTCATCGCGCATGCGCAGGCCAAGCGCGCCCGCAAGGGCTGCGACTGGATCGTCGCCAACGACGTGTCGCCCGCCACCGGGATCATGGGCGGCGACAGCAACACCGTGCACATCGTGAGCGCCGCCGGCGTGGAGCACTGGCCGCCCGCCTCCAAGACCGAGGTGGCGGCCCGGCTGGTGGCCCGCATCGCCGACGCGCTCGCACAACAGGAAAAGGACAGGTCATGAGCCGCCCCGAGGTGCCCATCCAGCGTCTTCCCCATGGCGCCGGACTGCCGCTGCCGGCCTACGCCACCGCCGGCGCCGCCGGCCTCGATCTACCGTGCGCGGTGCCGCACGACGCCCCGCTGAGCCTGGCCCCCGGCGCCGTGGCGGCCGTGCCCACCGGCTTCGCCCTCGCCTTGCCCGAAGGCTACGAAGGCCAGGTAAGGCCCCGCTCCGGACTCGCCCTGAAACACAAGATCACGGTGCTGAACAGCCCCGGCACCATCGATTGCGACTACCGCGGCGAAGTGAAGGTGATCCTCATCAATCTGGGCCCGGAGGCCTTCACCTTCACCCGCGGCATGCGCATCGCCCAATTGGTGGTCGCGCCCATCACACAAATAATGCTGGCAGAATCCGGAGATTTGGAAGAAAGTGCACGGGGCGTCGGTGGTTTTGGCTCAACAGGGCTTTCCGGCGCGTGATCTAGAGATAGTCACAGAGAAATGCCGCGTTTATCCGACAAGAGCCTTCTTGCCATCGCCGCCGTGGTGGACGTCGCCGTCCACGCGCGCGGCACGCCGGTTGCCGCCAAGGCGCTCGCCGCGCGGCACAATCTGCCCCCCCGCCGGCTGGAGCCGGTGCTACAGGCGCTGGTCCATGCCGGCGTGCTGAAGGGGGTCCGCGGTCCGCGGGGCGGCTACGAGCTGGCGCGCGAGCGCCGGCGTGTCTCCGTCGCCGAAATCGTGCGGGTGGTGGAAGGCGCGGATGAGGAGAAGGAAATCATCCTCCCCCCCCTCGTCATCGAGGTGGTCCAGCCCGCCGTTGCCGCGGCTGAGACCACGTTCGACACCGCCCTCGACGCAGTGACGCTGGAGGACCTCTGCCGCGCCGCCGACAACAAGGGGCACGGGTCCGAACACGACCGCATTGATTTTACCATTTAAGGTCCCCGGCGGCAGCCGCACGGGGCCAAAAGACCGATAGCGATCTTCAGGAGACAATCCATGGCCGAATCCGCCAAAGTCATCCCCGCCAAACTTCCGCGCCCGGGACGGGGTTTCGTCTATGATTCCATCACCGAGACCATCGGCAACACGCCCCTGGTGCGCCTGAAGCGCCTGCCGCAATTGCGCGGCGCCAAGGCGGACATCCTGGCCAAGCTCGAGTTCTTCAACCCCATCAACAGCGTGAAGGACCGCATCGGCGTCGCCATGATCGAGGCGATGGAGAAGGAAGGCGTGCTGGACGCCGACACCGTGCTGGTGGAGCCGACCTCCGGCAACACCGGCATCGCCCTCGCCTTCGTGGCGGCCGCGCGGGGTTACCGCCTGATCCTGGTGATGCCCGAGAGCATGTCCATGGAGCGCCGCAAGATGGTGGCGCTGCTGGGCGCGGAGCTGGTGCTCACCCCCGCCAACCTCGGCATGAAGGGCGCGGTGGCCAAGGCCGAGCAGCTCATCCAGGAGCTGCCCAAGGCGGTGATGCCGCAGCAATTCAAGAACAAGGCCAATCCCGAGATGCACCGGCGGACCACCGCCGAGGAGATCTGGAACGACACCGAAGGCAAGGTTGACGTGGTGGTGGCCGGCGTCGGCACCGGCGGCACCATCACCGGCATCGGCCAGGTGCTGAAGGCCTACAAGCCGTCGGTGCGCATGGTGGCGGTGGAGCCGGAGGATTCCCCGGTCCTGTCCGGCGGCGCGCCGGGTCCGCACAAGATCCAGGGCATCGGCGCCGGCTTCGTGCCGGAGGTCCTCGACCGCACGCTCATCGACGAAGTGGTGACGGTTGGCAACCAGACCGCCTTCGACACCGCCCGCGCGCTCGCGCGCTATGAGGGCATCCCCGGCGGCATCTCCTCCGGCGCGGCCATCGCCGCCGCCCTCGAGATCGCGACCCGCGACGAGCTTGCCGGCAAGACCATCGTCGCCATCGTCCCGTCTTTCGCGGAACGCTACCTCTCCACGGCCCTGTTCGAAGGGCTCTGAGCCCGCACACGGACCGGTCCGGCCGGGTTGCCGTACCCGGCCGGACCGTGGCTCTGCGCGGTGGCACACGGCGCGGAGTTCTGCCCGCCGCAGCCGCCCTCCCGACCGCCGCTCACCTTTGCCGGTCCGGCCTTCCAAACTGGTGCGTGCATCGCATCGGGGGTTCTTTCCAGCATCCCCGAGACCCCGCGGCAGTCTTTCCATAGACGGATCAAGGCCGCGTGACGCGCCGGATCGTAGTGAAGCGCGCCCATGCGGGCGGCCCTGCGCGCCGCCCTTAGCGCCTGCTCGATCTCCTGTGGCTTTGAGAACACGAGCGCCAGCGCTGCCCGGCGCCGGTTCAGCTGCGCCTCCACGTCTTCGCTCCGAAATGCGCGGATTCGCCCCGCGCGCGCCCCACTCGGCATCGCCACCCTCCTGGATCATAAGGAGAGCCGATCCTCGCGCCGCCGCGGCCCGTGGGGGATAAGTTCCTAGGAAAAAAGGCACCGCGCGATCGCAGAGATGCCTTAAAAGTTATTGAAAATCATATTCGTAATGAATCCATTCGCAGACGCCTGCGGACGATATCGTCCCCTGGCTTTGGTCGAGCCGCATGATCAGTGTAGGAAAAGATACCTACAATGCGAGATTGAAATGCCCCATATGAACACCTCACCTCTCGCCGCCAGCCCCGTCTCCGCCCTCGTCGCGCATGGCGCCGCCGCCCATGCCCGACCCGCGCCGCTGACGCCCCGCCACGACCCGACGTCGCATGCGAAGATCGCCATCGCCCTGGTCGCTGCCGCCGACCGCATTCCGGTCGAGACGCTGCTGGCCTTACAGCGTTCCGCGGCACCCGCCGCCGCCGCCCGACAGCTCGCCATGTATCTGGCGCATGTGGCCCTCGGCCTCTCTCAGAGCGATGTGGCGCGGGCCTTCCGCCGCGACCGCACCACGGTGGCGCACGCCTGCCGGCGCATCGAAGACCAGCGCGACAGCATCGCCTTCGACCGGCGCGTCGGTGAGCTCGAAGCCTGCATCCGCTGGGTGCTGGAGGCGTAACGCCCATGGCCTCGCCTCCCCGCCCGACCCCTTCGCGGCCGGCCCGCGCCAGCCGCCGCCCCGTCCCCGCCACCCCGGCGCAGCCGCGATGGAATGCCTGCGAAAGTCCCCTCACCTGGCTCGCCCGCCGCAGCGGCCGTGACGGCCGTCCCCTGGTGGACGCCGCCCAGCTCGCCGCCGGCGAGCGTCTGCGCGCCGATTTCACCCGCGCCCAGCTCACCCCACGCATCACCAGCCGCTGGGATCCGACGCCCGGCGGTGGCGGCCCGGAAGCCTTCTCCGACATGGTGCTGGCGGCCAAGTCGCGGCTGGATCAGGCATTGTCCGCGGTGGGACCGGAGCTGTCCGGCGTGCTCCTGGATGTCTGCTGCTTCCTGAAAGGGCTCGAAGAGGTCGAATCCGATCGCCGCTGGCCGGCCCGCACCGCCAAGGTGGTTCTGGGCCTCGCCCTCACCCGGCTTGCGGCCCATTACGGCCTCTCCGTCACCGCCCAGGGCCGCGCCCGCGCGCCGATGCGGGGGTGGAGCGCGCCGGAGGCCGACCCGGCCGCGCCCTGACCCCGGCGCCGGGGCACCCATTCGGCACGCGCAGGGCTCCCCGGCGCCGCGCTCCTTTTGAAATGATTTCACTTCGCCCGAATTCGCTCTAAGAGAGCCGCCATAATATTGCGTTGATGGCACCGGACGCGCACGAAGGTGTCGGCGCCCAGACCAAAGGCCCGGCCCCCACCCTGGCGGGACCGGCGCACGAAAAGGCGAAGAGGAACATGCCCCAATACCGCTCCCGCACCTCCACCCACGGCCGCAACATGGCCGGCGCCCGCGGCCTGTGGCGCGCCACCGGCATGAAGGACGGAGACTTCGGCAAGCCCATCATCGCGGTGGTCAATTCCTTCACCCAGTTCGTGCCCGGCCATGTGCACCTGAAGGACCTCGGCCAGTTGGTCGCCCACGAAATCGAGAAGGCCGGCGGCGTTGCCAAGGAGTTCAACACCATCGCGGTGGATGACGGCATCGCCATGGGCCACGACGGCATGCTCTATTCCCTGCCGTCCCGCGAGATCATCGCCGACAGCGTGGAATACATGGTGAACGCGCACTGCGCCGACGCCATGGTGTGCATCTCCAATTGCGACAAGATCACCCCCGGCATGCTGATGGCGGCGCTGCGCCTCAACATCCCGGCCGTGTTCGTCTCCGGCGGCCCCATGGAGGCCGGCAAGGTACTGCTCTCCACCGGGCCGAAGAAGGTGGACCTGATCGACGCCATGATCGCTGCGGCGGACGACAAGGTCAGCGACGCCGATGTGCAGGTGATGGAGCGCTCGGCCTGCCCCACCTGCGGCTCGTGCTCGGGCATGTTCACCGCCAATTCCATGAACTGCCTCACCGAGGCGCTCGGCCTGTCGCTGCCGGGCAACGGCTCCATCCTCGCCACCCATGCCGACCGCAAGCGGCTGTTCGTGGAGGCGGGGCACCTGATCGTCGATCTCGCCCGCCGCTATTATGAGCAGGACGACCTGAGCGTGCTGCCGCGCGCCATCGCCACCTTTGAGGCGTTCGAGAACGCCATGACGCTCGACATCTCCATGGGCGGCTCCACCAACACCGTCCTGCACCTCCTGGCCGCCGCCAACGAAGGCGAGGTGCCGTTCACCATGGCCGACATCGACCGGCTTTCCCGCAAGGTGCCGGTGCTGTGCAAGGTGGCGCCCGCCGTCGCCGACGTCCATATGGAGGACGTGCACCGGGCCGGCGGCATCATGGGCATCCTGGGCGAACTCGACCGCGCCGGGCTCATCCATTCGGATCTGCCCACCGTCCATGCCCCGACCCTCAAGGACGCGCTGGAGCGCTGGGACGTGAAGCGCACCCATGCCGAGAGCGTCACCACCTTCTTCCGTGCCGCGCCGGGCGGGGTGCCGACCCAGGTCGCTTTCAGCCAGGCCAGCCGCTGGGACACCCTGGACCTCGACCGCGAAAAGGGCGTGATCCGCGACCTCGCGCACGCCTATTCCAAGGACGGAGGCCTTGCGGTGCTGTTCGGCAACATCGCCCTCGACGGCTGCATCGTGAAGACGGCAGGCGTGGACGCGTCCATCCTCACCTTCAAGGGCCCCGCCCGCATCTTCGAGAGCCAGGACGCGGCGGTGGAAGCCATCCTCTCCACCGGGCGCATCCAGCCGGGGGATGTGGTGCTGATCCGCTACGAAGGCCCGCGCGGCGGTCCAGGCATGCAGGAGATGCTCTACCCGACCTCCTATCTGAAGTCGAAGGGCCTCGGGAAGGCCTGCGCCCTGATCACCGACGGGCGCTTCTCCGGCGGCTCCTCGGGCCTGTCCATCGGCCACATCTCGCCGGAGGCGGCGGAGGGCGGAGCCATCGGCCTGGTGGAGGAAGGTGACATCATCGAGATCGACATCCCGAACCGCTCCATCAGCCTCCAGGTCTCCGACGAGGAGCTGGCGCGCCGCCGCGCGGCCATGGAAGCCAAGGGCGAGGACGCCTTCAAGCCGGTGGGCCGCAAGCGCGTGGTGTCGCAGGCGCTCCAGGCCTATGCGGCGCTCACCACCTCGGCCGCCCGCGGCGCGGTGCGCGACGTGCGCGGCCTCAAGCGCTGAGACCGGGCCGGCGGGCCCGCCTTCCGGGGACCCCGCCGGCAACGCCGCCCAGGAGCCAGGGCGACGATCCGACATCGTGACCCGGTGCGGAGGAGCGAGGACGTCCAGGACGACGCGACGACCGGGACGGCGGCGGCATCAGCGGCAGGTGAGCCGCCCGTCCATGTTGGCGATGTCCCGCCCGCCGGGGCACCAGCTCACGGCGGTGGTCGCGTCCACGAAGCGGCCGTTGCGGTCCTTGCAGCTCGCCTTCAGCCAGCCGGCCACCACCCGGATGTCGCGGCAGGTGGCCGTGTAGGACCCCGGCGGCGGCCGCTCGCCCGAAGTCGGGCTGGAGCCCGGCCATCCACACCGGAGCACGCCGTTGTCATTGTAGATGTCCCCGCCGCGCGGGCACGTCGCCGCGGAGAGCGGGCCGGAGATGCGCAGGCTGCCGTCGCGATCGCGACAGCGCGCCCGGAGGGCGCCGCCGCTGAAGACAACCTCCTGGCAACTCGCCAGATAGGACCCCGGCGGCGGGGGCTCGCCATAGCCGCCGGCCGACGCGGCGGCGCAGCCCAGGCTGCCGTCGGTATTGACGATGTCGCGCCCACCGCAGAACGAGACGTAATAGGACGATGCCTGCCATCCCCCCAGGCGGTTCTGACAGGTGGCGTGCAGCAGGCCGCCGTCGAAGATGATGTTGCGGCAGCTCTGCTGATAGGATCCCCGGGGCACGGCGCTCGGCTCCGGACGCCGATTGCGGC
This sequence comes from Xanthobacter agilis, assembly GCF_021730435.1. Lineage (GTDB taxonomy): Bacteria > Pseudomonadota > Alphaproteobacteria > Rhizobiales > Xanthobacteraceae > Xanthobacter > Xanthobacter agilis. Next base: position 18,934 of record NZ_JABWGX010000022.1, read on the forward strand.
ATTTGAGCGCGTCGTCCTCGAACAGGATGTCGCTGCCGTCGGCGCAGGTGTTGAGCGCGAGGGTGCTTTCGATCCAGCGCCCATAGCGATCCTGACACACGGCCTTCAGCCAGCCCGAGGCCGCCCGCGCCTCCCGGCACGAGGCCAGATAGGACCCCGGCGGCGAAGAGGGCCCGGCGGCCCGGCCCGCCTCCCGAGGCGGCGTGGCCACCACCTTGCTGCCGAAGCCGAACAGCGACGCCCCCCGGCGGCACGTCAACTGCCCATCCTTGTTCGAGATATCGCCGTCGCAGGAGCTGAAATTCTCCAGCAGCGCCACCACCCAGTCGCCATCACGGGTGGCGCACACGGCGGCAAGATCGCGCCCGGAGCGGATCTTCGCCTGCTGGCACGAGCTCAAATAGCTTCCCGCCGGAAGCTCCTGCGCCACCGCCGGCGCGGCGGGCAGCATCGCCACGACCCAGCCGAGCAGCATGGCCCCCCACCGCATCACGTCCATCGCGCTCTCCCCCCGTCCCATCCTCCCGTACCGTAAGATACGCGGCGGGGTGGCGCCACGGCGGTGATGGAATTTTCCCGGCGGCACCGCCGGCACCCCCCCGCGCCTGACGGTCGCACCCGGCCCGCCCCTGGAACCTGATCCACCGGCGACCGCGCCCCATCGCGAGCCGGGGCGGTGCCCCCGCCTTCGACCGCAATCGAACCGGACGCGTTAGGGATCAGGCCATGCGCGCACGCAGGGAACGCTCATCCCGGTGCTCCTGCCGCGGGGTCCGCATCGCGGCTGACGCCTCCCGCCCCATCACCACCGTCATCGCGTCGGCACCCGGCCGCGCGCCTTTTTCGCAGTTCCGGGCGCAAAACCGCTGCGCACTTTTGCTGGAATTGCTCCGATAGCTCGTTTGTCGCAATTCCGGACGCAAAACCGCTGCGCACTTTTGCTGGAATTGCTTTAGCGGCAGCTGAACTGCCCGTCGATATTGGCGATATCCTTGCCCCAAAGGGCGCACCAATTGGCGGCCATGCGGGTCTCCACCCAGCGGCCGGCGTGGTCGACGCAGGTGGCCGTCAGCCAACCATCGTCGATGCGGATATCCCGGCAGCTACCCATGTAGGAGCCCGCCGGCGGAAGCCGCGTCGCCGCGCGGGCGGCCGGGGTCTCGACGCCGAGCACCGATGACGCGCGCATGCAGAAAAGCCCCCCGTTCCGGTTCGAGATATCGCCGACGCAGAACGGATAATCCTCAAGCCGCGCCGCGACCCAGACTCCACCGGGGGCCGAGCAGATGGCGGTCAGGGTGCCGCCGGCAAGGCTCACATCGCGGCAGGACCAGAGATAGGTGCCCGCGGGCACGTTCTGCGCGGAGGCAGGCGCGACCGCGTTCGCCGCCAGCACGGCGCAGATCCAGGCGATCATTCCGCGCGCACCCATGCGTTGCTCCCACCCGCCGCGGCCGGAAAAAGGGGGCGCCGGGGCGCCCCCTTCGTGTTGCGGATCAGCGGCAGATCAATGTGCCGTTGAAGTTCACGATGTTCGGACGCGGGCTGCAGGTCGCGAGGTTGAGCCGCGCATCAAGCCAGCGCCCGTTCATGTCGCGGCAGTCGGCCGCGAGCCAGAAGCCCGCCACCCGCACGTTGCGGCACGTCTGGAGGTAGGAGCCCGGAGGCACCGGACGCGGACGGCAGACCAGATTGCCATTGTCGTTGGCGATGTCGCCGCCGGGGGCGCAGCCGAACAGGTCGAGCCGCGTGGGCCGCCAGTCGCCATTGCGGGTACGGCAGACGGCATTCAGCGTGCTGCCGCGCTGATCGATCTGGCCGCAGGTGGCGCGGTAGGAGCCGGGCGGTCCGTTGCCGGGCCCAGGGCCCGGCGGCGGAGGCGGGGGCGGACCCGGCCGGCGCTCGCACCACAGGCGACCGTCCATGTTGGCGATGTCGCCGCGACACTCAAAGAAGTTGTTGAGCCGCGTGGCGTTGAAGACGCCACGGCGGGTCGTTTCGCACAGGGCCTGCAGGTCACGCCCGTTGCGCACGCGCACATCGCGGCAGGTGTTGAGATAGCTCCCCGGAGGCGCCGGCTGCGCCTGGGCAGGCTCGAACGCCCCCGAGAAAAGAATCAAGAGGGCGAGCAGACCCGCCCAGCCCATGCCTCGTCGTATCTGTCGTTTCATGTCAGCTCCCAGCCCGAGATGGCGCGAAACCCAAAGGCGAAGCCTGCCCCTCCCCGCCGGCCGGCGCGGCTGGCCGGGCGCAGCCGGAGAGCTCGCCCGCCATCGCCCGGCCATGCCGGCGAATGCCGCCTCACGTGATGGGCATGCCCCCAGAAAACCCGGACACCGCCACGCTGCCTCGCATCGCGCACGGGCCCGAGACGCTTTTTCATTCCCGCGCGACAACGCCCCGCGCGCGGCACCGGGGGCACCGCCGGCCACAGGCGTCGCCACGATGTCCCGGCCAAAAGCTCTTACCACAGCGTCAGAAAGCCCGCGACACCCGCTTGCGCTCGCGGCCACAGCGCGCGTAGCTGTCGGCGAAGCCTGGCGACGGCGCCCCGGACGCGCATGCCGCTTATTTTGCAATCTTGCCGGGAAAGAGAATACACCGCCCATGACCATCCGCCTGCACCAGGGCGATCTGCCCGCCGACTTCGTGGCCGCGCCCGTGGTCGCCATCGACACCGAGACCATGGGCCTCAATCCCTTCCGCGACCGGCTATGCCTGGTGCAGCTCTCCAATGGCGACGGCAGCGCCGATCTCGTCCAGATCCCCCAGGACGCCAGCGCGCAGACGGCACCCAACCTGGTGCGCCTGCTCACCGATCCGGCGGTGACCAAGCTGTTCCATTTCGGACGGTTCGACATCGCCATCCTGCAACACACCTTCCGGGTGATGCCGCAGCCGGTGTGGTGCACCAAGATCGCCTCCCGGCTGGTGCGCACCTACACCGACCGCCATGGCCTGAAGGACCTCCTGCGCGAGCTGCTCGGCGTGGACATCTCCAAGCAGCAGCAGAGCTCGGACTGGGGGTCCGGCAACCTGTCCGACGCCCAGCTCGCCTATGCCGCCTCCGACGTGCTGCACCTGCACGCGCTCAAGGCCAAGCTGGAAGAGATGCTGGCCCGCGAGGGCCGCTCGGCGCTCGCCGCCGCCTGCTTCGCCTTCCTGCCGGCCCGCGCCGCGCTCGACCTCGCCGGCTGGGCGGAACAGGACATCTTCGCCCACGCCTGACCGCTCCGACTCGGAAATGTGCGCCGCAGCAAGCCTTTATCGGGCACCCTTGCGCGCGGCGCGCATTTCGGACAATTTGGCGGCCCGGCGCGCGGGGCGACGTGTTGCAGGGTCACCGGTGCGTGGGACTCAAATCCCCGGAGACCTGTGGCGCGGGCCGGATTTCACCTTGCCGCCGGAAGGGGAAGATGAACCGACACGTGCCGCCACGCGATCTTGATGCCGAAGAGGCGACTGCCTTCGCCCCACCCCCGCCGCCCGACTTTCGCCGGGCGCAGCGGCATAGCGCCCGTGTGCGCTGGATTCGCCGCCTTCTGCCCCTCGCCATCCTCGCCGCCATCGGCGTGATCGGCGTCGGCGCGCTGATGAGGAGCCTTCAGGTCAAGATCGATCTGCCCTTCGACATCGGCCGCCTCACCCTGTCGGGCTCGCGCCTCACCATGGAGCTGCCGAAGCTGTCCGGCTTCACCGACGACAACCGCGGCTATTCCGTCACCGCGAAGACCGCCACCCAGGACCTGACCCGCCCCGACGTGATCGACCTCACCGACATCGAGGCGAAGCTGGAGATGGCGGACCACGGCTGGGCCAGCGTCGAGGCCCGGAAGGGCAGCCTCGACACCAAGAAGCAGTTCATCACCCTCGACGACGGGGTGGAGCTCGCCATGAAGGGCGGCTACGGCGGCCATCTGCAAACGGCCGAGGTGGATGTGAAGTCCGGCACCATCACCAGCAACCAGCCGGTGACCTTCACCTATCTCGACGGTCGCCTGGTGGCCGACACCCTCACCGTCAGCGATCGCGGCGAGAAGGCCTTCTTCCGGGGCCATGTGCAGCTCGACTTCCGCCTCTCCGACATCGACAAGGCCAAGGCCGCGCGCGCCGCCGAGGCCAAGGCCGCCGAGGAGGCCAAGGCCGCGCAGGCCCGCGCCGCCGAGGAGATCAAGGCCCGGCAAGCGGCCTCCCGCGCCGAGACCGCCCCCACCGGGTCCGCATCCACCGCCGGCGCCGGCGAAGCCGGCAACGTGCCCCTCATCACTTCTTCCCCACGACCGGTGCCGCACCCATGACCACGACGACCCGCCACCTGATCGGCGCCCTGATGCTGGCCGCGATGGCGATGCTCACCGCCCCCGCCCTCCCCGGCGGCGCGGCCCATGCCCAGGCGCAGGGCCAGAACGTGCCCAACGCCCTGCAGGGCTTCGCCCGCAACCGCGACGAGCCGGTGCGCATCAACGCCGACCAGCTGGAGGTGCGCGACAAGGACAAGGTGGCGGTGTTTTCCGGCAACGTGGTGGTGGTGCAGGGCGACACCACTTTGAACTCCAAGGACCTGCAGGTCTTCTACGACGGCTCCGTGGGCCCGCCGGAAGAAGGCGCCGGCTTCAAGCAGGGGCAGATCCGCAAGCTGGAGGCCTCCGGCGGCGTGGTGGTGCGCACCAAGGACCAGACCGCCACCGGCGACACAGGCACCTTCGAGATGAAGTCCAACACCGTGACCCTCACCGGCAAGCCGGTGGTGCTCACCCAGGGGCCGAACGTGATCCGCGGCCAAAGGCTGGTGGTGAACCTCGTCTCCGGCGTGTCGCGCTTCGAGGGCGGCCGCGTGGAAAGCCTCATTGTGCCGGGCAGCCTGAAGAACGCCGCGCCGCCCGCGCCCAACCGCTGATCCCCGCCGCATCCACCGCGCCGTCCCAGGCCGAGGGCTCCGCCCCTCGGTCCAGCCGGGGCACGATGCCCATGAAGGCGGGCGCCCGCCCCAGAGCTTGACCCGGCCGCGCCTCACGCCGGCCAGCCTTCGCCGCACCGCGATAAGGTCTACGCCCGAACGGGACGTCGCGGACGGAGATGCCGCGCCTCGCGGCATATGACACCACCGAGACCGCCCCAATCCGCAGAGCTGACCCGACGCCACGGGATGGATCTTGGGGTGGATGGCGGCCCATTTTTTGCATGTGACATTGCATCCCTGGCGCGGACGTTCTAAAGCTAACTTTCGGGGGCTGCGGGCCGGAGGTAGAGTTGAACGTCCTTTCCCTATTCGGCAGGGGCGCCGCCAAGCGCCGGAACAGCGATATCATCATGAGCGCCGATCTTGACGCGGAATACGCGGCGGCTCGCGCGGGTCATGCCGCCCATGCCACCGGCGGGGCATCGGATGACGATTTTGTCACATGGCCGTCGTATTCGGACGCGCGCGGCGAATCCGACTTCGATGCGCGCGGCGTGGACCCTTCCCGGCGCCGGGAGGCATTCGACGATCCCTACGCCCATGCCGGCGAAGGCGCCCTGGCGGCCTATGGCCTGGCGAAGACCTATGGCGGCCGCAAGGTGGTGCGCGATGTGTCCATGTATGTGCGGCGGGGCGAGGCGGTGGGCCTGCTCGGCCCCAATGGCGCCGGCAAGACCACCTGCTTCTACATGGTCACCGGCCTTGTGAAGGCGGATGCCGGCCGCATCGAGCTCGACGGTCACGACGTGACCCCCATGCCCATGTATCGCCGGGCGCGCCTGGGCATCGGCTACCTGCCCCAGGAGGCGTCCATCTTCCGCGGCCTCACCGTGGAGGGCAACATCATGGGCGTGCTGGAGGTGACCGAACCCGACCGCCGCAGGCGGCGCGAGGAGATGGAGCAGCTCCTCGAGGAGTTCAAGATCACCCATGTGCGCAAGTCTCCCGCCATCGCCTTGTCGGGCGGCGAGCGGCGGCGGGTGGAGATCGCCCGCGCCCTGGCCAGCCGCCCGTCCTTCATGCTGCTGGACGAGCCCTTCGCCGGCATCGACCCCATCGCCGTGGGCGACATCCAGGCCCTGGTCCGGCACCTGACCACGCGCGGCATCGGCGTGCTCATCACCGACCATAACGTGCGCGAGACCCTGGGTCTCATCGACCGGGCCTACATCATCCACTCCGGCGCGGTGCTGATGGAGGGCGATCCCGACTCCATCGTCTCCAATCCGGACGTGCGGCGGCTCTACCTCGGCGAGGAATTCCGCCTATGACAGCCCTCCTCCTTTGCCCCAGGGAGGAGCGCGAATGGCGCTGACCCCCAAGCTCGAGTTCCGGCAAAGCCAGTCCCTGGTGATGACGCCGCAGCTGATGCAGGCCATCAAGCTGCTGCAGCTCTCCAACATGGAACTGGTGGCCTATGTGGAGGCCGAACTGGAGCGCAACCCGCTGCTGGAGCGGGCCAGCGAGGACGGGGGTCCGGTCGAAAGCCCCGAGATCGAGGCCCCAGAACCGCCCGCCAGCGAGCGCGACGCCCAATCCGGCGACTGGCTGGAGCGGGACATGGAGCCGAGCCGGGCGGAGATGGAAACCCGTCTCGACACCGACCTCGGCAACATCTTTCCGGACGACGCCCCGGCCGATCGGGCGGCCGCCACCACGCCCTCCGCCCCCTCCTCCAGCTCCGACTGGAGCAGCGGTAGCAGCGGTGGTGGCGGGGAGCGCGGCGAGGATTACAACCCCGAAGCCTTCCTCACCGCCGAGACCACCCTCGCCGACCATCTGGAAGCCCAGCTCTCGGTTGCGGAGACGAGCCCCGCGCGGCGGCTCATCGGCCTGCACCTCATCGGACTGATCGACGAGGCCGGCTATTTCACCGGCGACATCGGCCAGGTCGCCGAGCAGCTCGCAACCAGCCGGGAGGAAGTGGAGGATGTGCTGCGGCTCATCCAGGCGTTCGAGCCCACCGGGGTCGGCGCGCGCGGCCTTGCCGAATGCCTCGCCCTCCAGCTCAAGGAGCGCGACCGCTACGACCCTGCCATGCAGGCGCTGGTGGAAAACCTGGAACTTCTGGCCAAGCACGATCGCAACGCGCTGAAGCGCGTCTGCGGGGTGGATGCGGCCGACATCGCCGACATGATCGCCGAGATCCGCCGGCTCGATCCCAAGCCCGGCCTCGCCTTCGGCTCCGGCGTGGTGCATCCACTGGTGCCGGATGTCTATGTGCGACCGGGCCCGGACGGCGCCTGGCTGGTGGAGCTCAATTCCGAGACCCTGCCGCGGGTGCTGGTGAACCAGACCTATCACGCCACCGTGGCCAAGGTGGCCAAATCGGCGGAGGACAAGAGCTTCCTGGCCGAATGCCTGCAAAGCGCGAGCTGGCTCACGCGCTCGCTGGACCAGCGGGCCCGCACCATCCTGAAGGTGGCGAGCGAGATCGTGCGGCAACAGGACGCGTTCCTGCTGCACGGCGTCCGGCACCTGCGGCCCTTGAACCTGCGCACCGTGGCCGACGCCATCGGCATGCACGAATCCACCGTTTCGCGGGTCACGTCGAACAAATACATCTCCACCCCGCGCGGGGTGGTGGAGATGAAATACTTCTTCTCCTCCGCCATCTCCGCCTCCGGCGGCGGCGAGGCCCATTCGGCGGAATCGGTGCGCCACCGCATCAAGGCCCTGATCGACGCCGAGGCTCCCACCGACATCCTCTCCGACGACACGCTGGTGCAGAAGCTGAAGGAAGACGGCATCGACATCGCCCGCCGCACGGTGGCAAAGTACCGGGAGGGCATGAACATCCCCTCCTCGGTCCAGCGCCGCCGCGAGAAGATGGCCTTGCGCAGCGAGGCGAACTGAGGCGGCAGAGCCCCCTCTGTCCAGACCACCCAGGGCAATCCTGCATGTGGGCGCGTGAACGGGCGACCCGCCCCCTCCACGCTCTTCGACTGTAAAGGTGATCGGACAACGGGCTTGCTACAGGCGCCGCAGCATGCAACCAATAGTTGCATAAACCCTTCCCCCCTCGGAGACAAAGTCTTTTTGCGGGCCGGTTCCGCCGATGCGGGTGCGAGGCGTTTTGAAGCTGGCAAGATCCCGTATCGCACCCGCCCGACAGGCCATAATGGCGGGAGCGGCGATTCTCATGTGCGGCTGCACGTTGCCTGTGCCACCCATCGGCTATAGACCGGCAACCGCGACCAACCCAACGGATATCGAGCTGATCCCCTGCGCTCAGGCGTGGGAAAAGCTGTGGCCGCTGGCCAAGCAGGGCGACAAAGAGGCCATGGACAGCCTCTCAACAGCGCTTCTCGTCAAGGACCTGCTTCCACCGGGCGGCTCTCCTATCCAGGATTCATTACGGCGAAAGATAGCGCACGGTCTCACCCTACAGATCTACGCCCTCGATCCCTCGAACCCTCTTCCCAAATGGCTATGGCATGAATTGAAGGTATTCGTCTCGAACAACGAGTCAGTTTACATTTCGGTCGAAAACGACACCATCGTTTATATCCCGGTCCATGCATCAGGCCAGTTCACGACAATTTCGGACGCGTGCAAGATCAGCGGCAACGCCTGCGTGAAGACGATCAAGAGCACTCACCTCATACCGGATTTCGACTCCTATGCGGCAGCCGTGGATCGCGAACTAACGACGCCAACGACCGTCTGCCGCCGCGAATATCTGTGAAAGGCGGGCGGAAGGCCGGCTGATCCGCCAGCCTTCCGCACCATGTCGCAGGGCAGACCCGCGGGATCACACCAGGCTCAGCGCCACGTTCACATTGTTACGGGTGGCGTTGGAGTAGGGGCACACGACGTGCGCCTTCTCGATCAGCACCTGCGCGTCGGCCTTGTCCACGCCGGGCAGGTCGATCGCCAGCGCGATATCGAGGCCGAAGCCGCCATCCGAGCGCGGGCCGATGCCCACCGTGGCGGTGACGCTCGCATCCGCCGGCACCTTCGCCGTGCCCCCCTGGGCGGCCACGAACTTCATGGCGCTGAGGAAGCAGGCCGCATAGCCGGTGGCGAACAATTGCTCCGGATTGACACCCTCGCCGCCCGGCCCACCCAGCTCCTTGGGCACCACCAGCTTGACATCGAGGGTTCCATCCAACGTGCCGGAGCGACCGTCGCGGCCCCCGGTGGCGCGGGCAGAGGTGCGATAGAGAACATTGACGGACATGGCATTTCCTTTCGTGAGGCTAGGGCTGAACGATTTTAACGCTTACGATTAAATCGTGCACAATATAAATACCCGGCCGGAGCGCATGTCAAGCGCTTGCGATTCAATCGTGCGATAATTACTTTGGCGACAAACGAAATCATCCCCGCCCGCGTCATCAACGGCGCCGGACCCCGCGCGTTCCGGCGGCGGGCGCGCCCGTCGATTACCCGTTGCCTTCACACACGGGCCGTATTGCCCGCTCTGCCGGATGCGGAGCTGTTTCAGGAGCGCCCATGCCGACCGAATCCCCTGACCCAACCTTAGCCGACGCCCCGGCGCGGATGCCGCGCCTCGATCATTTCCTGTGCTTCGCCATCTATGCGGCGGGCCATGCCTTCAACCGCGTCTACAAGCCGCTGTTGGAGGCCATCGGCCTCACCTATCCGCAATATCTCGTGATGGTGGCGCTGTGGGAGCAGGACGACCTCACCGTCGGCACCCTGGGCGCGCGCCTGTCCCTGGAATCGAGCACCCTGACCCCCCTCCTCAAGCGCCTGGAAGCCATGGGCCACCTCGCCCGCTGCCGCGATTCGAAAGACGAGCGGGTGGTCCGCGTGCGCCTCACCGCGCAAGGGCAGGCCCTGCGACAGAAGGCCAGCCACATCCCGGGCTGCATCCTCGCCGCGAGCGGCCTTCGACTCGAAGATCTTGTGCGCCTGCAGCAGGAGATCACCGCCCTGCGAACCCACATGGAGCAAGCCGCGTCCGGCCACGCCCCTGCTGGCGATTGACCTGGCGCGGATCGACCGACCTGACCCGCCCGGCGGCACCTTTTTCCGACAAGCTCACACGCGGCGACGCCGCGCGTCTTGCGTATCCCGAGATTCCAGCTATATTTGCGGCTGTCCCCGGATGGGGATGCCTCAGCGCCATCGTAGTCGAAGGTGATGAGAGTGGGTCCCTGCGGGGGTCCGCTCCGTTTCTGTTTATCCGGCCTCTCCCCGGAGTTCGATCGCAGGCGCTCCGGCAGAGCATTCACCTCGGCGACGCGCGCTTTCGATCAGCACCGCTCGCCCAGCCGTCCCGGAGGGACATGACCGACACCCGTGTCGTGCGCGACGATCCGAACGAGCCGCGCCTCATCACCGAAACCGGAGTGGCCGCCCGCGTGGCCGCGATCGCCGATGGCGTGCTCGGCGCGCTCGGCTTCCGCTTGGTGCGCGTGAAGGTGACCAATCACGACGGCGGCACCGTGCAGATCATGGCCGAGCGTCCGGACGGCACGATGACCATCGACGATTGCGAGGCCGCCTCCCGCGCCCTGTCGCCGGTGCTCGATGTGGAAGACCCCGTCGCCGGCGCCTATCGCCTGGAACTGTCCTCCCCCGGCATCGACCGGCCGCTGGTGCGGCGCTCGGACTTCGAGCGCTGGGCCGGGCACGAGGTGAAGGTGGAAATGAGCGTGCCGGTCAACAGCCGCAAGCGCTTTCGCGGGTTCCTCGTCGGCGTGGAGGGCGATGCCGCCGTGGTCCGCCGCGACGATGCCCGCCCCGATGAGGAAGCGACCGTGCAGTTGCCCATGGCCGACATCCACGACGCCAAGCTCATGCTCACCGACGCCCTCATCACCGAGGCGCTGCGCGCCGCTAAGGCGGCCGGCCAGGCCTTGGACGAGGACGACGAAGCGTTCCTGGAGGACGCCGGCGATGTCGGCGCGTTCGAGGACGATGTCGCCAATGACAATCAGGCCGATGTGCCTGCCCCGGTGCGCAAGCCGGTGAGCAACAAGGGCGCCACCGGCAAGGTTTCGGGCAAGAAGGCCAAGGGCACCAAGGTGGGCGGCAAGAAGTCCGGCGCCAAGAAGTCCAACGCCAAGAAGTCCAATTTCGAGATCACCAGCACCGTGAAGGAGACGCACTGATGGTGGCCGTCAGCGCAAACCGGCTGGAACTTCTGCAGATCGCCGAGGCGGTCGCGCGGGAAAAATCCATCGATCGCTCCATCGTCATCGCCGCCATGGAGGACGCCATCGCCAAGGCCGCGCGCTCGCGCTACGGCCAGGAGACGGACATCCACGCGGACATCAATCCGCGCACCGGCGAACTGCGTCTCGCCCGCCATCTGCTGGTGGTGGACGACGTGGAAAACCCGGCCACCGAGATCACTCTCGACGGCGCGCGCCGCCATAATCCGGTGGCGCAGGTGGGCGACACCATCGCCGACACCCTGCCCCCCTTCGATTTCGGCCGCATCGCCGCGCAGAGCGCCAAGCAGGTGATCGTGCAGCGGGTGCGCGAAGCCGAGCGCGACCGGCAGTATGACGAATACAAGGACCGCATCGGCGAGGTCGTGAACGGCCTCGTGAAGCGGGTCGAATACGGCAACGTGGTGGTGGACCTCGGCCGTGGCGAAGGCATCCTGCGCCGCGACGAGCTCCTGCCGCGCGAAACCGTGAAGACGGGCGACCGCATCCGCGCCTATATCTACGACGTGCGCCGCGAGCCGCGCGGCCCGCAGATCTTCCTGTCCCGCACCCATCCCCAGTTCATGGCGAAGCTGTTCGCCCAGGAAGTGCCGGAGATCTACGACGGCGTGGTCGAGATCAAGGCGGTGGCGCGCGACCCCGGCTCCCGGGCCAAGATCGCCGTCATCTCCCGTGACTCCTCGGTGGACCCCGTCGGCGCCTGCGTCGGCATGCGCGGCTCGCGCGTGCAGGCCGTGGTGAACGAGCTGCAGGGCGAGAAGATCGACATCATCCCCTGGAACCCGGATATCGCCACCTTCATCGTGAACGCCCTTGCCCCCGCCGAGGTGGTGAAGGTGGTGCTCGATGAAGAGCGCGAGCGCATCGAGGTGGTGGTGCCCGACGCCCAGCTGTCGCTGGCCATCGGCCGCCGCGGCCAGAACGTGCGCCTCGCCACCCAGCTCACCGGCTGGGACATCGACATCATGACCGAGCAGGAAGAGAGCGAGCGGCGGCAGAAGGAATTTGCCGAGCGCACCAAGATGTTCGCGGAGGCCCTCGATCTCGACGAGATGATGGGCCAGCTGCTCACCTCCGAGGGCTTCACCTCGGTGGAAGAGATCGCCTATGTGCCGCTCAACGAGCTCGCGTCCATCGAGGGCTTCGACGAGGACACCGCCGCCGAGCTTCAGGCCCGCGCCCAGAAGCACCTGGCGGAAGTGGAGGAAGCCTTCGACAACCGCCGCAAGGAACTCGGGGTCGAGGACGACGTGAAGGCGCTGCCCGGCGTCACCTCGAAAATGCTGGTGGCGTTCGGCGAGAACGACATCAAGAGCGTGGAGGATCTGGCCGGCTGCGCCACCGACGACCTCACCGGCTGGTCGGAGCGCAAGGATGGCGAGACCATCCGCCACGCGGGCGCCCTCGACGGATTCGAGTTCTCCCGCGAAGATGCCGAGCAGCTCATCATGCACGCCCGCGTTGCCGCGGGTTGGATCGAAGCCACGGCGGACGGCGAGGATGCCGACACCGCCCCCCAGGCCGACGCCTGAGAGCCGAAGGAGATGACCCGCAGTGATCGCAGAACCGGTGGAGGTGGAGACGGACGACGGACCGCGCGGGCTCGGCTCGGCGCGGGCGCCACTGTCGCGCCTGTGCCTGGCCACGCGTGCGGTCACGCCGGTCTCCCAGATGCTGCGCTTCGTGGTGGGGCCGGACGGCCAGATCGTCCCCGACCTCGCCTCTAAGCTGCCAGGACGCGGCGCGTGGGTTCGAGCCACACGCGCCGACCTGGAAACAGCCCTGAAGCGCAAGGCCTTCGGCCGCGCTTTCAAGGGCAAGGGCGTCGCGGCGCCCGACCTCGCGGCCCTGGTGGAAGGGCTTCTCGACAAAGACATGCGCGCCAGCCTGTCCCTCGCCAACAAGGCGGGGCAGGTGGTGACCGGCACCATGAAAGTGGAACAGGCGCTGGCTTCCGGCGCCGTCCAGGTGCTTCTGCACGCCACCGATGCCCGCCCCGACGGCGTGCGCAAGCTCGACGCATTCACCCGCCAGATGGCGCGGTCGGAGGTGCGTCCGGGCCGGCCGGTGGCTGCCATCGTCAATTGCTTACCCGGCGTTGATTTGGACTTGGCGTTGGGGCGGTCAAATGTGGTACATGCGGCCCTGCTTGCGCATCCGACGACAGCGGGATTTCTCGCGCGCTGCCGCAAGCTCGAACGCTGGCGGACGGGCATGCCCGCCGGCGACGAGCTTGAGGCGCCCGTGAGCGGCGGCCATATGGCTCTGGTTTCCTCAGGCGATCACCAGAGCAGCGAAGACAAGGACAGCAGCCGCGCGCCCGGCCGGATGCAAGGAACGGATACGGAATGAACGACACGAAGACCCCCGGCGACAAGACGCTCCATCCCGCCTCCGGCAGCAAGACGCTCACCCTGAAGCGCCCGGTGGAGCAGGGCACGGTGCGCCAGAGCTTCAGCCATGGCCGCTCCAAGGCAGTCGTGGTGGAGAAGGTGAAGCGCCGCGTCATCCCCGGTGAGGCGGGCGTTGCCCAGCCTGCCGCCGCGGCGCCGGCGGCGCCGGCAGCTCCCACGCGTCCCGCCACGCCGGCTGCGGCCGCTCCGGCACCTGCCACCGCAGCCGCACCTGTCGCCGCGCTTGCCCCCCAGGCCGCCGCGCCGGTCGCCAGTTCGGCCGCGACGGAGGCTGCGGTGACGCCATCGGCCGCGCCCCAGCCGGAACCCTCGCCGGCCGAAGCGCCCGCCACCCCCGCCCCGGCAAAGCCCGCCGAGTCGGTGGCGGCCGCATCCGCGCCGAGCGCACCGGCTCAGCCGGCGGCCCCAGTTGCCGAGACACGCCCGGCCGAGGTGGCAACGCCCGCAGTTCCGGCTCCGGCCGAGGCTCCGGCCGCCCCCGCACAGCCAGTGGCTGCGGCCCCCGCCGCTCCGGTGCAGCGCCCCGCCGCCCCGCCGCCCAGCGCAGCGAGCCAGCCGGCCGCGCGCCAAGGAACGTCGAGCCAAGCGACCTCAAGCCACGGTGGTCCGCGGCCGACCGGCAACGCGCCGCAGCGGTCCGGTGGCCCACAGCGGTCCGGCGCGCCCCAGTCCAATCGTCCCGGCCAGGGTCAAGGCCAAGGCCATGGAACCGGCCAGCGGTCCGGCGGCGGCAGCGATCGCCGCACCGGTGGACCGCAGCAGGGCCGCACCGGCGCGCCGCGCCAGGGCGGCTCCGGCGTGGTGCTGCGCACCCTGACCGAGGAAGAGCGCAACGCCCGCGCCACCGCGCTTGCCGACGCCCGCGCCCGCGCCGTCGAAGAGGCGCGCATGGCCGAAGAGCGCCGCGTGGCCGAGGAGGAAGCCCGTCGCCGCGCCGAGCGCGAGCGCGCCGAGCGCGCCGAACGTGAAGCCGCCGAAGCCCGCAAGCGCGAGGAAGAGGCGCGCCGCGCCCAGGAAGACGAAAAGAAGCGCAAGGCCGAGCAGGAAGCGCGCAAGCGCTTCGGCGAGGAGCAAGGCTCCGGCGCCGCCGCGCGGCCCGCGACCACGGGTGCCACGGCGACCACGCCGCGGCCCGCCGCGCCGCGTCCGGCCGGCACCGCCGAGAGCGAGGAAGAAGAGCGCCGCAACGCCCGGCGCGGACCCGGCGCGCGCGTCGCGCCGCCGGTCAAGGTGCCCCGTGCGCCGGCCGGTCCCGAGAAGCAGCGCGGCCGTCTCACGCTCGTCACCGCCCTTTCGGGCGATGAGGAGCGCCAGCGTTCGGTGGCCTCGTTCCGCCGCCGCACCCAGCGCATGACCGGCAACCGCGCGCAGGAGAGCAAGGAAAAGATCTCCCGCGAGGTGATCCTGCCCGAGACCATCACCATCCAGGAACTCGCCAACCGCATGTCGGAGCGGGGCGTGGACGTGATCCGCCTGCTGATGAAGCAGGGGCAGATGCTGAAGATCACCGACGTGATCGACGCCGATACCGCCGAGCTGATCGCCGAGGAAATGGGCCACACCGTGCGCCGCGTCTCGGAATCCGACGTGGAAGAGGGCCTGTTCGACACGCCCGACGCCCCGGAGACCCTGCTGCCGCGTCCGGCCGTCGTGACCATCATGGGCCACGTCGACCACGGCAAGACCTCGCTCCTGGACGCCATCCGCAAGGCCAACGTGGTGTCCGGCGAGGCCGGCGGCATCACCCAGCACATCGGCGCCTATCAGGTGACGGCGCCGTCCGGCAGCAAGATCACCTTCATCGACACCCCCGGCCACGCCGCCTTCACCGCCATGCGCGCCCGTGGCGCCAAGGTGACGGACATCGTGGTGCTGGTGGTGGCGGCCGACGACGGCGTGATGCCGCAGACGGTGGAAGCCATCCACCACGCCCGCGCGGCGGGTGTGCCGATCATTGTCGCCATCAACAAGATCGACAAGCCCGGCGCCAAGCCCGAGCGGGTGCGCAGCGAGCTGCTCCAGCACGAAGTGCAGGTGGAGAGCATGGGCGGCGAGACGCTCGAGGTGGAAGTGTCCGCCAAGGAGCGGCTCAACCTCGACAAGCTGCTGGAGGCGATCGCCCTGCAGTCGGAGCTGCTCGACCTGCGCGCGAGCCCCGACCGCGACGCCGAAGGCACCGTGGTGGAAGCCAAGCTCGATCGCGGCCGGGGTCCGGTGGCGACCGTGCTGGTGCAGCGCGGCACGCTGAAGGTGGGCGACATCGTGGTCGCCGGCGCCGAATGGGGCCGTGTGCGCGCCCTGATCTCGGACACCGGCGCCAATGTGGAGACCGCCGGGCCCTCGTTCCCGGTGGAGGTCCTGGGCTTCAACGGCACCCCGGAGGCGGGTGATCGCCTCGCGGTGGTGGAGAACGAAGCCCGCGCCCGCGAGATCACCGACTATCGCCAGCGCCAGAAGCGCGAAAAGGCGGCGGCCCGTTCCGCCACCATGCGCGGTTCGCTCGAACAGATGATGAGCCAGGTCAAGGCGACCGGGCGCAAGGAATTCCCCCTCATCATCAAGGGCGACGTGTCGGGCTCGGTGGAAGCCATCATCGGCGCCCTCGAAAAGGTGGGCAACGACGAGGTGCAGGCCCGCATCATCCATTCGGGCGCCGGCGGCATCAACGAAAGCGACGTGACCCTGGCGGAGACCTCCGGCGCGGCCATCATCGCCTTCAACGTGCGCGCCAACAAGGAAGCGCGCGACGCGGCCGACCGGGCGGGCATCGAGATCCGCTACTACAACATCATCTACGACCTCGTGGACGACGTGAAGAAGGCCATGAGCGGCCTGCTCGCCCCGGTGATCCGCGAGACCATGCTCGGCAACGCGCTCATCAAGGAGATCTTCGCGGTCTCCAAGGTCGGCAAGGTGGCGGGTTGCCAGGTCACCGACGGTGTGGTGGAACGCGGCCAGCATGTGCGCCTCATCCGCGACAACGTGGTGATCCACGAGGGCAAGCTTGCCACCCTCAACCGCTACAAGGATGCGGTGAACACGGTGCACGCCGGCCAGGATTGCGGCATGTCCTTCGAGAACTACCAGGACATGCGCGCGGGCGACGTCATCGAGTGCTTCCGCGTGGAAACGGTGCAGCGCTCGCTGTAAGGCGCGCCGCCAAACCGGTCTGCCTGCCGAAGCCGGTGCCATCCGGCTTCGGGGGCACCGGCTTCGGTCCGCGACCGGCGCGGCCGGACCGGTGGCGCTCCACCCCGACATGACGGCGCACGCCCCGGCGAACGCTGTCGCACACCCCCTCCGCGCGACCCGCGGCCTGGGACAGCCGCCCGTCGCCATCGGCGCGACGTTGTGGACATCACCGGAACGGCACGGTCCAAGCCCGTCCGTTCCCCCTGAAGGAGAAGGCGCCCGGCCCTGCCTGCGGTGCCACTGAGGCTTTAAGACTTATGAGACACGAAACCCGCACGGGAGGGGGCCCCTCCCAGCGCATGCTGCGCGTCGGCGAACTGGTGCGTCACGCCCTCGCCGACGTGCTGTCGCGCGGCGACCACATCGATCCGGTGCTGGCCGGGCACATCATCACCGTGCCCGAAGTGCGCATGTCGCCGGACCTGAAGATCGCCACCTGCTTCATCATGCCCCTGGGCGGCAAGGACCTGAAGGCGGTGCTGAAGGCCCTCGCCAACAACGCCCGCTTCCTGCGCACGGAAGTGGCGCGCCGGATGGAGCTGAAATCCGTTCCGGAGCTGCGTTTCCGCGAGGATACCACGTTCGACGAGGGCGCCCGCATGGATCAGCTCCTGCGCTCCCCAGAGGTCGCGCGCGACCTTGATTCCGACCGCGACGACGAAGAGACCAACCGCGAATGACTTCCGCATCTGCCGCCGCCCCCGCCCCGCTGCCCGTTGACGATGGCGCCCCGGCGGGCGCCCCCCGCGAGCGGGCGCCCCGCGCCCCGCGCGAGCAAGACAACCGCCCCCGCGCGCCCAAGCGCGACCTTGATGGCTGGGTGCTGCTCGACAAGCCGGTGGGCCTCACCTCCACCCAGGCGGTGAGCGTGGTCAAGCGCCTGTTCGGCGCCAAGAAAGCCGGCCACGCCGGCACCCTCGATCCGCTGGCGTCCGGCTGCCTGCCCATCGCCTTCGGCGAGGCCACCAAGACCGTTCCCTATGTGATGGATGGCCGCAAGACCTATCGCTTCACCGTGCGCTTCGGCATCGAGACCGACACCGACGACGCCGAAGGCAAGGAAGTCGCGGCGTCGGACAGCCGCCCCACCGACGACGAGATCGTCGCCGCCCTGGCGCAGTTCCAAGGCGAGATCATGCAGGTGCCGCCGGCCTATTCCGCCCTCAAGATCGGCGGCGAGCGCGCCTATGACCTTGCCCGCGAAGGCACGGAAGTGAAGCTGGAGGCCCGGCCCGTCACCATCTTCAGCCTCTCCATGGTGGAGCGTCCCGACGCCGACCATGCGGTGCTGGAGGCCCGCTGCGGCAAGGGCACCTATGTGCGCGCCATCGCCCGCGATCTCGGCCGCATGCTGGGATCGAAGGGCCACGTCTGCGCCCTGCGCCGAACCTGCGTGGGACCGTTCCTGGAAGAGGACCTCGTTCCCCTCGACGATCTGCGCGCGCGGGTGGAAGCGGGAGAAGAGGCGCTGATGGAGGCCCTCGACCCGGTGGAATTCGCCCTGGAGGAGCTGCCGCAGATCGCCGTGACCCCGCCCGACGCCCACCGCCTGCGCTGCGGGCAGAGCGTGATCCTGCGCGGTCGCGATGCTCCCATCGTCGACGGCCATGCCGCCATCTTCTGCCAGAACGCGCTGATCGCCATCGGCGACGTGGAGGCGGGCGAGATCTATCCCCATCGCGTGTTCAACTGGGCACGCAAGGCCGTCATGCGGCCGAAGCCGCCCCGACGCGACGCCCCGCAAGACTGACGACGACGCGCAGGCGTGAGCGACCGCCCCGCGGCCAGATCCCGCGGGATCTGGCCCTCGCGGATGCGTCTTGGCCTGCGTGCGTGAAGCCGACGGCAAGGCGCAGCGCCGGCCTCGACATCGCACGCACGAGCCGCCAATGTGCCGCCGCGCCACCCACGCGCATCCCAGGGAGTGTACCGTGTTCCGCTGGATCAGGCTGACCTTGGCCGGCTTCGGCCTTCTCCTGCTCGCCGCCGGCCTCGCACTGCCCGTCCTGGCCCCGCCTGTGGCTGCGGCCGCCTGCCCGGCCTGCTACGGCCTGAAACGCGCCGGCACCAGCCTGATGGTGGACCGAGCCATGACGGCCACGGACCGCGCGCGGCTGGCGCGTGACCTTTCCACCGCCGGGGATAAGGTGCGCGTATTCTATGGCCCCTTCGAACCGGCCGCGCTGGTGATCGCCTGCGCGAGCCAAGCATGCAACCAGCGCCTCGGCGGTCGGGGCGCCCTGGCGCGCACCTGGGCCACGCCGTTCGGCGATATTATCGACCTCGCGCCAAAGGGCCTAAACGCGACCATCCTGGCGCACGAATTTTCCCATGTGGCGCTGCACCAGCACGCCGGATTGCCGGCGATGCTGGGGGAAACGATCCCCGCGTGGTTTGACGAGGGACTGGCCGTCATCGTCTCGGACGACCCGCGCTACCTGAAACCCGGCGCCCAGGGGCATGAACGGTGCGTGGTGTCGCCGGCGTGGCCCCTCCCCTCCTCCGCCGGCGACTGGGGCGCTCGGGCCGGTCGGGACCGCATGATCTACGCGCAGGCCGCCTGCGCCGTGCTCGCATGGATGGAGGCCAATGGTGGCCGAGCGGGAGCCCTGGCCGCCATTGATGCCGCCGCCGGCACACCGGCCGACGCCATGAGACCGGCGAAGAGCGCGCGCCTGCCAAGACCCGGCGAAACATTCCTCTGGCCCGTGCGGGGAAATCCGCTATAGTCCCCATGCGCGGACGGTGCCCTCGGGTGCCGCTTTTCGCGTTGTTGTTTCGACCGTGCTGGACGACATCCCGGCCCGGCCGACCCCGCGCCTCCAACCCCGCCCGCAGGCCCGCAAGGGCACCTTGCAGGGCAAGCGGCAGGACGGCGCGTATCTTCACTCCGTTTGAAAGGACAGTTCGATGTCGATTACTGCGGAGCGCAAGCAGGCGCTCATCAAGGATTTCGGGGCCAAGGACGGCGACACCGGTTCGCCCGAGGTGCAGGTGGCGATTCTCACCGAGCGCATCGTGAACCTCACCGAGCACTTCAAGTCCCACCACAAGGACAACCACTCGCGTCGCGGGCTTTTGAAGCTCGTCTCGCAGCGCCGCAGCCTTCTTGACTATCTGAAGAAGAAGGACGAGGGCCGCTACAAGGGCCTGATCGAGCGCCTCGGCCTGCGCCGCTGACGCCTCGGCCGGATCCGGACCCGCATCCCGGATCCGTTCGCGCCCTGCGGCGCGCACGAACCGGCACCCGGCGCGACCGCCGCCGGGGACCGCAAGCATAAGAAGGCCCGGCTCCTCCGCCGGAGCCCCGCGCGCCACACACGGCGTGCCGTCGCCGCAGGCATGAGGCCTGCCGCGCGTCAAATGAACGCAAGGGACGAGTCATGGCAGGATCGCCGGACGCCACCGTCGGGGCCCCTTTTTGACAAGGGTAGCCTCGCGCGGCGCGTCCGGCCGTCTTGCTCATGGCTCTCCCCGCAAGCCATGAGAGAAAGACCAGGCCACATGTTCGACATTCACAGCGAGACGCTGGATTGGGGCGGAACCCCCCTCACCCTCGAGACCGGCAAGATGGCCCGCCAGGCCGACGGCGCCGTGCTCGCCACCTATGGCGACACCAAGGTGCTCGCCACCGTCGTGTCGGCCAAGGAGCCGAAGCCGGGGCAGGATTTCTTCCCGCTCACCGTCAACTATCAGGAAAAGTCCTACGCGGCCGGCCGCATCCCCGGCGGCTATTTCAAGCGCGAGGGCCGGCCCTCCGAGAAGGAGACCCTGGTCTCCCGCCTCATCGACCGCCCGATCCGCCCCCTGTTTCCGGACGGCTACAAGTGCGACACCCAGGTGATCATCACCGTGCTCGCCCATGACCTGGAGAACGATCCCGACGTCGTCTCCATGATCGCCGCCTCCGCCGCCCTGACCCTGTCCGGCATTCCCTTCATGGGTCCGGTAGGCGCCGCCCGCGTCGGCTTCATCGATGATGAATATGTGCTCAACCCGACCGTGGACGAGGTGAAGGAAAGCGCCCTCGACTTGGTGGTGGCCGGCACCGGCGACGCCGTGCTGATGGTGGAATCGGAAGCCAAGGAGCTGCCCGAGGAGATCATGCTCGGCGCCGTGATGTTCGGCCACCGGCACTTCCAGCCGGTGATCGAGGCCATCATCAAGCTGGCCGAGAAGGCCGCCAAGGAGCCCCGCGCCTTCGAGCCGGACGACGTCTCCGCCATCGAGGCGAAGGTGCGGGAGATCGCCGAGGCCGATCTGCGCGCCGCCTACAAGATCAAGCAGAAGCAGGCCCGCTACGAGGCGGTCGGCGCCGCCAAGTCCAAGGTGAAGAAGCACTACGAGGAACTGGCCCTGTCCGGCGAGAGCGTGCCGAACGGCCAGCTCGTGTCGGAAGTGTTCAAGGCGCTCGAAGCCAAGATCGTGCGCTGGAACATCCTCGACGACGGCATCCGCATCGACGGCCGCGACGTGCGCACCGTGCGCCCGATCGTGTCCGAGGTCGGCATCCTGCCGCGCGCCCACGGCTCGGCCCTGTTCACCCGCGGCGAGACCCAGGCCCTGGTGGTCGCAACCCTGGGCACCGGCGAGGACGAGCAGTTCATCGACAGCCTGGAAGGCACCTACAAGGAGCACTTCCTGCTGCACTACAACTTCCCGCCCTTCTCCGTGGGCGAGACCGGCCGCATGGGCTCGCCCGGTCGCCGCGAGATCGGCCACGGCAAGCTCGCCTGGCGCGCCATCCACCCGATGCTGCCGGCCAAGCACGAGTTCCCCTATACCCTGCGCGTGGTCTCCGAGATCCTGGAGTCCAACGGCTCGTCCTCCATGGCCACCGTCTGCGGCTCGTCGCTGGCGCTGATGGATGCCGGCGTGCCGCTGCGCCGCCCGGTGGCGGGCATCGCCATGGGCCTCATCCTGGAGGGTGAGAAGTTCGCCGTGCTGTCCGACATCCTGGGCGACGAGGATCACCTCGGCGACATGGACTTCAAGGTGGCCGGCACCGAGCAGGGCGTGACCTCGCTCCAGATGGACATCAAGATCGCCGGCATCACCGAGGAGATCATGAAGGTCGCCCTCGCCCAGGCGAAGGACGGGCGCGCCCACATCCTCGGCGAGATGGCCAAGGCCCTCACCAGCGCCCGCGCCGAGCTGGGCGAGCATGCCCCGCGCATCGAGGTGATGAAGATCCCCGTCGACAAGATCCGCGAAGTGATCGGCTCCGGCGGCAAGGTGATCCGCGAGATCGTCGAGAAGACCGGCGCCAAGGTCAATATCGAGGACGACGGCACCATCAAGATCGCCTCCGCCTCGGGCGACAGCATCAAGGCCGCCATCAACTGGATCAAGTCCATCGCCTCCGAGCCGGAAGTGGGCCAGATCTATGAAGGCACCGTGGTGAAGGTGGTGGACTTCGGCGCCTTCGTGAACTTCTTTGGTTCCAAGGATGGCCTGGTGCACGTCTCGCAGATGGCGAACGAGCGCGTGGCCAAGCCCTCCGACGTGGTCAAGGAAGGCGACAAGGTCAAGGTGAAGCTCATGGGCTTCGACGAGCGCGGCAAGACCCGCCTGTCCATGAAGGTGGTGGATCAGGCCACCGGCGAGGACCTGGAAGCCAAGGTCAAGGCCGAGAAGGACGCCGCCCGTGCGGCGGCCGAAGGCGAGAACAAGGGCGAGGCCGGCGCGGCGGAGTGATCCGCTGGCGCTCCCCTGCCCCAGCTCCCTTGCCCCAGCTCTCCTGCCCCAAGCGACGAGGGGCGGCCGCAAGGCCGCCCCTTTTTGCGTCTCGCCGGGGGCGGCCCGCACCCGACGCGCTGAAGAAAAACGCGCGCCCATGACCTATATCAATAGAAGTCGAGCACTCTTGCTGTAATATTCAAGCATTATGCCGTGACATGCTCGGATGCGCCGGACCACGACCGCATCGGAGCCAAGCGCTTCATGCCATAGTCTGCCGTGCACCACACTTTACCCCTACGCTGCATCCGCAACGATCAGGCTTCGCCCGCCCAACAGCCGCCCGCAGGGATCGGCACGGGGCGCCGCGGGCGCGCCGCCGCGGCGGCGGCCCTCGTTTCGGGCAGCGCCGCCTCTGGCCGCTTTTGGAGGACCGCACATTGAAGAGCGTCGAAGAATTTCTGGCTTACGCAGCCAAGCTCGAGGAAGAAGCCGCCCTGCGGTTCGGCGAGCTCGCCGACGCCATGGAGAGCTGCGGTAACAGCGATGTGGGCCAGCTGTTCCGGCGCCTGTCCGACTATTCGCGCATGCACCTGTCCGATGCGCGGGCGCGTGCCATGTATCGCGACATCCCGGACCTGAAGCCCGCCGAATTCCAATGGCCGGACCTGGAAAGCCCGGAAACCGCCCATATCTGGGCCGCCGACCCGTTCCTCGGCCATGCGCAGGCGCTGGAGATCGCGCGCGAGGCGGAAGAAGCCAGCCGCGACTATTACAAGTCGATCCTCGACACCACCGACGATCCCGAGATCAAGGCCCTCGCGAAGGAGTTCTTCGACGAGGAATCCGAGCATGTCCGGGAAATCCACAAGTGGATTGCCGCCTCCAAGGAAGGCCGGCGGGCCACCGCCGGCTGAGACATCCTTCGGTTCCGGTTCTGGAGCCGCCGGAGGGTGGCGGCTCCGGGATCAAGGCCGCGCCGATGATCTCCGCGCCGGCAAGCGGAGATCATCGGCGCGGCCATTCGTTCGAGCTGGCGGCGGATCAGAACAGCTTCATGCCGGGCGGCAGGGAGAGGCCGCCGGTGAGGCCCTGCATCTTCTCCTGCATCACCCGTTCCGCCTTGGCGCGGGCATCGCCCAGGGCGGCGACGATGAGGTCTTCCAGGATCTCGCCCTCGTCCGGCTTCATCAGCGAGGGGTCGATGCGCACCGCCTTGCATTCGCCCTTGGCGGTGACGCGCACGGTGACGAGCCCGCCGCCGGAGGCACCTTCGACCTCGATCGCGTCGAGCTCGGCCTGCATCTGCTGCATGCGCTCCTGCAGCTCCTTGGCCTGCTTCATCATCCCGAACAGGTCGCGCATGGGCTCATCTCTCCTCTTTCAATATTCGATCTCGTCATCCGGGCCGGGGCCGGCATAGGCGTCTTCCTCGGCCGGGGGCAGAGCCGCGCCGGCGTCGTCGTCGCGGGTGCGCACATCCACCACCTCGGCGCCGGGGAAGCGGGCGAGCACCGCCGCCACCAGGGGATGGGCGCGGATGCCCTCCTCCCGCTCGGCGCGGCGGGCCTGCTTTTCCTCCGCCAAAGTGGAACCGCCCTCGTCCTGGGACAGGGACACGAGCCAGCGCCGGCCGGTCCATTCGGTGAGCTTGCGGGCGATGTCCTGCACCACCAAAGCGTTGCCGCCGGGGGCGAGGGCCAGCTCGATATGCCCTTCCTCGAACTTCACCGGGCGCACCTGGGTTTCCACCGCCAGCTTCAGCATCAGGTCGCGCTTTTCGCTGGCGAGCGCCACCACATCCGCAAGGCTGGAGAGGCGCGGCCCCGCCTCCACCGGCGCCGCCATGGCACGGGCCGGCGCCGGCTGCGGCAGCGCGGTGGCGGTGGCCAGCGACAGGCGGGCGCCGCCGCCCCCACCGCCGGACGGCGCGGGGCCGGGCGCGGGTGACGGGGCGGGCTGATCCTTCAGCCGGCGCAGGGCTTCGTCGGGGGTGGGCAGATCGGCGGCATAGGCAAGGCGCACCAGCACCATTTCCGCCGCCTGCACGGGCTTGGGCGCCTGCTGCACCTCGCCGATGCCCTTCTGGAGCATCTGCCACGCCCGCGCCAGGACGCGCATGGACAGGCCTTTGGCCATCTCGCCGCCGCGCACCCGCTCGGCCTCCACCAAGGCGGCGTCATTGGCCGCCTCGGGCACGATCTTCAGGCGGGTGACGAGATGGGTGAATTCGGCGAGATCGGTGAGGATCACCGCCGGGTCGGCGCCGGAATCATACTGGTCACGAAAGTCGTGGAGGGCGCGGGGCATGTCGCCTTTCATCAGCGCCTCGAACAGGTCGATCACCCGGCCCTTGTCTGCGAGGCCCAACAGGCGCCGCACCTCTTCCGCCGAAACCTGCCCGCCGCCGTGGGCGATGGCCTGGTCGAGCAGCGAGAGGCTGTCGCGCACCGAGCCTTCGGCCGCCCGCGCCACGATGGAGAGGGCTTCCGCCTCGATGGCGACGCCTTCCTTGGCGCAGATGCCCTTGAGGTGCTCGGCCAGCACGCCGGCTTCCACCCGCCGCAGATCGAAGCGCTGGCAACGGGAGAGCACGGTGACGGGCACCTTGCGGATCTCGGTGGTGGCGAAGATGAATTTCACATGCTCGGGCGGCTCCTCCAGCGTCTTCAACAGGCCGTTGAAGGCGGCGGTGGAGAGCATGTGCACTTCGTCGATGATATAGACCTTGTAGCGCGCCATCACCGGGCGGTAGCGGGCGCTCTCGATGATCTCGCGGATGTCGTTGATAGAGGTGTTGGACGCCGCGTCCATCTCCATCACGTCCACATGGCGCGATTCGATGATGTCGCGGCAATGCCTGCCGGGCACGTCCAGGTCGAGGCTCGGCCCGCCCGGCGCGCCATCCATGGGCTCGTAATTCAGGGCGCGGGCGAGGATGCGGGCGGTGGTGGTCTTGCCCACCCCGCGCACGCCGGTGAGGATATAGGCCTGGGCGATGCGGCCGGAGGAAAACGCATTCCGCAAGGTGCGGACCATGGCTTCCTGGCCGATGAGGTCCTTGAAATTCTGCGGCCGGTATTTGCGCGCCAGCACCCGATAGGCGCCCATCCCCGGCGCCGGCGCGGGGGGCGCGGCAGCAGGGGCGCCGAAATCAAGGCCGGGGCCGTCATGCTCCGGTGGCGCGCTCACGGGGGCATCAAGGTCGTCGCGGGGGGTGTCGCTCATGGTGCCATACATAAAGCATCCCGGCCCGCGCCGCCACGCGGCGGGGGCGCCGACGCCCGTCTTCCACCGGCGCCGGAGCCATTGCGCTCAGCGAAGGGGTGTCACTTGGCCTTGGTGAGCACGTCGAGATCGCCCACCCGCACGCAGACATAGCGGCGGAAGCCCTGGTCGAACTCGCCTTTGGCCTTGGTGTCGAGCTTCGTCGGCACATTGCGGGCGATGGAGGCCTTGCAGGCATCCTCGGTGGGGTAAGCGGCTTCCTTCACCACATGCACGTCGGGACCGGACAGGGCATTCACGAGGAGAATGGCGACGACCCACATAAGCAAGCTCCCAGGCGTTGACGCCCGCCTCATCTAGCCGCCAATCGGAGCAGGATTGCGACAGCCCGCGCCATCCACAGCCGCGCGCAGCGCCCGCAGAGACGAGCGACGCCCCCCCGATGCGGGCAGGCGCGACAAACCGGGGCCATCTTGTGAAGGAGGGGTGGGAGGCTGGACGAAGACCCGAGACCGGGCTCGTTGGGGCTGCTTCCTTCCGGACCTGACCCAGTTGGCGAGTGACTCGTCCACCGCCAACCTCCCAAGGGCTATATGGCAGGGGTGGGGGCGGGATGCAAGGGGGCATAGGAAGGCCCCGCGCGGTCCTATCTAGAGCGCTTTAGGGTATGCAGATAATCAGACAGCCACATTTAATCGCTTTCAATAGTTTTATCAATATCTTTTAAAATAGACGGCTTAGTCTCATCCATCGCGGCCGAATAGCGCTCCATTTGTATCTTCATTAAGGATCCCGGGAGTCCAAAAGAAGCAATAAACACAAAAGTCGCGAGCGCCAAAAATACAGATTCAACCCACATCCTCGCACACTCAAAATTGTCAGGTATGAGAAATGTAGATAATGCAACACCTAATGTTAATAGATACATAAAAAAAAGTATCTTTTGTCGCAATAGTTTTCTCTCAATTGTATTTTTCATCATTTGCAGTTCACGCCAGTCCTTAGCCTGACGAAGCGTTGGCTCGGATATTAGAGTTATAAGAGCTATTAGAAATCCAGCTAAGATAGAAAATATAGTTACAACTGTATTAACTGCGTCTTTATTTTTAGAGACCATCGGCTGAAAAAAATATCCGACCGCACAGGAAATAACAAGTGCGACAATTATTTTTGCCACACGCCCCCATTCTATTTCAATATTTCTCCTGTACATAGCAGTTACACCTCTAGCACGCCGCTCTCTTCAAGCTCTCTTATGTATTGGATCATAGAATCCCACGCCTGAGATACATCTATATAATTTGCCTGAGCCTCTATCCGCACCGTTTTTCTGATGGACATTTCGGATGGCGTTATTCTTGTTTCGTTATCCCGCAGATGTATCGTAAAATCATCGGCTTCTTCATCCTCAGATACCTTTCCCGCCAATAGATCTAAAGAATGACAAACGGCCGATAGGTCGCCTCCTTTTACATTAATCGTAAGTTTTACAGTTCCCTTCTCAGATTTCCTCAACTGAGCCAAATCTGCATCCCTGGCAGTCAGGGCTGTGATTGTGGAGCCCATATAGCGTCTAAAGCTGCTCCAAATTCCATGGCCATCACAATCATCTGAAATAGATTCAGCGGTAGCCGAAGCGATATCAATTTTTAGATCAATACTTTTAACTCCAATTCTTTCAATGAGAGAAATTCGGTTAGGGTTCCCAATTCTTGCTAACTCAAACTTCCTTGCGTGTTCAGGCATTTCAGCTTTAAGAAAAAGATTTGATAAGTAATTACGTAGGGCTCCGCCATTGCGCCCACAATCAAGGCAAACGACGTGGTTTTTACGTATCAGCGCCAAAAAACTAGAATTCAGGAAATTTTCGTCCGCCTCAGGCTGTCGCTCCCCCAGATCAATTTCATTGGCAGGTACCATCGGTATCGTTCCTACGCCTTGGCGATCAACATAGCGAACGCAGTGGACCGCGAACCCTCCCTGCCCATCGTCACGGCATCGCGCTCCCGCCACAGCCACTCCATCGTCGCGAACTATGGCTCGCGCGACTTGACTCGAAAAGCGAGCCCATGCAGCGCGAACTAGCTCTTCAAGGTTCTGGTCCTCTGCGAGCCAACGCGCCCGACGGTACTCCAGCGTTTTGCTAACCTGCGGCACTTCGAACGCCCCTTAAAGAAACTAATGACGCACAATGACTGCGGCTCAGCAATTCAAGCAAGGGTTGCCCACGGTGCAATCAACAATTTATCACTCCGAGCCACGACTTCGGAGATTTCCCTGCCCCGCCTTCGCGGATGTCTCGGAGGCAACCCCCTTTCCACCTCCCCTGGAAAGCGCCTTCCCGGCATCCACCGCGCTGGGCGCCGTCCGCCGCTAACCCACTGATATCCCTCACGCCCTCCCCCTGGCACGCCCCTTGCTGAAACGGTTCCAAGTTCCGCCGGCTCGTCTGGCGGGCTTAAGGTCGCGCAAGTCCGCCGGTGCGCCGGCGCAAAGCCACGGACGGTCGGCGCAGCCGAAACCGGACGCAGCAGGGGGAACGCCTGATGGCCCTCGAGACGTTTTATGAAGTCATGCGGCGGCAGGGGATTACCCGTCGCTCGTTCCTGAAATATTGCTCCCTCACGGCGGCGGCGCTGGGCCTTGGCCCCGAGTTCGCGCCCACCATCGCCCACGCCATGGAAACCAAGCCGCGCACCCCGGTGCTGTGGCTCCACGGCCTGGAATGCACCTGCTGCTCGGAGAGCTTCATCCGCTCGGCCCATCCTCTGGTGAAGGATGTGGTGCTGTCCATGATCTCGCTCGATTATGACGACACCCTCATGGCCTCCGCCGGCTACCAGGCGGAAGCGATCCTTGAAGAGGTGATGACCAAGTACAAGGGCAATTACATCCTCGCCGTGGAGGGCAACCCGCCCCTCAACGAGGACGGCATGTATTGCATCATCGGCGGCAAGCCGTTCGTGGACCAGCTGAAGCGGGTGGCCACCGACGCCAAGGCCATCATCTCCTGGGGCTCGTGCGCCTCCTATGGCTGCGTGCAGGCGGCCCGGCCCAACCCCACCCGCGCCACCCCGGTGCATGAGGTGATCTTCGACAAGCCCATCATCAAGGTGCCGGGCTGCCCGCCCATCGCCGAGGTGATGACCGGCGTCATCACCTACATGCTCACCTTCGACCAATTGCCCGCGCTCGACCGCCAGGGCCGGCCGCTGATGTTCTATTCCCAGCGCATCCACGACAAATGCTACCGCCGGCCGCATTTCGACGCCGGCCAGTATGTGGAGCATTTCGACGACGAGGGCGCGCGCAAGGGCTATTGCCTCTACAAGGTGGGCTGCAAGGGCCCGACCACCTACAACGCCTGCTCGACCGTGCGCTGGAACGACGGCGTGTCCTTCCCCATCCAGGCCGGCCACGGCTGCATCGGCTGCTCGGAGGAAGGCTTCTGGGACAAGGGCTCCTGGTATGCCCGCCTCGCCGACCTCAAGGAATCGGGCTTCGGCATTGAGAGCAACGCCGACAAGGTGGGCCTTGCCGCCGCGGCGGTGGTGGGCGGCGGCGTCGCCGTCCATGCCGCCGTCAGCGCCCTGAAGCGCGCGCAAGTCAAGCACGACACCAGCAATGGCGCCGATAAGGGAGGCGACAAGTGACCATTCAGACCCCCAACGGCTTTTCCCTCGACACCTCCGGCAAGCGCATCGTCGTCGATCCCGTCACCCGCATCGAAGGCCACATGCGCTGCGAGGTGAATGTGGATGCGCAAAACGTCATCCGCAACGCGGTCTCCACCGGCACCATGTGGCGCGGGCTGGAAGTCATCCTCAAGGGCCGCGACCCGCGCGACGCCTGGGCCTTCGTGGAGCGCATCTGCGGCGTGTGCACCGGCTGCCACGCCTTGACCAGCGTGCGGGCGGTGGAAGATGCGCTGAACATCACCATCCCCAACAACGCCTATCTCATCCGCGAGATCATGGCGAAAGTGCTCCAGTGGCATGACCACGTGGTGCACTTTTATCACCTGCACGCCCTCGACTGGGTGAACCCGGTGAACGCGCTGAAAGCCGACCCCAAGGCCACCAGCGTGCTGCAACAGTCCATCTCGGCCCATTCCAAGTCGTCGCCGGGCTATTTCCGCGACGTGCAGAACCGGCTCAAGAAATTCGTGGAGAGCGGCCAGCTCGGCATCTTCAAGAACGGATACTGGGACAACCCGGCCTATCTGCTACCGCCCGAGGCGGACCTGCTGGCCGTCACCCACTATCTTGAAGCGCTCGATTTCCAGCGCGAAATCGTCAAGGTGCACACCATCTTCGGCGGCAAGAACCCGCACCCGAACTATCTGGTGGGCGGCGTGCCCTGCGCCATCAACATGAACGGCGACATGGCCGCCGGCGCCCCGCTCAACATGGAGCGGCTGAACTTCGTGCAGTTGAAGCTCCAGGAGGCGTTCGAGTTCTCCCAGAACGTGCTGGTGCCGGACGTGATCGCCATCGCCTCCTTCTACAAGGGCTGGCTCTATGGCGGCGGCCTCTCCGGCCAGAACGTGATGGACTATGGCGACTATGCCGCCATCCAGGGCCAGAAGAAGACCGACCGCCTGCCCGGCGGCGTCATCCTCAACGGCAATTGGGACGAGATCCTTCCCATCGACCCGCGCGACCCCGATCAGGTGCAGGAATTCGTCTCGCACTCCTGGTACACCTATGGCGACGCCGACAAGGACAAGGGCCTGCACCCCTGGGACGGCATCACCGATCCCAAGTTCGATCTCGGCCCCAATTTCAAGGGCACCCGCACCGACATCAAGCAGGTGGACGAGAACGCCAAGTATTCGTGGATCAAGGCGCCGCGCTGGCGCGGCAATGCGGTGGAGGTCGGCCCGCTCGCCCGCTACATCCTCGCCTATGCCCACGGCGTGCCGTTCGTGAAGGGGCAGGTGGACGAGGCGCTGGGCCGCTTCAACAGCCTCGCCGGCACCCAGCTCACGGTGAAGCAGGCGCTGCCCTCCACCATCGGCCGCACGCTCGCCCGCGCGCTCGAGGCGCATTATTGCGCCCATATGATGCTGGACGATTTTTCCGCCCTCATCGCCAACATCAAGGCGGGCGACACCGCCACCGCCAACATGGAGAAGTGGGACCCCGCGACCTGGCCCAAGGAAGCCAAGGGCGTCGGCACCGTGGCGGCGCCGCGCGGCGGCCTCGGCCACTGGATCAAGATCAAGGACGGCCGCATCGAAAACTACCAGTGCGTGGTGCCCACCACCTGGAACGGCGGCCCGCGTGACCCCAAGGGCAATATCGGCGCGTTCGAGGCCTCGCTCCTCAACACGCCCATGGAACGCCCCGAGGAGCCGGTGGAGATCCTGCGCACCCTCCACTCGTTCGACCCGTGCCTCGCCTGCTCGACCCACGTCATGTCCGACGATGGCGAGGAGCTGGCCCGTGTCACCGTGCGCTGAAGGAGGCTGAGCCATGACCGATGCGTCACTCCCCGGCACGGCCCCGCCCCCGGCCCCCGCTCCGGCGGCGGCCGGAGCCGCTCCGGCCGAAGAGGTGGTGAAGGGTGGAAAGCAGCTGACCACCTTCTACATCTATGAAGCGCCGGTGCGCCTGTGGCACTGGGTGAACGCCCTGTGCATCGTGGTGCTGTGCATCACCGGCTACCTGATCGCCTCGCCGTTCCCGACCCTGTCGGGGCAGCCCAGCGACCATTATCTGATGGGCACCATCCGCTTCATCCACTTCTCGGCCGGCTACATCTTCGCGGTGGCCTTCATCGGCCGCATCCTGTGGGCGTTCGCGGGCAACACCTATGCCCGCGAACTGTTCACCCTGCCGGTGTGGAAGAAGAGCTTCTGGCGCGGCTTCTTCACCGAGATCGCGTGGTATGCCTTCCTGAAGCCGCGGCCGATGAAGTTCATGGGGCACAATCCGCTGGCCCAGACCTTCCTGTTCGTGGTGATGGTGCTTGGCACCATCTTCATGATCTTCACCGGGTTCGCCCTCTATTCGGAAGGCACCGGGCTCGGGAGCTGGCAGAGCCGCATGTTCGGCTGGGTCATTCCGCTGCTCGGCGGATCGATGCAGGTGCACACGCTGCATCACATCGGCATGTGGGCGATCATCCTGTTCGTCATCGTCCACGTCTACACGGTGATCCGCGAGGACATCATGAGCCGCCAGACCATGATTTCCGCTATCACCAACGGCTACCGCAGCTTCCGCGACAACGATCCGGACTGAGCCGCGAGGCAGGCCGACTGAAACCGGGGCGCGGCGCAAGCCGCGCCCTTTTCATTTGCGCCCCCCGCCCCTTCCGCCCCTTCCATCGGCCCAAGGCCGCCCCCTGGCACCATCGCGGCGCGCGCCTCGAATCCGGAATTATACTTTCCGCTTTATGGACAAATCGACCATAATCATTCCAACTGTCGCCGGACCGCCACGGTGGCGGTATGCAATGGCATCTCGAACGATCAACGCATTATCAGCCACGCGGCCGACTGGCACAGTCTTTGAATTGATCCAATTCAATTCAGGCGGCGCCAGACCGCCGCGGGAGGGTAAGGCGTAGGAGGGGGTGGTATGTCCGACCAAGGTATACACGCGCGCATCCTCGTGCTCGGCATCGGCAACATCTTGTGGGCCGACGAGGGCTTTGGCGTCCGCGTGCTGGAAGCGCTCGATCGCGACCATGTCTTCCCCGAGCATGTCACCCTGCTCGACGGCGGCACCCAGGGACTCTACCTCCTGCCCTATCTGGAAGACGCGGAAGGCGTCGTCATCATCGACGCCGTGGATTACGGCCTTGCCCCCGGCACCCTCCACATCCTGGTCGATGACGAAGTGCCCGCCGTGCTCGCCAGCCGCAAGGTCAGCCTGCATCAAACCGGTTTTCAGGAAATCCTGGGCCTGCTCACCCTGCGCGGCCACACGCCGACGCGCATCGTGCTGGTCGGCGTGCAGCCGGAGCGGCTGGACGATTACGGCGGCGGCCTCACGGCCACCGTGGCGGCCCAGGTGGAGGCCGCGGCCGCCAAGGTGCTCAAGGTGCTGCGCGCCGATTTCAACGTCTGGGTCACCGAGCGCGAGGAGACGCCCGAAGGGCTGCTTGCCGCGCCCATCGCCCGCGACCCTTACGAATCCGAGCGCCCCAGCGCCGAGGACGCGTGCCGCATCGGCGATCCGCGCATTCTCACCCGCTCCTGAAGCGCCCTCGAAGGATCGCAGATCATGTGCCTCGGCCTTCCCATGCGCATTGATGCCACCGATGGCACGTTCGCGGTCTGCTCGGCGGCGGGCCGCACCGAGCGGGTGGACCTGATCCTCGTGCCCGAGGCGCGGGCGGGCGACCATGTGCTGGTGTTCCAGGGCACCGCCCGCCGCCTGCTCGATGGGGAGGAGGCCCGCCTTATCACCGAAGCCCTCGACGGCGTGGCCGCCGTGATGGCGGGCACCGCCGATACCGCCCTCATCGACCGCGCCTTCGCCGATCTCGCCAACCGCGAGCCGGAACTGCCGCCCCATCTCGCCGCCGCTTACGCCGCCGGCCGAAAGGAAGCCTGATGTCTCAGGACGCGCTCCACCCCCTCGTGCGCCGCCTGCTCACCGAGCGCGCCTATGCCTGGCTTGAAACCGCGGAAGAGGCGTCCGGGCTCGATGCCCGCGACCTGTTCGTGCTGCTGCCGGCCCATGGCAAGGCCCATCTGGAGAGCCCCGACATCGCCGTGGTGCTGCCCGAGCTGGTGCAGGCCCTGGGTGGGGCGGAGCGCATCGGCGGCGCCGTTGCCGGCCCCAAGGCCGAAGCCAGCTATCGCGAGGCGCTGAACCTCGCATTGCCGGCCATCGTGGTGCTGCGCGGCGGGGTGCCGCTTGGCGCCATCTCCCGCATGCGGGACTGGGACGAATATCTCGACCGCCTCGGCGCGCTCCTCGGCGCGCCCTCCACCGTCACGCATTAAGCCGCCGCGCCCGCCGACAGGTTCGTCGCGAAAGGTTCGCTTCGAAAGGTCTGCCTCGAAAGGTCCATGCCGATGTCCTCCAGCCCCTTCGCCACCCAGGCCCCCATCGGCTTCGGCCCCGGCAGCCAGTCCAGCGCCGAGGATGAGGGGCTCGCCTATCTGCCCATGCCGTCCGGCATGCGCACCTTCGAGGCCCACCTGCCGGAGGTGGAGGACAAGGCCCGGTTCGCCCCTGCCCTGGCGGCGCTGAACGACATTCTGGCCGCGCTCCGGGGCTGGACGCCGGGCGCCAGCATCACCGTTCCGCTCGGCCATCTGGACCCAGCCAATCTCGCCCTGGTGGACGAGACCCTGGGCGAGGGCGAGGTGGCGGTGAAAGTCACGGCCCCCGGCCGCGCCATGGCGATCCAGGAGGCGACCTTCGCCGGCGTCTGGCGCCTGTCCGGCTCGGAAGGGGCGGACCGGGTGGAAGTGTCGGCCTTCCCACGCGGGGCCATCCTGCGCGCCCATGACGAGACCTGGGCCATCGACACCGCCCGCCTCGCCGAGATCGACGGCCCCGGCATCTTCAACGCACCCACCCTTCTGGTGGAGATCGACCACCGCGCCCGGACCCGCGCCGAGGGCGGCGCGCCCCACGTCATCAACCTGTCGCTACTGCCGCACACGCCGGAGGACCTGGCCCTGCTCGACGCCAAGCTGGGCCAGGGGGCAACCGTGGTGCTCTCGCGCGGCTATGGCAATTGCCGCATCGACGCCGCCGCGCTGAAGGGCGTGTGGCGGGTGCGGTTCTACAATTCCACCGACATTCTCATCCTCGACACCATCGAGATCTGCGATGTGCCGGAAGTCGCCTGCGCGGCGGCGGAGGACATCGCCGATTCCGCCGAGCGGCTGGTCGAAGTGCTCGAAGCGGTGGCGTGAGGGCATCATGGCAACATCGCTGTTTCCCCCATCCAGCTTCGAGGGCTCCTACCTCGGCGATCGCGCCCGGCTCTCGCCCGCCGCGCGGCTCGAGTGCAAGGTGTGCTGGCACGTCTACGACCCGGCCGAAGGCTGCGAGGCGTGGCAGGTGCCCCCCGGCACCGCCTTCAACGATCTGCCCGACCACTGGCGCTGCCCGGTGTGCGATGGCGCGCGCGACCAGTTCATGGTGCTCGACGGCGGCGCCGCCGGCACCTCCGCCGTGCGGTTGGAACCGACGCCGGAAGACGCCGCGCTCGCCCGCACCCTGGCCACCGCGCCGGGACGGTTCGAGGCGGTGTTCCAGGAGATCCACGCCGCGCGCATGAAGGGCGTGCCGTTCGTGAACGGCGCCCTGTCGGTGAAGGCGGTCGGCTTCCGCGCCCATGAAGGGCGGGTGGTCGGCGTGCTGGTGACCCCCTGGTTCATGAACATCATCCTGCTGCCGGCCCTCGGCGAGGACTGGTCCGGCCTGCCCACCGGCACCCGCGAGGAGATCGCCTTCCCCTCCGGCGCCTACGAGTTTCTCTCCGCCGAGCGCCCGGAAACCGGGCCCTACAAAGCCTGCTCCCTGTTCTCCCCCATGTTCGACTTCTCCTCCATGCTCCAGGCGGTGGAGACGGCCGAGGCGGTGATCCCGTCCCTGCTCGATCCCGCCAACCGCGCGGAGGGCACCCGCTCCGGCGAGATCCGCCGCCGCGCCGAGGCCGACGCCGCCCGCGCCGCCGAACAGGAGCGCGCGGCCGAGGACGACACCGCGCCGGCGGGTCCGCCGACCGCCCTGTCGCGGCGCGCCATGATCTTCGGGCCGGGCCTCGCGGCGCACGACGAGCCGGCGGCGCCCGCCGCCGGGGCCGGGACGGACACCCGGCCATGACCCATTCCCCCCGCCCCGGCACCACCCTCCAGCGCCTGACCATCGTGTGCGATCCCGCGCACGGGTCTCAGCCCTGGCGCTTCGTGCGTGAGGCGGGGGTGGACCCGGCGCGGACGCTGGAGGGCCGACCGGTGGAGGAGGCCGCCGGCCTCGCGCCGCGCATCTTCAACCTGTGCGGGGCCGCCCACGGTTATGCCGCCGCGCGCGCCCTGGGCTTCGCCGCCGTGGCGGATGCACCGGCCATGGCCCGCGAAAGCGTGCGCGACCATGCCCTCGCCATTTTCCACACCTGGCCCGGCCTGCTCGGCGGCGCGCCCGATCGCGACGCCCTGCGCGCCCTATCGCAGCCCGGCCCGGAGGGGGCGGCGGCCTTGCGGCGGGCCTTGGTGGGTGCGCGCCTGCCCGATCGCGACTTCGGGAACCTGTCGTGCGCCGCGCTCGGGGCCTGGCTCTGCGCCGGGGAGACCGCCACCGCCCGCATCCTCAGCCGGCTGCGGCGCGAGGTGGACCCGGCCGAAGGCCGCGCCGGCCTACCCGAGCTGACCACCGTCGATCTGGCGCGGGCGCTTGAGAGCGCCGCGCCGGACGATGCCCCCCTGGCCCTGCGCGAGACCGGCGCCCTGAGCCGCATGGCCGGCACGCCGCTGTTCGCGGCCCTGATCGCGGCCGAAGGGCCGAGCCTGTTCGTGCGGCTGCTGGCGCGCCTCGCCGACCTGCTGGCGCTGCTGGAGGCGCCCCCCCAAGCTGCGCCCACTGCCTCAGCGCCCACCCGCGACGCGCCCGAGGGGCTGGGCTTTGCCGATGCCGCGCGGGGACTTCTCGGCCATGGCGCGCGCGTGGATGGGGGCCGGGTATCGCGCTATCGCATCCTCTCCCCCAGCGCCTGGAACCTCGCGCCCGGCGGCCTGCTGGAGCGCGCCATCGCCGCGCTCGATCCGTCCGGCGCCCAGGCGCAGCTGTTGGCGCACTTCCTGGTGTCGGCGATCAATCCCTGCGTGCCGGTGCGCCTCGACGTCACGGGAGCGCTGCGGCATGCATGAGATGGCCCTGTGCGAAAGCCTCCGCAGCGCGCTGGAAGAGGCCGCGCGGACGCAGAATTTCTCGAAGGTCACGCGGGTCCGCCTGGCCGTCGGCCGCTTCGCCGGGGTCGAGGTGGAGGCGCTGCGGTTCGGCTTCGACGTGGTGATGAAGGGCTCGCTGGCGGAGGGCGCGGACCTCGTCGTGCTCGACGAGCCCGGCACCGCCTGGTGCTTCGGCTGCAACGACACGGTGCCGCTCGCCCATCGGCTCGACCCCTGCCCCAAGTGCGGCGGCGAACGCCTGCTGCCCAACGGCGGCACTGAAATGACCATCAAAGACCTGGAGGTGATGTGATGTGCACGGTTTGCGGCTGCGGCGGCGACGGCGCCACCATTTCCGAGGCCCACGGCCCACACGGGACGCATGAGCATGGGACGCATGAGCACGGGGCGCATGAGCACCAGCATGCTCATGGACACGAGCATGGCGCGCACACGCATACCCATGCGGACGGCACCACCCACAGCCATCCCCACAACCACCACGACGACCATCACCACGATGACGCGCGCGGCCATGCGCAGGAGCACGGCGCTACGGGCGACGATCACGATGCAGTGACCAAGCCGGGCGGACCGGTGTACAGTCGGGCGCAGGACATTCCTCCAGCCTCCGCGCCGCAGCATGCATCTCGCTCTCACGCTCATCACGGCGGCCATCACCACCCTGACGATCATCGTCATCATGGTGGTGATCACCCGCCGGCGCCGA
Organism: Xanthobacter agilis; assembly: GCF_021730435.1. Lineage (GTDB taxonomy): Bacteria > Pseudomonadota > Alphaproteobacteria > Rhizobiales > Xanthobacteraceae > Xanthobacter > Xanthobacter agilis. The sequence goes on from NZ_JABWGX010000022.1 coordinate 56,150, forward strand.
CCCTCGACTACGGACAGGGCCCCGCACGGGCTCACGCACCCGGTCTCAGCCAAGCCCGAATGGTCGAGATCGAAACCTCAATCCTCGCCAAAAACGACGGCTACGCCGCAGATAACCGGTCCCGCCTGGAAGCCGCCGGGATCCTCGCGCTCAATCTCCTCTCCGGCCCGGGGGCGGGCAAGACCACGCTCCTCGTCGAAACGCTGAAGGCGGTCGCCGCCCGCGTTCCCTGCGCCGTCATCGAAGGCGACCAGCAGACCGACAACGACGCCGCGCGCATCCGCGCCGTCGGCGTGCCGGCGGTGCAGATCAACACCGGCAAGGGCTGCCACCTCGACGCCCACATGGTCGGCCATGCGCTGGAAAAGCTGCCCCTGCCGGAAGGCGGCGTGCTGTTCATCGAGAATGTGGGCAACCTCGTCTGCCCCGCCGCCTTCGACCTTGGGGAAGCCCGCCGCGTGACCCTGATCTCGGTCGCGGAGGGGGACGACAAACCCCTGAAATATCCCGACATCTTCGAGAGCGCCGACCTTGTGCTCATCACCAAGGCCGACCTTGCGCCCCATGTGGACGCGGACCTTGCCACGCTGGAGCGCAACATTGCCCGCGTGAATCCCCAAGCCGAGATCCTGCACGTGTCCGCCCGCGGCGATGGGGGGCTCGCCAGCTGGATCGCCTGGCTCGACGGGGCGCGCGCCGCCCGCCTCGACGCCCTCGCCGCGGCAGCCGAAGCCCGCGCCCGAACGCTCCGCGCCGCCGCCGGCGTGCTGCGGCCGGTGTCGGCCGCCCAGGCGAAGGACGCCTGAGATGATCCGCCGCCCCGCGCTCCTGGTGGTGGACGATGAGCCGCGCTCGGTGGAGGTCATCGCCCGCGTGCTCGATGAAGAGTTCGACGTCTTCACCGCGCACGACGCGGACGAGGCCCGCCGCATTCTGGAGAACGAGTGGATCCAGGTGATCTTCTGCGACCAGCGCATGCCCGGCACCTCGGGCGTGGTGCTGCTGACGGAGGTGCGCGAGCGGTGGCCGGACATCCTGCGCATCATCGTCACCGGCTACAGCGAGCCGGAGGACATGATCGGCGCCATCAACGCCGCCGGCATCTACCAGTTCATTCCCAAGCCCTGGCATCCGGACCAGCTGCTGCTGGCCGCCCGCAATGCCGCCCACCTGTTCGCGCTGCAGCGCGAGCATGAGCGGCTCAGCCTGGAAATGAAGCTCTCCGCCGCCACCGCCGAGGCGCGGCTCGCCGCGCAGCGGGAGCGGGTGGCGCAGATCTTCCATTTCGACACCCTGATCCGCGCCCCCGGCAGCCCCCTGTCGCAGACCTGCGCGCGCGCCGCGCAGGTGGCCACCTTCGACGTGCCGGTGCTGATCCACGGCGAGACCGGCACCGGCAAGGAACTGCTGGCGCGCGCCATCCATTATTCCAGCCTGCGCTCGGACCGGCCGTTCTTCGCCGTCAATTGCGGGGCGATCCCGGACGATCTGCTTGAATCCGAGCTGTTCGGCCACAAGAAGGGGTCATTCACCGGCGCCCACGTGACCCGCATCGGCCTGCTCGACCAGGCGGACGGCGGCACCATCCTGCTCGACGAGATCGGCGACATCTCCCCCGCCTTCCAGGTGAAGCTGCTGCGTTTCCTGCAAGAGGGCGAAATCCGCCCGGTCGGCTCCAACGAGTCCAAGCGGGTCAACGTGCGCGTGCTCGCCGCCACCCATCGCGACCTTCATGGCGAGGTGGGGCGGGGCAGGTTCCGGGAGGATCTCTACTATCGCCTGTGCGCCATGGTGCTCACCCTGCCGCCCCTGCGCGCGCGGCGCAGCGACATTCCGGTGCTGGCGCAGAGCATCCTCGACGCCCTGAGCGCCCAGCACGGCAAGCGCGCCAAGGGCTTCAGCGCGGAAGCGCTGGGCTGCATGACCGCCTATGACTGGCCCGGCAACGTGCGCGAACTGCAAAACGAAGTCACCCGCATGCTGGTGCTGGCGGAACGCGACGTGCTCGGGGCCGACCTGCTCTCGCCCCATGTGCTGCGCGTCGCCGCCGCCACCACCGCCAAGGCGGAACCGGAGATCATCGCCTTGCCGGACAGCGGCCCGCTGAAGGACCGCATTGAGCGGATGGAAGCCTCCATCCTCACCGAAACCCTGGTGCGCTGCCGCTGGAACAAGAGCCGCGCGGCGGAGGAGCTGGGCCTGTCGCGGGTGGGCTTGCGCGCCAAGCTCGACCGCTACGGCATCGCCCGCGGCGCCACCTTCGCCAATTCGCACTGACGCGAACAAGGAGAGCCACCATGTGCCTCGGCATTCCAGGACGCATCGTCGCCGTCGCCGACGAAGAGGCCATGCTGTGCGTGGTGGATGTCTCCGGCGTCCGCCGCACGGTGGACGTGGTGTGCGTGGCCACGCCCGACGCGCCGCTCGACACCCTCGTGGGGCGCTGGGTGCTGGTGCATGTGGGCTTCGCCATGAGTGTCATCGACGAGGACGAGGCCGCCGCCACCCTCAAGGTGCTGACCGAGATCGGCGAGGCGGCGGCGGAGATGGAGGCGCTGGCCAGCGGCAGCCTCGATCCCCTCGCCACGCCCGCGGCATAGGAGCCTCCCCATGCGCTTTGTCGATGAATTCCGCGACCCCGCCCTCGCCAAGACCCTCGTCACCGAGATCGAGGCCATCTCCGCCCGGCTCGAGCGCGGGCGCGACAGGCCGTTCGCCATCATGGAGGTGTGCGGCGGGCACACCCACGCCATCTTCCGCTACGGGCTCGAAGGGCTGTTGCCGGACCTCGTGGAGTTTGTGCACGGGCCGGGCTGCCCGGTGTGCGTGCTGCCCATGGGACGGGTGGACGATTGCGTGGCCATCGCCGAGCGCGACGAGGTGATCTTCGCCACCTTCGGCGACGCCATGCGGGTGCCCGGCTCGAAGAAGAGCCTGCTCCAGGCCAAGGCCGAGGGCGCCGACGTGCGCATGGTCTATTCCCCCCTCGACGCGCTCACCCTGGCGAAGCGCAATCCCGGGCGGCAGGTGGTGTTCTTCGGCCTGGGGTTCGAGACCACCATGCCCTCCACCGCCTTGACCGTGCTGCGCGCCGCGCGCGAGGGCGTTCAAAACTTCTCCTTGTTCTGCAACCACATCACCATCATCCCCACGCTCCGCGCGCTGCTCTCCCAGGCCGATTTCGGCATCGACGGCTTCATCGGGCCGGGGCATGTCTCCATGGTCATCGGCACCGAGCCCTACCGCTTCATCGCCGACGAGTTCGCGAAACCGCTGGTGGTGGCCGGGTTCGAGCCCATCGACCTGCTGCAATCCCTGCTCATGGTGCTGCGGCAGATCGAGGCCGGGGAAGCGCGGATCGAGAACCAGTATGCCCGCGTGGTGCCCACCCAGGGCAATCCCGCCGCCCTGAAGGCGGTGCATGAGGTATACGAGCCGCGCCCCACCTTCGAGTGGCGTGGCCTTGGCTCCATCGCCGGCTCCGGCGTGTGCCTGCGCGCGCCCTATGCCGCGTTCGATGCCGAAAAGCGCTTCTCGGTGCCCGACGTGAAGGTGGCGGACCCGGCCCAATGCCGCTGCGGCGCGGTCCTCACCGGGGCCGCCAAGCCCTGGGCTTGCCCCGAGTTCGGCACCGGCTGCACACCCGAAACGCCGCTTGGCGCGCTGATGGTCTCGTCCGAGGGGGCGTGCGCCGCCTATTACCAATATGGCGGCCTGCGGGGAGAAGCCGCATGAACCCGCCCTTTCCCATTCCCGCCCGCCGTACGTTCACCGCCAAGACCGTCACCCTCGCCCATGGCGGCGGCGGCAGCGCCATGCGCGACCTGATCGACGACGTCTTCCTGTCCGCCTTCTCCGGCGCCGGCCGCGCCGCCCCCGAGGATCAGGCCCGGTTCGACCTCGCCGCGCTGGCGGCCCGCGGCGACCGCCTCGCCTTCACCACCGACAGCTTTGTGGTGGACCCGCTGGTGTTTCCCGGCGGCGACATCGGCAAGCTCGCGGTGTGCGGCACGGTGAACGACCTCGCGGTGGGCGGCGCGGTGCCGGTGGCGCTGTCCTGCGCCGTCATCATCGAGGAAGGGCTTGCGGTGGAGCTGCTGCGCCGGGTGGTCGGCTCCATGGCGCAGACCGCGCGGGCGGCCGGCGTCTCGATCTCCACCGGCGACACCAAGGTGGTAGCGCGCGGCGCCTGCGACAAGCTGTTCATCACCACCACCGGCATCGGCGTGGTGCGCGCCGGCCTTGACGTCGGCATCGCCAAGGCCCGGCCCGGCGACGTGCTGCTGGTGAACGGCCTGCTGGGAGACCACGGCGCCGCCATCCTCAACGCCCGCGGCGACCTTGCCCTCGACACCACGATCGAAAGCGATTGCGCGCCGCTGAACGGGCTCATCGACACCCTGATCGCCGCCGCCCCCGGCATCCGCATGATGCGCGACGCTACCCGCGGCGGCGTCGCGGCGGTGGTGAACGAGCTGGCGGAAGCGAGCGCGGTGGGCGTGCGCCTGTCGGAGCTGGCCATGCCCATGCGCCCCGAAGTGCAGGGCTTTTGCGAGATCTTAGGCCTCGACCCGCTCTATCTCGCCAATGAAGGCAAGATCCTCGCCGTGGTGCCGGCGAACGAGGCCGATCAGGCGCTGGCCGCCCTACGCGCCCATCCGCTCGGCCGCGAGGCCGCCGCCATCGGCACCGTGACGGCGGAGCGGCCCGGCCGCGTCACCATGGAAACCCGTTTCGGGGGCGAGCGCATCGTCGACATGCTGGTCGGCGATCAGTTGCCCCGGATCTGTTGAACCTTTGTCAGAAGTCGAACCGCGATACCCCAGGAGCCCTCCATGCGTCACCTTTCCCGTACGGCCCTTCTGGCCGCCCTTGCCACCACCCTTGCCACCACCCTGCCCAGCCTCGCCTTCGCCCACACCGGGGTCGGCGACACCCATGGGTTCACCCATGGCTTCGGTCATCCCCTCGGCGGCCTCGACCACATGCTGGCGATGGTCACCGTGGGCATCTTCGCCTGGCAGCTCGGCGGTCGCGCCATCTGGGCGGTTCCGGCCACCTTCGTGGCGTTGATGGCGGTGGGCGGCGCGCTCGGCATTTCCGGCGTGGACGTGCCGTTCGTGGAACTGGGCATCGGCCTGTCGGTGGTGGTGCTGGGCGCGGTGGTGGCGTTCGGCCTCAAGGCGCCGCTGGCGGTGGCCATGGCGGTGGTGGGCTTCTTCGCCATCTTCCACGGCCACGCCCACGGCGCGGAAATGCCGGCGGACGCCTCCGGCCTCGGCTACGGCCTCGGCTTCATGACCGCCACCGGCCTGCTGCATCTGGCCGGCATCGGCCTCGGCATGGCCATCGGCCGCTTCGGCGAGACCCACGGGGAAAAGTATGTGCGCGGCGCCGGCGCGGCGGTGGCGGTGGCGGGCCTTGCCCTCCTCGGCGGCGTGCTCTGACCGACGCGCCACACGCCCCTCGAGGCGTGCGACACGGCAGCAGCCGTGACACGACGGCCCCTCCCGGTGCGGGTGGGGCCGTCGGCGTTTCGGGCGGGGCTCACACCACCGCCATCTCCTCCAACGCCATCAGCGATTCCGGCAGCACCTGACCGCCATCGATCACCAGCGTCTGGCCGGTGATAAAGCCGGCTTCCTCGGAGGCGAAGAACAACGCCCCATTGGCGATGTCCTCCACGCTGCCGAGCCGCTTCAAGGGGATCGAGGATTCCATCTTGGCGAGATAATCGGCGCCGAGGCCGTCCAGGCCCTCGGTCTTGATGTTGCCCGGCATCACCGCATTCACCGTGATGCCCCACGGCGCAAGCTCGATGCAGGCCGTGCGCACGAAGCCGAGCTGACCCGCCTTCGACGCTCCGTAATGGGCCCATCCGGGATAGCCGGTGATGGGGCCGGTGATGGAGCTGGTCACCACGATCCGTCCCCATTTCGCCGCCTTCATGGCCGGCAGCACCGCCGCCACCGACAGGAACGTGCCCTTCAGGTTCACATTCATGACGGCGTCGAAATCCTCGACCGTCATCACGTCGAGCTTGGCCGCCGGGAAGATGCCGGCATTGGCGCACAGCACGTCGATCCGCCCGTAGCGATCGAGCGCCGCCTGCGCGAACGCCTTGCATTGCTCGGGATCGGAGACGTCGGCGGCAAAGCCGGAGGCGTTGGGGCCGATCTCGGCGGCGGTGGCCTGCGCCTCGGTCAGCGAACGGGACACCACCAGCACGTTGAGACCCGCCGCGCCGAAGCGCCGGGCGATGCCCTTGCCGATGCCCTTGCTGCCGCCGGTGACGATGACGGTCCGCCCCGCGAGCGCCTTCAGCATGATGACTTCCCCTTAGGTCAGATAGTTGGTTGAGTTTTGTGCAGATGCGCCCATTGGCGCGAAAGTTGGCAAAAATCACCTTGCCCGGCGCAAAAGGTGTTGTAAAGCCCAACATATCACGTTTAACATCCAACATCGTTCAACGAGAGTCCCACATTCGCGCACCGTTTCCGCGCGCCAGCGCCATCGGCGCGATACCGGAAGCGGCGCGCCCCAGGGACCCGATCCAGATGCGTGAGCAGCCAGAGGCGAACTCCATGACGATCAATCGGCGGTCAGTTCTCAAGGGAATGGCGGCGGGCGGCCTCGCCCTCGCAGGCGGGCCTTTCGCCAATGTCCGCAGCGCCTTCGCGGCCCGCGACAAGGAGCTGAACATCCTGTGCTGGGAGGGCTACAATTCGGCCCAGGTGCTGGACCCGTTCCGCAAGTCCACCGGCGCCACCGTGAAGGCCGAGAGCCTCACCAACGATCCCACCATGATCAACCGCCTGCGCGCCGGCGAAACCAATGTGTGGGACCTCATCAACGTCAACAATCCCTGGGCGCGCAAGATCATGTACCCGGAGAAGCTGATCAAGCCGCTCCCGCGCGAGACCTTCGAGCCCTATTTCGACAAGATGCTGCCCCAGTTCAAGGCGCCCTATAAATGGGCGATGGACGACAGCGGCAAGGAACTGCTCGGCATGTGCCAGCGGTTCGGACCCTATTCGTTCGTGGTGAACACCGACAAGATCTCCCGCAAGACCGCGGAAGAGGTGGGCTGGGACCTGTTCAACGATCCCAAGCTGGCCGGCAGGTACGGCATTCTTGAATCCGACGACTGGAACGTGTTCGGCCTGTTCGTGGTGGCCGGCATCGATCCGTTCAAGACACACACGCCCGACGAAATGGCGAAGTTCGAGGAGACCGCCAAGCGGGTGTTCAAGGGCGCCAAGCTCATCGGCGACATCGCCGCCATGAACCAGGCGCTCATTTCCGGCGAGATCGACCTGCACCTGACCGGCGGCACCTATTCCGTCTCCCCCGCCCGCGCCGACGGCTATCCGCAGATGCGCGGCATCACCCCGCTCAAGGGCCCCATGGCCGGCGGCAAGGGCGGCATCGCCTGGATCGAGGTGACCTCGCTGGTCAACAATCCCCAGCTCTCGCCTTTGGCCGAGACCTTCCTGAAATATGTGCAGCAGCCGGAGGTGGCGCACACGGTCGCCTTCGCCGAGGGCACCTACAACCCCGTCGCCCAGATGGGCAATCCCGCGTGCTTCAAGCTCTTCTCCAAGACCGAGCTGGAGGCCATCCAGTGGGACAGCCTGGACGAGGAGATGGCCCGCTCCGTCGCCTACGACATCGTGCCCGACTACGATCAGGCCCTCGACCTCATGACCGCCGCCAAGCGCGTGCGCGGCTGAGGCGGGACTTCATTCCTGGCGGCGGTCGGGCCCTCTCCACACCGCGCCCGTGGCCCCCTGCCCTCCCCCGCAAGCGGGAGAGGGAGTCACGGTACGGCCGTGGAAAAACGCCGCGCGAGCACTCCCCACCCCCTCCCCTCTCCCGCTTGCGGGGGAGGGGAGGGGGTGGGGGCGGAAGGCCGCAACCAGGGTCCACGCCTCCCATTCATCCCAGGCGAACGACACATGAGCGAGAGTTAAGGTGACGGATCTCAAGGACAGAAAGCCCATCCTCCAGCTCGTGGGCGTGCGCAAGACGTTCAACGACTTCGCCGCCGTGGAGAAGATCGACCTCGACATCTTCGAGGGCGAGTTCTTCACCATCGTCGGCCCCTCGGGCTCGGGCAAGACCACCATGCTGCGCATGCTGGCCGGCATGGAGGCGCCGAGCGAAGGCAACATCACCCTGCACGGCGAGCGCATCAACGACGTGCCCGCCAACAAGCGCCCCACCTGCCTCGTGTTCCAGTCGCTCGCCCTGTTTCCCCACATGAGCGTCGGGCAGAACATCGAGTTTCCCTTGAAGATCAAGGGTGTGGACGCAGCCAGCCGCAAGGCGCGGGCGCTGGAGCTGATGGCCATCGTGCGGCTTCCGGCGAGCTATTACGGCAAGAACGTCATGAAGTGCTCGGGCGGCGAGCGCCAGCGCGTGGCCCTGGCGCGGGCGCTGGCCTACGATCCGGAAGTGCTGTTCTTCGACGAGCCGCTGTCGGCCATCGACTACAAGCTGAAGAAGGTGCTTGAGAAAGAACTCAAGGACCTGCACCGGGAAACGGGCAAGACCTTCATCTACATCACCCATTCGCTGGAAGAGGCGATGGTGATGTCCGACCGCATCGGCGTCATGCGCGCCGGCCGGCTGGTCCAGGTGGGCACGCCGGAAGAGATCTATGCCGCGCCGGTGGATCGCTTCGTGTCCGAATTCGTGGGCGAGGTGAACGTGATCGAGGTGACGCGCGCGGGCGAGGGCTGGCAGGGGGTGGACGTGCCCGGCGCCTTCCGTGCCGCCGCCCCCCACGACCAGCCGCAGGCCCATTCCGCCTTCGTGGTGATCCGCCCCGAATACATGCGCTTCCTGAAGGACGGCGAAGCCGCCGACAACATGCTGGAGGGCGTGGTCTACAACGAATACTCGCTCGGCTCGCGCATCCAATACCAGGTGCGGGTCGGCGAGAAGGTGATGCTGGTGGAACTCTCGCGCGCCAATGCCCTGCCCGCCGCCGCCAACCGCAATGTGCGGCTCGGCTGGGACGTGGCCGACGCCATCAGCGTGAAGGCGTGAGGCCATGAGCACCGCCCTGATCGACCCCACCCTGAACAACACCCCCTTGCCCGCGGTTCCCGCCGCCACCCCGCTCGGCGCCCGCTTCGCGGCGGCGTGGGCCGCCGCCGGCACCCGGTGCGCGCTGCCCGTCGTCGTGCTGCTCGCGGCCGGCTTCCTGGCGCCGCTCGTCGCCATCTTCGCCTATTCGTTCGCGCCGCCGCGCTCGTTCGAGGTGTTCCGCGCCTTCACCTTCGCCAATTACGCCGAGCTGTTCTCGCTGGAGAACACGGTGTGGCTTTCGTTCGCCTGGTCCATCGGCTTCGCGCTTCTCACCTGCGCCGTGCTCGCGGTGGTGGCCTATCCCATCGCCTACGGCATGGTGTTCCTGTTCGGGCGCTGGTCGTCCCTGGTGTCGGTGCTGTTCGTGTTCCCGCTGTTCGTGTCCGAGAATGTGCGGCTCTACGGCTGGGTGCTGTTCTTCATCAAGAACGGCGTGCTCGACGGCAGCCTGAAATGGCTCGGGCTCGGTGGCGCGCCGACGGTGCTCTACACGCCGGGCGTGATCCTCGCGGGGATGGTCTACACCTATCTGCCGTTCATGCTGTTCCCGCTCACGCTCGGCCTGTCCATGGTGCCGCGCGACCTCATCGACGCCGCCCGCGACCTCGGCGCCAACCGGTTCCAGATCTGGCGCGAGGTGGAAGTGCCGCTGGCCATGCCGGGCATCCTCATCGGCATGCTGCTCACCTTCGTGCTGGCCATCGGCGCGGTGTCCGAAGCCAAGATCCTCGGCGGACAATCGGTGATCGTGATCTCCCACGATATCGAGATCGCCTTCACCTACGCCCAGAACTGGCCGCTCGGCTCGGCCCTGGCGGTGCTGGTGACGGCCTTCATCGGCGCGCTCACCCTGGCCGTCTTCGCCAAGCTCGACCTCGACCGGCTGCTCGGGAGGCGCTGATGGAACAGGACAAGCTGCGCACCCGCGTGCTCATCGCCGGCTGGACCACCTTCGTGGTGCTGCTCGTCTACCTTCCCATCGCCTGCGTGGCGCTGGCGAGCTTCACCAAGGCCCGCTATTTCGCCTTCCCCGTCCGCGCCTTTTCGACCGAATGGTGGGAAAAGACCGCCGATTCCATCGAAATCTCGATGATCGTGCAAAATTCGCTGCTGGTGGCGGCGGTGGTCACGGTGTTTTCGGTGGTCATCGCCTTCTTCGGCGCGCTGGCCTTCGCCCGCTACGACTGGACGGGACGGCGCCTCTACCAGAAGCTCATCCTGCTGCCGGTGTTCTTTCCGCAGCCGGTGCTGGGCCTCGCCCTGCTGCTGGCCTATTCGGCGCTCGGCATCAGCACCTCGTGGATGACCGCCGTGTTCGCCCACATGGTCTGGATCGTGCCGGTGGTGACCCTCATCATCGCCATCAAGGTCTATGGCTTCGACCCCACGCTGGAAGAAGCCGCCTTCGACCTCGGCGCCTCCCGCCTCAAGGTGATGACCCATGTGACCCTGCCGCTGCTGTGGCCGGGCATCTGGTCGGGGGCGCTGTTCGCCTTCCTGCTGTCCTGGGGCAACTTCCCGCTCTCGCTCTACACCGCGGGCGCCGATTCCACCGTGCCGAAGTGGCTCTATGCCAAGATGGTGGCGGGCTACACGCCCATGGTTCCCGCGCTCGGCACCATGGCGACGCTGGCGGCGGCCGCGGTGCTGCTGGGCGGGGGCCTTGTCGGCCTGATCATGAAGAAGGCGCGGGCGGCATGAGCACGGATGACCTGAACGAGGCCCAGGATGCGCCGGAGGTGGGGGAACGCGCCCGCCTCTCCAAGACCGCGCGGCACGAACGCATCGTGCGCGAGCTGATGGCCTCCTCCACCCTGCGGGTGTCGGAACTGGCGGCGGAGCTCAATGTTTCCACCGAGACCATAAGACGCGACCTGTTCGAGCTCAACGAGAAGGGGCTCATCAACCGCACCTATGGCGGTGCCGTGCGCCCATTGGGCAGCGAGCCCGCGGTCAGCGAGCGCCATACCCTGATGGTGTCCGAGCGGGAGGCAATCGCCGCCACGGCGGTGAAGTTCATCAAGCCCAACGAGGTGGTGGCCATCGGCGCCGGCGCCACCACCACCCATGTGGCCCGGCGCATGGCGGCCGAGTGCCGGGACGTGACCGTCATCACCCATTCGTTTTCGGTGGCGACGGTGCTCGCGGCCAATCCCACCCTCACCGTCATCATGTGCCCCGGCCGCTACAACGGGCGCGAGGGCATGATGGTGGGCTCCGAGACCATCGAGTTCCTGCAATCCTACAACGCCAACTGGGCCATCCTGGGAGCCAGCGGCATCACCACCGAGGGCCTGAGCGAGGCCGAGCCCGGCGCCGCCTCGGTCTACAAGACCATGATGCTGCGCGCGGTGGAAACCCTGGTGGTGGCCGACCACACCAAATTTTCCCAGCAGGCGCTCGCCATCTGGGGCCGCTGGCACGACATCAAGCGCCTCGTCACCGACGCGCCGCCGCCGCCCGCCATCGCCCGCGCCATGGACCGGGCGCGGGTGGAACTGGTGATCGCCAGAAAGCGGGGCGACCAATGACGGCAAGCTGGAAGACGCGCCACCGCTCCCTCTATTACGCCACCGCGCCGGAGCCGGACGATCCCGAAATCGTGCCCGGCGCCACCGCGCTCCTCGTCATCGACGTGCAGAACACCTATCTGGAGCGCCCGGCGCGGGCGGGCCTGTCGCCGGCCGAGCAGGCCCATTTCGATGCCTGGACGCCGTTCCACGCCCGCATGGCGGATGTGGTGATCCCCAACATCGCCGACGCGCTCTCGACCTTCCGCGCCAGGGGCATGGAGGTGCTGCACGCCCGCATCGCCTGCGCCACCCGCGACGGGCGCGAGCGCTCGCTGAGCCAGAAGAAGCCCGGCTTCAACAATTTGTTGCTGCCGAAGGACGATGACGCCAGCCAGATCGTCGCGGCGGTGGCGCCGCGGGGTGACGAGATCGTGGTGACCAAGACCACGGATTCGGCCCTCACCGGCACCAACCTGCGCCTCATGCTGCACAATCTCGGCATCCGCACGGTGGTATGCGCCGGCATCTTCACCGACCAATGCGTCGCCTCCACCGTCCGCAGCCTCGCGGACGAGAGCTTCGATGTGATCGTGTTGGAGGATTGCTGCGCCGCCGCCACCATGGCGCTGCACGACGCCGAGCTTGAGATCATCAACATGATCTATTGCAACGTGATCGACCTGAACGCGTTCAAGGCCTTGCTGAACAAGCGGTCTTGAGGGAGGACTCGAGTGCTCTACGACGACGATTTCCTGAAAAGGCTCGAAGCCGGCGTGCGCGGCGCCCTGCCCCGCTGGGGCCTGGGCTGCGATGCGGATGTGAAGCTGCTCACCATTTCCGAGAACGCCACCTTCCGCGTCACCGACACGGCGGCCGGGCCGCTGGTGTTCCGCGTCCATCGGCCCGGCTACCACAGCCGCGACGAGATCACCTCGGAACTCGCCTGGATCGCGGCCCTCAGGGCGGACCACGTCATCACCACGCCGCGCCCCATTCCGCTGACGGATGGCGCTCTGATCGCCGACATCGACGATGGAGGCACCACCCGCCATGTGGTGGCGTTCGAGTTCCTCCATGGCCGCGAGCCGGCGGAGGGCGAGGATCTGGTGGGCTGGTTCCGCCAGCTCGGCGCCATCCATGCGCGCCTCCATGCCCATGCCCGCGCCTGGGCCCGGCCCGAGGGCTTCACCCGCAAGGTCTGGAATTTCGACACCACCCTCGGCGACACGCCCCATTGGGGCGACTTCCGCGCCAGCCTTGGCCTTGACGCCACCGGCCGCGCCCGGCTGGAGCGCACCGCCGCGCTGCTCCAGGAGAAGCTGCGGCCGCTCTCGCAGGCGGACAGCTTCGGCCTGGTGCACGCGGATCTGCGGCTCGCCAATTTGCTGGTGGACGGGGACCGGCTGGCGCTGATCGATTTCGACGATTGCGGCTTCTCCTGGTTCCTATTCGATTTCGCCGCCGCCATCTCGTTCCTGGAGCACGAGCCCTATGTCCCGGCCCTCAAGGCCGCCTGGATGGAGGGCTACCGCACGCAGGCGCCGCTGCCGGCGGACGCCAGCGACCAGATCGACCTGTTCGTGATGCTGCGGCGCATCCAGCTCACCGCCTGGGTGGCCTCCCACGCGGAAACACCGACGGGGCAGGCCATGGGCATTGCCTACACGCAAGGCACGCTGGCCCTGGCCGATGCCTTCCTCGCCCGCCACGGCTGATCGGCCCTTGCGGCCGGAACACACGACAGAATAGGTGCACCCATGGGCCAGACGGCTCGCGCGAAAAAGCAGATCCTCGCCCTCAACGCCTTCCCCGCCGATGGCGGCGCCGCGCTCGCCGATGACGTGGCGGCGCTGGTCGCCCGCCGGCGCAAAAGCTTCGGCGCCACCTCGGTGCTGTTCTACGAGGCGCCGCTGCATATCGTCGGCGCCAAGGGCGCGGACATCTTCACGGCGGACGGTCGTACCTATCTCGACCTCTACAACAACGTCCCCTCGGTGGGGCATTGTCACCCCAAGGTGGTGGAGGCAGTCGCCCGCCAGATGGGGCGCTACAACACCCACACCCGTTATCTGTTCGACGAGGTGCACGACTATGCGGAGCGGCTGCTGGCGCATTTCCCCGCCCCGCTCACCAATGTCGCCTTCACCTGCACCGGCTCGGAGAGCAATGACCTCGCCTTGCGCCTGATCCGCGGCGCCACCGGGGGCATGGGCATCGTCGTCACCGACACCGCGTATCACGGCAACACCACCGCGGTGACCGAGGTTTCCCCCTCCTCCTACAAGACCGGCGCGCCGCCGGCTCATGTGCGCACCGTGCCGCCGCCCCACCCGCGCCACTACGGTGCCGACGTGGGCAAAGGCTTCGCCGCCGCCATCACCGCCGCCGCCAAGGCCATGGCGGACGAGGGCATCCCCTTCGCCGGCCTGCTGGTGGACACCATCTTTTCCTCCGACGGCGTGTATGCCGATCCGCCGGGCTTCCTTTCCGCGGCCTTCGACGCGGTGCGCGCGCTGGGCGGGCTGGTGATCGCGGACGAAGTGCAGCCGGGCTTCGCCCGCACCGGAACCCACATGTGGGGCTTCGCCCGCCACGGCGTGGTGCCGGACGTGGTGACCATGGGCAAGCCCATGGGCAACGGCTTTCCCATGGGCGGGGTGGTGACGCGGCCGGAGCTGCTGACGCGCTTCGCCAACGAATTCGGCTATTTCAACACCTTCGGCGGCAATCCGGTGGCCAGCGCCGCCGGCCTCGCGGTGCTCGACGCCATCGCCGAGGACGGGCTGATGGAGAATGCTCGCGCCGTCGGCGCCCACATCGTCGGCCGGCTCGACGCCGCGCGCGGGCGTTGCGCCGCGCTCGGCGAGGTGCGGGGCGCCGGCCTTTATCTCGGGGTCGAGATCGTGGCGCGGGAGGATGGGGCGCCGGATCCGGCCGCGGCCTCCGCCCTCATCAACCGGCTTCGGGACAAGGGCATTCTCATCGGCGCGGCCGGCCCCCTCGGCCATGTGCTGAAGGTGCGCCCGCCCCTGTGCCTCACCCTGGAACAGGCGGACCGCTTCGCCGACGCGATGGAGGACATCCTTTCGGCTTAAAAGGCCGAAGGGACCCGCCCTTTCCTGTGACCTGTCCCGGCCCTGCCGTGACAGCGCCGCAACCCTGGGCTATGGCCGTGCCCCCGAAACCTGAGCGTCGAGGAGCTGCCATGGCCGCCCAGTCCCCTGCCCCAACCAAGGCCGGTGATGCCGAAACGATCGCCCGCATCATCGCCGGCGAGATCGGCGCCCGCCCGGCGCAGGTGAGCGCGGCGGTGGCCCTCATGGATGAAGGCGCCACCGTGCCCTTCATCGCCCGGTACCGAAAGGAAGCCACCGGCGGCCTCGACGATACCCAACTGCGCACCCTGGACGAGCGCCTGTCCTACCTGCGCGAGCTGGAATCGCGCCGCGCCACGGTGCTCTCGTCCATCGAAGGCCAAGGCAAGCTCAGCGACGAGCTGAAGGGGAAAATCCTCGCCGTCGCCACCAAGGCCGAGCTGGAGGATCTCTACCTCCCCTACAAGCCCAAGCGGCGCACCAAGGCGGAGATCGCCCGCGAGAAGGGGCTCGGGCCGCTGGCCGAGTCCATCCTCGGCGACCGCAAGCAGGTGCCGGCGGAACTCGCCGCCCGGTTCCTCACCGATCAGGTGGCGGACGTGAAGGCGGCCCTCGACGGTGCCCGCGACATATTGGTGGAGACCTTCGCGGAGAATGCCGATCTGGTGGGTCGCTTGCGCACCTACATGAAGGGCAATGCCGTGCTCAAGGCCAAGGTGGCCGAGGGCAAGGAAGAGGCCGGGGCCAAGTTCCGCGACTATTTCGACCACACGGAGAAATGGGCCACCGCCCCCAGCCATCGGGTGCTCGCCATGCTGCGCGGGCGCAACGAGGAGATGCTCACCCTCGATCTGGTGGTGGACGAGGAGGCGACCGCCCCCATCAAGCCGGTGGAGCGCATCGTCGCCGAGGCCTATGACATCCCCCTCGCCAACGGGCGGCCCGCCGACGCCTTCCTGCTGGATGTGGCGCGCTGGGCGTGGCGGGTGAAGCTGTCGCTCCACCTCACCATCGACCTCATGGGCGAGCTGCGGGAGAAGGCGGAAGACGAGGCCATCCGCGTCTTCGCCCGCAATCTCAAGGATCTGCTGCTCGCCGCCCCGGCCGGATCACGCGCCACCATGGGGCTTGATCCCGGCATCCGCACCGGCGTGAAGGTGGCGGTGGTGGACGGCACCGGCAAAGTGCTCGCCACCTCCACCGTCTATCCGTTCCAGCCGCGCAACGATGTGCAGGGGGCGAGCGCGGAGCTCGCGCGCCTGATCCGCCTGCACCAGGTGGAGCTGATCGCCATCGGCAACGGCACCGCCAGCCGCGAGACCGACAAGCTCGCCGCCGACCTCATCGCCCTGCTGCCGCCGGACGCGGCGGGCAAGAAGCCGATCAAGGTGGTGGTCAGCGAGGCCGGCGCCTCGGTCTATTCCGCCTCCGCCACCGCCGCCGCCGAGATGCCCGACCTCGACGTGTCCCTGCGCGGCGCCGTCTCCATCGCGCGGCGGCTGCAGGACCCGCTGGCGGAACTGGTCAAGATCGAACCGAAATCCATCGGCGTCGGCCAATATCAGCACGACGTGGATCAGGCCCGGCTGGCCAAGGCCCTCGACGCGGTGGTGGAGGACGCGGTGAACGCGGTGGGCGTGGATCTCAACACCGCCTCCGCCTCCCTGCTCGCCCGCGTGTCGGGCCTGGGCGGTTCGCTGGCCGAGGCCATCGTGGCCCATCGCAACACGGTGGGGCCGTTCAAGACCCGCAAGGAATTGCTCAAGGTCTCCCGGCTCGGCCCGCGCACGTTCGAGCTGTCCGCCGGCTTCCTGCGCATCCCCGGCGGCGCCGAGCCGCTCGATGCCTCGGCCGTGCATCCGGAAGCCTATGACCTCGCCAAGAAGATCGTATCCGCCTGCGGGCGCGACGTGCGCGCGCTGATGGGCGACAGCGCGGCCCTGAAGGCGCTGGACCCGCGCGCCTTCGCGGACGAACGCTTCGGCCTGCCCACCGTGCGCGACATCCTGAGCGAGCTGGAAAAGCCCGGCCGCGACCCGCGACCCGCCTTCAAGACCGCCGCCTTCGCCGAGGGCGTCAACGAGATGAGCGACCTGAAGCCCGGCATGGTGCTGGAAGGCACCGTGACCAATGTGGCCGCCTTCGGCGCCTTCGTGGATATCGGCGTGCACCAGGACGGGCTGGTCCATGTCTCCGCCCTTGCCGACCGGTTCGTGAAAGACCCCCACGAGGTGGTCAAGGCCGGCGATGTGGTGAAGGTGCGGGTGGTGGAGGTGGACGCGAAGCGCAAGCGCATCGCCCTCTCCATGCGCAAGGACGATGCCGGAGCCCGGCCCCAGGGCGGAGCCGGCACCGGCAGCAAGGGACAGGAGGGCCAAGGTCGCGCCGCCCCCGGTGGATCTGGCGCCGGACCCGCCGGCCGCGATCCGCGCCGGGGCGCGGGCGGACGGGACCAGGGCGCGTTCGGCGCCGCGCTCGCCGACGCCCTGCGTCGCAAAGGAAAATAGCGCCACGGCCCGCGCGCATGCCGCGCGGGCTCAAGCTCGCCCCGACCACGCGCGCCAGCACCGGGGCATCTTCAAGCGGCGCGCGGCCCGGTTCTCGCACGGACAAGGCACCGGGGCTCCACCGGCACGGCTTCACATGCACGCGGACCCGAAAGGTCTGCGCGCGCCCTCCATCCTCGGCCGGCGCGAGCGCGGCGCGCGCCTGTGACCCGCGACGGCGCCCTTGGCCGCCCCCGTGGCGGATCGGGCGGCAACGGCCGACAAGAAACCCGATCCGTCGAGACGACGCTCACACGGCCCAGTCCGCTCGCCCGAAGCGCGTCCAGCAAAGCGTGAAGCGGTTTGCGGAGGGAATTGCAAACGAACGAAACGTTGGAGCATGTCAGGTGAACACGGGTTCGCCTGACATGCTCCAACGCCCCGCACACGGAGGTCCGCGCCACGGCGCGTGAGGAAACCCACGGCCCCTCACAGAAGACCTGGGCCAATAGACCTGGGCCGATGGCCGCCCGAGCCTGCCCTGGCGCGGATCGGGAACATAATACCTCCTTTGCGTCATGGAAAAGCCCACCGCCGCGCAAGTGGTCGATGGGCGTTATTTCACGACAGACGCTGACCGGTGATGAATCACCCAGACCCATCAGCCCCAACTCGTGGGCCACAAGACCGGGAGACGGCGCCCGCTCGCGGCGTAAAGCCTCAGCGGCTAGCGGAGACTTTGGCGTAGCGGGGCACGAGGCGGGTCAGCACCCGGCGACCGCGCGGCGGCTCCTCGCCCTCGCTCATGAGCATGACGGCGAAGCCCATCTGCACGCTGCCGAAGGTCACGCCGAGGCCGAAGGTGAGCAGGACCAGCGCCAGCAGGCCATCCTCCGAGGTGGTCGTGAGCGTGCCGATTCCGGCCACATCGAACGCCACCATGGCTCCCACCAGCACCACCGCCAGCGAGACGCCGATCACCGCATGAGTCACAAGAAACCTGACGAGAAAAGGCATCGTCCCTGCCCCTGTTCCGCGCCCCACCCGGTCCCCGAAGGGATCGTTTCATCGTCTGCAAGCGCAACTAGAAGCATTATGTTCTCACGGGTGCGCCCGGTACGCAAGGGCGCCGGTCCGCCACGACGTCGCAGCGGAAAGACCGCTTGATCCGGCGCAAGGCGCGGCCGACAGTGGGCGCAGATGGTGGCAACAGGCGCGGGCCCCTCGGGTGCCGGAGCCGGCGAGCCGTCACCGCGCCCGCCGAATGAGGAGAAACGTCATGGGTACACTCGCCAAGTCCAATCGCCTCGTGGTTGTGGCCGATGGCGCCAAGGCGCTGCTGCTCGCCGATACCGGCATCCCGCCCGAGCCCAAGCTCGCGGTGGTGGAGACGGTGGTGGAGCCCCATGACACCACCGCCGCCCAGGGCACCGAACGTCCCGGCCGGGTGCACGAATCGGCCGGCGTCTCGCGCAGCGCGGTGGAGGAGACCGATTTCCACACCGCGGCGGAGATCGCCTTCCTGAAGCGCCTGGCGGCGCGGGTGGATGCCCTGGTGAGCGCCGGCGAGGTGCGCCGCCTGCTGCTCGTGGCTCCGCCCAAGGCCCTCGGCACCTTGCGTGACGCCTTGGGGGTGCAGGCGCGGGGCCTCGTCGACGGCGAGCTGGCCAAGGATTTGGTGAAGCTGCCGGTGGACGAGATCGCCCGCCACATCGCCACCTGACCGCCGGCCACGCGAGAAACGGCGTGCTATGCTCCCCGTCTCCGGAGATGGGGAGCGCGCCCTTGCCATCAGACCCGCAACGCCCGTCCGGCCGCGCCCTGCCGCGGCTCGCGGCCTGTCTCGCCCTGGTCGGCAGCGTCGCGGTCGTGGGTGGCGCCGTGACGGCGCCCGCCATCCCCGGATGGTATGCCGGGCTCGTCAAGCCCGCCTGGACCCCGCCCAATGGGGTCTTTCCGGTCGCCTGGACCCTTCTCTATATCCTGATGGCGCTTACCCTGTGGCGGCTGTGGAACGCGCCGCCGACCCCGGCGCGGCGAACCGCCATCGGCCTGTTCCTGCTCCAACTGGCGCTCAATGCCATGTGGTCGCCGGTTTTCTTCGGGCTTCATGCGCCGGTGGCGGGCTTCGCCGTCATCCTGGCCCTGCTCGTGGCCCTCATCCTCGCGCTCCGGGCGGCGTTCGCGGTGGACCGGCCGGCGGGCGCGCTGCTGCTGCCCTATCTGTTCTGGGTATGCTACGCCTCAAGCCTCAACGGGGCGATCGTCGCCCTCAATTGACGTCGGGCGCGCCCCGCGCCGGGCGGCGGATGACCGGAGGGATGGGAGGCCGGCTGTCATGCTGCAATGGTCCATGTCCGTCTTCATCCCCCTGGCACTGGCGATCGTGGCGGTGATCCTGGGGCTCGGTCTCTTCAACCTTGCATCCGGCGGCTCGCCGCGCCGCGCGCAGACGCTCATGCGGCTGCGGGTGCTGGCCCAATTGGTGGCCGTCGCCCTGGTGGCGGCCACGGTGTTCGCCCTGCACCGCTGATCCGCGCTCCTTCAACTCCCCCTCAAGAGGCAGGCCCATGGTGAAGCTGAACAAGATCTACACCCGCACCGGCGATGACGGCACCACCGGCCTCGGCACCGGCGCCCGCGTGGTGAAATACGATCTCAGGGTCATGGCCTACGGCTCCGTGGACGAGGCCAATGCCGCCATCGGCATCGCCCGCCTGCACCTGGCCGACGAGCCGGCCCTCGATGCCATCCTGAACCGGGTTCAGAATGACCTGTTCGACCTCGGCGCCGATCTGTGCACCCCCGCCGCCGCCAACGAAGGCCCCGGCGACGCCCTGCGCATCGTGCCGGCCCAGGTGGATCGCCTGGAGCACGACATCGACGCCCTCAATGGGGAACTGTCGCCCCTGACCTCGTTCGTACTGCCCGGCGGCTCGCCGGCCGCCGCCCACCTGCACCTCGCCCGCACCATCTGCCGGCGGGCGGAACGGGAGATGGTCGCCCTCTCCCACAGCGCCGAGGAGGCGGTGGGGCGCCCGGCGATTCAATACATGAACCGCCTGTCGGACCTGTTGTTCGTGGCGAGCCGCTTCGCCAATGGGCATGGCGTGCGCGACGTGTTGTGGGTGCCGGGCGGCGGACGCTGAGCACCGGCCGGCGGGGGCTGCTTTCCCACAGGCGCAGAAACACCTTAGAGTGTGCGCCGCGCGTGTTCCGGCCCGAGGACGCGTGCGGCCGTCGGACCGATGCGCCTGGATACGGGCCCCGCGCCACAGGCCCCCACACCGAGGCCCGCCCATGTTCGTGCCCATCGCCGACATCAATCCGCTGGAGCACATCCGCCGGCCTTATGTGACCTATGCGCTGATCGCGGCGAACGTGCTGGTGTTCGGCCTGCTGCAACGCGGCATCGCGGGCGCGCCGGCGGAGGCGGGCATGGTGTCGTTCGGCGCCATCCCGGCGGTGGTATCCGGCGCGGCGGTGCTGCCCGACGGCTATCTCACCCTGCCGCCGAGCCTCACCCTCTTCACCTATATGTTCCTGCACGGAGGGTGGCTGCACCTACTCGGCAACATGGCGTTCCTGTGGGTGTTCGCGGACAATGTGGAGGATGCCATGGGCCACCTGCGCTTCCTCGCCTTCTACCTCCTGTGCGGCGCGGCGGCGGGGCTCGCCCATGTGCTGGCCCAGCCGGATGCGGAGGCGCCGCTGGTGGGGGCGTCCGGCGCCGTGGCCGGCGTCATCGCCGCCTATCTGGTGCTGCATCCCAACATCCGCCTGTGGGCGCTGGTGCTGATGAAGATCCCCCTGAAGGTGCCGGCCTATCTCATCATCGGCGTGTGGCTCGCGGTTCAGCTCTGGCAGGCGATCTCGACCGGCGATGCCGACACCGCGTGGTGGGCCCACCTCGGCGGCTTCGCGGCGGGAGCACTGCTGGTGACGGTGATGCGCCGACGCGACGTGGCCCTCTTCGACCCCGATCCTTCGGGCGTGCCCTCGGTGCCGGGCGAGGGCAAGCGCTGAGCCAATTTCGCGAGCGTTGACACGGTTTCAGGCCCCTCCTACGTTGCCGGCCCCAAGGTTTGCTGCAATGCAGGGAACCCGAGGGAAGGAGGAGCCTCCGGCGCGGCTCGCGCGTGTCCGGACCTCCGTGTTGTCAGACGGGGAGCACGCCTTAATGAAGATCTTGGTGCCCGTGAAGCGGGTGGTGGACTACAACGTCAAGGTACGGGTGAAGTCGGACGGTTCGGGTGTCGAACTGGCCAACATCAAGATGTCGATGAACCCGTTCGACGAGATCGCGGTGGAAGAGGCCCTGCGCCTGAAGGAAGCCGGCAAGGCGACCGAGGTGGTGGCCGTCTCCATCGGCCCGGCCCAGGCGTCCGAGACGCTGCGCACCGCCCTCGCCATGGGCGCCGACCGCGGCATCCTGGTGAAGACCGACGCGCTGGTGGAGCCGCTGGCGGTCGCTAAGATTCTCAAGGGCATCGTCGGCGAAGAGGCCCCCGGCCTCGTCATCCTCGGCAAGCAGGCCATCGACGACGATTGCAACCAGACCGGCCAGATGCTCGCGGCGCTGCTCGGCTGGCCGCAGGGCACGTTCGCATCCAAGGTGGTCGTGGAAGACGGCGGCTTCGCCATCACCCGCGAGATCGACGGCGGCCTCCAGACCATCAAGCTGAAGGGTCCGGCCATCGTCACCACCGACCTGCGCCTCAATGAGCCGCGCTATGCCTCGCTGCCCAACATCATGAAGGCGAAGAAGAAGCCCATCGCCGACAAGACCCCGGCCGACTATGGCGTCGACGTGGCGCCGCGCCTCGCGGTGCTCAAGACCGCCGAGCCGACCGGCCGGAAGGCGGGCGTGAAGGTGGCCTCGGTGGCCGAACTGGTGGCGAAGCTCAAGGACGAGGCGGGGGTGATCTGATGGCGACTTTGCTTCTCGCGGAACACGACAATTCCACCCTCAACGGCGTCACCGCCAAGGCCCTGACCGCCGCCGCCGCCCTCGGCGCGCCGGTGGACGTGCTGGTGGCCGGCAAGGATGCCAAGGCGGTGGCCGAGGCCGCCGCCAAGCTCGCCGGCGTCAACAAGGTGCTGCTCGCCGACGACGCGCTCTACGCGCACCGTCTGGCCGAGCCGCTCGCGGCCCTGATCGTGTCGCTGGCGCCCGGCTACGACGCCATCGTCGGCCCCTCCACCGCCATGGTGAAGAACGTGCTGCCCCGCGTCGCGGCCCTGCTCGACGTGATGCAGGTCTCCGACATCATCAAGGTGGAGAGCGCCGACACGTTCGAGCGGCCCATTTATGCCGGCAACGCCATCCAGACCGTGAAGTCGACCGACGCCAAGAAGGTCATCACGGTGCGCACCGCCTCCTTCGCCGCCACCGCTGAAGGCGGCGCGGCGCCCATCGAGAGCCTCGGCGTCGCCGCCGACCCGGCCCTCACCACCTTCGTGGAAGAGGCCATCGCCGCCTCTGACCGGCCCGAGCTGACCGCCGCCAAGATCATCGTGTCGGGCGGCCGCGCGGTGGGTTCGCGCGAGAAGTTCGCCGAGGTCATCGAGCCGCTGGCGGACGTGCTGGGCGCGGCCGTGGGCGCCTCGCGCGCCGCGGTCGACGCCGGCTACGCCCCCAACGACTGGCAGGTGGGCCAGACCGGCAAGGTCGTCGCCCCCGAGCTCTACATCGCGCTCGGCATCTCGGGCGCCATCCAGCACCTCGCCGGCATGAAGGATTCCAAGGTCATCGTCGCCATCAACAAGGATGAGGAAGCCCCCATCTTCCAGGTGGCCGACTACGGTCTCGTGGGTGACATCTTCACCGTGGTACCAGAGCTGAAGGCGGAAATCGCCAAAGCGAAGGGCTGAGCGCGCCCCTCCCGCCGGCCACCGGTGGGAGGGTGCCGCCGACCGGGAGGCCCCTTGGACCCTCCGGGCGGCGGCGACGCCGAAGAACGAGCCAAAGAACACGAGGGCGCCCGCGCATCCTCGTGTTCGGGTGCAGCATCACGGCCGCGACGGTGCCCCCCGCAGCGGCCATCCTCATTCGGGCGCCGTCTCCCGGCCCCTCAGGCGAAACGAGAGAATCATGCCGATTGAGATCAAGAAGGTCGGGGTTATCGGCGCTGGCCAGATGGGCAACGGCATCGCCCACGTGTGCGCCCTCGCCGGCTACGAGGTGTTCCTCCACGACGCCGACTCCACGCGCATCGGCGCCGGCATCGCCACCATCAACGGCAACATGGCCCGCCAGGTGTCCAAGGGCACGGTGACCGAGGACGCGCGACAGTCCGCGCTCGGGCGCATCACCGCCGCCAATACCACCGAAGACCTCGCCCCCTGCGACATCGTGATCGAATCGGCCACCGAGCGCGAGGAGGTGAAGCGCAAGATCTTCACCGGCCTGTGCGCCGTGCTGCGCCCGGAAGCGCTGCTCGCGTCCAACACCTCGTCCATTTCCATCACCCGCCTCGCGGCCGCCACCGACCGGCCGGAGCGCTTCATCGGCATTCATTTCATGAATCCGGTGCCGCTCATGGAGCTGGTGGAGCTGGTGCGCGGCATCGCCACCGACGACGAGACCTTCGACGTCGCCAAGGCCTTCATCGCCAGCCTGCACAAGACCTACGCGGTGGCCGAGGACTTCCCGGCGTTCATCGTCAACCGCATCCTGCTGCCCATGATCAACGAGGCCATCTATACCCTCTATGAGGGCGTGGGCTCGGTGGACGCCATCGACAAGGCCATGCGGCTCGGCGCCAACCATCCCATGGGTCCGCTCCAGCTCGCGGACTTCATCGGCCTCGACACCTGCCTCGCCATCATGCAGGTGCTCCACGAGGGGCTCGCCGATTCCAAATATCGCCCCTGCCCGCTGCTGGTGAAATATGTCGAGGCCGGCTGGCTCGGCCGCAAGACCCACCGCGGCTTCTACGACTATCGCGGCGAAAAGCCGGTGCCGACCCGCTGAGCGCGCGGACGACACCCGATCCCGCCTGATCCTGAAAGGCCCGGCCCCGCGCCGGGCCTTTTTTTTGTGCGGTTCTTGGTGCGGTTCTTGGTGCGTTTTTTGGCGCGGGCGCCCGTTCTCTTATGTCTTGGCGCGGGCGTTCTCTTGGCGCGCGGCCATTTTCCCGTCGCCCGTGGCCGAGCGACCGGAACACGCCGCGCCCAGGCCAATGCGCTCAGGTCTCCTCGTCCTCGTCGTCCTCTGCCATCACCACCGCCGGCAGGTCCACCCGCTGCACGAGGCCGCCGCCCGGCCGGTTCACCAGGGTCAACCGGCCGCCATGGCGGCCGATGATCTCATTGGCGATGGCAAGCCCGAGGCCGGCGCCGGGAATCTTGGTCTGGCGCGCCGGGTCCACCCGGAAGAAAGGTTCGAACACCTGCCCCATGAGGGCATCGGGAATGCCCGGCCCGTCGTCCTCGATGGTCAGCACCGCCCGCACCGTCTCGCCGCCGCGAACGTGGTCCTGCTGCACCGCCACCCGCGCGCCGCCGCCATGAGTCGCGGCGTTGACCACGAGGTTGCGGACCGCGCGCTTCAGTGACAGGGGACGGCTCAGCACGGTCGTCGGCTCCGCCTTCAACAGCACCGCCGGGTGGCCGGCTTCCGCCACCTCGCGCACCACGGCGGCCACCAGCAGGTCGAGCCGCACCGGCTCGCCGGGACCGGCCTCCACCTCCTCGCGCACCAGGCGGATGGCGCTGTCGGCGATGCGGTCCAGTTCCGCGAGGTCGGACAGCCACTGCGTCCGCTCCTCGTCATCGGGAATGAACTCGGCGCGCAGGCGCATCCGGGTGAGCGGCGTGCGCAGATCGTGGGCGGCACCGGCGACGATGCGCATGCGGCTGTCCATGGCCGCCTTCAGCCGGGCCGACAGGCGGTTGATGGCGGCGGCGGCGGCCCGCACCTCCTCCGGCCCCTCTTCGGGGAGCACCGGCGGCTCGCCATTGGGGCCGATCTGCGCCGCCGCATCCTCGATCAGGGACAGCGGCTTCATGATTCGCCGCATGACGAACACCACCACCAGGGTGATGCCGACCACCATCAGCACAAACCAGGTGGCGAGGTTCAGCGTGCGGCCGGGAAAGGCGGGGCCCCCGGGTGGAGGCGGCAGACGACCGAGCAGGTTCGTCTTCATCACCAGCCAGCGCCCGTCCGGCAGTTGCAGCGCGGCCAAAGGCAGCCCGCCCTCCGGCGGATCGACCACCCGCACCGGATAGGATTTACCCAGCCGCGCCAGCGCGTCACGCAGTACATTGGTGGCGAAGGGGTTCGGCAGGCCTTGAGGGGGCTCGGCCCGCACGCCGGCATTGGGGATGCCCAAGTCGCCGTCATGGGGCGAAATGCGCTGGGCGAGACCGGCCGCCAGCGCGAACTGGGCCGCCGCATCGTCGCCGATATCCGGCGGCGGACCCATCATGGGCACGGTGAGGAAGAAGGAAGCGATGTTGGCGAAGGCGACCACCAGCACCATGGCCACCACCAGCACCGCGGTGACCTGCGCGCGCAGGGTCCTCATGACGCCTCCTCCAGCTCCACCCGCACCGCGAGCTGATAGCCGCCGTTCCGCAGCGTCTTGAGGATCTGGTATGCGCCCTGATCGCCGAGCTTGCGGCGCAGGCGGCTCACCAGGACATCCACCGAGCGGTCGAAGGGTCCCGCCTCCCGACCCTTGGTGATATCGAGCAGCTGATCGCGCGAGAGGATGCGGCCGGGCCGCTCCAGAAACGCCATCAGAAGGTCGAACTCGGCTCCGGTGAGGGCGACCTCGCTGCCGTCCTCGGCGGTGACACGCCGCAGATCGGGCTCGGCGCGGAAGCCGGCGAAACGGAAGGCGCGCGGCGCCGCCGCCTCCGCCTCGCTCGGCGCCACCCGGCGCAGCACCGCACGGATGCGCGCCACCAGCTCGCGCGGGTTGAAGGGCTTGCCGAGATAGTCGTCGGCGCCGATCTCCAGGCCGATGATGCGGTCCACATCCTCCTTCAGCGCCGTCAGCAGAATGACCGGCACATTGGAGGTGGCGCGCAGATCCCGACACAGGTCGAGACCGGAGGCGTCGGGCAGCATCAGATCGAGCACCACCAGGTCGATGCGCTGGGTGGCGAGCTTCTCGCTCATCTCCCGCCCATCCCCGGCCGTGGTCACGCGGAAGCCCTGCCCCACCAGATAGCGGCTCAGAAGCTTCCGGATCTCCAGGTCGTCGTCCACGACGAGAATATGCGCTCCACTCTCCACGGGCCTCATTCTCCTGTCTCCCTCAGACCTTAGCCGCCCGTGCCCGCGTCCCGGCACCGTCTTGTGCAACTCTCCTTTGCCACGCCGCCCATGGCAATGTTGCGTTACAAATCCGCGCGCCGGGGACACGTTTGGATAACGGCGGACCTTCGGCAGCAACAGGACCGGGCCAAAGTGTCCCCATCGCAAACATCGCAAAGGCGATGCACATGACACGCCGCACGGTTCGGATTTTGCTCTTGTCGGGGGTCGCGGTCTGCTTCGTCGGCGCCGCCGCCGCCCAGAGCAGTTCCGGCAAGACGCAGGACCGGCTGCCGGTCGCCCCTTCGGCCACGTTCGACGCGCCGATCCGGATGGCGGCGCTGGACCTGCCGTTTCGGGCTCCTCCCGCCCCCGGCGCGGACGGCCCGCAGATCGCGGCCATCGATGCCCCGGCCCCGCCGCCGCCCGCCGGCTTCCGGTGTCCGCTGGGCGCGGGTGGTCCGGGCGGTGGTCCCGGCGATCGCCGGATGGGACCGCCCGGCCGGCCGATGATGGGGCCGCCCGGTCCGCGTCCGGATCCGCTGGGCTATGCCCGTGCCCTGGCCGCGGCTGAAACCGCTGTCGGCATCCGCACCGACCAGCTTGATGCCTGGCGCGACGTTACCGATGCGCTCCAGGCCAGCGCAGCCCTGCGGGCCAGAGGCCCCGGACCGGGCCCCGACGGTCGCCGGGGTCCCGGCGCCCCGGCCCCCGTCCGGTCCACGGGGAACGCAACCCCCGCGACGGCGGCCGAGCCAGCCCCGCTCGCGCCGATCGAGGCCCTGGCCGGCGACCTGCAGGAGCAAGGACGGGTGGGCGAGCGCCTTGCCCGCGGCCTCGCCACCCTGAAGGCGAAGCTGACGCCCGAGCAGCTCGATCGGATGGCGCGCCTGGGCCCGGCTCTGCTGCCGCCCCCCGGCGGACGCCTCCTTCCGCCGCCCCCGCCGCCGCCCCCCGGCGGTGCGGGTCCCGAGGACGAGGACTGACGATCGCCCCCGATGGGGCCTGTGAAAGGAAGGGATTCTCGCCGCCCTGATCGTCCCTTCCCCGCAGCGAGCGTGTTTCGG
>NZ_JABWGX010000023.1 GCF_021730435.1 Xanthobacter agilis
AATCCCCGAGCCCACCGCAAAGCCCTTTTCCCCCGCGCCCACCCTCGCGCCCGAAGCGGCGCCGCGCGGCGAGGTGATCCTGTTCGTGGACACCTTCTGCCACCATTTCGACCCGGAGATCGCGGAGGCCGCGCAGACGGTGCTGGAAACCGCCGGCTACCGGGTGCGCATGGCCCGCCCCGCCGCCACCGACGCCGAGCCCCACCGGCCCTTGTGCTGCGGGCGCACCTATCTCACCACCGGCATGGTGGAGAAGGCGCGCGGCGAGGCGAAGCGCGTGCTGGCGGCCTTCCGCGACGAGATCGCGGCCAAGACACCCATCATCGGGCTCGAACCCTCCTGCCTCTTGTCGCTCCGCGACGAGCTCTACAGCCTGGGGCTGGGACCGGAGGTGGGCGACCTCGGCAAGCAGCTCTATCTGCTGGAGGAGTTTCTCGCCCGCGAGCATCAGAACAAGGGTCTGCGGCTGGAACTGAAGACCCTTGACCTGCCCAAGGCGCTGCTGCACGGCCATTGCCACCAGAAGGCGTTCGGGGTGATGAAGGCGACCCGCAAGGTGCTCGCCTGGATCCCCGGCTTTTCCTACGACATCGTGGAAACCAGTTGCTGCGGCATGGCCGGCAGCTTCGGCCTGGAGGCCGAGCATTACAAGGCATCCATGCAGATGGCCGAGCTGAAGCTGCTACCCTCCGTACGCGCGGCAACCGCCGATACACCGTTGATCGCCAATGGCTTTTCCTGCCGCCACCAGATCGAGCACGGCACCGGCCGCAAGGCACGCCACATCGCGCTGTTGCTGCGCGACGCTCTCGCCGCCCCGGTGCGCTGAGGCCCGGTCCGTCAGGCCGAAAGCACCGCCCGCGTCTCGGGAAGGCCCCGCGCTCCAGCCCGGCGACAGCCGCCACCGCCTCCCGCGCGGTCGCCAGCACATGCCGCGCCTTGTCCAGAAACACGCGCCCGGCCGCCGTGAGGCGTACCTGCCGGGTGGTGCGCAGCAGGAGTTGAGCGCCCAGCTCCACCTCCAGCGCCCGCACCGAATTGGACAGGGCCGATTGCACGATATTGATCGCCGCGCCGCACGCGTGAAGTGCTGTTCCTCCGCCACCGCGACAAAATGCTGAAGCTGCCGCAGCTCCATGGCCGACCACGTACCCAAGTGCATTCATATATAATAGAAATGAATGCCATCTTCATATTCCATTGGAAAGATTAATTGATCCGGCCCATGGTGCGCAAGCTTTCGAGCGGCAGCCCGCTCGCACAGGAGACATCCCGAAAGGAAAGCGCCATGCAGGTCGGGTTCATCGGATTGGGCCAGATGGGGGCGGGCATGGCCCGGAACCTCCTGAAGGCCGGGCACGCCGTCACCGTCTACAACCGCACCCCCGCCAAGGCCGACGCGCTGGTGGCGGAAGGCGCGGCGCGCGCGGCCACGGTGGCCGATGCCTGCCGGGGCGAGGCGGTCGTCACCATGCTCGCCAACGATCAGGCGGCGGAAGAGGTGGTGTTCGGCCCGCATGGTCTGCTTGCCACCCTGCCCAGGGGCGCCCTGCACGTCTCCGCCAGCACCATCGGCGTCGAGCTGTCCGAGCGCCTCGCGGCGGCCCACGGGGCGGCCGGGCAACTCTATGTGTCCGCCCCCGTGTTTGGGCGGCCGGATGTGGCGGCGGCGGGCCATTTGTTCGTGGTGGCGGCCGGCGCGGCCAGCGCCATTGCCGCCGCGGGGCCGCTGCTGGACGCGGTGGGCCAGCGCACCTTCACGGTGTCGGACATCCCCGCCCGCGCCAACCTCGTCAAGCTCTCCGGCAATTTTCTCATCGCCTGCGTCATCGAATCCCTTGGGGAGGCGCTGGCCCTGGTGGGCAAGGCGGGGATCGACAAGACCCAGTATCTGGACTTGCTCACGTCCACCCTGTTCGGCGCGCCGGTCTACAAGAATTACGGCCGGCTGCTGGCCGAGCCCGGCGATGCGCCGGTGGGCTTTGCCGCCCCGCTCGGTCTCAAGGACATCAAGCTTGCTTTGTCGGCCGCCGAGGCCTTGGGCGTGCCCCTGCCGCTGGCCAGCCTGCTGCGCGACCGGTTCGTGACCCTGCTTGCCACCGGCGGCGCGGACCAGGACTGGTCCGCCATCGGCCGGCTCGCCGCGCGCGATTCCGGCCAATCCTGAATCCACCTCGACCCAGGAGGAGAAATCCCATGGAACAGATCGAAATCGGCGCATCGGGCTTGAAGACGTCGCGCATCGGCCTTGGCACCTGGGCCATCGGCGGGTGGATGTGGGGCGGCTCCGACGAAAACGACGCCATCGCCACCATCCGCTCCGCCGTGGAACGGGGCATCACCCTCATCGACACCGCCCCGGTCTACGGCTTCGGCCATGCTGAGGAGATCGTCGGCAAGGCGCTCGCTGGCGGCCTGCGCGACAAGGTGCAGATCGCGACCAAGGTGGGCCTCGCCTGGAAAGACGGCAAGGTGTTCCGCGACAGCCGCCCGGCCCGCCTCCGCCAGGAGATCGAAGACTCCCTGCGCCGGCTCAAGACGGACGCGATCGACCTCTACCAGGTGCACTGGCCCGATCTCGAAACCCCGTTCGAGGACACGGCGCGGGTGCTGGCGGAGCTGAAGCGCGAGGGGAAGATCCGCGCGGTCGGCGTCTCCAATTATGCCCCGGCCCAGATGGATGCCTTCCGCGCCGTGACCCAGCTCGACGCGGTGCAGCCGCCCTATAATCTGTTCGAACGGGAGATCGAAGCCGACGTTCTGCCCTATGCGGCGCGCACCGGCCTCACCGTGCTGAGCTACGGCGCCCTCTGCCGGGGCCTGCTTTCGGGCCGCATGACCGCCACCACCACCTTCGAGGGCGACGACCTGCGCAAGGTGGACCCGAAGTTCACCGCCCCGCGCTTCCCGCACTATCTCAAGGCGGTGGAGGAGCTGAAGGCACTGGCCGCGGCGCGTTACGGCAAGTCGGTGCTGGCGCTGGCCCTGCGCTGGGTCCTGGACCAGGGGCCGACCATCGCACTGTGGGGCGCGCGCCATCCCGGCCAGCTCGATCCCGTGGGCGAGGTGGACGGCTTCCATATCGACGCCGATACCAAGGCCGAAATCGACGCCATCCTCACCCGCACCGTGACCGCCCCCATCTCGCCGGCCTTCATGGCCCCGCCGGTCAAGCGCCCACCCGAAGCGGCGTGAACCGCGCGGTGGCGGACGCATCCGCCGCCGTTCAGGCACGCGGCGATCCCGCCGTACAGCCCCACGCGGTCAACCACGCCGTCCCCCGCGCTTTCAACCGCGCGCGGCGGGCGGCCGCGGGAAGCCGCCGGGCTCCTGCAGGCGCCCCATGTGGGCAAGCTCGTCGAGAACGCCCTCGGCCAGGGCCGCAACCGTCGGCGTGGCGGCCGGCTGCGGCGGCGCCAACACGTCGCGCTCCTGCGGCGTCGCCGCGACATAGCGGGCGAGCTGGCGAAGGGCCGCCTCATCCTCCGCCGCGACCGACCGGCCCGGCAGCGCCGAGAAGGCGGTGATGCGATCGCACAGGCGCTCGGCACCGGCGACGATGGGAAACCAGGCGCCGGCCTCGGTGCAGGCCGGGGGTGGCTCCATCATGGCTGTGCGCAGCCCCGTGCGCATGTCGGCGAGGCGGCCATAGATCCGGCGGCGGTGGTCGGAAAGACCGATCGACGGACCCGACCCCGGCCTGAGCCCGCAAGCCGCCAGCAGATAGTCGGCCAGCAGCGCCTTGGCGCCGTGGAAGCTCCGGGCCAGGCGCCGGCCGCGGGCGCGCGGCCACAGGAAATAGCCGAACACCAGCACGATCGCCCCGCCGATGAAGGTGTCGAGGACGCGCTGCGCCGCATAGTCCATGTTCCGCGGGCCGGGCTCGATGATGTCCACCAGCAGCAGCACCAGCGGCGCCAGCACCACCGCTTGCAGCACATAGGAACGGCGCATGGTCCAGGGCAGCACCGCCGCCAGCGCCGCGATGACGAGGATGACCGGCTGGCCCTTCGGTAGCAGCACCAGCACCGCGGCGCCGAAGGCCGCGCCACCGATGGTGCCCACGCAGCGCAGCACCGCCCGCGCGAACACCGAGCCGAGGTCCGGCTTCATGACCAGGCTGACGGTGAGCGGAATCCAGAACCAGTGGCTCTGCCGGTCCACCCAATGGGCCGCATAGGCAAGGCCCATGCATAGGCCCAGCGCGAGCGCGGCGCGCAGATTGTCCCAACCCGGCGCGAGACGGTCGAGGGTCCGGCCGAGGGTCATGCCCAGCCTTCCGCCGGCGCGGACGCTCCCGCGTGCCGCGTCCGACGGCGGCGACGACTCGGCCACGGCGCGCATGGTCGCGGTGACGGCGCGCACGGTATCGGCCACCGGATCGCGCGCCCCTTCGGGCGGCGCCCCCTCTGGCGCGCGGCCATGGGCGACGGCGGCGGCGAGCGCGTCGAGCCGCGCGACGGCGGCCCGCAGGGTCTCCCGATCCGGACACCACAGGATGGCAGCAAAGAGCGTGTCGCAGCCCTGAAGCAGGGCGGCAAGGCGATCCGCCTCCCCATCGTGGCCGCCGTTGCTGGAGCGGGATTCAAGCATCAAGGCGGCGAGCGCGGAAAGGCCGTCCGTCACCTTCTGGCGGGCCGCCTCCACCGTGCCGCCCGCGGCCGCGGCGTCGCCCTGCGCCCGCACATCGGCCAGCCGCGCCAGGGCGCCGATGAGCGCGGCCTGCGCCTGCCGCTGCGGCCTTTGCGGAAAGAGCAGCGCTTCCACCGCCAGCACCGCCATGTAGAACGCCATGCCGACGAGATAGAGCACGCTCAGCCACCAATAGGGCCCGATGCCCGGCACGCCGATGGCAATGGAGGCGACCAACAGCGCCTGCATGGAGCCAAGGGACCAGATCGCCCCGTAGCCGCTGAGGACACCGCCCAGAAAGCCCAACGCCGCCATGGCCGCCACCGTGACGCCCCAGGGCAGGCCCGCGAGTCCGCCGGCCAGATAGCCGAGCGCCCCGATGAGGCCGGACAGCGCGAGCTGGCGGAAGACGAAGCGATAGCTGCCCGCCGGCTCGCCCGCCGCCATCATCAGCGTGCCCATGGAAATCCACATGCCGGTGATGATCGCGTCGCAGGCATAACCCACCGAGAACGGCGCCCCGACGCAGAACGCCGCGCGAACGGCGCGTCCCCAGGGCCAGGGCGCCGGCTTCATCCGCGCCAGCTCCCGCAGCCAGGTGCTGGGGTGGGACAGGCCGCTTTCCGGCGTGGCCTGCCGCGCCGCCGCTTCCGCCGTCTCCGCGCGCATTCACACTCTCCGCAATGAGGATCAGCGTGGCCCCATGGCCGGGCGCCCCGTGCGCCATTGCGCTTATACCAAGGGTCCGCGCCGCCGGCGCATCAGCCATTGGTCAAGGCCATGGATGAGACCATGACCGGGACCGGCCGCGCGGCGGGCCACAGCAAAAAGGCCCTGCGGTGCAGGCACCGGCAGGGCCTTTTTTTCACGCGCGGGAGCTTATTCCGCCGCGCTCACATAGAGCGCGCCGCCCTCGGCCAGGAACTCCTGCGACTTCTCCCGCATGCCCTGCTCGCGCGCCTCGGCGGACAGGGTGTCGTCCGCGCCTTCCATGGCGCGGACCTCGGCGCGCAGCTCCTGGGTGATCTTCATGGAGCAGAACTTCGGTCCGCACATGGAGCAGAAATGCGCCACCTTGTGCGCATCCTTGGGCAGGGTCTCGTCGTGGAACTTCTGCGCCGTATCCGGGTCGAGGCCAAGGTGGAACTGGTCCTGCCAGCGGAAGTCGAAGCGCGCCCGGCTCACCGCGTCGTCGCGGATCTGCGCGGCGGGGTGGCCCTTGGCGAGGTCGGCGGCGTGGGCCGCGATCTTGTAGGTGATGACGCCGGTTTTCACGTCGTCGCGGTCGGGCAGGCCCAGATGCTCCTTCGGCGTCACATAGCAGAGCATGGCGCAGCCGAACCAGCCGATCATGGCCGCGCCGATGCCCGAGGTGATGTGGTCGTAGCCGGGGGCGATGTCGGTGGTGAGCGGGCCAAGCGTGTAGAAGGGCGCCTCGCCGCAGGCCTTCAACTGCTTGTCCATATTGGCCTTGATCTTGTGCATCGGCACATGGCCCGGACCTTCGATCATCACCTGGCAGCCCTTGTCCCAGGCGACCTTCGCGAGTTCGCCCAGGGTCTCCAGCTCGGCGAACTGGGCGGCGTCGTTGGCGTCGGCGATGGAGCCGGGGCGCAGGCCGTCGCCCAGCGAGAACGACACGTCATAGGCCCGCATGATGTCGCAGATCTCGTCGAACCGCTCGTAGAGGAACGATTCGCGATGCCCGGCGAGGCACCAGCGCGCCATGATGGAGCCGCCGCGGCTGACGATGCCGGTGACGCGGCGCGCGGTGAGCGGCACATAAGCGAGGCGCACGCCGGCATGGATGGTGAAATAGTCGATGCCCTGCTCGGCCTGCTCGATGAGGGTGTCCTTGAACACCTCCCAATCGAGCTTGAGCGGGTCGCCGCCCACCTTCTCCAGCGCCTGGTAGATCGGCACGGTGCCGATCGGAACCGGCGAATTGCGCACGATCCACGAACGGATGTTGTGGATGTTGCGGCCGGTGGAGAGGTCCATCACCGTGTCCGCGCCCCAGCGGATGGACCACACCATCTTTTCCACTTCCTCGGCGGCGGAGGAGGTGACGGCCGAATTGCCGATGTTGGCGTTGATCTTCACCAGGAAGTTGCGGCCGATCACCATCGGCTCCAACTCGGTATGGTTGATGTTGGCCGGGATAATGGCGCGGCCCCGCGCGATCTCGGCGCGCACGAACTCGGGGGTGACGAAGGGCGGGATCTCGGCGCCGAAGCTCTCGCCATCGGCCAGCGCCCCGTCGGCCCGCTCCAGCTTCTCGGCGCGGCCGAGATTCTCGCGGGCGGCGGCGAAGATCATCTCTTCGGTGATGATGCCGGCGCGGGCAAATTCGTACTGGGTCGCCATCTGCCCCGGCGCGGCGCGGCGGATGGGCCGGACGGCCGGGCACGCCGCGACCAGCCGATCCCCGGCAAAGCCGTTGTCCTCGGGCTTCACCTCACGCGGGACGATGGCTTCGAACCCGCGCTTGGCCACCCACGCCTCGCGCTGGCCGGAAATGCCCGCCTCAAGGTCGATCGCCGGCGCGCACTCAGTGTAGAGGCCCGACGAATCATAGACATGGACCGGCGCCTCGGCCGGATCCGACAGCGCGATCTCGCGCACCGGCACCGCCATGCCGGCCTGTCCGGGAACCTCGATATAGACCTTGCGGGACCCCACGATGGGTCCGGTGGTGACGGTCCTGGGACCGCCCGCGCTCATTTGGCTGGGATCGACGGCTGTGTTCATGGCGCATCCTCTCGGGCTGACGAGCGGTCAGAATTCGCGTTTCGGAACTCTTGATCCGGTCTCGCCTGAGGCGGATTGGGGGCAGCTTGCGCCACTGCGATCGCGCATCCGCGTGCCGCAGGTTCCCGTCCCTCCGCCGGTATGAGCCGGATCAGGTTCAAGGGTCAGGGCCGCGCGCCCACTCTCAGCCCCCGCTCTGGGGCCCCCCTCGGAACATGCCGACTGTCCGCGTCGCGCGCGCCTTTGTCAATCGGCGCCGTGGGGAAACAGGCGCCCCACACCGCGCCGCGTTTGCGCTATAGGGACGCCCGACGCGGCAGAGCCGCCCCGCGAGGACATGAGGCATGGACGTCAAGACATTCGATGTGCCCGACGTGAAGCTGGTGACGCCGAAGCGCTTCGGCGACCACCGCGGCTTCTTCAGCCAGACCTGGACCGACCGGGAGTTCCGCGCCGAGGTGGCCGACATGGGCTTCGTCCAGGACAACCACTCCCTGTCGGTCCCCAAGGGCACCCTGCGCGGCCTGCATTACCAGAAGCCTCCCACCGCCCAGGGCAAGCTGGTGCGGGTGGTGCGCGGCGCCATCTTCGACGTGGCGGTGGATATCCGCCATGGCTCGCCCGCCTTCGGCCGCCACGTGGCGGTGACGCTCGATGCCGCCACCGGCGCGCAATTGTGGGTGCCGCCGGGCTTCCTGCACGGCTTCTGCACCTTGGAGGACAATTGCGAGGTGGTCTACAAGGTCACCGATTACTACAGCCCGGCCGATGACGGCGGTGTCGCCTGGGACGATCCCGACATCGCCATCGCCTGGCCCGTGGCGCCATCCGCCGCGGTGCTCTCCGACAAGGACACGAAGCACCCGCGGCTGAAGGATCTGCCCGCCTATTTCCAGTATCGCTGAAGCCTCAACGGGCAAACAGGAGGATGCCGGCGGCGAGCACCAGCTCGCCCACCAGCACCCCGGCGAACACCGAGCGGCGCAGCAGCGCGAACCCCGCGACGCCGCCCGCCACCGCCCCGAGCCGCACCAGCAGCGGCACCGCCACCAGGGGCGCGGCGGGGGCGAACAACAGCCGCGCCACCACCGCGGCCAGAAGCGCGGTCGC
This sequence comes from Xanthobacter agilis, assembly GCF_021730435.1. GTDB lineage: Bacteria > Pseudomonadota > Alphaproteobacteria > Rhizobiales > Xanthobacteraceae > Xanthobacter > Xanthobacter agilis. Next base: position 8,494 of record NZ_JABWGX010000023.1, read on the forward strand.
CACCGCCTTCACCCAATGGAACACCTCGCTGCCCGCCTCCACCCGGCGGCCGGCGAGCACCGCCAGCGAGCGCCACACCTCGGTCGGCAGGAACCCCACCAGCACGACGATGAGCACCGCCGCCCCTTCCGTCAGGGTCGGGATCATGGGCGCCTCCGATGCCAACGGCCGACGGCATAGGCCAGCGAACCGCCGCCCACCCCGGCCACCAAAAGGTCGAGCCCGCCGTCGAGCTGCACCGCGAACGGCATGATGAGGAAGCCGGCCGCGAGCGCCAGCCAGTCGGTGACCGCGGTGGCGTTGCGCACCATCAGCACCGAGAACGACAGCGGCGTCAAAAACAGCAGCACCGCCGCCAGCGGCCCCGAAAGGCTGCTCGCCATGAGATAGCCCACCACCGTGCCGCTCATGCTCACGCCGATCAGCATGTTGCCGAGGCCGAGGGTGAACGGCACCCGCGCTTCACCCGGCAGATGGGGCAGCAGGCGCAACCCCTCCACCCAAAGCGTCATGGCGACATAATGGGCGCACAAAAGCTCGAAGAAGGTGCTGCGGCGCCCCCCGCGCATATAGGGCGCCACCGAGACCACCATGGGCAGCAGCCGCATGGACGACAGACCGATGGCAAAGGCGAGCGCCGGCAAAGCGGTGCCGGCCACCAGCCCGCCCACCAGGATCACCTGCGCCGGCAGCGCCCAGATGAGCAGCGTCGAGAGCACCCCCGCGCCGAGCGGAAAGCCCACCCCCTGCAACAGGGCGCCAAAGCCCGTGTAGCTGGCGAACAGCACCAGCGCCGGTACCGAAATGCCATGGCGCGCGCCATGCACGAACCATCCGGGCCAGGAGCGCCTGGGTCCGGAACGCCTGGGTCCGGAGCGCCCGGGTCCGGCGACGGGAGGGGAAGGCGTGCGCTGGGACATGAAACGGTCGAACCAAAATCAGGGGAGCCGACAACAGTGTTGATAAGGCCGCCATACCATCCATGCAATGGAGCGGACGATCTCTCGTTCGCGGTCCGAGCCGGAGCGCTTTCCCGCGGCGGCGGGGTGCTGTAGGCAGGGTGGCGCATGCGGGAACCCATTGCGGGCGCCCCAACGCACCGTCATCCTTCCGGACCCGTTCCGAATCGGTCGCCTGCCCGTGCTCCGTCTCGACATTCCGTATGGCGACCCGTTCGCCGCCTTCCACGCCTTCGCCGACGTGCCCTTCTGCGCGTTCCTCGACAGCGCCGCCGCCGGTGATCCGCGCGCCCGCTTCTCCTATATCGCGCTTGATCCCTTCCGCGTCATCACCGCTGATGGGTCCGGAGTGCGGGTGGACGGGCAGCCGGTGGCCGGCACCCCGTTCGAGGTTCTGGCGCGCCAGCTCGCCGACCACGGCGCCCCGCGCGACGGAGCCACCGGCGCCGGAGCGATGCCGGTTCCGTTCCGGGGCGGTGCCGTGGGGTTTCTCGGCTATGAGCTCGGGCGCCACCTGGAACGGCTGCCCGCGCCCCGGAGCGGCCAACCGGCGGTGCCGGAAATGGCCGTGGGCCTTTATGATCTCGTGCTCGCCTTCGATCACGCCGCAGGCCGGGCCATGCTGTTCTCCTCCGGCCTGCCGGCGAGCAATCCGGCGGATCGCGCGCGCCGGGCCGAGCAGCGGGCGACCATGGTGCTTGATCGCCTCTCCCACGCGCCAGCCGCGGCGCCCGCGCCCGACTGGACCGTCACCGGCCGCTTCGCCCCCGACCAGCCGCGCGCGGCGGTGGAAGCCTCGGTCGCCCGCGTGATCGAATACATCCGCGCCGGCGACATCTTCCAGGCCAACCTGACCCAGCAGATGCGCGCCCCCATGCCCGAAGGTCTTTCCGACCTTCAGCTCTACGGGCGCCTGAGGTCTGTGAGCCCGGCCCCGTTCGCGGCTTTCCTGCGCTGCGGTGCGGATCTCTCGGTGCTCAGCGCCTCGCCGGAACGCTTCCTGAGCCTTGATGCCACCGGCCGGGTGGAGACGCGCCCCATCAAGGGGACCCGTCGCCGCTCGGCCGACCCCGAGACCGATGCCGCGCTGGCGCAGGCGCTGCTTGCCTCGGTGAAGGACCGGGCCGAAAATCTGATGATCGTGGACCTCATGCGCAACGATCTCAGCCGCGTGAGCAAGGTCGGCAGCGTCAAGGTGCCGGTGCTGTGCGCCCTGGAGACCTTCACCAGCGTGCACCATCTGGTGTCGGTGGTGGAAAGCCGGCTCAACGACGGACTGGGTCCGGTGGACCTCCTCACCGCCTGCTTCCCCGGCGGCTCCATCACCGGCGCGCCGAAGATCCGCGCCATGGAGATCATCCACGAGCTGGAGCCCTTCCCGCGCGGGGTCTATTGCGGCTCCGTGGCCTGGATCGGCTTCGACGGCGCCATGGATTCCTCCATCGTCATCCGCACCATCACCCGCGCCGGCGACACCCTGCTCGCCCATGCGGGCGGCGGCATCGTGGCCGATTCCGACCCCGCCGACGAATATGAGGAAAGCCTCGTCAAGCTTGCGCCCATGCTGCGCGCCTTGTCCGGAGACGGCCGATGAAGCTCTCACTCAACGGCACGCTTCTGGAGCCCGAAGCGGCCCGCATCGCCCCCGGCGATCGCGGGTTCACCCTGGGCGACGGCCTGTTCGAGACCCTCAGGGTGCGCGAGGGCGCCATCCGGCGCCTCAACGCCCATCTCGCCCGGCTGGCCCGCGGCGCCGAGGTGATCGGCCTGCCGCTGCCGCCCCTCGACCTCGCCGCCGCCCTGGAAGAGGTGCGCGCCGCCAACGCCCTTTCCGACGCGGTGCTGCGCCTCACCCTCACCCGCGGCGAAGGTCCGCGCGGCGTGCTGCCGCCGGCCGCGCCCCATCCCACGCTGCTCATCACGGCCGCGCCCATGGCGCCGACGGCCCCGCCCGCGCGGCTCATCATCACCACCCGCACCCGGCGCAACGAGCGCTCCCCGCTGGCGGGGGTGAAGTCCCTCAACTATCTGGACAACATCCTCGCCCGCCAGGAGGCCGCCGCGGCCGGCGCGGACGATGCCGTGCTGCTGAACACCCGCGACCGCGTGGCGGAAACATCGATCGCCAATCTGTTCGCCGTGATCGACGGACGCCTGTTGACGCCGCCCCTCGCCGATGGCGCCCTGCCGGGGGTGATGCGCGCGGCCGTGCTGGCCCTAGAGGGCGCGGAGCAGTCGCTTTCGGTGGACGACCTCGACCGCGCCGGGGAGATGTTCCTGTCGTCGAGCCTCGGCCTGCGGCCGGTGGCCACGCTGGCCGGGCGCCCGCTGGCCAGCGTGGCCACGGCGCGGCGCCTGACGGCCGCGCTGGGCGAGGCATGACCCCCGCCCCAGGCCCGCGCGTACGCCTGCGCGACTGGCGGCGGGACGACCGCGATGCCCTGTGGCGCATGCAATCCGATCCGCAGGTGATGGAATTCCTGATGCCGGTGCCCGATCGCGCGGCCAGCGACGCGGTGGCGGACCGCATCGAACGGCATCTTGCCGCCCATGGGTTCGGCCTGTGGGTGGTGGACGTGCCGGGCGTGACGGACTTCGCGGGCTATGCGGGTCTCGTCCATGTGCCATATGAGGCGCCTTTCACGCCCGCCGTGGAAATCGGCTGGCGCTTCCTGCGCGCCCATTGGGGCCAGGGCTATGCCACCGAAGCCGCCCGCCAGTGTCTCGCCTTCGGCTTCGAGGCGCTGGGGCTCGACGCGATCGTGGCGATCACGGTGCCGGCCAATCGCCGCTCTCGGGCGGTGATGGAGCGGCTCGGCATGACCCGCGTCGCGGGCGGTGATTTCGATCTGCCACCCATTCCCGAAGGCCACCCGCTGCGCCGGCAGGTGCTCTACCGCATCAGCCGCAGCCGTCACGCCGGCGATTGAGCCGCCGCTCTACGACCTGCCCCATCTGCCGAAGTCCAGCTTGTCCGGAATGCGGAGGGCGCGCCGGCGGTGGCGCTCCTTGATATCGGCGATATCGTCCAGCATGGCGCGCAGCCGATCGAGGGCACGCAGCTCATCCGCGTCAAGCTCTCGCTCGGGCCGAAAATGGGTCAGCAGCACCACCAGGGCGTCGCTGATGCGACCGATCTGCGTGCCATAGCTGGCAACGTTTTCGAGCACCTCTTGCTCGACCTCCGGCGCCTTGGATTGCCCGAGGTTGATGTTGATGAGGCCGATCTGGCTGCCAAGCGCCGCCAGATTGGTGCTGAACAGACGGAAAAACTGGGTGACGTCCCCTGACAGGGGAAGCTTGAAGGTCGCCATCTGAGCCACTCCGACAACTGACTCGCGAACTGTCTCAGAATGACCGCCGGATGCAACCAAAGAACGCACGACAGCACGCCACACGCGCACCAGCCGTCCGCGCCGCGATCCTTCAGCGCCACCACATGAAAAAAGGCGGCCGAAGCCGCCTCTCTCAATCTCATGCCGTCGCGGGCCTGCGATCAGACCTTCACCAGCGGCAACTTGGGACCAGACTTCGGTCCGGACTTGGAGGCCGGCCCCGGCTTGGAAGCCGGTCCGGACTTCGGCCCCGCCTTGGCGCCGGGCTTGGCGGCCTTGGCGGCGGCGGTCGGCTTGCGGCGAGCGGCGCGCTTGGCCTCTTCCGCGATCTTCTCCGGCTTGGGCGTGACCGGCCCTTCCGGGAATTGGAAGCCGAGCTTGGAGTCCCGTCCCTCGCCTTCCACCACCACCCGCACATGCCCCCCGTGCTTCAGGGCACCAAACAGCACCATGTCGGCAAGCGGCGTCTTGATGTGCTCCTGGATCACCCGCGCCATGGGGCGGGCACCCATCTGCTCGTCATAGCCACGCTCCACCAGCCAGCGGCTCGCCTCCTCGGAGAGCTCGATGGTGACGTTGCGGTCCGCAAGCTGTGCCTCAAGTTGCAGCACGAACTTTTCCACCACCTGGGCGATGACGTCCGTGGTGAGGTGAGCGAACGGGATCACCGCGTCGAGCCGGTTGCGGAATTCCGGCGCGAAGGTGCGGTTGATGGCCTCGGTGTCGTCGCCCTCCCGCTTCTGGCGGGTGAAGCCGTAGGCCGGCTTCGACAGATCGGCCGCGCCCGCATTGGTGGTCATGATGAGGATCACGTTGCGGAAGTCGATCTGCTTGCCGTTGTGGTCCGTCAGCTTCCCGTGGTCCATCACCTGGAGCAGGATGTTGAAGAGGTCCGGATGGGCCTTTTCGATCTCGTCCAGCAGCAGCACGCAGTGGGGGCTCTGGTCCACGCCGTCGGTCAGAAGGCCGCCCTGGTCGAAGCCCACATAGCCGGGAGGGGCGCCGATGAGGCGGCTCACGGTGTGGCGCTCCATATATTCCGACATGTCGAAGCGCAGCAGTGGCACACCGAGCGTGGAGGCAAGCTGCTTGGCCACTTCCGTCTTGCCGACGCCGGTGGGGCCGGAGAACAGATAGTTGCCGATCGGCTTCTCGGGCTCGCGCAGACCGGCACGGGCCAGCTTGATCGACGCGGCCAGGGACTCGATGGCCCTGTCCTGGCCGAACACCACCCGCTTCAGCGTGGTTTCGAGGTTGGCGAGCAGCTCCGCATCGTCCTTGGAGACGGACTTCGGCGGAATCCGCGCCATGGTCGCGATGGTGGCCTCGATCTCCTTGAGACCGATGGTCTTCTTGCGCTTGGCCTCGGGCAGCAGCATCTGCGCCGCGCCGCTCTCGTCGATCACGTCGATGGCCTTGTCGGGCAGCTTGCGATCATGAATGTAGCGGGCGGACAGCTCCACCGCGGCCTTGATGGCCTCGTTGGTGTAGCGCAGCTTGTGGTAGTCCTCGAAGCAGGGCTTCAGACCCTTCAGGATCTCGATGGCGTCGGCCACGGTGGGCTCGGCCACGTCGATCTTCTGGAAGCGGCGGACCAGCGCCCGGTCCTTCTCGAAATACTGGCGGTATTCCTTATAGGTGGTCGAGCCCATGCAGCGCAGCGAGCCCGAGGCCAGCGCCGGCTTTAGGAGGTTGGACGCATCCATGGCGCCGCCCGAGGTCGCACCGGCACCGATGACCGTGTGGATCTCGTCGATGAACATGATCGCGTTGGGATAGGCCTCGATCTCCTTCACCACCTGCTTGAGACGCTCCTCGAAGTCGCCGCGATAGCGGGTGCCGGCGAGCAGAGCGCCCATGTCCAGGGCAAACACGGTGGCGGTGGCGAGCACCTCGGGCACGGTGCCGTCATTGATGCGCTTGGCGAGGCCTTCAGCGATGGCGGTCTTGCCCACGCCCGGCTCACCCACGAACAGCGGGTTGTTCTTCTGCCGGCGGCAGAGCACCTGGATCGTGCGCTGGATCTCGGAATCGCGACCGATCAGCGGATCGATCTTGCCTTCGTGCGCCTTCTTGTTGAGGTTCACGCAATAGGCTTCGAGCGCATCGGTCTTCTTCTGCTTGTCGTCGCCGGCCTTGGTCTCGGTCTCCTCCTCGGCGCCGCGCACCGGGCGGCTCTCGGACATGCCGGACCGCTTGGCGATGCCGTGGGAGATGTAATTGACCGCGTCATACCGCGTCATGTCCTGCTCTTGCAGGAAATATGCGGCATGGCTCTCGCGCTCGGCGAAGATGGCGACCAGCACGTTCGCGCCCGTCACCTCCTCCCGGCCCGAGGACTGCACATGGATCACCGCGCGCTGAATGACGCGCTGGAAGCCGGCGGTGGGCTTGGAATCGTCCGAGCCGGCCTGCACCAAGTTCTCAAGTTCAGAATCAACATATTCAACGAGGTTGCGCCGCAGCTTGTCCATGTCGACGTTGCACGCCCGCATGACTGCGGCGGCGTCCTGGTCGTCGACGAGGGAGAGCAGCAAATGCTCCAGCGTGGCGTATTCGTGATGACGTTCGTTGGCGAGGGCCAGTGCGCGATGAAGCGACTGCTCGAGGCTGCGAGAAAATGTAGGCATCGACACCTCTTTCGCGCATCACCCGCGGATCCGCGGAAGGGCCGCAGACCTCGAAGGCATGTGCACCATTCACACAAACTTCGTACTGGTTGCCGCAGCGCGCAAGCCCCCGATGGACCCGGAAACATCACCACTTTGAAATCGGCGCCTGTAACCTCCCGCCCCAGCTTGAATTTTGCCGCCTTGAGACTTTCGCGGAGCGCTATTTTTTTTCCATCACGCACTGAAGCGGATGCTGGTGCTTGCGAGCGAAGTCCATGACTTGCGTCACTTTGGTCTCCGCCACCTCATAGGTGAACACCCCGCATTCGCCGACTCCATGGTGGTGGACATGGAGCATGATGCGGTTGGCCTCGTCCGTGTTCTTGTTGAAGAACCGCTGCAACACGTGCACCACGAATTCCATGGGCGTGTAATCATCGTTGAGCAGCAGAACCCGGTACAGGCTGGGCCGCTTGGTCTGGGCCCGCGTGCGGGTGATGACCGCCGTGCCACTGCCGTCCCGCCGGGTGGTGTCCGGCCCCGCCATGAATGTCGGCGGGAGAGAAGAAAATCGTTCCTGCATCATGTCCGTCGCGAGCATGTCCGTCGCGCCCTGGACCGCGGCGCCGGCGTGAAATCCGGGCCTGGGCGCAAATCCGTATAACCAAAAAATGGTCGGTTCGGCGTCAGTATACAGGAGGTCACGCCGTTCCCGCCACGCCCTTGCCGTGGCGCCGACACACGAGCGCGGCGACCAACCGCCGCCCTGCGGTATGTCGTTATGAAAAAGGCCCGACGCAAGGTCGGGCCTTTTGGACTTTCGTCCCGCAACGTCACGGGCAGATGGAACGTCGGGGCCTCAGCCACGAAAAAAAGATCAGCGCGCAACCTTGCTGAAGGCGCTCTCGAACGGCTTGTAGGTCTCCTTGGCCAGCTCGGTGTACAGTTCGCCGAGCTTGGTGGCCTGGGCCACGGCACCTTCGTAAGCGGACTTCAGGTAGGACTGCTGGATTTCCACAGCCTGATCGATGGTCTTGGCGCCGAGCAGCTTCTCCAGCGCGGCGGTGCCCTGCTCGAACGAGCTCTTGCTGTAATCCGCCACTTCCACGGCAATCGCCTGCGCGCTCTTGGAGAGCAGGCTGAAGCTCTTGAGGGCGTTCTCGATGTTGTCCTTGCTGAGCTGCTGGAGCTCTTCTGCGCTCTGCACCATGGGATTCCTCATTCCACTAGCCGGTGAAACACCGGATCTGCCGTTGCCGAGTGAGCGGAATGTGAACTCCGCCCGATCAAAGAATATGCACCGCAACATGGATGTCAAGAAATATTGTGCAGTGCACAAACACCCAGACGCGGCCTGATTCACGCCTTGGTAACTCCGCCTTCTTAGGCTTCTTCCCTGGTCGCTTTCCCCGTTGCCGTCGCGCCGAGGCCTGCCTCGCGCAAGGCAGAAGCGCATGGCGTCGGAGCGGGGCCCTGGCCAGTGCAGCGACCGATCAGACGGGGCAACAAGTCCATGCGTACAGCTTCCGCGAGCCTTTCGCTCCTGACCAAAGGTCTTGCCGTGGCCTTTCTTGCCGGCTTCGTCCTGACGACGACGGCCGCCGACGCCAAGCCACGCAAGTCCGCGCAGACGGAACGCTCCAAGAGCTCCAGCAAGACGAAGAAGGCCGCCGCCACCCGCACCATCGTCCAGGATGATGGTGGACGGTGGCATTACGGCTCCTCGGCCATCGTCGTGGATGCCAACACCGGCCGCGTTCTCTACGAGGACGACGCGGACGCGCTGCGGCATCCTGCCTCTGTCACCAAGGTGATGACCCTCTACCTGCTGTTCGAGCAGATCGAGGCCGGCCGCCTCAAGCTGTCGAGCGATCTGCCGGTGTCGGCGAAAGCGGCCGCGCAGTCCCCCACCAAGCTCGGCCTGCGCCCCGGCTCCACCCTCGAGGTGGAAGATGCCATCAAGGGCATCGTCACCCGTTCCGCCAATGATGCGGCGGTGGTGATCGCCGAAGCGCTCGGCGGCACCGAGAGCAATTTCGCCGAGATGATGACGCAGAAGGCGCGCGCGCTCGGCATGAGCCGCACCACGTTCCGCAACGCCTCGGGCCTGCCCAATCCCAACCAGGTGACCACGGCCCGTGACCTCTCGGTCCTCGGCCGCGCCATCCAGGACCGTTTCCCCAAGGAATACCGGTACTTCGCCACGCGCACCTTCTATTTCCGCGGCGAGGCCATCGGCAACCACAACCGGCTCGTCGGCTCGGTGGAAGGGGTGGACGGCATCAAGACCGGCTACACCCAGGCCTCGGGCTTCAATCTGCTCACCTCCCTGAAGCGCGACGATCGCTACATGGTGGCGGTGGTTCTGGGCGGGCGCTCCGCCGGCTCCCGCGATGCGCGCATGCGCTCGCTGCTGGCCGAGACTCTTCCGCGGGCCTATGCCGGCGCGCGCACCGCGCCCAAGATCACCGAGGATGACGACGGCCCGATCGCCATGGTCGCGCCCTTGTCCGCGCCGCTGCCCAGGGCCGCCGATCGCGAGGCCATTCCCGTCCACGACGTGGCGCCCCTGCCCAAGCCGCAATATGCCGTGCTGGCCCCCGAACCCGCCACCACAGCCTCCATTCCCACCACCGGCAGCGTGAAGAGCGGATCGGTGGCGCCGATCCGTCCGGTGGCGGTGAAGACCGTGTCCATCCAGCGTCCCGTCGCGGCCTCTGCCGCCGCCCCTGCGGTGTCCGCCGCCGCGTCCGCCACCGCGGCGGCGCGCGGCTTCAGCAACTCCGCCGGCGTGCTCGGCTACATGGAGCCCACCGCGCCAGCCCCGGCGGCGCAGGCGGTTACCACCGCCGCCCAAGGTCGCGCCCGCCAGCCGGCCCCCAAGCCGCAAACCGTCGCCGACGGGTCCGGCGAGAAGGACGCCTCCCGCTACGCCCCCCCGCCCCGGCCGACCACCATGGCCGAACGCGCGGCCCACGTGGTGGCCCAAGAAACACCGATGTCGGCACCGATGTCGGCGCAGGCGCCGGCCCGCGCCGCGCAGCCCGTCGCCGAGAAGCCGATCCGCACCGCCTCCATCGCCCCGGTGGCCATTCCGGAACGCAGCGAGAAGCCGGCGACCGCGCGCAGCGGCTGGGGCATCCAGATCGGCGCATTCGGCGCGGAAAAGGAAGCACGCGCCAAGCTCGACCTCGCCCAGAACAAGGCCCATTCCGTCCTCGGCGGAGCCGATCCGTACACGGAGAAGACGGTGAAAGGCTCCACGGCCCTTTATCGCGCCCGTTTCACCGGCCTCGACGAGAAAAGCGCAAAGGCAGCCTGTCGTTTACTCCAGCGTAACGCGTTCGCCTGCATGACTATCAAGAATTGAGGACAGGCAGGAGCGAGCTTTAGCCATGTTTGCGCAGGATCATATCCTTGGCTTGATTGATCCGCGCCGCCAGGTAACTGGAACCACCGGCGTCGGGGTGAAGCTTTTTCATGAGGGCGCGATGGGCCGAGCGCACCTGCGCGGGGTCAGCTCCCGGTTGAAGCCCAAGGACCTGGTAGGCTTCCTCTTCGGTCATCGCGCCGCCGCCCGCCGCCGCGCCGCCGATGTTCCCCCGACCCGCATCGCCCTCAGCGTGTTCACGCCAAGCGGGCGCCCGGCGGTCGAGATAAGCTTCGAGTAGGCTCAAGGACTGCGCGTCGCACACGGCGCGCAGCGACACGAGGGTGGGCACGTCAAGGTCGTCGAGTGCCTTGCCCGCGTGGGCGCCCGCGACCACCCGCCCGGTCAGAATGCCCGTGGCATGGTCAAGCTCCATCTCGAACAGGGCCGAGCGCACCTGCGAGGCCTGGGGCGCCCGGCGGCTGCGGAACAGGTTGCCGAGAAAGCCGCCCACCCCGCCGGGATCGAGACGGCCCAGCAAGGCAAGGCCCACCGCCGCCAGCGGCACCGCCGCCCCGATCCGCCCCAGCAACAGCGCGCCGACCGCGCCCAGCAGCGCCGCATAGGCGAGGGTGCGCATCAAGATCTCCACCAGCGCCTTCGGATCGGCCTTGGTCCAGACCTTGAGGCCATAGAGGCCGATGGCCAGCAGCAGCGCGCCGGCAATGAGACTGATCACACCTGTCTCCTCGTCACCTGTCGGGATCCTGAAACCCCGTTCCGCCGCATCGAAAACGCGGTGCGCCCGCATCCGCCCTCACCGGCGGGGCCACGCTCCGCCCCGGCCGCACGATGGATAGCAGGGCCCGGCATCCACCGCGACCGGGCATCCGGCCCGCCGATCGGCCGCGCGCACGGGCCAAGGCGCCCCGTCGGCTGCTGCTCGTCCTCACCGCCCGCCGAGGGCTAGCAGCAGCTGCCGCGCCCCGCTGTCGCGCCGCGCCTCCAGGGCCACGCGGCCGCCCGCCGCATAGGCCGCCACCGCCGACAGCAGGGTCCGCAACTGATCGCCCGCCCGGACGTCGAAGCGGCAATAGGCGCCGCCGGTGATCTCCGCCAAGGCTCGGAAGGTGCGCTCGACCTCGCGGTTCGCGCCCTCCTGGAACATGAACAGACGCACGCCGCGCAAGGCGAGCTGCCCGGCGGCCGCATGAAGGGCATCGGCGTCTTCCTCCAGGGCATCGCCCACGAACACCGCCGCCTTGAGCCCGCTGCGCTCCGCCTCCCGCACCAGATGGGCGAGCACGCGGTGAATCTGGGTGAGCCCCCCTTCACAGGCGATCCGGCTCATGAGTCGATGCAGCGTCCGCGCCTCACCCACGAACGGCGAAGCGCGACATTCGCTCATGCCGCGATAATAGACGATCTGCATGTCGAGCCCGCCGTGGGCCGCGGCGGCCGCGAACATGTCGGCCTGGAGCTCGCACGCCAGCGACCAGGTCGGCTGGCGGGAGGCGGTGGCGTCCAGGGCGAAGGCCAGCCGCCCGCGCCCCTCCCCGGCCCGCGCCGGAGCCACGGTGCGCACCGCATCGAGGAAGCGCGCGATGTCGGCATTGCTGGAAGGCGCCGCCGGAGGCTGCGGGCCGCCTGTGGTCGCCATCTCGCCTGGGTTGGCACCCTTGGTCTTGTCGTCGGCACGTGCCATGGGGCCCTTCATCTCGGGAGCCGGATCCGCTCCGATCGCGTGGCGCTCGTTAGGGAACCGATGTCCCCCGCATCACCACACAGAGATAGACCGCGCGCGCGGGGGAACCAAGGCCGCGCCCCGCGCCTTCAGCACGCCCCTTTTCTCCCGAGCCCGCAAGTTCTAGGGTCCGGCCCGCGCAAAACGCGAGGAGTCGCGGAACGATGACCAGCAAGCCCGTGGTGGTGGAAACGGTTCGGGAACTGAAGGCGCTCACCAGCGCGTTCCGGTCGGAGAAGGCGCGCATCGCCCTCGTGCCGACCATGGGGGCCCTCCATGCGGGCCATATGGCGCTGGTGCGCCGAGCCCAGGAAGTGGCGGAAAAGGTGGTGGTGTCCATCTTCGTGAACCCCACCCAATTCGGTCCCACCGAGGATTTCTCGCGCTATCCGCGCACATTCGACGCCGATTTCGAAAAGCTCTCCGAGCTGGGGGCCGACGCGATCTATGCCCCAGACGCCGCGGAAATGTATCCGCGGGGCTTTTCCACCCGCATCACCATGTCCGGCCCGGCGGACGGGCTGGAGAGCGATTTCCGCCCGCAATTCTTTGCCGGCGTCGCCACCGTGGTGGGCAAGCTCTTCATCCGCTGCGCGCCGGATTTCGCCGCCTTCGGCGAGAAGGATTACCAGCAACTCAAGGTGGTGACGCGCCTGTCGAAGGATCTCGACCTCGGGGTCGAGATCGTGCCGGTGCCCACCACCCGCGAGCCGGACGGCCTCGCGCTCTCGTCGCGCAACGCCTATCTCAGCGCCGAGGAACGGGCGATCGCGCCCGTCATCTACACGGCGCTGAAGAGCGCCGCCCTCAACATCCGCGGCGGCGCCACCCCCGTCGACGCGGCGCAGAAGGCCGCCGACACCATCACAGCCAAGGGCCTGAAGGTGGACTATGTGGCCGCCCGCCACGCCGAAACCCTCGCCCCGCTCTCCGGTGCCGAGGGCGAGCCGATCCGTCTGCTGGCAGCGGCCTGGCTGGGCGGGACGCGGCTCATCGACAATATCGGAGTGTGAGGCAGGGCAGCGGCGGGGTCGCGCCCCGCCGCTCAATGCAGGATCTGGCTCAAGAACAGCTTGGTCCGCTCATGCTGCGGGTTGGAGAAGAAGGCGTTCGGCTCGTTCATCTCGATGATCTGGCCGGCGTCCATGAAGATCACCCGGTTGGCCACCTGCCGGGCGAAGCCCATCTCATGGGTCACGCACAGCATGGTCATGCCGTCCTGGGCCAGCTCCACCATGGTGTCGAGCACCTCCTTCACCATCTCCGGATCGAGCGCGGACGTGGGCTCGTCGAACAGCATGATGCGCGGGCGCATGCACAGGGCGCGGGCGATGGCCACGCGCTGCTGCTGACCGCCGGAGAGCTGGCCCGGATACTTGTGGGCCTGATGGGGGATCTTCACCTTTTCAAGGAAGTGCATGGCCACCTCCTCCGCCTCCTTCTTCGGCATCTTGCGCACCCACATGGGGGCCAGCGTGCAATTCTCCAGAATGGTGAGATGAGGGAAAAGGTTGAAGTGCTGGAAGCACATGCCCACCTCGCGCCGCACTTCGTCGATGCGCTTGAGGTCGTCGGTCAGCTCGATGCCGTCGACGACGATGCGCCCCTTCTGATGCTCCTCCAGCCGGTTGATGCAGCGGATGAGGGTGGACTTGCCGGACCCGGAGGGGCCGCAGATGACCAGCCGCTCGCCCCGCTCCACGGTGAGGTTCACATCCCGAAGCACATGAAACTGGCCATACCATTTGTTCACGCCGACCATCTCGACGGCCAGCTTGGGGGCGCCGGCCTCGGCCTGGGCGATCACGGGATCGATGCTCATGACCTTCAACCCTTTCAATGGTGGCGCGCGCGGTCGAGGCGCTTTTCAAGCGCCATCGAGTACCGGGACATGCCAAAGCAGAAGACGAAATAGACGATGCCGGCGAAGCCGAAGCCCGTGAACAGGGTGGTCGGCGTCGCCCAATTGGGATCGGTGAAGGCCGCGCGCATGGCGCCGAGCAGATCGAAGATGGAGACGATCAGCACCAGCGTCGTGTCCTTGAACAGGCCGATGAAGTTGTTGACAATGCCGGGAATGACCAGCTTCAACGCCTGCGGCAGCACCACGAGGCGCATCTTGAGGCTGCCCGGCAGGCCGAGCGCCATGGCGCCTTCATATTGCCCCTTCGGGATCGCCTGCAGGCCGCCGCGCACCACCTCCGCCATGTAGGCCGAGGCGAACAGCGCGACACCCACCACCGCCCGCAGCAACCCGTCGATGGTGAGTTGGCCCGGCAGGAACAAGGGCAGCATATAGGTGGCGAAGAACAGCACCGTGATGAGCGGCACGCCGCGCCAGAACTCGATGAAGAGAATGGAACAGATCTTCACCAGCGGCAGATGGGAGCGCCGCCCGAGGGCCAAGAGGATGCCGAACGGCAGCGAGGCGGTGATGCCGGTCACCGCGATCACCAGCGTGACCAGCAGGCCGCCCCACAGGCGCGTTTCCACCGGCTGGAGGCCCACGTCGATATCCGCCGCCAGCAGCACCGCGCCGAGTATGCCAAGCGCCGACAGGGTATTGCGCGCCGCGCCCAGCCCCGCGCCGGGACCGGCCACGAACCGCGCCAGCGCCGCCGCGCCGAGCGCCAGCAGCGCGCTCGAGACAACGAAATCGGCCCAGAACGCCACCGAAAGCCCCGCCACCGTGGCGCCGATGGGAAACAGGCCATCGAAGCCGAGATAGCCGAGCAGAAACCGCTTCAGGCCGAAATTGCCACCGGTGAGCAGAACGAACGCCACCACCGGATAGACACCGAAGAACAAAATGGCGTTGAGGCGCTTGTAGGGCACCTTCTGGATCAGCAGCGGCAGCAGCAGCACCGCGCCCAGGGCATAGACCACATTCACCCGCCAGCGCTCGTCCGCCGGGTAGAAACCATAGGTCAGCTGGTTGATCTTGGCCCAGATGAAGGGCCAGCACGCCCCCACGGGATGGCCCACATCCGCCGGCAGGCAGGCTTTGCGGTCCGTGCCTTCCCAGACCGCATCAATGAGGAAGAACTGCACCAGCGGTGGGATCACCGCGAACACCAGCCAGATTCCGAACAGGGTCAGCAGCACCTGCGGCACAGAGCCGAACAGGTGCGCCCGCGCCCAGCGCACCGGCCCTCGATCGGACACCGGCGGCGGCGCCGGCTCCAGCAATACGGAGGAAACGAAGACATGGGGAGACAAGGTCTGGTCGCTCATGGCCTCACCGCTCCACCAGCGCCACGCGCTTGTTGTACCAGCCCATGATGAGGGAGGTGACGATCGAGATGACGAGGTAGACCGCCATGGTCATGGCGATGATCTCGATGGCCTGGCCGGTCTGGTTCAGGGTCGTTCCGGCGAATATGGCGAACAGGTCCGGATACCCCACGGCAACGCCCAGCGACGAGTTCTTGGTCAGGTTCAGATATTGGCTGGTGAGCGGCGGCACGATCACCCGCATGGCCTGGGGAATGACCACCAGACGCAGCGTCGGCCCGCCCCGCAGCCCCAGCGAATGGGCGGCCTCGGTCTGCCCCTTGGAGACCGCGAGGATGCCCGAGCGCACGATTTCCGCGATGAAGCCGGCGGTGTAGGTGGACAAAGCCAGCAGCAGCGCCACGAACTCGGGCATGACGCTCAACCCGCCGACGAAATTGAAGCCGCGCAGCTCCGGCGTCTCAATGTGGAGCGGGAAACCGGTGGCCGCCGCCGCCAGCAGCGGCAGCACCACGATGAGGGCGAGCCCGCTCCAGAACACCGGGAATGGGCGCCCGGTGGCCTCGCGCCGTTTCCTGGCCCAGCGGGCGAGCACGAAGCTGGCCACCAGCGCCACCAGGACCGCGATCAGGATCGCGCCCGACCCCTCGCCGAACACCGGACGCGGCAGGATCAGGCCGCGATTGTTGACATAGACGTCCGGCGCCCCCACGGCCGCCGCGAGCCCGGAGAATGGCGTGGCCAGCACGCCGAGGCCGATGGCGGAAAGGCCGGAGGCGATGCCGGAGAAAATGGGTTGCAGACCAAGGCCCCAGCTCTGCCGCGGGGAGGGCAGCGTGGCCAGCACCGCCAAATACCAGAACAGGATCTGGAACAGGGGCGGCAGATTGCGCGTCACCTCCACATAGGCCGAGGCCAGGGCCTTGATGACCACGTTCCGCGACAGCCGCGCGACGCCCATCAGAAAGCCGAGGATGGTGGCGAGAATGACGCCGAGGAAGGCCACCAGCAGCGTATTGAGCAGCCCGACCAGGAACGCCCGGCCGTAGCTCATGTTTTCATTATAGGGAATCAGCGACTGGCTGATGGCGAACCCGGCCCGGTCATCCAGGAAGGAGAAGCCGGACGCGATGCCGAGGCGCGACAGGTTCGCCTCCGCATTGGCGTAGAACGACCAGGCGAGCCAGACGAGAACAAGGCCAAGCGCAATCTGGATCACCGAGCTTCTGAGCTTGGGGTCCGTCCACGACCAGCGGCGCCCGCGCACGGCACCGCGATCGGAAAGGCGAGCATCCGACATGAAACCCCTCGGAGGTTCGGAAGCCTCGCAGGCCCCCTTATTTTATTTTGGGCGGGAACGGGCCATGGCCCGTTCCGCTTTTCGTTTTCAGGACACGCGCGCCCGCAACGGCGCGGCCGGCGTCAGCGCACCGGCATGCCGTATTGGATGCCGCCCTTGTTCCACAAGTTGTTAAGCCCGCGCTCAAGGCCGAGCGGGGTCGAGGGACCAAGGTTACGGTCGTAGATCTCGCCGTAATTGCCGGTGGCCTTCACGATCCGCACCGCCCAGTCGGCGGTGAGCCCGATGCCTTCGCCATACTTGCCGTCGGTGCCCAGCAGGCGCTTTACTTCCGGATTGGGTGAGGACAGCATTTCGTCGACGTTCTTCTGGTTCACCCCCAGTTCTTCAGCGTCGAGCAAAGCGAAATAGGTCCACTTCACGAGGTCGAACCACTGGTCGTCGCCATGGCGCACCAGCGGACCCAGGGGCTCCTTGGAAATGGTCTCCGGCAGCACGATATGGTCGGCCGGATTGGTCAGCTTCAGACGCACCGCCGCGAGCTGCGAGCGGTCCGAGGTGAACACGTCGCAGCGGCCGGACTCATAGGCCTTCACGGTCTCGTCGAGGGTACCGAAGGCGATGACCTCGCGATACTTCATGCCGTTGGCGCGGAAGTAATCGGACACGTTGAGCTCGTTGGAGGTGCCGGTCTGCACGCAGACCGAGGCGCCATCGAGCTCCTTGGACCCCTTCAGGCCGAGCGACTTGCGCACCAGGAAGCCCTGGCCGTCATAATAGGTCACGCCGGCGAAGTTGAAGCCCAGCGTGGTGTCGCGCGACATGGTCCATGTGGTGTTGCGCGAGAGCACGTCGATGGCGCCCGAGGTCAGAGCCGTGAAACGGTCCTTGGCCGAGAGGGGGGTGAACTTGACCTTGTTGGGGTCATTGAAGATGGCTGCCGCGATGGCGCGGCAGAAATCCACGTCGAAGCCGCTCCACTCGTTCTTGTCGTTGGGCGTGGAGAAGCCCGGCAAGCCCTGAGACACGCCGCAGTTGAGGGCACCCCTGGTCTTCACGTCGTCGAGGGTGCCGGCGTGGGCGGCGCCGACCAGGGACAGAAATCCGGCAGCTGCGAGGAGGAAGCGTTTCACGGAAGGTTCCTTCTTTGGGATAACGCCCCGCCGGACCCGCGCACGAGGACAAATTCTCGACGCAACGCCCTGGGCCGTCTATCTCGCCCATCTCAGACCGATGTTGCGGTACGGTCAATAGAGACTCAGAGGTTATGCGGTAGCAGGAAATGGAGGCCGGCATGGCGGGTATGGAAGACGAGAGCAAAAACACAGGGATGGCGCCGGCAACCCAATTGGTGCATCTCGGTCGGGATCCGAAACGGTTCGACGGCTTCGTCAACACACCGGTGGTACGCGGCTCCACCGTCCTCTCGCCGACCTATGATGACCTCATCCACCATCGCGGGCGCTACAGCTACGGCCGGCGCGGCAATCCCACCACCGAAGGGCTGGAGACGGCATTGAAGGCGCTGGAGGGCGGCGACGGCGTGGTGCTGACGCCGTCGGGCCTGTCGGCGGTGTCCATTGCCTTATTGTCGGTGCTCGGCACCGGCGACCATCTGCTCATGGTGGACACCGCCTATCGCCCCACCCGCACTGTCTGCGACACGGTGCTGAAGCGCCTGGGCGTTGAGACCACTTATTACGATCCGCTCATCGGTGCCGGCATAGAGGGCCTCATCCGCGACAACACCCGCGCCATCTTCCTCGAAGCCCCCGGCTCCCAGAGCTTCGAGATGCAGGATGTGCCCGCCATCGCGGCGGTGGCGCGGGCGCACGATATCGTCACGCTGATCGACAACACCTGGGCCACGCCGCTGTTCTTCAAGCCCCATTCGGCAGGGGTGGATATCTCCATCCAGGCCGGCACCAAATATATCGGCGGCCATGCCGACCTGAACCTCGGCACCATTTCGGCGATCGGCCCCGCCTGGAAGAAGGTGATCGCCACCCACGGCAACCTCGGCATCACCATCTCGCCCGACGACGCCGCCCTGGGCGCGCGCGGACTACGCACCCTGGGCGTGCGGCTCGCCCACCACCAGCGCGCCGCGCTGGACATGGCGACATGGCTTCAGCAGCGTCCCGAAGTGTCGCGGGTGCTGCATCCGGCGCTGCCGTCGGACCCCGGCCACACCATCTGGAAACGCGACTTCCGCGGCGCCTCGGGCCTGTTCAGCATGATCCTGAAACCGGTGCCCGAGCGAGCGCTTGCGGCCTTTTTCGATACCCTCACCCTGTTTGGCATGGGCTATTCCTGGGGCGGCTACGAAAGCCTCGCCATTCCGTTCGACTGCCGCGACTATCGCACCGCCACCACCTGGGAGGTGGAAGGGCCGGCGGTGCGCCTCCATATCGGGCTGGACGATGTCGACGACCTGAAGGCCGATCTCTGTCGTGCCTTCGCGGCGATGGCCGACGCCGCCACCTGAGGGCGGACCTGTTGGAAAGGCGCCTCGGCTATCGGCCGAGGCACGTCCGGGCAACCGCCTCCGACTTTAGCCGAACCTTCACCAGTGCCCTGGCATGAAGCGACTTCGTTTCCGCAACTCAACCCACGTCCGGCACGCCCCCGTGTCGGACGACGGAACCCCAGAGCCGTCCCATGATCGTGCGTGAGCGTCCGGGCCTGATCCGCCTGTTCCTGATCCTGAAGGGCTCGGTGCTCCAGCGCATCTTTCCTCAGGTGATGGTGGTGATGGCGCTGTCGGCCCTGGTGGTGCTGCTCCACGGGCGACAGCCGGGCATCGTCCCCTCCTTCAGCGGCGCGCCGTTCGCCCTGCTGGGCATTGCGCTGTCGGTGTTTCTCGGCTTCTCCAACAACGCCTGCTACGACCGGTGGTGGGAGGCCCGCAAGGCCTGGGGCGTGCTGATCGCCGCCACCCGCGACCTCGCCCGCCGGAGCCTCCTACTCGAACGGCGGGGGGAAGAGGCCCGGCAGGCCCGGCGGCGCCTGGTGGCGCTCGCCATCGCCTTCGGCCATGCTCTGGTGGGCCACCTGCGGCCCGGTGCCGCCGCCGCGGACTTGGGCCGCACCGTGCCGCCCGATCTGATGGCCGCGGTCGCGGCCAGCCGCAATGCGCCGGATCTGCTGCTGCGCGCCATGGGGGCGGAGCTGGCCGACCTGCGCGAGACCGACCGCCTGAGCGACATCGAGTTTCGCGCCCTCGACGACACGGTCACATGGATGACCGACATGCTCACCACCTGCGAGCGCATCAAGGGTACGCCGGTGCCGTTCGGCTACCTGCTGCTGCTCCACCGCACCGCCTATCTGTTCTGCTTCCTGCTGCCGTTCGGCTTCGCCGACGTGCTCGGCTGGGCCACCCCGCTCGCCACGGCGCTGGTGGCCTACACCTTCTTCGGCCTCGACGCCCTGGGCAGCGAGCTGGAGGAGCCCTTCGGCACCTTGTCCAACGACCTGCCCATCGCCGCCCTCGCCACCCAGATCGAGATCGGCCTGCGCGACGCCATGGGCGAAACCGACCTGCCGGCGACGCCGCAGCCGGTGGACCATATCCTGCTGTAGCGCGCCCGCCGCCCGGTTGGGCGTTGACGCGCGTTCCTCACGCGGCAACGCCGCGTCGCCAGCCTATGGCCTAAAGCTGACAGCCGCTCGCCGCCGTGAGCCCGTTGGGCTGGCCCCACTCGTTCTGCGGCACGTTGGTAAAGGGTCCGCCATAGACCTGCTTCAGCATCTTGAAGGACGAGGCCTGCCGCGTGTCCGGATCGAAATCGATGATCCAGAAATAATCATAGGTCGCGCTCGGCCAATTGCTCAGGGCTTCGGTGAAGCGCGCCAGGTCGAACAGGTCGTAGAGGGTCGACGATGCCTCGGGGCGGGCATCGTCCTTGGCGACGGCGGCCGCGGCATGGGCCGGCCCCTCGGCCGCCTCCTTCGCGGCCGCCTCGGCCTTTTCCGGGCCGGTCTTCTTGGCGTGGCCCGAGGTCGTCTTGGCGATGTGGTCGTGCTCCCACGTCACCACCACGGTAGCGCCATCCCAGCGCGGATCGGTGAGCAGGTCGCGGGCGAACTGCTGGGTCTGCGCGTTCAGCAGATCCGCGCTGAGGGTGCCGGATGCATCCGGCAACGCCGCATAAGTAATGACCGGCTGTCCCCAGGACCGGGCCGAGGGCGTGATCGTTTCCAGGGTATGTAGCGTCATGGCGAAAAACGCCTTCGGCACCTCGCCCGGACGGAACAGGCTGGCCGTTGCGTCGCGGCCGAGATGCTGAGCGGCGAGCGCCTGCGCCCGCTCCATGCCCACCGCGCAGAGCCGATAGGCATCCTGCTTCTCGCCATGGCGCAGCAGGATGATCCGCGCGGGGAGCGCAGCCGCCTCCCCTATCGTCAGGGCCATCACCACGACGCCGAGGCCCGCCGCCATCCAACCTGTCCGCCCCATCATCCCATCCCCCAAGCCGGTTTCCATCTCCTTGTGAGCGAAGCACATTCGCGCCCGCCGCGCCAAGGCCAGGGCGCCGCCTGCGACGGTGCGGCGCGCGAAAAAGCGCAATTATGACGTTGGGGAATGGCGCGCGTGCGCCGGAACCGGACCTCGCGCGGCGACGACACAATGGCGTTTCCGCATCACGCGAAACGCGTGCGGCCCATCGCGGGGCCTTCACACCCTCGTGCGAACATGCTTCAAGGCAGGATCAAGTTCGGGTTCGTGGAGCTGAGCCATGCTCACAATCAGGTTGGAAGCCAGCGCGCACACCATGATGCTGCTGGTGGGTCTCGGCTGCCTCACCACGGTGGCGCTGGCGCAGACCGCGTCCCGGCCCCATGTGGTCATTACTCCGAATGTCATTCAGTTGCCGGTGATTCCCCAGGGCAATTACCTGGATCCGGGGCCGGGGCCGGCGATCAAGCCGGACGTGAAGATCGGCAGGGGCGAGAACACCGACTATGTGTTCCCGCCCGACCTGTCGGGCGGCTACGGCTCCGGCCCGCCCGGCGATCCCACCAACAACGGCTCCTGGAGCCCGCTCGACGGCGACACGCCGAGCTTCTGAGCCCCGTGCGCGGAGCCCACTCCCCGCCGGACCCATTCGACCAAAGGGCCGCGAGCACCGCTCGGCGGCCCTTTTTCTTGCCCCGACGCGGGCATGGGCCGTGGCATTGGACACATCGGGCCGGACAAAAGAAAAACGGCGGGGAAGCCCCCGCCGTTTCTCGTACCTGCAAGCCTGAAGCGCGAATCAGCGCTTCGAGAACTGGAACGACCGACGCGCCTTGGCCCGGCCGTACTTCTTGCGCTCGACCACGCGGCTGTCGCGGGTGAGGAAGCCGCCCTTCTTGAGGGGGCCGCGCAGCTCGGGCTCGTAATAGGTGAGCGCCTTGGACAGGCCATGGCGCACCGCGCCAGCCTGGCCGGACAGGCCACCGCCGGCGACCGTGCACACCACGTCGTACTGACCTTCGCGGGCCGCGGCCTGGAACGGCTGGTTGATCATGAGGCGCAGCACCGGACGGGCGAAATACACCTCGATGTCGCGATCATTCACCGTGATCTTGCCGGTGCCGGGACGGATCCACACGCGGGCGACCGCGTCCTTGCGCTTGCCGGTGGCATAGGCGCGACCGAACTTGTCCAGCTTCTGGACATGGACGGGAGCGGACACCTCGATGGCGAGGTCGGCGCCGCCGAGGGCTTCGAGGGACTGGAGAACCTCGGCCATGTCAGTTCCTCACGTTCTTACGGTTGAGAGCCGCCACGTCGAGCGCGACGGGCTGCTGGGCCTCATGGGGGTGAGCCGGGCCCTTGTAGACACGCAGGTTGCCGAGGATCTTGCGGCCGAGCGGGCCACGGGCGAGCATGCGCTCCACCGCCTTCTCGATGACACGCTCCGGGAAGCGGCCTTCGAGCACGAACTTGGCGGTGCGCTCCTTGATCCCACCCGGGAAGCCGGTGTGGTGATAATAGACCTTCTGGTCCTTCTTGCGCCCGGTGAACACCGCCTTCTCCGCGTTCACGACGATGATGTTGTCACCGCAGTCCACGTGGGGGGTGTAGATGGGCAGGTGCTTGCCCTTGAGGCGCATGGCGATGATGCTGGCGAGACGACCCACAACAAGGCCGCTGGCGTCGATCACCACCCACTTCTTTTCGATATCGGCGGGCTTGGCCGAATACGTCTTCATGGGATCGATTTCCGATTGTGACAGCTGGAGCGGACCCAGATGGGAACCCGCGACGCGCTCCGGCAATGAAGCGCGCTTGTATCCGAGCCCCAAAACCACGTCAACGCCGCAGCGCGCCATTTTCTCATTACAAAACAATACGTTATTATTTTGGTATTTCAACACCATCTAAAAGTGGCTGATATCACAGAAAGTTGGGGCCGGTTCCTCTCCGCATGGGCACGGCCTCCGCGTGAAACGGCGGACACCCGCGCCCGGCGGGTCAGCCCATGGCTGGCCGCTCGGGGATGGAATAGGTGGCCACGCAGTGGGCCACGAGGTCGTCGTCGCCCGCGCCCCTGAGGCCCACGTCGCCCACCGCGAGCCGCTTGCCCAGCTTGATGAGCCGCGCATCCGCGAAGATCGCGCCGGGCGCCGGCTTGCGCAGGAAATTGATGGACAGGTTGGTGGTCACCGCCAGCGCCACCGGACCGATCTGCGCCAGCAGGGCCACATAGACGGCAATATCCGCCAGCGCCATCAGCGCCGGGCCGGAAACCGTGCCGCCCGGCCGCAGATGCTCCTCGGCGGCATCGAGGCGGATGGTGGCGGTCCGCGGACCGATGGTTTCGATATGGTGCGGCTTGCCGGGTCCGAACGCCTGGGGAAACGCCCCATGCAGGAACGTCTCCAGCGCCGCGATGGTCATCACCGGCGTGGCTTTGCCGCCCTCGATCGTCATGGGTGTCCTCCCGTTGCTTGTCATTGTTCGGCTTTCGCCGTTTGGCTGTCATTGTCCGGTGCCCGGCTCGCGCCTCCGGAGCCTTGTGCATAGAATGGCGCGCCACAAGATCAAGCCGCCCGCATCCCCGGAGGAGTGCCCCCGTGACTGCCCATCCCGCCCCCACCGCCGACAGCCCGCTCCTGAAGACCGAGGTGGCCGACGGCATCGCCACCCTCACCCTCGCCCGTCCGCAATCGCGCAACAGCCTGTCGGAAGCCATGATGGCGGCGCTCACCGGCGCCCTCGCCGACATCGCCGGCAACACGGCGGTGCGCGCGGTGGTGCTCGCGGCGGAAGGCCCGGTGTTCTCCGCCGGCCACGACCTCAAGGAGCTCCAGGGTCATCGGGACGATGCCGATCGGGGCCGGGCCTATTTCGAGGATGTGCTGAAGCGCTGCTCCACCTTGATGACCGCCCTCGTCCGCCTGCCGCAGCCGGTGATCGCGGCGGTGGAGGGCATGGCCACCGCCGCCGGCTGCCAGTTGGTGGCGAGCTGCGACCTGGCGGTGGCGGGGGCGCAGGCGCGCTTCTGCACGCCCGGCGTCAATATCGGCCTGTTCTGCCATACGCCGATGGTGGCGCTGTCGCGCAACGTCTCGCGCAAACACGCCATGGAAATGCTGCTGCTCGGCGCATGGGTGGAGGCCGAGGACGCGCTGCGCATGGGCCTCGTGAACCGGGTGGTGGAAAAGGGCTCGGCGGTCGCGGCCGCCACCGCCCTCGCCCACCGAATCGCCGAGAAATCCCAGGTTCCGGTAAAGCTCGGCAAGGCTGCCTTCCACGCCCAGATCGAAATGGGCCTCGACGAGGCCTATGCCTATGCCTCCCGCGTGATGACCGAAAACATGCTCGCGCGGGATGCGGAAGAAGGCATGTCCGCCGTTCTCGCCAAGCGCGCGCCGAGCTGGGAAGACCGCTGAACGGCACCGTGATCGCCACCGGCGGCACCTTTAACCTTCTCTCAACCATAAACAGGCTCTGCTATCGTCACGAAGCTGGCGCCTCTTGCGCTGGCCAGAGCGGGACCAGCAGCGCATGGCCTCGAATGTCGCCGAGATCGCGATGAACGTCACAGGCGCGGCCCCCGCCCGCGCCCGTCGCGTGAGCGGCTTCGCCGTGGGGGCGGCGGCGCTCGCGGCCCTGTCTCTTCTGAGTGCCCTGCCGCTGCGCTTCACCGCCAGCGCGGAACTCGCCTTCAACATGGCGATCCAGCCGCCTGCCGCAGCGGTGCGGGGCATCGCCCAGGTGCTCGGCTCGCGGGAACTTGCGCGCGACGCCATCGAAAGGCTCGCCCCCGCAGACGTGGCACGCCTTGCCACCGACAGCCTGTTTGCCGCCGCCGCAGGCGATGCCGCGGCCCTGACCGAACAGGCGGCCCGCCGCGTGGTCCAGGACGTTTCGGTCACGCCGATCAACGGCGGGCGCGGATATGACATCGCCGTCTCCGCCGCGACCCCGGCGCTCGCCGCCCGACTCGCCGACGCCTATGTGGCGGCGGCGCTGCGCCTCGATGCCCGCCCGGCGCCAGACGCGGTGTCGCCGCTCCCCGGCCTTAGCGGCGGTGCCGGCGCCGCCGCGCCCATGTTGCCGGATGTGCCGGGGCCTCTGCCCTTCACCCTGCTCGCGGCCGCCCTCGCGACCTTTCTCCTCGGGCGCCGGCAGCACCATCGCGAACCCCTGCCCCAGGGCCTTGTCGACCGCGCGGCGCTGCCACTGCAGCTTGATTCACCCCATCGCATCACCTGGCTCGACGGTCCGGCCGCCAGCGGCCTTGCGCTTGATGAGGCCGTGGCCCACCTGCTGGCCCATGCCGTCACCGGGTCCCAGGCGTCGGAGCCCGGGCGCGGACGGCTCGTGTGCGTGACCTCGGATGGGCTCGACGAGGCCGCCAGCCGCTGCGCCCGGACCCTCGCCCGCCGGCTGGGCGACGACGCCGGCGTGGTGCTGGTGGTGCTCGACCAGAGCGTGGACAAGGCCGGCCTGCTCGACCTCGGCTGCGAGGCCGCCGACCCTGGTGTCCGCGAGCTGCTGGTGGGACGCGCGCGATTTGGCGAAACCCTGCACCGCGATCCCCACTCCCGCGCCCATGTCATTCCGCCCGGCCATCTGCCGCCGGGCTGGAGCTCGGCCACCGGCACCGACGCGCCCGGCCCGGCCGATGAGCCCGCGGACGCGGCGCGACTCGGCGCCGTGCTCGATGCCTTGCGGCAGACCTATGATTATGTGGTGGTGGCCAATCCGCCGCTGGACCCCAACGATGCGACCCTGGCCGAAAGCGAGCCCCTGGTGGTGTGCCTCACCGCCGATACCGCCCCGGCCACCGCCGCGGTGGAGAGCTTCGATGCGCTCGCAGCCATGCGCTTCTCACGCATCGTGATGCTGCGCTTCGCCACCGGTGAGGTGCTGCCCCCCGCCGAGGCGGAAGACATCCTGCCGCCCCAGGTCGCGCCGGCGTCCCCCGCGCGCGGGCCCGAGACACACCCTCCGGTGCGGCGGCCGAGCCGACCCGAACCGCAGGCCGAGGAACCGCAGATCTGGCGCGGCGCCGCCTGAAACCGCGCGCGGCGCCCGTCACCCTCGGCCCCTTCCCGTGGACGCCCCCACCCGCGGGCCGCGCCCCGGAAGACGTCCTCCGGGGCGTTCCAGGCACGTCCTGTCAAGCCTTGGGGCGGTCGGGGCGCTCCATCCACCAGATGAGGGCGCCGGCGGGGATCACCCAGAGCGTGCCGAGCAGCACATAGCAAACCGTCTGCGCCGCCCAGTGCAGCTCAGTCACCCGCCCTTGCGCGATCACCATCGCGCCAAGCGCCCATACCACCACCAGAGCCAGCAGCAGCACCGTGCCGATGAGCTTGCGGATGCGCTGGGGCATCATGGTTGTTCTCCCCTTTCGCCGCGCCTTGTGGCGCCGGGCAGGAGCCCTCTATAACGGATCGGCCGCGAGAGCCACGACAGAATGACCCGCCGGCAGGGAGAGAACGCCATGCGGGATGCGACCCGGCCCGCCATCGCGGCGGCACCGCCAGCGGTCTTCGCCCCCGGCGGCCCGCGCGCCGCAGGGGCCGTGCGCCTTTGGCTTTACGTGGTGGCAGCGCTCATCGTCGCCATGGTGGGGGTGGGCGGCGCCACCCGGCTCACCGAATCCGGCCTTTCCATCACCCAATGGAAGCCGGTGACGGGCGTGGTTCCGCCCCTCTCGCCGGCGGAATGGCAGGCGGAGTTCGAGCGCTACAAGGCCATTCCCCAATATGAGATCCTCAATCGGGGCATGGGGCTGGACGGCTTCAAGCGTATCTATTGGTGGGAATGGACCCATCGCCTGCTCGGCCGGCTCGTGGGCGCGGTGGTCCTGCTGCCGCTGCTGTATTTCGCGGCCACCGGCGCGGTGCGCGGATGGCTGCTCGCCTGCTGTCTCGGCCTGTTCGCCCTCGGCGGCCTTCAGGGGGCAGTGGGCTGGTGGATGGTCGCCTCGGGCCTCAGCGCACGCACCTCCGTCAGCCCCTACCGGCTCGCGATCCACCTGACCCTTGCCGGCCTGATCCTGAGCGCCACGGTAATGGTGGCGCGCACGCTCGCACCACCGGCCGCACCATCGGCGGCACCGCCCGACATGGGGATGCGCCTGCGCGCCACCGCCGTCGCCCTGCCGATACTGGTGCTGGTGCAGATTTTCGCCGGAGGACTGGTGGCCGGGCTCGACGCCGGCATGGCCTTCAACACCTGGCCGCTCATGGACGGCGCGCTCATCCCCGCGCCCGACCAGCTCGGCGCGATGCGGCCCTGGTGGCGAAACCTGTTCGAGAACGCGCTCACGGTGCAGTTCGATCACCGCATGATCGCTTATGCCCTTTGGGCCGCGAGCCTCCTCCACGCCCTCGATGCCCGCCGCACCCATGGGGCGCGGGGGGCTTGCCTGTTATTCGCCGTGGTAAGCGCCCAAGCGATGCTGGGTATTGCCACCCTGCTGCTCGCGGTGCCGCTCGGCGTCGCGCTCGCGCACCAGTTCGGTGCCACCGTGGTGCTGATCGCGGCCACGCTGCATGCGGCGGACATGACGCAGGCGACCGGCATGGCACGGCGCGCGCCGTACCTCAGCGCAGAAGGAAGGCCACCACCGGCGCCATCATCACGTTGAACAGGCCCGCCAGCACCATCACGAGACCGGCGATGGAGCCCTCTTCGCCGCCGATCTGGTGCGCCTTGGCGACGCCAGCGCCGTGCGCGCCCATGCCGAACAGAGCGCCCCGCGCCAGCGACGAGCGTAGCGGCATCACCTTCAGCAGCAGTTCGCCCAGCGCCGCCCCGCACACTCCGGTGAGGATCACGAACACCGCCGTCAGGTCCGGCAGGCCGCCGATGTCGTCGGAGACCGCCATGGCGAACGGCGTGGATGTGGAACGCGGCATCAGCGAGAGCTGCACGGTGGACGACAGCCCCAGCCAGGAGGCCATGAAGAAGGCCGCCACCATGGCGATGGAGCTGCCCACCAGCACGCCGAGCAACAGCACCGGCCAGTGCCGGCGGATGACCGCCCGCTGCTCGTAAATGGGAATGGCGAAGGCCACGGTCGCCGGCCCCAGCATCAGCACCAGCCAATGGGTGGAGCGGATGTATTCCGCATAGCCCGCGTTGAGGCTCACCGCCACCAGCCCGACCATGACCGGCGTCAACAACAGCGGCGAGGTCCACCAGAAGCGCCACCGCCGGGCGATGAAGCGGGCCACCAGATAGCAGCCGATGGTCACCGCGGACCAGAAGAGGGTCGCCTCGACCGCGTCAAGCGCCGGCATGGCGCGCCTCCCGCCGGGCGCGCCAGCGGTAGCAAAGGTCCACCGTGAGCGCGGTTCCGCCCATGACGAGCACGGTGCCCACCAGGATCACCGCCACGATCTTGAGCCCGAGCAGGCCCACGAATTCGTGATGATCGAGCACCGCCATCACCGCCGGCACGAAGAACAGAAGCATCTCGGCAATCAGCCAGGACGCGCCGCGCCGCACGGCGATGGGGCGGATCCAGCCGCTGGCGAGCAGCGCCAGCACCACCGCCATGCCGATGATGCCGCCGGGAAGAGGCACATGGGCGAGGCGCACCACCGCTTCGCCCAGCATCCAGAACAGCGCCAGAACAGCGATCTGCAACAGGCCGGAATGATGAAGCGCGGTGCGGAATAGAACAGAGCTGCGCCGGAATGCGCGCGCCGGATCAGGCATTTTGGTAAACATGGGGGGCACCTCCAGTGCCGTCACCCTCAAGATAGGCGCACCCCCTCTATAATGAAAATGAATTGACTGAATTTAATCCATTCCATATGGGAATTGAATGGAACTGCGGACCCTGAGAGCCTTCGTCGAAGTGGTGCGCCAGGGCGGCTTTTCCCAGGCGGCCAAGGTGGTGTTCGCCACCCAGCCCACCATTTCGAAAGCGGTGAAGCAGCTGGAGGAGGAATTGGGCGTGCCGGTGCTGGACCGCATCGGCCACAAGAGCATGCTCACCGCCGCCGGCGAGATCGTCTATCGCCGGGCCCTCGCCATGCTGGCCGAGCGGGACGATCTGATCGCCGAATTGGCCGACCTGCGCGGCCTCAAGACCGGCACGCTGCGCCTGGGGCTGCCGCCGCTTGGGGCGAGCACCTTGTTCGCCCCCCTGTTCGCCATCTACCGCGCGCGCTATCCGGGCATCGAGATCCGCCTGACCGAGCAGGGGTCCAAGCGGCTGGAAGAAATCGTGCTGGCGGGCGAGGTGGAGTTGGCCGCCTCGCTCCTGCCCACGGCGGACGACTTCGACTTCCAGCCCGTGCGCTGCGAACCGCTGATGGCGGTGATGTCCACACAACACCCCCTCGCGGGCCAACGGACGACCGGCATCGCGGCCCTGGCGGCCTCGCCCTTCATCCTGTTCGAACAGGGGTTCGCGCTCAACAAGGTGCTGCTGGAGGCCTGCGAGCGCAACGGGTTCTCACCCACGGTCGCGGCCCGCAGCGGGCAGATCGATTTCATCGTGGAGCTGGTGGCGGCGCGCCTCGGCGTCGCGTTCCTGCCGCAGACCATCGCGGCGCTCAGGCGCACGTCGGCGGTGTCCTTGGTGCAGCTCGACGAGCCCCACACCCAATGGCACATGGCGCTCGTCTGGCGGCGCGGGGGCTATCTGTCCCGCGCCGCGCGGGCCTGGGTGGATCTCACGCGGGAAGTCTACGGCGCCGCGCCGGACGGAACCGGCGCGGAACCCCGCTTGCCGCATCCGCCGGCAGGGTGAAACCCTTGGCCTCGGCGCAGGTGCGCCATGGCCTCAGGACCAGCGCACCTCGACGATCTCGAAGGAGCGGGCACCCTTGGGCGTCACCACCTCGACGGAGGAGCCCTTCTTCTTGCCGATGAGGGCGCGGGCGACGGGCGAGGAAATGGAGATACGGCCCGCCTTGGCATCAGCCTCGCTGTCGCCGACGATCTGCCACACCTTTTCTTCCTCGGTGTCCTCATCCACCAGAGTCACCGTGGCGCCGAACTTCACCACATCGCCCGAGAGCTTGGACACGTCGATCACCTCGGCGCGGGACAGCTTGTCCTCGAGCTCGGCGACGCGGCCCTCATTGAGCGATTGCAGCTCCTTGGCGGCGTGATACTCGGCATTCTCGGACAGGTCGCCATGGGCGCGCGCTTCTGAAATCGCGGCGATGATGCGCGGGCGCTCCACCTGCTGGCGATGCTTCAACTCCTGCTCGAGGGCCGCATAGCCCCCGACGGTCATCGGAATCTTCTCCATGGGTCCTTTCAAGACCTCCCGAAACTGATGCGTGCGAGACACCGCGGCCTGCGGTTCGTCGCCCTTGAAAATCACCGTGCCCGCGCAACGCGGA
This sequence comes from Xanthobacter agilis, assembly GCF_021730435.1. GTDB lineage: Bacteria > Pseudomonadota > Alphaproteobacteria > Rhizobiales > Xanthobacteraceae > Xanthobacter > Xanthobacter agilis. Next base: position 38,869 of record NZ_JABWGX010000023.1, read on the forward strand.
ACTCTGCGGCACGGCCCGAGATCCCCCGCCGGCCCGACGCCGACCATCCCGGCCGGCGACACGCAGCCGACCGGCCAGACTGAAAGGGACCAAACGACAAGAATGCGCGGACGCCGAAACGCCCGCGCTGCTGAACCTGCCCGTCAATCCCTCAGGCGACCGAGGGTTTGCCCGACGCCCGAGGATCGTGGTCGGCGTGGAAATAGTCCTGGAGCGGGCGCACCTTCAGGTCGCCCCCCACATAGGCCTTGATCCCCTCGGCCGCCGCGACGGCTCCGGACAGCGTGGTGTAATACGGCACTTTCTGCAAGAGGGCTGCGCGCCGGAGCGAGCGGCTATCCGCAAGAGCCTGCGCCCCTTCGGTGGTATTGAACACCAATTGCACCTCGCCGTTCTTGATGGCGTCGACGATGTGCGGGCGGCCTTCCAGCACCTTGTTGATCTTGGTGGCGGCAATGCCGTGCTCCACCAGGAAACGCTGGGTGCCGGAGGTGGCGATCACCTTGAAGCCCAGGCCCTGGAGCATCTGAACCGATGGCAGGATCCGGGCCTTGTCCTGCTCCCTCAAGGAGATGAACACGGTTCCCGACTTCGGCACCTTGGTGCCGCCACCGAGCTGGCTCTTGGCGAAGGCCACGCCGAAATCGGTATCGAGCCCCATCACTTCGCCCGTGGACCGCATCTCCGGGCCGAGCACGGTGTCGACGCCGGGGAAGCGCGCGAAGGGGAACACCGCCTCCTTGATGGCGATGTGGTCGAACTTCGGCGTCTTGAGGCCGAACGATGCGATCTTTTCCCCCGTCATCACGCGCGCGGCGAGCTTGGCGATGGGCAGTCCGATCACCTTGGCCACGAACGGCACCGTGCGCGAGGCGCGCGGGTTCACCTCCAGGACATAGACGTCGTCGTCCTTGATGGCATACTGCACGTTCATGAGGCCGCCGACACCCAGCGCCAGGGCCATGGCCGAGGTCTGCTTCTCCAGCTCGGCGAGAATCTCCGGGCTCAGCGAATAGGGCGGCAGCGAGCAGGCGCTGTCACCGGAATGGATGCCCGCCTCCTCAATATGCTCCATGATGCCGGCGATGAACACGTCGGTGCCGTCGCACAGCGCGTCCACGTCCACCTCGATGGCATCCGACAGATAGCGATCGAACAGCAGCGGGTTCTTGCCGAGCACCGTGTTGATCTGGCCGGTTTTGTCGTTGGGATAGCGGGCCTTGATCTCCTGCGGCACGAGGCCGGGCAGGGTCTCCAGCAGGTAGTCGCCGAGCTGGCTCTCTTCCCGGATGATCTGCATGGCCCGCCCGCCCAGCACATAGGAGGGGCGCACCACCATGGGATAGCCGAGATCGGACGCCACCAGCCGTGCCTGTTCCACCGAATAGGCGATGCCGTTGGCGGGCTGGCGGATGTTGAGGCGCTCCAGCAGGTGCTTGAAGCGGTCGCGGTCCTCCGCGAGGTCGATGGCATCCGGCGAGGTGCCGAGGATCGGCACATTCGCATCCGCCAGCGCCTTGGCGAGCTTCAGCGGGGTCTGGCCGCCGAACTGCACGATCACGCCCTTCAGCGTGCCGTTGGTGCGCTCGCGCTCGATCAGCTCCAGCACGTCCTCGGCGGTCAGCGGTTCGAAATAGAGCCGGTCCGAGGTGTCGTAATCGGTGGAGACGGTCTCCGGGTTGCAGTTGACCATGATGGCCTCGTAGCCCACGTCCTTGAGGGCGAAGGCCGCATGGCAGCAGCAATAGTCGAACTCGATGCCCTGGCCGATGCGGTTCGGCCCGCCGCCCAGGATGACGACCTTCTCGCGGTCCGATGGCCGCGACTCGTCCGCCAGCGCGCCGGCGAAGGGGGTCTCATAGGTCGAGTACATGTAGGCGGTCGGCGAGGCGAACTCGGCGGCGCAGGTGTCGATGCGCTTGTAGACCGGATGCACGTCGAGCGCGCGGCGCTGCGCCCGCACGTCGGCTTCGGTGCGGCTGGCGAGGGTGGCGAGCCGCGCGTCCGAAAAGCCCATGCCCTTCAGCTTGCGGAAGGCGCCCGCGGTCGCCGGCAGGCCCAGCCGGCGGATCTTGCCCTCGGCCTCGACGATGCCGCGGATTTCCGCCAGGAACCAGCGATCGATCTTGCAGGCGGCGTGGATCTGGTCATCCGACATGCCGAGCCGCATGGCCTGGGCCACATAGAGCAGGCGATCCGGCGTCGGGGTACCGAGCGCGGCGCGGATGGCGTTCTTGTCGTCGCCCTGACCCAGGCCCTCGATCTCGATGTCATCGAGGCCGGTCAGCCCGGTTTCCAGGGAGCGCAAGGCCTTCTGCAGCGATTCCTGGAAGGTACGGCCGATGGCCATGGCCTCGCCCACCGACTTCATGGCGGTGGTGAGCACCGGGTCGGCGCCGGGGAACTTCTCGAACGCGAAGCGCGGCACCTTCGTCACCACATAGTCGATGGTGGGCTCGAAGGATGCCGGCGTCGCGCCGCCGGTGATGTCGTTCTCGATCTCGTCCAGGGTGTAGCCCACGGCGAGGCGCGCGGCGACCTTGGCGATGGGAAAGCCGGTGGCCTTCGACGCCAGCGCCGAGGACCGCGACACCCGCGGGTTCATCTCGATGACGATGAGGCGGCCATCCTCGGGATTCACCGCGAACTGCACGTTGGAGCCGCCGGTCTCCACCCCGATCTCGCGCAGCACCGCCAGCGAGGCGTCGCGCATGATCTGGTATTCCTTGTCGGTCAACGTCAAGGCCGGCGCGACGGTGATCGAATCACCGGTATGCACGCCCATCGGGTCGATATTCTCGATGGAGCAGATGATGATGCAGTTGTCCGCTTTGTCGCGGACCACTTCCATCTCATACTCTTTCCAGCCGAGCACACTCTCTTCGATGAGCACTTCGCTAGTCGGCGAGGCGTCGATGCCACGCTCCACGATCTCGATGAACTCGGCTTTGTTGTAGGCGATGCCGCCGCCGGTGCCGCCCATGGTGAAGGACGGGCGGATGATGGCCGGCAGGCCCACCTCCTCCAGGGCATCGAGCGCCTGGGCCAGGGTCTTGATCTGGCGCGAGCGGGGCGTCTCAAGGCCGATCTTGGTCATGGCCTCGCGGAACAGCTCGCGGTCCTCGGCCTTGTCGATGGCCTCGGCGGTGGCGCCGATCATCTCGACGTCGAACGTCTCCAGCGTGCCCATCTTCTTGAGCGACAGCGCGCAGTTCAGCGCGGTCTGGCCGCCCATGGTCGGCAACAGCGCGAAGCCCTTGGAGCGATCGCCGCGCTCCTTCTCGATGATCTTGGCGACGATTTCGGCGGTGATGGGCTCGATATAGGTCGCGTCCGCCATGTCCGGATCGGTCATGATGGTCGCCGGGTTCGAGTTCACCAGGACGACCCGGTACCCCTCCTCTTTCAGCGCCTTCACCGCCTGGGTGCCGGAATAATCGAACTCGCACGCCTGGCCGATGACGATCGGGCCGGCGCCGATGATGAGGATGGTTTCGAGATCTGTGCGTTTCGGCATGTCTCTCTGGCGCTCTGGCTCACCTTGGCCCCTGGCATGCACTTGTCCCCTGCCGACGGGCGGCGAGGGAAAAGGCTTCAGGCGCAAAAAAAGGGCCGCGGGTCGCGCGCCCCCTACAGGATCATCTCCGTCACCCGCGGATACGGCACGCAAGCGCGACGACACGAGGACGATAGATGCGGCTAAAGCCGGCGTGACGCGCAAAAAATCGCGCGTGCCGGCTCACTGATGGACTTCCTTAGACCATAATTTCCGGCGACGGAAGACGCCTTCCCCTCTGCCGCCCGCAAAGGAGCGTTGCAAGGTGTTCACAAGTCGGATGACCAAGATCCGCAAAGCGGTTCTACGTTACCGCCCGCTCGTACTTCAGATCGGCGCGTTCGCCTGGGTGGGCCTTGTCGCCACGGGTGCCCACTTCGCCACGCTCGCGCTGGTGGTGGAGCAGGATATGGCAGGTCCGGTCGCCGGCTCGGTCATGGGGTCGGTAGTGGGGGCAATCGTATCCTACACGTTGAACCGACTGTTCACCTTCGATTCGACCCGCTCCCATGCCGGAGCGGTGCCGCGATTCGCGGTGGTGGCGCTGGGCGCGTTCGCGCTCAACGCCCTCATCATGGAGGTGCTGGTGCACGGCCTTGACGTGTACTACTTGGCGGCGCAGGTGGTGGCCACGGGCATCACCCTGGTGTGGACCTTCACCGGCTACCGCGTCTGGGCCTTCGCCGACCGCTCCCTGCACCGCGCCTAGGGGCGCGGCGCGCGCCGGTCTTCAGCGATAGTTGATCCAGAACACGCCGACGGTGGGATTGGCCGCGCGCACGCTCGCATCCGTAGACGACAGGCGGCGCGGGCCGGACACCTTGCCCTGGGCAGCGTTGCTCACGGTCGCCGGCAGCGCGAGTTGCACGCCGGGCCGGCAGCCCCCGCCGATGTTGGCGAGGCGCCCGCCCTGCCAGTCGGCCACCACGCCGCCGGCCGCCCCGCCGAAGCCCTGGATGCGGAACGGGCCGCCGTTCGCCTTCTCAAGGTCGGCGATGGTGGAGCCGATGCCGATGCCGTTCACCGTCCAGGTGCTCTCCTCGGTGAAGGAGATCCGGCGGGGGCCGGCGAGAGCGCCGGGATCCTTGAACGAGATTTCCATGGCCAGCGCCGGATCGTTCGGCAGCAGCACCACGCCGGGCGACGAATTGCCGTCGGGCGAGGTGACGGTGCCGGTGACCACATTGGCTTGTCCGAAGTCCGCCGCCAGATTGATGGCGGTGGAATTGGGCGCGAACGGGCCGGTGCACTGGAACTGGCGCGGTCCGGCCGTGGGCTTCGGCACCGCGACGATGGTCTCGGAATAATCGCCGAAGGCATCGGTCTGCTTGACGACGCCGGTGCCCCAGCTATCCGGGGAGCCCTGGCAGGCGGCAAGCGCGACGGCCAGCGCCGTCAGCGCGGCAGCGGACATGAAAGTGGTGCGACGCAGCGACATGACAGCCTCCAGCAACCCGATGACGCGGACGGAGCACGCAACGCGCCTCCGGCGGACGCCGGAACCGTTGCCCCCTTGGGCCGTGGCGCGCCCCCAACCGGCGGCCTCGACCTTCCGCGTTTGCAGGCACCCGCACCCGCTTCCACCCATAGCTTGTCACGCCATGGGCCGCCAGAGGGCGGAGCCGTCATAACGGCTTCACGGTAAAGAGGTTTCCCTCCCCTGGAACTCTAGGGGTACCACCATGAACGAGATGCCGACGAACGCGGCCCTTTCCCCGGCCAGATCCGTTCAGGATTATATCGACGAGACCCCCATCTGGCCCGATGGCACCAGCGTGGGCGCGGCCCCCATGACCACCATGCAATGGCGCATCTGGTGGCTCGCGGCGGCCGGAAAGTTCTTCGAGGGCCTGGTGGTATTCATGACCGGCGTCGCCATGCCGCTGATGTCGCGCGAGTTCGGCATGAACGCCTTCCAGCACGGTCTCGTGGGGGCGGCGAGCCTCGCCGGCATCCTCATCGGCGCGCTGCTGCTGGGCGGGCTGGCCGATCAGTTCGGCCGCAAGGTGATGTTCATCGTGGAGATGGTGATCTTCATCATCTTCCTGGCGCTGCTCTCGATCAGCCCGTCGTTCGGCTGGACCGTCGCCTTCCTGTTCGGCATGGGCGTGGCGCTCGGCTGCGACTACCCCACCGCCCATCTGGTGATCTCGGAGAGCATCCCCACCTCCGCGCGCGGTCGGCTGGTGCTCGGCGCCTTCGGCTTCCAGGCGGTGGGCGCACTCACCGGCACCCTGGTGGGCTATCTGGTGTTGTCCAACCTCGCGGACGTGAGCGGCTGGCGCCTCATGTATGCCGTGGCCATTCTGCCCGCCCTGGCGGTGGTGGTCGGCCGCTTCTTCGTGACCGAAAGCGCCTCCTGGCTGATGGTGCACGGGCGTCATTCGGAAGCCGAGCACGAAGCCCACAAGCTGCTGAAGCGCAAGCCGCAATATCCCAAGCACATCAAGCTTGAGAGCAAGCACAAGCCCCACAGCAAGGAAGACCGGCACCCCTCGGCGCTGTTCAGCGCCCGCAACCGGCGCGCCACCATCCTGGCGGCGGTGCCCTGGTTCCTCCAGGATCTCGGCACCTACGGCATCGGCATCTTCACGCCCACCATCCTGGCCGCCGCCCTGGGGGTCGCCGCCACTCATGGCCAGGATCTGACCGACCTCATCGCCGATGACGAACTCGCGGCCGAGGGCGCCGCCGCCATCGACCTCCTGCTCATCCTCGGCGTCGGCGCCGCCGTGCTGCTGGCCGACCGGGTGGGGCGCATCCCACTGCAGATCCTCGGCTTCCTTGGCTGCGCCGGGGGCCTGCTGATCGCCGCCTTGTCCACCTATTACACCGACGGGCCGCGGATCACCCTCATCTTCGCCGGCTTCATGCTGTTCAACTTCATGACCAACCTCGGCCCCAACGCGCAGACCTATCTCCTGGCCGGCGAGGTGTTTCCCACCCACATTCGCGGCATGGGGGCAGGCTTTGCGGCGGCGTTCGCGAAAATGGGCGCGGTGCTGACCGCGTTCCTGTTCCCGATCCTGCTGGTCGATCTCGGCACGGCGACCCTGCTCTACATCCTGGCCGGCACCTCGGTGCTGGGCGCGGTGCTCACCTACGCCTTCCGCATTGAAACCAAGGGCCGCAGCCTGGACGAGATCGGGCTTTAGGTCACCGGAGCGGAAGCCCAGCCCGAGGTGGTCACAGCGGGGCGAGCGTCGGCGCCCGGTGCCACCAGGCTTCCACCTCGGCCATTTCGGCCGGCACCACCTGGGCCATATCCCCGGCGAAATGGGTCCAATCCGCCGCCACCGACGGCGACACCGAGGTGAGAATGGAGAACTCCGCCGCCACCGCGGCGTAGAAGGCCGACGTCAGGCCTCGCCCCTCCGCCTCCTGGCGGCCGAACTTGGAGAGGATCACCACCGTGTCGCGCCCGGCGCCGCCGCCGGCGAGGCGTTCGGTGATGGCGTTCTCCACCCCGGCGCAGGCGGCCGCGAGCCCCTCGGGATCAAGGCTGCACCCCGCTGATCCCGGGCCGAGGTCCTGGTGCAGGCGGTTGGTGGCGCCGGTGACAAGGTCGAGCAGCATCACATCCTGATGGGCGACGCCAGGCACCATGTCTTCCACCACGCCCAGCACATGGGCCCCCTCGGCCTTGAGGCGGCGGGCCGCCTCCACCAGGAGCGACTGGATCACCTCCCGGTCCGCGCCCTGCACGGCAAGGATCATGGGTCGATTCGATGCGTCCACCATGGCAATCTTCCAGACCCGCGACAGGTGGGCTGCCGCGCTGTGTAGTTCGCATATATATCGAACCATAACAGACGGCGCCCCGCCTTTGCCAGCCGGGATCGACAGGCCTCACGCCGGACTCATCCTTGCCACAGATGCGACTTAAGTCGGCCTCCCGATCGCACGGAGACTGACCCCTTGAGAGCGCTCCATCTCCCCCTCGCGGCTTCGGTCGCGACCGTCCTGGTCTGTACCGGCATTGCCCAGGCCGCGACCCCCAAGCGCGACGAGATGATGCTTCACCTGGACCCGGCCACGCGCATCGAGCAGCGCTGCAACGCGCGGGCCATGGGCATGATCGAGCGCGAGCACCACGGCATGCGCCCCGACGAGCTGGTGGCCTATGCCTTCGCCGACACCACGGTGGGCGGCGACAGCGTCGTGGCGCCCGGCGCGGCGGTGCGCAGCGCCGGCCATTGGTATCGCCTCTCCTATCGCTGCCACGCCAGCGCCGACGGCATGGACATCAAGGACCTGAGCTACGCGCTCGGGGCCGAGGTGCCGCGCGCCGATTGGTCGGCGCATGATCTGGTGCCCTGAGGGGCGGGCGGTGGCGGCGGTCAATGCAGCGTTTCGGTGTAGACGAACTTCGGCATGCGCCAGCCATAGTGCAGGGCGAGAAGCCGCAGGCCGAGGCCGATCAGCATCACCCCGACCATCAGCAGATCATGGGACACGCCAAGCTGCGCGCCGCCCACATAGAGCCCGCCGGTGATGATCGACACGGTGCCGTAGAGCTCGGCCCGGAACAGCAACGGGACATCGGCGCACAGCACATCCCGCAGCACGCCGCCCACGCACCCGGTGATCAACCCCGAGGCGATGACGATCACCACCGGCATGCCCAGCCCCATGGCCACGTTGCAGCCGATGATGGTGAACACCACCAGCCCCACCGCATCCAGGAACAGGAACAGATAGCGCAGGTGGTGCATGTAGCGGGCGATGACGACGGTCGCCAGCGCCGCGCCCGAGGTGATGAGCAGATAGGACGGATGCTCAATCCACGACAGGGGATGGCGCCCCAGCAGCACATCGCGCACCGAACCGCCGCCCAGCGCCGTGACCGAGCCGAGCAGGCACACGCCCACCCAGTCCATCTCCCGCCGCCCGGCCGCCAAGGCCGCCGTCATCGCCTCGGCGACGATGGCGACAATGTAGAGAACCTTGAAGACCAGCGCCGTTTCCATGCCCCCGCCCCTTGGCTTGTTCCGCGAGAGGGTATCTCCGGTGCAAAGAAACGCCGTACCGCACGCGCGGCTTTGCGTTCAGGCCCCATCTTGGCGTTCAGGCTCGTTCTCGGCGTCCAGGCCCGTTCTTGCCGCCGACGGAAAGGTCCCAGCTCCGACATACCCCAGGGGCGAAATAGCATAGTGTCAGGACGGGAGGCGAGCGCCGGCGCCCCGCTGGCGCTCGCCAGACCGAAGAAGAAGGCGTGTGCCATGACTGAACCGCAGCCGCAGGATGGACCCCGGACCACCTCCCGGAACAGGACGGACGCGACCCCCGCCACGCCCCGCCAGGCGGTGGCGCGTCCGGTCGCGGCCACAGGCCTCGGCGCAATGGGCCTGGGCGCCGTGGGGCTGAGCTCCATGGGCGCGCTCGCCATCGGAGCGCTTGCCGTGGGCGCGGTAGCACTGGGGGCCCTCGCCATCGGACGGCTCGCGGTGGGGCGCGCGCGCATCGGCCGCGCGCGGGTCCGCCGCCTGGAAATCGATACACTGGTGGTGGGCGAGATCATTCGCCGCCCGCGCCCGCAGCCGACAGCATCATCCGCGGCGGCCGATCAGCCCTTGCGCCGGCCGCCCTTGCGATAGCCCTTGGTGCCCGGATCGGGCCTCGGGCCGGGGCGGAAGCTGTCTTCGGAAAGGGGGACGGCGCGGTCGGTGCCGGGTCCCATGTCGTCGAGCGAGGGCTTGTGCGCCCGCCCGGCGCGGGGCGCCGCATAGGGGGCCTGCTTCTCGGCCAGGCCCTCCAAGGCCGCTTCCAGCTCGGTCCGCGCCTTGGACGATCGCGCCGGTGGCGCGGCGGCGCTGGGGGCGCGCGTGGCTGGCGCCTCCCGGTCTCCGGCGGGCGCCAGGGGCGTCTCCGGCGCCGCCTTCCGCGCGGTCCGTCCACCCGGCGCGGGCGCCTTTTCGGACAGGGCCTTGCCACGCGTTCCCCGGCCTTGCACAGCTTTCGCCCCGGCTGGGGCTCCAGCCGCCTTGGCGGCATCCGGCGGCAGATTGGCGGCGCGACCGTATTTGCGCGGCCCTTTGAAACCGCCGGTCTTGTCGTCCACCGCCTCCTGACGGGCGAGCGGGTCGTCGGCCACCGCCAGCTCGGTGGCCTCCAGCCGGCGGATCTCGTCGCGCAGGCGGGCGGCGGTCTCGAAGTCGAGATCGGCGGCGGCGGTGCGCATCTTCTTTTCCAGGTCGGCGATGACGGCCTTGAGGTTGTGACCGAAGGCAGCCCCCTCCTCCATCAGCCCCGTGTCCACCTGCACGTGGTCGCGCTCGTAGACCGAGTTGAGGATGTCGCCGATGGCCTTCTTCACGCTCTCGGGCGTGATGCCGTGCTCGACATTATAGGCGACCTGCTTCTCCCGGCGCCGTGTGGTCTCGGCCATGGCGCGGCTCATGGAGCCGGTGATGTTGTCGGCATAAAGGATGACCCGCCCGTCCACGTTGCGGGCGGCGCGGCCGATGGTCTGCACCAGCGAGGTTTCGGACCGCAGGAAGCCTTCCTTGTCCGCGTCCAGGATGGCCACGAGCCCGCACTCGGGAATGTCAAGGCCCTCGCGCAGCAGGTTGATGCCGATCAGCGCGTCGAATGCGCCGAGCCGCAGGTCGCGGATGATCTCGATGCGCTCGATGGTGTCGATGTCGGAGTGCATGTAGCGCACCCGGATGCCGTTCTCGTGCAGATATTCGGTGAGGTCCTCGGCCATGCGCTTGGTGAGCACGGTGACGAGGGTGCGGTAGCCCTTGGCGCTGGCGGCGCGGATCTCGCCCAGAAGGTCGTCCACCTGGGTGCGGGCGGGACGCACCTCCACCGGCGGATCGACCAGCCCGGTGGGTCGGATCACCTGCTCCACGAACACGCCGCCGGTCTGGTCCATCTCCCAATGGCCGGGGGTGGCCGAGACATGGACGGTCTGCGGCCGCATCGCCTCCCATTCCTCGAACCGCAGCGGGCGGTTGTCCATGCAGCTCGGCAGGCGGAAGCCGTATTCGGCCAGCGTCGCCTTACGCCGGAAGTCGCCGCGATACATGGCGCCGATCTGCGGCACCGTCACATGGCTCTCGTCGATGAAGACCAGGGAATTGTCCGGCACATATTCGAACAGGGTCGGCGGCGGCTCGCCGGGCTTGCGGCCTGTCAGCCAGCGCGAATAATTCTCGATGCCGGCGCAGGAGCCGGTGGCCTCCATCATTTCGAGGTCGTAGCGGGTGCGCTGCTCCAGACGCTGGGCCTCCAGCAGGCGGCCCATCTTGTACAGCTCCTCCAGCCGCACCTTCAGCTCGGCCTTGATGCCGGTGATGGCCTGGATGAGGGTCGGGCGCGGCGTCACATAATGCGAGGCGGCGTAGACGCGCACGCTTTTCATGTCGCCGCTCTTGGTGCCGGTGAGCGGGTCGAACTCCTGGATGCTCTCGATCTCGTCGCCGAACAAGGAGACGCGCCAGGCGCGATCCTCATAATGGGCGGGGAAGATTTCCACCACGTCGCCACGCACGCGGAAGGTGCCGCGCGCGAAATCGGCCTGGATGCGCTTGTATTGCAGGGCCACGAGGTCGGCGAGAAGCGCGCGCTGGTCGATGCGCTCGCCCACCTTCAGGTCGAAGGTCATGGCCGAATAGGTTTCCACCGAGCCGATACCGTAGATGCACGACACCGACGCCACGATAATGACGTCGTCCCGCTCCAGCAGCGCGCGGGTGGCGGCATGGCGCATACGGTCGATCTGCTCGTTGATGGAGGATTCCTTCTCGATATAGGTATCGGTCCGGGGCACATAGGCTTCCGGCTGATAGTAATCGTAATAGGAAACGAAATATTCCACCGCATTGTCGGGGAAGAAGCTCTTGAACTCGCCGTAGAGCTGCGCCGCCAGCGTCTTGTTCGGGGCCAGCACGATGGCCGGGCGCTGCAATTGCTCGATCACCTTGGCCATGGTGAAGGTCTTGCCGGAGCCGGTGACCCCGAGCAGCACCTGATCGCGCTCCCCCGCCTGCGCCTGGGCGCACAATTCCTTGATGGCCTGGGGCTGGTCGCCGGAGGGCTTGAACTCGCTCTTCATCACGAACGAGACCCCCCCCTCGGATTTCTCGGGCCGCGGCGGACGGTGGGGCACCCAGGCGGCCTGCCCGTTGATCTCGGGCCGCCCCTCCTCGATCAGCCGCGACAACGCCTGCACGGTCGCGGAGGCGCCGCTGGCCTCGAAATCCATGGGCAGGTCGCCCGGCGCCAAGCCGAGGGACTGCGCGAGGGCGGGGTCGAGCGCCTGGGCGGGCGCCGGCTCGAAGGCGCGCTGCGAGCGCTCACCGAGCTTTCCGGGACGGGATGCTTTGGCCATGCCGCCAATATGGGCGGCGCGGGCGCATCCGAAAAGCCCCCGTCGCACGCTTCCGCGCGTCAACGCCCCGAACGCCCGCCGTCCAGACACCTGCCTTGCGATTGCCCGAAGCCCAGCCTAGGCAAACGCCCCCGTCCCTCTCACTTTGGCCCGTCCATGCCTTTCCTATCGTCCCTGCTGCCCCCGCAGATCGCGCCCCTGGTGCTGCTCCTGGCCTCCAACGTCTTCATGACGTTCGCCTGGTATGGGCATCTGAAATACAAGTCGGCGCCGCTCGTGCTGGCCATTGTCGCCAGCTGGGGCATCGCCTTCTTTGAATATTGCCTGGCCGTGCCGGCCAACCGGCTGGGGTCGCAGATCTATTCCACGGCCCAGCTCAAGACCATGCAGGAGGTCATCACCCTCATCGTCTTCGCCGGCTTCTCCGTGCTCTACCTGAAAGAGCCGCTCGGCTGGAACCATCTGGTGGGCTTCGCCTTCATTGCCGCGGGCGCCTACTTTATCTTCCACAAATTCTGATCCACCGCCGCCGGACGCGGCGCGGCGGCGGGAACGACCCGCAGAATCCGCCCCAGGTCGGAATCGGTCGCGAGCCACAGCGCCCCATCCGGCCCCAGGCGCACGTCGCGCACGCGCTCGCCCATGGGCAACCGCTCCTCGCCCATCACGAGGCCGTCGCGCACCTTCACTTCCACCAGGGCCTCCCCGGCCAAGGCGCCGACGAAGAGCTGCCCTTGGAAGGCCGGAAACAGAGTGCCCTCATAGAAGGCGGCCCCCGACGGCGCGATGGAGGGGTCCCAGTAGAACAGGGGCTGCTCCATGCCGGTCTTGGCGCTGCCCACGCCAATCTTCTCCCCGGAATAATGCCGCCCATAGCCGATCACCGGCCATCCATAGTTGAGGCCGGGCTGCGGGCGGTTGACCTCGTCGCCGCCGCGCGGACCGTGCTCCACCGTCCACAGGCGACCGGTGCCAGGCTCGATGGCCGCACCCTGCACGTTGCGGTGTCCGTAGGAATAGATCTCCGGCCGCGCGCCGGTGACACGGACGAAGGGATTGTCCTTGGGGATCGATCCATCCGCGTTGATGCGGACGATCTTGCCAAGGGTCGAGGACAGGTCCTGCGCCCGCTCCTTCAGGTCGAACCGCTCACCCAGCGTCACGAACAAGGTGCCGTCGGGCGCGAAGGCGAGCCGGGAGCCGAAATGGTTGCTCCCGGACCACGCCGGCTGCTGGCGGAAGATGACGGTGACGTCACTCAGCGCATCCGCCTCCGGGCTGAGCCTGGCGCGGGCCACGGCGGTCGCGAGCCCATCCGGCCGCCGCTCGGCGAAGCTGAGATAGATCAGGCGGTTGTCGAAGAAGGCGGGATCAAGGGCGACGTCGAGCAAGCCGCCCTGCCCCACCGCGGCCACCGCGGGCACGCCGCGCACCGGCGGGGCCACGACCCCGTTCCGTTCCACCACGCGGAGCCGTCCCGGCCGCTCGGTGACGAGCAGCCGCCCGTCAGGCAGAAAAGCCATGCCCCAGGGATGGTCCAACCCGGAGGCAAACGCCTCCACCCGCACCATCTCGCCACCGAACCGCACCGGCTTCTCCGGCAGGGCCCAGGCGGGCGCAGCCGCCGCGCACACGGCGAGCCACAGGATGAAAACGACGAGCCGGCGCAGGACGGCTGCAACCTCGGCGCGGCGCGCCAGGAATTCGCGTGAGACAGAGTGCTTCACCGCCCGCCTCCACATGCCAGAAATTGATTTCACGACAGACTGTTAAATACTTTTTGTCCCACATCAAGGTTCAGGTGCCCCTGCGCGATAGATTGCCGGGATTCACATGGGAGTCTCTCTGTGCTTCATATCGACCTGCCGACCCGCACCCAGATCGAAAAACTTGCCGCGTATCGTGGTGCGCCGGCCGTTTCCATTTATCTGCGGACCACTCCCAACACGCAAGAAACCAAAGCGGACCGCATCGAGCTCAAGAACCTCTTGAAGACCGCCGTGGCGGAGCTTGAGGCGGCCGACGCCGCCAAGCGCAGCGTCTGGCCGATCCAGGAAGGCATCGAGGCGCTGGTGGAGGATGACGCCTTCTGGGTCACCCAGGCCAACAGCCTCGCCATCTTCGCCACCGCGAACGGGATTCGCACCTTCCGCCTGCCCAACAAGCTGCAGAATGGCGTCGAGGTCTCGGACCGCTTCCACATCGCGCCCCTCATCCGCTCGGTGACCTTCGCGCACGAAGCCTATGTGCTCGCCATCGGCGTCGGCCGCACGCGCCTCGTGGAGGTCTCCGCGGACCTGCCGCCCCACCATGTCACCGTCCCCGGCCTGCCGCACAATTTCAGCGACGCGCTGGGACGCCCCAGCCACCTGGAGCGCGACACCGGCATGCGCAGCGGTGAGGGCACCAGCGAAAGCGCCCTGCTCACCCGCTACGCCCGCATCGTCGACCAGGCCCTGCGCCCGGTCCTCACCGGCGACGAGCGGCCCCTCATCGTCGCGGCGGCGGAGCCCATGGCCTCCGTCTACAAGGCCATCTCCAGCTATCCCCATGTGACCGAGCAGGTGATCTCCGGCAGCGCCGACGACACCGCCGACCATGTGCTCGCGGACGCCGCCCGCAAGGTGCTGGACGAAGTCTATGCCGCCGAAATCCAGCGCTTCGGCGCCCTCTATGCCGCGCGCGAGGCCCAGGGTCGCGCCACCGCCGATGTCGCCCAGGCCGCCCGGGCCGCCACCTTCGGCGCCGTGGACACCCTGATGGTGAACATGGATGCAAGCCAGAGCGGCCGCGTGGGCGAGGAGGACGGCGCGGTCAGCTTCGATGCCACCCCGGACGCCGTGAACTATGGAGTGGTGGACGAGATCGCCCGCCGCACCCTGCAGGCCGGAGGCCGGGTGCTTTCGGTGCGCCATGCTGATCTGCCGGGCCAGGGCGACCTCGCCGCCATCCTGCGCTACCCGATCTGATCGGCTCCGGGCCGGGGCCTGAAGGTCAAGGCCCGCAGATCAACCTAGCCGAGCGGCGGCGCGGTGACACATGAAGAAAGGCGCCGGAGAGTTTCCGGCGCCTTTCTTTTTCAACCGAGCAATTCCCACCATGCGGGATGCAGGCCGGCGATCATCGCCCGCCGGGCTTGCGGGCGCGCACCCGCACCGCCTGCGCCGTCATCCGCACCGTCGCCCCCATGCCGAGCAACAGCACGCCGGCGGCCACCGCCACCGCGCCCACGGTCGCCGCGTGGTCGGCAACGCCCTCCACGAGAAAGCCCGCCGCCGCCGCGTGCCCGGAGGACAGGACGAAAGCGACCACGCCGATGGCCAGCATCAAGGCGATGGTGAGGGCGGCCTGCGCGAAGGCATCCCCCGCCTTGTGGGCACGCACGGCGCGCGCCAGCGTGTCCGGATCGGCCGGCGAGAAGGCCGCGGAATCGCCGAACCAAGTCTCGCCCCGCGCAGATGCTTCCGGTTCCGCGCGCACACGCGGGCCGGCGGCGGGGCGGGCGATCGAGATGCCCATATCGGCGGCGAGGGACTTCATCATGACACTCTCACGCGAATCGATACGGTGGCACTGCCACATTCAGGCCGGCGAATCAGTCCTTCCGGCACGATTCAAGGTGGTCGCGGACTATGGCCGCGCCACGGCGGCACCCCGGTAAACCATGGCGACATCATGACAATCACTCACGGCTGCGCGAGTTCTCCCCGCTCTGCCGCCGCGACAGATGGGCGCCATGCCATGTCCACATGGCCGGGATCGGCCGCCACCCGGCCGAGCCAGCCGCGCACCCGCGGGAAAGCCGCGAGGCTGAACTCGCCCTCCTCCGCCACATGGGTGTGGGCATAAAGAGCAAGGTCGGCGATGGTGAATCGGTCGGCGGCGAAGAAATCCGTGTGGGCGAGATGACGCTCCATCACCGCCAGCGCCGCATAACCCTCCTCCATCCAGCGATCGACGTCATGGGTGCGCAGATCCCGCCCGCCGCGCACCTGGGTGAGCCAGAAGCGCGCGGCGGCGATGCCGGGCTCGTGGCTGTTCTGCTCGAAGAACATCCAGCGCAGGGTTTCCGCCCGCTCGAAGGCATCGTCGGGCAAGAAGCGCGTGCCTTCCGCGAGATAGAAGAGAATGGCGTTCGATTCGGCGAGCAGGCGGCCATCCGCCTCCAGCAACGGCACCCGCCCTTCCGGGTTCAGGGCCAGAAACTCGGGGGTGCGGTGCTCGCCGGCGAAAATGTCCACCTCGGCGAGTTCGAACGGTCGGCCGAGCTTCGCCAGCATCAGCCGGACTTTGTAGGAATTGCCCGACGATTGCGTGGAATAGAGCTTCAGCATCCACCCGTCCCCCTCATCGCCCCTCGGGCATGTGGCGTTCGCGACCGCCGGCCGCAAGATCTCGGCCGGAGCGCGCGGATTCATCACGCGCGGACACACGTTTCATTCATCATCATCGCTTGTTCCGGGGCGGCGGCTGAACTAGTGTCCGCGCGCGCCGGCTGAACCCGCGGCGCTCAATTCGTGCCAAACCTTTGCGCCTTAAGGCCGCCGCGGATCCGCCGCTGCGGACGGGCGCGTCCGGAGCAACCGGCCATGAGCCTGATTTCGTCCGCCCTGAAGCGTATCAACCCCTCCCCCACCATCGCCATCTCCAACAAGGCGCGGGAGCTGAAAGCAGCGGGACGGGACATCATCGCGCTGTCCGCGGGTGAGCCGGATTTCGACACCCCCGACAACATCAAGGAAGCGGCCATCGCCGCCATCCGCCGCGGCGAGACCAAGTACACCGCCGTGGACGGCATCCCGCAGCTGAAGGCGGCCATCGTCCGCAAGTTCAAGCGCGACAACGACCTCGACTACAAGCCTTCGCAGATCTCGGTGGGCACCGGTGGCAAGCAGGTGCTGTTCAACGCCCTGGTGGCCACCCTCGACGCCGGCGACGAGGTCATCATCCCGGCCCCCTACTGGGTCAGCTATCCGGACATCGTGCAATTCTGCGGCGGCGTTCCGGTGCCGGCGGAAACGCGCCTGGAAGACAATTTCAAGCTGCGTCCCGAAGTGCTGGAAGCGGCCATCACGCCGAAGACCAAGTGGTTCATCTTCAACTCGCCCTCGAACCCCTCGGGCGCCGCGTACACCCATGACGAGCTGAAGGCCCTCACGGACGTGCTGGTGAAGCACCCCCATGTGTGGATCCTCTCGGACGACATGTACGAGCACCTGGTCTATGACGACTTCAAGTTCGTCACCCCGGCCCAGGTCGAGCCCAAGCTCTACGACCGCACGCTGACCCTCAACGGCGTGTCGAAGGCCTATTGCATGACCGGCTGGCGCATCGGCTACGCGGCCGGACCCGAGGCCCTCATCAAGGCCATGGGCACGCTACAGTCGCAGTCCACCTCCAACCCCTCCTCGATCGCCCAGTGGGCGGCGGTGGAGGCGCTCGACGGACCCCAGGACTTCATCGCCACCAACAATGCGGTGTTCAAGGAGCGGCGCGACCTGGTGGTGAGCATGCTGAACCAGACCAAGGGCCTCACCTGCCCGAAGCCGGAAGGCGCGTTCTATGTGTACCCGTCCTGCGCGGGGACCATCGGCCTGTCCACTCCGTCGGGCGTGAAGATCACCTCGGACGAGGTCTTCGCCACCCAGCTCCTGGAAACGGAGGGTGTGGCCGTAGTCCATGGCTCAGCCTTCGGAACCGGCCCGGCGTTCCGCATCTCCTATGCAACCGCGACCTCTGACCTTGAGGAAGCCTGCCGCCGCATCCAGCGTTTCTGCGGTGCCCTGAGCTGAGCATGCAACAGGGGCGGGAGAATGGATCTTCCACCCCATAGAAGCGTTGGCGCGAAGGTGGAGTCAGGCTATGGCTTCACAGTCGTCCGATGCGGGTCGGACACCCGCAGGCTTCCCCAGGAGGAACGACATCATGAAGACTGTTTTCAAGGCCGGCCTCGCCGCTGCTGCCCTCTGCGCCCTCAGCGCCCTTCCCGCGTCGGCCCAGTCGCGCGTGCAGGTGGGTGAGCTGCGCTGCACCCTCGCGCCCAACGTGAGCTTCATTCTCGGCTCGGTGCGCGACATGAGCTGCACCTTCAAGCCCCGCAAGGGCAAGACCCGCACCTACGAGGGCACGATTCGCCGTCTCGGCCTCGACATCGGCGTGAGCGGCCAGAGCATCCTGGTGTGGGGTGTGTTCGCGCCTTCGTCCTCGGTCAGCCCCGAGACCCTGCGTGGCAGCTATGTGGGCGCTTCCGCCAACGCCGCTGTCGGCGCCGGCCTCGGTGCCAACGCCCTCGTCGGCGGCAACAACAACACCATCGCTCTTCAGCCGCTGTCGGTGGAAGCCCAGACCGGCCTGAACGTCGGCCTCACCGTCTCCGACATGTCGCTGCGCTGAGCGGCGGCGCGGTCCCAGAAGCGATTCGCACGGCGCCGCCTTCAGGGCGGCGCCTTTTTTGCGCTTCGAGGGCGCGGCGACGCTTTCAATGCCCTGCGGATCCGAGCCGCGGCCCGCAATCCACAACGGCCCGGACATTTTCGGCACTCCTGCGAAAATACAGCCACGATCCCGCTTTAAGTGGGATTGCGCTGGCCCGCAGGGAGTTCTTTCCTCGGCCCATCGCATCATTGGGGGATCCCATGCGTACCTTGACCGGCCTCATCGGCCTTGCCGCCCTCGCGGCTGTTTCCGCCACGCCCGCCGCCGCCGTCGAGGCGCCGAAGGTTCAGATCGGCGTGCTCGTCTGCTCCGTGGCGCCTTCGGTCGGCCTCGTGCTCGGCTCCGTGCGTGACCTCGCCTGCGAGCTGCGCACCTCGCGCATCGAGCCTTACACCGTGAAGGGCACCTACAAGGGCACCGTGTCGCGCTTCGGCATCGACCTCGGCATCACCTCCGGCAACACCCTGTCGTGGGCCGTGTTCGCGCCCAGCCTGGACGTGGGTCCGGGCGCGCTCGCCGGCCGCTATGTCGGCGTATCGGCCAATGCGGCCTGGGCGATCGGCGGCGGCGTGAACGTGCTCGTCGGCGGCTCCACCCAGACCGTCGCCCTCCAGCCCCTGTCGCTGGAAGGCATCACCGGCGCCGCCGTGGCGGCCGGCGTGGCCGACATGAAGCTGGAGCAGGTCACCGCTCCCCTGCCGACCAAGGCCAAGGTCACTAAATGACCTGATTGGCGTGCAAAATCGGGGCAGGAGATGTCCATGACCGCCTTCCGCCCCGCTTTTCTCGCCACGGCGACAACCCTGTTGGCGGTAACCGCCGCAGGGCTCGCCGCCGACTACGCCCTCGGCCAGCCTTTTACCCAGGGATCCGCCCAGGACTCCGGGCAAGGGGTTGGCCAAGGGGGCGGCCAAGGCGGCGGCCAGGGGACGGGCCAAGGGCCTGCCTCAGGGCGCACCGCGCCCCCGACCCAGGCCTTGCCGCAGATCAACGTGGCGCCTGTCAATGTTGCGCCCGGGGCGACGGCCGCCGCATCGGGGGACAGCGCCCGGATGCCGGCCGTGTCGGCCGGGCTGCTGGAGTGTCGCGGTGAGATGGCAACCGCCACCGGCTTTGGCTCCAATCGACGCGTGCGCTGCGAATTTCGCCCCAGCATGGGGCAAAACCACTATTACATCGGCACCCTGGAACGCACCGGGCTCGACATCGGCGTGTCCGACCAGGGCAGCATGCTGTGGGGCGTGCTCGCCACCTCCCCCAATCTGGAGCGGGGCGCGCTGGCGGGAACCTACGTGGGGTTCACATCGGGCTTCGCCCTTGGTCCGGGCTTCTCAGCGAATGTGCTGGCGGCCCAGGATCCTGCCAAGCAGGTCACGCTCCAGCCGCTGAGCGTGTCGTCGGACAGCGGCCTCAGCCTGTCCATTGCCGGCGCCACCTTGATTCTGGAACCCTCCACCCCGCAGGCCGCAGGCGATCCGCCGCCCGCGCGCTGACGCCGCTGTCGCACGTCGGCGACCCATGCCGCGGGTTGGCCCACACGCCGCTGTGATTTGCGTGCCGCGACCCTTGTCCCGATCCTCCCACCGCCCGATCCGCGCGATCACCGGCCGACCAAGCGCCCCGGCTTCGGATCGCCGCAGGTACGCGGGCGGCCTCAGGGAGGTTACGAATGCTTGTGCAACGTCGGCGCGGTTGGGAGCTTCCCGAGGCCGCTGCCACTCCCGAAACCACGTACCTCAACCGCCGCCACCTGCTCGGCGCCGGTGCGGGCCTTGCCGCCGCGGCCGCCCTCGGCGAACCCGCCGCCGCCCAGCGCCTGACCGATCTGCCAGATCCAAGCGCGGCGCTCTATCCGGCGCGCGCGAACCCGCGTTACACCCTGGACCGACCCCTCACGCCGGAGGCCAAGTCCTCCACCGTGAACAATTATTACGAGTTCAGCTACGCCAAGAACGTCGCCCCCGCCATGAGCCGCTTCCAGCGCCGCCCCTGGCGCGTGGCCATCGACGGCCTGGTGGAAAAGCCCCAGGAGCTGGACATCGACGACCTCCTGAAGAAGGTGCAGCTGGAAGAACGCCTCTACCGCCACCGCTGCGTCGAGGGGTGGTCCATGGCCATTCCATGGACCGGATTTCCCCTGTCGGCCCTGCTGGAGCTGGCGCGCCCGACAGCCGCCGCCAAGTTCGTGAAGATGGAAGCCTTCCGCGATCCGAAGGTGGCCGCGAACCAGCGCGACTTCCGCTACCCCTGGCCCTATGTGGAGGGCGTCACCCTCAAGGAGGCGCAGAACGAACTCGCCTTCCTCGTCACCGGCGCCTACGGCAAGCCGGCGCTAGGCCAGTTCGGCGCGCCGCTGCGGCTGGCGCTGCCGTGGAAGTACGGCTTCAAATCCATCAAGGGCATCGTGCGCTTCACCTTCACGGACACCCAGCCGGTCAGCTTCTGGGAAGAGGTGCAAGGGGCGGAATACGGCTTCTGGGCCAATGTGAACCCGAAGGTGCCGCACCCGCGCTGGAGCCAGGCGAGCGAGGAGGACATCGCCACCGGCGCGCGCCGGCCGACCCTGCTCTACAACGGCTATGGCGAATACGTCGCCGGCCTCTACACCGGCCGGGAGGACCAGCAGATCTGGTATTGACGGCGAGCGGGCGCCACTCGGCCCCGCCGACGCCGCGCGCGTTGACGATTTCTCAACGAGTGTGGCACCGCTGCGCTTGACCCGCCGGGGCGCCGGCTCCATCGTCCCTCGCGAGATGGCCGTGTCAACGCGGCAGCGACGAGTGGAGACGACCATGGGGAATGGGGTGCGCACCGCGAAGGCCGAGGCGGGCCGCAAGGGCTTTGCGCGTCTTGCCGGCTTCGGAGCGGCAACCCTCGCCCTGGTGCTTGGCTGCGCGACCCCGAAGGCGGAGGCCGCCAACCTGCTGGAACTGAACTTCTGGCTGTCGGGTCCCAATTATTCCGGCAACGTGCCGGCCTGCGACGAGCAGGCCGCGCTCAACCTCATCGCCCAGCGGTTCGGGGAAACTGAAAGCCGGTTCTGGTCTTCCGACCTCACCATCACCCAGTTCGAGCATCTGAGCGAGATCGCCTTCCGCCCCTGGGGTCCGGAATATCTGCCGCGCCGCTATTGCCGCGGCACCGTCTACACCTCCGATGCCCGCAAGCGGCAGATCTATTACGCCATCGTCGAGGACGGCGGCTTCGTCGGCGCCTCATGGGGCGTGCAGTGGTGCGTGGTCGGCCTCGACCGCGAGTATGCCGACGCCCCGTCCTGCAAGATGGTCCAGCCGTGAGCTTGACGGCGGCCCCGCCTTCCGCGCGTCAGTCGTCCGGGTCGGGATTCGGGCGCTGGATGCGTGGGTTTGCCATCGGCATGGCGGCGCTGGCGTGGGCCGTCGTGCTGCAGGCGCCGCCGGCAGCGGCCGAGACCGACGCGCCGGGCCGATTCGATTTCTATGTGCTCTCCCTGTCCTGGTCGCCTACCTATTGCGAGGCCCAAGGGACAAAGGCCGCCGGCGAGCCCCAATGCGCGCTCACGCGCCCTTATGCCTTCGTGGTGCACGGCCTGTGGCCGCAGCATGAGCAGGGCTATCCCGAATTTTGCCGCAGCCCGGCGCCCTATGTGCCCAACCCCCTCGTCAAGTCCATGCTCGACATCATGCCGAGCAAGCGCCTCGTGATCCACGAATGGAAGAAGCACGGCACCTGCTCCGGGCTGGATGCGGAAGGCTATTTCGCCGCCGTGCGCACGGCACGGGAAAAGGTGGTCGTGCCACCGGAATTTGCCCACCTGGACGACTATCGCATGGTGTCTCCGGTGGACTTGGAAGCCGCGTTCCGCGCCGCCAATCCCGGTCTTCAGCCGGACATGATCTCGGTCGATTGCGACAAGCGCCGGCTGCGGGAGGTGCGCGTCTGCCTGTCGCGGGACCTCTCCTTCCGCGCCTGCCCGGAAGTGGATCGCCGCTCCTGCAATCTGCAGAAGATGGTCATGCCACCTGTGCGCGGCAATTAGGGCGCGCACAAGCCTGCCCCCCGAGCCCTTTGCCCCAAGCCTTGTCGCAAGCCTTGTCGCAAACCTTGCCCCTTGATGCACCGCTTTCGTGCCGCGAATCGTGAAGATGACCCGAACGCGGTATAGAGGCATCGTTCGGGGGCGCCCGACGCCCCCCTGCTCGAACACGCCGCGGTGACCCCTCGTCCATGAATTATCGCCATGCCTTCCATGCCGGCAATCCGGCCGACGTGATGAAGCACGCCGTGCTGGCCCGCGTGCTCGCCTATCTCGCCAAGAAGGACACGCCCTATCGCGTGCTCGACACCCACGCCGGAACGGGCCTCTACGACCTCGACGGGGCCAACGCCCAACGCACCCTCGAGGCGGACGCCGGCATCGAGACCGTTCTCAACGCCCCTTTGCCGGAACAGGCTGCCGCCCTGCTCGCCCCCTATCTCGACACGGTGCGCGCGCTCCGCGCCGCCGAGGGGCGGCGGCTCTATCCCGGCTCGCCGGCCCTCGCCTTGGCCCTGTCGCGGCCCCAGGACCGCTTTTTGTTCTGCGAGCTCAACAAAGAGGAGCGGGCCAAGCTGGAAAAGCGGGTAGGGCACGATCCTCGCGCCAAGATCCTGGCCCAGGACGGCTGGCAGGCGCTGGCGGCGCATCTGCCCCCGCGCGAGCGGCGCGGGCTGGTGCTGGTGGATCCTCCATTCGAGGAGCAAGGCGAATTCCACCGCTTGGTGGAGGGCCTGAAGAGCGCCTATACGCGCTTCGCCACCGGCATCATCATGCTGTGGTACCCCATCAAGGACCTGCGCGCGGTGGACGCCTTCCGGCGCGAGGTGGCCCAGCTCCAGCTGCCCAAGACGCTGCGGGTGGAGATCGACTTCTCTGAGGTGCGGAGCCTCGACATCCTGTCCGGCAGCGGGCTCATCATCGTCAACCCGCCCTTCACCCTGGCGGATGAAGTCCGCACCCTGCTCACCGCCATCACCCCCCTGATGGCACGCGACGGGAAGGGCCGCGTGCGCGTCTCCTGGCTGACGGCGGCCGGCTGAGAGCGGGGCGATTTCGCTTTTCTCGGCCTGGGGCCGGGTTTAGGGAAGTGCGCCCTGCCCCTCGAAAGCCGGATGCCTTCCATGCTCCTGCGTTATTCCGCCACCTCGCCCTTCGCCCGCAAGGCGCGCCTTGGTGCCGCCGTGGTCGGCGCGCCGCTCGACCTCCAGCTCGCCGATACCGTCGACCCGAACGACACGCTGCGGCAGCAAAACCCGCTGGGAAAGGTGCCGACCCTCGTCACCGACGACGGGGAGTGCCTGTACGATTCGCGGGTGATCCTCACCTATCTCGATCAGGTCTCCGGCGGCGGCAGGCTTCTGCCCAAGGACCCGAAGGCCATGATCGCCACCCTGAAACTCCAGGCGCTGGCCGACGGGCTCATGGATGCCGGCGTGCTGGTGCTCTACGAAAGCCGCTTCCGGGCACCGGAAAAGCACGAGGACAAGTGGCTCGACCACCAGCGCCAGAAGATGGCCCGCGCCATCGAGGCCCTGGAGGCGAACCCGCCGGCCATCGATGGCAACATCGGCATGGGCGAGATCTCGCTCGCCTGCGCGCTCGGCTTCCTGGATTTCCGCTTCGGCGGCGAGTGGCGGGCGAATCACCCCCGCCTCGTGGCGTGGCAGGAGGCGTTCGCCGCCCGCTGCCCCTTGTTCGCCGAGACCGCGCCGCGCTGAGAGCGGCCCGGCGTTTGGAAAATGCAGAAGGGCCGGCGAGGATTGCCCCGCCGGCCCTTCTTTTCGTGCCGCCCTTCAGGCCGCCGCGTCGATGCGCGGTACCGGCACCAGCAGGCCGCGGCGTTTCAGCTCGGCATAGGTCAGGTCCAGCACCTTCCAGGCGATGCCCACCAGTTCGTCCGCCTCGGCGTGGGACAGGGTAAAGGGCGGGGCGAGAATCATGCCGTCGCGCACCGCGCGCATCACCAGCCCCTCGCGGAATGAGAAATCGCGGCAGATGAGGCCGACGGTGCCTTCCTCGGCCGCGAACGCGGCGCGGGTGGCCTTGTCGGGCGTAAGCTCCAGGGCGCCGATCAGCCCCACCATGCGCGCCTCGCCCACCAGCGGATGGTCGGCGAGCTTCAGCCAGCGGTCCTGCAGATAGGGGCCGATGTCGTGCTTCACGCGCGCCACGAGCTTTTCCTCGTGCATGATCTTGAGGTTGGCGAGGGCCGCGGCGCACCCGCCGGGATGGCCGGAATAGGTATAGCCGTGGTTGAAATCGCCGCCGTGCTCGATGAAGCCTTCGGCCACCCGATCACCGACGATGACGCCGCCGAGCGGGAAATAGCCGGAGGTGATGCCCTTGGCGAAGGTGATGAGATCCGGCTTCACGCCCATGAACTGGCTGCCGAACCATTCTCCGGTCCGGCCGAAGCCGCAGATGACCTCGTCGCAGACCAGCAGCACGTCGCGCTCGCGGCAGATCTTCTCCACCTCGGGCCAGTAATTGGCCGGCGGAATGATGACGCCACCGGCGCCCTGGATGGGCTCGCCGATGAAGGCCGCGACATTCTCCGGCCCCGCCTCGTCAATGGCGCGGGCCACCTCGCGGGCGGCGTAGAGGCCGAACTCTTCCCGGTCCATGGTGCCGCCCTCGGCCCACCAATAGGGCTGCTGCACATGGATGATGCCGGGAATCGGCAAGCCGCCCTGGGCGTGCATCGGCCCCATGCCGCCGAGCGAGGCGCCGCCCACGGTGGAGCCGTGATAGGCGTTCTTGCGGGAGATGAAGATGGACTTCTGCGGCCGCCCCATGGACGCCCAATAGTGCCGCACCAGGCGCAGCACCGTGTCCACCGCCTCCGAGCCGCCGGAGGTGAAGAACACATGGTTCATGCCCTCCGGCGCCACCTCGCAGATGGCGGCGGCCAGCTCGGCCGCGGCCGGATGGGTGGTCTTGAAGAAGGTGTTGTAATAGTCGAGCTGGCGGAGCTGGGCGGCGATGGCATCCACGATGTCGCCGCGCCCATGACCGACCTGGGAGCACCACAGGCCGCTCATGCCATCCAAGATCTTGTTCCCGTCGCTGTCGTACACATAGACCCCTTCCGCCCGGGTGATGACGCGCACGCCTTCGGCGTTGAGCGCCTTGGTGTCCGAGAACGGATGCAGGTGGTGGGCGGCGTCGAGCGCGCGCCAATGGGCCGTCGAGTTGGACAGGGGGGTGGATGACACGATGGAGATGCTCCTTGTGAGTCCGCGCTTTGCGAGGCCGCGCCGCGCGAGCGGCCCGCGAAGGACCCTCCCGCCGCGTGAGCCGGCGCATGCTCAGCAAATTTGAATTCCTGTTTCTCGTCAAGAAACAGTGCGACATGACGCGGCGATGACGAGGGTGCGCCGCGAGCGATCTCCCCAGCCGGCCCCCGCCTGCTATGATGCCGTCATCACGGCATGGCGCACAAAGAGAAGGCTTTCCAGCATGGAAGCGGATTTCTGGCAGACACGGTGGGCGAACAACCAGATCGGATTTCATGAAGGCAAGACCAATTCCTTCCTCGCCACATATTTCGACCGGCTCGCCCTCGCCCCTGGGGCGCGGGTGTTCGTGCCCCTGTGCGGCAAGACGCGCGACATCTCCTGGCTGCTCGCGCGTGGCTTCAAGGTGGCGGGCGCCGAATTGAGCCCGCTCGCCGTGGAGCAATTGTTTGCGGAACTCGGCGTGACACCCACCATCACCGCCGCCGGCCCCCTGGTGCGCCACAGCGGCCCCGCCATCGACATCTTCCAGGGCGACATCTTCCAGCTCACGGGCCAGATGCTCGGCCCCGTCGATGCCATCTATGATCGCGCGGCGCTGGTGGCGCTGCCGGCGCCCATGCGCAGCAGCTACACGCGCCACCTCATGGACATCACCGGCACGGCTCCGCAATTGCTGATTACGTTCACCTACGACCAGTCGGCGGTCGATGGCCCCCCCTTCTCCGTGACCCCCGAGGAGATCCGCACGCATTATGCGGCCGCCTACAACGTCGATCAGCTCGCGGGCGTCCCACTTCCGGGCGGCCTGAAGGGCAAGTACGACGCGACCGAAAACACCTGGCTCCTGCGCACGCCGGCTGCTGCGCACCCCGACCGAAGCGGACCCGGCCGCGACGCGTGACGAAACCGCCTGAGACCAAAGGCCTATGAGCTTGACCCATGGGCCTTTGGAACAGCCTGCGCGGTGCTTGAGCGGACCCACTCGGCACCGGTCAAAGACCGGGGCCGATGGTATCAGACGAAGGGTCCGTGAGCCGGGCTCATGGACCCTTCAATCAAGCGCTCGGCGCCGGGACCGCGCCGGAGGCGCCTTTTACAGCCGCGTCCAGATGGTCTTCAGGTCGGAATACTTCTCCAGGGCATGCAAGGACTTGTCGCGTCCGAAGCCGGACTGCTTCACGCCCCCGAAGGGGGTGGTGATGTCGTCGGCGTCGAAGCAGTTCACATAGACGACGCCCGCTTTGAAGCGCCGCGCCACCTTGTGGGCCACTGCCAGATCCCCGCTCCAGACCGAGGCGCCGAGGCCGTAGACGGTGCCGTTGGCGATCTCCACCGCCTGGTCGAGCCCGTCAAAGCCGATCACGGAGAGGACCGGGCCGAAGATCTCCTGCTGCGCCAGAGATGAAGCCGGCGCCACGTCGTCGAACACGGTCGGCGCGACGAAGGCGCCGCCGGTCTGCTGAAGCACCGCCCCGCCGCCGGTCACCAGCCGCGCGCCCTCTTTCACCCCGCGATCGATGGCGGACAAGATGCGCTGCTGATGCTCCCGGCTCACCACCGCGCCCGCCGGGGCCGCCGGATCGAGCGGATCGGCCGGCATCCAGCGCGGCGCGAGGGCGGCGATGCGCGCCACCAGCTCGCCGCGGATGCGATTGTCCACCAGCAGCCGCGACGCCGCCGTGCACATCTCCCCCTGATTGAAGAAGATGCCGCCGGCCACCGCCTCGGCCACCGCATGGAGATCCGGCACGTCATGGGCGACCACCACCGCGGTCTTGCCGCCAAGCTCCAGATAGACCCGCTTGAGATTGCTGTCCGAAGAATAGCGCATGAAGTAACGCCCCACCTCGGTGGAGCCGGTGAACGCCAAGGCGTCCACATCCATGTGCAGGCCCAGCGCCTTGCCGGCCTCGACGCCGAGCCCCGGCACCACGTTGAACACCCCGTCCGGAATGCCCGCCTCATGGGCCAGCTCCGCCAGGCGCAAAGCGGTGAGGGGCGATTCCTCCGCCGGCTTCAGCACCACCGAATTGCCCATGGCCAGCGCCGGCGCCACCTTCCAGGCGGCCATGATCATGGGGAAATTCCAAGGCGTCACGCAGCCCACCACCCCCAGCGGCTCGCGCAGAATGAGGGCGAGATTGTCGCTCGTGGTCGGCGCCACCTCGCCATAAACCTTGTCCGCACACTCGCCGTAATAGGCGAAGCAGTCGGCGGCGGCGCGCACGTCCACCGCGCGGGCGTCCGAAATCGGCTTGCCCATGTTGAGGGTCTCGGTGAGGGCCAGCTCGTCGCGGTGGGTGCGGATCAGCTCGGCGAAGCGCTGCAGCGTGCGCTTGCGCTCCAGCGGCCGCTGACCGGCCCAGCGGCGATCCTCGAACGCCCGGCGGGCGGCGACGACGGCCCGGTCGATGTCGATGGCGTCGCCGGCGGCGACTTCGGCCAGCACCTGCCCGGTGGCCGGGTTCACCGCGCTGAAGGTGCGCCCCGACGCGGCCGGCGCGAAGGCACCGTCGATGAAGGCCTGGGTACGAAAGGGGGGATGCTCCACGGATTCCGCGGTCGCGGTCATGATGGCTCCTCGGCCACGAGATGGGCCTCGCCCCGAAACTGGCGTGCCGCCGCCGCCGGCGTCAAGGCGGAGCGCCGATCTCCGACTTCATTCGCCGGCAAATCGTCACCCCGGAAGACACAGCTTAGGCCGACGGCGCACAGGGTCTCAGCGGCGCAAAATCGCGAGGCATCAAGCTGCACGATCGAGCACGGCCACAACATCCATTTGCCGGCGCAGTTTAAATTTCCGTTCATTAATCAATGAAACGTAAATGGTCGGCCAAGGCACGCACCCCGCGCGCATCCTGCCCACGCCTCGCCTGCACCCCTGCGGCCGCAGCCTTCGGCGGGGGTGCGGCGCGGGATTCCGGCTCAGCCGCGCGGCTCCGGCGTGTCGCCGTCCTCATCCTCGTCGGCGACGACGGGAATGGCATAGGCGCCCGAAAGCCAGCGGTTGAGATCCACGTCGGCGCACCGCTTCGAGCAGAACGGGCGGTATTTTTCCACCTGCGGCTTACCGCAGATGGGGCACGGCTTCCCGGCGACCGGCTTCGGCGTATCGCGCCCGTCGGTATCGTTCATTGGGCGCGCTCCACCCAGCCCTGACGCACCGGATAGCCCTCGCCCGCCAGCAGCCCCACGGTCTCGATCAGCGGCAGCCCGACCACATTGGTGTAGGAGCCGACGAGCTTCACCACGAACGACCCCGCGATGCCCTGGATGGCATAACCGCCCGCCTTGCCGCGCCATTCGCCGCAATCGAGATAATCGGTCATCTCGTCCCGCGACAGACGCTTGAAGCGCACCCGCGTTTCCACGAGGCGGATGTGGTCGCGTCCCTTCCCATCCACCACGCACACGCCGGTGAAGACCCGGTGGCTGCGTCCCGACAGCAGCCGCAGGCACTCTTCCGCCTCGTCCCGAAGCTCGGGCTTGGGCAGGATCCGCCGGCCCACCGCCACCACCGTGTCGGCCGACAGGACGATGGCATCAAGCCCCGCCTCCTGCGCCCGCGCGGCCACCAGCCGGCCCTTCTCGCCGGCGAGCCGCTGGGCCAGACGACGCGGCAGCTCGCCGCGCTCCGGGGTCTCGTCCACGTCGGCGGGCATCAAGAGCTCCGGCTCGATCCCCACCTGATTGAGCAGCGCCAGCCGGCGCGGGGAGCCCGACGCCAGAACAAGCTTGGGTTGATCGGTCAAAACCATCTCCTGATACCGCCAATGCTGCAACGGCGCCGCCCGGCACCGCCCGCCGCCACCATTGCGCCGACACGCTCTAATGGAAAGCACGGGCGCTGTGAACGGCGGAATGCCGCCGCCGGCCGTGACGCCGGCCCCATCGGCTCACGGCCCCGTCGGCTCACGGCCCCGTCGGCTCACGTCCCCGTCGGCTCACGTCCGCGCGAGCGCGGGTTGCGGCTCCGGCGCGACCCGCGGCAGAAGGATGATCGTCAGCGTGCCGCGGGGCGCGGACGGGCGCGGGCTGACGACTTCGATCCGCCCGCCGAGCAGCTCGGTGACGATCTGGTGCACGATATGCAGTCCGAGCCCGGTGCCGCCGCCGCCCCGCGCCGTGGTGAAGAACGGCTCGAACACATGCGGCAAAGCCTCGGGCGGAATGCCGACGCCATCGTCCTCCAGCTCGATGCGCACATGGTCCGGTCCCTCGGCCCGCGCGGTGATCCACACCGTGCCGTGCCGGCCCTCGGCAAAGGCGTGCTTCAACGCATTGCCGAGAAGATTGGACAGCACCTGCTGCAAGGGTCCGGGGTAGCTCTCCATCTCGATCCCGCCCGCGAGCGCGCAGACCAGGGCGACCCCCCCGCTCGCATCCCATTTGCGCAGGCGGGGGTCGGCATCGAGAACGGTCTCGGCGAGGTCCATGGCACGGCGCGCCACCGTGGCGCGGTCGAGCGCCACCTGCTTGAAGCGCCGCACCAGATCGACGCAGCGGCGCACCGCGTCCTGGGCCAGCGCCAGGTCATCCCGGTCCGACGCGATGAAGGCATCAAGATCGGAGCGCCGCAGGCCGGCGGTCAACCGGCCTTCCAGCGTGGACACCGCGTCCCGGGCGCGGCTGAGACTCAAATTGGCGACCCCGAGCGGCGTGTTCAGCTCATGGGCCACTCCGGCCACCATGAGCCCCAGCGACGACAGCCGCTCCGCCCGCGCGACCTCCTGCTGCACCTCGGCCAGATGACGGCTGGCGTCGGTGAGCGCGGCATTGGCCGTCTTCAGCGCACGCGTCTGTTGCGCGTCCCGCTCAAGGCCCGCGGCCAGGCGCACGCCAATGACGGACACCATGGCCATGAGCACGAGCGCCAACACCGACAGGATGATCTTGGCCGCCGTCTCGCCCCCCGCCCCGGGGACGCCATCCATCCGGATCAGCAGATACAGATGGGTTCCCGGCCCGCCTACGATGCTGGCCTCCCGCGCCGAGATCAGGCCTTCCCCGAGATCGAGCCGGTGGAACAGCCAATGCGTGTCGCCGGCGTCAACCTCTCCCGCGCGCGCGGCCCCCATCGCCGCCCAGAGCCTGGGGTCGTCATGGGCCAGAGTGGCATCGGGGCGGCCACGCTGCCAGGCCCAGTCCTGATCGGCGGAAGGCCCCATGATCCAATAGCCGTCAGGATTCGCCATCAACAGCGAGATGCGGGGATCGGTGCCCGCCACGCGCCGGATCCGGTCGAGCAGGGCCTGAGCGGCATAATTGATGACGACGATGCCCCGGCGTTCGCCCGCGATCTGTAATGGCGTCGCCACCCGCAGCATGGGGCGGAAAGGCTCCTCCACCACCTCGTGCTCCACGTTCAGATCGATGGCGGAATAATAGATCCCCTTCATGGGCAAGGCGTCGGCCTCCCGAAAATAGGCACGAGCCGACTTGTCCTGGAGTTGATCGGGCGGAATAAGAGCGATCATCCTGGCGCGCTGGTCCACGCGCAACCGCTCCCGCCCCCTCTGATCGATCCAGCGCACCTGATCGTAATCGGGCGAGCTGGCGGCGAAGCTCAGGAAGAGCCGGCCCCCGATGCCTTCCGGCCGCAGCTCGTCCTCGGGGAGCTGCCCGGTGAGGGCGCCGAGGAACAGAATGTCGCGTCCCAGCCGATCGAGAACCCGCCTGATGAGATCCTCGCCCCCGCGCAGGATATCCGCGCCGCGCGCCGCCCGCGCGTCCCGGTAGCCAGTCTCGATCTGGAACCAGAGCAGTGGCACCCCAACCGCCACCACAAGCACCCAGGGTCCGAGGAAAATCCCCACCCGCCGCCGCTGTCGATAGACGATGCCGACCGCCCGCTTCCCCTGCTCCAGCACGGCCTTCACCCGCTGCACCGGCCCCCCGCGCGCGGCTGGCGCCTCACCGGCTGCCAAGGCGGGCCACCAACGCGTCGAGCGGCTCCGGCCGCGCGAACAGAAAGCCTTGGGCCAAATGGCAACCCTGCTCGCGCAGCCACACCGCCTGCCTTTGTGTCTCCACCCCTTCGGCCAGCACCTGGATCTTCATGCGCTGGCCCAGACGCACCATCATTTCGGTGATGGAGGTGTCGCTCCCGGGATCCCCCAGAGGGGTCACGAACGACCGGTCGATCTTGAGCTTCGCCGGATGCAGCGCTTGCAGCAGCGTGAGCGACGAATAGCCCGTGCCGAAATCGTCGATGGCGAGGGGAAACCCCATCTCCTTCAAGCGATCGAGCACGCCACGCGCGGACTTGTGATGCTCGACGGCGATGGATTCCGTGATCTCAAGCTCGATGGTCCGCGGATCGACCGCGAAGGCCTTGCAGCAGGCCGCGGCCTCCTGGGCGAACTCGGCCCGCGCCAGCTGACGCGGCGACACGTTGACGGCCAGGGTGAGCCTGAAGCCCGCCGCGACAAGGGTCCTCTGCGCGGCGCACGCCTGGCGCAGGATGCGCAGTCCCAAGGGTACGATCAGGCCATTGGCCTCCGCGATGGCGATGAACTCACCCGGCGGGATCACCTGCCCGTCAGGCCGGGTCCAGCGCGCGAGCGCCTCGGCGCCGACCACGCGGCCCGTGGCCAATTCCACCTGTGTCTGAAACACCACGCCGATCTCGTCGCGCTGCAACGCGTGGTACAAATCTCGGGAAAGCCGGAAGCGACGCGCCACCCCGGCATCAAGGTCAGGCTCGTAATCGAGCGTCAGCCCGCCGCCGAGCACCCCCGCGCGCTTCAGCAGCAGCAGCCCGACCGCCAGCACGTTCGGGGCCGTGCCATCGGCATGATCGAGATCGAGCCGCGCCGAATCGACGCCGATGAAGGGCGCCGCCGCCTCGTCCGGTCCATCCTCAATGTCGCGCAGCAGTTCGGGACGGACCAGGTCCGCCGGTCCCAGCACCGCGAAGGTGTCCTCGTGGAGGCGCGCGAGCATGCAGGGCGGCGGGAACAGGCGCTGCAGACGCCCCACCACCGCCTTCAGCATCTCATTGCCCTGCGCCACCCCGAGCGACACGCAACTTTCCGAATATTGGTCGAGATCCAGCAGCAGCAGCACCCGATTGCGCGGCAGCGGCAGGTCCAGCGCCTGCTCCACCGCCCGGCGCAAGGCGTTGGCATTGGGAATGGAAAGCAGCGGATCCTCGAACGCCAGCCGGTCCAGGCGGCTGGAAAGGGCCACATTGGCGAGCCCGGTGGCGATATTGGCAACGAACACGCCGAGCAGTTCCCGCTCGGTCCGGTCCAGCGGGCGGCCGGTGGCGAGATAGGCCGCCGTATGCGCCGTCTCCGGTTCGTTGCCGGAAAAGAAAAGGACCTGACAGTCTTCGTTTTCCAGCGACGCCTGATTGGCGAGCGCGGTCTCGATCAGGCTGCGGATGCGGCCATCCCCAAGGCTGGCGAGGGCGCCTCCAAGAGCCGCCTGAAACCGTCCGGCCGCCCCGATGATGGTGGCGCCCGCGCCCCTTTCCCCCCGCACGCACACCAGCCCCTCCGCGGTGACGCCGAAGAGGCTTGAAAGCTCGAGAATCATGCGGCAGGCGAAATCCTCGAAGCCGCGGGCGCGCGACAGCGCGTTGCTCGCCTCCACGATGCCCTGAAGCCCGCGCCGCGCGCGATGAAGGGCGCGGATCTGCTCCCAGGTTCGCAGATTGCCCACCAGGATCGAATGCAGGCGGGCGTTGCTGAGCTCCGTTTTGAGCCAGTAATCCGAAATGTCCAGGAGTTCCAGGGACGGCCGCATAGGCGCCATTCCGGGCTGTCCGGTGACCAGAACAATACGCACCTGCGCATTGCCCATCGCCTCGCGGATGTAGCGCACCAGCCGCAGGCCGGCATCGTCGCTTTCCATCATCACATCGAGCAGGACCAGGGCGATGTCGGGGCGTCTTGCGAGAACTTCGGCGGCCTGGGCCGCCGACCGGGCGGTGTTGAACTCGATCTGCGCATCACGGTAGCGGAAGTCGCGCAGCGAGAGTTCCAGCGACCGCTGAAACGCAGCATCGTCATCGACGCTCAGAACCGCAATGCACGGTTTCGCACTCCCGCGCGCCGTCTCTTCGCGGGGCGCCTCGTCCGAGAATGCGAACAACGGATCTTGATCGCCGGAAAGACCGAGGTCGGTCTGCATGCTGCCCTCCCTCGAGGCGATGAGAGGCCAAAGTCACGACTTTTGAACGATTTCGATACAGCTTAGAACTGCAGACGAGCCTCTGACAAGCCCCGCGTTGCGCCCACGCTCGATCCCCGCCGCGGCTGATCCGCGGCGGTAGCCCGTGCACGGGAAGGGGCGTGTTGCGAAACCGGCGGCGCGACCGCCGATCACGCGTCGTCGGACTTCTGCGGCGGCTGCGCGGCAACGAGCGAGGGTTCGGCCGCCTCGTCCTCCGCGATGGCTTCCAGCACCTCGCCTTTCGCCGCGCGATGACCGGCGATGAAGCCGATCACCACCAATTGCAGGAAGTGGTAGATCATGATCGGCGTGATGATGAGCGAGAGCTGCGGCGAGGTGCCGAACATCACCTTGGCGATGGGCAGGCCGGTCGCCAGCGACTTCTTGGAGCCGCAGAACAACACCGCCGTGGTGTCCGCGTGGTTGAAGCCCACCAGCCGGCAGAACAGGGCGATCAGCACATAGACCACCGCGAACAGCAGGCCCACGCCGGCGATCATCTCGATCAGCAAGGTGGGGCTCTGCCCGCTCCAGACGCCGGCGGCGACGCTGTCGCAGAAGGCGTTGTAGACGATGGCCAGGATCACCGCGCGATCCGCCACCTTCACGATCACCTTGTGCTTCTCCACCACCGACAGCAGCAGCGGCCGCACCAATTGCCCCGCCACCAGGGGCAGGATGACGATGATGACGAGCTTCAAGATCACGTCGCCCAACGCCATGGAACCGCCGGTGGCGTGCAGGTACCAGGCCATCAGCAGCGGCGTGACGAACACGCCGATGAGCGAGGAGACGGAGGCGTTGAAGATGGCCACCGCCACGTTGCCCTTCGCCAGCGACGTCATGGCCACCGACGACGACACGGTGGACGGCAGCGCCGCCAGAAAGAAAAAGCCGATGCCCACGTCCTCCGGCATCAGCCGGCTGAGCACCGGCATGGCCAGCACCACCACCAGCGGAAACAGCCCGAAGGTCGCCAGCTGCACCACCAGGTGCAACTGCCAGCGCGTGGCGCTTTCCAGCAGCCGGCGGGTGGCCAGCGAAATGCCGTAGAGGAAGAAGATGACGCCGATGCCCCAGGTGGCGGCGCGGTCCGCATGCAGGATGCCACCCGTCACGCCTGGCTGAGGCCAGATGAGGGCAAGGACAACGACGACGACGAGGGCGGGCAGGAAGGGATCGATTTTGATGCGCGCGGACATGGACCTGGGGCAGACGTCGTGAGAGTTCAGGAATTGGAGCGTGGCGCCCCCGCGGCCTGGGCGACCTTCCGGGAACGACGCCTCGACCGTTCTCTTTGGCTGGCTTGCTGATGCCTTCGCGCCGGCCCGACAGACCGGGCCGCGTGCAGGCCAGACAACCACGCCACGGAACTGTACCTCCGCGGCGCGGCCCAAATTGATCCGCGTTTTGATCCCGGTCAACCGACCGCAACGCTCGCCGCTGGGGAATGCACCCGCTTGCCGCGCCCCTCCCCGGAAATCCCGACGCCGTCCCCCGCTCCCGGCGCCCCCGATCTCCGCTGGCGCGTTCATGTCCACATGGGCGTTCATGTCCACATGGGCGTTCATATCCCAAAGGTCCGCCGCAAAGGCTTGTGGTCCCGTGGTTTGCCGGCTATGGCCGCGCCGTCGGCTGGAAAGACGGCCGGCGGACGGTCGCTTGCGAGAATTGTGTCGTTCGCCGGGCCGGGTTAAGAGTTTAAAAAAGCGTCGCGCCCAAAGATCGTGCAGGTCAATTTGCAGGCGCCGCGTTCCGGAACAGAGGGGTCTAGCGGCGGATGGACATCTTCCTCCAGCAGCTCATCAACGGATTGACCCTCGGGTCGATCTACGGCCTGATCGCCATCGGCTACACGATGGTGTTCGGCATCATCGGCATGGTGAACTTCGCCCATGGGGACGTGTTCATGGTGAGCGCCTTCATCGCGCTCATCTGCGTGCTGCTGCTCACGACCGTGGTCGGCATCAGCTCCATCTTCCTGGTGCTGGCGATCACGCTGGTGGTGGCCATGGCGTTCACCGGGCTGGTGAGCTGGGCCATCGAGCGGCTGGCCTATCGCCCGCTTCGCGGCTCGTTCCGCCTCGCGCCCATGATCTCCGCCATCGGCATGTCCATCTTCCTGTCGAACTTCGTGCAGGTGGCCCAGGGCCCGCGCAACAAGCCGCTGCCCCCCATGGTGCCGGACGTGATCGTGCTGATGGAGCGCGACGGCTATCAGGTGACCCTCGCCTACAAGCAGATCCTCATCATGGCGGTCACCGCCGGCCTGCTGTTCGGCTTCTGGTGGCTGGTGCAGAAGACGCCGCTCGGGCGGGCACAGCGCGCCTGCGAGCAGGATCGCAAGATGGCCGCCCTGCTCGGCATCAACGTGGACCGCACCATCTCCCTCACCTTCGTCATCGGCGCCGCCCTCGCCGCCGTGGCCGGGGTCTTGTACCTCATGTATTATGGCGTGGTGAATTTCGCGGATGGCTTCGTGCCGGGGGTGAAGGCCTTCACGGCGGCGGTGCTGGGTGGCATCGGCTCTTTGCCCGGAGCGGTGCTCGGGGGCCTTCTCATCGGCCTCATCGAAACTTTCTGGTCCGCTTATTTCTCCATTGAATACAAGGATGTTGCGGCCTTCTCCATCCTCGTCGTGGTGCTCATCTTCATGCCCCAGGGCCTGCTTGGCCGACCGGAAGTGGAGAAGGTGTGATGGCGCCCCACAGATCGGACCTGTGGGAACGCGAGGACACGCCGCCGGAGACCACGCCCGCGGCGCCTCCGGTCCCGCCGGCACCGGCGGCGGACGCGGTGGTTCTGCCGGCCATCAAGGACGCGGTGGCTTCCGGCGTCATCACCGGCCTGCTGCTGCTGCCGCTGGTGGGCTTCCGGGCGACGGAATCGGGGTCCGGCCCGCTGACCCTCACCTATCGATTCGGCCTGGTGGCGGTGTTCGCCCTGCTGGTCGCGGGGTTGCGGCTGGTGCTGAACCTGACCCTGTGGCGACCGGGACGGAAAATCCGGGACAATCGATCCGCCGGGCTGGCCGCCCTGTCGGCGAAGGTCGCGCCGGCGGCGCGGCCGGCTTTCTTCGCGCTGGCGCTGCTATATCCCCTCCTTGCGGTCACGCTCTCGGGCGGTCTGTCGCCGAGCCGCTATTGGGTGGATCTCGGCATCTACATCCTCACCTATGTGATGCTGGGTTGGGGGCTCAACATCGTGGTGGGCCTCGCCGGGCTCCTCGACCTCGGCTATGTGGCCTTCTACGCGGTGGGCGCCTACACCTTCGCGTTATTGTCCACCAGCGTGCCGCTGAACGCCTTCTTCGACGCCCATGTGGCGGAAGGCTTCTGGGCGTCGTGGTCGTTCTTCGTGTGCTTACCGATGGCCGGCATCCTGGCCGCCTTGTGGGGCGTGATCCTGGGCTTTCCGGTGCTGCGGCTGCGCGGTGACTATCTCGCCATCGTGACGCTGGCATTCGGCGAGATCATCCGCCTCGTGCTCATCAACTGGGTGTCGCTCACCAATGGCGGGGCGGGCATCTCCTCCGTCCCGGCCATCACCTTCTTCGGCGTCCCCTTCAACGGCAATGACGACGGCTTCGCCGCCCGGTTCGGGCTGGACTATGATTCCATGCACCGGATGATCTTCCTGTATTTCATCATCCTGGGGCTCGCGGCGCTGACCGCGCTCGTCACCATCCGGCTGCGTAAGATGCCCGTGGGCCGCGCCTGGGAAGCCTTGCGCGAGGACGAGATCGCCTGCCGCTCGCTGGGCATCAACACCACGCTGACCAAGCTGACGGCATTCGCCACCGGCGCCATGTTCGGCGGCTTCGCCGGGGCGTTCTTCGCGGTCCGGGTGCGGTTCGTCTCTCCGGAGAGCTTCACCTTCATGGAATCGGCGGTGATCCTCGCCATCGTGGTGCTCGGCGGCATGGGCTCGCAGATGGGGGTGGCTGCGGCGGCGATCCTGCTCATCGGCGGCATGGAGATGCTGCGCAACCTCTCCTTCCTGAAAGCCAGCTTCCTGTTTGGCCCGGATTTCGACCCCTCGCTCTACCGCATGCTCATCTTCGGCTTCGCCATGGTGGCGGTGATGGTGTGGCGCCCGCGCGGCCTTGTCGCCAACCGCATGCCCACCATCTTCCTGAAGCAGCGCAAGGCAGTGTCCGGGGCGCTGGTGAAGGAGGGCCACGGCTGATGGCTGCGGCGTCCTTCACCCCCAAGGTGCCGAAAAGCTGGGATCGCGACCCGCTTTTGAAGGTGGACCACCTCTCCATGCGCTTCGGCGGGCTGGTGGCGGTGGGCGACGTGTCGTTTCGCGCCGGGCGTGGCGAGGTCACGGCGGTGATCGGCCCCAACGGCGCCGGCAAGACCACCGTATTCAACTGCATCACCGGCTTCTACAAGCCCTCCACCGGCCGCCTGGCCCTCATGCAGGGCGGCCCGGCCACCATGGCGGAACTCGACGCGCTCACCGCCGGGGGCCGCGCCTGGGCGAAGACGGCGGCGGGCGCCACCTATCTGCTCGAGCGCCTGCCGGACCACAAGGTGTCGTCGCGGGCCAAGGTGGCGCGCACATTCCAGAACATCCGCCTGTTCTCCGGCATGACGGTTCTGGAAAACCTTCTGGTGGCGCAGCACATGTCGCTGACGCAGGCCGGGCTCATCAATCCCGTGGCCCTGCTCAACCTGCCGTCGTGGCGCCGCAAGCAGAAGGCGGCGCTGGAGCTTGCCCTGTACTGGCTGGACAAAATCGGCCTCACCGCCCGCGCCGACGATCCCGCCGGCGACCTGCCCTATGGCGACCAGCGCCGGCTGGAGATCGCCCGCGCCATGTGCACACAGCCCGTCCTTTTGTGCCTGGACGAGCCGGCCGCGGGCCTCAACCCCCGCGAATCCCACGAGCTCAACACCCTCTTGCGCGCCATCCGCACCGAGCACCAGACCTCCATTTTGCTCATCGAGCACGACATGAGCGTGGTGATGGAGATTTCCGACCACGTGGTGGTTCTGGAATACGGCCGCAAGATCGCCGACGGCGCGCCCGGCGATGTGCGCAACGACCCCAAGGTCATCGCCTCCTATCTCGGAGTCGAGGACGAGGCGGAGGCGGTCGCCGTGACGGGGGTGCCGGCATGAGCGCCACCGCCCCGGCCACCCCCCTGCTCGCCGTGCGCGGCGTGAAAACCTATTATGGCAACATCATCGCCCTGAAGGGGGTGGATGTGGACATTCACGAGGGGGAGATCGTCACCCTCATCGGCGCCAACGGGGCCGGCAAGTCCACGCTGATGATGACCATCTGCGGCGCGCCCCAGGCGCGCGACGGCACGGTGCGCTTCGCCGGGCGCGACATCACCCGCCTGCCCACCCACGAGATCATGCGCCTGCGCATCGCCCAATCTCCCGAGGGCCGGCGCATCTTCCCGCGCATGAGCGTCTACGAAAATCTCCAGATGGGCGCGGCGCTGGAAGGCGGCAGCCATTTCGCGGCGGATCTTGAACGCATGTTCGAGATGTTCCCGCGGCTCAAGGAGCGCATCCATCAGCGCGGCGGCACCCTTTCCGGCGGCGAACAGCAGATGCTGGCCATCGCACGCGCCCTCATGAGCCGGCCGCGCCTGCTGCTGCTCGACGAACCCTCCCTCGGCCTCGCGCCGCTGGTGGTGCGCCAGATCTTCGACGCCATCCGCCTCTTGAACGAAACCGAGGGCCTCACCGTGTTCCTGGTGGAGCAGAATGCCTATCACGCCCTGAAGCTGGCCCATCGCGGCTATGTCATGGTCAACGGCGTCATCACCATGAGCGGCACCGGCGCCGACCTTCTGGCCCGGCCCGAGGTGCGATCGGCCTATCTGGATGGGGGGCACTGAAATGACCCGCGATCCGGGCCGCCCCTCTTCGCCCCTGCTCCTTGGTCCACTGGCCGTGCTGGTCGCGTTCGCCCTTGCGGTGGTGCTGTGGCCGCAGACGGTGATGGGCACCTCGCTGGGCGACTTCCTGCTCGTGTCGCTGGTGCTGGGCGGGGGCGCCGCGTGGCTCACCGGCAAGGCGGTGGCCCGGGCCTGGGGGCCCCTGTTCCACCTCGCCCTCTATTGCGTGCTGCTCGCGGCGGCGGTGCGCTTCTGCCATTTCGCATTGTTCGGCGACGAGCTGTTCGCGCCGGTGACGTCCGTGGCGGAAGTCCTGTTCCTGGCCGCGGTGGCGGCGCTGGGTTTCCGGTCCGTGCGCAAGCGGCAGATGAGCGTGCAATATGGCTGGATGTTCGTTCCCGCCGGCCCCTTGAGCTGGCGCCGGCAGGACAGCGCGGACGCCGACGGGCTCAAGGCGCCGTGAGCCCCATCGACACACCTATCAATTGCGGCACAATGGCCCGCACCAGGATTCCAGCCGGACCAAACCCAGGATGGCGGTCCGACACACGAGGGGAGAGATGAGATGAGGAAACTCTTGTTGGCGTCGCTCGCGCTCGGCGCCGGCCTCGCCTTCGCGGCCGGTGCCCAGGCTCAGGTGAAGATGGGCGTGGGTGGCCCCATGACCGGCGGCGCCGCCGCCTTCGGCGCCCAACTGAAGACCGGTGCCGAGCAGGCGGTGGCGGACATCAACACCCAGGGCGGCATCCTCGGCCAGAAGGTCGAACTGTCCGTGGGCGACGACGCCGGCAAGCCGGAACAGGGCAAGTCCGCCGCCAACAAGTTCATCTCCGACGGCGTGAAGTATGTGGTCGGCCACTTCAATTCGGGCGTCTCCATCCCGGCCTCCACCGACTATGAAGAAGCCGGCGTGCTGCAGATCAGCCCCGCCTCCACCAACCCCACCTTCACCGATCGCAAGATGTGGAACACCTTCCGCACCTGCGGCCGTGACGACCAGCAAGGTTCCGTGGCCGGCGACTACATCGTCAAGACGTTCAAGGGCAAGAAGGTCGCCATCGTTCACGACAAGACCCCCTACGGCAAGGGCCTCGCGGACGAGACCCAGAAGGCCATGAACAAGGGGGGCATGAAGGAAGTTCTCTATGAGGGCATCAATCCGGGTGAGAAGGACTATTCGGCCCTTGTCTCCAAGCTGAAGGCCAATGGCGTCGATCTCGTTTATTAC
Organism: Xanthobacter agilis; assembly: GCF_021730435.1. GTDB lineage: Bacteria > Pseudomonadota > Alphaproteobacteria > Rhizobiales > Xanthobacteraceae > Xanthobacter > Xanthobacter agilis. Next base: position 79,727 of record NZ_JABWGX010000023.1, read on the forward strand.
GGCGGCCTGCATCCAGAAGCCGGCCTGATCGTGCGCCAGATGCGCGACCAGGGCATGAATACCATCCTGTTCGGCGGCGACGGCATCGCCGACAAGGAGTATTGGACCATCGCCGGCCCCGGCGCCGCCGGCACGCTGATGACCTTCGGCCCCGATCCACGCAACAATCCGGCCGCCAAGGACATCGTCGCCGCCTTCAAGGCGAAGGGCATCGATCCCGAAGGCTATGTGCTGTATTCCTATGCGGCAACGCAGGTCATCAAGCAGGCGGCCGAAGCGGCCAAATCGCTGGATACCAAGAAGATCGCGGCGGAAATCCACTCCGGAAAGGTGTTTGACACCGTGCTCGGCCCGCTCTCCTTCGACAAGAAGGGCGACATCACCAAGCTCGATTATGTGGTCTATGAGTGGAAGGACGGCGCCTACAAGCAGCTGTGATCCATCCTTGATCCGCCCCGGAAAAGCCCGCGCCCCAAGCGCGGGCTTTTTTGTGGCGGATTGGCCGTCACGCCATTGGCCCCGGTCTTCGCGCGGCGCCGGAG
>NZ_JABWGX010000024.1 GCF_021730435.1 Xanthobacter agilis
TGAACTTCAGAAGTCCATGCCGCCGCCCGAGCACACCGGTGTTCCGGTGTGCGTTTCGCGAAGGTTCGCCGGGCGGCGTCACAGGCCGTGGCTGAACTTCAGAAGTCCATGCCGCCGCCCGAGCACACCGGTGTTCCGGTGTGCGTTTCGCGAAGGTTCGCCGGGCGGCGTCACAGGCCGTGGCTGAACTTTAGAAGTCCATGCCGCCGCCCGAGCACACCGGTATTCTGGTGTGCGTTTCGCGAAGGTTCGCCGGGCGGCGTCACAGGCCGTGGCTGAACTTTAGAAGTCCATGCCGCCGCCCGGCATGGCCGGGGCCGCGGGGGCATTCTTCTTCGGCAGCTCGGCGATGAGCGCCTCGGTGGTGATGAGCAGCGCGGCGATGGAGGCCGCATCCTGGAGCGCGGTGCGCACCACCTTGGTGGGGTCGATGATGCCGTCCTTCACCATGTCCACATAGGCGCCGGTCTGGGCGTTGTAGCCGAAGGCGTAGTCGGACGACTCGAGGATCTTGCCGACGACCACGGAGCCATCGTCACCCGCATTCTGGACGATCTGGCGCGCGGGAGCCTGGATGGCGCGGCGGACGATCTCGATGCCGGTCTTCTGGTCGGGATTGTCAACCGTCAGGCCCTCGAGGGCCTTGATGGAGCGCAGCAGGGCGACGCCACCACCGGGAACGATGCCTTCTTCCACCGCGGCGCGGGTGGCGTGCAGGGCGTCGTCCACGCGATCCTTCTTCTCCTTGACTTCCACCTCGGTGGAGCCGCCCACGCGGATCACCGCCACGCCACCGGCGAGCTTGGCCAGGCGCTCCTGAGCCTTCTCGCGGTCGTAGTCGGAGGTCGTGCTCTCGATCTGGGCGCGGATCTGGGAGATGCGGGCCTCGATGTCGGCCTTCTCGCCGGAGCCGTCGACGATGGTGGTGTTCTCCTTCTCGATCACCACCTTCTTGGCGCGGCCGAGCATGGAGAGGTTCACGCTCTCAAGCTTGATGCCGAGATCGTCGGAAATCACGGTGCCGCCGGTGAGAATGGCGATATCCTGGAGCATGGCCTTGCGGCGATCGCCGAAGCCGGGTGCCTTCACCGCCGCGACCTTGAGGCCACCGCGCAGCTTGTTCACCACCAGGGTGGCGAGCGCTTCGCCCTCGACGTCCTCGGCGATGATGAGCAGCGGACGGGACGACTGCACCACGGCTTCGAGCACGGGCAGCAGTTCCTGCAGGCCGGTCAGCTTCTTCTCGTTGATGAGGATGTAGGGCTCCTCGAACTCAACGCGCATCTTTTCGGCATTGGTGACGAAATAGGGCGAGAGGTAGCCGCGGTCGAACTGCATGCCCTCCACCACGTCGAGCTCGGTCTCGAAGGACTTGGCTTCCTCGATGGTGATGACGCCCTCGTTGCCGACCTTCTTCATGGCTTCCGCCAGGAACTTGCCGACTTCGGAATCGCCATTGGCGGAGATGGTGCCGACCTGGGCAATCTCGTCGTTGGAGGTCACCGGCTTGGAGTTGGCGGCCAGATCCTTGATGATGGCGTCCACGGCGAGGTCGATGCCGCGCTTGAGGTCCATCGGGTTCATGCCGGCGGCCACCGCCTTGGCGCCTTCCTTCACGATCGCCTGGGCGAGCACGGTGGCGGTGGTGGTGCCATCGCCGGCCAGGTCGTTGGTCTTGGAGGCAACTTCACGCACCAGCTGGGCGCCGAGGTTCTCGAACCGATCCTCGAGCTCGATCTCCTTGGCGACAGAGACGCCGTCCTTGGTGATGCGCGGAGCGCCGAACGACTTCTCGATCACCACGTTGCGGCCCTTCGGGCCCAGCGTCACCTTCACCGCATTGGCGAGGATATCGACGCCGCGCAGCAGCTTCTCGCGCGCGTCGGCGGAGAATTTCACGTCCTTGGCAGCCATGTGCCGTGCTCCTTCAGCTTGGGACGAATGTTCCGGAAATCTTCAAAGGGGCAGGGCCCGCGAAAGCGGGCCGCCGCAGGGCGATTTAAGGCGGTTCAGGCGGCCTTCTGGGCGCCAGCGGCGCCTTCGAGCACGCCGAGAATGTCGCTCTCCTTCATGATGAGGAGATCCTGGCCGTCGATCTTGACCTCGGTGCCGGACCACTTGCCGAACAGCACCACGTCACCGGCCTTGACGTCGAGGGCGACCAGCTCGCCCTTCTCGTTGCGGGCGCCGGGGCCGACAGCGATCACTTCACCTTGCTGGGGCTTTTCCTTCGCGGTGTCGGGAATGATGATCCCGCCAGCAGACTTCTGCTCGGCGTCGATGCGCTTCACAACAACGCGGTCGTGCAGAGGACGGAAACCCATAGGGGAAACCTCCAGTTGGTTGCTTCTTTTGCAGACACCGGGCGCTCATGAGCCCGGCCCACGGCCCATCTAGGGGGGGGGCAAGGAGCCCGCAAGGGGGGCGGGTCACTTTTTTGGCACTCGGACCCCAGGAGTGCCAGTGTCGAGCAAAATGCTGCGCTGCAAGGGCAATCGATCGAGGGGCCGCCCGCAGCGGTTGAATCCGCGCCGGTCGCGCAGTTTGTCAGCAGTCTTGCCGTGTCGCTGCTAGTCTATTGTTTTTGCAGCACGAAATGAATTTTTGGACTTGGCGGCGGCGCGGTCTTGAGCCGACAATCAGAGCTGTGGTTCCCGGCGGGTCGAGCCGGTTGGCTCGACGATCCGCCGCCGGTCACCGGTTCTCGATGTGGCATGAGGAGGTCTTGCTAATGGCGTCCCGGGATGCATCCGAAGTGTCGGTCAGCGGTGTTTCAAACGATTTCAAGCTGCAGCTGGAGGGCTACGGCCTCGCCACCGCGGAGATTCTCTACCGTATGCCCGATCACCCGTCATTGCTCCAGAGCTACCTGTGGCAGGAGTATGATCTTTGTCCGAATTTCCCGGAGCTGAACCGTTTCCTGGAGTTCTGGCAGCGCGAGATCGAAGGGCGGCTGCACTCGGTCCGGGTGGCCCATTGCAGCCTCATCAAGCCTGCGGAACTGCGCACGGTGGACGGGCTGTTCGTGCTGCACTGATGGCGCGTGCACCGCGCTGGCGGGATGCCACAGCGGGCTAACACCCACGGCGCCCGCCACGCGCCTAGCATCCCTCGCGGCTCCATGGCGGGCCGCGAGGGAGGACGCAATGGGTGCGAAAAAGATTCTGATGATCGTCGGCGACTTCGGCGAGGATTACGAGATCATGGTGCCGTTCCAAGCGCTGTTGGCGGTGGGGCACCAGGTGCATGCGGTGTGTCCGGGCAAGGTGGCGGGCGATCAGGTCGCCACCGCCATTCACGACTTCATCGGCTTTCAGACCTATGCCGAGCTGAAGGGTCATAATTTCACCCTCAACGCCACCTTCGCCGACATCGCGGTGGAGAGTTACGACGCCTTGGTGGTCCCAGGTGGCCGGGCGCCGGAATATCTGCGTCTCGATCCGGCGGTCATCGCGGCGGTGCGCCACTTCTTCGAGGCCGGCAAGCCGGTGGCCGCCATCTGCCACGGCGCGCAAATGCTCGCCGCCGCCCAGGTGCTGGAGGGGCGAACCTGCTCGGCCTATCCGGCCTGCCAGCCGGAGGTGGAGCTGGCCGGCGGCACCTATCCGCGGATCGCGGTGGACGAGGCCATCACCGAGGGCAATCTGGTTTCGGCTCCAGCTTGGCCGGCCCATCCCGCCTTCATCGCGCAATTCCTCGCGCTGCTCGGCACGCGGATTTCCCTTTGAGCGTGGACGTGGGATAAACTCGCCGAAGCGGCGAGAGGCGTGCATGCTCGGCGGGGGTTGAGCATGCACGCCGATCGGCCGCACCCGCCGCGGGCGCATGCCGGGGCGTGGGATACGGACAACAACGGGCCCGCCATTCGGACACCGAAGACCATGTGCAGCTTGTTCACCACCGCCGATCCTGACCTGTGGCAGATGCAGACCCGCTCCCTGCGGCTTGGTGGCATGAGCACCAGCGTGCGGCTGGAGGCCTTTTTCTGGACCGTCCTGGAAGAGATCGGCGCGCGCGACGGGCTCACCGTGTCGCAGCTCCTGGTGCGGTTGCAGGATGAATTGACCGCCGCCGATCGGGCCATCGACAATTTCGCCTCGTTCCTGCGCGTGTGCTGCGGGCGCTATCTGGCGCTCCGGGCGGAAGGCGCCATCGCCGGCGAGGGATCGCTGCGCGCCTATGCTTCCTCCGCCTTCGAGCCGCGGCGCCACGCCCGCCCGGCGCTGCGCCACGCCGCGCGCTAGAGCAATTTCAGCAAAAGTGTGCAGCGGTTTTTTGCGTCTGAAATTGCGATAAAATAAGGAACTAGAGCGTTTTGCGCTGGCTTGGGCGCGCGTCGTTCACACCCCGTTTTGGGTTTTCGCATTTTCGTTAGGTGAGCCGCTGGCCCTTTCGCTTGAAAATGCCCTGACAGTGCCGCTTTCTGGATGTTATTAGGGGCGCTTCCGCGGCAGCCACCGCCGTCGGGGAGACGTCGTGGAAGAGGCCGCATTGGACCACCGTACGCCGAGAACGTCCGAATTGCTCGCCGCCGTCCTCTCCGCCCAGGAGGGGGAGAAGGTGGCCATTGGCGATCTCGTCAATGCGCTGCGCAACCGCGCGTTCGGCATCTTGTTCCTGATCTTCGGGATTCCCAACTGCATCCCCATGCCGCCCGGCATTCCGGTCATCTGCGGCATCATCCTCGGCCTGATCGGCCTGCAGATGGCCATGGGCCGACAGGAATTGTGGCTGCCCGAGACTATCGCCAAGCGCACCTTCTCCCGCTCCCTGCTCGACACCATCGTGACGAAGTCGCGGCCCTTTATCGTGAAGTTCGAGAGCATTTCTCGGCCCCGCTACGAGCAGTTCGCCGGCCCGGTGGCGCGTCGGGTGGTGGGTGCCACGGTGGTGCTTCTGGGGCTTGTACTGCTCCTGCCCATTCCGCTCTTCGGCAATCTGCCGCCGGGATTTGCGGTGTGCGTGTTTGGGTTGGGGCTGGTGGAACGGGATGGGCTCGTCATCCTCGCCGGTTTCGGCGCAACGGCGCTGGGCCTGCTGGTCGTGGCGCTGATGAGCTGGGCGATCTGGCAAGGGGCCATCGCCATCTTCTGAGGGCTGGAGCTTTCCCTCTGGCCTCTCCCTATGGTCTTTTCCTTCCCCCTTGCGTTCCCGCGTCGCCGCTGTAGGAACGCCGCTTCCCTTTTGGTTCAAGCCTCCACATGCGTGTCGACGCCTTTGATTTTGAGCTTCCGCCCGAACGGATCGCCCTGCGGCCCGCCGAACCGCGCGAATCCGCGCGGCTGCTGGTGGTGCGCCCCGGCCGCACGCCGGAGCTGACGGACGCCCGCGTGGGTGATCTACCAAGTTACCTCAACCCCGGCGACGCCCTGGTGGTGAACGACACCCGTGTCATCCCCGCCGCCCTCGAAGGCACGCGCACCCGCGAGGGGGCGGGCACGGTGCATGTGGAGGCGACGCTGGTGAAGCGGCTGGACGGCCACCGCTGGACCGCTTTCGCCAAGCCGGCCAAGCGGCTCAGGGACGGCGATGTCATCCGCTTCGGCCGGGAGGGCGACACCTGCCTTCTGGGCACCCTTGATGCGCGGGTGGAGGCCCGGCGCGAGGGCGAGGTGGATCTCGCCTTCGATCTGTCGGGGCCGGTGCTGGACGAGGCGTTGGCGCAGGTGGGCCACATGCCTATTCCCCCCTACATCGCCGCCCGCCGGGCCGAGGACGCGCGCGACCGGACCGATTATCAGACCGTGTTCGCCCGCGTGGATGGGTCGGTCGCCGCTCCCACCGCCAGCCTGCATTTCACCCCGAACCTGATGGCGGCGGTGCGGGCGCGGGGGGTCGAGGTCGCGACCGTGACCCTGCATGTGGGTCCCGGCACCTTCCTGCCGGTGAAGGCCGACGACACCGCCGCCCACCGCATGCATGCCGAATGGGGCGAGGTGTCGCCGGAGACCGCCGCGCGGCTCAACGCCGTGAAGGCGCGGGGCGGGCGCATCGTGACCGTGGGCTCCACGCCGACCCGCCTCATCGAAAGCGCGGCGGGCGCGGATGGCCTCATTCGCCCCTTCATGGGCGAGACCGACATTTTCATCACCCCCGGCTACCGCTTCAGGGCGGTGGACGCGATGATGACGAACTTTCATCTGCCCCGCTCCACCCTGGTGATGCTGGTGGCGGCGTTCGTGGGGCATGATGTGCAGAAGCGCGCCTATGCCCACGCCATCGCGGATGGCTATCGCTTTTATTCCTATGGCGATGCCTGCCTGCTTCTGCCGCAAGCAACCCCAGACCAAGATCAGCCATGACCTTCGCCCCCACCGACTCCTTTTCCTTCGTGCTGTCCGCCACCAGCGGAGCGGCGCGCACCGGGTTCATCCTGACCCCGCGCGGAACCATTCGCACGCCGGCCTTCATGCCGGTGGGTACGGTGGCGACGGTCAAAGGTCTGTATTTCGACCAGGTGCGGGCGGCGGGCGCCGACATCGTGCTCGCCAACACCTACCATCTGATGCTGCGCCCCGGTGCCGAGCGGGTGGCGAAGCTGGGCGGGCTGCACCGCTTCATGGGCTGGGGCGGACCCATCCTCACCGATTCCGGCGGCTTCCAGGTGATGTCCCTGTCGTCGCTGCGGAAGATGAGCGAGAACGGCGTCACCTTCCGCTCCCATGTGGACGGCACCCATTATGAATTGACCCCGGAGCGGGCCGTGGAAATCCAGGGGCTGCTCGGCTCCGACATCCAGATGCAGCTTGACGAGTGCGTGCGCCTGCCGTGCACGGACGAGGAGGCGGCGCGGGCCATGCGCCTTTCCGTGCGCTGGGCGGAGCGCTCCAAGCGTGCGTTCGAGGCGCAGCCGAAGGGCCGGGCGCTGTTCGGCATCGTGCAGGGCGGGGCGGTGCCGGCGCTGCGGGTGGAATCGGCCTGCGCCCTCGCCGACATGGACTTCCCCGGCTACTCCATCGGCGGCCTCGCGGTGGGCGAGCCGCAGGAGGTCATGCTGGCCATGATCGAGACGGTAGAGCCCCACCTGCCCATCACCAAGCCGCGCTATCTCATGGGCGTGGGCACGCCGGATGATCTGCTGGAAGCCGTGGCGCGGGGCATCGACATGTTCGACTGCGTCATGCCCACCCGGTCCGGCCGCCACGCGCTCGCCTTCACCCGCCTCGGCCGAATCAATCTGAAGAATGCCCGCCACGCCGAGGACCCGCGCCCGCTGGATGAGGAGAGCGATTGCCCGGCCCTGCGCGACTATTCGCGCGCCTATCTCCACCATCTGGTGCGGTGCGAGGAGATGCTGGGGGCGATGCTGATCTCCTGGGCCAACATCCATTATTATCAGCAGCTCATGGCCGGCGCCCGCGATGCCATCGCCGCCGGCCGCTATGCCGATTATGTGGGCGAGGTGAAGGACGGCTGGGCGCGCGGCGACATCCCGGTGTGGGAAGGGTAGGGCGCCGTCAGAAGAAGCTTTGCGGGTCCACGTCGATCACCACCTTCACATTGCCGGTGGGCTTGGGCGCCACCTCCCGCCAGTGCCGCAGGTAGGCCGAGAGGTCCAGTTGCCGTGGTGAACGCGCGAGCAGCCGCCAGCGGTGCCGTCCGCGCAGCACCGCGAGGGGGGCTTCGGCCGGACCCAGGATGCGCACGTCCGGGACGATGGGCGCGCAGGCGGCCAGCCGCCGGGCATAGGCTTCCGCCGCATGGGCCTCGCTGGCCGAGACGATGAGCCCCGCCATGTGGCCGAACGGGGGCAGCAGGGTTTCCTCGCGGGCGGCGATCTCGGTGTCGTAGAAGGCATCCCGGTCGCCAGTGACGAGGGCGCGCATGACCGGATGCTCGGGGCTCCGGGTCTGGATGAAGCCGCGCCCCTCGGTCTTGCCGCGCCCGGCCCGCCCGGCCACCTGATGCACGAGCTGGAAGGTGCGCTCGGCCGCGCGCGGGTCGCCCTGGCCGAGGCCGACATCCGCATCCACCACGCCAACCAAAGCGAGGCCGGGGAAGTTGTGGCCCTTGGCGACGAGCTGAGTGCCCACGATCACGTCCACCTCGCCCTTCGCCACCGCATCCAGCTCCGCCCGCATGCGCTCCAGGCCGCCGAGCAGATCGGAGGAGAGCACCAGGGTGCGGGCGGCGGGGAACAGGGTCTGCACCTCCTCTTGCAGGCGCTCGACGCCGGGGCCGACGGCCACAAGGCTGTCCTTGGCGCCGCAGCGCGGGCATTCCTCCGGCACCGGCGCCTGATAGCCGCAGTGATGGCAGGTGAGGCGGCGGCGGAAGCGGTGCTCCACCAGCCACGACGTGCAGGAGGGACACTGCATGCGGTGGCCGCAGGCGTTGCACAAGGTCAACGGGGCGTAGCCGCGCCGGTTGAGGAACAAGAGCGCCTGTCCGCCGGCGGCGAGGGTGTCGTTGATCTCGGCTTCCAGGCGTGGCGCGATCCAGCGTCCGCGTGGCGGGCCTTCGCGCCTCAGGTCGATGGGGGTGAGGCCGGGCACCTTGGCGCCGCCGAAGCGCACCGGCAGCGCGAGGCGCTTGTAGCGGCCCCGCCGGGTGTTCACTTCGGTTTCGAGGGAGGGCGTGGCGGAGGCGAGCACGATGGGGGTGGAGCAGAAGCGTGCCCGCACCACCGCCATGTCGCGGGCGTGGTAGCACACGCCATCCTCCTGCTTGTAGGCGGGGTCGTGCTCCTCATCCACCACCATCAGGCCCAGATTTTGGAACGGCAGGAACAAAGCCGATCGCGCGCCGGCCACCACCTTGACCTCACCGGAGGCCACGCCGTTGAGGATGCGGGCGCGGCGACGGGCGGAGACACCCGAATGCCATTCCGCCGGCTTCACTCCGAAACGCTGGGTGAATCGATCGAGGAAGGCTTGGGTGAGCGCGATTTCCGGCAGCAGGATCAGCGCCTGCCGACCATCGCGGATGGCCTGCGCCACCGCCTCGAAATACACTTCCGTCTTGCCGGAGCCGGTGACGCCATCCAGCAGGAAGACCGCGAAGGCATGGGCCGCCACGGCGGCCTTCAACACCTCGGCTGCCGCGCCTTGCACGTCCGAAAGCGGCAGGGCGGAATGGTCCGGGTCGGGCGGATAGGCCCCCGGCTCGGGCGGCAGCACCACCGCTTCGAGGGCGCCGTCGTCTACCAGCCCATCCACCACCGAGGGCGAAACGCCGGCCTCCCGCGCCGCCTCCGATTTGCCGCGCGTGAAGCCATCGGCGAGGAATTCCAACAGTCGGGCGCGGGCGGCGGTCATGCGCTCGGGGGGGCGGCCGGTGGCGCGCACGCCCACCCGCTCGCGCGCCTCGCCGGGCGCCTCCCCATGGCGCAACGCCATGCGCAGCACCATGCCGCGGGGGGCGAGGGTGTAGTCGGCCATCCAGTCGATGAGCTTCAGGAGATCGCCCGGCAGAGGCGGATAGGCCAGCTTGGTTTTCACCGCCTTCAGCTTCTTGGCGTCCACCACGGCGCCAGCGCCGGCCGCGCGGGGCCACACGCAGCCCATCATGAGCCGCGATCCCAGCGGCACCTGCACGAGGTCCCCCGGCGACAGGCGCATGCCCTCGGGCAGGAGGTAGGAATATGGCGTGTCGAGGCCGAGCGGCAGGAGGATATCGACCGTGGGCGTGCTCATGGGGCTGTAATGGTCGCGCTCGATCCAAAGGTCAAAGGGAAGCCATCGGACGGGGCTTGCGGTCGCAGCGGCACCGCGGCATCTGCAAAAGAGGGTCGCGCAGGTCTAACCTTGAGGAAAGGAGTGCTGTCATGCGCAATGCTGATGCCCGTCTTCTCGCCTCCCGCCGTATCGATCCGGCCGACCCGCGACCGCCCTTGGCCCAGGCGCTGAGGATCGGCCTTTACGACGAATGGCACGCGCTGGCCGTTTATGAGGCCGTGATCCATAGATTCGGTCCGGTGCGCCCATTCTCGAACATCGTGCATTCGGAGGCCGCCCATGCGGGCGCGCTGTCGCGGCTGTGCCGCCGCTACGGCGTGCCAGAACCGGTGAACGACTGGCCCGGAAAGGTGCGCCTGCCCACAACCCTCGCCGAATGCTGTGCCGCCGGCGTCGCCGACGAGATCGAGAATGTGGCAATGTATGACAACTTCTTGTCATACCCCATGCCCGCCGATGCGGTGGCGGTCTTCCGGGAGCTGAAGACCGCCTCCGGCGAACGGCACCTGCCCGCGTTTCAGCGCTGTCTCGCACGGCAGGGGAGCAGACAAGGCGGCGCGGGCGGGCGGTCCGGACGCGCGGGCGGTTTGGCCGGAGGCGGATCGCATGTGCCGGTGATGCTTGCGCTTGCCGGTGCGGTGGTGCTCGGGCTCGGGGCGCTCAGGGCTCTGACGGGTCAGCGCCGCCGGGCGTGACCTCGGCCGCTGGTTGCCGGCGTCATCGGGCGCCAGCGGGACAATCGCACCCTCCTGCGCGCAGAAGGAGGAACGCGGCCGACGCCCTCGATACGCTGTCATCCCCGACCGGCCGATGCTCGGAAGGTCGAGGGCAGCCGTTCAGGGAGCCGCAAAATGCCGTTGATTGCCAGGTCGCTTCTGATTGTCGCCGCGGTGACGTTGGCCGGCACTGCCGCCCGCGCCCAGCAGACCGCCGACGATATCAAGTGGATCACCCAGTGCGTGGACGACAACAAGGACGAGGGGCAGGCGGCGCCGGTCGTCTTGGCCTATTGCACCTGCATGAACAACAAGATGTCCTCCGACGAGACGCGGTCCATCACCCAATGGGAGAAGGCCAACCCGCGCGCCATGGAAGCGTGCAGCACCAAAGCCGGCTGGAAGGGAAAATAGGTTCGCCCTGTTTCGTCGCCCCGGCAATCCCCGCTGTCGGGTCGCGAAAAAGGGGGCCGCTGCCCTCCCAGCGGCCCCCTATTCACCTCAAGGAAAGTCTTGTATTCGTGGCAGGCCCATTTTCGGCTGCTGCGACCATGCTCCGATTCAGCACCGACGACCTGAGACCCGAGGACCGGTTCGACCATTGGTGCGAAGTCCGGGGCAAGGGGCTGTTCGGCGTCACCATCGAGCTGGAGCGGGAACGCCGTCGGGATTTCGCCGGCCGCTTCGCCGCGCGGCAGGTGGGCGGGGCGGTGATGTCGCAGATGCAGGCTTCGTCCTACCGCATCAGCCGGACCGCCCCGGATATCGCCCGCATGTCCGGCGATAGTCTGTGCCTTTCTCTTCAGGTGCGCGGGGCGGGCTGGCTCGATGCAGGGCAGCAGCCGCGCCAGCACATTGGCGACGGCGACATCGTCATCAGCCATTCGGATCTGCCATACCGCGGAACCCCGCAAGGCCAAGGTGGCTTCGACTACCGCATGCTGAAGATCCCGCTGAACGCCGAGCTTCTGCTGGGCGCGCGGGCGGAGGATCTGTGCGCCGCGCGGCTTCCGCGCAGCGCGTCCGTGGCGCGGCCCCTGGCGGCCCTGTTCGACGCCTTCGCGCGCGCCTCGGACCTCCTGAACCCCGTCACCGACGTGATCCATGCGGCCCGGCTCGCCCTTATTGCCCGCGGACGCTTGCCGGCGGGCGCGCCCGAGGCGCGGGCGGCATTGCGGGCCGGCTTCTTTCACGCCGCGCGGGAGATCATGGCGCGCGACCTGTGCCGGCCGGCCCTGTCACCGGAGGTGGTGGCGCGGCGGCTGGGCATCTCGGTGCGCCAGGTGCATGTCTTGTTCGAGCCGACGGGCCTGTCTTTCATGCGCACGTTGACGGTGATGCGGGTGCGGGCGGCGGCCGAGCTGTTGCGGGCCAAGCAGCGCATGCCGGTGGCGGATGTGGCCTTTGCGTGTGGATTTGAAAGCCTGTCCGTCTTCTACCGCGCGTTCCAGAACGTCCACGGCATGCCGCCGCGCGAACTGCGCCGCGGCGATCGGGAAACCACCGGCGTGCGCGTTTAGAGCGGGTTCTCGGCGATCCGCTTCCTTCCGCCAGCGCAGGCGCGCGCGGCAACGCCTGATGTCGTGATGGCATGATGTCGCGGTGCCCCTTGCGTTCCCCTTGCGGCCCGTCTACCTCCAAGCCATGAAATTTCTCGATCAAGCCAAGATCTATGTGCGCTCGGGCGACGGCGGTGCCGGCTGCGTCTCGTTTCGCCGCGAAAAGTTCATTGAGTTCGGCGGCCCCGATGGCGGGGACGGCGGGCGCGGCGGCGACGTGTGGATCGAATGCGTGGATGGCCTGAACACGCTCATCGACTACCGCTACCAGCAGCACTTTAAGGCGAAGAAGGGTGACCACGGCAAGGGCGCCAACCGCACCGGCGCCAAGGGCGACGACGTGGTGCTCAAGGTGCCGGCCGGCACACAGATCCTCGACGAGGACGAAGAGATCGTGTTGGCCGACCTCACCGAGGTGGGCCAGCGCATCAAGTTCCTGGAAGGCGGCAACGGCGGCTTCGGCAACACCCAGTTCAAGACCTCCACCAACCAGGCTCCGCGCCGTGCCAATGCCGGACTGGAAGGGCAGGAACGGTGGATCTGGCTGCGCCTGAAGCTCATCGCCGATGCCGGCCTCGTGGGATTGCCGAACTCTGGCAAGTCCACCTTCCTCGCGGCCACCACGGCGGCGAAGCCCAAGATCGCCGATTATCCCTTCACCACGCTCCATCCCGGCCTCGGGGTGGTGCGGGTGGATGGCCGCGAGTTCGTGCTCGCGGACATTCCCGGCCTGATCGAGGGCGCGCACGAGGGCGTGGGCATCGGTGACCGCTTCCTCGGCCATGTGGAGCGCTGCGGCGCCCTTCTGCATCTGGTGGATGGCACCAGCGAGCACGCCGGCAAGGCCTACAAGACCGTGCGCGCGGAGCTGGCGGCCTATGGCAACGGGCTCGACGAGAAGCCGGAGATCGTCGCCCTGTCCAAGATCGACGCGCTCTCCCCCGAACTGCTCAAGCAGCAGAAGGAGCGCCTGAAGCGCGCCGCCAAGAAGACTCCGCTCCTGCTCTCCGCCCAGTCGGGCCACGGGGTGCAGGAGGCGCTGCGGTTGCTGCTGTCCATCGTGGAAGAGGCCCGCGGCGAGGAAAAGGAAGCCGAGCCCCGCGAGGCGTGGCAGCCCTGACCCTCCAGGCGGCGGCCGTGCGGAAACGCGCCCGCCTGCGCTTCCCCCATTGAATAAACGGACAACCGTTTTATTCTGTCGGCGGCTCCCCGGTCGCGCCGGTTCGGCGCGTGAGAAACAAGGGGGGCGTGGGAGGAAGACCATGCTGCCGAACAGTGCCGCCGGATTCGATTTCGACCTCGGCGAAACCGCCGACATGCTGCGCAACACCGTGCGCCAGTTCTCGGATGTCGAGATCGCGCCCCGCGCCGCCGAGATCGACCGGACCAATCAGTTCCCGCGCGACCTGTGGCCCAAGCTCGGCGCGCTCGGCCTGCATGGCATCACGGTGGAAGAGGAATATGGCGGCTCCGGCCTGGGCTACCTGGAGCATGTGATCGCGGTGGAGGAGATTTCCCGCGCCTCCGCCTCGGTGGGCCTGTCCTATGGCGCCCATTCCAACCTCTGCATCAACCAGATCCGCCGCAACGGCACCGATGCGCAAAAGCGCTCCTACCTGCCCAAGCTCATGTCCGGGGAGCATGTGGGCGCGCTCGCCATGTCGGAGCCGGGGGCCGGCTCGGACGTGGTCTCCATGCGCACCCGCGCCGAGAAGAAGGGCGACCGCTACATTCTCAACGGCACCAAGATGTGGATCACCAACGGCCCCATCGCCGAAACGCTGGTGGTCTACGCCAAGACCGACCCCGCCGCCGGCCCGCGCGGCATGACCGCCTTCCTGGTGGAAAAGGGGTTCAAGGGCTTCTCCACGGCGCAGAAGCTGGACAAGCTGGGCATGCGCGGTTCCGACACCGGCGAGCTGGTGTTCGAGGATTGCGAGGTGCCGGAAGAAAATGTGCTGGGCCAGGTGGGCAAGGGCGTAAACGTGCTCATGTCGGGCCTCGACTACGAACGCGCGGTGCTGGCCGCCGGCCCGGTGGGCATCATGCAGGCCTGCATGGACGTGGTGCTGCCCTATGTGCATGAGCGCAAGCAGTTCGGCCAGCCCATCGGCGGCTTCCAGCTCATGCAGGGCAAGCTTGCCGACATGTATGTGACCATGAATGCCACCCGCGCCTATGTCTATGCGGTGGCGAAGGCCTGCGACCGCGGCGCCACCACCCGCGAGGATGCGGCCGGCGCCATCCTCTATGCGGCGGAAAAGGCCACCTGGATGGCGCTGGAGGCGATCCAGACCCTCGGCGGCAACGGCTATATCAACGACTATCCCACCGGCCGCCTGCTGCGCGACGCCAAGCTCTATGAGATCGGCGCCGGAACCAGCGAAATCCGCCGCATGCTCATCGGCCGCCAATTGTTCGACAAGACGGCCTGAGCCGCGTCCGCCGGGCCTTGGTGGGCCTTGCGGTGAGCGCACCGCAGGGCCGCCGAAGCCCGGTCGGGGGCGTCCGCGCCTGCGCGATGGCCGCCTTTGCCCTTCGCAAGGTCGGGAGCGTCGGCTATGCCTGAGGCGATCGGGGGCATGGGAGCGCCGCGCATGGATTCGTTCTTCACGGTCTCGAAGGTGGCGTGGTTCGTGGCGGCGCCCTCGAACGCCCTGGTGATCGTGCTGGTGCTGGCGGCCCTTCTCCTGCTGGTGGGGGCGCGTCGCATCGGCGGGCTGTTGCTGGGGCTGAGCGTCCTGGGGGTGCTGGTGCTCGGTTTCTCTCCGGCCGCCAACTACATCATGTCGCCCCTTGAAGAGCGCTTCCCCCAGTTCCACGACGACGGCAAGCCAGTGACCGGAATTTTGCTGCTGGGCGGCGCCGAGCTGCCGGATATCGGCCTTGCCCGCGGACAGCCGGCGTTTTCCGAGGCCGGGGAGCGGGTACTGGCCTTCGCGGACCTCTCCCGCCGCTATCCGCAGGCGCGGCTCGCCTTCATCGGCGGCAGCGGGGCGCTGCTGCCGGCAGGCCATGGCCGGGAAGCGGAGATGATGCGCCAGAGCCTCGGCCCGCTGGGCATCGATCCCGCCCGGATGGAATTCGAGGACAAGTCCCGCAACACGGCGGAAAATGCAGAATTCGCCAAGGCGCTGCTGAAGCCCCAGCCGGGTGAGCGTTGGCTGCTGGTGACCAGCGCATTCCATATGCCGCGCGCCATGGGCTGTTTCCGGGCCGTGGATTTTCCGGTGGTGGCCTATCCCGTGGATTTCCGGACCGTCGGACCCAAAGGTCTGGACGGTACCTTCTCACGCGCGGCCAGCGGGCTCGACTTCACCGACGTCGGCGTGAAGGAGTGGGTGGGCCTGGTCGCCTATTATCTGGGCGGCAAGACCCTCACGCTGTTCCCCGGCCCCTGATCCTCAATCGTCGCGCGGCAGGCCGACACGATAGACGCCGCGCAGCTCCGCCGGGTCGATCACCTTGCCCTTGCGGTAGATGAGGAGCCGCCCGGCTTCCGCCAGCGCCACCGCGCTGCGGCGCACCTGGGGCAAGGCGCGCTGCCAGCTCTCCGGTGGAGCCACCGCCTGCGCCACATCGGCGGGCGCGAGGGTCCGGTCGGCACCGCAGGCGGCGGCCAGTTGAAGAATGGTTCGCTCCACCACCTCCGGGTCAAAGCCGCGTGGGGCAGGGGAGTCTTCGGCAGGCGCAGGGAGCGAGTCGCGGATCATGTCCCCTTCGTAGGGGAAAAATGAAAAAAATGAAGGGGCGCCTCGGGGATGGGCGCGGTGCCGCGCTGCAACTAAATTGTCATATGAAACAAAATGTTACCTTCGCGGATGGGGCAATATGGCGATTTTGGGGCAAATGCGGAAGCAATAGGGCGACGATCAACATGTCTTGTCACCCCTTGTTTCAAGGTTGAGAAAATCCTAAAGGCAGGCTTGTCGCAGCGCAACGCCCTGGCGGAAGCGCGCGGAAACAGGGATGCCATCAGTCTCATCATGCACCTGACCGGAACTCGCTCCTGCTGGGGCACGGCGCGCTACGCGCTCACCGCGTTTTTCCTGGGTGTTGCCATCATCTACCTCTTCGGCGGGTTCGAGCCTGCCGTGACGCTCGTGAACTGAGCGCCCACGCGCGGCCGGCGATCGGCGGCGCAGCGTTTTACCACTTGGCTTCCGGCGCGTCGGCGCCCGGTTTCTCATTGCCCTGCAATTAGTTGCGGAGCATGATGACGACACGTGCTCCGGTGCGGAGCGCGTGGAGACCCAAGCCGGAGGTCGACGCGATGAACTCCTTCGCCCTTGCGATGGGCGGCGCCGAACCGGTGCCGGGCTGGCTGGTGGTGGCCGTGGCGGCCACATTCGCGGTGGCGGTGTTCGTGCTGTTGCAGCGTGCGCAGAGCTACCGCTTGCCGGCGCTGCTGCTGGTGGTCATCGGCGTCCTGGTGCTCGGCTATGCGATCGTGGTGCTGTCGCGGCGTGCCGCCGAGGAGCAGGCGTTGAAGGCCGAGGCGCAAGCCCTGTCCATCCGGGCCACGGCTCTTGACGGGTCGTTGGCGGCGAGCGGCCTTGCCTGTGTGGACGCCCTCGACGACATGGCGGCCCATTGCGAAGACATTGTGTTTGCGCGCCCGCAGACGGTGGCGGCCACGCGCGCGTTGGTGCGCGCGCGGCTGATGCTGCTTCGCGATGCGGACACCTTGTTGCGCCGCGCCCCGGCGGCCGATGTGGCGGCGCTGGTGGAGGTGTGGCGCCAGCCGCTGGCGCGGGATCCGTTTGGCCTGGTGGCCGTGGTGTTGCGGGAGGATTTTTCCTGCGCCGATGGCACCTGTACCGCCGCCCGGCTGCTGGGCGAGGGCTCTCGCGCGGCCGAAAACGAGAGCAAGCGGACCTTCGAGACGCTTTATGCCGCGCATGCGGCGCGTTGGAGCCCGCCCGCGACCGGCGCGCCGTCCACAATCAGCGGCCGGGACGCGACACCCGCCACGCCTGAGGCGCCAGCGCCGAGGCCACCGGAATCATCGGCACCGCCCGAACCCGAGATCGGCGCGGCCCCGGCGGTCGGCGAAACGGCGCCCGCAATTCCTTCAGCCGCTCCCGCGGAGGCTCCGGCCGGCGGTTCGCTCCCGCCCTTTGCCCCATCCCTTGCCCCGCCCCTTCCCGCACCGCGTCCGACGATTCCAAGCGATGTCCGCCCCCAGGGGGGAACTGCCCCCGCGGCCCGGCGGCCGGCGCCGGTCGATGTGCCGGCGGGCGCGCTGCAATAGCTGCAATCTGCTCCGGGGAGCCTTGCGCGCGCGGGGCACCCTTCGGCCTCCGCTTGGGCTATAGAAGGCCCATGTCTCTCCATCTCATCAAACTGTGCGTGGGCGCCACCTCCATCGAGGACCTGCGGAACTGGATCGCGGACCGGCGGGACGACGCGCGCCGCGCCGGTGTCCCGTTCGAGCAGACCCATGTCACGCGCATGGTGCCCACCCGCATGGATGAATTGCGCGACGGGGGCTCGCTCTATTGGGTCATTCGCGGTGACGTGGCGGCGCGTCAGCGGCTCCTGGATGTGCGACCGTTCGTGGATGTGGACGGCGTGCGCCGTTGCGCGCTGGTGCTCGACCCCGAGGTCATCGGCGTTCGCCCGCGCCCGGCGCGGCCGTTTCAGGGCTGGCGCTATCTGAAGCCCGCCGAGGCGCCCGCGGACCTGGCGGCGGTCGATGGCGACGCGGCGGCGGCGATGCCGGAGGAGATGCGCCGGGAGCTGGAAATGCTCGGGTTGTTGTAAGCGCCGCCTTCGGCCTCAGTCCAGCACGGCCGCCTTCAGCAGGCACACCATGAAGGCATGGACCGGCACAGAGCCGCGATTGCGGATGATGTGGCGGCGGTCGCAGCGATAACGCACGGTCTCGCCTTCCTTCACTGTCTCTACGGTGCCGGCCACATCCACCTCCAGCGCACCCGAAATCACGGTGAGGCACTCCACCGAGCCGCGCTGATGCCCATCGGAATCGAGCTCGCCCCCCGGCTCGGCGTGGAAGTCGTAATATTGCAGCCACTCCACCGTCTTGATCCAACCGATGATGGACAGGCGGCACAGGCCGTCCTCCGACACCAGCATGGGGGTGTCGGCGCGGGTGAGCTTCTCCACGAAAGGGGCGTCGTCGCTGGAAGCGAGCACCCGCTCCACTGTCATGTCGAGGGCCTGGGACAGGCGCCACACGGTGGCCAAAGTCGGATTGGTCTCGTTGCGCTCGATCTGGCTGATGATGGATTTGGCCACGCCCGACTGTTCCGCCAGATCGGACAGGGAGAGGTTGTAGGCCTTGCGCAGCCGCTGGATCGTCTTGCCCAACTGACCGGTAATGGCCTGCGCGCCCGATTCGAGGGGACTGCCCCCGCGGTCCTTCACTGCCATGGGTGGTATCCTTTCATCCGAACGGGCGTTCGCTGTTCCGGACGATAGCGCGGATTTCGCGGGGCACAAGGCGCCAGGGTGCGACGGGCAGTTTTCCGCCGGCTGTTTCGGTGGACTTGTTCGGTGGACTTGGGGTCAAGCCGGCCAGAGGGCAAAAAAATGGTGCACAGGCCCGTGCCCGGAGCCGACATCAAGCGCGTCGGCGGCGGCGATGGCGCCGGTGATGTAGGCCTTCGCGGCGCCGACCGCCGACACCAGGTCGTCGCCCAGGGCGAGCCGCGCGGCGATGGCCGACGACAGCGTGCAGCCGGTGCCGTGGGTGTTGCGCGTGGGGTGGCGGGGCGCCGCGAAGCTGGTCACGGCCTGCGGCGTGACCAGCAGGTCCACGCTCTGCGCGCCACTGCCGTGCCCGCCCTTCATCAGCACCGCTTTCGCGCCGCACGCCATCAGGCGCTCTGCCTGGGCGCGCATCTCCCCTTCATCGGCGGCGGGCGTGGTGCCGAGGAGCGCGGCGGCTTCGGGCAGATTGGGGGTGATGATTTCCGCTCGGGGCAGCAGCCGCGCGATCAACGTGGACACCGCATCGTCGGTGAGCAGCTTGGCACCCGATGCCGCCACCATCACCGGATCAAGCACCACCGGATGGGCCTGATGCCGGTCGAGGCCAGCCGCGACGGTGTCAATGGCGCCGGGCCGCGACAGCATGCCGATCTTCACCGCCTTCACCGCAAGATCGGAAAAGACGGCATCCATCTGCGCCGCGATGAACGCGTCGGGAACGTCGTGGATGGCGGTGACGCCGCGCGTGTTCTGCGCGGTCAGGGCGGTGATGACGCTGGCGCCGTAGACGCCGAGCGCCGAGAACGTCTTCAGGTCGGCCTGGATGCCGGCGCCGCCACTGGAATCGGAGCCGGCGATGGTGAGGGCGATGGGCGGCGCGCGATGGGACACGGGACGAACCTCGTCTGGAGAGCGGAAGGGCGACCGGTGCGGGAGGCTTAGACCATTTTCGCGCCACGCTGAATCGGGAAAATGAAGACCCCTCCCCATGGGGCGCTCGGCTCCACCGGCCTTGCGTCGCGCGGCGGTTTTGGTCACCCTGGCGGCGCCGGAAGGGCGGCGCTGCCGCCGCCCTGCGGCCAACAGGAGAGGGCCGGGGCCATGCGGTCCGGTTCTCCAGCGGAGTGCGCCGTGATCCCGTTTTTTGTTCAGATCAAGTGTCAGCTCGGCAAGTCCTACGAGGTGGCCGACGCCATCGCGGATGCCGAGATCGCGTCCGAGATTTATTCCACCGCGGGCGACTTCGACCTGCTGGTAAAATTCTACGTGGAGCCGGGCACGGATATCGGCCAGTTCGTCAACCAGAAGGTGCAGAGCATCCCCGGCATCCAGGACACGCGCACCATCATCACCTACAAGGCGTTCTAAGCGGCCAGCTTTTCCGTGTGGCGGGCGGGGTTTGCGGTTGCCGCGCGCACGGGCTATTGCTTCTTCGGCGAGAGTGCGCGCCCGCAAGGGGGCGCATCATCAGGGGAAGAGGAATGAGTCTGGCCTACCGGCCCGACATCGATGGGCTGCGTGCCGTCGCTGTCGGCAGCGTTGTATTGTTCCACGGCGGATTTTCGCTGTTCGGTGGCGGGTTCGTCGGCGTGGACGTGTTCTTCGTCATTTCCGGCTTCCTCATCACCTCCATCATCGCCGACGACCTGGAGCGGGGGCGCTTCTCCCTGGTGGATTTCTACGACCGCCGTATCCGCCGCATCCTGCCCGCTTTGTTCCTGGTGCTGTTCACCACCGTTGCCATCGGCGCCTTCATCCTGCTGCCGACGCAGATGGAGAACCTCGCCGGCTCCCTCATCCCCGCGACCCTGTTCTACGCCAACATCCATTTCATGGGGCTCGAATCCTATTTCGCCCCGGCGGCGGAAGAGCTGCCCCTGCTGCATTTGTGGTCGCTGGCGGTGGAGGAACAATTCTACATCGTGTTTCCGCTGCTGCTGTTCGTGCTGATGCGCGTGGGCGGGCGGCGGCTGGCGGTGATCGGGCTCTTTGCCGTGGCCCTTGTTTCCCTGGTGATCGCTCAGGTCGAGCTTCAGGAGGCGCCGCGCCGGGCCTTCTTCCTGCTGTCGTCGCGGGCCTGGGAATTGCTGGTGGGTGCCCTCATCGCCCTCGCGCCGCTGCCGAAGGTGCCCCCCAAGGTGGCGGCCGGCCTCGGTGCGCTCGGTCTCGGCGCGCTGCTGATCCCGGTGTTCCTCTACAACCGCAACACCAGCTTCCCCGGCGTGGCGGCGCTGCCGCCGGTGCTGGGCGCGGCGCTCCTCATCTATTCCGGCCGGCATGCGGCGCGCGGGCCGGCGGCGCGCCTGCTTGCCCTGCCGGGACTGGTCTATGTGGGGCGCATCTCCTATTCGCTTTATCTGTGGCATTGGCCGTTGCTGGCCTTTGCCTTCATCTATCGCGGCCGGGCGCTGACACCGTTGCTCGCGGCGGGGATCATCCTGCTGGCGGTGGCGCTTTCGGCGCTCTCGCTGCGTTACGTGGAGGCGCCGCTGCGGCGCGCCGCAGCGGGCGGCGGGCGGCGGGCGGTGCGGTTTGCCGCGGCCGCGGCGGTGATGCTGGTGGCCGTATTCGGCGCCCGCGGGATCGACGCGCGCGACGGGCGGATCTGGCCCCTGTCGGCCCGAGGCCTCAAGGCAGAGGCGGCCATGCGTGAGGGCCATGGCCTTGCCATCTGCAAGACCGGCACCGACTTCATGCGCGGCACCGCAAGCTGCACGGTCACGCCGCCCGGGGCTCAGGGCAAGGGCTATGATGTGCTGGTGTGGGGGGATTCCCATGCCCATGCCAGCTTCCAGGGCCTGGCCGAGCTGTTCGCTGAACAGGGGATTGGCAGCCGTCTGCTGACCCTTTCGGGCTGTCCGCCGCTGGCGGGCGTCGTCACGCCGCGCTTTGGCGACGAGGCAGCGGAGTGCACGGCCTTCAACACGGCCGTGATGGAAGAAATCGCGAAGGCCCGCCCCAAGCTCGTGGTGCTGGTGGGCCGCTGGGCCCTTTGGACCACCCATGCCCGGCAGAACGTGGCCCTCACCATGCCCGATCTTCCCGCCGCGCGCGCGCCGAGTGCCGAAGGCAGCCGCGCCGCCTTTCCGGTGGCGCTGCGGCGGACGGTGGACGAGATCCGCACCATGGGAGCGAACGTCCTGGTGATGGGGCAGGCGCCGGAATATCTCCATCCGCCGGCCGCCTGCGTTGTGCGGGCGGACTATTTCGGGGGCGATGCCAGCGGCTGCATGACACAGAGCCTTGCGGAGATGGAGCGCGTGGTGGGCCCCACCAACGCGGTCATCGAGCAGGTGGCCCGCGCCGTACCCGGCACCGGAGCCGTGCTGCTTTCAAACCTCTTCTGCGATGGAAACGTGTGCCACGCGGGCGATGACGCGGCATTCTTCTACAGCGACGGCAATCATTTGAGCCCCGCCGGGGCACGCCGGCTGCGGGACGATCCCTCGGTCAGGTCCGCCATCGCGAGCCTGCTGAGCGCCGCGCCGGAGCATGTGCAAGCACGCGCGGCGGAGAGCGCCGTGGACAAGGTCGAGCCCACGCGCGGCATCAGCCCCGGCAACTGAAGAAGCCTCCCGAGACGATCTCGCCCGCCGCAGGTGAAAGTCGGCCCATTTCAGCGATCGTGAACGCGGGTATTTCGATCCACGGTTGCATGCTCCAGCGCGAGGCTTGTGGCAGCTGAGGGCTGCTCAGGAGCATTGACGCAAACAGCAACGGTGGAACGGCGAACGATCGCTTCGTCTATGTCGGTTCCGCGATTTTTTCGGGTGGGGCCAGGGAGCTTCGTTTCAACAACGGCATGTTGCAGGGTGATGTGAACGGCGACAAGGTGGCCGACCTCGTCGTGAAGCTGGACGGCGTAACCGCGCTCGCGTCCGGCTCGCTCCTTCTTTAAGGCGCACTCACGCAATGGGGCTTCCGGCTCGCGTGAAAAAATGGCGCAAACGCAATTCAAGACAGCCGTCCTTCGCTCAGGCCGGCTGTCTTGCGCGGCGATATCTTGCGCGTCGATGTCCGGGCGCCTGAAGATGGACTATTCGTCGCCCAAAAGGCTTGCCAGCTTCAGCGCCACGCCCCGCGACCCCTCGACCTTCAGGCGACCGGTGGAAAACGCCAGCATGGCGCCGAGGCGACCGGAAACGAGCTTGTCCAGGGTGTCGGAGGAGAGTTTCAGCACGGCATCGGCATCACCGGTGCTCTGCTCCAGGCAGACCTTGCCATCGGCGGCGTCGAGCAGCAGCGAAATGTTCTGGTCGGTCAGGTCGAACCGAACCTTGTAGCCGAGCGCCGACAGGGTGTCGGAGCGTTCGCGCATGGCCTCGATCAGAGCGGAAACATCGGCCATCTGGGCCACCTCTCAAAAAATGGGCCGCCCCGGCGGGGGCGGGGCGGGAAGGTTTCGAACCGCGGCCGCCCGGCGTGCGGGTCGGCCGCGCAGATCAGAACAGGGTTTCGTCCAGGCCCATGGTGGCCGCCTTGCCGGCCTTGATGGCGCCCCACAGGGCCGCCACCTCCGGCAGCAGCTTGTCCATGTAGAAGCGTGCGGTGGCGATCTTAGCCTCATAGAAAGCCGCGTCGTCGCCCGCGCCGGCCCGCTTTTCATAGGCCACGTCCGCCATGCGCACCCACATGTAGCCCAGGGCCACCAGGCCGAACAGGCGCAGATATTCGGTGGCGGCGGCGCCGGCCTCGTCCGGGTCCCTCAGCCCCTTTTCCGCGATGTGGGCGGTGGCAAGCTGCAACGCGCCGAACGCCTTGCCGAGCGGCGCGATCAGTGGCGACAGGTTCTCGTCATCCATCTTGGCGTCGATATAGGCGAGCACCGGATGGAAGAAGGACCGCAAATAGCGCCCCATGTGCGCGGGCAGCTTGCGGCCCACGAGGTCGAGCGCCTGCACCCCGTTGGTGCCCTCGTAGATCATGGCGATGCGGGCATCGCGCACATATTGCTCCATGCCGTGGTCGCGGATGTAGCCATGGCCGCCATAGACCTGCATGCCCATGGAGGCGGAGGCAAAGCCCAGGTCGGTGAACAGCGCCTTCACGATCGGCGTCATGAGGGAGGTGAAATCCTCCGCCTGCCGGCGCGTCTGCGGGTCGCTCGCATGCTCCATCAGGTCGAGGGCGCGGGCCACCCAGCCGCCGAGCGCGCGGCAGCCCTCATTGTAGGCCCGCATGGTCATCAGCATGCGTCGCACGTCCGGATGCACGATGATCGGATCCGCCGGCTTGTCGGGATGCTTGGCGCCGGTGAGCGCGCGGCCCTGCAGGCGCTCCCTGGCATAGGCCACCGCCGCCTGATAGGCGGCTTCTCCCAGGCCCAGGCCCTGGGTGCCCACGGACAGGCGCTCCGAGTTCATCATGGCGAACATGGCGCGCATGCCCCGGTTCGGCTCTCCCACCAGCCAGCCGGTGGCCTCCTCGAACGACATCTGGCAGGTGGACGAGCCATGGATGCCCATCTTGTGCTCGATGCCGGTGCACAGCACGCCATTGCGCGGGCCGAGCGCGCCATCGTCCTTCGGCAGGAACTTGGGTACCAGGAACAGGGAGATGCCCTTGATGCCGCTGGGTGCGTCCGGCAGGCGGGCCAACACGAGATGGATGATGTTCTCGGTCAGGTCCTGCTCGCCGGCGGAAATGAAGATCTTGTTGCCGGTGATCTTGTAGGAGCCGTCCGCTTGCGGCACGGCGCGGGTGCGCACCAGCCCGAGGTCGGTGCCGCACTGGGGCTCGGTGAGGCACATGGCGCCCGACCACACGCCTTCGACCATCTTCGGCAGGAAGCGGTTCTTGAGGTCGTCGGAGGCATAGGCCTTGAGCGCCTCATAGGCGCCGTGGGTGAGGCCGGGGCAGATGCCGAAGGCGAGATTGCCCGAGCACAGCATCTCCTCCACCAGCTTGTTCACTGAGGCCGGCAGGCCCTGGCCGCCATATTGCGGATCGCAGGCGATGCCATTCCAGCCGCCTTCGATGAAGGTCTTGTAGGCCTCCTTGAAGCCCTTGGGCGTGCGCACCACGCCGTTTTCATAGGTGCAGCCTTCCTGGTCGGCACTCTGGTTGAGCGGCGCCAGCACCTCGGTGACGAGCTTCCCGGCCTCATCCAGCACGGCGTCGATGAGGTCGGGGGTGACCTCCTCCAGTCCTTCAAGGGTGCGCAGCACGTCGCTGCCGTGCAATTCGTGCAGCACGAAGCGCATGTCGCGCAGCGGCGGGGAATAGACCTGCATGGCGTTTGGCTCCCGTATTGGTTCCGTCATGCCGGGCTGACCCTCGGCACCCGCGCCGGACGCGGGGGCCGGCGCAGCCGGCCATGACGTTGTATTGGTGGTTCGTCCCCCGCCGGGGCTGGCGGGGGCAAGATCCTTAGTTCCGCAGCGGCTTGCCGGTTTCGAGAATGTGCTCGATGCGGTCGAGGGTGGCATTGGTCCGGATCAACGTCATGAAGCCCTCGCGCTCCAGCTCCAGCAGCCGCGCCTGGCTCACCGGCTCGGTGTGGTCGGCGTCCCCCCCGGTGAGCACCAGCGCCAGCGCGCCGGACACTACGCGGTCGTGTGGGGTGGCCAGCCCGCGCTTGGCGAAGCCATCCACCGCCATGTCCATGGCCACCTTGCCGGTGGGGCCGGGCAGGGTGAGGTCGATGGGCTTGGGCGGCGCATAGCCTTCCACCAAGGCGAGGGCGCGGGCCTTGGCGTCGGCCAGCAGCCGGTCGCGGTTCATGGTGATGCCGTCGCCCTCGCGCAGGAACTTCAGCTCCTTGGCCTCGGCGGCGGACTTGGCGACGGTGGCGGTGGACACCGTCTCGAACACCTTGGAGGGGGCCGGCATGGGACCCTTGGGGAACTTCGGGTCGGTCTGCCAGCGCTCCAGCATGGCTGTGCAGCCGCCCCAGGCCGGCAGCACGCCGACGCCGCATTCCACGAGGCCGATATAGCTTTCCGCATGGGCCTGCACCGCATCCGCGTGCAGCAGGATCTCGCAGCCGCCGCCCAGCGCCAGGCCGGACGGCGCGGCCACCACCGGGAAGGGGGCATATTTCATGTCCTGGTAGGCCTTCTGGCCGCTGGCCACCAGCTTCTCCACCTCGCCGAAGGCGCCGATGTTGCAGGCGAACAGGGCCAGGCCCAGATTGGCGCCCACGGAGAAGTTCGAACCCTCGTTATAGATCACGAGCGCCTTGTATTTTTCCTTGGTGAGCTTCAGCGCCTTGGCGAGCAGGCTGATGATGCCCTCATCGAGCGCATTGCTCTTGGACGTGAACTCCAGGCACACCACGCCCTCGCCGATGTCCCACAGGGCAGCCGAGCCGTTCTTGAGCAGCGGCTGCGACTTCAGCTTGATGTCGGCGAGGAGCAGGACGCCAGCCGGGCGCACGATGTCGCGATAGGTGCCATCCGTGCCCAGATATTGCCGCGCGCCGGCCTCGACCCGATAGAAGGGCCGCTCCGCCGCCAGCGCCAACAGGGCAGGGACTTCGACGCCGTCGGCCTTCAGCATGTCAATGAGCCGGGCCGCGCCGATCTTGTCGATCAGCTCGAAGGGGCCGAATTTCCAATTGTAGCCCAGGCGCATGGCATCATCGACGGCGACGATGTCGTCGGCGGCCTCCGGCACCAGCCGCGCGGCATAGGCGAGGGTGCGGGCCATGACCGCGCGGGCATAGCGCCCCGCCGGGCCGGGGGCCGACATGAGCGCGGCCAGATCCTTGCCGCCGCCCTCTTCCAACTCCGGCACAACCGCCTTCGCCTGGGGGCGGTAGTCGCCGGTGGCAAGGTCGATGGCTTCCTTCAGCTTCTGACCGTTTTCGCGGTTGAGGCGATAGAAGCCGCCCTTGCCCTTGCGGCCGGTGAAGCCGGTTTCGATCATGCGCGCGATCAGCGGCTCGTCGCGCAGGGTGGCGTGGAACGGATCGGCGGCCGGCAGCGCCCGCTTCAGGGAGCCCTGGACATGGGGCATCAGGTCGAGCCCCACGAGATCAATAAGGCCGAACACACCGGTCTTGGGAAAGCCGAACGGCCGCCCCATCACCGTGTCCGCCTCCTCCACCTTGAGGTTGAGAGCGAACGCTTCGCCGACCGCGAGCTGGAGCCAATAGGTGCCGAGCCGGTTGGCGATGAAGCCGGGCGTGTCCTTGCAGGCGACGACCGTCTTGCCGAGCTTTACATCGGCAAAGTGGGACACGGCGGCCACGGTGTCCGGGTTCGTCTCGGCTCCGGCCACGATCTCCAATAGGCGCATGTAGCGCGGCGGGTTGAAGAAATGGGTGATGAGGAAATCGCGCTTGAAGCTCTCCGGCAGGCCCGCCGTGAGGTCGCTCAGCGGAATGGTTGAGGTGTTGGATGACACCACGCTGCCCGGCCGGCGCGCCTCTTCGATCCGCGTATAGAGCGCCTGCTTGATGTCGAGGCGTTCGATCACGGCCTCAACAATCCAGTCGCACGACGACAGGTCCGCGAGGTTGTCCTCGATATTGCCGGTGCTGACCAGCTTCGCCGCCCGCTTGGACATGAAGGCGGCGGGATCCGCCTTCAGGAGCTTCTCCACCGCCGTCTCGGCGATGATGTTGCGGTTGCTCGCGCCCGCGGGGACGATATCGAGCAGCAGCACCGCGATGCCCGCATTGGCGACATGGGCGGCGATGCCGGCCCCCATGACACCGGCGCCGATGACGGCGACTTTCTTGATCTCGGTCATGCGTGCCCCCTCAGACCCGTTCGAGCACGGTGGCAATGCCCTGACCGCCGCCGATGCATTGGGTGGCGAGCGCATATCGGCCGCCCTCGCGCTTCAGGAGCGATGCCGCCTTGCCGACGATGCGGGCGCCGGTGGCGCCGAGCGGATGACCGAGCGCGATGGCCCCGCCGTCCAGGTTCAGCGTCTCGTCGGAAATGCCAAGTTCGCGCTGGCAGGCAAGAGCCTGGGAGGCGAAGGCCTCGTTCAGCTCCACCACATTGATGTCGGATATGGACAGGCCGGCGCGGGCCAGCGCCTTCTTGGTGGCCGCGACGGGGCCGATGCCCATGATTTCGGGCGCGCAGCCGGCCACCGCCACGCTTTTGAGGCGCGCCAGCGGCTCCAGGCCATGCTTGTCCGCATAGGCTTCCGAGCACACCAGCACGGCCGAGGCGCCATCGGTCAGGGGGGATGAGGTGCCAGCGGTCACCGTACCGTTCTCGGCAAAGGCCGGCTTCAGCCCGGCCAGGCCTTCGAGGGTGGCATCGCGGCGGATGCAGCCATCGGCATCCACGCTCTTGTCGACCTTGCCGTTCACTTGAACCGGAACGATCTCCGCGTTGAAGCGGCCGTCAGCGGCGGCGCGGGCCGCCTTCTGGTGGCTGTTCAGGGCGAAGGCGTCCTGGTCGGCGCGGGTGATCTGCCATTTGCCGGCGACATTCTCTGCAGTCTCGCCCATGCCCATGTAGGCGGCGGGGAGCTTGGCGTAGAGGGCCGGGTTCGGCATGGGGTTGAAGCCGGTCATGGGCACCCGGCTCATGCTTTCGATGCCGGCGCAGATGAAGACCTCGCCGGCACCGAGCTGGATCTGCCCGGCGGCCATGTGCACCGCCTGCATGGAGGAGCCGCAGAAGCGGTTCACCGTGGTCCCGGCCACCGACTGCGGCAGGCCGGCGATCATGCCGATAAGACGGGCGACGTTGAAGCCCTGCTCGGCCTCCGGGAAGGCACAGCCGACGATGAGGTCCTCGATGTCCTCGACCGTCACCTTGGTGCGCGCGACCAGCGCGGCCACCACCTGGGCGGCGAGATCATCGGGGCGAAGGCGCGCGAGGTCGCCTTTCTTGGCCAGCGTGAAGGGCGAGCGGGCATAGCCCGCAATCACGACGTTCTGCATGAGCGCTCCTGCCTGTGCTTGATTCCGCTTCGAGGACGCGAGCCCGTTTCCACGCGCCGGCCCCTTGCGTATGTTGGGCCCACGCGCCTGTACGCGTGCGCCGGGATCAGCGTCCTGAGTTGAGGGCCGCTCAGCCGGCGACCTTGGTGTCGCCGCCGGCGGTGGCAAGGCCGGCGAGGGTCTGGTCCTGGATGTCCTTGAGCTCGGCGATGGTTTCCTCCAGCGCCAGGCGCTGGTCTTCCAGCATCTCCAGACGGCTCTCGACCTTCTTCAGCAGCAACCGCATCTGCTCCGACTGGGTGGGGTCCATGTCGTAGAGGTCGAGATAGTCCTTGATGTCGCGTAGCGAGAAGCCGAGCCTCTTGCCGCGCAGGATCAGTACCATGCGGGCACGGTCGCGCTTGGTGTAGACGCGCATGGTGCCGGCCCGGCGCGGCGTGATGAGGCCCTTGTCCTCATAAAAGCGGATGGTGCGCGGCGTGACCGCGAGATCGCGCGCCAGCTCCGTCACTGTAAAGAAGGTGTCGGTCAGCCCGCCATTGCCGCCGCGCTTGTCAGTCGATGCCACAAGTTCACCTATACGTCATCCAACCGCCCCGACGATACATGCTTTGACCTTGGGCGCAAGTCCCCGCCTCGCGATTTTCACCGGCCAACCCAAGGTGGGCGCGAATCGCCGAAAATCCGGCAGGATCGCGGCGGCGCCGGGTTATGGGGGGATGTCGGGCCGTCAGGATCTTCGTGGCCGGAACATATGGCGACGCTCAAGTTGCTGCGTGGTGCTCGTGCAACGGTGGTGGCATATTCACGACATGCAGCGGGGCGGCGCGATGATGGCAGTTGACGGGGTTATCCGTTTAGGCATTCTAGATGACGTATAGGGCATGATAAAAACCTATGGCGCACCGCAGCGTGCCATGCCCGAGGAAACGCCACATCGAAAGCGCCGGCCGGACACGCGCGCCCGGACGCGTTGAGCTAAGGGGGACTCATGTTCAGATCCACCGCCATCGTCAGACGTGCCGGGAGCATCGCTCTGCCCCTCGTCGCCACCCTCGCCGCCGCCGAGGCGCAGGCCGGCGGGTTCGGGTTGCGCGAGCAAAGCTCCTACTACCAAGGCACCTCATTTGCGGGCGCGGCAGCCGGTGGCGAGGGCCTTGCCTCCATGTTTTGGAACCCGGCGGCCATCAGCTTCTCGCCGGGCCTGAACGTCGAGAGCAATTTCACCTACATCATGCCCCACGCCTCGGTGGACGTTTACGACGCGCGCGCCCCTCTCACCGGCGCCAGCCTTGGCACGACCGGGGTCGGCGACATCATCGACGACGCGCTGCTGCCCACCACCTTCGTCACCTATGCCTGGGACAAGCTCGCGATCGGGCTCGGGTTGACGGTGCCGTTCGGCCTCATCTCGGATGCGCCGTGCAATTGGTCCGGGCGCTATTACGGCTGCTATAGCCGCATCTTCGACCTGAACATCCAGGGCTCGGTCGCCTACAAGGTGAACGAATGGCTCACCCTCGGTGGCGGCGTCAGCGTCAATTACATTGATGCCCGGCTCAGCAACGCCACGTTCACCGGCATCGTTCCGCCCGCCAACAATCTCTATGCCCAGGTGGATGGCGACGACCTCGGCGTCGGCTTCAATCTTGGCGTGTTGCTTACGCCCTGGGCCGGCACCACCATCGGTGTCGGCTACAAATCGTCCATCGATCACGATCTCCAAGGCCAGTTGGGCCTGTACTTCGGGCAGACGCAGCTCGCGCAGTATGTCGCCAATGCGGGCCTGACCTTGCCGGGGCAGGTGACTGCATCGTTCCGGTCCCGGGTGGCACCGCAATGGACGTTGCTCGGTACCGTGGAATGGACCGACTGGTCGACGCTCGATCAATTGGTGGTGCGCACGCCGGCCGGCGTCGCCAGCATTCTCGACCTGCAATGGAAGGATGGCTGGTTCTTCTCGGGTGGCGTCGAATACCAATGGGATCCCAAGCTCGCCCTGCGCGCGGGCCTTGCCTATGAGCTGACGCCGGTGCCCGACGAGACCCGCTCGCCGCGCCTGCCGGACACCAATCGCCTGTGGTTGTCCGCCGGCTTCACCTATGCGGTGACCCAGCAGCTTTCCATGGACTTCGCCTATAGCCACATCTTCGGCGAGAACAGCCCCATCGATCAGTACCCCTCTGCGGCGGGTAACACCTATCGCGGTGTGTTGGTCGGAGAGGTCAGCAACGGCTATGTGGACATCGTCTCGCTCGGCGTGCGCTACAAGTTCGGCGAGCTGAACCCGCAGCCCGCGCTCATCACCAAATAGGCGGGCACCGACCCCGCGCGCCGGTCAATTCCGCCGCGCGGATGCCCTTCTTCGCAAGATGCGATGGGGATCAAAGCTCGACGTGGCGCGTTCCCTGGGAACGCGAGCGCGGGCGTGCGCCCGCCCAGGCGCAAAGGGCGAGGGTTGCCCGGGCAACGATCAAGGACAGACGGCAGGGCTTGCTCGAACCCCCGCGAACGGGGGAGACGCCTCTGCCATGCGGGAGAACGCCCATGCTCGAACGGACCGAAAGCGCGTCCATCGTGCCCGTCCCGGTTCCCGATCTGCTCGATGCGAGCGTCGCGGAATACGGTCCGCGGCCGGCGCTGAACTTCTTCGGCCGGCAATGGACCTATGCCGAGCTCGGTGCGCTGGTGAACCAGGTGGCGGCCGGACTCCAGGAAGAAGGGGTCGGTCCCGGCACCAAGGTTGGCCTGTGCCTGCCCAATACGCCTTATTCCGTCGTCTTCTTCTTCGCCGTCTTGAAGGCGGGCGGGACCGTGGTGAACTTCAGCCCGCTCTATGTGGAACGGGAGCTGCGCCACCAGATTCGCGATTCCGGCACCACCATCATGGTGGTGCCGGACGTGAAGGTGATCCACGCCCGGGTCGCGGCGGTGGCCCATGAGGCGGGGCTGAAAACCGTCATCGTCTGCCCCATGACGGGGGTGCTGCCCTGGCTCAAGGGGATGCTCTTCACCTGGTTCAAGCGCAAGGATCAGGCCGAGTACCACCTGCGCGACGGGCTGCACCTGCCATTCGGCGCCCTGCTCGGCCATGGGTCCCGGCCACGACCGGTGAAAATCGATCCGCTGACCGACATCGCGGTGCTGCAATATACCGGCGGCACCACCGGCGTGCCCAAGGGCGCCATGCTCACCCATGCCAACGTCTCCGCCAACGCCCAGCAGGTGATGATCCACGCCGAATGCCGGCGCATCGGCGTGAAGCGCGTGGCGGGGGTGCTGCCCCTGTTCCATGTGTTCGCCATGCAGACGGTGATGGTCATTCCCATCTGCCTCGGTGCCGAGATCCTGCTGGTGCCGCGCTTCACCCTCGCCCAGGTCCTGGACCTGATCGAGCGCGAGAAGCCCACCATGTTTCCGGGCGTGCCCACCATCTACGCCGCCATCAACGGAGTGGACGACATCGAAAAGCGAGACCTTTCCTCACTCACCTTGTGCATTTCCGGCGGCGCGCCGTTGCCTGCTGAGGTGCGCCAGCGGTTCGAAGGGCTCACGGGGTGCAAGCTGGTGGAGGGTTACGGCCTGAGCGAGACCTCGCCGGTGGTCACCGCCAATCCGCCGTTGGGGCTGGTGAAGGATGGCTCGGTCGGCACCGCCTTGCCGCGCACGGTGATCGAGATCCGTGACCTCGCCGATCCCCGGCGCCTGTGCGGCGTGGGAGAGAAGGGCGAGGTGTGCGTGCGGGGGCCGCAGGTCATGCGCGGCTATTACAACCGCCCCCTTGAAACCGCCGACACCTTCATCGACGGGGCGTTGCGTACCGGGGACGTCGGCTATCTGGACGCGGAGGGCTATCTGTTCCTGGTGGACCGCATCAAGGATGTGATCCTGTGCGGCGGCTATAATGTGTATCCCCGAGTGATCGAGGAAGCGCTCTATCTGCACCCGGCTGTGTCGGAGGCGGTGGCCATCGCCGTTCCGGATGCCTATCGCGGGCAGGCGCCCAAGGCCTTCGTCACCCTGCGCGACGGCATGAGCGTTACGCCGGACGAACTGCTGGACTTCCTCTCGGCCCAGATCTCCAAGATCGAGCTGCCCAAGGCCATCGAGATTCGCGACAGCCTGCCGAAAAGCGTCGTGGGCAAGCTCTCCAAGAAGGAGCTGGTCGAGGAGGAGCGCACCCGCGGGGGCGCCTGAGCGCGGGGAGGGGGCATCATCCGCACGCGACACGCGGCTTGCCAGATGGGGGCCCTCTCCTTTAGTCGCATTCGGGGTGCCTGGTGTCGTTCTCGGTCCTCTGGATCGACGGGGCCGGCGCCGTCCCCCTGCCTGCGGCGTTCCGTGCCGGAGCGCCGCCAAGACGCATCAAGAGCCGCCCATGAGCGACCTGTTCGGCCTCGTCTTTCCCTTCTTCGGCCTCATCTTCCTGGGGTATTTCTGCGGCCGGCTGGTCAAGCTGCCGGAGGCGGGGCTCGCCTGGCTCACCTTTTTCATCATCTATGTGGCGTTGCCGGCGCTGTTCTATCGCATCGTGGCGCAAACTCCGTTCGAGGAGCTGGCAAACCCGGCCTTCATCCTCGCCGCCGTCTTGTCCACGGCCACCGCGGCGGCGGTGGCGCTCGGTGTCGGGCTGTGGTTCCGGGGCGGGAACGTGGGCGAGGCGGCCATCGCCACCGCGGTCGGAGCCTATGCGAACGTGGGCTACATGGGGCCGGGCCTGAGCCTTGCGGCGCTGGGGCAGGGGGCGGCGACTCCCGCCGCCCTCATCTTCGCCTGCGACAGCCTGCTGTTCTTCACCCTGGTGCCGTTGCTGATGGCGACGCGTGGGCGCGGCGAGAGCCTGCCCGCCACCTTGCTCCTCATCGCAAGGCGGGTGTTCACCCACCCGTTCAACATCGCGACCCTGTTGGGCGTGCTGGCGGCGGCCTTCCACTTCCATGAGCCGGACGCAGCGGCGCGGATGCTGGATTTCCTGAAGAACGCGGCCGCGCCCTGTGCCCTCTTCACCCTTGGCGTGACGGTGGCGCTGCGGCCGCTGCGGCGCATCCCGATAGAGTTGGTGCCGCTGCTGGCGCTGAAGCTCGTGGGCCAGCCGGCCATTGCGCTGCTGGCGCTGTCGCTGGTGGGCAGCGTGTCGCGGGGATGGTCGCCGGCCTGGGCGCAGACCATGCTGCTGATGGCGGCGCTGCCGCCGGCGCTGAATTGTTTCGTGCTGGCGCGCCAGTATCACACTTATGTGGAAGAGGCGTCCACGGCGGTGCTCATCGGCACCGTGTGTTCGGTGTTCACCGTCACCGCCATGCTGTACCTGCTGCGGGCCGGGCTCATCCCGCTCGACCTGCTCCAGTGATGCCGGGGGTGCTCAGGCCGCCCGGCTGCCGACGCCCAGCTTCATCACCGTGCGGCGCAACGGCCCCACTCGGTCGAGCAGATAAAGGCCGAAGCCGCGCACGCCCTGGATCGGCACGACGTCCGACAGCAGGGACCGGTTCAGCACGTCCACTGCGCGCATCCGGCCCTCGATGTCCGGGCGGCGGGCACGGGCATAGCGCTCCAGAAGGTCGGGCCCGCCGGCGTCGTGGCCACGCGCTGCGGCTTCCTCGACAATGGCAACCAGCTCCGCCACGTCGCGCAGGCCCAGGTTGAGCCCCTGAGCACCGATCGGCGGCATGATGTGGGCCGCTTCCGCGATCAGGGCGATGCGCGGCGCGGTCAGGCGCTCCGCCGTTTCCGCCGTGAGCGGGAACGCGCCACGGCCGGGCAGCACTTCGAAACGGCCAAGGATGGATGCGGCGCGGGTCTCCAGCTCGCGCGATAGCGCCTCATCGGACAGGCCGAGCAGGCGCACGGCCTCCCGCTCGCTCACCACGCAGACGATGCTGGAGCGCTCGCCCGGCAGCGGAACCAGCGTGAACGGACCGCTTTCGGTATGGAATTCGGTGGAAATATCCTCGTGCGGACGGCTGTGGCGCACGGTGGCGGTGAAGGCGACCTGCGGATAGGCGCGGGTCGCCAGGTCGATGCCTGCGGCGGCGCGAACGGTGGAGCCGCGCCCGTCGGCCCCCACCACGAGGCGGGCCCGGAGCTGCCCGCCATCGGCCAGATCGAGACGGGCGGCCTCCTCCCCCACCGTCAGCGCGGTGAGGCTGGTGCGGGCGATGTGGAGCGCCGGCTGCGCCATCGCCGCCGCCATCAGGGTGAGCCGCAGCGGATCGTTCTCGATGTTGTAGCCGAAAGCGTCGAGGCCGATCTCGGCGGACCGGAAGGTGACTTCCGGCGCGCGGAACAGCCGGCGGGTGGCATCCGCAATGCGCATATCGCGCAGGGGCGCGGCCTTGGGCGCGAGCCCTTCCCATAGGCCGAACGCCTCAAGGATGCGCACCGAGCCGTCGAGCAGGGCCGTGGTGCGATGATCGACACCCCGCTCCGGTCCGGTGACGAGGGCGGTGGACACGCCGCGCGCCGCAAGACCCAGCGCCATGACGAGCCCGGCCGGCCCCGCGCCGACCACCACCACGTCGTGCAGATCCTTCAGGTTGCGTGCATCCTCGGTCGCCATGATGTCCTCCACCCGCGCAGGCGTCGTGATCTGTCCTTGCCCCTATACCTAGACCAATGGAGGCCCGCCGGGGGCGCGGTCTGTTGACCCATCATGGCAGACCCCACCCGTGGCCGCCTTGAAGCGCCCGTCGAGCTGGGCGACAACGGCCGCGCAGCTTGGGCCAAGAGTCTTTGATTGGGCCAAGTGTCTTTTGACGAAGGGTCTTTAACGAAGCGTCTTTGGGGGAAGAGGAATGCTCGCGCTCATCACTTCGCCGGAGGCCTGGGCCG
The DNA here is from genome assembly GCF_021730435.1 of Xanthobacter agilis. Taxonomy (GTDB): domain Bacteria; phylum Pseudomonadota; class Alphaproteobacteria; order Rhizobiales; family Xanthobacteraceae; genus Xanthobacter; species Xanthobacter agilis. The sequence continues at coordinate 35,093 of NZ_JABWGX010000024.1, forward strand.
CCCTGGTGACGCTGACCGTCATGGAGATCGTGCTCGGCATCGATAATGTCGTGTTCATTTCCCTGCTGGTGCAGCGTCTGCCGCAGCGTCAGGCGCTGCGGGCGCGGCAGATCGGTCTTTCCCTGGCGCTGGTGCTGCGCATCGCGCTCCTGTTCGCCCTGTCATGGCTCATCGGACTTCAGCAATCGCTGTTCGTGGGCTTCGGCATCGACATATCCTGGCGCGATCTCATCCTCATTGCCGGCGGCGCGTTCCTGGTGGCCAAGGCCACCATGGAGATGCATGCCGCCGTCGAGGGCGACGCGGAGGAGGATGGAGATGGAGACGAGCGGCCGTCGGCGGTCGCGGGGCGCGCCTTCACCCTCATCATCGGACAGGTGGCGGTGCTGGATCTGGTTTTCTCCGTCGACTCGATCCTCACCGCCATCGGCATGGCGGAGCATATCGAGGTGATGGTGGCGGCGGTGATCGTGGCCGTGGGCATCATGTTCTGGGCCTCCGGACCGCTCAGCAGCTTCATCGCCCAGCATCCGACGGCGAAGATGCTGGCCCTCGCCTTCCTGCTCATGGTGGGGGTGATGCTGGTCGCCGACGGGTTCGATGTGCATATCCCACGTGGCTATGTCTATGCGGCCATGGCGTTCTCGGTGATGGTGGAGATGCTCAACGTGGCGGCGGCCGGGCGCCGCCAGCGCCGGCGGCGCGCGCCGCCCGGTCCGGGCCTGGACTAGCCGCCGCCGGATTGGAGGGCGCGGAGCCCTTGCGAGCCGCGCGCCGGCCCCTATGATCCGCCGGGAAGACAAAGGCTGGGGCAGGGGGAGGCGTCATGGTCCATGCGGTTCGGGTGCATCATACGGGCGGGCCCGAGGTGCTCACCTACGAAGAGATCACCGTTCCGCCGCCGGGCCGGGGCGAGGTGCAGATCCGCCAGACAGCCATCGGCCTGAACTTCATCGACGTTTATTTCCGCACCGGCCTCTACAAGACCGACGGCCTGCCGTTCGTGCCGGGCAACGAGGGCGCCGGTGTCGTGACCGCCGTGGGGCCGGATGTGAGCGGTTTTCACGAGGGCGACCGGGTGGTCTACGCCATGAGCATCGGCGCCTACGCCGAGGTGCGCAATGTCGCCGCCGCGCTGCTGGTGCATCTGCCGGCCTCCATCGACGATCGCACGGCTGCGGCGATGATGCTGAAGGGCATGACCGCGCAATATCTGGTGCGCCGCACCCATCCGGTGAAGCCGGGGGATGTGATTCTGGTGCAGGCCGCGGCCGGCGGCGTGGGGCTCATCCTCACCCAGTGGGCAAAGCACCTGGGGGCGACCGTGATCGGCACAGTCGGCTCCAAGGAAAAGGCCGAGCTGGCGCTCGCCGCCGGCTGTGACCATGTCATCCTCTACCGGGACGAGGATTTCGTGCACCGGGTGAAGCAGATCACCGCCGGCAAGATGTGCGACGTGGTCTATGACGGGGTCGGGCAGGCGACCTATCCCGCCTCGCTCGACTGCCTGAAGCCGCTCGGGCTATGGGTGAGCTTCGGCAACGCGTCCGGCCCCATCAAGAACTTCGACCTGTTGCAGCTCTCTCAGAAGGGCTCGCTGTTCGCCACCCGGCCCACCCTCAACACTTTCGTATCCAAGCGCGAGGATCTGCTCGCCACCGTGAACGACCTGTTCGAGGTGGTGCTCGACGGGGCGGTTAAGATCCCCATCCACCAGACCTACGCCCTGAAGGATGCGCAAAAGGCCCACAAGGACCTCGAATCGCGCAAGACTACGGGGTCCTCGCTGCTTTTGCCCTGAGGGGCCGCCCTTCCATTGGTGCGCCAACCCTGATGGGGTTCCGCCCTCCCGGCACCGGGAGGACGGAACCGGGATGCGACGCATTGACTTTTCCGAAAAGAAGTAGAACCAACGCCTTGCGCACGCCGTACTTCCATCCGATATCCTCACCTTTCACAAGGATGGGGACGCCCGCTTCACGCGGGACACTGCTCCACCCGTGCTGCGACGGATCGTTCCGGCCATGATGCGCCAATACGAACTCGTCGAGCGCGTTCGACGGTATAATCCCAACACCGACGAGGCGCTGCTCGACCGCGCCTACGTGTACGCCATGCGCGCGCACGGCAATCAGGTGCGCGCCTCCGGCGACCCCTACTTTTCCCATCCGCTGGAAGTGGCGGCGATCCTTACCGACCTGAAGCTGGACGACGCCACCATCGTGGCGGCGCTGCTCCATGACACCATCGAGGACACCGACGCCACCAAAGCCGAGATCGAGCGCCTGTTCGGGCACCAGATCGCGACCCTGGTGGAGGGACTGACCAAGATCAAGAAGCTGGATCTGGTCTCCAAGCAGGCGAAGCAGGCGGAAAATCTGCGCAAGCTCCTCCTCGCCATCGCCGATGACGTGCGGGTGCTGCTGGTGAAGCTCGCCGACCGCCTGCACAACATGCGCACCCTGAAGTGGGTGCCGCCGGAAAAGCGCGACCGCGTCGCCCAGGAGACCTTGGACATCTACGCGCCGCTCGCGGCCCGCATGGGCATGCAGGACATGCGCGAGGAGCTGGAGGACCTGTCCTTCCGCCAATTGTCCCCGGAAGCCTACGAGAGCATCACCACCCGCGTCTCGGAACTTCGGCAACACAACGGCCCGCTGGTGCAGGAGATCGAGCGCGACCTGCGCGAGGCCCTGGTCCAGCGCGGCATCGAGGCCGAGGTGAAGGGCCGCGAAAAGCTGCCCTATTCCATCTGGGGCAAGATGGAGCGCAAGGCCATCGGCTTCGAGCAGCTCTCGGATCTCTATGGCTTCCGCGTCATCGTCGCGAGCATGGAGGACTGCTACCGGGCGCTGGGGGTGGTGCACACCAAGTGGGCCATCGTGCCGGGTCGGTTCAAGGACTACATCTCCACGCCCAAGCCCAACGACTATCGCTCGCTCCACACCACGGTGGTGGGGCCGCGCCGGCAGCGCGTGGAATTGCAGATCCGCACCCGCGACATGGACGAGATCGCCGAATACGGCATCGCCGCCCATGCCCTCTACAAGGAGCCCTCCGGTGCTCCGGGTGTCATGCTTTCCAGCGAGACGCGGGCCTATGCCTGGCTGCGCAAGACCATCGAGAACCTCTCGCAGGGCCTCTCGCCGGAAGAGTTCCTGGAACATACCAAGCTCGAATTGTTCCACGACCAGGTCTTTTGCTTCACCCCGAAGGGGCGGCTCATCGCCCTGCCGCGCAAGGCGACGCCGATCGATTTCGCCTATGCCGTGCACACGGACGTGGGCAACACGGCGGTGGGCTGCAAGATCAACGGCTCGGTGGCGCCGCTGGTTTCCGAACTGAAGAACGGGGACGAGGTGGAGATCATCACCTCCAAGGCCCAGACTCCGCCGGGAGCGTGGGAGACCATTGCCGTCACCGGCAAGGCGCGGGCGGCGGTGCGCCGCGCCACGCGGGCGGCGGTGCGGGCCCAATATTCCGGCCTCGGCCGCACCATGGCCGAGCGCGCCTTCGCCAAGGCGGGCAAGTCGTTTTCCGAGGAGATCATCGGCCGTGCCGTGCCGCGCCTCGCCCGGTCGGTGGCCGAGGACGTGTTCGCGGCGGTGGGGCGGGGCGAGATTAAGACCGAGGATCTCATCCGCGCCGCCTATCCGGAATGGGTGCCGCCCCGTCCCGAAGATCGCATGAACGGCGCCGCCGCCACCGCCGAGGGGTGGTTCGAGCTGAAGCGGGGGCACAACCTCAAGTTCAAGATCCCCGAGGGCGAGCCGCAGGAGCGCCTCGACGCCATCCCCATCCGTGGCATCAACGGCGAGCTGCCGGTGCGTTTTGCGCCCGATGGCGGGGCGGTGCCGGGCGACCGCATCGTCGGCATCCTCACGCCCGGAGAGGGCATCACCATCTATCCGATCCAGTCCCAATCCCTGCAGAGCTTCGAGGATGCGCCCGAGCGCTGGCTCGATGTGCGCTGGGACGTGGACGAGCTGTCGGACGGCCGGTTCCCGGCCCGCATCCTGGTCACCGCCCGCAACGAGCCGGGGTCCCTCGCCCAGGTGGCGAGCGCCGTCGGCGACCGGGGCGGCAACATCGAAGGCCTGCAGATGCGCTCGCGCTCGGCGGACTTCACCGAAATGGTGATCGACATCGAAGTGTTCGATCTGCGCCACCTCAACGGCATCATCGCGGACCTCAAGGCCCGCGACGTGGTATCCAGCGTCGAGCGTGTGAACGACTGACCCATTCCGGGCGACAAGGAGCAGCAGCGATGGAACGCGCATTGCCGGTGCGGCTGGGTGTGAACGTGGACCACGTGGCGACCCTGCGCAATGCCCGCGGCGGGGCGCTGCCGGACCCGGTGCGCGCGGCGCAGCTCGCCAAGGCGGCGGGGGCCGACGGCATCACCGCCCATCTGCGCGAGGATCGCCGCCATATCCGCGACGCCGACATGGAGCGGCTGAAGGCGGAGGTGGATCTGCCGCTCAATTTCGAGATGGCCTGCACCGAAGAGATGGTGGCGATCGCCCGGCGCATCGGACCGCATGCCTGCTGCCTCGTACCCGAGAAGCGCCAGGAACGCACCACCGAGGGCGGGCTTGACGCCGCCGGCCAGGCGCACGAGCTGCGCCCCCGCATCGCCTTGCTCAAGGAAGCTGGTATCCGGGTGTCGTTGTTCATCGCCGCCGAGCCGGCGCAGATCGCGGCCGCGCGGGCACTGGAGGCGGATATCGTGGAGCTGCACACCGGCGCATGGTGTGACGCCATCGCCGAAGGTCGTTTTTCGGAGGCCGAGGCCGAGTTCGCCCGGCTGGTGGCCGGCGCGCGGGAGGCGGAAACCCTGGGCCTCGAAGTCCACGGTGGCCATGGCCTGGACTATGCGACGGCGGAGCGCCTCGCGGCGGTTCCGGAGATCGCGGAGTTGAACATCGGCCACTTCCTGGTCGGCGAGGCGGTGTTCGTGGGCCTCGCCCAGTCCATCCGCGCCATGAAGGAAGCGATCGCCCGCGGCCGGGCGCAAGGAAGCGGGGCGGGGGCGGCGGCATGATGATCCTGGGCATCGGCTCCGATTTCACGGATGCCCGGCGCATCGCCAGGTCCATTGAGCGCTATGGCGACCGCTTCCTGGAGCGGGTATTCACGCCCCTCGAACGCGCCAAGGCGGATACGCGCAAGCTGCGCGCTGAAACCTATGCCAAGCGCTTCGCCGCCAAGGAGGCCTGCTCCAAGGCCCTCGGCACCGGGCTGAGCCAGGGTGTGTTCTGGCGCGACATGGGGGTGGTGAATCTGCCCTCCGGCCAGCCGACCCTTGAACTGACCGGCGGCGCGGCGCTCCGGCTTGCCGCCATGGTGCCCGAGGGTTTCGAGGCGCGCATCCACCTGACCCTCACCGACGAGGGTCCCCTGTCGGCCGCCTATGTCATCTTGTCTGCCGTGCCGCGCGGCTGAGCGGGTTCGGGCGCGTGGCCGCTTGTGCATTGGGGGGATGCCGATGGATCACATGCTGAGCGGGCTGCTGCATTGGACCACGCGCGGCATCGAGGTGGCGGGCACGCTGGTCATCGTGGTCGGCATTCTCATGGCCGGGACCGCGTTCGCGCGCGATCTGAAGCGCGGCCGATCGGCGCGGGATGCATTCCGGGCCTGCCGCGCCGCGCTGGGCATGGCGATCCTGCTCGGGCTGGAACTGCTGGTGGCGGCGGACATCATCTCCACTGTTGCCATCGAGCCGACCCTGGAGAGCCTCGCGGTGCTGGCGGGCATCGTGCTCATCCGTACTTTCCTGTCGTTTTCGCTGGAGGTGGAGATCGAAGGCCGCTGGCCGTGGCAGGCGCCGCGACCGGGAGAGGCTGGCGCGCCCACCAAAGAGTGAGCCGGCGCGGATGGTAAATCGCGGCGTGACGCTGGGGCGTGCGTTGCCGCCGGGGCGGGAAGCCTCTATAGGGGGCAATCCCAATTGGCCGGATAGGCGTCCGGCTGCGCCGTCCTCAGTTTCGGCGTAGTTTGCTGCACGCTGTGTTCCGTTCTCACTTTTTCGGGCTCTCGATGACCGCGACCAGCGATTCGAAGAAGGACGGCGGATTCCTTGAAACCGTCCAGGTGATCGTGCAGGCGCTGCTGATCGCGCTGCTGATCCGCACCTTCCTGTTCCAGCCCTTCAACATTCCCTCGGGATCGATGAAGGACACGCTGCTGATCGGCGACTACCTGTTCGTTTCGAAGTACAGCTACGGCTATTCGCGGTTCTCCATTCCGTTCTCGCCCAACCTGTTCTCCGGCCGCATCTTCGGGGAGCAGCCGACGCGCGGCGACGTGGTGGTGTTCAAGCTGCCGCGCGACAATGAGACCGATTACATCAAGCGCGTGATCGGCCTGCCGGGCGACAAGATCCAGATGATCGACGGCTGGCTGAACATCAATGGCGTGCCGGTCAAGCGCGAGCGCCTGTCCGACATCACCGAGGACGACGGCACCGGCCGCCCCGTGCCGGTGAAGCGCTGGCGGGAGACCCTGCCCAACGGCGTCTCTTATGAAACGCTGGATCTGGTGGACAACGGCTTCTATGACAACACGCCGGTCTACGAAGTTCCGGCCGGCCATTATTTCATGATGGGTGACAACCGCGACAATTCAGCCGACAGTCGCGTCCTGAGTCAGGTCGGCTACGTGCCGTTCGAGAACCTCATCGGCAAGGCGCAGATGATCTTCTTCTCGGTCGACGAGGGGGCGTCGGCTTGGCAGGTCTGGACCTGGCCGTGGACGGTGCGATGGGACCGGTTGTTCAAGATGGTGAACTGAACAGCGTGCATGAAGATCTCTCCGCCCTCGAAGTGCGGATCGGCTACAGCTTCAAGGATCGGGCCCTGCTCGATCTGGCTCTGTCCCACATCAGTGCCGTGAAGGGCGAGGCGCCGCGCGTGCGCTCGTATCAGCGGCTGGAATTCCTGGGCGACCACGTGCTCGGCTCGGTGGTCTCCCATATGCTTTATGATGCCTTCCCTCAGGCCGAGGAGGGCGAACTGTCCCGTCGGCTGGCCGAACTGGTGCGGGAAGAAGCGTGCGCGGACGTGGCCGCCGACATGAACCTCGGCGCTCATATCCGCCTGGGGCCGGGGGAGACCCAATCCGGCACCCACAAGCGCCGCGCCATTCTCGCCGATGTCACGGAGAGCGTCGTGGCCGCCGTATTCCTTGACGGCGGCTATCCGGCGGCGAATGCTCTGGTGGAGCGTTATTGGCGCCAGCGCCTGGAAGCGCCGCGCCGCCCCTTGCGCGACGCCAAGACCGTTCTTCAGGAGTGGGCGCAGGCGCGCGGCCTCCCGCCGCCGTCCTACCGGGAAGTGGCGCGCTCGGGGCCGGATCACGCGCCGCGCTTCACCGTTGCCGTAGACCTTCCGGGCCTTGAAACGGCGGAAGCGGAAGGAAACTCGAAACAGGCGGCTCAAAAGGCCGCCGCCACCGCTTTCCTGGTGCGGGAAGGCGTGTGGAACTCAAACGCGAGCTGAGCATGACGAACACGCGACGCGGCACGGCCGGGCCCGCAGACACGCCGGCTCCCAAGCACCCGGAGACGGAGGAGGAGATTGCGCCCCCGGGCGCGCCTGGCGCTCCCTCCGAGGTCGAGGATTTCGACGACGATGATGACGATGATTTCGAGGACGACGCGGCGCCCGCGCCGGAGCCCACGCCGGGTGCCGGCCCCGCGACCGGGCCGACCCGTTGCGGCTTCGTCGCCCTCCTGGGCGCGCCCAATGCGGGCAAGTCCACGCTGACCAATGCCCTGGTGGGCACCAAGGTGTCCATCGTCTCCCACAAGGTTCAGACCACGCGCTCCATCGTGCGGGGCATCGCCATCGAGGGCGCGTCCCAGGTGATCCTGGTGGACACCCCCGGCATCTTCGCCCCCAAGCGGCGGCTGGAGCGGGCCATGGTCACGAGCGCCTGGACCCATGCGGCCGATGCGGACGTGATCGCCCTGCTGGTGGATGCCAAGCGCGGGGTGGACGAGGAAATCGAGGCGCTGCTCAAGCCGCTGGCCGATATCCGCAAGCCCAGGGCCCTGATCCTCAACAAGATCGACCTGATCCGCCGCGACAGCCTGCTCGCCCTGGCGGCGCAGATCAACACCCACCTGCCGTTCGACCGTGTGTTCATGGTCTCCGCCCTCACCGGCGACGGGGTGGACGATGTGCGCCATTGGTTCGCCGAGACGGTCCAGCCCGGCCCCTGGCTCTATCCGGAAGACCAGATTTCCGACGCCCCCATGCGCATGCTGGCGGCGGAAATCACCCGCGAAAAGATGTTCATGCGCCTCCATGACGAGCTGCCCTACCGCTCCACGGTGGAAACCGAAAGCTGGAAGGAACTGCGCGACGGCTCGGTGCGCATCGAGCAGACCATCTATGTGGAGCGCGAGAGCCAGAGGAAGATTGCGCTCGGCAAGGGCGGGCAGGCCATCAAGACCATCTCGTCCGAATCGCGGGCCGAGCTCGCCGCGATCCTCGAAGTTCCCGTGCACCTGTTCCTGTTCGTGAAGGTGCGTGAAAATTGGGCCAATGATCCCGAGCGCTATCGCGAGATGGGGCTCGAGTTCCCGAAGGGTGGGTGATCCCCTTCAAGGGCTGGTGCCGTGGAGTGGAACGACGAAGGCATCGTGCTGGGCGTGCGCCGGCATGGCGAGGCCAATGCCATCGTCGAGCTGCTGACGGCCCGGCGCGGGCGGCATCTCGGCATGGTGCGCGGCGGCGCCTCGCGCAAGCAGGCGCCCATACTTCAACCGGGCAACACCGTCAGCGCCACCTGGCGGGCGCGGCTTCATGAGCACATGGGCAATTTCACGGTGGAGCCGCTTGTGATCCGCGCCGAAGTTCTCATGCGCGCGCCCCATGCGGCCTATGGCATCACCCACATGGCGCACGTGCTGCGCCTGTTGCCCGAGCGCGACCCTCAGGACGCCCTTTACGCCACCCTCGGTGCGATCCTCGACGCGTTCGAGCCCGCGCCGACGGCGGGCATGCTGCTCGCGCGGTTCGAGCTAGCGCTGCTGGCGGAACTCGGCTTCGGCCTGGAACTGGAGACCTGCGCCGCCACCGGCCAGCGCCACGACCTTATCTATGTCTCGCCCAGGAGCGGACGCGCCGTCTCGCGGGAGGCGGGCGCGCCCTACAAGGATCGCCTGTTCACCCTGCCGGGCTTTCTGACCGCTGGCGGGGAACCGGGTCGCGAGGATGTGGAGGCGGCGCTGCGGCTCACCGGCCATTTTCTGCTCACCCGAGCCCTGGAGCCACGCGGGCTGGGCTTTGCGGATGCGCGCGGCGCCTTTCTGGCGGCGTGGCGTCGCGCCGCGGCAGGGCCTGGCGGCTAAGCATTTTCCGTTCGCGTGGGCTTAGATCATCCGCTCCAGGTCATTGCAGCTCCAGGTCATGCAGTCACGCATTTTCTTCACGCGAACCGGGAACCACTTCGCTCGAAAATGCTCGATGGCCGCCGGGTGCCTCATTGATACGGAACGCAGCGTGTCTTCCCGCCGACGCTCACTTTGCCGGTGCCCAGGTCGAACGTCGCGCGCACCTGCAGTCCGGCCTCGAAGCCCTGCTGCTTGAATTTTCGCAGATCGCGGCAAGTCTTCTTGGTAGCCGGCTCCTGGCTGGCGGCCCAGAAGACCACGTGGTTCCCGTCGCGCTTCAAGCTCTCGGAATCATAGATATTCTTGTAGACCTGCTGATGGGTCTTCAGGTCATAGATGAGCAGCTCGCGCGTGGGGCCGGTGCCAGAATCGATGAACATGTAGCTCCCCGCAAGCTTCGATAGAAAAAAGGGATCTTCGTCTTTGCCGACGATATAATCCCCCGGGGCGGCGGTGGCGTTGCACTGGGGCGCTTGGCCCGCTGCGCTGCCGCGCACGATATAGCTGTTACCGACTGCGTTCGCATGGGGCAGCTCCACCACGAGAAAGCCGCCGTCGCGCATGCAGACCGGCCCCGGCGCGGCGAGCGCCAGCCCGGTTGGCAGCACAAAGGCGGCCATCCCGGCCAGAAGACGCACCAAAGGACGCACACATCGGCGTATGGGGGCGGCCATCACGTTTCTCCAGCGCTGTCATCCAAACCAAAAATCGGGATCGTTTCAGGCCTTTTCGGCGGCCGGAGCGTACCGGGCAACCATGATGGCGTCCATCCCGCATGGGCGTTGCGACTTGTCGCCCGCGGCCCCCCGCGCTACAGCGGAGGCATGGCCACCCGTACACTTCCGCCCCCAGCTTCCCCCGACGGGAACATTGAGAACGTCGCGCTGAAGGCGGCGCTGGAGGAGCGCTACCTTGCCTATGCGCTCTCCACCATCATGCATCGCGCGCTGCCCGATGCGCGCGATGGCCTGAAGCCGGTGCATCGGCGCATCCTGCATGCCATGCGCCAGTTGCGGCTTGATCCGGGCCAAGCCTTCAAGAAATCCGCCCGCGTGGTGGGCGATGTGATCGGTAAGTTCCATCCCCACGGCGACCAGTCGGTCTATGACGCCCTGGTGCGCCTCGCGCAGGACTTCGCGCAGCGGTATCCGCTGGTGGATGGACAAGGCAATTTCGGCAATGTGGACGGCGATAACGCCGCCGCCATGCGATACACCGAGGCCCGCCTGACCGAGACCGCCCGCCTGCTCCTGGACGGGATCGACGAGGATGCGGTGGATTTCCGCCCCACCTATGACGGCTCGGAAGAGGAGCCGGTGGTGTTGCCGGCGGCGTTCCCCAACCTGTTGGCGAACGGGTCCCAGGGGATCGCGGTCGGCATGGCGACCTCGATCCCGCCCCATAATGCGGCCGAGCTGCTCGACGCGGCCCTGCATCTGGTGGAGCATCCCAACGCGCTGGCCGTGGACCTTCTGAAATACGTTCCAGGACCCGACTTCCCCACCGGCGGCGTCCTGGTGGACGATCCCGTCGGGGTGGCGGAGGCCTATGCCACCGGCCGCGGCTCGTTCCGCGTGCGGGCCCGCTGGCACAAGGAGGAGACCGGTCGCGGCACCTATCTGGTGGTGGTCACCGAGATTCCCTATGGCGTCGCGAAATCCCGCCTGGTGGAAAAGATCGCGGACCTGCTCACGGAAAAGAAGCTGCCGCTGCTGAACGATGTACGGGACGAGAGCGCGGAAGACATCCGGTTGGTTTTGGAGCCGCGCACCCGCACCGTGGACGCGGAAGTGCTCATGGAGAGCCTGTTCAAGCTCACCGAGCTTGAAGCCCGCGTGCCGCTCAACATGAATGTTCTGGTGAAGGGGCAGATCCCGAAGGTTCTGTCCTTGGGCGAAGCCTTGCGCGAGTGGCTGGACCACCGCCGCGACGTGCTGCTGCGCCGCTCCCGCTATCGGCTGGAGCAGATCGCCCACCGGCTGGAGGTGCTGGGCGGCTACCTCATCGCCTACCTCAACCTCGACGAGGTCATCCGCATCATCCGCGAGGAAGACGAGCCCAAGCAGGAGTTGATGCGCACGTTCGAGCTGAGCGATGTGCAGGCGGAAGCCATCCTCAACATGCGCCTGCGGTCCCTGCGCCGGCTGGAGGAGATGGAGATCCGCAAGGAACACGATGCCCTCTCCAAGGAGCAGGACGCGCTCACCAAGCTGGTCGGCTCCGAGGGGGCCCAGTGGAAGTCGATCTCGAAGGAGATCCGCGAGACCCGCAAGACCTATGGCCCGGAAACGGCGATTGGAAAGCGGCGCACCACTTTCGCCGCCGCGCCCGAGCTGGGCGAGGAGGCGTTCACCGAGGCCCTGGTGGAGCGCGAGCCCATCACCGTCGTGGTCTCGCAAAAGGGGTGGATCCGCGCCCTGAAGGGCCATCAGCAGGATCTGTCCAACCTTCAGTTCAAAACCGACGACGCCTTGGGGCATGCCTTTTTCGCGGAGACCACCTCCAAGCTGGTGGTATTCGCCAACAACGGCCGTTTCTTCACCCTCGATGCTTCGAAGCTGCCCGGCGGGCGGGGACATGGGGAGCCGATCCGCCTGCTGTTCGACCTGGAGCAGGAGGCGGAGATCGTCTCGGTGTTCACCCACCAGCCGGGGCGCAAGCTCCTGGTGGCATCGAAGGAGGGGCGGGGCTTCGTGGTGGCGGAAGACGATTGCATCGCCACCACCCGCAAGGGCAAGCAGGTGCTGGTGACCGATCCGCCGGACGTGGCGCTGGCGGTGCGCTTCGTGGAAGGCGACTGGGTGGCGGTGATCGGAGATAATCGCAAGCTGCTGCTGTTTCCGCTCACCCAGATCCCGGAGATGACCCGCGGTCGCGGTGTGCGCCTCCAGCGCTATCGCGAGGGCGGGCTCTCCGACGTCAAGGTGTTCCCCATGGCCGGCGGTCTCACCTGGGAGGATTCGTCCGGCCGCACCTGGACCGTCACGGAGCTGCTCGACTGGCAGAGCGAGCGGGCCACCGCCGGCCGCCTGCCGCCGAAGGGCTTCCCCCGCACCAACACCTTCTCCTGAGAGGGGCCGCCCTTGGCCGCGCAGCCCGAAGGCGCAGCAGGTGAGCCGCATGTGCTGCCCGCCGGCCTGCTCCCCCGCCTGTGGACCTTTGTCCGGGCGCAGGTGCGCGCCCATGAGGTGCTGGTGGTGGCTCTCGCCGCGCTCATCGGCACCTGCGCCGGGGCGGCGGCGACCGCCATGGGGGTCGTCACCCAATTCATGCACGAGCTGCTGTTCGGTCTCGCCTCCGGCGAGCGGCTGAGCGCGTCGCCGGCGCTTCATTCGCCATGGCTGGTGCTGGTGCCAGCGGCGGGCGGGGTCATGATGGGGGGCATCGCCCTGGCGTTGAAGCGCTGGCGGCCCCACGCCATCGTCGATCCGATCGAGGCCAATGCCTTGCACGGCGGGCAGATGTCGCTCACCGACAGCATCATCCTGGCGCTCCAGACCATGGTGTCCAACGGCTTCGGCGCGTCGCTGGGGCTGGAAGCGGGCTATAGCCAGATCGGCGGCGGCATCGCTTCGCGCTTCGGGGCCATCTTCGCGCTCCGGCGCAACGACATGCGCATCCTGGTGGGGGCGGGCGCCGCCGCCGGCCTCGGCGCGGCATTCGACGCGCCGCTGATGGGGGCCTTCTACGGGTTCGAGCTCATCATCGGCACCTATTCCATTCCCGCCGCCATTCCGGTGCTGGCCGCCACCTTGTGCGGCGTGGTCACCGCGCGCACGCTCGGCCTGCACGCCGAGCCGCTCACCATCGCCCATCTGCCGGAGGTCGACGCGTCGCAGTTCGTGCCGTTCCTGCTGCTGGGCCTTGTCGCGGCGGTGGTGGCGATCGGCATCATGCGGCTGGTGACGGCGGTGGAGTGGGTGGTGGGGCACAGCCGTCTGCCGGCGCCCTTGCGCACCGGGCTGGCGGGGCTCGCCGTCGGGTGCCTGGCCCTCTACTCGCCGCAGGTGCTCTCCGATGGCCATGGCGCGCTGCACGCGCAGGTGGGGAGCGCGGTCACCCTTTCGGTGGTGGTCATCTTGGCCTTCAAGGTGTTGGCCTCGGCCCTGTCCGTGGGGTCGGGATTTCGCGGCGGCCTGTTCTTCGCGTCCCTGTTCCTGGGGGCGCTGATGGGCAAGCTCTATGCCGTCGGCGTGGAGCTGCTTTTTCCCGGCATCGGCCTCGGGCTCGCGCCATCGGTGGCGGCGGTGGTGGGCATGGGCGCGCTGGCCGTGGGGGTCATCGGCGGGCCGCTGACCATGAGCTTCCTGGTGCTGGAGATGACCGGCGACCTCACCCTGACGGGGCTGGTGGTGGGCGCGGCCGCGGTCACCTCCCTGACCGTGCGGGAAACGTTCGGCTATTCCTTCTCCACCTGGCGGCTGCACCTGCGCGGCGAGACCATCCGCAGCGCCCAGGATGTGGGCTGGATGCGCAGCCTTACCGTCGCCGCCATGATGCGCACGGACATGCGCATCTTTCCCCGCGACGGCACCCTCGGCGGCCTGCGGCAGGCGTTTCCCCTTGGCTCGGTGCGCCTGGTGGTGCTGGTGGACGACGCGGGTGGGTATGCCGGTCTGGTGCGGGTTTCGGAGGGCTATGCCGACCATCGCGAGCCGGGCACGCCGGTCCAGGAGATCGCCCGCCACGCCGACGCCATGCTGCTGCCGGCCATGAATGTGAAGGAAGCCGCCAGGGCGTTCGAGGCCGCGGGGGCGGAGGAGCTGCCGGTCGTGAGTGATTACGAGTCCCGGCGGCTGGTGGGCCTGCTCAGCGAATCCCATGTCCTGCGCCGATACGCCGAGCGGCTCGACATGGCGCGGCGCGGCCTCGGCGCCGAGGACTGAGGCCTTCGGCATCCGCGCGGCATGGGGCGCCGGTCCGGCCCCATGCAAAAGCCCGGACGCGGCCGGGCTTTCACACTGCGGGATCGGTGCGCGGCGCGAGACCGGACCTCAGGCGCCCTTGGTCCAGCGCACGGCGGCTTCGGCCACGCGCTTGCCGAGGTGGGCGGCGGTCTTGCGGTCGGCCTCGGGGGGCACCACGTCCGCGCCCTGATCGACGTTCGACTGGGCGAAGGCGCCGCCGAAACCGCCCAGGCGGTTCAGATCGTTGACGGAGGCGGTGGAGGCATTGTTGCCGGGGTGCAGGCCGAGGCCAACCCAGATCATGCCGTGCTGCTGCGACAGCGTGATGAGGGCGTTGAGGCCCTGCAGCTTGTCGCCGCTCTGGCTGCCGGAATTGACGAAGCCGGCCGCGAGCTTGTCCTTCCAGGCCAACGACATCCAGCGTTTGGAGCTCTTTTCGGCAAATCCCTGGAAGCCGGCGGACACGTTGCCCATGTAGATCGGCGAGCCGAAGATGATGGCGGCGGCGCCGTCCAGCACATCCCACTTGGAATCCACCTCATCCACCGAGATCAGGACGCCCTCAACCGCATCCACTTCCTTGATGCCGGCGAGCACGGCCTCGGCCTGCACCTTCGTGTGGCCGTAACCGGAATGATAGACGATGGCGACAACGGGCTTGGACATGTGAGTCTCCCTTGGGGTTCGTGCCAAGAATGCGTCGCCGCTGGTTTTGCCGTGCAAATCTGACGCTTTCCAGACAAGAATGCGCAAGCGCTCTATGCAGGAATGCAATCAAGCGGCGTGGTGTTCGATGCCCGAGCGCCCTTAAGGCGCTGGAAACCAGCGACGGCGATACTTCCGCCCATGCAAAGCCGCTCCCGCCTTCAATCCGCCCTCGCGACCCTGGCCCTGCATGTCGGCGCCGCCGCGCTCATCGCCTATTTCGCGTACAACGCCTACACGGGCGACCACGGGATCGTGGCCCAGCGCAATTATGAGCTGGAAACCCAGCACCTTGAGAGCGAGCTGGCGACCCTCAAGGCACAGCGCGTGGCTCTTGAAAACAAGGTGTCGTTGCTCGCCGCCACCCGGCTCGATCCGGACATGCTGGACGAGGAGGGGCGCCGCCAGCTCAACTTCATTCATTCCAAGGATCTCGTGCTGCTTCGCAGCAATTGAACTGATATTCAGTTCATTCCACAGATGAACCATAAATTAGTTCATCTGTTTGAAATCAAGAGTTTGCAAGGTTTTGCGCTGCAATATGTGCAATTCGCGCTTTCCGTGTAGGGGAAGGTGCGCTAGAGAGTCCGGCGATTTCAGCGCATCCAGAGGTCGCCGATGGCTCCCAGGAAATCCGCCGCACGCGCCGCCACAGCCGCGGGCGGGTCTGCAACCTTCACGAAAAATGAGGAGCTTTTCGCGTATCGCGAGATGCTGCTGATCCGCCGCTTCGAGGAGAAGGCGGGACAGATGTACGGCATGGGCCTCATCGGCGGCTTCTGCCACCTCTACATCGGCCAGGAGGCCGTCGTGGTGGGCATGCAGATGGCCATGAAGGACGGCGACCAGGTCATCACCGGCTATCGTGACCACGGCCACATGCTGGCCGCCGGCATGAACCCCGACGGCGTGATGGCCGAGCTCACCGGCCGCCGCGGCGGCTATTCCAAGGGCAAGGGCGGCTCGATGCATATGTTCAGCATCGAGAAGCAATTCTTCGGCGGCCACGGCATCGTCGGCGCGCAGGTGTCGTTGGGCACCGGACTGGCCTTCGCCGATCGCTACCGCGGCAATGGCGCGGTCAGCGTCACCTATTTCGGCGACGGCGCGGCCAACCAGGGGCAGGTCTACGAGAGCTTCAACATGGCGGAGCTGTGGAAGCTGCCCGTCGTGTACGTGATCGAGAACAACAAATACGCCATGGGCACCTCGGTGACCCGCTCCTCGGCCCAGACCGACTTCTCGAAGCGGGGCGTCTCCTTCAATATCCCCGGCGAGCAGGTGGACGGCATGGACGTGCGTGCCGTGCGCGCGGCCGGCGAGCGGGCCCTGGCCTTCGCCCGCGAGGGCAACGGTCCCTACATTCTG
Source organism: Xanthobacter agilis (assembly GCF_021730435.1). Classification (GTDB taxonomy): domain Bacteria; phylum Pseudomonadota; class Alphaproteobacteria; order Rhizobiales; family Xanthobacteraceae; genus Xanthobacter; species Xanthobacter agilis. The sequence continues at coordinate 51,476 of NZ_JABWGX010000024.1, forward strand.
GAAATGCAGACCTACCGCTATCGCGGCCACTCCATGTCCGATCCGGCCAAGTACCGGTCGAAGGAGGAGGTGCAGAAGATGCGGACCGAGCATGATCCCATCGAGCAGGTCCGCGCCCGTCTCCTCGCCGATCACGCCGCGACGGAGGAGGAGTTGAAGAAGATGGACGCCGAGGTGCGCGACATCGTCGCCGCCGCCGCCGACTTCGCCTCCCACGATCCGGAGCCGGACCCGGCCGAGCTCTACACCGACGTGATGCGCTGAGGCCGCCCCGTGGCCGCCGCCCTTTTCGCTCCCCCGCATTGGACCGTTCCGGCCCGCGCGGGGCAAGCCGGGAAGGTCGCCGGCGGCCGTGAGGCGTGCGGCGGGGGCGGGGGGATGATCCGCCTATATCCCCGCCGCTCGGCCCCCTTGTGCGCGCACCGGCGCGCTGGCGCCCTTTTCATCGTCGTGCTGGCGCCCGGCGGCGCGGCGATCCCCGCTTTCCCTCCGAACCATCCGCGTGCGTCCGCCGGGGCCCTGGCTCCCGTGCCCGGAGCGCCGCCGAGCAAGAGCTGACTGCCATGGCCATCGACGTCCTCATGCCGGCCCTGTCTCCCACCATGGAGAAGGGCAACCTGACCAAATGGGTGAAGAAGGAAGGTGACACGGTAAAATCCGGCGACGTGCTCGCCGAGATCGAGACCGACAAGGCCACCATGGAGGTGGAGGCCGTGGACGAAGGCATTCTGGCGAAGATCCTGGTGCCTGAAGGCACCCAGGACGTGGCGGTCAACACCCCCATCGCCATCATCGCCGCCGAGGGCGAGGACGTGAGCGCCGCTGCCGCCGCGCCCGCGCCGGTCGCCGAGGTGCCCGCGCCGGCGGCGGCAACGCCGGCCGCGCCCGCCATTGTGGCCGCATTGCCCACCGTGGCGAGCGATCCGGAGGTGCCGGCCGGCACCGAATATGTGAGCATGACCGTGCGCGAGGCCCTGCGCGACGCCATGGCGGAAGAGATGCGCCGCGACGGCGACGTGTTCGTGATGGGCGAAGAGGTGGCTGAATACCAAGGCGCCTACAAGATCACGCAAGGACTGCTGCAGGAGTTCGGCGACAGGCGCGTCATCGATACCCCCATCACCGAGCACGGCTTTGCTGGTGTCGGTGTCGGCGCGGCGTTCGCGGGTCTGAAGCCCATCGTGGAATTCATGACCTTCAACTTCGCCATGCAGGCCATCGACCAGATCATCAATTCTGCGGCCAAGACCCATTACATGTCGGGCGGGCAGGTGACCTCGTCCATCGTGTTCCGCGGCCCCAACGGCGCGGCCGCCCGCGTCGCCGCCCAGCACAGCCAGGACTATACGGCCTGGTACTCCAACGTGCCGGGCCTGAAGGTGATCGCCCCCTATTCCGCCGCCGATGCCAAGGGCCTGCTGAAGGCCGCCATCCGCGACCCGAACCCGGTGATCTTCCTGGAAAACGAGATCCTCTACGGCCACACCTTCGAGGTGCCGAAGCTGGATGACTATGTGCTGCCCATCGGCAAGGCGCGCGTCGCCCGGGCGGGCAAGGACGTGACGATCGTGTCCTTCTCCATCGGCATGACCTATGCGCTGAAGGCGGCCGACGAACTGGCCAAGCAGGGCATCGAGGCCGAGGTGATCGACCTGCGCACCATCCGCCCCATGGATGTGGAGACCATTGTCGCCTCGGTAAAGAAGACCGGCCGCTGCGTGAGCGTGGAAGAGGGCTGGCCGCAGTCCGGCATTGGCGCTGAGATCGTGGCCCAGCTCATGGACAAGGCGTTCGACTATCTCGACGCCCCGGTGCTGCGGGTGACCGGCAAGGATGTGCCCATGCCCTATGCCGCCAATCTCGAAAAGCTCGCCTTGCCGACGGTCGCCGAGGTGATCGAGGCTGTCCGCGCCGTGACCTATCGCTGAGGGGATTTGCGATGCCCGTCGATATCCTGATGCCCGCCCTGTCTCCCACCATGGAGAAGGGCAACCTTGCCAAATGGGTCAAGAAGGAAGGCGACACGGTGAAATCCGGCGATGTGCTCGCCGAGATCGAGACCGACAAGGCCACCATGGAAGTGGAGGCCGTGGATGAGGGTGTGCTCGCCAAGATCCTGGTGCCCGAAGGCACCCAGGATGTGCCGGTGAACCAGCTGATCGCCGTTCTGGCCGGCGAAGGTGAGGACGTGAAGGCCGTTGCCGCCGCCGCGGGGCAGGGCGCTGCGCCCGCCGTGGCCCCGGCTCCCGCCGCCGCCAGTGCTCCAGCCGCGGCGCCCGCTCCCGTGGCGGCGCCCGCACCGGCGGCCCCGGCCGTTGCCGGCGGACGGGTGTTCGCCTCGCCGCTGGCGCGGCGGATTGCCAAGGACAAGGGCGTGGATCTTGCCGCCGTCGCGGGGTCCGGCCCTCACGGTCGTATCATCGCCCGCGATGTCGAGGCCGCCCGGCCCGGCGCGCAGCCGGCCGCCGCGGCACCTGTAGCCGCCACCACCGCTCCCGCGACCGCGCCCAAGGCCGCGCTTGCCACCGCGCCCGGCGTGGATCAGGTCAAGGCCATGTTCGAGCCCGGCTCCTATGAGGAAGTCCAGCTCGACGGCATGCGCAAGACCATCGCCCGCCGGCTGGTGGAGAGCGAGCAGGTGACCCCCACCTTCTTCCTCACGGTGGATTGCGACCTGGACGATCTGTCGGCGCTGCGCGAGCAGGTCAATGCCAATGCCCCCAAGGACAAGGACGGCAAGGCGGCCTACCGCGTCTCGGTCAACGACTTCATCATCAAGGCGCTGGCGCTGGCGCTCCAGAAGGTGCCCGCCTGCAACGCGGTGTGGGCGGAAGATCGCATCCTGCGGATGAAGCATTCGGACGTGGGGGTGGCGGTGGCCATTGACGGCGGCCTTTACGCCCCGGTGGTGAAGAAGGCGGAGCAGAAGACCATTTCGGTCATCTCCAACGAGATGCGCGATCTGGCCGCCCGCGCGCGCACCAAGAAGCTGAAGCCGGAAGAATATTCCGGCGGCTCGTCCTCGGTCTCGAACCTTGGGATGATGGGTATCCGCAACTTCACGGCCATCATCAACGCGCCGCAGGCGTCCATTTTCGCCATCGGCGCGTCCGAGCAGCGGGTGGTGGCGCGCGGCGGCGAGATGAAGATCGTCACGCAGATGACCGTCACCATGACCTGTGACCATCGGGTGATGGATGGGGCCTTGGGCGCCGAGCTGCTCGCCGCCTTCAAGGGCTTCATCGAAAAGCCCATGAGCATGCTGGTCTAGGCACGGCCGCACCCGCGAGGGCCGGTCCCGGTGGCTCGGCTCGAACGGCTGGTGTAAGGCGGACCCGCCGCGCCGCATGTGCGCGGTGCGCCCGTGCGGGTGCATGAGGAGACTGGCGCCGCTGCGGGTGAACCGGCCGGCGGTGCCCAACATCAGGTGAAAAGAAGATGAGCAACACGCCCCACGAACTCGCCGCCGACTTTCCGGAATATGCCGAGAAGATCCAGGCCCTGAAGGCGAGCGACGCCCATTTCGCCAAGCTTTACGACGCCTATCACGAGGTGAACGGCAAGGTGCACCGCGCCGAGACCGACGTGGAGCCCACCGGTGACGACGAGGTGGAAGCCATGCGCCGCGAGCGCGTGCAGCTCAAGGACGAGCTGTTCGCCATCCTGAGCAAGTGAGCGCCAGCCGCGCGCGACGCTGAATCGCGCGGACGGAAACGCCGCGCGTCACCGGGGCGCGGGGTCCGCTCCGCCCCAACGTCCGCCGCCGCTCTCCCCATCACGGGCGAGCGGCGCGGACCGGCGGGCGGCGCAACGACCGCACCGGAGAAGCGCTAATTGTTTGTTTTTTCGTAATTTCGGACGCAACGCCGCTTCACACTTCTGCTGAAATTGCTCTTGAAGGGCGACCGTGATGAAGCTCTATCTCGCCGGCCCCGAAGTGTTCCTCGACGATGCGCGCGAGATCGGCCGGCGCAAGCTGGAGCTGTGCGAGCGGTTCGGGTTCAGCGGCCTGTTTCCCATTGATGGAGAGCCGCTGCTGGTGGACGATGCCGGGACGCTTGCCCGCGCCATTTTCGCCAACAACCTCGCCTTGATGCGCACCGCCGACGCGGTGCTCGCCAATCTCACGCCGTTTCGCGGCGTCAGCGCCGATCCCGGCACCGCCTTCGAGGTGGGTTTCGCCTTCGCTCTGGGCAAGCCGGTGGCCGCCTACAGCAATGTGCCGGGGCAGTTGCTCCACCGCGCCCATGCCGCCATCGGACATGCCGCCATCGGAGCGGCGGGCGCGGGCAGTGCGCACACCTTTCTGGCCGATGGGCTCCATGTGGAGGACTTCGGCCATTTCGATAATCTGATGCTGGCCGAAGCGCTCGAGGCCAGCCGCTTGCCGGTGGTCCAGGCCCAGACCCCCACCGCGGACCCGTTCCGCGACCTTTCCCTGTTTGAACAGACGCTCACGGCGCTGGCCGAGGCCCGCGCCGCGGGGCGGCTGGCACCCTCACCCTAGCCCTGACCCGCCGAGAACCCGCGCAGCGCGGCGGCATCCCGAGGAGGCTCCCATGGCGGACACCTACGACATCATCGTCATCGGCGGCGGGCCGGGCGGCTATGTGGCCGCCATCCGCGCCGCGCAGCTCGGCTTCAAGACGGCCGTGGTGGAAAAGAGCCATCTCGGCGGCATCTGCCTCAACTGGGGCTGCATCCCCACCAAGGCGCTGCTGCGCTCGGCCGAGATCTACCACTATATGGAGCACGCCAAGGATTACGGCCTGTCGGCGGAGAAGGTGTCTTTCGACATCGCGGCCGTGGTGAAGCGCTCGCGCGGGGTCTCGGCCCAGCTCGCCACGGGCGTGGGCTTCCTGCTCAACAAGAACAAGGTGGATGTGATCTGGGGCAAGGCCACCTTCGCCGCTCCGGGCAAGCTGAAGGTCGAAGCCGCCGCCAACCCGCCCAAGGGCGCCAAGGGCGGTGGCGACTATGAGGCCAAGCACATCATCATCGCCACCGGTGCCCGCCCCCGTGCCCTGCCGGGCATCGAGCCCGACAAGAAGCTCATTTGGACCTATTTCGACGCCATGGTGCCGGAAAAGACTCCCAAGAGCCTCCTGGTGATGGGCTCCGGCGCCATCGGCATCGAGTTCGCCTCCTTTTATCGCACCATGGGCGCCGAGGTGACGGTGGTGGAAGTGCTGCCCCAGATCCTGCCGGTGGAGGACGAGGAAATCGCCGCCATCGCCCGCAAGCGGTTCGAGAAGCAGGGCATGAAGATCCTGTCCGGCGCCAAGGTGGCGGGCGTCACCAAGCATGCCGACAGCCTCACCGTCCATGTGGTGGACGACAAGGGCGCCAAGCAGGACATCACGGTCGAGCGCATGATTTCCGCCGTGGGCGTCGTGGGCAATGTGGAGGGCCTCGGCCTTGAGGCCATCGGCGTGAAGCACGAGCGCGGCATCATCGCCATCGACGGCTATGGGCGCACCAACGTGCCCGGCGTCTATGCCATCGGCGATATCGCGGGCGCGCCCATGCTGGCGCACAAGGCGGAGCACGAGGGCGTCATCTGCGTCGAGACCATCAAGGGGCTGCATACCCACCCCATGGACAAGGGCAAGATCCCCGGCTGCACCTATTGCACCCCGCAGATCGCCTCGGTGGGCCTCACCGAGAAGAAGGCCAAGGAGGCCGGGCGCCAGATCAAGGTCGGCCGCTTCCCCTTCATCGGCAACGGCAAGGCGATCGCGCTCGGCGAACCGGACGGGCTGGTCAAGACCATCTTCGACGCCAAGACCGGCGAGCTGCTGGGCGCCCACATGGTGGGGGCCGAGGTCACCGAGCTGATCCAGGGCTTCGTCGTGGCCATGAATCTCGAAACTACCGAGGAAGAACTGATCCACACCGTGTTCCCGCATCCGACCCTTTCGGAAATGATGCATGAGAGCGTCATGGCCGCCTATGGACGCGCGATCCACGTCTGAGCCGCCGCTGCGTCGGCTCGGAATTTGAGCTAAGAGAGGAGGCCGCCCGTTGCGGGCGGTCTCGGGGCGGGACAGCGACCATGGACACCGAAACCTACGCATTCTTGAACCAGCCGGGGGTCGGCTTCTTCTCCATGCTGCTGATCGGGCTCATCGCCGGCTGGGTGGCCGAGCGGGTAACCGAGAGCAACCACGGGCTTCTCACCAATCTGCTGGTGGGCATCCTGGGCGCCTTCTTCGGGGGCTGGCTGGCCCAGCAGCTCGCCATTCCGGTGTTCGGCTTCTTCCGTACCCTGGTGGCCGCCATCGTCGGCGCCATCATCCTGCTATGGGTGTGGCGGGCGATCCGATCGCGCTAGAACAATTCCAGCGAAAGTGTGCAGCGGTTTTGCGCCTGGAATTGCGACAAAACAAAAAATTTAGCGCATTTCCGGTGAACGGGAGTTCACCGGAAATGCGCTAAGTCGGTCATCCGCAGCGAAGGTCTGGTGGCGCAGGGCAGGGGCGTCGCCTATATGGGGAAAGGTTTCCCCGAACGCATGTCATCGCCGCGCCTCGACCGGCGGGGTGCAAGGGTTCGGCGCCCGTCGCCACGGGGCCGCACGAAGTTGGACAAGGCCATGGTCAATGTGATCGACACGCTGAACCGTCCCCGCCACCCGGAGAAGGCCCACCGGCCGCTCACCGAGGTCCAGCGCAAACCGGAATGGATCCGCGTGAAGGCGCCTGGGTCGGCCGGCTGGTCGGAAACCGCCGGCATCGTGCGCGCCAACGGCCTGCACACGGTGTGTGAGGAAGCGGGCTGCCCCAACATCGGCGAGTGCTGGGAAAAGAAGCACGCGACCATGATGATTATGGGCGATACCTGCACCAGAGCCTGCGCCTTCTGCAACGTGCGCACCGGCATGCCCGGCCCCCTCGATCAGGACGAGCCGCAGAAGGTGGCGGACGCGGTGGGCGCCCTCGGCCTGTCCCATGTGGTCATCACTTCGGTGGACCGGGACGACCTGGCCGACGGCGGGGCGCAGCATTTCGCCTTGACCATCGCCGCCATCCGCGCCACCAGCCCGAAGACCACCATCGAGATCCTCACCCCCGATTTCCTGCGCAAGGACGGCGCGCTGGAGGTGGTGGTGGCGGCCCGGCCCGACGTGTTCAATCACAATCTGGAAACGGTGCCCTCCAAGTATCTGACGGTGCGGCCCGGCGCGCGCTATTTCCACTCGCTGCGCCTGCTGCAGAAGGTGAAGGAGCTCGACCCCACCCTTTTCACCAAGTCCGGCATCATGGTCGGCCTCGGGGAGGAGCGGAACGAGGTGCTCCAGCTCATGGACGATCTGCGCTCGGCGGACGTGGATTTCCTCACCATCGGGCAATATCTCCAGCCCACCCGCCAGCACCACAAGGTCGAGACATTCGTGACGCCCGACGCGTTCAAGGCTTATGAGACGGTGGCCTTCGCCAAGGGCTTCCTGATGGTGTCGTCGAGCCCGCTCACCCGCTCGTCCCACCATGCGGGCGAAGACTTCGCCAAGCTGCGCGAGGCCCGCGCCGCCAAGCTGCGGCGGGCCTGAGCCACCGTGCCGTCATTCTCCAACGCGCGGCGGGTGAAGCACACCGCCGCCGACATGTTCAATCTTGTGGCTGACGTGGAGCGCTATCCGGAGTTCGTGCCCCTGTGCGCGGCGCTCCGGGTGAAGCGCCGTGCCCGCTCCGACGACGGGATCGAGATCCTGGTCGCCGACATGACCGTCGCCTACAAGATGATCCGCGAGACCTTCACCTCGCGCGTCATGCTCGACCGCCCGCGCCTCACCATCCATGTGGAATATCTCGACGGCCCCTTCAGCCGCCTGGACAACCGCTGGGAGTTCCTGCCGCGCGGGGAGGGGGAATGCGAGGTGAAGTTCTTCATCTCCTACGAATTCCGCTCCCGCGCGCTGGGCCTGCTCATGGGCGCCATGTTCGACGCCGCCTTCCGCCGCTTCGCCGACGCCTTCGAGGCGCGGGCGGACCAAGTCTACGGGGTGGCCTGAGCGGTGAGAGGGTTTTCGGCGAACCCCGGCTCAGACTTTTGCTGAAATTGCTCTATTTCCGTCCCACCGGCGCGCCGGCCTCCTTCCAGGCCTTGAAGCCTCCGGCCACATGCATCACCGGCTTGAGCCCCATCTCCATGGCGGTCGCCGCGCTCAACGCCGAGCGCCAGCCGCCAGCGCACAGGAAAATGAAGGCTTTATCCTCGGCGAAGACGGGCTTGAAATAAGGGCTTTCGGGATCGATCCAGAATTCCAGCATCCCGCGCGGACAATGGAAGGCACCGGGAATGGTCCCCTCCCGCTCCAACTCGCGCGGATCACGCACATCCACGAGCACGCTTGCTCCGTCCGCCAAGCGCTGCGCCGCCTGCTGCGGGGTGAGCGCCTCAACGCGCGCATTCGCTTCCGCGAGCAAGGCCTTGTAGCCGCGGATGATGGTCTGGGGCATGAATTGTCCTCTCGGCGTTTGTGAGATTCAGGGCCGAGGAAGCGGGCGCCGCCCGCTCCCGTCAAGGACGCGAGCGCTCAGCCCGCGGCCGCTTCCGCCAGCAGGCTCAGCGCCACCAGCACCGAGCGGCGGCGGATCTCGCCACGGTCCAGCGCGCCGAAGCGCATTTCGCAATAGCGTGTGGCGCCATCCGGCCGGGCGCAGGCGAAATGCACAAGGCCCACCGGCTTCTCTGTCGATCCGCCACCCGGCCCCGCCACGCCGGTGATGGATACCGCGGCGCTCACGCCGGCGGCGGCGCGGGCGCCCTCGGCCATGGCGCGGGCGGTCTCGGCGCTGACGGCCCCATGCGCGGCAAGGGTGGCCTCGGGCACGCCGAGCATGGCCATCTTGGCGGCGTTTGAATAGGTCACGAAGCCCCGGTCCATCACGTCCGAGGAGCCCGGCACCGCGGTCAGCGCCCCGGCCACGAGGCCGCCGGTGCAGGACTCGGCGGTTGCGATGGTCCAGCCCCTGGCGCGGAAGGCGGCGAGCACCGCCTCGGCGGCGGCGTAGGTCTCGGCGTCGATCATGCGTCGTCCTCCGTGAACGGCAGGCGGATGGTGGCGCTCGCCATGGCCGCGATGCCCTCGCGGCGGCCGGTGAAGCCGAGCTTCTCGGTGGTGGTGGCCTTCACGCTGACGCGGCCGACCGGCACGCCGGCGATGCCCGCGACCTGGGCGCGAATGGCCTCGCGGTGCGGGCCGACCTTGGGCGCCTCGCAGATGAGGGTCAGGTCGAGATGGGCGACGCGGCCGCCCCGCGCCGCCACCAGCCCCACCGCATGGGCCAGGAAACGGTCGGACGAGGCGCCCTTCCATTGCGGATCGGACGGCGGGAAGTGGGCGCCGATGTCGCCGTCGCCCAGCGCGCCGAGGACGGCATCGGTGAGCGCGTGAAGCCCCACATCCGCGTCCGAATGGCCGGCGAGGGCGAAGGCGTGGGGGATGGCCACGCCGCCCAGCATCACATGGTCGCCGGGAGCGAAGGCATGGACATCGAAGCCGGTGCCCATGCGCACGTCCGGCAGGCTGGCAAGGCCGCCGCCCGCGGCCTCTCGCGCGGCGCGGGCGAGATCCTCGGCGGATGTGAGCTTCACGTTGGTCGTCTCCCCTTCGAAAGTGGCCACCGAATGGCCCGCCCATTCCATCACCGCCGCATCGTCGGTGAGGTTGACGATGCCGGCCGCCGCCGCCGCGTCATGGGCCAGCGACAGGGCCTCAAGGTCGAACGCCTGCGGCGTCTGCACCGTGCGCAGGGCGGCGCGGTCCAGCGTCTCCGCCACCGCGCCGCGCTCGCCCACGGTCTTGATGGTGTCGGTGACGGGCAGCACCGGAATGGCCGCATCGTATCGCGCGGTGGCGGCGATGGCGCGCGAGATGAGGGCCGGCGAGGCGAACGGACGGGCGGCGTCATGAACGAGGACGCTGCACGGGGATTGGGCGGCCAAAGCGTGAAGACCCGCCCGCACGGAATCCTGGCGGGTGGCTCCGCCCGCAACCGGTGCCAGCATCTTGGGCAAATCGGCGGCGGCCTCCGCAAAGAGGTCCGAATCATCCTTATGAATGACGGTGAGCACGCCGCTGACCTCCGGATGTGCCGCGAAAAGCTGTAGGGTCTGGCGCAGGACCGATTGTCCGCCGATCAGACGGTATTGCTTCGGCACCGGACCGCCGGCACGGGTGCCGCGGCCGGCCGCGACGACGATGGCGATGCAGCGCCTGGAATTGGTCATGGGCGTGTCTTTCCGGGCGTCTTTCGTTGGGGCGTCTCGGTTCGCGGCGGTCCGCATCGCGCGTGGGATGCGCGCGGGACTGCGCTTCAGGTGTTCAAGCGCGCTTGCGCCGCACGCGCAAGAGGGGCGGTGCCAGCGCGGCGTCAGATGCCATTTTTGATGCGGCGCCGCACATCTGCGCACACTGCACTTGCACCGGCGCCGTAAATGTCTAAGATATAGGCAACGCTGACCTGGCCCAATTTCTGTGCATCAAAAAGACACTGCTTCGCCCATGATTCTGCGGATCGGACCGCACCTCCTTCCCAACGCGGTTCTGCTCGCTCCCATGGCCGGCATCACCGACGCCCCGCTGCGACGCATGGCTCTGCGGTATGGCGCCGGGCTGGCGATCTCGGAGATGGTGGCAAGCAACGCGCTGTTGGATGGTCATCCGGAAATGGTGTTGCGCGCCGAAGGGCAGGGGGTGGCGCTGCATGCGGTGCAGATCGCCGGCAACGATCCCTATTGGATGGGAGAGGCCGCGCGGATGGCGCAAGGCGCTGGGGCCGGCCTCATCGACATCAACATGGGCTGCCCGGCGAAGCGCGTGACCACCGGCGCGGCCGGCGCGGCCCTGCTCAAGGACCTGCCGCTGGCCCGGCGCATTCTGGACGCCGTGCGCGCCGCGGTGAGCGTGCCGGTGAGCGTGAAGACGCGCCTGGGTTGGGACGAAGGGAATCCGACCGCCGTCGCCTTGGCCCGCATGGCCGAAGACGCGGGCCTCGCGATGGTGACGGTGCACGGGCGCACCCGCAGCCAGTTCTATACCGGCCGGGCCGATTGGGCGGCCATTCGCGCGGTGAAGGCGGCGGTGAACATTCCGGTGATCGCCAATGGCGATCTCAACCGGGCCGAGGATGCGGCGCTTATGCTGGCCGCATCGGGCGCGGACGGGGTGATGATCGGTCGCGGCGCCCAGGGCCGCCCGTGGTTTCCCGGACAGGTGGCGCGGACATTGGCCGACGGCCGCGCGCCCGCCGATCCGCCGCTTTGCGCGCAGCGCGATGTGCTGCTCGAGCTCTACGAGGGGTGGCTCGGCCTCTACGGTGTCCGGCTCGGCCTGCGGCAGGCGCGCAAGCATCTGAGCTGGGCGCTCGACGCGGTTGGCGGGACCGGCGCCGAATGGACCTTGAACTGGCGCGCCCGCCTGCTCACGGCCGACGATCCCGAGGTGGTGAAGGCCGGCATCGCGGCGGCCTATGACGAACTCATGTGGAGGGCGGCGGCATGACGGCCGAAGCCAGGAAGATGGACACCAAACGCAAGTCGCAGCAGGACCCGGAACAGTGCCTCACGCGGGCCATCCTGGACGCCGTGCCGCATCCGCTCTTCACCATCTCCGATACCGGTCATGTGGTGGATGCGAACGTGGCGGCGGAAGCCTTCTTCGAGGTCAGCGCGCCGCTTCTGCGGCGCCGGCCGTTCACCGAGTTCGTGCCGTTCGGAACGCCGCTGCTCGGCCTCATCGATCAGGTGCGCGCGCGTGGTGCGCCGGTCAATGAGTATCGCGTGGACCTCGGCACCCCGCGCAACGGCGGCGAGCGCATCGTGGACATCCATGTGGCGCCGGTGGCCGAGCGGCCGGAACATGTGGTGGTGATGCTCCAGGAGCGCACCATCGCCGACAAGATGGACCGCCAGCTCACCCATCGCGGCGCCGCGCGTTCGGTGAGCGCGCTCGCCTCCATGCTGGCGCACGAAATCAAGAATCCGCTGTCGGGTATCCGCGGCGCGGCGCAGCTTCTGGAACAATCGGCGGGCGACGAGGACCGGGCATTGACCCGCCTTATCTGCGATGAGGCCGACCGCATCGTGAAGCTGGTGGACCGCATGGAGGTGTTTTCCGACGAGCGCCCGGTGGAGCGCGAGCCGGTCAACATTCATGCGGTGCTGGAGCATGTGCGCACGCTCGCCATGAGCGGGTTCGGGCGCAACATCCGCTTCGTGGAGGACTATGACCCCTCGCTGCCGCCGGTGCTCGCGAACCGCGACCAGCTGATCCAGGTGTTTCTCAACCTGGTGAAGAATGCGGCGGAAGCCCTTGAGGGCGACCCCGACGGCGAGATCCAGCTCACCACCGCGTTCCGCCCCGGCGTGCGGCTGACCGTTCCCGGCGCCTCCTCCAGGGTCAGCCTGCCGCTGGAATTCTGCGTGCGCGACAACGGCAAGGGCGTGCCGGACGATCTCGTCCCCCATCTGTTCGACCCGTTCGTGACCACCAAGCCCACGGGCAGTGGCCTCGGACTTGCTTTGGTCGCGAAGATTATCGGCGACCACGGCGGCATCGTCGAATGCGAGAGCCAGCCCCGCCGCACCACCTTCCGCGTGCTCCTGCCCATGTATCGCGGAAAGAGTTCCGCCAAAGAGGCCAACTGAGGTGTCCATGCCTACCGGAAGCATCCTGGTCGCCGACGACGACGCCGCGATCCGCACGGTGCTCAATCAGGCCCTGTCGCGGGCCGGATATGAAGTGCGCTCCTGCGGCAATGCGGCGACCCTCTGGCGCTGGGTGAGCCAGGGCGATGGCGACCTCGTCATCACCGACGTCGTGATGCCCGACGAGAACGCATTCGACCTCCTGCCGCGCATCAAGAAGGCGCGGCCGGACCTGCCGGTCATCGTGATGAGCGCGCAGAACACCTTCATGACCGCCATCCGCGCCTCCGAGCGCGGGGCTTATGAATATCTGCCCAAGCCCTTCGACCTGAAGGAGCTGATCTCGATCGTCGGCCGCGCCCTCGCCGAGCCGAAGAAGGGCGACCACGGCACGCACCTGCCGGAGGAACAGGACAACATTCCCCTGGTGGGCCGCTCCCCGGCCATGCAGGAGATTTACCGCCTGCTCGCCCGCCTGATGCAGACCGACCTCACGGTGATGATCGTGGGCGAGAGCGGCACCGGCAAGGAGCTGGTGGCCCGCGCGCTCCACGACTACGGCAAGCGCCGCACCGGGCCGTTCGTGGCCATCAACATGGCGGCGATCCCGCGTGACCTGATCGAATCGGAGCTGTTCGGCCACGAGAAGGGCTCGTTCACCGGCGCCACCACCCGCAACCCCGGTCGCTTCGAGCAGGCTGAGGGCGGCACGCTGTTCCTGGACGAGATCGGCGACATGCCCATGGAGGCGCAGACCCGCCTTCTGCGCGTGCTCCAGCAGGGCGAATACACCACGGTCGGCGGGCGCACGCCCATCAAGACCGACGTGCGCATCATCGCCGCCACCAACAAGGATCTGCGCACCCTGATTCAGCAGGGCCTGTTCCGCGAGGATTTGTTCTTCCGCCTCAATGTGGTGCCGCTGCGTCTTCCACCGCTGCGCGAGCGCTCCGAGGATGTGCCGGACCTGGTGCGCCACTTCTTCCTGCAGGCCGAACGTGAAGGTTTGCCGGCGAAGCAGATCGACGGCGCGGCCCTGGATCGGCTGAAGCGCTACCGCTGGCCGGGCAATGTGCGCGAGCTCGAAAACCTCGTGCGGCGCCTTGCGGCTCTGTATCCGCAGGAGGTCATCACCACCGGCATCATCGACGCCGAGCTGTCCGAGCCGATGCCCAGCGCGCTGAGCGAGGAGGGGCCGGTGGATGCCACCCTGGCGGCCTCGGTCGAGCGGCATCTCAATACATATTTCGCCGGCTTCGGAGAAGATTTGCCGCCTCCAGGGCTTTACCACCGGATTCTGAAGGACGTGGAATATCCCCTTCTGTCCGCAGCACTCGCGGCGACGCGCGGCAACCAGATCAAGGCGGCCGAGCTGCTGGGCCTCAACCGCAACACCCTGCGCAAGAAGATCCGCGACCTCGACATCCAGGTCATTCGCACGAGCCGCTGAGCACAGCGCATGGCCGTCGCTGGCGGCCCCGGTCGGCCGGCGACGTTGCCGCCGCATGGGGAGATTCAGGGCGGGGATCTGCGCTTCGGTTCGGAAGGGGCGCTGAAATCTGGCCGCATCTTTGTCGCAGGTGAGATGGGGCTTGAGATGGGGCTCTTGCCGTGGAGGGCTCCCTCCGCGGCCGGCGCGGACCGTGGCCGCATGGTGAAAGCCCGTCGGTAACCTTGGCGCGACGCCGGTTTCGCAGGTTCTCCCGCGAGCGCATCCCGCGCCTGCGGGCAATGGCCGGTTCGCCTCGGCTTCCGCGCCGCTGCGGGATGGGGCTACCTGAGCCTTCACATCGCCTTGGATGCAATGTCGTGTTGCGCTGGCGAATGTCACATTTTTGCACCAGTGTCGTTCCACTGCATCACGCGGTGCTGTCGTGCATCGCGAGTGAGTCGCGGCGTCGGCCGCTGAGTCCAGTCCAGGAACGACCGTCATATGAACCAAGCGCCTGCCGAGGACGCACCGGGCCGTCGCACGCCCCGCCGCAGGCTGCTGGCACGGCTGTTCGCGCCAGCCTTGGTGGTACTGGCGCTCGCCTGGGCGATGGCGGCCTTCGTGATCCTCACCGGGCTCACGCGCATCGTGCCCACCGAGGAAGTGGTGCAGGGCGTGCTATGGGGCTGCGGCGTCGCGGGTCTCATCCTGCTGGCCGTCATCGGCCGCGAGATATGGGGCATCCTGCGGGAGCGCGCGCGGGGGCGGGCCGCCGCCCGCCTGCTGGTGCGCATCGTCGGCCTGTTCACGGTCATCGCCGTGGTGCCGACGGTGGTGGTGGCCATCGTCGCGAGCCTGACCCTCGACCGCAGCCTCGACCGCTATTTCTCAAGCCGAACACAGAACATCGTCGCCACCGCCGGCTCGGTCGCGCAAAATTATGTGCGCGAGCACGCCCTTTCGATTCGCGGCGATGTTCTGGCCATGGCCAACGATCTTTCGCGCCTCAAGTCCCTCTATGATACCGACAACGAGAAATTTCAGCAGATCTTCACCGCCCAGGCGGCGCTGCGGAACGTGCCGGGCGCCCAGATCATCCGGCGCGACCTCACCTCTTTGGAGCGGGCCAATTTGCGCACCGAGCGCGAATATCTGGTGCCGGCCAACATCGCCATCAACGAGGCCACCGCCGAACAACCCATCATCTATCTGCCGCCCGAGGCGGATTTCGTGGGCGCCGTGGTGCCGCTCGCCAATTTCGATGACCTTTTCCTCTATGTGGCCCGCCCCATCGACCCGCGGGTGATCGGCTACCTGAAGGTGACCCACGACACGCTGATGGACTACCGCGCGCTGGAGGAGCGGCGGTTCCAGGTGCAGCTCGCCTTTGCCCTTATGTATGCCCTCGTCACCCTGATCGTGCTGCTGTCGGCGGTGTGGCTCGCCATCAACTTCTCGAAGTGGCTGGTGGCGCCCATCCGCCGCCTGATGTGGGCGGCCGATCGCGTCGCCGCCGGCAACCTCGACGTGCAGGTGCCGGTCCATACGTCCGAGGGCGACCTCGCCACCCTGGGCGCGACCTTCAACAACATGACGTCGGAGCTGAAGACTCAGCGCAACGACATCGTTCGCGCCCGCGACCAGATGGACAGCCGACGCCGCTTCACCGAGGCGGTGCTGGCGGGGGTGGGTGCGGGCGTGATCGGCCTTGATGCGGATGAGCGCGTCACCATCCTCAACCGGTCGGCCGAACGGCTCCTCGGGCTCACCGAGGCAGAGGCCCTCGGCCGCAAGCTGGCGGACGTGGTGCCGGAAACGGCGGAGCTCATCGCCGAGGCCGAAGGGGCAGGGCAACGCATCGTGCAGGGCAACATCACCCTCCACCGCGACGGCCGCGAGCGGGTGTTCGCCATGCGCGTCACCACCGAGCAATCGTCCGAGGCCGATCACGGCTGGGTCGTCACCCTCGACGACATCACCGCCCTTATCACCGCCCAGCGCACTTCCGCCTGGGCCGACGTGGCGCGACGCATCGCCCACGAAATCAAGAATCCGCTGACCCCCATCCAGCTCTCCGCCGAGCGGCTGAAGCGCAAATATGGGCGTCACATCACCCAGGATCGCGATGTGTTTGACCAGTGCACGGATACCATCATCCGCCAGGTGGGCGATATCGGGCGCATGGTGGACGAGTTCTCTTCCTTCGCGCGCATGCCGAAGCCGGTGGTGGATTCCCAGGACCTGAGCGAGACCATCCGCCAGGCGGTGTTCCTGATGCGGGTCGGGCATCCCGCGGTCACCTTCGAGACCGACCTGCCCATGGCCCTTCCCGGTCGCTACGACCGCCGACTGATCTCGCAAGCGCTCACCAACATTCTGAAGAATGCGGCGGAAGCCATTGATGGCGTTGCAGAAAGCGAGAAGGGCGCGCCGCGCATCAAGGTCAAGGCTGAACAAGTGGGTGAGGATCTGGTGATCGACATCATCGACAACGGGATGGGCCTGCCCCAGGACAAGCGCAGCCGCCTGCTGGAGCCTTATGTGACCACCCGCGAGAAGGGCACGGGCCTCGGCCTCGCCATCGTCGGGAAGATCATGGAGGAGCATGGCGGCTCCATCGAGCTCAACGATTCGCCGGAAGGACGCGGCGCCTGGATCCGCCTGCGGCTGCGGGTCGACGGCCAGCCGTCCGGTAACGGCCGGGCGGCGTCGCTGCCTTCCACCCCTGTTTCCGGGAGAGCCTGACCCATGGCCATGGATATCCTCATCGTCGACGACGAGGCCGACATCGGAGATCTGGTGGCCGGCATCCTGGAGGACGAGGGCTATTCCGCCCGGACCGCCCGCGACGCGGATGGCGCCCTCGCCGCCATCGCCGCCCGGCGGCCGAACCTCATCTTCCTGGACATCTGGCTCCAGGGCAGCCGGCTCGACGGGCTGGAGCTGCTGAACGAGATCAAGGCCCAATATCCCGATGTGCCGGTGGTGATGATCTCCGGCCACGGCAACATCGAGACGGCGGTCGCCGCCATCAAGCGCGGCGCCTACGATTTCATCGAGAAGCCGTTCAACGCCGACCGGCTGGTGATGGTGGCCGAGCGGGCGCTCGAGACGCTGCGCCTCAGGCGCGAGCTGAAGGAGCTGAAGCAGCTTGCCCCCCATGCGCGCGTGCTGGTGGGGCGCTCCAGCGCCGTGCAGCAGCTCAAGTCCACGGTGGAGCGGGTGGGGCCCACCAACAGCCGCATCCTCATCGTCGGCCCCTCCGGCTCGGGCAAGGAACTCACTGCGCGCATGATCCACGCGGCGTCGAACCGCGCCCAGGGTCCGTTCGTGGTGCTCAATTCCGCGTCCATCACGCCCGAGCGCCTCGAATACGAGCTGTTCGGCGTGACCGAGGGGGACGGCCGGGATGCCAAGCGCGGCGCCCTCGAGGAGGCGCACGGCGGGACCTTGTTCCTGGACGAAATCGCGGACATGTCGCGGGAAACCCAGAACCGGGTGCTGCGCGTGCTGGTGGAGCAGACCTTCACGCGGATCGGCTCCAACGAGCGGGTGAGCGTGGATGTGCGGATCATCTCGTCCACCGCGCGCAACATGGAGGACGAGATCTCCAAGGGCCACTTCCGCGAGGATCTTTACCACCGCCTGTCGGTGGTCCCGATCCGGGTGCCGCCACTGGCCGAGCGGCGGGAGGATGTTCCCGACCTCGTGGAGTTTTTCGTGGACACGATCTCCCAGACCACGGGCATGCCGCGCCGGCCCATCGGGGAGGACGCCATGGCGGTACTGCAAAGCCACGACTGGCCGGGCAACATCCGCCAGCTGCGCAACAATGTGGAGCGGCTCCTGATCCTTGCCGGCGGCGATCCGGAAGCGACCATCACCGCCGCCATGCTGCCGCAGGATGTGGGCGCGCTAGTGCCCAGCCTGCCCAACGGCAATGGCGGCGAGCACCTCATGGGCTTGCCGCTGCGCGAGGCGCGCGAGGTGTTCGAGCGCGAATATCTGGCGGCGCAGATCAACCGCTTCGGCGGCAACATCTCCCGCACGGCTGAATTCGTGGGGATGGAGCGCTCGGCGCTGCATCGCAAGCTGAAGGCGCTGGGGGTCGGCTGAGGCCCCCCGCCCCCCGGCGGATCACGAGCGGACTCGTCATCCGCGCGCGAAACGCCTAGCTTCAGACGGAATCGGTCTGCCTGAGCGCCGGCCCTCCGGGCCAACGGCGCGGGGTGATTCGGCGACCGGAACATGGGAGCTGGAGCCAACCGGTTCCGGTAGGCAAGGGGGACTCAATGCGGGTCGTGATCTGCGGGGCGGGGCAGGTGGGGTTCGGCATCGCCGAGCGCCTCGCCGGTGAGCAGAACGATGTATCCATCATCGATTCGGACGCACGCCGCATCCAGACCGTCACCGAGCAGCTCGACGTGCGCGGCGTCGTGGGCTGGGGTTCCCATCCCGATATCCTCGCCCGCGCCGGCATCGAGCAGGCGGACATGCTGATCGCCGTCACCCTGCACGACGAGGTGAACATGGTGGCGTGCCAGGTGGGGCACGCCTTGTTCAACGTGCCGACCAAGGTCGCCCGGATCCGCGCGCAGACCTACCTCCAGCCCGAATGGCGCGATCTGCTCTCGCGCGACCACCTGCCCATTGATGTGGTGATCTCTCCCGAGATCGAGGTGGGAGAGATGGTGCTGCGGCGCCTGTCGCTGCCGGGCGCCATCGACACCGTCACCTTTGCCGACGGCGCCATCGTGGTGGTGGGCGTTGTGTGCGGCGAGGACTGCCCTATCGTCAATACGCCGCTCAACCAGCTAACGCAGCTGTTCCCCGACGTGCAGGCCACCATCGTGGCCCTTGGCCGCAGGGGCCGCACCCTGGTGCCGCGCTCCACCGACCAGATCGAAACCGGGGATGTCGCCTATTTCGTCGCCAAGGCGGATCAGGTGCAGCGGGCGCTGGCCCTGTTCGGCCATGATGAGGTGCCGGGCCAGCGCATCGTGGTGGCGGGGGGCGGCAACATCGGCTTCTACGTCGCAAGCGAGCTGGAGCGGCGCAATCCGGCGGCACGCATCAAGGTCATCGAGCACAACAAGGACCGGGCACAGACCATCGCCGAATTGCTCTCGCGCACGGTGGTGCTCAACGGCGACGCGCTGGAGCGCACGATTCTGGACGAGGCCGGCGTCGGTGAGGCCGACACCATGATCGCCCTCACCAACGACGATCGCATCAACATCCTGTCCTGTCTCCTGTCCAAGCAGATCGGCGCCAAGCGCATCCTGGCGCTGCTGAACGAGCAGGGCTATGCGGCGTTCGCCCGGGGGCTGGGCATCGACGCCCATGTGAATCCGCGCCAGATCACCGTGTCGAAGGTGCTGCAGCATGTGCGCCGCGGCCGCATTCGCGGCGTTCACGCGCTGCTTGATGGCACCGGCGAGATGATCGAGGCCGAGGCGCTTGAAACCTCGCCGCTGGTCGGCAAGAGTCTGAAGGACCTCGATTTGCTGGATGGTCTGCGGATCGGCGCCATCGTCCGCAACGGGCAGGTGATGCAGCCGCGGGGCGATTTCGTGGTGCGGGCGCACGACCGGGTGGTGCTGTTTGCTTTGGCCGACCGCATCAAACGCGTGGAACAATTGTTCCGCGTCGCGCTCGAATTCTTCTAAGGGGGTGGCCGCCATGCTCAATGCGGCCCGTCCGCTCGCCGCCGCGCTTGCGGCCCTCGGCCTGCTGGCGCTCATTCCGGCGATTGTCGAGGCCCGCGCCGGTGGTGTCGTGCTGGGCGCTTATCTCGCGACCAGCGCCTATTGCCTGTTCCTGGCGCTCATGGTGCGGTTCACCACCGACGGCAGGGCATTGCAGCTTCGGCGCGCCCACGGCCTTGCCGGGCTCATGGTGCTATGGCTGGTGCTGCCGCTGGCCTCCACTCCTGCGGTGGCGGTGGCCTCGGGCCTGTCGCCGCTCGCGGCGTGGCTGGAGGCGGTGTCGGCCTTCACCACGACAGGCATCACCTCGCTGCGGCAGGCTCCCGCCAGCCTCTACGTCTGGCTCGCCCTGTTGCAATGGTGCGGCGGGCTGCTGACGGTGGTGTCGGTGGTCGCGGTGCTGGCGCCGGCCGGGCTGGGCGGCCTGCCGGACCGCACGGCGCGGGGCGGAATGGCCCTCGACGCCGTGGACATCCGCGGCGTGGCGCGGGATACGGCGCCGCTTTACCTGGGCCTGACGGTGCTCGCCGTTCTGGTGCTGATGATCGACGGCCACAGCCTTTATGTGTCCTTCACCCTGGCCACCGCCGTGGCCTCCGCCGGGGCGCACCTGCCGCCGGAGGCGCAATTGGCGCTGACGCTGGACGAAAGCCCGAAATGGCTGCTCCTGCCGTTTCTTCTGTGGAGCGCGACCTCGGTGCGCTGGCACCGCGCGCTGGTCACCCGACGCATCCATACGGCGCCGGAGCAGAAAGAGAGCCTCATCGTGCTGGCCTATTGGGCGGTGCTGGGCCTGCTGTTCGGGGTGCTGCTGTTTCGCGGATCCGACGTGCCGCCGCTGGCGGCGGTGCGCGACGGGCTGTTTACCGCGGCCTCGCTCATCGCCACCAGCGGCATCGGCCCGCACGAGGGCACCTATGCCAATCTGCCCATGGGGCTGGTGATCGCCGTGGTGCTTCTGGGGGGCGGCGCGCTCTCGGTGGCGGGGGGGCTGAAGATGCTGCGTCTGCGCGCCATGTTGTTGCGCGCGCGGGGCGATCTGCTGCGCCTCGTGTATCCGAACCTGGTGCAACCGGCATCGCTGGGGGAGGGGGGCGTGGGCTCGGCCATGCGCGGGGTCTGGGTCGGCGCGGCGGCCCTGTTCGCGGTCTACGGCCTCCTCATCATCGCCCTGGCTCCGGGCTTGCCGGGCCTCGACGCGGCACTCGCCGCCGGCGCCGCCATCATCAGCAATACCGGGCCGGTCTACGACGCGGGCGGGGGCTGGCCGCCCATGGGCAGCCTGCCCGCCGCCTCGGTGCTCGTCGCCGGCTTCGGCATGATCGCCGGACGGCTGGAGGTCATCGGCTTCTTCGTCCTGCTGCATCTGGCCCTGTGGCGCACGTGAGGGCGTCAAGCGTCGCCTTCAGCGCCTTCCTATTCGGGTGTCCCCATGTCCCGCATTGCCTATGTGAACGGTCGCTATGTGCCCCACGGCGAGGCCTCCATCCATGTGGAGGACCGCGGCTATCAGTTCGCCGATGGTGTCTATGAGGTGTGCGAGGTGCGCGGCGGCGCCCTCATCGACGCGCGCCGCCATCTCGATCGGCTGGATCGTTCCTTGGGCGCGCTGCGGATCGCGCCACCCATGAGCCGCGCCGCCCTGCTCCTGGTGCTGCGCGAGACCGTGCGGCGGAACACGGTAAGGAACGGCATGGTGTACATGCAGGTCACGCGCGGGGTCGCCCGGCGCGATCACGCCTTCCCGCCGGCGGACACGCCCGCAAGCATCGTGGTGACGGCGCGCCGTTCTGATTTCGCGGCACAGGAGGCGCTGGCGGCAACCGGGGTGAAGGTCATCAGCCTGCCCGAGAATCGCTGGCCGCGGGTGGACATCAAGACCGTCGGCCTGCTGCCCAACGTGCTCGCCAAACAGGCGGCCAAGGAGGCGGGCGCGCGGGAGGCCTGGTTCGTGGATGCCGCCGGGCATGTGACGGAGGGCGCTTCCACCAACGCATGGATCGTGACCGCAGGCGGCACCATCGTGACCCGTCCGGCAGACGCGGGCATCCTGCGCGGCATCACCCGCACGGTGGTACTAGAGGAGGCGCGAGCCCTCGGCTACGCGCTCGAGGAGCGCCCCTTCACCCTGGCGGAAGCCCACGCGGCGGCGGAAGCCTTCATCACCGCGGCATCGACGCTGGTGATGCCTGTGATCGCCATCGACGGCCAGGCCGTGGGCGATGGCAAGCCCGGCCCGGTGGCGACACGGCTGCGCCAGAGATTCCATGATTTTGCTGAGTTTTCCATCTGACCGCGGCGGTGTGCATGGCCGCTGCGCAGCAAAATATTATTGCGCTGCCGTTGGGCTGTGCCATTGTAAGCTGATAACTCCCATGGACTATCGGGCGACGCATAATTGCTCCGACCGTGGGTTCAACGCCGAAACAAATGGATACGAAAATGGCGGCGGAACGGACACAGAATCTTCAAGACACTTTTCTCAATCACGTCCGAAAGAATAAGACTCCCCTCACGATTTTCTTGGTGAACGGGGTGAAATTGCAAGGTGTCGTGACTTGGTTTGATAATTTTTGCGTGCTGCTGCGGCGTGATGGTCATTCTCAACTCGTCTACAAGCACGCGATTTCCACCATCATGCCGGGCCACCCGGTTCAATTGTTCGATCCCGCGGACGAGGGAACAGAGAAGGCCTGAGCGACGTGCAGCAGGATTTCGCCGCAGGTGCCCGGAAATGGGGCGTTTCGGCCTTTTATGAAAGGCGTTCATGACGGGCGTCGACGAATACAAGAAGGGGGGCGGCGCGATCGCCTCCACTTCCGAGGGCACGGCGTCGAGTGCGGGAGTGGATCGCCGGGCGCCGCCAACGCGGTGCGCGGTGATTACCCCCTATCTGACCAAGCGCGCGCTGCGCGGCCAGACCGAACGGCGTGAGCCGCAGGCTCGTCTCGATGAGGCCGTGGGCCTTGCCGCCGCCATCGACAATCTCGATGTGGTCTATTCCGCCCTTATCCCCCTCTCCGAGATCCGCCCGGCCACCTTTCTGGGAACCGGAAAGGTGGAGGAAATCGGCGGCGTGGTGAAGGCGGAGGCGGTGGACCTCGTGTTCTTCGACGCCGCCTTGAGCCCGGTGCAGCAGCGGAACCTGGAACGGGCGTGGGCCGCCAAGGTCGTGGACCGCACGGCGCTGATTCTGGAGATCTTCGGCCAGCGCGCGCGCACGAAGGAAGGCGCGCTGCAGGTGGAGCTTGCCCACCTCAATTATCAGCGCTCGCGTCTCGTGCGCTCCTGGACCCATCTTGAGCGCCAGCGTGGCGGCTTCGGCTTCCTCGGCGGTCCGGGCGAAACCCAGATCGAGGCGGACCGGCGGCTGATCGGCGAACGCATCGTGCGCATCGAGAAAGAGTTGCAGCAGGTGAAGCGCACCCGCGGCCTGCACCGCGCCAGCCGCAAGCGCGTACCCTACCCCGTGGTCGCGCTGGTGGGCTATACCAACGCAGGAAAATCAACCCTTTTCAATCGGTTGACCCAGGCGGACGTGACCGCGCAAGACCTCTTGTTCGCCACCCTCGACCCCACGTTGCGGGCGGTGGACCTGCCCCACGGCACACGGATCATCCTTTCCGACACCGTCGGCTTCATCTCCGACCTGCCGACCCAGCTCGTCGCGGCCTTCCGCGCGACCTTGGAAGAGGTGCTGGAGGCCGATCTCATCCTGCATGTCCGCGACATTTCCCATCCCGATAGCGAGGCCCAGTCGGCGGACGTGGCCGATGTGCTCACGGAGCTGGGGGTTGAGGTGCAGCCGGGCGGGCGCGTGGTGGAGGTCTGGAACAAGATCGACCGGCTGGAGCTGGAGGCCCGGGAAGCCGTGCTCAACAGCGCGCGACGCCTGACGGGGGTGGATGCCCCGGTGGTGGTCTCGGCGCTGAGCGGGGAGGGCACGGGCGACCTGCTCGACGTGGTGGAGCGCCGCATCACCGCCGGGCGCAGCACGCTGGTGGTCACCCTTGCGGCGGCGGACGGTGAAGGCATGGGCTGGCTCTACCGCCATGGCGAGGTGCTGGATCGCGCAACGGAGCCGGATGGCGCCATGCGGGTCACGCTTCGCATCGCACCCGAAAGGGTGGGGCTCGTGAAACGCCACTTCGGCAGCCGGCAGGTGCGCGGCACCTGAAGGGTGCTCGCGCGGCCTGTGCCGCCGGGCAGGCGGATCAGCCCGCCCCCGGCGTTTTCAACGGGACCGGAGGCGGCGCGTGCTCCCGTTCCTTTGCCTCCGCCCAGAGCGCTTCCATCCGGTCGAGGCCCGCGCCCTTGGGGGTCAGCCCGTCTTGCGCCAAGCGGTGCTCGATATGCCGGAAACGGCGGGTGAATTTCGCGTTGGTCCCGCGCAGGGCGGTCTCCGGATCAATGCCGGCGTGGCGCGCGAGGTTGGTCACCGCGAACAGCAGATCGCCAATTTCATCCTGCACCGCCGCCTGGTCTTGCTGCTCCAGCGCCTCGACCACCTCGTCCGTCTCTTCCCGGATCTTGGCGAGGACCTGACGGGCATTGTCCCAATCGAATCCCACCGCGGCCGCCTTTTCCTGAAGCTTCAGGGCGCGGGTGAGGGCAGGGAGGGGCAGGGGAACGCCCCCGAGCGCGCCCTCGTCCTCTTCCGGCGCCAGCCCCGCAGCCGCGCGTCGCGCGCGCTTTTCGGCCTTTTCCTGAGCCTTGATCTCACCCCACATGGCCTTCACGCGCTCCGGCGCCAACGCGTGCGCATCGCCGAAAACGTGGGGATGGCGGCGGATGAGCTTGGTCGTGATGGCCTCCACCACGCCGCCGAAATCGAAGGCACCGCGCTCTTGCGCCATGCGCGCGTGAAACACGACCTGGAGCAGCAGATCGCCCAGTTCGTCGCGCAAATCGCCGAGATCGTCGCGGGTGATGGCGTCCACCACCTCATAGGCCTCTTCAAGGGTATAGGGAGCAACCGTCGCGAAGGATTGCTCCAGGTCCCAGGGGCAGCCGGTTCCTGGCGTCCGCAGCGCGGCCATGATCTCGATGAGGCGCGCAATGTCGCGGGACGCTTCCATGAGGTTCTCCTTGTCGACGGGACGCTGCACTTTAAGCTTGGCACCGCGCGCAAGCGAAGCCGTTTCCTTCCCAATCAGACACCCCGCGGAGCCTCCCATGACGTCCGACCCGATCCCCGATCCCGCGATGACGGGCGGCGTCCGCGCCGGCGAACGCATCATTGCCCTGCCGGGCCGCTTTGATGCTCAGCTATATTTCGTCGGCCGGGTGCGCACGCCATGGGCCAAGCGCGCGGAATGCCCACGGCGCGGCGATCCGCTGGCTGGCCCAGTGTGTACCTTGGAAATCGACCCGCATTGGGCCGACGCACTCATCGGCATTGCGGATAATGACCGCCTCCAGGTGCTTTATTGGATGGATCAAGCGCGCCGCGACCTAGTGCTTCAGGTGCCTCGCGACGGGCGCGCGCTGGGCACCTTCGCCCTGCGCTCCCCGGCGCGCCCCAATCCCATTGCCTCTTCCGTCGTGACGCTCCTGGAGGTTCGCGGATGCACATTGTCCGTGCGCGGCCTCGACTGCGTTGACGGGACCCCGCTGATCGACCTCAAGCCCGAACACCCGCCGGGCTGAGGCTGCCCGATTCGGGCAGCATCGGACAGGGCAGGGCCGGGGAGGCATCTTGACGACACACCATGGAGACACGGCAGCAGCGCCCTTGCGACATCCCATAATACCTCACAACACCCGACCCGCTCATCCCCGTGTCATTCGCAGAAGAGATATTATGGAACATTATTATCAGGGAGTGCGGTTCGTGCCGCATCGGGACACCATCGCTCACCGCCTGCGACGTTCTCTGCTCAAGCCAACTGAAGATGGTAGAAATTCACAAAAATATCGTTAATTATCAAATGTATACAATCGATACCGGATGCACTCCGGGAGCTTCGCGGGTGGCGGCTGGAAGGCTTCAGGCGCTGGATTTGCAGCCCGCTGGCCGGCCATCTTCCCGTGTAGGCGAACAGCCGGGCGCCACAACCACCGTTAAGCCGTCATAGGCGGGCTCCACTGTCGCCGGCAGCGTGCGCCGCAAATGGGTGTAGTCGAGGTCGGTGTGCAGATCCGTCAGGATGGCGCGCCGGGGTGCCAGGGCTGCAATATGGCTCAAGGCGTCCGAAACGGTGAAATGGGAGGGGTGCGGGAGCGCCCTGAGTGCGTCCACGATCCAGATATCGAGGTTGTGCAGCAGCGCTGTCGAGCTTTCGGGGAGACTCTTCACATCGCTTGAATAGGCAATGCCGCCAAAGCGGAAGCCGAAAGAGTCCATCTCTCCGTGATTTTGTCGGAACGGCAGCGCGACAATGGGCCCCCCGGCGCCGTCGATGGTGATGGGGCATCCGTCTTGAAATCGATGGGCATTGAGAATCGGCGGGTAGCCGCTGCCGGGCGGGGTTTGGAAGCAGTAACCGAACCGCTTCTGCAACGCCTTCAGGGTATCATCGTCCGCATACACGTCGATGCGGCGCCGAAGCTCCATGGCGAGGGGGCGTAGATCGTCGATTCCGTGGGTGTGGTCGGCATGGGCATGGGTGAAGAGAACAGCATCCAGCGCGCACACGTCAGCGTCGAGAAGCTGCTCGCGTAGGTCGGGCGAGGTGTCCACCAAAACGCGGGTGACGCCGGCAGGCCCCTGGCGCGTCACGAGAATGGAGCACCGGCGACGGCGGTTCCGCGGCTCAAGGGGATCACAAGCGCCCCACCCCTGCCCTACGCGCGGCACCCCTCCAGACGAGCCACACCCCAAAATCGTGACGCTCAGGGACTCATGAAACGACATGACCACCTCGCAAAGACGCATGGAGGCGCCTCGGCCAACGGATTCCGACGGATTGAGCTGACAATGCCACCGAAACCCGCCTTGCGCAGCGCGCAAGAGCGCCGATTTCGGCCAGGAACACAGGTTCGATGGACGCAGGTTCGTTCCAGAGCGCGGAGACCGCGCCGGAGTCAGGCGCAGTTGATGCCCCGAACACAGCAATGCCGGAAGGGCGCGCCCCGCCTTGAAGGTTGAACCGTACCCTCTATGACATTCCCGGATATGTAAGAATTGAATGGTCGGAGCGAGAGGATTTGAACCTCCGACCCCTAGTCCCCCAGACTAGTGCGCTAACCGGGCTGCGCTACGCTCCGACGTGAGGCGAGTGAGTAGACCATCGTTTCGCCGGCGACAAGCCCATTTCGGTTGCCATGAGAAATCATCCCCAGCTCTGTATCGGCCCTGAAATTCGGCAAGACTCAGGCGAAACCGCCTGAAATACGGCCAAAATACGGCCATTAAAGCCGAATTGCCCCATGCGGGACCGCTGCTCGGGATATTGTGAACATATTTCGTCGGCAATGGGAGACTGTCGTCAACAGCAGGAAGTACGAGCGCATGAAAAAACGCGTGGTCCTGTCCTGTGCGGCCCTGAGCATGATGGCGTTCGCGCCCAGCTCGGGACGTGCAGACACCTCCACCGGCGTCGCCTCTTATTATTGGCAAGGCCAGCACACCGCGAGCGGAGAACGGTTCAAGCCAGGCGAGCTGACAGCCGCCCACCGGTCCCTTCCGTTCGGAACAAAGGTGCGTGTCACAAATCTGGGGAATGGGAAAAGCGTGGTCGTCAGAATCAACGACCGCGGGCCCTATATCCGGGGACGGATTATCGACGTCTCCCGGGCCGCAGCAAGCCATCTTGGCTTTACTGGGCGCGGCGTCACCCGCGTCACCCTTGCCGTCGTCGAATGACATAGGCGTCGTCACGCGTTTTACAAGGGTCGGGGGGGCAG
>NZ_JABWGX010000025.1 GCF_021730435.1 Xanthobacter agilis
CGTTGTGACCATCGGAGGCGAGGCGGGAACCACGGTGAAGAACATCGAGGCCGTGAACATCACCAGCGGCTCGGGCCATGACAGGCTCACCGGCGGCGCGGGCAACGATACGCTTAATGGTGGCCTCGGCAACGATACGCTTAGTGGCGGCAATGGCGACGACACCCTCTCCAGCGACGGTGGCAAGGACACGCTGGACGGCGGCGCGGACGATGACACTGCGGCGCTGGACTTCAGTGGTGCAACCACGAGTGTGACCTTCACGCTGAATACCGAGGCCGGCTCCACCTCCGTTGTGACCATCGGAGGCGAGGCGGGAACCACGGTGAAGAACATCGAGGCCGTGAACATCACCAGCGGCTCGGGCCATGACAGGCTCACCGGCGGCGCCGGTGACGACCAGCTCATCGGGGGCCGAGGCAACGACCGGCTACTCGGTGGCACGGGCAATGATTGGCTCTATGGCGACTGGTCGGACGATATCGGGGCCGACGACCGTCTCGATGGAGGTCGAGGCGACGACAGCCTCATCGGAGCTGGTGGCAACGACATCCTGAATGGGGACTCTGGCAACGACATCCTTCTTGGCGGCGATGGCAACGACACCCTTGATGGCAGCTCTGGCAACGACGCGCTCAACGGCGGCCTCGGCGATGATGCGCTCACTGGCGGCGACGGCAGCGACACGGCCGCCTATTCCTCCATCACCACGGCGGTGAGCGTCGATCTGACGAAGGCCGGCGCCCAGGACACCGGCGGTGGCGGCACCGATACGCTGATCTCCATCGAGAATCTCACGGGCGGCACCGGTAACGACACCCTGCGCGGGAACGCGGCGGCGAACGTCCTCGACGGCAGCGGCGGCAATGACAGGCTGATCGCCGGCGCCGGCAACGACATCCTGCTTGGCGGCCTCGGCAACGACACCCTCACTGGCGGCGACGGCAGCGACACAGCCGCCTATTCCTCCATCACCACGGCGGTGAGCGTCGATCTGACGAAGGCCGGCGCCCAGAACACCGGCGGTGGCGGCACCGATACGCTGATCTCCATCGAGAATCTCACGGGCGGCACCGGCAACGACACCCTGCGTGGCAACGCGGCGGCGAACGTCCTCGACGGCAGCGACGGCAATGACAGGCTGATCGGCGGCGCCGGCAACGACCTCTATCTGGTGGGCGCCACCGGAGATGTGGTCGTGGAGAATGCCGGCGAGGGCGAGGATCTCGTGATCACGACGCTGTCGCAATACCAACTGACCGCGAACGCGGAGAACCTGATCTATTCCGGTAGCGACACGTTCTCCGGTCGCGGAAACAGCCTCGCCAACATCATCCGGGGCGGCGACGGCGCAAATACGCTGACGGGTGAAGGCGGAAATGACAATCTTGTCGGCGGGACAGGCAACGATACGCTTTACGGCGGCTCCGGCAATGACCGCCTGATCGGCGAAGCGGGTGCTGACCGCATGGAGGGCGGCCTGGGGAACGACGACTACACCGTCGATTCGGGGCGCGACGCCGTCATCGAAAAGGTGGGCGGCGGCGATGACACCGTCCGCACCGCCTTATCGCAGTACCAGATTGCCGATAATGTCGAGAACCTGATCTATACAGGTAATAACTCATTCATCGGAACCGGAAATAATATTGATAATATCATCAGGGGCGGCGCCGATGGCGACACTCTATACGGTGGCGCCGGCAATGACTTCCTTGATGGCGGAGCCGGAGGAGACAAACTCTACGGCGGAATCGGCGGTGACGCTTATGTGGTGAACTCCCGCGCCGATCTTGTCAGCGAAAAGCAGGATCAAGGGTTCGATACCGTCCACACTACCCTAAACTCCTACTCCCTTGGCAACAACGTTGATGGCCTCACCTATACGGGCAACCACGATTTCACCGGAACTGGCAATGCTCTCTCCAATATCCTGACCGGCGGGGTTGGTAACGATACCCTTGTCGGTGATGCCGGTGCTGATCTCCTCGATGGCGGAGCCGGGCGCGACTGGCTTTACGGTGGCCAAGGCAGCGACACCTATGTGGTGGACTCCAGCAGGGATCGCGTCAGCGAACAGGCGGGCGAGGGGACCGATACCGTCCGCACGACGCTGAGTTCGTACGTTCTCGGCGGCGAAATCGAGAACCTGACCTATACGGGCGAGAGCAATTTCTCCGGGACCGGCAACGCCCTTGCCAACACCATCATCGGCGGCGCCGGCAACGATCGCCTTTCCGGGAATGGCGGCGACGATTGGATTCGCGGCCGGAACGGTTCGGATCGGATTGCGGGCGGCTCAGGCAACGACCGGCTCGAAGGCGGCGCCGATGTCGACACACTGATTGGTGGGAGCGGAGCCGATCAGTTCATTTATCGCGGCCTTTCCGATTCCACTTCGGAACACTTCGACACCATCGCCGATTTCTCAGCGGTGGCGGGAGACGTGATCGCCCTTTCCGTCATCGACGCCATGTCTGCCACCGCGAAGAATGACGCCTTCGTCTATATCGGCTCGAAGGCCTTCTCTGGCACGGCGGGACAGCTACGGTTCAGCGGCGGCTACCTCATGGGCGACGTGAACGGCGACAAGGTGGCTGACCTGAGCATCAAGATCGCGGGCGCCACCTCGCTGGACCAAAGCAGCATCGTGCTCTGACCCCCGTCGGCCATGCCATATGGGATGCGGCGGAAGGTTATCGCCGCAGCCGAAACTTAGTCGGGTGCCCAATTGCGGGCACCCTTCATTCAATTTCAATTGTAGATATTCTGAATACTTAACAAATCAGGCGATAATTTAATCGCACATCCGGCCAGCCACCGTTTTCGGCATCGCGCTGGCGGTGGCTATTTCGAGGCGATTACCTGCCGCAGCGCCTCATTGATCCGCTCTTGCCACCCGGGTCCGTCTTCCTGGAAATACTCAAGCACGGCCCGATCCAAGCGGAGCGAGACGGTTTCCTTTGCATTTGGAAGGCTGGGGGCCTGCGGTGGAGTCTCGGCTGGCTTGGTCGTTGCGGCCTTGAAAGCCACTTCAGCGGCCTCGCGCGCGGAAAATCCTGTGCTGCGGAATGGTGGTCGGGCCATCAGAGGTGTCCTTCCTGGGGCGGTTCAGTGCGATGGGGTCGGGGTCGGTCTGGCTGGGACGTCGGGTGGCTGGTGCGCATGGGCTGGACCGCGAAAATCCGCCTCGAGGACGGTCTTCGCGAGACCTATGAATGGTTTCTGAAGCACCAGGGCGGGTTTCGTATATAAACCGCCGAGGGTTTTTCGGGAGCCTGATTTTCAGCCCGTTGGACAGCGACGGGGCTGGGTCCTGAGCGTCGCCGGCGGGGCGTCGCTCGCCGTCTTGTCGCGGGCGCTCGCGGCCGGCATGTCGGCCGCGAGCCGTTGCCGTCAGGTGCCGCAGAAGGTCTGGTAGTCCTTCATCTCGGGTGGCAGCCCGGCATAGGCGGCAAAGCGCGGCTGTTCATCAAAGGGGTGCTGGATGACGCCCAGCAGTTCCTCGAAGGGGGCGTAGTCGCCCTGTTCCGTGGCGGCGTCCAGCGCCCATTCCACCTGGTGGTTGCGGGGAATGAACTTCGGGTTCACCCGCTCCATCCCGGCACGGATCGCCGCGCCCGCGTGGCCGGTTTCGGCAAGGCGCGCCCGCCAGCGCGTGGCGAAGGCGTCGAACGCATCGCGGTCGAGGAACAGGTCGCGCACGCCGGTGAGGCCGTCCGGGCTCTCGGCGGCCGCGGCGAGGCCACGGAAGGTGAGGGTGAAATCCGCCTTCTGGGCTTGCATCACCTGGAGCAGTTCGAGGGCCAGCGCCACATCCGTCGCCGCGCCGCCGGGCAACCCGATCTTGGCGGTCAGGCCGGCGTGATAGGCCGCCTCGAACCGCTTGGGGAAGGTGCCCAGCAGGGCGTTGGCCTCCTCGACCGCGGGTTCACGCTCCGCGTGGAGCAGCGGAATGAGGCATTCGGCAAGGCGGGCGAGGTTCCAATGGGCGATCTGCGGCTGGTTCTTGTAGGCGTAGCGGCCCATGTAATCGATGGACGAGAACACCGTGGACGGATGGTAGGCGTCCATGAAGGCGCAGGGGCCGTAATCGATGGTCTCCCCCGCCACTGACATGTTGTCCGTGTTCATCACGCCATGGATGAAGCCGATGAGCTGCCAGCGGGCCACCAGCGCCGCCTGCCGCTCCATCACCGCTTCGAGCAGCGCGGCATAGGGGTGCGCGGCGCCGATCAGCTCGGGATAGTGCCGGGCGATGGTGTAGTCGGCGAGCGCACGCAGGCCCTCGGTGTCCTTGCGGGCCGCGAAGAACTGGAAGGTGCCGATGCGGATGTGGCTCGACGCGACCCGCGCCAGCACGCCGCCGGGCAAGGCCCGCTCGCGCCAGACCGGATCCCCGGTGGTGACGGCCGCCAGGGTCCGCGTGGTCGGCACGCCCAGGGCGGCCATGGCCTCGCTCACCAGATATTCGCGCAGCACCGGGCCGATGGCGGCTCGGCCGTCGCCACGGCGGGAGAAGAGGGTGGGGCCGGAGCCCTTGAGCTGGATATCGCGGCGGCGCCCCGCGCGGTCGATGACCTCGCCCAGCAGGATGGCGCGGCCATCACCGAGCTGTGGCGTGAACTGGCCGAACTGGTGTCCGGCATAGGCCAGCGCGATGGGTTCGGCGCCCTCGGGCACGCGCACCCCGGCGAACATCGCCGCCGCCTCGTCCGTGGCAAGGGCCACTGGGTCGAGGCCCAGCTCCTCGGCAAGGGCCGTGTTGAGCTTGACGAGGCGCGGCGCGGAAACCGGTGTGGGCTGGGCCGGCGCAAAGAAGGTCTCGGGCAGGCGCGCATAGGAATTGTCGAACGGAATATGAAGCGTGGTGGCTGTGATCGTGGACATGGCAAAGCAATCTCCCCCGGGAAAATGGGCAGGCCCGGGACCGATAGGGCAGGGTGATCGCTTCCGCCGGATGTGTCCAGCCGCTCGCGCTCAGGGGGAGAGGCGGCGGAAGCCGACCGCGCCCTTGTCGGCATCGTAGAGATAATCATAGGCGTTCAGAACGCGCACGGAGGTGTTGAGAAACGCGGGCTGGCCCGGCCGCGCCACCACGATCACCTCGGTGGGCGCCACGGGATCGGCGCGGTCCCCGACCACATAGCCATAGCGCGGCGCGGTGACGCCGGGGCCGGGCGTGACGTCGAGGCGCACCCCATCGGCGAGCACGGGGCGCCCGTCGGGTGTGAGCAGGCCGGAAAACTGCGTCTCGGGCACGGTGAGAAAGCTGCGAAAGACCCCCGTGTCCACCAGCAGTGTGCCGCAGGCGGGGGGTGTGCGACCGGCGAGGGCGAAGCAGGCCGGTGTCGCCTGCCAGTCGCCGGGGGTGGGGGAGGGCGCCAGAGGCACGCGGGCGAAATCCGCGCCGTCACCGGCTCCAAGGCCCACCTGCACCCCGGTGCGGGTGACGATGTAGCCCCGCCCGAGGGTGCCCGGCGGTTCGCCCGACAGGGCCATGCCAGGCAGGTTGAGGAACGGGTTTTTCCGGGGCGTTCCCCCGCTCTGGTGGTCGTTCTCGCGGGCAAAGCCGACCCCCAGCATGGCGACCCGATGGGGCGCCGGATTGGGTTGGCAGCGGCGGGCGGTCTTCAGGCAGTCGATGCGCGTCACCGCGAGCACCGGTAGCGGACGGGTTGTGACCGAGGCGCCATCGGCCCCGGTAAGGGTCACCGCCGCGCGCACATAACGGCCGATCATGACCCGGCCGGAGCTGGAATAGGTGAGGGTGCCCGGTCCGAGATCCGGCAGCGATTCAAGATCGGGAATGGCGCTGGCCGAGATGACGATGCCGGTGGACCCGGTGTCCATCACCGCCCGGCGCCAGCGACCGCCGATGGCGATGCCGAGCTTCGGCGTGCGCAGCAGCGGGCGGCCCTCGGGTGGAGCATTCAGGTACCGGAGCATCACCGGCCGGGGCGTTGCTTCCATGGGGGTGGACGATGCGCCCGTGGACGATGCGCCCGTGGACGAGGCGGCATGGGCCATCGGCAGGGTTCCCGGCAGGGCGCCGCAAAGCGCAAGCATCACGATCGCGCGGCGAAGGGCGCGGGCGGCGGGCGCGCGGCGGATGATCGACATGATTCTCCTCGGCGGCACGCGGCCGCATCCATCATGCCCCATCAAACCATGGCGGGAGCGTCTTGCGCCGTGGCTTGATACCGCAGGAGCCGGCGGCGCCGCGCACGGGCAGGCGTTGCGCAGGCATGGTGATGCTGCTTGTCTGGAGCCGCGGCCGGCCGGTTTGGCGCCCGCCGCGACCGGATGCAAACGAGGTTTCGATGCGCAGCGAGATCACCGGCACCACCCTTCCCATCGTCACCTTCACTCTGGAGCCGGGCGAAGGCGTGCTCGCCGAGCCCGACCGCCTGTCCTGGATGACGCCCAACGTGGCCATGCGCACCACGGCGGCGACCGGCGGGGCGGGCGGCCTGTTATCGGCCATCGGCCGTGCCATCTCCGGCGGCGGCCTGTTCATGACCGAGTTTACGGCAGAGGGGAGCGAGGCGCTGGTGGCGTTTGCCGCCACCGTGCCCGGCAACATCATCGAGGCCAAGGTGGCGCCGGGGCGCGGCTTCCTCATCCACCGCCACGGCTTCCTTGCCGGCTCCATGGGCCTGTCGCTCAGCATCGGCGTGCAGCAGTCGCTCGGCGCCGGGGTGTTCGGTGGCAACGGCTTCGTGCTTCAGCATCTGACCGGGTCCGGCAGCGCCTTCGTGGAGCTGGGCGGCGAGATCGTGAGCTACACCCTTCAGCCGGGTCAGGAACTGCTGGTGCATCCCGGCCATGTGGGCATGTTCGAGGAGAGCGTGTCGTTCGAGATCACCACCATTTCCGGGGTGAAGAACGTGTTGTTCGGCGGCGACGGCTTGTTCCTGGCGCGGCTGAGGGGCCCCGGCCATGTCTGGCTTCAGACGCTCACGCCCGCCAAGCTCGCCCATGCGCTGGCGCCCTACATGCCGCAGGAGCGGCGTTGAGGCTCGCCCGCGGCATGGTCCGGCCGGGGCCTCCCGGCCGGTTGTTATCTGGCTCCGCCGGCCAGCGGGCGCACGCCCACATAGCCGCCATCGGCGTCGTAGAGATAATCGAAGCCATTGAGGAAATGGTAGGATGTGTTGACGAACGGCGCCGGGTGGGGCGGGCCGGCGAGGACCGCCTTGTTCGGAACCATGGGATCGGCGCTGTCGCCGACGCGGACGGAATAGGCCGCGACCGGAAGTCCGGGCACGCTGATGTGAATGCGCGTGCCGTCGGGCAGGGTGACACGCCCGCTTTCCGCGCGCCCCCTGTGAGCGTATGGCACACGCAGGAACATCACGCCCGCGCCCGTATCCATGAGCATGGTGCCGCGGGCCGGAGCCCTATCGTCGAGGGCGATGCAGGCCGGGGCGGGGGCCCATTGCGAACCCGCCTCGCCTTTGCCGAGCTTCACAAAGGAGAAGCCGGCGGTGTTCGCCGCATTGAGGCCGAGCTGCACGCCCGTCCGCGAGATGATGTAGCCGCGCCGCATGGCGCCGGGATGTTCCGCGGTTCCCATATCCTCCGCGGACATGAAGGGATTGACGTGGGGATCGGGAAACCGGGTTCTGCGCGCGAACCCGACGCCGAGCATGGCGATGTCGTCAGGTTTGCGGCGCGGACGGCAGGACTTGGATCCCGGCAGGCAGCGCAGCGCCTCCACCGCCAGAACGAGGATCGGGCGTGTGGTGATGCTTGCCCCGTCGGCGCCCGAGACCGTCACCGGCGCCAGCACCCAGCGTCCGCGCAGCACGCGCCGGGAGCCGGTGTAGACGAGTTCGCCCCGCCCCAGATGGGGCAGGCTCCTCAGGTGTGGGATGCGCGCGGCGGAGAAGGCGACGCCGGTGGAGCCGGTGTCGACCAGCGCTTTAAGCTTCGCGCCGCCGATTGAAAGGTCGAGCTGCGGCCGGTCGGTCATCGGCGCGCCCGGCGCGGCCGCATTGAGGTAGGGCAGGGAAATGGATTTGCTTTGCCCGCCAAAGTTCTGGGGCTCGGTCGCCGCCGCCTCTCGCCCGAGGCAGCCGATGGCCAGGATCAGGACACAAAGAGCACGGGGACTGAGGCGCATCTCCTTCCCTCTTCATGATGAGCCCGATGGAACCCGCAAAACTGTCTTTGCTGACGTCAGGACGCCAGGTTTCCTTTTGTTATGGGAATGTGTGCGTTTTTTAATTTATCCGTGGATGAGAGCAGTGACGTGTGCTGCGGCGGCGGAAGCGAGGGCTTCGAGGTCGTATCCGCCTTCGAGGATGGAGACGATGCGTCCTGCGCAGGATCGGTCTGCGATGTCGATGAGGCGCCGTGTGATCCATGCGAAGTCGGGGTCGAGGAGGCGGAGGGCGGCCATGGGGTCGCGCAGATGGGCGTCGAAGCCTGCGGAGACGAGGATGAGGTCGGGGTGGAAGGCTTCGACGCGGGGCAGGACGCGGGTTTCCATGGCCTCCTTGAAGTGGGTTCCGTCGTCTCCGGCGCGCAGGGGGGCGTTGACGATGGTGTTTGCGCTTCCGGTCTCGGAGAGTTCCCCGGTGCCGGGAAAGAGGGGCATCTCGTGGGTTGAGGCGTACATGACGGACGGGTCGTCCCAGAAGATCTGCTGGGTGCCGTTGCCGTGGTGGACGTCGAAATCGACGATGGCGACGCGTTCGAGGCCGTATCTGGCCTGGGCGTGGCGGGCGGCGACGGCGACCTGGTTGAGGAGGCAGAAGCCCATGGGCTTGCGGGTTTCGCAATGGTGTCCGGGCGGCCGCATGGCGACGAAGGCGTTGGCGACCTTTCGGTCCATGACCTCGTCGACGGCGAAGCATGCGCCGCCGACGGCGCGCAGGGCGGCTTCCCAGCTTCCCGGGGACATGACGGTGTCGGAATCGATGCGGACCAGCCCATCGGCGGGGGAGGCGCCGCCCATGGCGTCGAAGAAATCGGCGGGGTGGACGCGGATGATGTCGTCGCGGGCGCCGCGCGGGGCGCTGTCGCGCACCAGGAGGGAGAACTTTTCCTGCTCGAAGATCCGATCCAGCACGCGCAGCCGGTCGGCGCGTTCGGGATGACCGGGCGGGGTCAGGTGATTGAGCCCGGCCGGATGGGTGACGAGCAGAGTGGACATGAAGCCGGCGACCTCCCTATGGGCATTCTTTTTGTGCACCCATAGCATATTTCCCGGTCTGCCCCCCAGCCTTGCGACGGCTCAAAGTCAGGTGTTCTGTTCGTCGTCGATCCTCTTGTCGTCGAGCCTCTTGGAGAAGACGATGCGGGGTTCCTCGATGAAGCCTTCGGCGTGATAGAAGGCGCGCACGTCGGCATTGTCGGGTCGCACCATCAGCATGAGCTTGGGCACGGCGCGGGCGCGCAGCCAGTCCTGGGCGGCGGAGAGGATCAGGCTGCCGAGGCCCTGGCGCTGATGGTCGGGATCGATGGCGAGGTAATAGACCCAGCCGCGATGTCCGTCGTGCCCGACCATGACCGCGCCGAGCAGGGTGGGGCCGGCCTTCATCGCCAGGATGGTGGAGTGGGGTCCGCGCCGGGCGAGGGCGATGTCGGCGTGGGGATCGTTCCAGGGCCGGATCAGCCCGGCCCGCGCCCAGAGGTCGACGAGGGCCGGGATGTCGGCCTCTTCCAGATGTCCGATGACGAGGTCGAGGTCGCGGAAGGCGGGGCTCGTGGCGGGGCTCATGGCGGGGTTCATGGCTGGGGCTCGTCGTTGGAGGAAGGGCGCGGGGCGGCGGCGCGGGCGAGGCGGTCGGCGATGGCCTCGCCCAGGCCGGCGCGGGGCAGGGGCACCACGGCGATGGCCGGGGCTCCGGAGGCATCGAGGCGGCGCAGGGCGCCATAGAGATGGGCGGCGGCCTCGGCGAGGTCGCCGCCGGGGCTGAGGTCGAGGATGGTGGCGGCATCGGCGCTGCCCGGCGGGCGGGCGCCGGCGAAGGTGAGGAGGGCCTCGCCCGGAGCCACGGCGTCGGCCTCGAGGCGGACCCGGGCGCGGGGCGCGTAATGGGAGGCGAGGCGTCCGGGGGCGGCGGGCCGGGCGTCGTCGCCGGGGGCGGCGTCGGCGAGCGGGGCGCCGAGCCGGGCCTCGATGGTGTCGCGGGTGAGGCCGCCGGGGCGCAGCAGGCGGGGGGTCCCGCCGGTGAGGTCGAGGATGGTGGATTCGACGCCGACGCGGGTCTCGCCGCCGGCCATCACCAGGTCGATGAGGCCGGCCATGTCGTCGAGCACATGTTCCGGGGTGGTGGGGGAGACATGGCCGGAGCGGTTGGCGCTGGGCGCGACCACGGGGCCGCCGAAGGCCGCGATGAGGGCTTGGGCCAGGGGATGGGCGGGCACCCGCAGGGCGATGGTGTCGAGCCCGGCGCGGGCGAGGTCGCAGACCCGGCCGCCTCCGGCATAGGGCACCACCAGGGTGAGGGGGCCGGGCCAGAACGCCTCGGCCAGCCGCCGGGCGGCGGGGGAGAAGGCGCCGAGGGCGAAGGCCTGTTCGCGATCGGCGAGATGGGAAATGAGCGGGTTGAAGGCGGGCCGGCCCTTGGCGGCGTAGAGGGCGGCCACGGCATGGGGATTGGCGGCATCGGCGCCGAGCCCGTAGACGGTCTCGGTGGGAAAGGCGACGAGGCCGCCGGCCTTGAGCCGCCGGGCGGCGCGGGCGAGGCCTTGGGCATCGGCGCCGACGACGCGGGTGTCGCGCGCCGGGGCTCGGGGGGCGGGCCGAGGCGGGCCCGGCTCAGGACTGCCCGGTTGAGGCGTGCCCGGCCCGGTGCCCGGAGGGATGGGGCCTTGGGAGCGAACCATGTGTGCCTTCATGCGGGGCGCGGCTGCGACCAATGGCCGGCGGGCGCGACTTGACGAACGGGGGCCGTCGCCGCGAATTGGGGCCCGGCCGGCGCCTGCGCTTAGAGCGCGGGTGAAGGGCCCGGTCAAGCCGCGGGACCTCCGAGGGGACAGGGGGCCGCGCATCGCAAGGAGAGAGTGATGGCCTATCGTGCGCCGGTCGAGGATGTGTTGTTTTTCCTGAAGACCTGCACCTCATTGCCGCGGCTCATGGAGCAGGGGCTCGTCGATCTCACCTTGGACGTGGTGGAGCCGGTGCTGGAGGAAGCGGGCAAGTTCGCAGCTTCTGTGATCGAGCCCCTCGACCGCGGCGCCGATACTGAAGGCTGTACCCTCAAGGATGGGGCGGTGACCACCCCCAGCGGCTGGAAGGCGGCCTTCCAGGCCTGGAACGCGGCGGGGTGGAACGCGGTCGCGGCGGAGGCGGATTTCGGTGGCCAGCACCTGCCGACCACGCTGACCTCGGCGCTGACGGAGTTCTGGAACACCGCCTCGCCGTCGTTCGGCATCGGCGGGGTGCTGACCCAGGGTGCCATCGAGGCGCTGACCGCCCATGGTTCGCCGGCGCTGCAGAAGACGTTCCTGGAGCAGATGGTGTCCGGCGCGTGGACCGGCACCATGAACCTCACCGAGTCGCAGGCGGGCTCGGACCTCTCGGCGCTGCGGGCGAAGGCGGTGAAGCAGGCGGACGGCAGCTATCGCATCTTCGGCACCAAGATCTTCATCACCTATGGCGAGCACGACATCGCCGAGAACATCGTGCACCTGGTGCTGGCGCGCCTGCCGGATGCGCCCGCCGGCACCCGTGGCCTCTCGCTGTTCGTGGCGCCGAAGTATCTGGTGAACGCGGACGGCACGCTGGGCGCGCGCAATGACGTGGTGTGCACCGGGATCGAGCACAAGCTCGGCCTGCACGGCTCGCCGACCTGCACCATGACCTTCGGCGAGACGGGCGAGGGCGCGGTCGGCTATCTCGTTGGGGAGGAAAATCGCGGGCTCGCCTGCATGTTCACCATGATGAACAACGCCCGGCTGGCGGTCGGCATCCAGGGGGTGGCGGTGGCCGAGCGGGCGACCCAGCGGGCCTTCGCGTATGCCAGGGAGCGCCGCCAGGGCAAGGCGGCGAGCTACGGCGGCGCGGGCATGGCGCCGATCATCCACCATCCGGACGTGAAGCGGATGCTGCTGACCATGCGGGCGGAGACCGACGCGGCGCGGGCGATCTGCCTGATGACGGCGGACGCCCTCGACCGCTCGCGGCGTCTGGCCGATCCGGTGGCGCGGGCGAGCGCGCTGGCGGAGGCGAGCCTGCTGACCCCGGTGGCGAAGGCGTTTTCCACCGACATCGGCATCGAGGTGGCCTCGCTCGGGGTGCAGGTGCACGGGGGCATGG
The DNA here is from genome assembly GCF_021730435.1 of Xanthobacter agilis. Lineage (GTDB taxonomy): Bacteria > Pseudomonadota > Alphaproteobacteria > Rhizobiales > Xanthobacteraceae > Xanthobacter > Xanthobacter agilis. Next base: position 12,275 of record NZ_JABWGX010000025.1, read on the forward strand.
GCTTCATCGAGGAGACCGGGGCCGCGCAGCACTATCGCGACGCCCGCATTTTCGCGATCTACGAGGGGACCAACGGCATCCAGGCCATCGACCTTGTCACCCGCAAGCTGCCCCAGGAGGGGGGCGATGTGGTGATGACGCTCATCGCCGACTTCCGCGACATCGCGGACGAGGTGCATGCGCTGGAGCTGCCGGCGTTCGGCCGGGCCGGGGAGAAGCTGGCGGAGGCGGTGGACGCGCTCGGCCGCGCCACCCGGATCCAGCTCGACCGGCTGGGGGAGGAAAACGAGAAGGCGCTGGCCGGGGCCACGCCCTATCTGCGGCTGTTCGCGCGGGCGGCGGGCGGCGCCTATCTGGCGAAGGCGGCGCTCGCCGCCCACAAGGCCCGGCTCGCCGGCGACAGCGACCCGCGGCACGCGGCCCGCATCGCGCTCGCCCGCTTCTTCGCCGAAAACCTCTGCCCCCAGGCCAAGGGCCTCGAGGACATCGTCGAAGCCGGTCCCTCCAGCCTCCTCACCGCCGACCCCCTCCTCTCCCTCCCCTGAACCCACCCCAACCCCAACCGGGGTCCCCCCAAACCGGGACCCCGCACCAACCCAAAACACCCCAACGCCCCACACAAGGCGCTCCGCACGAGGCGCAACGCTTCATGAGGCGGCAGGGTAACGCTGTTCTCGATACGTAAATCGGGGTTCTGATTCCACGCTCAGGGGGATCGTCAGGACCACTGCGGGGGGATGCCGCTGGGGGTCGCGCCCCTCATGCCGAGGGCGCGCCAGGTGCCCCGGCCGGCGTTTTTCGCCAGATACAGGGCGGCGTCGGCTTCAGCCACCAGGGAGGTCGGGTCCGTGTCCGGCACGCTCGCCACCGCCATGCCGATGGAGAAGGAGGTGGGCAGCACCAGGCCTTCGGTCTCCACCGGCTTCGACAGATGGGTATGGAGGCGATCCGCCAGGCTGGCGAACTCCTCGGCGCTCTTGCCGATGGCGACCACGGCGAATTCGTCGCCTCCAAAACGGGCGGCAAGGTCGCCGGCGCGAAGGGCTGATTGCAGGCGGCGGGCCGTCGTGGTGAGCATCAGGTCCCCGGCCATATGCCCGTGCATGTCGTTGACGCCCTTGAAATGGTCCACGTCGATGAGCAGCACGGCGAACGGCGCCAGATCGCGCGCGAGGCGGCGCCCGGCCTGCTCCAGGGCGCGGTCGAAGGTGGCGCGATTGGCGAGCCCGGTCAGGGGATCGTGGCTCGCGGCGTGCTCGAGAGCCGCCTCGAGGTGCTTCTTCTGCGAGATGTCGGTGATGGTTCCCACCGCCCGCAGCGGCCGGCCCGCGGGGTCATGCTCCACCACCTTGCCGCGCGACAGCAGCCAGACATAGGCGCCGCTGCGGTGCCGGCCACGCAGTTCCATCTGGTAGAGACGGCGCCGGCCGATCGCATGATCGCGGAACGCGGTCTCGACTTCGGGCAGATCGTCGGGGTGTATCAGCTCGCGAAAGCGCACCAGGATGCCGGCGTCGGAATCGGGATTGTAGCCGAGCATGCGGTAGGCCCGCGCGCTGAAGAAGATGGTATCCGATGGCAGGTGCAGGTCCCAGATGCCATCATTTGCGCCTTCCAGGGCGTAGGCGAGGCGGCGCTGGTCCTCCTCCAGGGCGCGTTGCTGGCGTTCGCGCTGGGTCATGATGGCGGCAATGATGAGGGCGGGACAGACCGCGATCACCAGTCGCCCCTGCACCTTCAGGAGGTCAGGCCGCAGCCCTCCGGTCGGGGCGTGCGCCGCATCGGCGACGGCGAGGCCCAGTACAGCGGCGGCAAACAAGGATGCGGCCAGGGCCGTGGGAAAGGGCCCCAGGCGGAACGCGAACCAGAGCAGGATGCAGGCGCCGATTTCGAGCAGCAGGGGCTCGCCCGTCATCGCCACCAGGAGCGCGGTTCCGGCCAGCCCGGCGGTCGCTACGATGTATTCCAGCGCGACGAAGCGCCGGTCATGGCCGGCTCTAAGGGCATGATCGAGCGGCTCGGGCGCGTCCTCCACCCGCGGCCACAGCAGGAACAGGGGCAGCAGCAGCACAATGCTCGCCATGTCCGGTAGCCACCAGCCAAGCACGGTGGACCAGAAGTGGCCGCCGAACTCGCTCACGACCGCGCTCGCGCCGATCCCCGCGCCGGGAAGTCCCGCGATGAACGCCACCGCCACGAGGCCCACCACATGGCGGACGTCGAAACGCCCACCGGGCCGCAGGTCGGCCCAGCGGCAGCCGAGGACAATCAGGCGGAAGCTGAGCGCCGACGCCAGCGCGCAGGCCATGGCATAGGGGCCGGAATCGCCCAGCAGCAGATGCGCGGCCAGGGTCGCCGCGAGTACGCCTGCCATGCACCAGAGGGCGGCGACATCCACGAGCAGGAGATAGATGCCGGCCGCCAACGCATTGGCGGGCCAGATGGCGGTGTCGAGATGGAGCCGCCGCAGCACCGACAGGAGCGTGAACAGCAGGCACGTTTGGAACGCCGTGAACAGGATGATCTGCAGCGCCTGGCGCGTCGTCCGGATGGGTCGCCGCGCCGCTGGCGCGACATCACCCGGCTCTGTGTCCGCGGGCATGGAGCCTCCCGCCGTGGCGGCGAGGAGGCCGTCCGGTCTGGAAGAGAGAGGCTCGTCGGGGCGCATCGCAAGCTCGTCTGCAGGCGGTGCCCCGTGCTCGGATCCGGTACCGCGGTCGCGTTATTACGCCGCATGGTGCCCCTGTATGAAATCCGATCGGAGATTCCGCTGAAAAAACTCCAGAATGTGGTAGTATAATAGGCTCTGCACTTGCCTCCCGGTGGCGCCAATTTTTGCCATGTGACCCCCGGAAAGCAAAGCCCTTTGCCTTGGGCAAAAGCCAGAAAGTTTCAGGGAAATAGGCGGCTCTTGGTCCATGCACTGCCGGCGTTCGCCCGGCGGAACACCACGCGGTCGTGGAGGCGGAACGGGCGGTCGTGCCAGAACTCGATCTGAACCGGCTGTACCCGGAAGCCGGTCCAGTGGGGCGGGCGCGGCACCGCGCCGAGGGCGTATTTCGCGGTGGCGGCGGCGACCGCCGTTTCAAGCGCGAATCGGCCTTCGAGCGGCTGCGACTGACGGCTGGCCCAGGCCCCGATCTGCGACAGGCGGGGGCGGGTGGTAAAATAGGCGTCGGCTTCCGCGTCGCTCACCTGTTCCACGGGACCACGCACCCGGACCTGCCGACGCAGCGATTTCCAGTGGAACACCAGCGCCGCCTTGGGGGTCGCGGCCAATTCCCGGCCCTTTGCGCTCTGGGTGTTGGTGAAGAAGACGAAGCCATGCTCATCCACGCTTTTCAGCAGCACCATGCGCACATCGGGCATGCCGTCGGGATCCACGGTGGCCAGCGCCATCGCGTTCGGATCGTTCGGCTCGCTCTTCTCGGCATCGGCAAACCATTCGCCGAACAGGCGAAAAGGTTCGTCGATCTCGGTAAAATCACCAGTTGTTAAGGGGTTCTGGGGTTCCATGGTCTCGTTCGTCGTCATGTGGAGTCCCCCGTGCCTCGCCTTATCCCGGTTGCCCCGCCGACCGGTGGGACGCCCTCTTATAGGGGTGCCGCGCGCCTGCGCGAAGCCCTCCGCATGGGATTCGGCGCGGCGCTCATGCTGGCGGCGGCCGCCTGCGCGGGGTGCGGCACGGCGCCCTTGCCCGATGATGATTTGGTGACCGGCTCCATCAAGCCCAAGCCGATCGCGCTCAAGCTGCCCCTGGGCGATACCCCCAAGGGCATCGCCGCTTCCGATTGGCTGGCGGCTAAGCTCGCGCTCGACCAGGCGCTGGTGTCCGCGGATGCGGACATTTCCGTGCCTTGGGAGAATGCCGATACCGGCGCGCGGGGCACGGCCACGCCTATCGGCGCGCAGCGCATCGGCGGTTGCCGCGACTTCATGATCGCCGTGGTTGACGGCAAGGTGGCCGACCGCTGGATCCACGGCGAGGCGTGCCGAAGCCGCGAGGGAACGGTGTTATCCCAGGTCCGGGTGCTCGGGCGGGCCTAGGTCGACGAAATCTCGTGGGGTGGTGGGGCATAAGTGTTGCAATTTGGTTTGCATGGACCCACATCTTGAACGCGGCTGGCCGCTGAAGCGCTGGCCGGCGAGGTGAGATTTCATGCGTGATCCATACGACGTCCTCGGCGTTTCCCGGACCGCCGACGAAGCCGAGATCAAGCGCGCCTATCGGCGGCTGGCGAAAAAGCTGCATCCAGACGCCAATGCCAACGATCCCAAGGCCCAGGACAAGTTTGCGGAACTAAATACCGCTCACGAAATCCTGGAGGACAAGACCAAGCGCGGGCAGTTCGACCGTGGCGAGATCGACGCGGAGGGCAAGCCCCGGGCTCCGGAATTTTCCGGTTTCGGCGGGGGCAGGCGCGCGGGTCCGGGCGGCTTTAACGGGTTCGACGGCGACACGATTTTCGAGAGTTTCTCATTCGGGCCGGAAGGCGCGCGGCGCAATGCGCGTCGTGGGGGCGGGGGTGGCTCGGGCGGACCGGGCGGTTCCAGCTTCGACGATCTGGGAGACATGTTCGGCTTCGGCCGCCAGCGCCGCGGCGCCGGTGGCGGCTCCACTCCGCCCATAGGTGCAGACATGGAGATTTCGCTGCCGGTGACCTTCGAGGAGGCCACCCAGGGCGCCAGCAAGCGCGTGGGCCTGCCCAACGGCAAGCAGATCGACATCAAGATCGCCGCCGGCACCCGGGAAGGCCATCGCATGCGGCTGAAGGGGCAGGGCGAGCCCAGCGCCATGGGTGGAGCGCCGGGTGATGCCTTCGTCACCATCTCCTATGCGCCGCACGCCACCTTTGAGCGCGAAGGCGACGACCTGCGCCAGACGGTGGACGTGTCGCTTCCAGATTCGGTACTGGGCACGAAGGTGCGCGTGCCGACCCTCTCGGGGACGGTGGAACTCAATATTCCCGCCTGGACCTCCGGAGGCCGTGTGTTCCGCCTGCGGGGCAAAGGCTTGCCCAATGCCACCGGCGGCCATGGCGACATGCTGGTGCGGATCAACATCGTTCTGCCCAAGGCGAAGGATTCCGAGCTTGAAGCCTTGATGCAGAAGCTGCGGTCCACCGCGCTCTGAGCAATGCCGGGCGGCGCCCTCGGGGCCGCCCGGCGGCGGGGCGCGCGCGGCAGGTGTGGCAGTAAACCTGTCTCATTTTCTTGGTCGCGCGCGGTTTCCTTGGCGTGGGGAAATGCTCTAAGGTCCGCGCCCCGATCGGACTTGCACGGGTGGGCCCATGTTTCTCGAATTGCAGAACCTTTATTTCGAAGACCTCACGGTGGGGCGCACCGAACGCATGTCGAAGACCGTCTCGTCTTCCGACATCGTCGGCTTCGCGGAGCTGACGGGAGATCGCAATCCGATCCACCTGTCGCAGCATTTCGCGGCGAAGACGCCGTTCGGCGGACGCATCGCCCACGGCCTCTATACGGCGAGCCTCATCTCGGCGGTGCTCGGCACCCGCCTGCCGGGGCCCGGCGCGGTCTATATCTCGCAGACGCTCCATTTCCGCGCCCCGGTGCGCATCGACGATACGGTCGATGTGGAGGTGAAGGTGGTGGAATTGATGCCGGAGCGCTGCCGGGCGCGACTGTCGTGCGTCTGCTCCGTGAAGGGCGAGGTGGTGCTGGACGGGGAGGCGTGGGTGAAGGTGCCATCCTCCGGCGCGCAGAAGGTGGTCTCCGCCTGAGCGCCGCGCGCTTCGGCGCGCGGGCGGCCTCGGTCCGGGAGGAGGGTGCGGCATGTTCGAATCCGCGAAGCTGGAGCACAGGCTGGACAAGGCGGCCTTCAAGTCGCTGGAGCCCGGTCTGCGCGAAAACCTGCTGAATGTGCAGTTCCAGCTCATCGATCAGAAGCGCCGCAGCCTCCTGGTGCTCATTCACGGACCCGACGGCGCCGGCAAGGGCGCGGTCCTGAACCGGCTCTACGAGTGGCTGGACGTCCGCAAGCTCGAAACGCTGACCCATGACGCGCCGTGCCGGGACGATGCCGGCCGGCCGGCCATGTGGAGCTATTGGCGTGGCCTTCCGCCATTCGGCGAAATCGGGATGATGCTGGGCTCCTGGTATCACCGGCCCATGTGCGAGCGGGCGCTGGGCAAGCTCGGCCGTTCCGGTTTCGTGAGCGCCATGGAGGACATCCGCCGGTTCGAGGCGATGCTGCATGCGGAAGGTGTGAGCCTTCTGAAGATCTGGCTCTACCTGGAGCCGGAGGAGGCCAACCGGCGGCTCAAGGCGTTGACCCAGGGGGCCTATCAGCGGCCGGTGGTGCGTGAATGGGCCGAACTGCACGGCGCGAAAGAGCGGCAGCGCCTCAGCCTTGCGGCCGAGGATATCGCGCGCATCACATCCACGGATTTCGCGCCGTGGCAGGTGGTGCCGGCGGGAGACGACGCCTATCGCGACGCCACCATCGGCAGCGTCCTCCTGGAGAAGCTGCGCGCCATGACGGCGGACGGCGCTGGTAGCCCGGTCCATCCCACGCCCAGCCCCACCCGTGTGCCCAATGCGCTGCCCACCTTCTCCATCCTCTCCACCCTGGATCTCAGCCAGAAGCTGGAGAAGGACACCTATGAAGAGCAGATCGCGCACGAGCAAAGCCGCATCACCCGCGCCACGCGCGCACCCCAATTCGACGATCGTGGGCTGATTCTGGCTTTCGAGGGCAGCGATGCCGCTGGAAAGAGTTCCACCATCATGCGGCTGCGGCGTGCGCTCGATCCGCGCCGGTTTCGCGTCTATCCCATCGCGGCGCCCACGGACGAGGAGCAGGCGCGGCCCTATCTGTGGCGTTTCTGGCGGCATATACCCGCGCGCGGGCGCGTCGCCATCTTCGACCGCTCCTGGTACGGGCGCGTGCTGGTGGAGCGGGTGGAGGGGCTTGTCACGCCCGAGCAATGGGGGCGGGCCTATGGCGAAATCAACGATTTCGAGGGGCAGCTCGCTGAGGCCGGCTATGTGGTGGTGAAATTCTGGCTGGCCATCAGCCAGGACGAGCAGATGCGCCGCTTCGCCCAACGCGAAAGCATCCCCTACAAGCGCTTCAAGCTGACGCCCGAGGATTGGCGCAACCGCGAGAAATGGCCGCTCTACGAGGCTGCGGTCACGGAGATGGTGGACCGCACCTCCACCCGCGCCGCGCCCTGGACCCTGGTGGAGGCCGAAGACAAGCGCTTCGCGCGGGTGAAGGTGCTGCGCACGGTCGCCGATCGGCTGGAGGCGGCGCTGTCCGAGTGAGGAGAAGGGCGCCTGCCGCGGGCGGTGACCTTAATTCTTGACGATCTTCTGATAGGTGTTCTTCAGATTGTCCTGGATCACGGTCGCTTTGCCCTTGGCGGTCAGCATCAGATCCGTTTCGGGAGTTTGCATGGCGTAGGTCCAGCCCGCGGGCAGCGCCAGGCGCGCGGCGAGCTTCGGCAGGTCCTCGTAGGTCAAGGTCGGGTCCACCATCGAGGTGTAGGACTGCATCACATAAGCGGAGCCGTCGGGCGCGGTGAGGATGAACACGGGCTTGCCGGCGGCGAAACGGTAGGTGGTGTCGCGATCGATGGTCTGCTCGGTGAAGGGCGGCTCCATGGCCTGCCGCAGGCTGGGGAAGATCTCCGCGCGCTTCTCCAGGACGATGCCACCCAGGGTGACCAACTCTCCGCTTACGGTGGCGCCGGACGCGATGATCTGGTCCATGATGAAATAACGTGGGCCGTTCTTGAGGATGTCGAGCACCTCAAAATGTCGGCGCAGTTCAGCTTCGCTCAATGCCGCCCACTGGGCTTGCGGACAATCGTCGTGTCCGAGCGTGTTGTAGACCGTGGCCTTCAAGCCCTGGGTGGTGAGGCTGAGCGGGATGATCTCGCAATAGCGCGCATTGCGGATATCTCCGGTGATCCGGGTGTTGGCGGAAGGCTCGTCCGCGAACGTCGGTCCGCAGGCCAAACCCATGGACCCGCCCAAGACGGCAAGCGCCAGCAGCGACGAACGGATGGTCATCAGAGGTTCCTCCCTGGGGATGCAGCGGCGGGAGGTTACGGTCGCGCGCGGGCGTGCGGGAAGGTGAAATCGGCAGCGCGGCCAAAAAGCGGCGCATGACGCGGGGAGCGCGGACGCAGGAGACGAGGGAGCGCAAGGACCGCGCGACGCCGAGATGATGGGCGCCTTGCCCAATCGAATCGGTCGGCCGACCACCGGCGTTTTGCCGCTCCCGTGCAAGACGCTGGCGGGACAGGCCTGAAACTCAGGATGGCTGGGGCGCCTGGATTCGAACCAGGGAATGGCGGAATCAAAATCCGCTGCCTTACCTCTTGGCTACGCCCCAAGAGCAGCGGCGCGGACATTATCGCCCCGTTTGCGGCATGTCCAACGTCGCGTGCGACATATCCAAAGCCTGGTGCCTCCCGCTGGGCTCTCCGGCGGATGGGAGGCGGCCAGCCTCACGCGCCGGTAAAACGCGGGTTGCGCTTTTCGGCGAAGGCGAGGCGTCCCTCGCGATAGTCCGCGCTGGCATTGGCGGCGCTGGTCGCGCGCTTGGCCTCCGCCAGAAGGGGGCCGTGCGGCCCCTCGGCGGCGCGAATGGAGAGCTTCGCCGCCTTCAAGGTCAGGGGCGCGTTTTCGGCCATGCGCAGGGCGAGGCGATCGGCCACAGCATCCACCTCCTCGGGCGTCGCGAGCATGTCGATGGCGCCGATCTCATGGGCGCGTCCGGCGGCGAGGCGATCGGCTGTGAAGAACAGCTGCCGGGCGCCTTGGCTGCCGAAAACCCGCAGGAGACGCGGCAGGCCGCGCGGATCATAGCCCAGGCCCAAGCGCGCCGCGGGAATGGCGAAGAATGCGGTGTCGGCGGCGATCCGCAGATCGCAGCTCGACGCCAGCGCCGCCCCCGCCCCGACGCAGGCGCCGTGGATCACCGCCAGAACCGGGAAGGGCAGGCCCTCGATGGCGGCGCAGGCGTGTTCCACGATGTCGTCATAGCTCTGCGCGCCCGAGGCGTCGGATCGCGCGGCATCGAAATCCGAGATATCGGCGCCGCCGGAAAAGGCGAGCGCGCCCTCGCCCCGCAGGATGGCGACCCGGATGTCGTGGCGATGGGCCGCTTCAGCGGCGAAGCTGGCGAGCGCCTGCCACATTCCGCTCGAAATGGCGTTGCGCCGCTCGGGATTCGACAGGACGAGACGGGCGATGCCGTCTGCCACGGTGATGGCGATGCTGCCAGCCAACTTCGGCCTCCTGTGCCAGCGCAAGCGGATGCTCGGAGCATGGCCTCTAGAGCAGTTTCAGCAAAAGTGCGAAGTGGTTTTGCGTCCGGAACTGCGAAAACACAAGCAGTTAGAACATTTCCAACGGATATTGAAACGCGAAAATGCGCGCCGCGCCGTTCCCAGGGTTCGCGTCCACAAAAATGGCGGGGGGGCGATGGGGCGAACGCCGGGCGGTTGCCGTTGGGGCGGTGCTGGCCAAAGGAAATCGGCCAAGGGAAACGGGGCGATGCTTGTGGCATCGCCCCGCCCCGACGGGCGCCGGTCAGGGCTTGGCACCCGAAGCCAACAGAGCCTGAATGGCCGTTGAGTAGACGATCGGCGCTTCTTTGACGCGCTCCGCCTTGAACTTCAAGCAAAAAGATCGGAGCAATGCCGAATTGTCTCTAGGTATCTCCATGCGAACATCGTGGAACGCACGGCGCTGTGCTGACGTGGCGATATGGGTGAGTTTTTATGGCCTTTGGAATTATTCTTTTCGAAAGAGAAAATTTCCAATGAACCCAACGATCAGGCTGCCAATTGCCACTGTGATTCCGTATAATGTACCTTCAGTTTGTGAAAAGGTTGCCACGTCCTGCTCGAATCCACTCCGATTGACCTCGAAGTGCTGCACGGCGCGGGCCGTGATCTTCCCATCACGCAAGAGCTGGATGGCGACATCGTATCGCCCGATGGGTGCCTGGCCGGGAATGGTGAAATTGGCGCGGAACACCCGGGGCGCGAGGAAGGTCACGCCGTGGCTGTCTTCTTGATACAGATTCGCCGCCTGCTGGGTCCGCAGAAAGGCTTGGCGAAACGGGTCGGTGGGCACCACGTCCGCATAATCCGTGCCCACCAATTGGGTCAGCGCGTTGCGGGAGAGGCCGATCTGTCCGTCGCGTAGTACCGCGGGCGGGGCCATCTCGTCCGGTGGACGGTTCGATTGTACGCTGAGAAACGCCGGCACGTCGATGAAGGTGCGGCTGTCGGTGTTCACCCACAGGCCGAACAGGCGCGATTTGCGCCATGTGACGAAGCTCTGCTTCGGCCCGCGCACCGTGACCACGACATCGGGAGTGGTATCCGAGGCGATGGTTTCCGCAACCCCGAACACCACCAGCTCGGCACCGGTAAAGGTGGAGGTGATGCTCACCTGAGGTTGCGACACGCTAATCACCAGCCGATCCGCCGACGTTGCCTGGGCGGCGGCCGGATCGGGGGCGAACGCGCAAGCGAGCGCCACTGCGGCGGCGCTCGCCATGGGGCGGAGCCGGACGCCGCGGCGGCTCATCGGCGCACCTCGATCGGATGGAGCACATAGAGTTCAGCCGGCGTGCGCACCAGATCCACCGCGACCCTGATCCCCACCGACAGCACCAGCAGGCCAAGCAGGAAGCGCAGGTTTTCCGGACGCATGGTCTGGCCGGTGCGGGCTCCGAACTGCGCCCCCATGGTGCCGCCGATCATCAGCACGAAGGCGAGCACGGCATCCACCGTGCCGTTGGCCTCGGCATGGAGCACGGTGGCGGCGGCCATGGTGACCAGGGTGAGCACCAGGGAGGTGCCGACCGACGTGGTGGTCGGGACGCGCAGCAGGTAGATGAGCGCCGGCACCAGGATGAAGCCGCCGCCCACGCCCAGCACCGCCCCGAGCAGGCCGATGACGAAGCCGATGGCCACCACCGGAACCGCCGAGACATAGATCCGCGAGCGGCGAAAGCGCATCTTGAGTGGCAGGCGCATGAACCAGGCGTGGGTGCCCGGCCGCCGCACGTGGGGCGCCTTCCCCCGGCGGCTGCGCCGGATGGCCCGCGCGCTCTCCACCAGCATCATGATGCCGATGGCCCCGAGCAGCAGCGTGTAGGCAATGCGGATGAACAGGTCCACCTGTCCGATCACGCGCAGCCACAGGAACAGCGCCACACCCGCCGCCGTGCCGATGAGGCCGCCGATGAGCAGGACGCCCGCCAGGGGCAGGTCCACCATGCCCTTGCGCAGATAAGACAGGGCGCCCGAGAAGGACGAAGCCGCCATGTAGGGCGACACGCTCGCGACCGCCACCGCCGCCGGCACGCCGGTGAAAATGAGCAGCGGCGTCATGAGGAACCCACCGCCGACGCCGAACATGCCCGAGATGAAGCCGACCGCGAGCCCCATGGCGAAGACGGTGAAAATGACCACCGGCAGTTCGGCAATCGGCAGATAAATGGTCACGGGATCGTCCGTTTCGGGTCACGGCAGATGGCGCGGCTTTACGCCATCGGGGTAGGCCTGAGAAGACCCGCGGCCCGTATTCGGCGCCGGGAGCGGCAAAAAGCGCACAGATCGGTCGCTAGCTGAGTTCAAAGACCGATTCAGTGGTCGCATATTCTGGATTATCCAGGGAAATTCTGGCTTTGCCGGGGGCTCTCGGGTGGCCTCAGGGCCGGCGCGACTGGGTGTGGAGGGTGACCAGCAACGCCGCGACAGCGCGCGCCAGGATGGGGTCTTCCCGTCGCGGCCGTGCCTGGCGTCCGGGAACATGCACGAAGACGACCGGAGGGGGCTTTGCCGGATGTGCGGCGGCCCAGGCGAGGGCTTGGAAATAGCTGGCGTTGCACAGGTATCGGCCGGCATCGCGCGACGAGCGCGCGGCCGCGCCGGCGGCACGGGCCGCCGCGACCAGGGGAGCGATCCGGGCGGTTGTGCGCAGGTTCGCGGGCGCATCGGGATCAATGCGCCGTGCGCGGGGGTGCCGGTAGGCCACATCGGGCCGGTCGGCGGCCGCGTTGACGGCGCGTGTCTCCACGCACAGCACGCTACGGCGTGGCGCGACGCCCAGGAGCAGGACCGCATCCGGCGCGTGGCGCTCCAGCAGCACCACCAGCCGGCCGAGGGCGTCCCAGCGGGTGGGGAGGATCTCCACGATGAGATCAATGGCCCCAAGGGCGGGTCGTCGGGTGCGCCCGAGCACCTGGGCAAGCCGTGCGGACGGGTTCACCGGCACGCCGGGGAAGGGTCCGAAGGCGCACACCAGGATGCGTGTGCGGGGCGCCATAGCGTCTATAGGCCGATGAGATGGGCGATCTCCGCCGCCGCCAGGGCGGGGGCGAGCGTACCCGCCGCGACTTCCTTTTCCAGGGTGGGCAGGCGCGCCTTCACGCCCGGATCGGATGCCACCTTCTCGGCCAGCCGTTCATTGAGCAAGGTCCACATCCAGCGCACCTGCTGGGCCTGCCGGGTGGTGGCGAAGGCGCCCGCCGCCTCGCATTTCTGTCGGTGCAGCACCACCTGCGCCCACACCTCCGCGATGCCGTCTCCGGTCAGGGCCGAATAGGTGAGCACGGGCGGCGACCAATGGGCCTGCCGCGCGCCGAGCAGATGGAGGGCGGTGCGGTATTCGCTGGCGGCGGCGCGGGCGCGGGGGATGTTGTCGCCGTCGGCCTTGTTCACGGCCACGATGTCGGCGAGTTCCAGCACCCCCTTCTTGATGCCCTGAAGCTCGTCGCCGGCGCCCGGCAGCATCAGCACCAGGAAGGTATCGGTGAGGTCGGCCACCGCCGTTTCCGATTGCCCGACGCCCACCGTCTCCACCAGCACCACATCGAAGCCGGCGGCCTCGCACAGCAGCATGGTTTCGCGCGTTTTCGCGGCGATGCCGCCGAGCGTGCCGCTCGACGGGGAGGGGCGGATGAAGGCACGCTCGTCCACGGCGAGCCGTGCCATGCGGGTCTTGTCGCCCAGGATGGAACCGCCGGTACGGCTGGAGGACGGGTCCACCGCCAGCACCGCCACCTTGTGGCCGAGGCCCGTGAGGTAGGTGCCGAGAGCGTCAATGGTGGTGGACTTGCCGACCCCCGGAACGCCGGTGATGCCGACCCGAAAGGCGCCGCCCGTGCGCGGCAGCAGGGATTGGAGCAGGGCCTGGGCGCGGGCGCGGTGGTCGCCGCGCCGGGATTCGACAAGGGTGATGGCCCGCGCCAGCGCGGCACGCTCGCCCCTCACAACCGCCTCGGCGAGCTGGGCATCGTCCACCTGTCGGGCTCCCGTCATCGTCCTTCGTCCTCCATGCGACCAGCCTTGGCCGGCTCCATTTTCGCACCGCGGGGGAACTCGTCACGCGCGGCCAGCGTTGTCCAGCCAAATTTCCACTTCGAATCCGGTCCCGGCAGACAATGCCCAAGGGGACGGGATGGCCTGCGGGGCCGGGGTGCGACGCGAACCGGCGGTGCCGCTCGTGATGTTTGATCGCACCGCTCGGGCCACGCATCAGCAGGGGGAAGACCGGCCGCGTGGAGCGGGCGGCTTCCCGAACCGTGGAGGTCAGCCGATGAATTGGGATCGCATCGAGGGCAACTGGAAGCAGATGACCGGCAATGTGAAGGCCCAGTGGGGCAAGCTCACCGACGACGATCTTACCGAGATCTCGGGCCGGCGCGAGGTGCTCGAAGGCAAGATCCAGGAACGCTATGGCCTCGCCAAGGATGAGGTGAAGCGGCAGGTGGACACCTTCACCAGCACCCTCAATTAGCCGCTCACGCCCATTCTTGAGCCTCCGACCCCCGCGTCGCGCGTCGGCGCGGGGCTTTTTTGCGTTCGGCCGCGACCGGGGCGTTCGTGACCGGCGACAGACGGCGTCTCGAACAATTTCAGCAAAAGTGTGCAGCGGTTTTGCGTCTGAAATTGCGATAAAACGCTCTAGCCGGGGACCGCCAGGATGCCGCCGGAATCAAGCTTGGCCAGGGCGTCGGCTGCCCGCACGCCGTCGATGACGATGCCAGGCGCGATCTCCACCAGCGGCACCAGGGCGAAGGCGCGCTCCAGCAGCCGGGGATGGGGGATCTCAAGATCCGGCTCCGCGACCTTTTGGTGGCCGTAGAGCAGGATGTCGATGTCGATGCGGCGCGGTCCGAAGCGCACCTCGCGGCTGCGGTCCCGCCCCAGCATCCGTTCCACCAGGAGGCCGAGGAACAGGAGGCTGTGGGCGCCCACCGGGCTTTCCACCTCCACCACCTGGTTGAGATAGGGGCCCTGCGGGATCGGTCCCCAGGGTGGCGTTTCATAAAGGGCCGAGCGCGCGCGCAGGGTCAGCCCCGCCCGCGCAAGAACGCCGCGCGCGAGGCCGAGCGTCCCCTCCCGGTCGCCCACGTTGGAGCCGAGGCACAGGTAGGCGGTCTCGACGCTCATGACGCGTCCCGGATGGCTTCCGCCACGCGCGCCGCCTGGATCAGGGCGGCCACGTCGTGCACGCGGATGATCTCCACCCCCGCCATGATGCCGATGACGTTCGACGCGATGGTGCCCGGCAGGCGCTCCGCCGGCGTGGTTTCGATCACCTTGCCGATCAGCGACTTGCGCGAGGTGCCGAGCAGCAGCGGCAGGCCGAGCACGCGCAGTTCGCCGAGCCGGCGGATGGCGGAAAGGTTCTGTGGAAAGGTCTTGCCGAAGCCGATGCCGGGGTCGAGCACGATCTTGTCGCGCCGCACCCCCGCCCGCTCCGCCTTTTCCAGCGCGCTCTCGAAAAAGGCGAGCATGTCCGCGACGATGTCGAGGCTCCCATCCACCTCGGCGCGATTGTGCATCACCACGACCGCCGCGTCGTGATCGGCCACCACGCGCGCCATGTCGGGGTCATGGGCGAAGCCCCACACGTCGTTGACGATGTGGGCGCCGGCCTTGAGCGCCTTTTCGGCCACCTCGGCCTTGTAGGTGTCCACGGAGACGGGGACGATGATCTCGCCGGCCAGCGCGGCGAGCACGGGCGCGAGGCGCGCCCACTCTTCCTCCGCCGGTACCGGCGTGTGTCCGGGACGGGTGGATTCACCGCCCACGTCCAGGATGTCCGCGCCCTCCGCCACCAGCCGGCGGGCGTTGGCGAGGGCATCGTCGGGACGGGCGCTGCGGCCGCCGTCGGAAAACGAATCGGGCGTCACATTGAGGATGCCCATGACGAGGGTGCGCGGACCGAGCGGGAGGGCGCGGTCGCGGGCTTGAAGGGTGCGGGGAGGAATCTGGGCCATGGCGGGTGCGTGAGGTGGGATCGGCTCACTCAAGCCCCTGGGCGCCCGCGTGGCAAGCCGGAAGGCGGGCGCCCCGGTCAATTACCGGTCGCGTGCGGTGCATTCGGCCCCTCGCAGGGGTGTGTTCGGATGGCGTGCAGGGCATCGAGGAGGGGTGTCGGCGCGATGCGCATGGGGCCGCTGAAGGGCTCGCCCATCTCCACCACCAGGAACAAGGCGGCGGCGATGGAAAGGCCGCAGAAGGCCAGCGCCGCGAGGCCCGGCGGATTGCGCGGCGCGAACCAGCCGAAGCCGGCGAAGATCAAGGTGAGCCACCCCATGACCACCATGATGAAAATGGTGGGCACGCGGCTCTCGGCATCGGTGGTGAGCCGCCAGCGGTGCGTCAGCAGCATCTTCATGCCGTCGATGGCATTGTTCCGGTTCATCTTCTGGTCGTCGGTGCCGGGCGGCAGGGCGCGGATCGCGTCGTCGAGGCGCAGCAGCAGGTTGGCGGAACTGGTCTCGAACTGCGGGTGCCGCTGCGTCTGGTGCCCACTCCAGGTTTCGTCGAGGATGAGGCGCACATAGGTGGCCAGTTCCTGGCGCGCCGGGCAGGCTTGTGCTCCGAAGTGCCGCAGCTCCACGTCGGTGGTCAGGATCGCCACCGCATATTGCTGCACATCCTCCTGCGCGCCGGCATAGCTGTAGCGCATGGAGGTGGTCATCAGGCCAAGGATCAGCGAGGTGACGGCGGCGGTGAGGCCGACCGTGACCTTCATGGTGAAACGGGTGTCGTCGGAGAGGAAGTCGGGCGGCGACCAGCGGGCGATGGCCATGGCCAGGAAGGCGCCCGTCATCATCGCGGCGAAGGCCAGCGGCGCCACCATCCAGGACGTCATGATTCGTGCCCCATCCCCAGTTCCCGGCCGCCCGATCGTGTCTGGCGAAAGTGCCCGCGCCGCACGCGGGCCGCAACTGCGCCGGAATGGCGCGCGCCCTTGAGGGCCGGCGGCACTGGGCTTACATCTTGTCCATTGCTTCAGAAAGGACGGTTCCATGCCCGTCGTTCATTTGATCGATCGTGCCCTCATTCGTGCATCCGGCCCCGAGGCCGCAAAGTTCCTGCACGGTGTCATTACCTGCAACGTCGCCACCATGGCGGTGGGCGATGCGCGCTATGGCGCGCTGCTGTTCCCGCAAGGCAAGATTCTCTCCGATTTCCTGCTCTATCGCGAGGGGGAGGAGGGCTACCTCTTCGATGTCCCCGCCGAGCGGGCGGACGACCTGTTGAAACGTCTTACCTTCCACCGCCTGCGGGCGAAAGTGGCATTCGAGAAGGCGGACGACCGCGCGGTCGCCGCCGCTTTCGGTGACGCCGGTACGGTGGCCGAGGGGCGCGCGTTTCCCGATCCGCGGCTCGCGGCGCTGGGGCAGCGCGTGGTGCTGCCCAAGGCGGCGGCCGACGGCCTGTCGGCGGACCTCGCCGCCTATGAGGCGCACCGGATCGGCCTCGGCATCCCCAAGGGCGGCGCGGATTTCCCCTATGGCGAGACGTTCCCCCACGAGGCCGACATGGACCAGCTCGGCGGCGTGGACTTCAAGAAGGGCTGCTATGTGGGCCAGGAGGTGGTGAGCCGCATGGAGCACCGCACCACCGCCCGCAACCGCCTGGTGGAGGCGCTGCTGCCCGGCCCGGCGGCCGAAGGGGCCGAGATCATGGCCGGAGACAAGAGCGTCGGCCGCCTGTCCTCGGTCGCCGGCGGCAAAGCCATCGCAACCGTGCGCCTCGACCGCGCCACCGACGCCCGCGCGGAGGGCATTCCGCTCATGGTGGCCGGCATGGAAGTGGAGCTCAAGGCCCCCGACTGGGCGGAATTCCCGCTGGAATGGGAGCGCAAGGTGAGCGAGCTCGACAAGAAGCTCAAGAGCGCCAAAACCTGACACAGCCACCAAGAATGAACGGAGCCGGCTGATGGAAACCCGTGAAGCGATGGCGCATCCGGACGGGCGCCTGCGGTGTCCCTGGTGCGGCACCGACCCGCTCTATGTCGCCTATCACGACACGGAATGGGGGGTGCCGGAGCGCGACAGCCGGGCGCTGTTCGAGAAGCTGCTGCTCGACGGGTTCCAGGCCGGTCTCGCCTGGATCACCATCCTGCGCAAGCGCGACAACTTCCGCCGCGCCTTCGACGGGTTCGAGCCGGAGCGGATCGCCCGCTATGACGCTGCCAAGGTGGAGGCGCTGATGCAGGACGCCTCCATCGTGCGCAACCGCGCCAAGATCGAAGGCGCGGTGCTGTCCGCCCGCGCCTATCTCGACCTTGAGGAAAAGGGCATCTCCTTCTCAGACCTGATGTGGGAGGCGGTGGGCGGCGCGCCGCTGGTGAACCATCCGCGCCACCTGTCGCAGGTGCCGGCGCAGACCCCGGCCTCGCTCACGCTTTCCAAGCGCCTGAAGGGCCTGGGCTTCAAATTCTGCGGCCCCACCATCGTCTATGCCGCCATGCAGGCCTGCGGCCTGGTGGACGACCACCTGGCCGACTGCCACTGCGCTCATGCCGGCTGAGCCGGGATCAGAACCGGGTGACGATCTGGGCGAGATCGGGCCGGGGCCGGTCCTCGAGCTGTAGCGCGGCGGTGCCCATGTAGATGAAGCCGGCGACCCGCTCATGCTCCGCAAGGCCCAGGGCGGCGCGCGCCTCGGCATCATAGGTGGGCCATTCGCTGATCCAGGTGGCGCCGTAGCCGAGGGCGAGGGCGGCGATCAGCATGTTCTGGCAGCAGGCGGCGGCGGACATCACCTGCTCCCATTCCGGGATCTTCACATGGGGCGCCGCGCGCGACACCACGGCCACCACCAGCGGCACCCGAAGGAAGCGCTTGCGCTCCTCGTCGAGGCGCTTGTCGGTCGTGTCCTGGTTCTTGGTGGCAAGGTCCTTGGCGGCAAATGCCTTGGCGGCCAGAACCTTGGCGAAGGCTTCCCCCGCGCGCGCCCGGCCTTCCCCCTCGAACACGATGAAGCGCCAGGGCGCGAGCTTGCCGTGGTCGGGAACCCGGGCGGCGATCGCAAGGATGGTATCCAAATCCTGGGGCGAGGGGCCTGGCTCCTGGAGGTCCATGATGCGGGAGGAGCGGCGCGTGCGCAGGAGCTCGATGGCGTCAGGCATGGGGCAGGGCTTTCGCGGGTTGTGCGCGGGCGGGACCGGCGCGCTGAGGCCGGCTCTATAAAAGGGAACGGCCTCGGTTTGAAGCAGGTCCCGCGGATTCCCTTGGCGCAGGCGTCGAATCCCGTTGCGGCAGGTGGCTTCGTGCACGCGATCGACTTGAAACCGCCCCGAATTTTGTGCACCTCAAGACGATGACCTGCTTCGTTCACCTGTTCCGGCGCTTTCCCCATCGCCGCAGTCTCACCGGCCGGTGTCTTCTGGTGGCGCTCGGGCTCGTGGCCGGCGTGTCCTGGGTCTCCGAGGCGGGGGCGCAGAGCCTGCAATTCCTGGGATCTCAAGCCGCTCCACCTCAGGCCGGGCCGTTCGCGGCGCCGCCCCCGGGTGGCGGCGCGCGGTCGTCGGTTCTGGCACCAGGGACCGGAAGCGCGCCGTCGTCGGGCGGGCGCGAGCCCCATGCGGTGCTGCCATCGGCGCCGGCCGGCAAGGCGGCCCTGGGTGTCTTCGCCCGCTTCGGCCAGGAGGGCGCGCCGGTGCAGCGCGGCCTGGTGTGGCGCGTGTTCGCCGACCAGCCGGAAAGCACCGGAGCCTTCCCGCTGGTGGCCGAAAGCGCGGAAGCGACGCCGGTGTTCTTCCTCAGCCCCGGCGGCTATGTGGTGCATGTGACCTATGGGCTCGCCACGACCGCGCAACGGGTGGTGGTCGGCTCCGTATCCCGGCGCGAGGCATTTGCGCTGCCGGCCGGAGGGCTGCGGCTTCAGGGGGACGTGGAGAACCGCGCCATTTCCGCGCAGAAGCTGACCTTCGACATCTTCGAAGGCTCGTTCCTGCAGGGTCGGACCTCGAGCCAGCCCTATTATCGCGGCGCCGGGGCGGGTGAGGTGATCCTGCTGCCCGAGGGCACTTACCATGTGGTCTCGACCTATGGCGACGCCAACGCCGTCGTGCGCGCCGACGTGAACGTGGTGCCGGGCAAGCTCACCGATGCCACCATGCATCATCGCGCCGCCCAGGTGACGCTGAAGCTGGTGAAGGACAAGGGCGGCGAGGCCCAGCCCGACACCCAATGGACCGTCATCACCCCCGGCGGCGATACCATCAAGGAATCCATCGGCGCCTTCCCGTTGTTCATTCTCTCCGAGGGCGATTACACGGCGATCGGGCGCCACGACGGCCGCAACTACAGCCGTGACTTCAAGGTCGAAGCCGGCAGGGACCAGGCGCTGGAAGTGATGATGCAGTGAGTGCATCATCCGGTGCCCGCCGTCCGCAACCCGAAAGGCCAGCCCCGTGATCCCTCTTCCGCGCCGCGCATTCGGCCCGCTGCTCGCGTTCGTCGCCTTTTGGAGCGCCCTTGATGGCGGGTTGGCCTGGGCCGCGGCGGGCGATGCGGCCGCCGGCAAGGCGCTGGCCACCCGGTGGTGCGCCAGCTGCCATGTGGTGAGCGCCGACCAGAGCGCGGCCCAGAGCGACGCCCCGTCCTTCCGCGCCATCATCCGGCGGACCGTTGATCCTTCGGCGGAGTGGATCGCCTTTCGGCTGCTGGCCCCGCATCCGCTGATGCCCGAGGTCTCGCTCACCCAGGCTCAGGCCGCCGACCTCTCCGCCTACCTCCAGAGCCTGGAGCGGAACGCGGATTGAAGCGGGACGACACCAAGCCGGATGTCGCGATGCAGGCCAAAAGGCGCGGTGTCGGAAGAGGCCCGCCGCCGGTATCCGGGGCGGCGGGCACGGTGTCAGAACAGCTTGTTGATGCTCACCATCACCGCCTGCACATCGGTGGTTCCCGAATAGGTGCCGAGGGCGACGCCGGTGAAGGTCAAGCCGTCATGGAGGGTATCGAACGGCGCCGCGAAGCGGTTCGTCTTGGTGGTGGACATGGTATAGGTGTAGTTCAGGTCCACGAACCAGTCGGGCGCGAGGAAATACGTGACGCCCGTCGAAACGGTACCGCCCCAAACCCAATTGGTGCTGCTGAAGCTCACGGGTGCGCCGGTCAGATCCAGACGATCGCCGAATAGGCTCGCGAAGCCGACGAGGCCGTTCAGTTCCTGCTTGATCTGGGTAAGGGTTGGTCCGCCACCGAAATAAACGAAACTCTTGTCGAAGGCATAGCCGAGGAACGGGACCAGGGCGAACTGGTTCGTTGCCTTCATGGTGGAGCTGCGGGCATAGACATTGCCCGCGAGCACGCCGCTGACCTCACCGGTGTAATAGCCGGCCTGGGGGATCAGAAAATTCTCCTGGCTGGAGGACGCGTTCAAGTAATTATAGGTGAATTTTGCCCCCCATAGCCAGTTGCTGCCCGAGAAGCGCTCGTAATAGCCAAGCTGCACCATGGGCGCGAAATCTGTCTGTCCCGAAAGGTCTGGCGAGGTGGAGCCTCCCGCCTCGCCGCGCGCTACCAGGGTGTCGCCGGAATAGATCTGCGACAGGCCTTGGGCGAACACATCCTGGTTGGTGAAGGTCGAGAAATTTACGCTGCCGCCGGCACCGACGAAGAAACCCTTCTGCGGCACGCCGGTGGCGGCGACCTGGGCCTGCGCCGCATGGGCGCCGCCCCAGAGCATCGCGCCCGTGAGAAGACCGGTCCGGATCCACGTATTCATCTGCTTTATCCCTTGCCGCCACCCAGACAAGGCGCATCGGACAGAGGATCGCTCGCAAAAGCCGCCCGACAGGTGGGAGCGCCTACGGTTGTGCCTTCGCAACGCTCTGAGCCGAATCTTGTCGAGTGCCCCAGATCAAGGGCAAGCGTAAACAAAAGTGAATGCTCCTCCAATGGAGGTGGCCGCGGGGGTCGTATTTCGGCAGGTAAAAAAAGCCCAGAAGCGGTGCTTCGGGGCTTTTTCCAAGAAGTGATGGTATCGAGATCAGGCCGCAGCGGCGGCGAGCGCCTTGCGCTTCAGGTCCGGCGGCACGGCTTCCTCGGTCAGGGCGGCGATCACCGCGTCGAGGCTGCCGCTCTCCTGGGCGTTGGAGCCGAGGCGCCGGATGGATAGCGTGCGCTCGGCCGCCTCCTTCTTGCCGGCCACCAGCAGCACCGGCACCTTGGCCAGGGAGTGCTCTCGCACCTTGAGATTGATCTTCTCGTTGCGCAGGTCGATCTCGGCCCGCAGGCCGGCCGCCTTGAGCTTGGCCACCACCTCTTCGGCATAGGCATCGGCGTCGGAGGTGATGGTGGCCACCACAACCTGCGTCGGTGCCAGCCACAGCGGGAAGTGGCCGGCGAAATGCTCGATCAGGATGCCGGTGAAGCGCTCCATGGAGCCGCAGATGGCGCGGTGGATCATCACCGGCGTCTTCTTTTGGCCGTCGGCATCCACATAGAAGGCGCCGAAGCGCTCCGGCAGGTTGAAGTCCACCTGCGTGGTGCCGCACTGCCACTCGCGGCCGATGGCGTCGCGCAGGGTATATTCGAACTTCGGCCCGTAGAAGGCGCCTTCGCCCGGCAGGATGCCGGTCTTGATGCGCCCGCCGGACGCCGCCTCGATCTGCTTCAGCACGCGGGTCATCACGTCTTCGGCGTGATCCCACACCGCGTCCGAGCCCACGCGCTTGTCCGGACGCGTGGAGAGCTTCACGATGATCTCCTCGAAGCCGAAGTCGGCATAGGTGGAGAGGATCAGGTCGTTGATCTTCAGGCACTCGGCCGCCATCTGCTCCTCGGTGCAGAAGATGTGGGCGTCGTCCTGGGTGAAGCCGCGCACCCGCATCAGCCCGTGCAGCGCGCCGGAAGGCTCGTAGCGGTGCACCGCGCCGAACTCGGCAAGGCGCATGGGCAGGTCGCGGTAGCTCTTCAGGCCGTGCTTGAAGATCTGCACATGACCGGGGCAGTTCATGGGCTTCAGCGCGAACACGCGCTCGTCCTTGGTGTCGTCACCGGCGGACTGGACCTTGAACATGTTCTCCCTGTACCAGCCCCAGTGACCGGAGGTCTGCCACAGCTCGGCGTCCAGCACCTGGGGGGCGTTCACTTCCTGGTAGTCGGCCTTCAGCCGGCGGCGCATATAGGCGACGAGTTCCTGGAACAGGGTCCAGCCCTTGGGGTGCCAGAAGACGGTGCCGGGGCCTTCCTCCTGGAAGTGGAACAGGTCCATCTCCCGGCCGAGCCGGCGATGGTCGCGCTTCTCGGCTTCCTCCAGGCGGTGGATGTAGGCGGCGAGTTCCTTTTCGTCCTGCCAGGCGGTGCCGTAGATGCGGGTCAGCATGGGATTGTTCGAATCGCCGCGCCAATAGGCGCCCGCCACCTTCATCAGCTTGAAGGCGTTGCCGATCTTGCCGGTGGAGGGCAAATGCGGGCCGCGGCAGAGGTCGAACCACTCGCCCTGCTTGTAGATCTTCACGTCCTGGTCGGCGGGAATGGCGTTTACCAGCTCGACCTTGTAATTCTCGCCCATCTCGCCGAAGACGCGCTTGGCCTCGTCGCGGGTCCACACTTCCTTGGTGAAGGGGCGGTCGCGGGCGATGATCTCGCGCATCTTGGCCTCGATCACCGGCAGGTCTTCGGTGGTGAAGGGCTCGTTGCGGGCGAAATCGTAATAGAAGCCGTTCTCGATGACCGGGCCGATGGTGACCTGGGTGCCGGGCCAGATGGATTGCACGGCTTCCGCGAGCACATGCGCGCAGTCGTGGCGGATCATCTCCAGCGCGCGCGGATCGTCGCGGGTAACGATCTCGATCTTCGCATCGCGGCTGATGGGCTCGGCAAGGTCGGCAAGCTGACCGTCCAGGGTGACGGCGATCGCCTTCTTGGCCAGGGATTTGGAGATCTGGGCGGCGATGTCGGCGCCGGAGGTTCCCGCGGCGTAGGCGCGCTGGGCACCATCGGGAAAGGTCAACGAAATCATGTCACTCCTCCTGCCCACTCCTGCGGACCACGCAGGTAGGCTCATTTCCCATATGGGGCGCACCTTTTAAGGGGGAAGGGGGCGGGCCGTCCAGATGGAGATGCGCGGGGGTAGCGGGGCCCGGCGATGAGGCGCTTGTGATCGAAAAGCGGCGCTGCGCGGGGGGCTCTCCCCCTTTCGCATCCGGTCCGGCTCAGCTAATCGAAATACGGGGATGAGGGTTGTGCCTGCCGCATGTATCGGCGTTGCGGCCGAGCGGGCCGGCATGGCGCGAACGGGGGCGTGCGGGAGAGGGCGCGGCGGGCGTTAAGCCAGTTTTAGCCGAACCCGGTGAAAACATGCGCTCCGATGGGACGCGACAGATGAGGCGGGCATGATTTCCTCGACGTTCAAGACCTTGACCTTCGCCGCGCTGCTTCAGGTCGGCCTTCTGGCCGGTGTCGGCGCAACTCAGGCACAGACGGCGCCGCGCGGCACGCCCGGCGCGACCATGGACATCGGCGATCAGCCGGGCCTCGTGCCGCCGGAGGACGACGAGGCGCAGCTCGATCCGGCGTTCCGCCGCCAGCCGGTGTATTTCCGGACCACCGAAGCGCCGGGCACCATCATCATCAGCACCAACGAACGCTTCCTCTATCTGGTGGAAGGCAACAACCGCGCCATGCGCTACGGCATCGGCGTGGGTCGCGACGGCTTCCAGTGGTCGGGCCTGAAGAATATCGTGCGCAAGGCCGAATGGCCCGATTGGCGCCCGCCGGTGGAGATGATCGAGCGCCAGCCCTATCTGCCGCGCTTCATGGCCGGCGGTCCGGGTAACCCCATGGGGGCCCGCGCGCTCTATATCGGCGGCACGGTCTACCGCATCCATGGCACCAATCAGCCGCAGACCATCGGTTATGCTGTGTCCTCGGGCTGCTTCCGCCTCGTGAACTCCGACATTATCGACCTTTATCAGCGCGTGCCGGTGGGCACCAAGGTCATCGTGCGTCAGCAGGCCACCCTCTGAGGGGGGCCTTATCCTTTTCTCTTCTCCTGAACCGGGGGCATTCATGAAGAAGTTACTGGCCGTTCTGGCCGGCGTGGCCGCGCTTGCCGCCACCGGCGCGTCGGCGCAGACCCTGAAGAGCGTGAAGGACCGCGGCGAGCTCGTCTGCGGGGTTTCCAAGGGCCTGCCCGGCTTCTCCGCTCCCGACGCCAAGGGGCAATGGACCGGCTTCGACGTGGACCTGTGCCGCGCCGTCGCCGCCGCCGTGCTCGGCAGCGGCGAGAAGGTGAAGTTCGTGCCGCTGACGGCGGACGAGCGCTTCCCCGCCCTGCAGAAGGGCGAGGTGGACCTGCTTTCGCGCAACTCCACCTGGACTCTGGACCGCGAAGGCAAGCTCGGGCTGCTGTTCGCCGGCATCTCCTATTACGACGGTCAGGGCTTCCTGGTGCGCGATTCGCGCAAGATCACGTCAGCCCTGGAGCTGGACAAGTCCAAGGTGTGCGTGCAGGCCGGCACCACGGCGGCCGGAGCCACCGCCGAATACTTCAAGTCCAACGGGATGGAGCTGGAGCTGATCACGTTGCCCGACTCGGCGGCGCTGGTGAAGGCCTATGAAGAGGGCAAGTGCGACACCCTCACCACCGACGTGTCGCAGCTTTATGCGCTGCGCCTCAACATGGCCAAGCCCGCCGATCATATCGTTCTGCCCGACGTGATCTCCAAGGAGCCCCTCGGCCCGGTGGTCCGCCAGGGCGACGACCAGTGGTTCAACGTCGTGAAGTGGGTGCTTTACGGCATGCTCAATGCCGAGGAACTGGGCGTGACCTCCTCCAATATGGCTGAGGCCCTGAAGTCCCAGAAGCCGGACGTGAAGCGTCTTCTGGGCGTGGAGGGCGACAACGGGGCATCCCTCGGCCTGCCGAACGATTTCGTGGTGCTGGTGGTGAAGGCCGTCGGCAATTACGGCGAAAGCTATGAGCGCAACGTGGGCGCGGCCTCGAAGCTGGGCATTCCGCGCGGCATCAACCAGCTGTGGAGCATGGGCGGCATCCAGTACGCCCCGCCGATCCGCTGATCTGCTCCCGCTGACCGATCGAAGGCGCCGCTCGCAGGCATGTGAGCGGCGCCTTTCCTTTGCGGCATCGACCCTTTCGGACGGCCCGACTATGCTGCGCGCGCCCCGCGCCATGATGCAAGTCCGGTCCTGCGGGGCGAAGGCTTGGGGGAATGACGATCCATGATTGAATTGTCGCGACGCGCCCTCGTTGCCGGGGCGGCCGGTGCCACGGTCACCGGGCTTCTGGCAACGACGATGACCTCGCCCGCCGCCGCGCAGGACGCCGCGACACCCGCCGGCCCGGCGGCCTCGCCGATCCCCGGCGCCTATCGCTACAAGGTCGGGGAAGCACGGGTGACGGCCATCAGCGATGGTGTCCGCACCTTCCCCATGCCTCAGGGCTTCGTGCGCAATGCCTCCGGGGAGGCGGTGAACGACGCGCTCGCGGCGGCCTTCCTGCCGCCGGACCAGATCTCCATTCCCTTCACCGTGCTGCTGATCGAAACCGGCCGGCGGCGCCTTCTGGTCGATACCGGCAACGGCCCGGGGCAGGGGCCGGTGGGGCTTCTGGCCCCGACGCTGGCGGCCATCGGCGTTGCGCCCGAGAGCATCGATCAGGTGGTGATCTCCCATTTCCACGGCGATCACATCAACGGCCTCCTCACCGCGGAAGGCACGCCCGCCTTCCCGAATGCGCGGGTGTTCGTGCCGGAAGCCGAATGGTCGTTCTGGATGGACGACGGCGAGGCGAGCCGCGCGCCGGACCGCCTCAAGGGCAATTTCCAGAACGTGCGGCGGGTATTCAAGCCGCTCGACGGCAAGGTGGAGCGCTATGCCTGGAACAAGGAGATCGCGCCCGGCCTCGTCAGCGTCGGAACGCCGGGCCACACGCCCGGACATACCTCCTTCGAGCTGGGATCGGGGGCGGATGCGCTCTTCATCCAATCGGATATCACCAATATTCCGGCCCTGTTCGTGGCGAATCCCTCGTGGCAGGTGATGCTCGACATGGATGGCGTGAAGGCGGCCGAGGTGCGCCGGCGCACCTATGATCGCCTTGTCGCCGACCGCATGAATGTTGCCGGCTATCATTTCCCCTTTCCGGGTGCCGCCCATCTCGCCCGGGAGGGCGAGGGCTATCGCTACGTTCCGGTGATGTGGAACCCGGTGCCCTGAGCATTGTCCCGTGGAGTGGCGTGCGGGCCACGCTTGCGGGCTATAGCCGCATGCGCAGGTTGAGCGACCCATCTGGTTGAGAAAGCCGGACGGGCTGGCCTGGAGATCGTAGTCCAGGCGCATGTCGAAGGTGGCGAGCCTGGTGCTCACCAGCGCCACGCCGGCGCTGAACAGCCAGGGGGAAAGGTCCGCCCCCTCCGTGACGAAGCTGCCGCCGCCCCCCATGAAGGACGCGCTGACCTGCGCGCCGGTGTCGAGCATGTTGTAGCCGACGCCCGCATATGCCGTGAGATCGGCGGCATCGGCAGGGTGTACGTGCCGCGCAGGCCGCCGGTGAGCATCAATTCCTGGTAGGATTGTCCGGTTACGGCGAGGTCCAGCGCTCCGGCACCGGTCTCGGTGTAGGACTGGGCGTCCACCCGCGCATCATCGAGCCGTGCCAGCGGCTGTAGAACGAGGTCGGGCGCGACATTCAGACTCTGGCGCAGGCCGCCGCCGGCGTGGAAGGTATAGCTGTCATAGTCCGCCGAGGCGGTGGCGCCGACGATGCCCACCAGCCGGCTTGCTGCGTTGGCGTTGAAGGCTCCGTCGATCTGCGCATCGACGGACAGGTTCGGCAGGGCCGCAGAGCTGCCATAGAGCCCGAGGGCGTAGCTCGACACATCGAGGCTGCCAGGCGCCCGAACCGCGTTGCTGGAAATAGAGGTGTCGGAATAAGAAAACAGGCCGCCCAGCCGCACATTGGGCGCCACCACGCGGTCCAGGTGCCGCTTGAGTCGTAGACCCCCCATCAGCATCTCGGCATCGGTGGCATTGCCGCTCACATCGCCATAGAGGTTGGTCAGGATGGGGCTGGCATCGGGCAGGGTGCTGAGCAACACCTTGCCCTCGGGCGTCATCGAGCCGATGCCGCGGCCCCGAAATAGCCGCTCCTGTAATCGGTGATGACGAGGCGGCCGGGCGCGGCGGTACCGAACAGGCTGGGGCTGAAGAGGCGCCAGGGGGTGCTCTGGGTCCAGGCCCATGGGCGGGCAGCGTTGCTCGGCACCACGCGTGGCAAGGGTAGCGGGAAGGTGTCCGGATCGTAGGGCATCATAGAGGCCCAATGGGTCACCAGCACCATGGCGCCGGTCATCATCTGCATCTCCATGGCGGTCACTCCGCCCATGTCTTTCCGCCCTCTTTCTCCACTCCGGTCCGGCTACCGTGATGGGCTGGCTTTAAATGACCCCGCGCCCCACGGCGGTTGGATGCCGTTATTCGACCGGATGGGCGGTCTGCTCGGCCACCCAGGTCGCAAATGCGGTATCCGCGGCCTCCACGGGCAGCACCAGAATGGCGGGAACGTCGTAGGGATGGTCCGCGCGCAGGCGGTCCATGAGCGCCGTGGCCCGGTCGTCCGTCGTTTTCAGGAGGAGAATCACTTCCTCCGTCCGCGCGATGCCGCCCTCCCACTCATATATGGCCAGATGCGCCGGCAGGATGTTGCCGCATGCCGCGAGGCGCGCCTCGACGAGGCGGGTGGCCACTTCCTCGGCCACGGTGCGGGAGGGGAGCGTGGTGTAGATGAGCTTGAGAGCCATGGGGGGTGTCTCGCGGTTGCGTGATGATGACGGCGGTGCGGCACCTCGACAAGCCTTCAGCGTGGGGCTACGAAGGCCGAGCGCTGTTCCCTTGCGCGGCGACATGGATCAGCGGGCGCGACCGTCCTGATGAACACTTCTTCTCCGTCCCTGGCCAAGATTGCCTTCGTTTCCAATGAGACACCCGAAGCCGAAGCCGCGCGCGAGCGGTTGTCCGTGCGCTATGGCGGGGTCGACGAGGCCGACGCGGACGTGATCGTCGCCCTCGGCGGCGACGGACTCATGCTCCAGACCCTGCACCGCTTTCGCGACCGGGGCCTGCCCATCTATGGCATGCATCGCGGTTCGGTCGGCTTCCTGATGAACACCTTCCGGGAAGATGCCTTGGTGGAGCGGCTTGCCGCCGCCCAGCATGTGAAGATCCATCCGCTCACGATGGAGGCCATGGATTGCAACGGGACGCGCCACCGCGCGCCGGCCATCAACGAGGTCTCGCTGTTGCGCCAGACCTACCAGGCCGCCAAGCTGCGGATTTCGATCGACGGCAAGGTACGGCTCGACCAGCTTATCTGCGACGGCGTCATCATCGCCACCCCGGCGGGCTCCACGGCCTATAATCTCTCGGCCCACGGGCCGATCCTGCCGCTCGGCACGGCGCTGCTCGCCATCACCCCCATCTCGCCGTTCCGGCCCCGCCGCTGGCGCGGTGCCCTGGTGCCGGACAAGGCGCGCATCGACATTGCGGTGCTGGAGGCGGACAAGCGACCGGTGAGCGCGGCGGCGGACCACTACGAGGTGCGGGACATCGTCGCCGTCTCGGCGCGGCTCGATACGTCGTCGTCCATCGACATGCTGTTCGATCCGGACCACGGCTTGGAAGAACGCATTCTGCGTGAGCAGTTCGTGTATTAGTTTCCCCTAGGGCGGAGGGCGGTTCGCGTGAAGAATAAGTGTCGAAGAGCGGTGTGGGGCGGTGACATGAGCCGTTGCCCACGCGCGGCGCGCTAACCCATTTCTTCGCGCGCGCCTGCCGATGGTCTTTTCCTCCGTCACCTTCCTTTACTATTTCCTGCCGGCGTTCCTGCTCTGTTATTTCGGAGCAAGGGGCGTGAGGCTGCGCAATCTCGTCCTGCTCGTCTTCTCGCTGGTGTTCTATGCGTGGGGCGGGCTCGCGAATGTTGCCGTGCTGGCGGTCTCCATCGTCGCGAATTTCATCTTCGCGCAGATCATCGACGCGCAGCCGGACCGCACCCGGCTGCGGGCGCTGGGCTGGGCGGTGGCCGCCAATCTGGCCGGTCTCATCGGCTTCAAATACCTGGGTTTCTTCGCGGAAAACCTGAATGTGGCGCTGTCGCCCTTGGGCCTGGCGGTGCCGGTGATCCATCCAAAGCTGCCGCTCGGCATCTCCTTCTTCACCTTCCACGCCATTTCCTATCTGGTGGACGTCTACCGCCGGCGGGTGAAGGCCAATGGCCGGCTGGAGGAGATCGCGGTCTACATCACCATGTTCCCGCAATTGGTGGCGGGCCCCATCGTGCGCTATTCCACCATCACGCGGCGCATCCATGATCGGCGAACCACGCTGGGGCGCGTGTCGGCGGGCCTGCGCATCTTCATCATCGGCCTCAGCTGGAAGGTGCTGATCGCCGACGAGGTGGCGCCGGTGGTGGCGGCGGTATTCGACCAGACCGCCAGCCCCAACCTTGCGGAAGCGTGGCTCGGCATCGTCGCCTATGCGCTGCAGATCTATTTCGACTTCGGCGGCTATTCCAATATGGCCATCGGCCTCGCGCTCGCCATGGGCTTGAAGTTTCCGCGCAACTTCAACCTGCCCTATGGGGCGCTGTCCATCGGCGATTTCTGGCGCCGCTGGCACATGAGCCTGTCGAGCTGGTTTCGCGACTATGTCTACATCCCCCTCGGCGGTAACCGGCGGGGCCATCTGAACACAGCCATCAATCTGTGGACCGTCTTCCTGCTGTGCGGGCTCTGGCATGGGGCGAGCTGGAATTTCGTCATCTGGGGCGTGCACCACGGCTCGTTCCTGGTGCTGGAGCGCACGCGCTTCGGCGCGCTCCTGCAGAAGGTGCCGCGCGTGGCCGCGCACGCCTACACGCTCCTGGTGGTGCTCACCGGCTGGGTCTGGTTCCGGGCCGACAGCCTGCCGCAGGCGCTGGCGTTTTTTAGGGGCCTTGCCGGCCTCAACGGCATCGGCGAGCTTTCGGTGGCCTTGTCGTCCGAATTGCGGATGGCGACCATCGTGGTGATGATTATCGGGTGGCCGCTGGCCATGTTCGGGTTGCCGCGTCCGGGCGGGCGCCGGCTGCCGGAGCGGGTGCGTCGCGCGCTTTACGGCCTCGTGGACACGACGGTGACCGCCGTCCTGTTCATCCTGTGCGTGCTCTCGGTGGGGGCGGCGGCCTACAGCCCCTTCCTCTATTTCCGGTTCTGAGGGGAGGACGGCGATGCCCCTTTTGATGAAATTCCGCCGCTATTGGGCGATCTTCGTGGTGGCCGTGCTGTGCCTGCCCACCATCGGCTTGTTCGCGCCGGATCTGCCGGCGCCGCTCCGCTCGGTTGCCGCCCCGGAAGCGCGCTGGTGGACCAACGCGGCGGCCCGGCTCGATCCTTACATCAACAACGTGTTCGGCTTCCGTGGCGCTGTGCTTGCGGCCCATGCGCAATATGGTCGCTGGATCGGCTCCGGCGAGAGCCGGGTGCTGAAGGGCGAAGACGGGGCACTGTTCCTCAAGGAAGACCAGGCGCTGGAACAGTCCCTGGGTCAGGTGCTGCGGCCGGACGCCATCGCCGCGGCGGCCGACGTGGCGGAGCGGCTCGACAAGATGATGCAGGCGCGTGGCGGCCGCTTCCTGGTGATGTCGCCGCCCAATTCCCAGACGGTGAATTTCGAGCTGCTGCCGGCCTATGCCCGCGCCCTCAAGCACGCGCCCACCGAATACGATTTGTTCGTCGGCGATCTGAAGGCGCGGGGCGTGCCGGTCCTGGATCTGAGGCCGCTGATGGCGCAAGCCAAGACCGACGGGCCGGTTTATCGCCGCATCGACACCCATTGGAACGAGCGCGGCGCGCTCCTCGCCTTCAATGCCGCCATGGATGCGCTCGGGCGGCCGGACCTGAAGGCGGCTCCGGTGGACGCCCTTGGCGATGCGGTGGTGCGCGACGAAGGGGATCTCGTGCGCATGGCGGGTCTCACCAAGCCGGAGAAGCCGGACATCGGCTATAAGATCAAGGGACCGATGGCGTCGCAGCCGGGATTGACGCCGCTCACCGGTGTGATCGCGCCGGTCTCGCCGCGCGATCCGTTCGTGCCGCAGGTGTTCGAGACCGGTCATCCCGGGCCGCGCATCATGGTCATCGGCGATTCGTTCACCCAGGGCTATTGGAAGGGGCTCCTGGCCTCGCGGTCGTCCGCTTATGCCTGGATCCACCACCGCCGCTGCCGCTTCGATTTCGCCGATGTGGAGCGGTTCAAGCCGGACCTTCTCATCTACGCGCCCACCGAGCGGGGCATCCCCTGCCTGCCCTCCAAGGACGGGCCGAAGGCGACGGGTGGGCGCTGAGCGCGTTCAGTCGGTCGCGCGCGGCTCGGCCTTGGGGCGCGGGCGCGCCACCAGCCGGTCCACCGGCGCATAATCGAGATAGCCGCAGCGCGCGAGCACATGGAGGCGGGCGATGTCCAGCCGGCCGTCCACCAGCGCCTCGTCGGCGATGTGGACGCCGATCACCTCGCCGATGACCATGTGACTGTTCGTTTCCCGTCCGTCGCGCCCGCGTGGACGGAGGGTTTCCACATAGACGCATTCGAGCGCGCAGGGGCTGGCGGCCACCCGTGGCGGCTCCACGAGGCGTGACGGCGCGGTGGCGATGCCGAACGCCGCGAACTCGCTCTCGTCCGCCGGCAGCGGGGTCGATGAGGCGTTGACCAGGTCGATGAGGTCGAGGGTGGCGAGATTGCAAACGAATGCGCCCGTGGCCTCGATGTTCGCTACGCTGTCCTTGCGTCCGAGGGAGGTGAACATGACGAGGGGTGGGGTCTCGCTCACCATGTTGAAGAAGGAGTAGGGCGCAAGGTTGGCCGTGCCGTCCGCGGCCAGCGAGGAGATCCAGCCGATGGGACGGGGCGAGACGATGGCCTTCAGCGGGTTGTGGGGCAGGCCGTGGGGTGTCCTGCCGGGCTCGTAGAACATGGGGGGCCTCCCGAGGTGACGAAGGGCGGTGGGGCAGGACCTCGATAGCGCTCCGCGGCCGGGCCGTCACGGGTATCCGGCTATTTCAGCGCGGCGACGGCGGCGGCGATGTCGTCGAGGCTGCGTTCGGCGGCCTCGGCGCCGGCCGCGATCGCCTCTCGCGCGCGCTGGAAATCGAACAGGCCGATGGAGGCGAGCTTGGGCGAAACCGTCAGGTCCGGCGGGTCGCCGGCGAGGCGCGAGCGGGCGATCCGGTCCTGGGTGATGTTGAAGGCGTCGATCATCACGGTGGACAGGCCGCGCGGACCGTCATCGGCCGGGGCGGTGAAGAACCGGCGGCGCAGCCGGTCGGGACTGAGGCGCGACATCAGCGTCCGGCGCTTGCCGGCGATGGCGACATCCGCCACATGGCCGACCACCCCGCCGTGATCGTGCACCACGGTGCCGCGTCCGAACACATCCGAATTGAGATTGACGGCGAGCACCAGCCGCGCCCCGAGCGCGCGCGCCGGGGAGACCGGCACCGGATTCACCAGAGCCCCGTCCATGAGCCAGCGTCCGCCCACATTGACCGGTGTGAAGATACCGGGCAGCGCATAGGATGCGCGCAGGGCTTCCACGAAATCGCCGCGGGTGAGCCAGATCTCATGCCCGGTGCCAAGCTCGGTGGCGATGGCGCCAAACACCACCGGCAGATCTTCAATGGCGACATCGCCGACCTTCTCGCGCATGAGATCCACCAGCCGACGGCCGCCGATGAGGCCAGCCCCGCCGAGCGCGAAATCGAGCATGCCCACCACCCGCCTCTTGGTGAGGCCGAGGGCCCAATCCTCAAGCGCGTCGAGCTTGCCGCAGGCCCACAGCCCGCCGACCACCGCGCCGATGGAGGTGCCGGCAATGACGCGCGGCCGGATGCCGTTTTTCTCCAGCACCCGCAGAATGCCGATGTGGGCGAAGCCGCGCGCGGCGCCTCCCCCCAGGGCGAGCCCCAAGGCCGGACGGTGGTCCGGCGTCTTGGGGGGCGGCGGTGCGGCGTCGAGATCGGGACGCATCGGCGCAGCGGTCATGTCAGCCTCGGCGACCTGCGGGATGTCGAGCTTGGGCTCGATCGGGTCGAGGGCGGGATCGGTGCGTCGATGAAAGGGATGAAACATGGTCGCCTCGCTGAGCGTGCGCATCCATACGCGTGCTTTGCAGTAGCAATGCCCCACCGCCACGCCGGTTCCGGCGCACCCCTCTATTGGCGACACAATGCTACGGGCGCATGTCGGAACCGTGGCCATGACGCAGAATAACGCTGCGTCATGGCGGACTTGGAGCCGTGGCGCGTCGTCGGCCGGTGGTGGATGGCGATCGCCGGTACGGCGCCGGATGGGGAGAGGCCGCCGCCGGGGCCGGAGGGACGGATGGGGAGAGGCGCGCCGTTCCGGGCGTCCGCGCCATTGTCCGGCGGTGCCGGATGCCGTGCCCGGCGAAGGCGCGGCGGCCCGGCTCCGCAAGGCCTTGAACCGCGCAGACGGAGACGAGGGACGGGCGCGCGCCGGCGGGCAAGCCGCCCGCGTTCAGTGGTCGTGCGGCTTGCCGTAGACGGCGGCGGGGTCGAAGCGCGGCGTGTCGCCGGTGAAGCCGAGCTTGGTGTCGGGGCCGGGCGCTGCGCCCAGGGGCACCGTGCGATAGAAGCAGGAGCGGCGGCCGGTGTGGCAGGCGGCGCCGGTGCCGCCCATCTCGACCTTGATGACGACCGCGTCCTGATCGCAATCCACGCGCATCTCCAGCACCTTCTGGGTGTGGCCGGAGCTTTCGCCCTTCTTCCAGAGCTTGCCGCGGGAGCGGCTGAAGTAATGGGCCTCGCCGGTGGCCATGGTGAGCGCGAGAGCGTCCCCATTCATATGGGCGAGCATCAGCACCTCGCCGGTGTGCGCGTCCACGGCCACGCAGGTGATGAGGCCGTTCGCGTCGAACCGGGGGGTGAGCTGCGTGCCTTCCTCCAGCGCCGCGCCCGAGGCGGGGGCGGCGAAAGGCGCGGGGGACGAGGTCATGGCAAGGCTCTTCAAGCAGTCGGGCCGCCCCTTGCGGCGCGGCCCCGGTTCAGGCGAAAGGCGGAGTGGCGACTAGGCCTTGCTGGCGCGCACCATGGTCATGAAGCGCACCTGCTCGGCCGGATCATCGCGGAACACGCCGGTGAACTGGCTGGTGAGGGTGGTAACCCCCGCCTTGGTGATGCCGCGCATGGACATGCACATGTGCTCGGCCTCGATCATCACCGCCACGCCGCGCGGATGCAGCCCCTCGTCGAGGGTGGTGACGATCTGCGAGGTCAGGTGTTCCTGGGTCTGCAGGCGCTTGGCGAAGGTGTCCACCACCCGCGCGATCTTCGACAGGCCCACCACCCGCTCCACCGGGAAATAGGCCACATGGGCCTTGCCGTAGAACGGCACCATGTGGTGCTCGCAGTGGGAATAGAAAGGGATGTCCTTCACCAGCACCATGTCGTCGAACGAGCCGATCTCGCCGAAGGTGCGATCGAGCATCTCGTCGCCGCCCTCGCGGTAGCCGGCGAACAGCTCGTCATAGGCCTTGATGACGCGCTTGGGCGTGTCGAGCAGGCCTTCGCGCGCGGGGTCTTCCCCCATATAGGCGAGCAGGGTGCGCACCGCGGCTTCGGCTTCCGTCCGGGACGGGCGCGGGCTGCCGTCGGCCAGGGGCGGAAATGCCACGCGCGGAGCCGGCTGGCCGTCGTCGGCCGCCTGTGCCTTGCGGGCGTGCCTGGAGGCGTCTTTGGCGGCCTGGGCCTGACGCTGGCGCTCCTCGTGTTCCGCCTGCGCCTTGAACAACTTCACCACCGCGTCCATGACGTACACAACTCCGTTCGACCCGCCGTGGCTGAATGCCGGATGGCGGGAGTGTCACCGGTCGTCGGCTACGCATGCGCGGCTGCCTCTTCAACCGCGCCCCGCCTCGCGGCGGCGGCCATGCCGTCCGTACCCTCCAGCCTGGAGCGGTTCCAGGCCAAGCTCCATCATGGGGCCGCTCGCGCCGCGGCGCAAGCGGTGACGCTTGCATGACAGCGGGGGACTTACCGGCGTCCGACGCAGCGCTATATAAGCGAGGGGGTCCTGCGTCGGCACGGCGCAGGGATCACATTTGCGTTCAAGGCCGGCGCGGCTGGCGGGTTCGAGCCATGATCAACGATATCTACAATGCCCGCATTCTGGCCCTGGCGGCGGAAATTCCGCGCCTCGGCCGCCTGGAGGCGCCGCAGGCGACGGCCAAGGCCCATTCGCGCCTGTGTGGCTCGACCGTCGTCGTGGATCTGGCCATGGAGGGCGACACCGTGACCGCGTTCGCCCATGAGGTCCGCGCCTGCGCCTTGGGGCAGGCCTCGTCCTCGCTCATGGCCCGCCATGTGGTGGGAGCGAAGGCGGCGGACCTGCGGGCCTTGCGCCAGACCGTGACGAAGATGCTGAAGGAGAACGGTCCGCCGCCCGACGGCGCGTTCGACGCATTCAAGGTGCTGGAGCCCATCCGCGACTACAAGGCGCGCCACGCGTCCACCCTGCTCACCTTCGACGCGGTGGTGGATTGCATCGACCAGATCGAGCAGGCGCGAGCCGCCGAGGCGAACCATGCCGCCGAGTGACGGGCCGTCGGACGGCAGCCCCCTCGACGCGCTGCCGTGGTCCAAGCCGGAATCTTCCGCGCGGCGGGGCGCGCGTTTGGTTGGCAGGGCTCCACGCCTGCTGCTGCGGGTGCCGATCCTGCTGTATCGTTACACCCTGTCGTCTTTCATGGGACGGCAGTGCCGCTATCTGCCGACATGCTCCGAATACGCGGATGAAGCCATCTCCCGGCACGGGGCGTGGCCGGGCCTGTTCATGGCGACCGCACGCGTGTGCCGCTGCCATCCCTGGGGAGGCCACGGCTACGATCCGGTGCCCAAGGCCCTTCCGGCCGCGGGGCGCTGGTACGCGCCATGGCGCTATGGTCGGTGGCGGTTCAAGGCGGAGCCGGTGCGCGAAGACTGAGGCCTCACGGCTGAATCCCGCAGGCCGAAGAGGGTGTGGCAAGGGCGGCCCAGACGGCGCGGACAGCCTTGTCGTTGTTGCAGCGATCGCTGCTGTGCTCCAATTGCTTGCGCAGGTTCATCTGCACCGGCTTCGACAGCCACCAGCTCATGGAGACATCGCGAATCGCCTTCGGCTTCTCGGCGCCGATCGGGCAGGTGCCGTCGAGCGCCTCCGGCCACACCCGGATATGGGCGAGGTTGGTGGGACAGCCGGCGCCGAAGCGTTCGTTCAGCCACTGGTTGGTGGCGGCGACGGCCAGGCGACCGCGACCGCTGCGGACGGCGCCGATGGAACTCAGCGGGCCGGTCAATTCCGGGAGCCAGACCTGTTCCGACCCATCGGGCACCACGACGCCGCGGGCGGTGCGTTCCTCGGTCAGGGTGCTTTGGGGATCGTTGGAGATGACGAGGATGAACGGCGCGAGCCGCGGCTCCACCTCCGCCATCGCCTGGGCCAGCTCCAGGGCGCTTTCCACTCCGAAATTCTCAAAATAGCCGCCATCCACGATGCGGTCCGCGATGTCCCCTTCCCCCTGAAGGATCGAGCCGGGCGGCGAGATCAGCGGGAAGCGCGCGGAATTCGACGCGGCGGTGGACAGGCGCACGTCGAGACTCCCATGCAGGAAGCCATGGAAGTCGATGGCGTGGGTGAAGATCGGGCATTCGGGCCGATCTCCGCCGCTCGGGCAGGGACGTTTGGGCGCGTGGGTCGGCATCAGGTCGGTGGTGACGATCCGCTGCCCGGTTTCCACCGAGGTTCCGTTCAGCACCAGGAACGGCACCCAGACGGCGGGATCGCGTTCGGCCGTCAGCAGGGGCTGGGACAGCCGCTGCGGCGTCGCGCGGTCGCCTTCGGTGGCGATCTGGGCAAAGCGGTTCTCCCAGCTTTGTTCGAGCAGGGCGGCGCGATCTTCCAGGTAGAGCTGCACCTGATCGTGGAAAGCGAGGCCGAAGAAGCTGGCGGTGAGGTAGTCGCCGGCGGTGAGGCTCTCCAGGCAATCCTGCCAGGTGGTGATGCGGGCGCCGAACCAGTAAGGCGGGGCGGCGCCGGCGCAGGGGGAGGCGCGGCCGTTGCGGCTGCCCAACGCCGCGGCGGTGACGGCGGCGCCGTAAGCTCCGCCCGAAACCCCGGAAATGGCGAAGATGCGATCCGCGATATCCGCATTGGCAAGGGCATCGGCGGCCGGTGGGCTGATGCGCCCGTCGTCCAGCGGGCCGCGCACCAGCGTCCTGCCGTCGGCGCGGGTCAGCGTGTAGCCCTCCCGATGCTGCGCCACGTCCAGGAAATGACCGACGACGCTGGCGGTGAAGAAGCCGGCCCGGCTGGCCCCTCCGGCGGCAACCACGATGATCGGCCGCGGGCAGGTCGCGGGGGCCTGTGCGCATCCGTTGGCGCGCATCCAGAGGTACACCGCTGTGTCGAGGGTGGTGCGGCGATATGCCGGTTCGTTGGCGAGGAGCGTGCGGACCTTGTGATTGTCGCCGAACAGGTAGACCCCCACGATCCCAAGTGCCAGCGCCGCCGTGACAAAGGGAAAGTGGAGGCGCCGGCCGATGGAGCTGAGATAGGACAGAATCGGCACCCAGGCCCCGAGGATCAGGGGCACCGCCAGGGTGAGGGGGAGCTGCCGGGCCAGCCACAACGGGTTGGCAATGAGGATGATGATGACGCCGGCCGCATAGGTGAGCAGCAGCAGGCGGCCGGTGGCGTGCAGCGCGCCACTGGGATCATTGCGGCGCGGAGCGATGGCCAACCACCGGAACGGGCCGGCGCAGAGCCGGTCCAGGGCGGCCGTGGCGGCGCGGACCGGTCCGGACAGAGCGAGCCGGCCGCGGGCTGCGGAGTAAAGGAAGAAGAACGGAACGGCCACCAGCATCGCCACCGCGATCACATGGAGCTGCGCCTGCGCGGCCTGCGTGACGGACGTGTCGGTGAGGGTGGGCAGGTTGACGATGGCCTGTTCGGCGCCGATGGCGAAGGCCACGAACGTCAGCGCGCCCAGCAGCCGCGGCACCTGCCGGATGACGAATCCGGTCCAAGCATCGCCAGGGGCGTGCGGGGTGGACTGCGCCAGCGCCTGCGGGGCGGCTCCGGCCTGGGACGGGATGGCGCCCGCGCCGGCCGTGTCTCGCGACGCCGGGCCGTGCTCCGCGATCGCGGCCTGCCGGGCCGCCGCCTGGTCGCGCCGTGTCGCCAGGGCGGCGATGCCGTCGTCGGTGTCCAGCAGCAGCCGGGCCGCGAAATGCACCGGGATCGCCCATAGAAGGAAGATGGCCAGGATGAGCTTGCCGAGAGCGAGGGACAGACCCGGCTTCTCCACCAGCTGCGGGCCCGCCATGGCCACGTCCACCAGCGTGTCCTGAGCCTGGGTGACACCGAGCATCAGCAGCAGGCCGATGGCGACGCTGAGCAGGGGAATACGCACGACCCAAAGCACTAGGCCAAGGTCCAGGACGCGCGACCAGAGTTGCACGATGGCGCGGACCAGTGGCGGCGCCCCGGCATCATCCTGCCCCCACCGGTCGGCATCGGCAGCGGACGGCACGGCCTTTTGGGGATCCGGCGGCGGATGGTCAGGCGATGTTCCCATGTGCGATCGGACCTCCCGCATGGACCCGCGCCGGCGCCGCCGGAACATGGCGAGAATAGCAACTCAAATCCATTTTTGCGAGTGATAGAACGAAGTGCAACTCAATAAGCGGGGCGCCAGGTGGCGTGAACTGGCGACGGCGGCCCGGTCCGTCGCCAGTTCCCTTGCCCGGCCCGGTTGGGGTTGCCTATGCTTGCCCCGGTCTTCGCCCAGGGGAGCGCGCGGAAACCGGAGGAAGGGACGTGACGATCTCGGTAGTCAGTGGCGGAGCGGTTTCCGACGCCGCTTCGGTGACGGCGCGCTTTGCCCTCGGCACCATGGACCTTATCGGACCCGCGGCGGCGGGCGCGCCGGTGATGGCGCGGGTGCGGCTGCCGCTGGTGCCCTTCAAGGCCATCGGTGGCGGCGCGCAGCAGGTGTCGGGCCTGTGGTTCGGCACGGTGCGGCGCGCCGGCCCTGCCGAAACCTTCCGCCTGGTCTCGGGTGACGGGAGCTTGGTGCTCACCGGCGCGGTGGGGAGCGATCTCAAGCTGGATGCGGCGACCCTCGCCTATGGCGAGGTTCTGGATATCACCTCCGGGCAGCTTTCGATGGGCGCCGGCGGGAGCCTTGCCCTCAGCCTTGCGGGCAAGATGTCGGTTCCCGAGCCGTCAGGGCAGGAATTCCATGTGCATTGGGATTCCTGGTACGAAAAGCCCGATCCGGCCTATCCCGAGCGCTTCTATCTGACGAATTTGCCGCCCTATGTCTCGACGGTCACCCTGTGCTTCGCCCGTCCCCAGGTGACCTACGAGGGCCTCGACGACAACGTCTTCGCCACCACCGGCCTTCAGTTCCAGGGCACGGGCCACCAGCTCAAGAACGCGCTCGACCTGCTGCGGCTGCGGCGCCCCGGCATCCGTGTCGCGCTCGCGGTGCAACAGGGCGGGCCGCTCGGTTTCGAGCCCTACAACCGCGAGGGGTGGGCCGGCATGAACGGCACCCACTTCCGCGCGCTGGCGCTGTTCCTGGAGCAGATGGGCATTCGCGACATCGACGTGGACTATGAGTGCGTGGCCTCCTCCATGGACGGCGACAAGCATTGCCTCGTCAAGGCGAACCGCGACGTGTGGTGCTATACGGACGGCGAGCTGGTGCGCGTCATCAAGGCCTTCCGCGACAAGTTTCCGCGCCCGAAATTCCGCCTTGCCTTCGACGCCTACAATACGGGGGCCTATTTCGGCCCGTTCGCGCGGCAGGCGCCGGTGGGCTGGAACCACGGCTATGTGGCGGCTCTTGCCCGCGACCCCAAGGCGCGCGCCGCCATCGACATCATCAACATCATGTCGTTCGACGAGAAGCCCGGATACGATCCGGCGCGGGCGCTGGAGGCCTACCAGTACCATTTCCCCGATGCTCAGGTGTTTCTGGGCCTGCGCTCCGGCCCGGCGTGGCATGGGGACGTGAAGCGGTCGCTGACGGATGTGATCGATTTCGCCAATGCCGCCATCCGCCTCAAGGCCGGCGGGCTCTGGCTTTATTCGCTGCTGTGGGACGCGGGCGAGCCCCACGGACCCTATGGCCCCGACAATCCCGACGCCAACATGATGGCGCGGCTGGTGGCGGAGCGGTTCCGCCTGCCGGGCGCGGATCTGCCGCTGGTGAGCACCGGCGCCTGAGCCGGCTCGCCCTTGAAGGGCGGACCGGCTACGGGGCCGCGCCTCAGCGGGTGAAGGCGTCGTCGGGGCCGGTGCTGGTGATCTGCTCCAGGATGATCTGCCGCACCGCCTTCTTGGAGAGCTTTCCGGTGGCGGTATGGGGCAGCTCGGACACGATCACCACTTCATCGGGCATGCTCCACTTTGAGATCTTGCCCTCGTAATGGGCGCGCATGTCGGCGCGGGTGAAGCTGGCGCCGGGCTTCAGCACCGCCACCAGCACCGGGCGTTCGCCCCAGCGCGGATCGGGCTTGGCCACGATTGCCGCTTCCTGGATCGCCGGATGGGCCTGGGCGATGTTCTCAAGCTCGATGGAAGAGATCCATTCGCCGCCGGATTTCACCACGTCCTTGGTGCGATCGACGATCTGGATGAAGCCGTCAGCGTCCTGGGTGACCACGTCGCCGGTGTTGAACCAGCCCGGATGCTCCTCGTGGGCGGAGCTGTGGGGCGTGTTGAAATAGGAGGCGGCGACCCAGGGCCCGCGCACCAGCATGGCGCCGAAGCTTTTGCCGTCGCGCGGCACCGGCTTGCCGTCTGCCCCGGCGACGAGGAACTCCATGCCGAACAGGGGGCGGCCCTGCTTGCATTCGAGGGCGAGCTTGGCCTCGGGATCAAGCGCCTCGTGCTTGGGCTTCAGGGCGGCGGACAGGCCCACCGGGCTCGTCTCCGTCATGCCCCAGGCGTGGCGCACCTTCACGCCCATGTTGTGAAAGCGGCTGATCATGATGGGCGGCGTCGCCGATCCGCCGATCACGACCCGCTTGAGCGAGGTGAAGCCGCGCCCGTGGGTGTCCATCCAGTCGAGCAGGCCGAGCCAGACGGTGGGTACGCCGGCCGTGAAGGTCACGCCCTCGCCCTCGAACAGCGTGTGGAGGCTGGCGCCGTCGAGATGGGCGCCGGGCAGCACCAGCTTGGCCCCCACCATGGCGCCGACAAAGGGCAGGCCCCAGGCGTTCACATGGAACATGGGCACGATGGGCGCGATGACGTCGGCCGATGAGAAGCCGAACGCATCCGGCATGCACACCGCCATGGCGTGCAGCACGCACGAGCGGTGGCTGTAGAGCACGCCCTTGGGATCACCCGTGGTGCCCGAGGTGTAGCACAGGCTGGAGGCGGTATTCTCGTCCAGTGCGGGCCACTCGAAGGTGTCCGGCTCATCGGCGATGAGGGTTTCGTAGCACAGAAGGCCGGGCAGGGCGGCGGACTGCGGCATGTGGGCCTCGTCCGTCATGGCGACGATCGCCTTCAGGTCCTTCAATTCGCCCGCCAGTTCCTCGACGATGGGCAGGAAGGTGAGGTCGAAGAACAGCACGCTGTCGCCGGCATGGCGGATGATATAGGCGATCTGCTCGCGGAACAGGCGCGGGTTGATGGTGTGGCAGACCAGCCCGGAGCCGGACACGCCGAAATAAAGCTCCACATGCCGGTAGCCGTTCCACGCCAGGGTGCCGACCCGGTCCCCCGACTGAAGCCCGAGCCGGGCAAGGGCATTGGCGAGCTTTCGGCTGCGCTGGGCCACCGCGCCATAGGTGGTGCGGTGAAGGCCACCCTCCACCGCCGCCGACACCACCTCGCCATCGGCATGGTAGGCCTCCGCATGGCGCAGGATCGACGAAAGCAGCAAAGGCACATCCATCATCGTTCCGAGCATCGTTTCCTCCTTTGAAGCCATTCTGTTGGGCGTTTTCCGGCGGGGTTCAGAAGGCGTCGGCCGGGAGCGCCATGAGCGAGGATGCGCCGTGGCCGAGCGCGGCGTCGAGGCCCAGCGTCTCCGGCAGCATGCGCGCCATGAAGAAGCGGGCCAGCGCGGTCTTGCGCGCGGCGGCGGGGGGCGCGGCTTCCCCCATGTCGGCCGCGGCGGCGGCCATGCGCACC
This sequence comes from Xanthobacter agilis, assembly GCF_021730435.1. Lineage (GTDB taxonomy): Bacteria > Pseudomonadota > Alphaproteobacteria > Rhizobiales > Xanthobacteraceae > Xanthobacter > Xanthobacter agilis. Next base: position 54,798 of record NZ_JABWGX010000025.1, read on the forward strand.
CACATCCAGCCGAACGAAACCAGGGCGAACAGGCGCAGGTAATCGGTCGCCGCCGCGCCGGCCTCGATGGCGCCACCCTGCGTCGAGAGCCGCGCGGTGGCGCCTTCGAGCCGCGCCAGGGCGTCGGCGGCCGGCGTCACCAGATCCGCGCCGACGATGGGGAGGGCGGCATCGAGGTCGGCCTTGACCAGGGCGAAGAAGCGCGCCGGCACCTTGCCCCCGTCGAGGCCGAGCTTGCGGCCGACGAGGTCCATGGCCTGCACGCCGTTGGTGCCCTCGTAGATCTGCGCGATGCGGGCGTCGCGGACATATTGTTCCATGCCCCATTCGCGGATGTAGCCGTGGCCGCCGAACACCTGCTGGGAGGCCACGGCGGTCTCGAAGCCGAAATCGGTGAAGGCCGCCTTCACCACCGGCGTCATGAGGGCCACCAGGGCGTCGGCCTCGCGGCGCGTGTCGGCGTCGGGGTGGTGGACGGCGATGTCCATCTGAAGCGCGGTCCACACCGCGAGCGCGCGGGCGGCTTCGGCGAAGGCGCGGCCCTTCAGCAGCATCTTGCGCACGTCCGGATGGGAGATGATGGGAACCGGCCCGGCGGTGCCATCGGCGCCATGGCCCTGGAGCCGCTCGCGGGCATAGGCGACGGCCTTCTGATTGGCCGCTTCCGCGATTCCGAGGCCTTGGATGCCGACGAACAGGCGCTCGGCATTCATCATGGTGAACATGGCGTTCAGCCCACGGCCGGGTTCGCCCACCAGCCAGCCGGTGGCGCCGTCATAATTCATGACACAGGTGGGCTGGGCATGGATGCCCATCTTGTGCTCCAGCGCGCCCACGCTCATGCGGTTGCGCGCGCCGAGGGTGCCGTCCGCCTCCACCAGGATTTTCGGCGCGAGGAACAGGCTGATGCCTTTCACGCCCTTGGGCGCGTCGGGCAGGCGGGCGAGCACCAGATGGACGACGTTGCCGCCGAAGTCTTGGTCGCCGGAGGAGATGAAGATCTTGGTGCCGGTGATGGCGAAGGAACCGTCGCCATTGGGCACCGCGCGGGCGGTGAGCAGGCCGAGGTCGGTGCCGGCCGAGGCCTCGGTGAGGGCCATGGCGCCGGTCCATTCGCCGGAAATCATCTTCGGCAGGTAAGTGGCCTTCAGCTCGGCGCTGGCGTGATGGCCGAGGGCCTCCACCGCGCCTCGGGTGAGGCCGGGGAACAGGCCGAACGACAGGTTCGCCGACGACAGCATCTCGTCGAGCAGGATCTGGAGCACCCGTGGCAGGCCCTGGCCACCGTATTCCGGATCGCCGGAAAGGCTGCACCACCCGGCCTCCACGAAGGCGCGATAGGCCTCCGCCACGCCTTTCGGCGTCGTGACGCGGCCATCCGTGAGGGTGCAGCCTTCCTCGTCGCCGGTGCGATTGAGGGGTTCGAGCACGCCCGCGCAGAACTTGCCACCTTCCTCCAGCACGCTCACGGCAAGGTCGGTGTTGACCTCCTCATAGCCGGGCAGATCCGCCATGGCCTGATCGAAGCCGAACACCCGGCCCAGCAGGAAGGCGACATCATCGACGGGCGGAACATAGGCGGCCATCGGCAGATCCTTCGTATTCAAGAGGTCGCATGCGGATGCGCCGGCCGTCCCTGCCGTGGGATGGCCCGCCGGGGGCCTCGGATGGCCCAGCCAGAGATTTCGCCATGTCCGGTCAACTCCGCTCTCGCAATCTGTATCAAACGATTGTTACATTCCGCAAGGGGCGGGTGACGGCATTCGTGCCGCAGCGGGGCACATGGCGGCGCGCCGGTGTTTGCCGTGGCGGCGCGGCGGGTTAAGGGAAGGGGGCGGGACCATTGCCCCTTCGGCCCCAGTCGGAGCCGCCGCGGAACGGCATCGGCAGCAGGGCCGCGCGCTGCAGTAAGAGGTGTGAGGTGAGTGACACGACGCGAGCGGGGAAGCGTGAGGGGCCATCGGATGCGGCGCCCGCCGGGGTCGCCGGCGACCTGTTCGCCGGCGAGATCAGCGAGCGCTATCGCGCCATTCTGGAGGCGGCGGCCAGCCTGTTCGCCGAGCGCGGCTACGCGGCCACCTCGGTGCGCGACATTGGCGAGCGGGTGGGGCTGCTGGGCGGCTCGCTCTACCACTACATCAAGTCGAAGGAGCTTTTGTTCATCAAGATCCACGACACCGCGCTGCAGGTGTCGGAAGATCGCATCCGCGCCGCCATCGAGCGCGAGCGTGATCCCTGGGCGCGGCTGGAAGCGGCGTGCGTGACCATGCTGGGCATCCAGCTCGATCCCCGCTCCATCACCATGCCGCTAATGAACGATTTCCTGGCGGTGCCGCGCCATGTGCAGGAAAGCCTCATCGCCAAGCGTGACGCATTCGAGCAGATTTTCGTGGTGCTGGTGGATGATCTGCCCCTGGCGGAGGGCATCGATCGCGGGGTCTATCGCCTGCTTCTGCTGACCCTCTTGAACAACGTGGGCCTGTGGTACCGGCCCGGCCGTCTGTCTCCGGAAGAGATCGGCGGGCAGATCGTCCGGATCTTCCGGCACGAGGTGCAGGCCGCGCCGTCCGGCGGGGACTGAAGCATCGGGAATCGCGCAGGGCGTGGCGGCCGATTCCCGCCGTGGCTTCCGGCCTTCGGGGGTGCGATTCGGCACGCGGCGCGATCGGGGGCGGCCATCGTCCGCGATCATCGTCCCGACCATCGTCCGCTTGGGAACGAACAGGCCGCGCCGTCGCCGCTGTTTCAGCGCGGCGCCGCGATGGGCGTGTCTTCAAGGAGGATGTGTTTGCGGTGGTACAGGTGGGTGGGCTCGAACCACCGACCTCCGGTTCCACAGACCGGCGCTCTAACCAACTGAGCTACACCTGCACGCGCTTCAGCGCCGGGCGCCGAAGAGAGCGCGGAACCTACGCAAGCTCCTCACGGATTGCAAGAGGGGATGGCCCGCAAGATCCATCGTCGTGCACAGGCCGGTTCCCCTCCGCGCCAGCCCTTGCGGTCGGGCCTGCGAGGTGCGATGGCGATGGTTTGAGGCTGGAGCACGGGCCGGCGGCCCGCGGAAGGCGAGCATGCAGCAGTATCTTGATCTTCTGACCCGCATCCTGGACGAGGGCGCGGGCAAGGATGACCGCACCGGGACCGGGACGCTCAGTGTCTTTGGTCATCAGATGCGGTTTCGTCTCGACGACGGCTTTCCGCTGGTCACGACCAAGAAGCTGCATCTGAAATCCATCATCCACGAGCTTTTGTGGTTCCTCGCCGGCGACACCAACATTGCCTATCTAAAGGCCAACGGGGTCTCCATCTGGGATGAATGGGCGGATGCCCATGGCGATCTCGGCCCCATCTATGGCCACCAATGGCGATCCTGGCCGACCCCGGACGGGGGAGTCATCGACCAGATCGCGCAGCTGGTCGCCGATATCCGTCGCACGCCCGATTCGCGGCGCCTCATCGTCACCGCCTGGAATCCGGCCGATGTGCCGAAGATGGCGTTGCCGCCCTGCCATTGCCTGTTTCAGTTCTATGTGGCGGACGGGCGCCTGTCGTGCCAGCTCTACCAGCGCTCGGCGGACGTGTTCCTGGGCGTGCCGTTCAACATCGCCTCCTATGCGCTGCTCACGCACATGGTGGCGCAGGCGTGCGGGCTGAAGGCGGGGGATTTCGTCCACACCCTGGGCGATGCCCACCTTTACCTCAATCATCTGGATCAGGCGCGCGAGCAGCTCTCGCGCGTGCCGCGCCCGCTGCCGCGGTTGGAACTCAACCGGGATGTGACCGACATCTTCGCCTTCAGCTACGACGATGTGGGCATCGTTGGCTACGATCCCCATCCCGCCATCAAGGCCCCGATCGCGGTCTGAAACCGACACCATCTGCGCTTGGCGCGCGTTGCGCCAAGGGGTTAGACTGCCCCGTGGATGGTTGGGGCGTGTCATGATCATTGGCGGGCAGGTCGCGGGGCGGGAGGTCGAGACGACCTCTTTCAAGGGGTGGCTGATCTGGGGAACGGCCGCCCTCTTCTATCTGTACGAGTTCTTCGTGCGCGTCGCGCCTTCGGCCATGGAGCCGGAACTCCAGGCCCATTTCGGGCTTTCCGCGGAAGCGCTGGGGGCGGCGGCGGGCGCCTACTATTTCATCTACTCGCCCATGCAGTTGTTTTCGGGCACGGTGATCGACCGGTTCGGGGCCAAGTCCACCCTGGTCGTGGCCGCGCTCATCTGCACCCTTGGCGCCTTTGTGGAAATCCTGGGTTCGGCGCCGCTTCTGCTGTCCACCGCGCGGTTTCTGCAGGGCCTTGGCTCGGCGTTCGCGTTCGTGGGCACCATGTATCTGGCGGCGGACTGGTTTCCGCGCTCCATGCTGGCACTGCTGGCGGGCTTGACCACATCGCTGGGCATGGCGGGGGCCATCATCGGCAATGCCGGCACCGCCTTCCTGGTGGAGCGCATCGGCTGGCGCGGCGCCCTGGTGGCGGCCGGCGCCCTCGGGCTCGTCATCATGGTGCTGATTCTGCTGGTGGTCCGGCGCCATCCCGATGCCAAGATGGCCACGGGCGTCGCACCGTCGCCGCGCATCCTCGATGCCCTCAAGGTGGTGTGGTCGAACCCGCAAAGCTGGTACCTGGGCATCGTCGGCGCGGCGCTCTACATGCCCCTGTCCATTCTGGGCGCGTTGTGGGGGGAGGATTACATCGTCGCCGTCACGGGGGCCGACCGGGATCAGGCGGCGGCAGCCGTCTCCATGATGTATGTGGGCTGGCTGGTGGGCGGTCCGGTGGCCGGTCTGGTGTCCGACCGCTACCAGGCGCGCCGGGTGCTGTTGCTGGGCGCCTCCATCGCCACTTGCGCCGTCACGGTGGCCATCGCTTTGCTCAGCAACGTCTCCATCACGGGCATGTATGGGCTCATGCTGCTGCTCGGCCTCGCCTCCACCTCGCAGGTGGTGTGCTTCGCGGCGGCGGTGGAGCACAATCCGCCCGAGGTCACCGGTACCGCCATCGCCGCCACCAACATGATGATCATGCTGCTCGGCGGCCTGGGGGAATGGGGCTTCGGCGTGTTGCTCGACACCTTCGGCGCCGGCCGGGGCGCGGACCTTGATCCGCAAGCCTTCCGGTTTGCCATCGGGCTCCTGCCGGCCATCTGCATCGTGGGCCTCGGCGCGGCTTTCCTGCTGACGGAGGCTCCGGAGCGCGAGCGCGTGGCCGAGGTAATCGCGACCTGAAGGGGCCTTCACGCCATCGTGCGCGGGCGACCGGTGCCGCTTGGGCCAGTGACGGCGTATCGCAGACATGGGCGAAGCGCCCGCGTTTGACCGTCGCACAAGGGCTGTTCATGTCGCTTTTCCACGAACGCTCCGGGGCCTTCAGCCGGGAGAAGACCTTCTTCCTTCTGGTCTCGCTTCTGCCCGCCCTGTGGCTGGCGGAGCTAGCGCTGCGGGGTGGGCTGGGGGCCCGGCCCTGGACCGAGGCCATCCATTTCACCGGTCTTTGGGCGATCCGCCTGCTGCTGCTGACGCTCGCCATCACCCCGCTTCGGCAGCTGCTTGCGGCGCCGAAGCTGTTCTATGGCCGGCGCATCCTTGGGCTTGCGGCGCTCGCTTATGCCCTTGCCCATGTGGGACTGTTCTTCATCGACCAGGGCGTGGTGCGGGCGGCTTCGGAAATCGCGCTGCGGATCTATCTCACCATCGGCGCGGTGGCGGTGGCGCTGCTGGTGGCGCTCGGCGCCACCTCCACCGATGGCGCGATCAAGCGGCTCGGCGCGCGGCGCTGGAGCGCGCTGCACCGGGCGGTCTATGTCATTGCGCCGCTGGCGGCCCTGCATTTCGTCATCCAGTCCAAGCTGGACGTAACCGAGGCGGTGCTGGTGAGCGGGGTGCTGGTGCTGCTGTTGCTCTACCGCATCGCTTTCCGGCTGGCCGGGGGCGTGACCCCCGCGCTGTTCGCGGCGCTGTCCGTGGGCGCGGCGGTGCTGACCGCCGGCTCGGAGATGGCATGGTACGGCCTCGCCACCCGCGTCGACCCCTGGCTGGTGGCCGAAGCGAACGTCTCGTTCGATCTTGGCCCGCGGCCCATGTGGTGGGTGCTCGCCGGGGGCCTCGCGGTGGCCCTTCTCGCCGCGATCCGGCAGCGCCGCGCGCCTCCTCGCAGGTCCCGTGCGGCGGTTCAGCCGAATTGAGGGGGCAGGGCGGTGTGGAGGAGATCCATCGCCGCTTCCGGCCGGGCGCGCGGCCAGTCGGCCAACTGGTGCCGGAAAAAGGTGCGCTGGCGCTTGGCATAGCGGCGGGTGTCGCCCTGGCCTTCGGCGATGGCCTCGGGAAGGTTCATCGTGCCGGCCAGGTAACGGGTGAGGGCTGGCGCGCCATGGGCCTTCAGCACGGTCCGCGCCGGATCGAGGCCCCGCGCCGCGAGGCGTTTCACCTCCTCCAGCGCGCCGGCGTCCAGCATGGCGAGAAAGCGCGCGTCGATGCGCTGGCGCAGGATGTCGGGCTCCACCTCCAGCACCAGGCGCACGCATGATTCGGGCGGCAGGAGCGGGGGCTGTGCCGCCGCCTGCCATTGGGACAGCGGCCGGCCGGTCGCGGCCGCGACTTCCAGCGCCCGCAGGATGCGCTGGCGGTCATTGGGCCCGATGCGGGCCGCCGCCGCCGGGTCGAGCTGCGCAAGGCGATCGTGGAGGCTTGCGCTGGGCAGGGCTTCGGCGCCACCGCGGATGGCGGCGCGCACCGTGTCCGGAATCGGGGGAACCTCCACAAGCCCTTGTGTCAGCGCACGAAAATAGAGCCCGGTGCCGCCGACGAGAATGGGTAGCCGGCCTGCGGCCCAGGCGGCGCGAAGGGCGCCATGTGCATCGTTCAGCCAATGGCCCACGGAATATTCCGCATCTGCGTCCACATGGCCATAAAGTTGGTGCGGTGCACGCTTAAGGTCGGCGTCGCTCGGTCGCGCCGTGAGTACCGCAAGATCGCCATAGACTTGCATGGAATCTGCGTTGAGCACGACACCACCCGTGCGCTCCGCGAGCGTGAGGGCGAGCGCCGACTTGCCGCTGGCGGTGGGACCTGCGATGAGCACCGCCGTCCCCCTCTCCTGTCCTGTTCCTGGTTCTTCCATGGCCTATGTTGCAACGCTGATTTCGAATCCATCTGCCCCGGCTTTGACGCGCGAGGCAATCCACGACGCGCGCGCCGTCCTGCCCAATGCCCAGGAACCGATCGTCCTCGATCCCGATGTGGCCGCCGACATCCATTTCGCGCCGCCGCTGGGCGCCGATGCGCGCGCCATCGCCGACACGGTACGCGCCGCCCTTGGCGATGCGCCCATCGACGTGGTGGTGCAACTGGAAGCCGGCCGGCGCAAGCTTTTGTTCCTGGCCGACATGGATTCCACCATGATCCGCCAGGAGTGCATCGATGAGCTCGCCGACGTGGTGGGCGTGAAGGCCCATGTGGCGGCCATCACTGAGCGGGCCATGCGGGGCGAGATCGAGTTCGAGCCGGCGCTGCGCGAGCGCGTGGCGCTGCTGCGCGGTCTTTCGGCCGGGGTGGTGGACGAGGTGTTGCGCGAGCGCATCCGTCTCACCGCCGGAGGACCGGAGGTGGTGGGGACCATGAAGGCCAATGGGGCCTACACCGCGCTGGTCTCCGGTGGCTTCACCCTGTTCACCTCGGCGATCGCGGCGCAGATCGGTTTCGACGAGCACCGCGCCAACACGTTGCTGGTGGACGGCGGTGAATTTGTCGGCGCGGTGGCCGAGCCTATCCTCGGCCGGGACGCCAAGTTCGCGACCCTGGTTCAGTTGCGAGATCAGTTCCATCTCGCCCCCTCCGAGACCATGGCGGTGGGCGACGGCGCCAACGACTTGGCCATGCTGGCGGAAGCCGGCCTCGGCGTCGCCTACCACGCCAAGCCCCAGGTGGCGGCGGCGGCCCACGCGCGCATCGATCACGGCGACCTCACGGCGCTGCTCTACATGCAGGGTTACACGCGCGAGGAGTTCCGCACCGTCTGAGCGGGGCGGGCGCGGCTCCCCCGTGCGCGGGAGCCGCGCGGACCTCAGTCGAGGGGCAGGGTCACGAACTCCTGCTGGCCCTGGCCATCGGAAACCAGCAGCAAGGCGGACTTCTTCTTCGTCTTGCGCAGTGCCTCGATCTGCTTTTGGACATCGGCCGGGCTGGCCACCGGCTCCTGTCCCACCTGGACGATCACCTGGCCCGGCCGCAGACCCTTGTCGGCGGCATCGGTGCCGCCCTCGACGGCGGTGATGACGGCGCCCGTGATCTCGGTCTTGATATTGTAGCGCTTGCGCAGATCCTCGCTCATGGGCGACAGCTCAAGGCCCAGGGTCTTGCGCGGTGCCGCCTTCTGGTCGTCGGCGCCCTTGCCGGACTCCTGCTTGTCGTCGTCGGGCATGCGGGCGACCTTGAGGCGCAGGGTCTCCTCCTTGCCCTTGCGGATCACCACCACATCCACCTCGCGCTCGGCCATGGCGTCGGCCACGGTGCGGGTGAGGTCGCGAACGGTCTTGACGTCGCGTCCGTCGAACTTGACGATCACATCGCCCGCCTTCAGCCCGGCCTTGGCGGCAGGCCCCCCTTCGCTGACCACCCCCACCAGTGCGCCGCGGGGCCTGCCGATGCCGAGGCTTTCAGCGAGGTCGTCGGTGACGTTCTGGATGCGCACGCCGATCCATCCGCGCCGGACCTCCTTGAACTGCTCCAGTTGCGCGATCACCGGCTGGGCGGTCGCGGAGGGGACCGCGAAGCCGATGCCGATGGAGCCGCCGGAGGGGGAGATGATGGCGGTGTTGATGCCCACCACCTCGCCCTCCATGTTGAACAGGGGGCCACCGGAATTGCCCCGGTTGATGGCAGCGTCGGTCTGGATGAAATTGTCATAGGGGCCGGAATTGATGTCGCGGTTGCGGGCCGAGACGACGCCCACGGTGAGGGTGCCGCCGAGGCCGAACGGGTTGCCGATGGCCATCACCCAGTCGCCCACGCGCAGCTTTTCCGAGTTTCCAAACTTCACGGCGGTCAACGGCTTGTCGGGCTTCACCCGGAGCAGGGCGAGGTCGGTCTTGGTGTCACGGCCGATGAGTTCCGCCTTCAGCTTCGTGCCATCGTTGAAGTTGGCATAGATTTCGTCCGCGTCGGCGATGACGTGGTTGTTGGTCACGATCAGGCCGGTGGGGGCGATCACGAAGCCGGAGCCCAGGGAGGACACGCGCTTGGAGCGGTTCTCACCGCCGTCTTCCTGGCGATGCTTGAAGAATTCGTCGAAGAAGTCCTCGAACGGGGAGCCCGGCGGCAGTTGCGGCGTCGGCACCCCGCGGGACGCGGCCACGGTCTGGGAGGTGGAGATGTTCACCACCGCATCCATGACGCGCTCGGCCACATCGGCCACGGTGTCCGGCCCCTTGCCCGGCGCCGCCGCCGAGGGACCGGACACCAGTACGGGCATGAGAAGCGACAAAGCCAGCGCCGCCACCATCAGGGGCTGGCGACAAAAGAAGCGGCTGGACAAGGGCATCGGTCTCCTCGGAGCTGCGGCGACGCCGTCGAGGCTGCGCCGGGCGCGGTCAAGGCGCAAGGACAAATGCGCGACGCGCATTCACATCCCCGGACGGAACGGGCGGGCCTAGTGCAGTCCCGAACGAACCAGGAAGATCGCCAGCACCCCCGCTGCCCCCACGGCCAGCCCGGCGACGCGCATGGGGGTTTCCGGCGCTTCAAGCACCGCGCGCATGGCCCGCCGCCAGACCTCTGGAAAGGCGGCGAGGCACAGGCCTTCGATGGCAAGCATCAACCCGAGGGCGGCGATGAGGTCGGTCATGCCGCCCTGGGCGTTCTCAGTTGGCGGCCGGCTTGGCGGCGGTACCGCCGAAGGGGTCGCGGAAATAGCGGAAGAAGCTCGAATCCGGGCTCAGGACCAGACGCGTATCCGCCGACTTCATGCTGGCCTCGTAAGCCTGCATGGAGCGGTAGAAGGTGAAGAAGTCCGGATCGCGGCCGAATGCATCCGCGAAGATGCGGTTGCGTTCCGCGTCACCCTCGCCGCGCAGCTGCTCGCCCTTCGAATTGGCCTCCGCCAGCACGATGGCGGCTTCGCGGTCGGCGCGGGCCCGCAGCCGCTGGGCGGCCTCGTTGCCCTGGGCACGGATCTCCGCCGCTTCCCGCTGACGCTCGGTCTGCATGCGCTGGAACACGGCCTGGCTGTTGGCTTCCGGCAGGTCGGCGCGACGGATCCGCACGTCCACCACCGTGATACCGAAGGCCGCAGCCTCGCGATTCACCTGCTCGCCGATCTGGCGCATGAGATTCTCGCGCTGGTCACGCACCACGGCAATGAAGGTGTTCTCGCCCAGCACCCGGCGCAGGGCGGAGTTGAGCACGGTGGCGAGCCGCGAGTTGGCGGCCTCCACCGAGCCCACCGCCTGATAGAAGCGCAGCGGGTTGGTGATGCGATACCGCGCGAAGGCGTCCACGACGATGCGCTTCTGGTCGGAGGCGATGACCTCCTGCGAGGGGTTCTCAAGGTCCAGGATGCGATTGTCGATATAGACCACGCTGTCGATGAACGGGGCCTTCCAGTGCAGGCCCGGCGTGGTGACGGGCTCCAGCGGTTCGCCGAGGCGCAGCACCAGGGCTTGCTGGGTCTGATTGACGATGAAGGCGGACGAATAGACCACCACCAGGGCGATCACCGCCAGGACGGCCAAGACACCGCCGAACACGGGATTCTTCATCGGGCGGCTCCCTGGGGCTGGGTGGCGGGTGAGTTGGGACGGCGCAGCAGATCATTGAGCGGCAGCACCGGCACGACACCTCCGGGTCCATTTCCGCCGGACGCGGAGGCGGCGCCGGGATCCACCAGCACTTTGTCCACGCCGCCGAGCACGCGCTCCATGGTTTCGAGATACATGCGCTCGCGGGTCACGCCCTTCGCCTTCACATACTCGTCATAGACCTTCAGGAAGCGGGCCGCCTGGCCGCGGGCTTCCACCACGGTGCGCTCGCGATAGGCCTGGGCGGCATTGTCGATGCGGGAGGCCTCGCCACGGGCTTCGGGCAGCACGCGGTTGGCATAGGTCTGGCCTTCGTTCTGGGCGCGCTCGGCGTCGGCGCGGGCGGCCTGAACGTCGCGGAAGGCGTCGATGACCTGGGTCGGGGGGTCCACCTTCTGGAGCTGGACCTGGGTGATGCGCACGCCCGCCTTGTACTGGTCGAGGGTGTGCTGCATCAGCTCCTGCACGCCGGTTTCGATGCCCTGGCGGGCACCGGTCAGGATGGGCTGGATGTCGGTGCGGCCGATCACCTCGCGCATGGCGCTTTCGGCCACGGCCTTGATGGTGCCTTCCGGGTTCTGGACGTTGAACAGGAACTGCTCGGCGTTGGAGATCACCCAGAACACGGAAAAGTCCACGTCCACGATGTTCTCGTCGCCGGTAAGCATCTGGCTTTCCTGCGGCACGTCGTGCGCCGTGGCGATGGGGCGGCGCGAATCCTCGGCGAGGCGAACGCCGATGTCGACGCGGTTCACACGCGTCACCTTGGGGGTGAGCACGGTCTCGACCGGGTAGGGCCAGTGATAGTTGAGGCCCGGCTGCGTGATGCCGATGAACTTGCCGAATCGCAGCACCACGCCCTGCTCGTCCGGTTCCACGCGATAAAAACCGGACAGCAGCCAGCCGCCGATCACCAGCGCCACCAGCAGGATCACGCCCTTGAAGCCGAACGAGTCGGGCATCATGGTGCGCAGCCGGTCCTGGCTGCGGCGGATCAGCTCTTCAATGTCCGGAGGCGTGGGTCCCGAGGATTGCGGCCCCGAACCCCAAGGACCGCGCGGCCCGCTTCCCCAGGGGCCGCCACTCTGATTCTTCCACGACATCCGTCGTCTCCCGTCGGCGGTGCCGCGAAAGGGCGCCCGCGTCACACCGTGTCTTGTCCGAGCACCGCGCAGGGCAGAATGCCCCGCCTGCTCCCAGGGCCGCGCGAGCCGGCTGTCCGGCCGCCCGGTGGGGCACGAACCCGCTGGGCCGGGAATGAGACCTCATTCCCCCGAGGGTGCGGTTATAGGAAACCGTGCGTCGCGTTTCAACGCGACGCACCGTCCACCACGGAAGCAGATAGGGATCCGATGCGTCTTACGCAACGGGAGGGCTTGCGGCACCCACCCGCTCGTTGGCCGAGACGGCTCGGGCGTTCTGGGCGACGCCGCGATAGTGGTCCAGCACGAACAAGCGAATCGCCGAGGACAGATTGCCCTGAGTCCGCGCCGAGTCGATGGTCGCGACCAGGTCGGACAATGTGAGCCGGCGGCTCGTGGCAATTTCCTTCAGCGCCTCCCAGAAGGCGTCCTCGAGGCTCACGCTGGTCTTGTGACCGGCGATCACGATGGACCTCTTAACGACGGGGCTCTTCATGTTCTTCCCTCTCGGTCAGCGCGTGCCCTTCATGGCGTTGGCGCTGGCGTTCAAGCTCCTGCGCGGTGCTTTCACGCTCAGCCTTGGTCCGCCCGAATCGAATTCGGTTTTCCTCGGCCTGCGTCTGCGCCGCACGGCGAGCTTTCGCCTTGCGCTCACGATGAAGATTGACCACGTCGCCCAACTCTTGCCCTCAAAAGAACGGCTGGTTCCCCCAAAAACCCGCCGGCACCATCACACGTCATGCGCGACGCCCCGCGTCGAAGCATAGTGTGCTCACAGAGAATAGATTACCTCTGAGAGAGTGGTGAAGATATGGCGAAATGGCCGGGTCAAAGCCCCCACGGGCTACCGTTCTGGAATTATTTTAGACATTCATACGGAACACTTATCAGTTTCGCCGGGCTTGGCCGGCCTCCGGACCGTGCGCCGGATGGACGTCTCCCCGTTCTCTCGCGAGCGTGCTATGAGCCGGCCCGCTGCGCGATTTGAGGCGTCCCCGTGTTCCCTAGGGCACGTGCACCGGCTTCAGATCCCTGAGTTGGCGCGTTTTCTTGATGCCTACGGAATTTCCTTCGCTCGAAAACGCTCTAGGAGAGAGGGTATACACATGAACACGCGTACGGAGACCGATACCTTCGGTCCGATCGAGGTTCCGTCCGACCGCTATTGGGGCGCGCAGGCGCAGCGCTCGCTGGGCAATTTCAAGATCGGCTGGGAAAAGCAGCCGCTGCCGGTGGTCCGGGCGCTCGGCATCATCAAGCACGCGGCCGCGGAGGTGAACCGCGACCTGGGCCGACTCGATCCCAAGGTCGCCGAAGCCGTCATGGCGGCGGCGCAGGAGGTGATGGACGGCAAGCTCGACGAACACTTCCCGCTCGTTGTCTGGCAGACCGGTTCGGGCACCCAGTCCAACATGAACGCCAATGAGGTCATCTCGAACCGCGCCATCGAAATGCTCGGCGGGGAGAAGGGGTCCAAGAAGCCCGTTCACCCCAATGACCACGTCAACATGAGCCAGTCGTCGAACGACACGTTCCCCACCGCCATGCATGTGGCGTGCGCGGAAGAGATCGTGCGCCGGCTGCTGCCCGCGCTCCACACGCTGCACGACGCCCTGGAGGCGAAGTCCAAGCAGTGGGAGCACATCATCAAGATCGGCCGCACCCATACCCAGGACGCCACGCCGCTGACTCTCGGCCAGGAATTTTCCGGCTACACCCAGCAGGTGGCGAACGGCATCAAGCGCATCGAGATGAGCCTGCCGGGCCTGATGCAGCTTGCCCAGGGCGGCACCGCGGTCGGTACCGGCCTCAACGCGCCCATCGGCTTCGCGGAGAAGGTGGCGGCCAAGATCGCCGAGATCACTGGCCTGGAGTTCACCTCCGCCCCGAACAAGTTCGAGGCGCTCGCGGCCCATGACGCGATGGTGTTCTCGCACGGCGCCATCAACACGGTGGCGGCCTCCCTGTTCAAGATCGCCAACGACATCCGCCTGCTCGGCTCGGGTCCGCGCTCGGGTCTGGGTGAGCTGGCGTTGCCGGAGAACGAGCCGGGCTCGTCCATCATGCCGGGCAAGGTGAACCCCACCCAGTGCGAGGCCATGACGCAGGTCTGCGCGCAGATCTTCGGCAATCACGCGACGCTCACCTTCGCCGACAGCCAGGGCCACTTCGAGCTCAACGTCTACAATCCGGTGATGGCCTACAACTTCCTGCAGTCGGTGCGACTGATGTCCGACGCGGCGCTGAGCTTCACCGAGCATTGTGTGGTGGGCATCGAGCCGCGCGAGGACAACATCAAGGCCGGGCTGGAGCGTTCGCTGATGCTGGTGACGGCGCTGGCCCCCAAGATCGGCTACGATAACGCCGCCAAGATCGCCAAGACCGCGCACAAGAAGGGCACCACCCTGCGCGACGAGGCGGTGGGCGGCGGCTATGTGACGAACGAGGAGTTCGACGCCATCGTTCGTCCCGAGAAGATGATCTCGCCGAGCTGAGGCAATCGCCTTTTTCCGAGCCGGAAGCGGCGCCCTTCGGGGCGCCGTTTTCATGTTTGGGAAGAACCTTGCCTCGACATCAGTTTGTCATCGGGGCAGGCTCTCCTTCGCCGGAGCATGGCGTTAAGATACCGGCGAGCGATGCGATCTAGCGGGCGACAGGGGGCGGGCATGGCGCAGGTTCGGGAAGGCGACGAGGTCAGAATCGACACGCTGCATCCCACGCAGCTCACGCTCGGCATGAGCGAGGTGAAACGCCGGGCCAAGGCGATGGAAGCGCTCTCGAAAAGCGCGCTGAAGGCCCTCGTCGCCGGCAAGCCCATTCCTCATGTGATCGGCCCCGGCGGGCAGATCTACATGGTGGATCATCATCATTTGTGCCGGGCCTTGTTGCGCATCGACGAAAACAAGGCGGTGCTGGGCGCGCAGGTCGCCGATTGGTCGGGGCTCGACCTGCACGGCTTCTGGCTGAGGATGGAGCGGGAAAACTTGTGCTGGCCCATCGACATGGATGGCAACCGGCGGCCCTGCATGAAAATCCCGTCCCATGTGAAGGATCTCACCAACAATCCTTGGCGCACCCTGGCCCGCGGCGTGCGGGGCAGGGCCTATTCCAACGAAGACACGCCGTTCCAGGAATTCATGTGGGGCAATTACTATCGTTCCTACATGACCACCCGGCTGCTGGAGGTGGAGCCAGACTTTGCGGAGGAATTGGCGATCAAGGTGTCGCGCCTCGACGAGGCCCAGGACCTTCCCGGCTATCTCGGCCCGGCGTAGGGCGCACGCCGTGCATGCCGGCCCGCATGAACGATTCTGAGCTGTCGCGTTCAGGCCTCTTCCCTCGCGCGAGAGGGATCCGTTTCGGTTGAATATACGCCATCCGGTCCCGCCTGACCGATGGTCTGGCCTTGGGAACCTGCTATAACGCTGCCGATTGTGGGACGAAGGAGAGCAGGCGATGGGTGGTTCGTTCGCGGCGCGGCTTTCGGGGTGGCGGGTTCCCCTTTTCGCCATGATGGTGTCGTTGTTGCTCGCGGGCTGCGGCGTCAATGCCATTCCCAGCTCCGAGGAGCATGCCAAGGCCATGTGGAGCGAGGTGTTGAACCAGTATCAGCGCCGCTCGGACCTCATCCCCAATCTGGTCGAAACGGTGAAGGGCTATGCCGCCCAGGAACGCGATGTGCTGACCAGCGTCATTGAGGCCCGCGCCAAGGCGACGGCGGTCACGGTGGACGCCTCCACCATCACCGACCCGGAGAAGTTCAAGCAGTTCCAGGCGGCCCAGGCGGAGCTGGGGCGGGCGCTGGGGCGGCTGATCGCGGTGTCGGAGGCCTATCCCGACCTGAAGTCCAGCCAGAATTTCCTGGCGCTGCAATCGCAGATCGAGGGCACTGAGAACCGCATCGCCGTGGCGCGGAGAGACTATATCCGCGCGGTGCAGGTCTATAATACCGAGTTGAAGACATTCCCCGGCGTTTTCTGGGCCTCGACCTTCTACAGATCCTACCAGCCCATGGAAACCTTCACCATCACGGATGAGCAGAAGCAGGTCCCCAAGGTGAAGTTCAACTAAAGTTCAGCTGAGGAGTTCCCCCGTGAGCGGCACGGCGGCACCAGTGGAGCGCAGAACCACCGTCCGGTGGCCGGTTTCGGCCATCGTTGCACTGTTGCTCCCGTTGGTTCTCGTCTGGAGTTCGTCCGCGCAGGCCTATTCCTTCCCCGAGCTCGCGGGCCGGGTGACGGACGCCGCGGGTGTCCTTGATCCAGCCATTCGGGCGCAGCTTGAGGCACAGCTCGCGGCGCAGGAGCAAAAGACCTCGGATCAGGTCGTGGTCGCGACGGTACCGTCGCTGGAGGGCGGCGCGGTGGAGGATTATGCCAACGCGCTGTTCCGCGAGTGGCGGATCGGGCAGGCTGAGAAGAACAATGGCGTGCTGCTGCTGGTGGCGCCCCATGAGCACCAGGTGCGGATCGAGGTGGGCTACGGCCTGGAAGGCATCCTTACCGATGCCGTGACGAGCACCATCATCCGCACCGCCATCGTCCCGGCATTCAAGGCCGGCGATCTGGCGGGCGGCATCCAGAAGGGCACCGATGCGATTCTGGAGGTGCTCAATCTCGATCCCGAGGAGGCCCGCGCCCGCGCGGCCGCCGCCGAGCCCGAGATGACCCAGGAGGATTGGCTGGGTTTGCTTTTCCTGGTGTTGGCGGTTGCCTTTCTTGCTTACCTTTTCTGGCGGCGGATGCGCAACGGTGGATCCGGGGGGCCGAGGTCCGGGCGGCGGCGCGCCGGCGAAGCCGCGGTGCCTGTGACCACCTGGTCCTGGGGAAGTGACAGCGACTCGGATCGGTGGTCGGGCGGCGGCGGCTCCTCGGGCGGGGGTGGGGCGTCGGGAAATTGGTAACGCGTTGCGGTGTCAGGCGGTTGCATTTGGGTGCAATCGGGCTGGCCTTCGCGCTTGAGATTTGACACAGTGAATTGCTGGGCCTCGGGACAGCTGTCGGAGACAGGCATGGTGGTCGACCGCCGTTATGGTTCGTTGCGGAGTGGGCGCGTTGAGCAGAGCGCGCAGATGCCTTTGGACCGAATGCGGCGTGTGGCACCGAACCGGTCGGCCGTGGTGACCGCCGCCGAAGCGCCAGCGTCGCCGCCAACAGATCGGGGGGCGGATATGACTTCTGTCGCGAGCGCGGCGCTTCCCCGCCGCAGGCCGGTGGCCGATTTGTCCGGCTTGTCGCCCGAGGCTGTGCGCGAGGTCAGCGAGGCGATCGCGGCGGCGGAACTGCACACGTCGGCGGAGATCCGCGTTGTGGTCTCGCGCGCGTCACTGGTGCAGCATCCGTTCTTTTCGGTGATGTGGTCGGCCCTCGTCTCCCTGGTGCTGCCGTGGGCGGTGGTGGTGGTGTGGCCCATGTCGGCCCTGAGCATTCTGCAGGTGCAGGCCATCATTTTCCTGATCGTGGCGGGCATCTTGATGATGCCGCAGATGACCGAACGGGCGGTGCCACGGATGGCGCTGAAGGCGGCGGCGCGTGCGGCGGCGGTCGAGGCCTTCCTGGCCCACGGCGTATCCCAGACCGACGGACGCACCGGCATTCTCATCTTCGTCGCCGCGCGCGAGCGCTTCGTGGAGGTGGTGGCGGACGCCGGGGTGCACACGCCCCTCGGGCCGGTGGCCTGGGCGGAAATCTGCGATGTGGTCTCCCGTCAGGCGAGTCGGGGCACTCTGGCCGATGGCCTGGTGGCCGCCGTGCGCAAGGCGGGTGAGCTTCTGGCCGGCCCGTTGCCGCAGCGGCCGGGTGACGTGAACGAGATCACCGATCGAGTCGTCATCATCTGAGCGACTCCATCGCCGCTCGCGATGACGGCCTCGGGGAAGGGTAGCGCAATTGTGCATCGTCGGAGGCCGTGGCGCGGGCGGCGGATCGACGGCGAGGCGCTCCGATCGGTGTCAACAGGGGAGGCGGGAGCCGGCGTCGGCATGCGCGCCCCGTTGCGGTTCACCCCCCCTTGGCCGGCCAGTGCGAGATTTGTTCGAAGCGTGGCGCGGCATTGTGGGCAGCGCCACCGACGTCTCCCTGTTGAAGCCCTCGGGCGATGAGTCGAGCATGCTGCCTTTCGACATGCACTGGCACCCATTTACGGGCGCGGCTGCGGTGTTCGACGCCATCGCGGGCCGCGCGGTCGATGCCGGTTTTCCCGACGCACCCATCTTCAGCGGGGCATTCCGTCGTGAATGCGGCAAGGACTCGTTCCGAGGCACGAGATGCCGCGCGGCAGGGGCGCGATCGGCGTGCGGCGCCCCCCCGAGGACGGCCGGGCGTCCGGGTGGATCGGTGCGGCAGCAGGGTCGAGAAGGTGGACACCTTGCCTCCCATGGGGGGCGGGAACACGCTACAAAGGACCCACGCGGGGCACTCCATACCTAGACGAAGGAAGCGGGGGCGGGGGTGCACGTTGGTGTGCATTCGTCTTTCAAATCTCATCCTCTGGGCATAGATTGCGCGCCCGAGCCTTCGGGGCTCACTCAAGGCAAAGGGCATTTTCCCATGACCAAACCCGCCGTTCGCGTCGCTGTTACGGGCGCCGCCGGTCAGATTTGTTATTCGCTTCTGTTCCGCATCGCCAATGGCGATCTGTACGGCAAGGACCAGCCGGTCATTCTGCAGCTTCTTGATCTCCCGCAGGCACAAGGTGCCGTGGGTGGCGTGGTGATGGAACTCGAGGATTGCGCGTTCCCGAACCTCGCCGACGTGGTCATCACCTCCGACCCCAAGGTCGCCTTCAAGGACATCGACGCCGGCATCCTGGTGGGTGCCCGCCCCCGCTCGAAGGGCATGGAGCGCGCCGACCTGCTGTCGGCCAATGCCGAGATCTTCAAGGTGCAGGGCGCGGCCCTGAACGAGGTCGCCAAGCGTGACGTCAAGGTGCTGGTGGTCGGCAACCCGGCCAATACCAACGCTTATATCACCGCCAAGAGCGCACCTGACCTGCCGGCCCGCAACATCACCGCCATGCTGCGGCTCGACCACAATCGCGCGCTCTCGCAGTTCGCCAAGAAGGCGGGCGTGCTGAGCCAGGACATCGAAAAGCTTGCGGTATGGGGCAACCACTCCCCGACCATGTATGCGGACTACCGCTTCGCCACCGTGAAGGGCAAGCCCCTTCCGGAGCTGGTCGGTGACGAGGCCTGGTACCGCGACACCCTGATTCCGACCGTGGGCAAGCGCGGCGCGGCCATCATCGAGGCCCGCGGCCTGTCGTCCGCGGCGTCGGCCGCCAACGCCGCCATTGACCACATGCACGATTGGATCCACGGCACCAATGGCGCCTGGGTCTCCATGGGCGTGGCCTCCGATGGCTCCTACGGGGTTCCTGAAGGCATCGTCTTCGGCGTGCCGGCGGTGTGCGCCAATGGTGATTACGAAGTCGTGAAGGGCCTGCCCATGGACGACTTCTCCAAGACCAAGTTTGACGGCACCCTCAAGGAACTGCTCGACGAGCGCGACGGCGTCTCCGCTCTGCTCGGCTGATTCTTTAAGATTTCCTGAACATGGGGCGCGGCGCCACGGTGTCGCGCCCTTTGCTTTTTGAGTGTCATAAAAGCCATCCCACGACGGTGCTAGACCTTCACCGGGATGCGAAAACCGGTTCGGAGCGCCTTTTCTCGCCTCTGAAGCGTTGAAACTCTTGACGCAGAGCGACTCTGCGGCTAGAAGCAGCCCACTTTCGCGGCAGGCGAGCGGTGCCTGAACGAAAGACGTTTCCTCCGACCCCCGGCAATCGCCAAGCGGTCCAGGCGTCTTTCACGGCACCGACACGCTGCCAGGAACAGCACTGCGATAACTTCAGGTGCACGATCGCAGCGCCGACCCCGGAACCCTCCGGTTCTGAGGAACGAGCGTTGTGATCCTCTGTCGCGAACAAGGCGTGTTCGCTGCCGATGTGTGGTGGCGAGCGGCGCCTTTCTGTTCGTGGTGCGGCCAGCCGGTTCCGGCGGCCGAAGGGAATTTCGTAAGGTCATCGCAAGATGGCCAGCCGTGGCGATCGCAAGGTCGTCGAACTTAAAAGTTGCGGCCGAGGCCGCAGGTCAGGACGAGGCGAAGGCGTACATGCCGACGATCAACCAGCTGATCCGTAAGCCGCGGGAAGCGCAGAAGGCGCGGGACAAGGCGCCGGCGCTCCAGGCGAGCCCCCAGAAGCGTGGCGTTTGCACACGCGTCTACACCACGACCCCGAAGAAGCCGAACTCGGCCCTTCGTAAGGTCGCCAAGGTGCGGCTCACCAACAGCTACGAAGTGATCGGCTACATCCCCGGTGAGGGCCATAACCTTCAGGAGCATTCCGTGGTGATGATCCGCGGCGGCCGCGTGAAGGATCTTCCCGGCGTGCGCTACCACATCCTGCGTGGCGTGCTCGATACGCAGGGCGTCAAGAACCGGAAGCAGCGCCGTTCGAAGTACGGCGCGAAGCGTCCGAAGTGATCCGGCTGAAGTGAGGAACTGAACGATGTCACGTCGTCACAAGGCCGAGCGCCGCGAAGTTATCCCGGACGCGAAGTATGGCTCCACCACCCTGTCGCGCTTCATGAATTCCGTCATGCGCGACGGTAAGAAGTCGGTGGCTGAAAATATTGTGTACGGGGCACTCGACGTGGTCGAGGGCAAGGCCAAGCACGATCCGGTGGAAGTGTTCATTCAGGCGCTCGAGAATGTGGCGCCGGCGGTGGAGGTTCGCTCCCGCCGCGTGGGTGGCGCCACCTATCAGGTTCCGGTGGAAGTTCGGAACGAGCGTCGCCAGACCCTGGCGATCCGCTGGCTCATCGCTTCCGCTCGGGCGCGCAACGAGAAGACCATGGTGGAGCGTTTGTCCGCCGAACTGCTCGATGCCGCTAATAATCGCGGCGCTGCCGTGAAGAAACGCGAAGATACGCACCGCATGGCTGAAGCCAATCGGGCGTTCTCGCATTACCGCTGGTGATCGGAGAGGACGCTTCCCATGCCCCGTACTCACGCGATCGAGGACTACCGCAACTTCGGCATCATGGCGCACATCGATGCCGGCAAGACCACGACCACTGAGCGGATCCTCTATTATACCGGCAAGAGCCACAAGATCGGCGAAGTCCATGATGGCGCTGCCACCATGGATTGGATGACCCAGGAGCAGGAGCGCGGCATCACCATCACGTCGGCCGCGACGACCGCCTTCTGGCACGGGAAGCGTCTGAACATCATCGACACCCCCGGGCACGTCGATTTCACCATTGAGGTGGAGCGCTCGCTCCGGGTGCTGGACGGCGCGGTGTGCGTGCTGGACGGCAACCAGGGCGTCGAGCCGCAGACCGAGACGGTGTGGCGCCAGGCGGACAAGTACAACGTGCCGCGCATCGTGTTCGTCAACAAGATGGACAAGATCGGCGCTGACTTTTACCGCTGCGTCGAGATGATCGTCGACCGCGTGGCCGGCAACCCCGTGTGCTGCCAGCTGCCGATCGGCTCCGAGAGCAACTTCAAGGGCATCATTGACCTCATCCGCATGAAGGCGGTCGTGTGGGAAGATGAAGCGCTCGGCGCCAAGTTCCACGACGAGGAGATCCCTGCGGATCTCGCGGACAAGGCTGCTGAATACCGCAACAAGCTTGTGGAAGCCGCGGTTGAGCTCGACGACGATGCCATGGCGGCCTATCTCGACGGCACCGAGCCGGACGAGGCGACGCTGAAGCGGCTGATCCGTCTGGCGGTGATCGGGCGCAAGTTCAACCCGGTGTTCTGTGGCTCTGCCTTTAAGAACAAGGGTGTGCAGCCGCTGCTCGACGCGGTCGTGGACTATCTTCCGTCTCCGATCGATCGTGGCGCCATCAAGGGTATCGACTTCAAGACCGAGGAAGAGACCGACCGCAAGCCCTCCGACGAGGAGCCCCTGTCTGTCCTCGCGTTCAAGATCATGGATGACCCCTTCGTGGGCACCATCACCTTCTGCCGCGTCTATTCGGGCGTGATGGAAACAGGCATGGGCCTGCTCAATTCGACCCGCGACAAGCGCGAGCGGGTGGGTCGGATGCTGCTCATGCACGCTAATAACCGTGAGGACATCAAGGAGGCCTATGCGGGCGATATCGTCGCTCTCGCCGGTCTCAAGGAAGTTCGCACCGGTGACACGCTGTGTGACCCGTCGAAGGCCGTGATCCTGGAAAAGATGGAATTTCCGGAGCCGGTCATCGAGATCGCCATCGAGCCGAAGTCCAAGGCCGACCAAGAGAAGCTGGGCATCGCCCTGTCGAAGCTGGCGGCGGAGGATCCGTCCTTCCGTGTGTCGACCGACCACGAGAGCGGCCAGACCATCCTGAAGGGGATGGGCGAGCTTCATCTCGACATCAAGGTCGACATCCTGAAGCGCACGTACAAGGTGGATGCCAACATCGGCGCGCCGCAGGTTGCCTATCGTGAGACTCTCACGAAGAAGACCGAGGTGGACTACACCCACAAGAAGCAGACCGGTGGTACCGGCCAGTTCGCGCGGGTGAAGTTCATCGTGGAGCCGAACGAGGTCGGCAAGGGCTTCGCGTTTGAAAGCGCGATCGTCGGTGGCGCGGTGCCGAAGGAGTACATCCCGGGTGTCCAGAAGGGCCTCGAGAGCGTACTTGGCGCCGGCGTGCTGGCGGGCTTCCCGGTGGTGGACGTGAAGGTCCAGCTCATCGATGGCGCCTACCACGAGGTGGACTCGTCTGCCCTCGCGTTCGAGATCGCCTCTCGTGCGGCGTTCCGTGAAGCCCTTCAGAAGGGTGGCGCGGTGCTGCTTGAGCCGATCATGAAGGTCGAGGTGGTGACACCCGAGGATTACACGGGCTCGGTCATCGGCGATCTGAACTCGCGTCGCGGCCAGATCCAGGGCCAGGACATGCGTGGCAACGCCAACGTGATCAACGCGATGGTGCCGCTCGCCAACATGTTCGGCTACGTGAACACCCTGCGTTCCTTCAGCCAGGGGCGTGCCACGTTCACCATGCAGTTCGACCACTACGAGCAGGTGCCGTCGAACGTCGCTCAAGAGGTTCAGGCCAAGTACGCTTGACGCTTTTAGCGCGAGCGTCGGCCTGAGCCCCATCACCCTAGAGATCACGCCAGAGAGACCCAACGGAGCGTCCCATGGCCAAAGAAAAGTTTAACCGTTCGAAGCCGCACTGCAACATCGGCACCATTGGTCACGTCGACCATGGCAAGACTTCGCTCACGGCTGCGATCACCAAGGTTCTGGCCGAGAGCGGCGGCGCCACCTTCACCGCCTACGACCAGATCGACAAGGCGCCGGAAGAGAAGGCGCGTGGCATCACGATCTCGACCGCGCACGTCGAGTATGAGACCGCGAACCGCCACTATGCGCACGTCGACTGCCCCGGGCACGCCGACTATGTGAAGAACATGATCACCGGCGCGGCGCAGATGGATGGCGCGATCCTGGTGGTGTCGGCCGCCGACGGCCCCATGCCGCAGACCCGCGAGCACATCCTGCTCGCCCGTCAGGTGGGTGTGCCGGCGCTGGTCGTGTTCCTCAACAAGTGCGACATGGTCGACGATCCCGAGCTGCTCGAGCTCGTCGAGATGGAAGTGCGCGAGCTTCTGTCCAAGTACGACTTCCCCGGCGACGATATCCCGATCATTCGGGGTTCCGCGCTGGTGGCGCTTGAGAATGGCGATCCGGCTCTCGGCCGTGACGCTGTGCTGAAGCTCATGGAGGCCGTGGATTCCTACATCCCGCAGCCGGAGCGTCCGGTTGACCTGCCGTTCCTGATGCCGATCGAGGACGTGTTCTCGATCTCCGGGCGCGGCACGGTGGTGACCGGTCGCGTGGAGCGCGGCATCATCAAGGTGGGCGAGGAAGTGGAGATCGTCGGCATCCGTCCGACCGTGAAGACCACGGTG
>NZ_JABWGX010000026.1 GCF_021730435.1 Xanthobacter agilis
CGGCCTCACACCCTTCGAATACATCTGCAAATGCTGGACAATCGAGCCGGAACGCTTCAGCCTAAACCCGCACCATCAAATGCCGGGACCAAACAGCTATGGACCATGCCTATGGAGCGGGTGGCCCAACGCGCCCACCTCCTCGCTCCCTTACTCCTCACGAACCCCGCCCATAGTCCCTTTGCGCCGGGCCTCACCCTCTCCACCCGCCTGACCTTCCTTTGCCGCATCGCCACACCGGGCCGTCGCTCGAAGGTCCAGTGGAAAAATTGGACGGTGGCGACATGTGGTGGCGACACGACCCAAAACGCAAAAAGGCCGCCCTAAGGCGACCTTTGCAAAAGTCTTGAAGTTCAATAGTTTTTTGGTTGCGGGGGCAGGATTTGAACCTGCGACCTTCAGGTTATGAGCCTGACGAGCTACCGGGCTGCTCCACCCCGCGTCACCACCGAACCGCCAGCTCGTTGCCGCGTCGTTCGGTGACGCCTATGTAGCAACCTGCCCCTCGGAAGGAAAGGGCTGGCTGCCAAAAAAACGTCATGACAGGCATATTTAGCCCTTTGCCTGTGGATGGCGTGGGGCGGGATCCCCTTGGAAATTCGCGCAAAGGCTTGCCAGTGTTGAGCCGGCAGAGGGAAAACGCGCGCCGTCGAGATGTGGGCGATGGGCGGCCATCTTGGGAGCGAAACCGCATTGCGCCGGTTCTCTCTGGGAGAGGCCCGGGCATCGGTGCCATCTCGGGGTTGGCGGGTGCAGAAGGGGTCGTCGGTCCCGATCGTCGCGTCTCGGGCGTCGAAACGCGTATGCGGCGCGTGTTCCGTTCGCTTTGCCTCACGGCGAATGCCCGGCGGGCGGGGCCTTGCCCCTCCCCATCGAACGCGGTCTTTGACCCATGCCGAGACGATCGGCCCCGGTTTCGGACCGGGGCCGCGTGAGTTCGTTCGGAAGTCGCGCAGGCTGAACCAAAGGCCCCTGAGTCGTGCTCATGGGCTTTTGGCATATCCCATCGGGTTCTGCGCCGGGCGCGCTTGACCGAAGGCTTGTGCATCGCGATGGATGGCTTGAGCGTTTCCGCGCGCAAAGCGGCGTCCCGACGCGGGCGTTGATTGAGCGGGGCAATCATCCCCGGCGTATCCCAGCCGGGTCCGGGGGGTAGGGCCGCGCATCAGGGCCTGTGGTCGAGCCCTGCGGCCGGTCAGGCCGGCATCTGGAAATCGAGCAGTTTGCCTTGCGGGAAATCGTAGAGCTTCCCGGTTTCGGTGAAGCTCGGCAGGCACAAGGGCAGGATCGCCGCGGCCGCGTCCTCGGGGGTGGGCAGGGTCGTCGGGTCTTCGCCGGGGAAGGCCTTGGCGCGCATGAGCGTGCCAATCGGTCCCGGATTGAACAGGTTCACCTTGAGATTGCCGTTGATGGCTTCCGCTGCCCAGGTGCGGGCCATGACCTCCAGGGCCGCCTTGGTGATGGCATATGGCCCCCAATAGGCGCGCGCCTTGTGGGCGGCGCCGGAGGAGATCACCACCGCGCGCGCAGTGGTGGACAGGCGTAGCAGGGGATCGAAGGAGCGGATGCAGCGCCAATTGGCGGTAATGTTCACCGCCACCGTCGCGTCCCAATCCTTCGGGAGCACATGCCCGAGCGGGGAAAGCGGCCCCAGCACGCCGGCATTGGCCACATAGATGTCGAGTCGGCCATAGCGCTCATACAGCGCGCCGCCCAGGCGGTCGATGCCTTCGCTGTCCTTGAGGTCCAACGGCACCAGAGTGGCGCTGGCGCCCATGGCGGTGATGGCGTCGTCCAGTTCCTCGAGCCCGCCTTCGGTGCGCCCCACCGCCACCACATGGGCGCCGGCCGCGGCCAGGGCGAGGGCGGTCGCGGCGCCGATGCCGCGGGTGGCGCCGGTGACGAGGGCGATCTTGTCGGAGAGAGGCTTGCCGCCGGTCGGGCTGATGTCGGTCATGGGTGCTCCGCGGGCGTTATCGTTGACAGACGAAATGAGCGGTGATCGCGTCCAAAGTCCAGGCTCGCCCCGGTACTTCCCCTGGGCGTGACGCCGCAGTTCTGGGGGTGACGCGCCGGCGCCTTGTGCCCCGCTGTGCGGGCAGGGCCAGATGCGCGGGGCTTCGCGACCGCCGGGGCATTGGGGCCTTCCGGGGATCTACGGCAGTTTGCAGAGGCGGCAGGCGAGCTCTGCACGGAGACGCCATCGGTTCAGCGAAGGGGGAGCCCCCCAGGGGCTGGGGCGGCACCTGTGTGCCGCCCGGATGGGCTCAGCTCGCTTCGGCCAGGAGCGAGAGCTGTTGCGCGCCGACCGCGCCAGAGCGATCGGTGAGCGGGGTAGGGTAGTCGCCGGTGAAGCAATGGTCCGTGAACTGCGGACGCACCGGGTCCCGCCCCTCATAGCCCATGGCGCGGTAAACCCCATCCACGGTCAGGAAGGCGAGGCTGTCGGCGCCGATGTAGCGGCGCATGCCTTCCAGGTCATGGGTCGCCGCCAGCAGCTTGTCGCGATCCGGCGTGTCGATGCCGTAATAGTCGGGATGGGTAATCGGCGGCGAGGCGATGCGGAAATGCACTTCCTTGGCGCCGGCATCGCGCATCATCTGCACGATCTTCACCGAGGTGGTGCCGCGCACGAGGCTGTCGTCCACCAGCACGATGCTTTTGCCTTCCACCACCGAGCGGTTGGCGGAATGCTTCATACGCACGCCCTGGTCGCGGATGGACTGGGTGGGCTGGATGAAGGTGCGCCCCACATAATGGTTGCGGATGATGCCGAGTTCGTAGGGAATCCCAGAGTGCTGCGAGAAGCCGATGGCCGCCGGCACGCCGGAATCCGGCACCGGCACGATCACGTCGGCATTCGCCGGGCTCTCCTGCGCCAGCACCTTGCCGAAGGTTTTGCGCACCTGATAGACGGACCGGCCGCCCACCACGGAATCCGGGCGGGCGAAATAGATGTATTCGAAGATGCAGGGGCGCGCCGGCACTTCCGGGAACGGCTTATAGGATTGCAGGCCGTCCTCGTCGATGACGATGACCTCGCCGTTCTCCACATCGCGCACATAGCGCGCGCCGATGATGTCGAGCGCGCAGGTCTCCGAGGCGAGGATGGGCGAGCCGTCCAGGGTGCCGAGCACCAGGGGGCGGATGCCGAGCGGGTCGCGGGCGCCGATGAGCTTCTTGTTGGTGAGCGCCACCAGGGAATAGGCGCCTTCCAGGCATTGGATCGCGTCGACGAAACGGTCGATGAAGCGCGGCTTGCGGGAGCGGGCGACGAGGTGGAGGATCACCTCGGTGTCGGTCGTCGACTGGGTGATGGCCCCTTCGCGCACGAGCTGCTTGCGCAGGGTGAGGCCATTGGTGAGGTTGCCGTTATGGCCCACCGCGAAGCCGCCCGCGTCGAGTTCGGCGAACAAGGGCTGCACGTTGCGCAGCAAAGTTTCGCCGGTGGTGGAATACCGAACGTGGCCGATGGCGGAATCCCCCGGCAGGCGGTCGATCACCGCGGCATCGGAGAAGGCGTCGCCCACGAGCCCGAGCCGGCGCTCCGAATGGAACCGCCGGCCATCGAAGGAGACGATGCCGGCGGCTTCCTGTCCACGATGCTGCAAGGCGTGCAGGCCGATGGCCGTCACCGCCGCGGCGTGGGGATGGTTGTAGATGCCGAAGACGCCGCATTCCTCACGCAGGCGATCGCCGTCGAGATCGAAGTCGAGCCCGGAGGAATAACGGGAGTGTTCTCCCGCGCCGTTCATGCCGTCCGCGTTCATCTTGTCCATTTTGCACCTCCGCTCGGCGGCCCTACTGGCCAGTGCCGCGCGTGCTCTCCAGCAATTGATCGAAACCCTGCTGATCCGTGCGCCGATAATTGGCGGTTGCGGACCCTTGGTTTCCTTGGGCTCCCTGACCGGCCGTTCCGCGGGCGGCATCTGCCGCCTTGCCTTGAGCCCCAAGACCCATGTTGTCCGAACGCGGCCCCCCCGCCGGGGCAGCGGGCGTTTCGCCCTCCTCGGGGACGGGCTGCTTCTTTAGCTTGTTCAAAATGGTGTTTTCAGGGTCATCCGGCAACTGGGCCATCAGCCAATCGCCCGCACTTTGCAGGGCGGGACGGGATTTTGCGTTCACAACCCACGGCGGCTGGCTCTTCACCGGAACCAGCCAGTTGAAGAACAGGAAGGCCACGACCATCACGAGCAGGCCGCGGGCGAGGCCGAACAGAAAGCCCAGGCTCCGGTCGAGAGCACCGATTCGGCTGTCGAGCACCACGTCGGAAATGCGCGCGCTGACGATGGAAGCGATGAGAAGGGTGCCGAGAAAGAGTATTCCCACGGTTGCCGCAGTGGCGGCTGTGTCCTGGGAGATGTACTGCTTCACGTAAGGCAGCACCGGCTTGTAGAAGAAGAGCGTGACGCCCGCGGCGACAGCCCACGACAGGATGCTGAAGACTTCGCGCAGAAGCCCCCGCACCATGGCGAGGATGCCCGAAATCAGCATCACGGAAATGACAATGATGTCCAGTAGGGTGACAGGCATTGGTGCATCGATCCGTGGTCGGTATGGCGCGGGACAGGCATGCCCCGCCGCTCCACGTCATGCGGAGCGCGCCGCGCGGGTCATATAGCCCGCACATCCCGCCCCGTCATCCTTCCTGTTGCGTCAGTCCGAATAGTCATCGGATCCGGCGGTCGCGATGGCGGGTCGTGGATCCCCACCGCCGGCGGCACCTTGAGCCGGGCGCGGGGCTGTCTTTCGCGGTGCGCGGGCGGCGATGGACGCCACGAGCTGCGCCAGGGAGGAGATGGCGTCCACCTCCACCGGCGGGGTGGAGCCGTCCTGACCGCCGGCGGGAATGACGGCGCGGGCGAAGCCGAGCTTCGCCGCTTCCTTCAGCCGGGCCGGGGCCTGCGACACCTGCCGCACCGCGCCGGTGAGGCTGGCCTCGCCGAAATAAACCGCATCCGCCGGCAACGGCGCTCCGGTGAGCGAGGACACCAGGGCCGCCGCGACCGCAAGGTCCGCCGCCGGCTCGGCAATGCGGAAGCCGCCGGCGACGTTGAGGTAGACATCATGCCCGCCGAGCCGCACGCCGCAGCGGGCATCCAGTACCGCCAGCACCATGGACAGGCGATTGGGGTCCCAGCCCACCACCGCGCGCCGGGGCGTGCCGAGGGAGGAGGGGGCGACCAGGGCCTGGATCTCCACCAGCACCGGGCGCGTGCCTTCCATGCCGGCGAACACGGCGGTGCCCGGCGCGCCCAGGTCGCGGTTGGAGAGGAACAGCTCGGACGGGTTGGCCACTTCCTTCAGGCCGCCGCCGGTCATCTCGAACACGCCGATTTCATCGGTGGGGCCAAAGCGGTTCTTCTGCGCCCGCAGCACGCGGAATTGATGGCCGCCGTCGCCCTCGAAGGAGAACACCGCATCCACCATGTGCTCCACCACGCGCGGGCCGGCGATCTGGCCATCCTTGGTGACGTGGCCGACCAGGATCACGCAGGCGCCGGTCTGCTTGGCGTAGCGCACCAGGAGCTGGGCCGAGGTGCGCACCTGGGTTACCGTGCCGGGCGCCGATTCCACGCTGTCCGACCACATGGTCTGGATGGAATCGATGACCACCACATGCACCGGCGGCCCACCCGCGAGGGTGGCGAGGATGTTCTCGGCATTGGTTTCCGCCGCAAGGCCCACCTTGGCGCCGGCAAGGCCCAGGCGCTGGGCGCGCATGCGCACCTGGTCCACGGCCTCTTCGCCGGACACATAGACCACGTTGAGGCCGCGCGTGGCGAGCGCGGCGGAGGCCTGGACCAGAAGCGTGGATTTGCCGATGCCGGGATCGCCGCCGATGAGCAGGATGGAGCCGGGCACGAAGCCGCCGCCGGCTACCCGGTCCAATTCGCCGATGCCGCACACGAGGCGCGGGGTGGGATTGCCGACACCCTCCAGGCTTTCCAGGGCGAAGGCCCGGCCCTTGCGGCTGGAGCGCTGGGCCGCGGGCACGGCGGCTGCGACCGCGACTTCCTCGGCGATGGTGTTCCACGCGCCGCAAGCGTCGCACTTGCCCTGCCAGCGGGAATAGACCGCGCCGCAGGACTGGCAGACGAAAGTGTGGTCGCGCTTGGCCATGAACCGTTCCGATAAGACGCCGATGGGGCGCGCCGACGAATCCGCCGCGCGCCCGCGCACCTTACATCATCGGCCGGTCTTGCTGGCGAGACCGCGCCCCACGCTTCGGGTTCGCGGGCACGCGCGGCTCAGCATGCCTCGCGCAGGGCCGGGGTCTGGAAGGTGGCAAGGCCGCAGGCGATGAGCTGCTCGATCTCGCGGAAGGTGGCTTCCATGTCGCCGGAGACCGCATCATGCAGGGCGCGCAGTTTTTCGGTGCGCTCGCGCTCGCGGCCTTCCAGCAGCGCAAGGGCGGCGCCGATGACGGCCTGCGGACCTTCGAAACGACCCGAGGCAATGAAGCTGTCAACAAGACCGGAGTGTTCCGGCGTAAGAGCGACTTGATCCGACATGAGGGCCTCCCCGCGAGCGCAAACGCGAATGCCAAACGCCTTCACCACCGCGGTTGAGGATCGGAAGCGCGCAGGACGTTCCGCCTTCCGCATCGACAACTGCGACCGATGGGCGGCTCTTCAGCGTGTGATGAGTGTGGCGGGGGTATGGTTAATTTTCGATTAAGACTTGGGGCGAAGCGGTGCCCCGCAAGGGCAAGCCGGACATTTTCGGGCGGGCTCCGGAATGCAAACGGCCGGGGCGGTCAATCCGCCCCGGCCGCGATTTTTTGCTGTCAGCGGGGCGGCTTCACATGACCTGACGCAGCAGCAGATAGAGCCCGCCGGAGAGCACGATGGCCGCCGGCAGCGTGAGCACCCAGGCCATCAGCAGGTTGCGCACCGTGGACATCTGCAGGCCGGACCGGTTGGCCGCCATGGTTCCGGCGACGCCCGAGGACAGCACATGGGTGGTGGAGACCGGCAGGCCATACATGTCGGCGGCGCCGATGGTCGCCATGGCCACCATTTCTGCGGCGCCCCCCTGGGCATAGGTGAGGTGGGTCTTGCCGATCTTCTCGCCGACGGTGACGACGATGCGCTTCCAACCCACCATGGTGCCGAGGCCAAGGGCGATGGCCACCGCGATCTTCACCCACACCGGGATGAACTTGGTGGCCTGATCGAGCTGGTGCTTGAAGGCGCCGAGATTATCGCGCGCATTGGCATCGAGCTTGGGCGCGCCGAGCTTGTTCATCACCCGGATGGCCTCCGAGGCGAGGTACATGTCGTTGCGCATGTTCGAGACCGAGGCCGCCGGCACTTGGGCCAGGGTCTCGTGCGAAGCCACCATGTCGGAAATCTCGCGCGTCACCTGGGCCAGGGCCGGCACGGTTTCGGGCGTTGGGACGTGATCGCGGACGTAGGCGGTGAGCACCTCGCGCGGGTTCGCCGGCGTGGCGGCATTGCCGGCCGCCTTCTGCAACGAGGCCTCCGTGGCCTGGGCGATGGCGCGGAACTGGGCCACCTCCTCCACGTTCACGGCGCGGTTGAGGGCATAGGCAGTGGGCACGATGCCGATGAGGATCAGCATGATGAGCCCCATGCCCTTCTGCCCGTCGTTGGAGCCGTGGGCGAACGACACGCCGGTGCAGGTGAGCACCAGCAGGCCGCGAATCCACCACGGCGGCGGCTTGTGGCCATCGGGCGCGCGATAGAGCGCGGGATTGTGCACGGTGAGCTTCAGCGTCAGCAGCAGCAGGCCGGCAGCGATGAAGCCGATGATGGGAGAGAACAGGAGCGAATAGCCCACGTTCGCGGCCTGGCCCCAATCCACCCCGGACGTGCCATCGCGCCCCTGCACCAGCTGATTGGCCACGCCGACGCCGATGATGGAGCCGATGAGGGTGTGGGAGGACGAGGCCGGAAGGCCCAGCGACCAGGTGCCCAGATTCCACAGGATGGCCGCGATCAGCAGCGCGAACACCATCGCCATGCCGGCGCCGGAGCCCACGTTGAGGATCAACTCCACCGGCAGCAGCGACACGATGCCGAACGCCACCGCGCCTGAGGATGTCAGCACCCCGAGGAAGTTCCAGGAGCCGGACCAGACCACCGCGAAATGCGCGGGCAGCGAATTGGTGTAGATCACAGTCGCCACCGCATTGGCGGTGTCGTGGAAACCGTTCACGAACTCGAAGGCCAGCGCGATCAGCAGGGCGACCACAAGCAGGATGAACGGGAGGATGGCGAGGGTGCTGGTGCCCGAATCGACCACATCCCGCCAGATGGAAAACCCGGTGAAGCTCAGGCCGCCGATCAGCAGGGCGAAGAACAGGAAGACTTCAAGAAGACCATGGTCGCGATCCATGGACGCCCGGCGGGGCGCGCTGTGGTGATGGCTCCCGGCCGGTGCGGCGTGGTGCGGCGTCGCGGCTTGCGACATGAACGTCTCCATTCAACCATCGGAGGACCGCCCCATGTGGCGATCACGACTTCGTTGACAGGAGGCGGTGACAGGTGAGTGACGCCCGGACGTCGGGTTTTGACGGTATCGGTGGATTTCAGCGCGCCGCGCCGCTTACCCACCGATGTACCGGCGCAGATAACGCCCGCCGAGGGCGGTGAGCACCTCATAACCGATGGTGCCGGCCTTTTGCGCCAGCTCGTCCACGGTGATGCCTTCGCCCAGGAACACCGCCGTGTCGCCGCGCATCACCGCATCCGGGGCCAGGTCGGTGATGTCGAGGGTGGCGAGATCCATGGAGATTCGCCCCACCAGCGGGCACCGTCGGCCCGCGAGAACGGCTTCCGCGCCCTTGCGCGCATCGGTGGAGCCGGCGGCGCGGAAGAAGCCGTCCGCATAGCCGATGTGCACGGTGGCGAGCCGGCTGTCGCGGCTGAGGCGCTCGGTGGCGCCATAGCCCACGGTTTCGCCGGCGGGGGCGGTGCTCACCTGGATCACCTTTGCTTCCAGCCGCACCACGGGGCGCAGCGGCGGCACGCCGGTGATGGCCACGCCGCCGTAAAGGAAGATGCCGGGGCGCACCAGGTCGAAGCGGAACTCGCGACCCATCAGCGTGCCGGCGGAATTGGCGAGCGACGCCTTCACCCGCGGAAAGCGCTGGACCACATCGGCGAACACCAGCCGCTGACGGGCTGTCAGCACATGGCCGGGGGTGTCGGCGCAGGCAAGGTGGCTCATGATGAGGCTCGGCGTGAAGCCGAGCATCCGGTAGGTCTCGGACAGGCGGGCCGCCTCCTCGAGCGCGATGCCGAGCCGATGCATGCCCGTGTCCACATGGATCGCGGCGGGCAGGCTCACGGAATTGTCGCGGCAATAGTCGCTCCACTCGCCGATTTCGGGCGCGGAGCCGAGCACGGGGCGGATGTCGCTGGCGGCGAACAGGCCGGCGGTGCCGGGCAGGAGGCCATTCAGGGCATAAATGGTGGCATCCGGCAGCAACCCGCGCAGCTGCTGGGCCTCCTTCAGATGCGCGACGAAAAAGGTGCGCGCGCCGACCCGCCACAATGCGGGCGCGACCTTGTCGATGCCGAGGCCGTAGGCATTGGCCTTCACAACCGCCGCGCATTCGGCCGGGGCCGAGAGGGCCGCGAGCGTGCGCCAATTGTCAGCGATGGCGGAAAGATCCACCGTGAGGATGGCGCCGGCCTCGAGTTCCTCGGCGGCGCGCTCCTGTTCCGTCTGCTGCGGCGCCGTGCTTGCGGGCAGGACGGCGGGGATGCCCTCGCCGTTCAGCTCCGGGTCGGCAGGTGGTCCTCCCGCGCCAGGTTGGAGAAGCGGGTGAACTGGGGCTCGAAATGCACCTTCACCGTCCCCGTCGGGCCGTGGCGCTGCTTTCCGATGATGATTTCGGCCGTGTTCTCGGCCGCCTTCATCTCGATCTCCCACTTGAACCACTCCTCTGTGCCCGGCTTGGGTTCCTTGTTCTTGAGGTAATATTCCTCACGGAACACGAACATGACCACGTCGGCGTCCTGCTCGATGGAGCCGGATTCGCGCAGGTCCGAAAGCTGGGGCCTCTTGTCGTCTCGCGCTTCCACCTGACGGGAGAGCTGCGACAACGCCATAATGGGCACTTGCAGCTCCTTCGCCAAGGCCTTCAATCCGGTGGTGATCTCCGTGATCTCCTGCACGCGCCCCTGGGACGCCGACTTGCCGGTACCGGAAAGCAGTTGAAGGTAGTCTACAACCATGAAATCGAGGCCGCGCTGGCGCTTCAGCCGCCGGGCGCGCGCCACCAGCTGGGCGATGGAGATGCCGCCGGTGTCGTCGATATAAAGCGGGATCGCCTGCATGGTCTGGGCGGCCGCCGCGAGCTTGGAAAACTCTGATTCCGAGATGTCGCCGCGGCGGATCTTGTAGGAGGCGATTTCGGCCTGCTCGGCGAGGATACGGGTGGCGAGCTGCTCCGACGACATTTCGAGGGAGAAGAAGCCAACCACACCGCCCGATACCGCCTCGATGGAGCCATCGGCCTTCTGCTCGCCGCGGTAGGCGGCGGCGATGTTGAAGGCGATGTTGGTGGCGAGCGATGTTTTGCCCATGGCCGGGCGCCCGGCCAGGATGATGAGATCGGAGGGCTGGAGCCCGCCCATCTGCTGGTCGAGGTCGTCGAGCGCGGTGGCGATGCCGGACAGGTGCCCGTCACGCTGGAAGGCCTTGGAGGCCATGTCCACCGATTCGCGCAGGGCATCGCCGAACTTCAGGAAGCCGCCGTCGTAGCGACCGCTTTCGGCGATCTCGTACAGCCGTTTTTCCGCCTGCTCGATCTGCTCCTGGGGCGAGGCGTCCACCACCGCGTCGAACGCCTCGTTGACGATCTCCTCGCCGATTCGGATCAGGTCGCGGCGCACGGAGAGGTCGTAGATGGCCCGTCCGTAGTCCTCGGAATTGATGATGGTGGTGGCTTCCGCCGCCAGCCGCGCAAGATATTGCGGACCGGTGAGGCCGGCCACGTCCAGCTCGGCGGGCAGGAAGGTCTTGAGCGTGACCGGGGTGGCGATCTTGCCGGCGCGGATGAGGGCGCCCACCACTTCGTACAGCTTGCCGTGCAACGGCTCGTAGAAGTGGCGCGACTCCAGGAAGTCGGAGACGCGGTAGAAGGCCTCGTTGTTCACCAGGATGGCGCCGAGCAGCGCCTGCTCCGCCTCCAGGTTATGGGGCGCCTGACGATAGGTGGGGACAATCTCCCCCTTGTTTGGAAGGTCGAGCATGGTGACGAGTCCACGGCTTGGGGGTCTCGTTTAGCAGACCTGATCCTTAAGAGTCGGTGGATGGCCGGAATTGCCGCGCCATCCACCCGTGCATCATGCACAGTTGATAAGTTCGGGGATAGCGGCAACAACTGCGTCGCGCCCCGCCCTGTGCGGGCGGAGCCGAGACGTTGCCGCCGCCGCCGGGTGTCGGTTCTGCCTAACCCGCACGCCGCATGGGCGAATCGGGACCTGCGAGCGCGGGCCGCGGCTCAGGCGAGAGCGTCGAGGATGCGCACCCAGCTCCGCGTGCCCTTATGGAACGAGGTGAGGTCGTACTTCTCGTTCGGGGCGTGCACCCGGTCGTCATCGAGGCCGAAGCCGATCAGCAGGGTATCCAGCCCGAGCAGCGCCTTGAACTGGCCGACGATGGGAATGGAACCGCCGGAACCGATGGTGACCGGCTTCACCCCCCATTCCGCCTCCAGCGCGGCCGAGGCCTTGACGAGGTCCGGGCTGTCCGGGGGCACCAGGAACGCGCGGGAGCCCTCGCCCTTCGAGACTTCGAACGTGCAGTCCGGCGGCACCCGCGCGGCAACGAAGGCGACGAAGGCGTCGCGGATCCTGGCCGGATCCTGGTCCGCCACCAGGCGAAAGGAGATCTTGGCGGTGGCCCTGGAGGGGATGATGGTCTTCGAGCCGGCACCGGTATAGCCGCCGTACATGCCGTTGACCTCGAAGGTGGGCCGCGACTGGATCTGCTCGATCAGCATCCGCGCGTTCTCGCCCACCGACCGGGCGAGGCCGACGGGGCCGAGGAAGCCGTCCGCGGTCAGGCCCAGCTCCGCCCAGCGCGCCCGCACTTCGGCCGGCGGCTCGCGCACATCGTCGTAGAAGCCGGGAATGGTCACGCGGCCTTCCGCGTCATGCACGTCGGCGATGATCCTGGACAGGATGTGCACCGGGTTTGCCGCCGCGCCACCGTAAAGACCCGAGTGCAGGTCGCGGTTGGCGCCATGGATGGTGAGCTCGGTATGCACGATGCCGCGCAGCGAGGTGGTGATGGAGGGGGTCGCCGGATCCCACATGCCGGTGTCGCAGACGAGGGCGATATCGGCCTTCAGTTCCCCCGCATGGGGGGCAAGGAAGGCCGGCAGGCTCGGGGAGCCGCATTCCTCCTCGCCTTCCAGCATCACGGTGACGTCCACCGGCAGGCGCCCGGAGGTGGCCTTCATGGCGCGCAGCGCTTCGAGGAAGGTCAGTACCTGGCCCTTGTCGTCGGCCGCGCCACGGGCAACGATCGTGCGCCGGCCATCGGCCGTCTCGCCGAAGCGCGGCTCGAACGGCGGGGTCTGCCACAGGTTCAGCGGGTCCACCGGCTGCACGTCGTAATGGCCGTAGAACAGCACGCGCCGCGCCGCGCCGGTGTCGGTGCGGCCCACCACCACCGGATGCCCGGCCGTCTCATGCACCTGCGCCGTCAGGCCGAGGGCGGCAAGCTGGCTGGCCGCCCATGCGGCCGCATCGTGGCAGGCGGCCTTGTGGGCGGGGTCGGTGGAGATGGAGGGGATCCGCAGAAACGCAAACAGTCGCTCCAGGGACACGTCGAGCCCGCTGTCCACGGCCTGCAAGGCCTGATCCACCGCTGTCATCATCTGCTCCGCTCCGGTGAGCCCACGCCGAGGGCAATGTGCCTCCGCTTGCGCTTCTGCCCAACGGTGCCCGAAGGTGACGCAGCACAACGCGGTTTGGCGTCAGGACCGTCGCGCCGGGTGACTCACCGGCGAATGCTGGTCTGAAGCCGCTGTCGGCGCAAGTCTTCTTGATCAGCCGTGCAGCGGGTGCGCGAACGGTCGCGGTTTCCTGGCCCCGCGCTCCCGGAACGCGCGTGGAGACATCGCGTGGCAAAGCCCGGTGGCCCGCCCATGATCGGGCAGGTGCGGGGCGTCAAGGCCGGGCCAGCATCGGCTGTGCTCAAGCTGTGACGGTGCCGCCGATCCGCGCTTCCGACCGATGGGGCGGACGACGCGGAAGCCGCGCCGGTTGCGGTGCGCGGGCCTGCGGTGGCTCGTGTGCTGAAGCGGCTTGCTGTGCCGGGCGGAGCCTGCACCAGAAGCTTCGTCACGCCATGGCGCGCGTTCCAAGGGCGCGATCACGCGACCCGTGCGACGACTTGGCACCACGCAAAATACCCCGCTCCCAGGCGTTTATCCTATGGAGCGGGGCGGGGGCGTCGACGCCGTCAATGGCTGGGGGAAAGGACCTCCTCGCGGACCGCCTCCACCGGCAGTTGTTCCACGGCGACCGGCGCCGTCAGGGCGCCGATCCGGACCACGCGCCGCGCGCGTTGCAGCACCGAACCGATGCGGCGATAGAGGAGGCGAGGCGCCAAAGGCGCGCCCAGGGCCGCATCGTAGCCGCCTCGCGCCGCAGCGCGAACCAGCACCGGCACCGGTGCATCCACCACCAGGATGGCCGGCGCACCCGCTCCGTCGCGATACGGATTTTCCGGGACGTTTTCCGGATCGTCCGCATACACCACCAGGATGTCGGCCTGGACCGGCGAAGGAGCTGCAGCGAGGTCAGCCGCTTCGTGGATGCCGCCGACGCCGAACGCGGTGAGCGCGTCGCGGAGGATCTCCCGACGCTCTGACTGGGAATCGATGATGAGAATGCGGGCTGTAGGTAACACCTTCATGAGGCGCTCCATTTCTCGTCGCGTTCATCCTGCTGGACCAAGACGAAGCGCGCGCTTGAGCAAATCAACCAATGAGACCCCGCAATCTCATTGGTAACTTTAACCATACCCGTTGTATTCCCCGCAGGCAACAGTTCCCTACCTGGGTCGGGCGTCACTTTTTGGCCGCTTCCTGGCCCCAGCGGCTGGACCGCGCTACCGGCGGATGCTGCCGAGGATCCCCCGCACGATGGCGCGACCGAGCTGGGTGCCCACCGAGCGGGCCAACTGGCGCACCACCAGTTCCGTAGTGGACATGCGGGTGCTGGCGCGGCTGGAGGTGCCGCTTTTCGGCACGCTGGTGCGGCTTGTCTTGGCGGGGTCTGTTTGCCGGCCGCTGGGGCCCGGGGCTGGGCCCGGGTTGATGTCGGGCCGTCCGAAGATGGTGCCGAGCACGGAATCCAGCAGGCCGCCTCCGCCCGGCGATGCGGGCGCGTTCCCATCCTGGGGCGGGGCGCCTTGTTGCTGGTCCTGCAGGCGTTCGAACGCGGACTCTCGATCCACCGCCGCGTCGTAGATGTGGCCCACCGGGCTCTTCGCCGTCACCGCGGCGCGCTCGGGCGGCGAAAGCGGCCCAATCCGCGCGGCCGGGGGCCGGATAAGCGTGCGTTCCACCATGGAGGGGACGCCGTTGCCCTCCAGCGTGGAGATCAGGGCCTCGCCCTTGCCGAGTTCCATGATGACTTGGGCGGTATCAAGACTGGGATTGGGGCGGAAGGTTTCGGCGGCGGCCTTCACCGCTTTCTGGTCGCGCGGCGTGAAGGCGCGCAGGGCATGTTGCACCCGGTTGCCGAGCTGCGCGAGCACGCTCTCGGGCACGTCAAGGGGGTTCTGGGTCACGAAATACACCCCGACGCCCTTGGAGCGGATCAGGCGGACCACCTGTTCCACCTTCTCCAGCAGGATCTTGGGCGCCTCGTCGAACAGCAGATGTGCCTCATCGAAGAAAAACACGAGCTTTGGCTTGTCCGGATCGCCCACCTCCGGCAACTGCTCGAACAGTTCGGCGAGCAGCCAGAGCAGGAAGCAGGCATAAAGCCGCGGTGCGCCCATCAGCTTGTCGGCGGCGAGTACCGAGATGATGCCGTAACCTGAGCGATCCACCCGCATGATGTCGCGGATGTCGAGGGCTGGTTCGCCGAAGAACTTGTCGGCGCCCTGGTTCTCCAGCATCAGCAACTGGCGCTGGATGGCGCCCACGCTCTGGGTGGAGACATTGCCGTATTGCGTGGTGAGGGCGGCCGCGTTTTCCGCCACATGGGCGAGCATCGCCCGCAGGTCCTTCAGATCGAGCAGCAACAGGCCCTGCTCGTCGGCCACCCGGAAGACGATGTTGAGCACGCCCTCCTGGGTGTCGTTCAGGTTCATGAGGCGGGCGAGCAGCAGCGGCCCCATTTCCGAAACCGTGGCCCGCACCGGATGACCTTGTTCGCCGAACAGGTCCCAGAAAATCACCGGGAAGCTGTCGGGAACATAGGTGATGCCCACCTCGGTTGCCCGCGACACCAGGAAGTCCTTGGCCTCGCCCGGCGCGGCGATGCCCGAGAGGTCGCCCTTGATGTCGGCCGCGAACACCGGCACCCCGGCGCGCGAGAATCCTTCCGCCAGCACCTGTAGCGTCACCGTCTTGCCGGTGCCGGTGGCGCCGGTGACAAGGCCGTGGCGATTGGCGAGGCGCAGCGTGAGGTATTCGCCCGCATCCACCGCGAGGGGCGCCGGGCCCTTCGTGGACACCCCGGCGCCCTTCGTGGTTCTGACGGACTTCGCGGCGGCGCCCGATGGCGCCGGCTGCGCCGGCAGCACCTTTCCAAGGAAGATCTTGCCGTCCACGTCGGGGGTCGATGCGGGGGCTTGGGGCGTCATCGCAACATCCTTCTTGAAGCGGCCCCGGCCGGCGCGGGGAGGGAGAGGGCCTGTTGTCGCGCGGTTTCCCTCACGCGGGCAAGTTCCCTCACGCGGGCAAGGGGGGCTAGCGGGGCAATCGGGTTCGCGAGGCGCGCCGTCGATGCCGAAAGTCCTTTGCGCGTGGCCAGGCCGGTGGGCAAGCCGGGGCGGTCCCATGGATTGCGGCGGCCAGTGTTCGTCGGAGGAAGGTTCCAGGGACGCCCTTGCCGCCCCCTGGCGTCGCGCCGCGATCTGGACTTGGTGGCGGCCCGCCATGTCCTTGGCCTCACCCTGTCGCAGGTGCCGGAGGCGGTCCGAGAGACCGTGGCCCATGCGCGCGGGACCGCGGGATGCGGCCGCCGACCATCTGGTGCGCACCATAGCCGGCTTGCGCCAGGTGGCAGAGGCGGCCCGAGCCTTCACGTTCGGAGCCGGCCCCGATGGCCGCGCGGCGCCCATGCAGGATGTGGACGGCAGGGCTGCATCGTCCATTTCGCGATGCGCACCCTTGAAAAGGCGCCACGCAGTTCGTATGAGGAGGACGTGCCGCGGTAGCTCAGCTGGTAGAGCAACGCATTCGTAATGCGTGGGTCGGGAGTTCGAATCTCTTCCGCGGCACCATTAAAATCAAAAGTTTAGCGGTTTTTCGGAAGAATCTGAAAGACACCAAGTCAGCATTATGTTACCGTGCCAAGTCGGCGCGAACCCTCGGTCGGGTGGAATCACCCCACGCGCTCGCAGCGGAAGCGGGCTTGGCGTGGTGGTATTTATTTCTGCATGTGACGCTGCCATATAGCGCATGGGCACGCTTCTCAGGACCAAGAGCGGTACCCGCACACGACGCAATGCCGGCCCGCCCGTGGATCGCGATGCGCATGGCGGTGCGGAGTCCATCCCCGCGTAGGCGGGGGAGCCGCGTGGGCGGAGGAAAGCCGGCCGACTCATCCGGGTCCATCCCCGCGTAGGCGGGGGAGCCCCGAGCTACGTCCTGAGAGGTGAGCGGGATGCGGGTCCATCCCCGCGTGGGCGGGGGAGCCTCTTGGCTTTAAGAGGTTGATTATCCAGCGTTATCAAAAAGCTGAAATGTGGCGGATTGCCCTACCACACGGAAACCAGCACCCCGTCAAGGTCCGCCAGTCGTCGCGGCGGGGTGCCGAGGGTCGCAAGACCAAGGCCGCCGGGTTGCTTGTCGTCGCGCCAAATCATCACCACGGACCCCTGCACCACGGACCCTTGCGCGGTCGCTCCGTGCCAATCCGCCACCACCGCCCACAGTCGCTCCCGCACCGCCTTCGACAGATCCGCCGCCGCATAGACGCCCGGCGCCGGCTCCGGCATGATGGAGGCCAGGAAGCCCCGCGTGCGGCCCGGCACGTCCCGGGTGATCACGACCGTCATGGGCATTTCAATTCTCCGCTTCTCTCGCCTCCGCTTGTCCCGCGTCAGCTTCTCCCGCCGCCCCGGTTCCCGTCTCCCGCTGTCCCTCCGCCTCCTTGTCCTGGGCGGGCCGGCGCGCGGCCGGGCGGGCGGCCTCCTCCGCGGAGGGTTTGGCCAACAGCACCTTGATGTGGTCGATAAGGGTGGAAATCACCCCGTCGCGCCGCAGCCGCTCCCCGGTCATGCGCCGCGCCAGGCGCTCCAGGTTTTCGCCCGGCCGCTTCTGCGCCAGCGCCGCCGCCTTGAACGCGCAGGGGATCGTCACCCTGTCACGGACCAGATCCGCGATATCGAGGATGAAGCTCTGCCCGGAATCCTCGTGGATAAAGCCGAGCTGGGGAATGGTGGCGGTGGCCGCCACCGCCACCGCCGCCGCGCCCTCCACCGCGCTCGCGGCATGGTTCAGCGCCTGGTTCGGCGCGTCGGCCGCCATCGGGTTCGCCCGGTCATAGCGCCGGCCGGCCCAGCGGATGCCCGCCCGCTCCGCCGCGATCCGGTAGGTCTCCTTCATGCGGGCGCCCTCGATGCCGCGCAGCACCGCGATGTCGCGATGGGGCAGCACCTCGCCCAGGCGTAGCGCATACATGCGGCGCGCCACCATCAGCCGGCCGCGCCCCTCGTCCGCCCAGAACCGGGCCTGGGCGCGCGCCAAATGGGAGAAGTCCGGCAGGAGCGGCTGGGCGGTGTAGAATCGCACGCCATCTTCGCCGATCGCCACCAGCCCCACCCCATGGCGCGCCAGCAGGCGCAGCGCGTCATGGCTGACGCTGGAGCCCGGTCCCAGCAGGATCAGCGAAACGGACTGGTGCGGCAAGCCGAAGCGACCCGCCGGCGTCGCGCCGCCGCCCGCGCACTCGAATGTCAGGCAGCCCTCTTCCACGGTCAGCCGTCCCCGGTCGAGGCTGACCAGACCGTGGCGGTCCGAATGGGGTAGCCGCGCTGTTTCCAGCCCCAGGCGTCCAGGCAGCATTCAGGCCTCCGGCGGTGAAAGCAGCAGCATGCCGTAGCCGAACGCCCGATGCCGGCCCACGCCTCGCGCCAGAAGGACGCCGAAGGCCTCCGCGTCCCGCACGCTCAGCGTGCCCACCAGCACGGCAGAATGCCCGCTGATGGCCACCAGCGGGCGGCCCCCGCCGGATCCCGGCGCGCCCCGGCGCAGCACCTTGTCGCCGGCGATGGCATCAAGCCGGATGGCCGCGACCTCGGCCCCCCCGGCGGCGAGGCGGGCTTGGGTCCAGTCCGCGAATACGTCGGCCGGATCGGGGCGCGGCCCCGCCCCCGCCCGGGCGCACGCCGCCACATAGGCATCGCGCTCGGCAACGCTGTCGCGTCCACCTGGGCCATCGGTGCGCACCACCGGGCGCACCCGCACCTCGAAGCCGAGCCGCCGCCCGGCGGCGAAGGCCGGCATCGGCTTTCCGGCCAGCGTGGCGATGTTGAGCGCCTGATGGGCCAGCGGATCGCAAAAGGCATCCGCATGGGCGGCGAGGGTGGCGCCATCATGGGCGCTATAGGCGAGAAGCTGCGGCGGCCGCCCGCGCCGGCCGAGCACGCGGAACGGCTTCGGCGCCAGATCGCGGCCGAAGGCGGCGGTCAGCAGGGCATGCCAGGCATAGCCCTCATCCTCCACGTCGCGATTGAGCAGGTGTTCCTGCCGAAACCAGGTCTGACACCGCAGCAGATCAGGATCGAACCGCAGGAGATGGAGGCTCATGACACGCCTCCGGTCGCGAGAGGCGTCCATCGCCCCCGGCGGAACACCCGCTCGCCGCCATGCACGCCGGAGCGGAAATTGCGCTGGTCGGTCACATGCAGCCGCTCCAGGTGATCGGGCAGACCGGGACGGTCCAGCATCACCAGGGGCGTGTCGTCGGCGCCCCCCGCCAGCGCCTCCACCACGCCCGGAGCCTCCACGACGGCCTCGAACACCGGGCGCGACGGCAGGCAGGGCTTGCGGCCCAGGAACAGCGGTCGGGCCGGCGCCGTCAGCGCCGCCGCAAGATCATCCAGCGTGGGCGGCTCCGCCGCCTCCCGCAGCATGAGCGCGACCCGCACGCTGGCATCGGCGCGATAGTCGCGCTCGCGGATGTGCGGGCTGTCGTAGGTCCCAGCCCCGCCGGCGCGGCCCTCGGGCACGCCGAAGGTGGTCCAGCCGGTGTCGCCGTGGCCGAGCGCGGCGGTCTGGAAATCCCGTACCGGCGTGCCCGGCCGGTCGAGGGCAACGGCGAAGTCCAGCCGGGCCTGGAGCCGGTCATGGGCGTCGCCCATGCCGCGGGTCCAGCCCAGCGCATTGGCGAGCAGGCCGGTGAGGAGGGAGG
This sequence comes from Xanthobacter agilis, assembly GCF_021730435.1. Lineage (GTDB taxonomy): Bacteria > Pseudomonadota > Alphaproteobacteria > Rhizobiales > Xanthobacteraceae > Xanthobacter > Xanthobacter agilis. Next base: position 19,587 of record NZ_JABWGX010000026.1, read on the forward strand.
CGCCCGGCCAGTCGCGCACCGGGCCGCGCGCATCCACCATTTCCGCGCCGAAGGCCACCAGCGGCCCCTCCAGCACCAGGATCAGGCAACAGGGCATCAGCCGGCGTCCGCAATATCGGCCGCCACCGCCTGGGCCAGCGCGGCGAGCGTCAGCGACCCCTGCGCCGCCGGAACATCGAGGGGATCAAGGGCGGCGAGGCGGCGCGTCTCACCGGGGCCATACATGCCGTCGAGCTTCGCCAGATGGACGGCAAGCGCGGTTCCCGCCGCCGCCACGGTGGGCGCGACCGCGGTGCGGAACGCATTGGCGAGGCTGCGCGGCTGGCGCGCCCCGCTCTCCACCAGCACGAGATCGGCATAGGCATAGGGCGCGGTGGACCCCTTCTTGGCGCCGGGGGAAACGGTGGCGATCAGGTGAATAAGATGTTCCACCACCTTGGCGGCGAGCGGCGCGTCGGCGCCAAGATTGGCGATCAGTAATGGCACGTCCACCACCACATAGACGTAGAACAGGCCGGCATTGATCTCGGTATCGAAGATGCCGCCGGCGCCGGTGCCGGTCTCCAGATCGTCCACCACCGTGAAATAGTCGGTTTCCGCCTGCTCGCGATGCACCGTGAAGGCGTGCGCCACATGGATGGCGGCATCGGTGTTGGCATCGGGATCGGAGGTGATCATGCGGCCGAACAGGGCGGCCTCGAGCCCGGCGTTGAGCGGCCCCTTGGCCTTCAGCAACGCCGAGAGATTGGCCTTCTCCTCCTTCTTGAACAGCTTCTCGATGAAGGCGCCGGCCGCCTTGGCGTCCGGCTCGGCGGCGGCGTCCTTCGCCTTCGAGACAAGATAGGCGATCTCCGGCTCGCCGATCAGCAGGGCCTGACGGGTGGAGGGGTCCTTCACCGCATTCTTGCTGTAGAGCGCAACCGCGATGGCCTCCACGGCCGCCTTGCGGGTCTCCTCGGTGCCGATGCCGGCGAGCGCCGGCAGGATGCGTTCCTCCGGCAGACGGCGCGAGCGCACCGCCAGCTCCGGCCCGATCTTGTCGAGGCCGAAGGCGTCCTCAGCCGTACGCCAGTGGCGCTTGAGGCATTGGGAGGAAATGCGCGTGCGGACCCCGTCGCCGAACGGCAGGCGCTTGGCGAAGCCGGAATCGTCCCGGTTGAGCAGCGCGGCCGAATGGCTCACCAAAGCGTGGATCTGAATAAAGCGCGGGGTGGCCATCAATCGGTCTCCGGGTCGGGCATCACGGGGGTGGCGGAATCGGTTTCACCGCTTTGGCGGCCGGCCTTGTCGAGGGTGCGCCAATAGTCCCTGGCGATGGCGAGGCGAACCGCAATCTGGTGCGCGATGCGGTTGCAACTCAAGCGGCCATTGAGGAGCTGGCGGGGCATGATCCGGCCCTGTTCCGCGTCGACGGTCTCTCGACCCTCCACCATGGTCGCTTCAGCGCCGGCGACCGGCGGCTTCTCGACCGGGCCGTGGAGAACGCCATTGGGCGGGAGCGCCCGGACGGCCCCGTGATCCTCGTGGGCACACAGACGCTGGAGCAAAGCCTCGACATCGACGCCGACCTTCTGATCACCGATCTCGCGCCGATCGATGTTCTGCTCCAGCGCCTCGGCCGCCTCCATCGCCACGAGCGCTCCCGCCCCTCGCCCTTCACCGCCGCGCGGGCGATCGTGCTGGTTCCGGACAGCTTCGAGGCCTCGCTCGCGGCGGTGAGTAACGCAAACGGCCGGCAACGCGTGGGACCACACGGCCTCGGCGGCTTCGTCTATGAAAACCTGTTGTCCATTTGCCGCCACCCGCCGCCTGATCGGCGCGGGCGTGCACTGGAACATTCCGAGCGACAATCGCCGGCTGGTGGAAGAGGGCACCCATCCGGAGGCCCTGGCCGCGCTGCTCCACCAATTGTGCCGTGGCGCCCCCCGCTGGACCGCCGTGGAGGCCGGCGGCATCGGACGCCTTTTCGCCCGCAGGAGCGCCGCCGCCCTGGCCACCGTCGACTGGCGCAAGGCCGTGCATGACTTCAAGGTGGAGAGGGACGAGATCATCGGCACCCGGCTTGGCCTGTCCGACCGGGAAATCCACTTTGCCGCCCCGCTCCGCGGTCCCTTCCCGAGTGCGCGGGGCATCGACCGGCTGGTGCTGCCCAGCCACCTCATCGGCGCGGCCGTGCTTCTGGGTGTTTAGTCCCAGCATGTCATGGTTTGGCTTGCGAACGAAGAGTTCGGGCTTTTGTGCGGCGATCTGCCGGATGGCTTCGAACGGTGTTTTGAAGCGCAGCGCCTTGAGTTGCTTGGCGTAGTTGTCGGCCAGCAGCCAGTCGCGGACATGGCGTCTCAGGTCGGTCAACGATGCGTAAAGGAAGGCGCGGACGGTCGCTTCCTTGATGGTGCGCACCATGCGTTCGGCCTGCCCATTGGTCCAGGGATGGTAGGGCTTGGTCAGGCGATGTTCGATGCCTTGCTCGGCGCGGACTCGGGAAGGGGCCGTGGGAGCAAAGGGTAGGGCGCTTCCACGTTCTTGCCGCCTCAGAGCATGTCCCCACCTCCTGGGTAAGGTGTCTTCCGCCGGCGAATCGGGTCGCTCGAGAATAACCTACAGCTTGCAGCAGGTGCGGAAGGCACCTCAGTGGCGGCTGGCAATGAAGATGGGAGCATCCACCTCGCCCATCATCACCACCTCGTTTCCCATCTGTCGGGCATAAACCTACGCCATCATACTCTGGGACTAAACACCTAGAGACCCTCAAGGGCCTCCCCCAAACAAATTCAGCTTCAAATGCTGGGTAATCAGCCCGAACGATTCACGCTTGATCCAATCCACCAAAGGTCGCGACTAAAGACTTGGTGGAGATGCGGCGCGGCGCCCGCCCGAGATGTGCAGAGGAACCCTCGACGCGGCCGCCCGGCATTGCTATGAGCATGCAGCGCCCGCTTCGGCGGGCGCGCGCGGATGGCCCCGTCGCATTTTCCCCGATGAAGACGCTCCAGCGGGTCGCGGAAGGGTGGCCGAGTGGTTTAAGGCACCGGTCTTGAAAACCGGCGTGGGTTCAAACCCACCGTGGGTTCGAATCCCACCCCTTCCGCCATTTCAGTCCCAAAGTGGGCACGCCGATTCCCGCCGATTTCCCGCTAGAGACCGAAGTAAGGGCGCGCAGCAGTTCGCCCTTCGATCCCATGATGCGAACATGCCCTTCTCCGACTTCGACACGCTGGGCAAAAGCGCGCAGATGATCCCGCCGGTAGCCGCAGCCCTCCTGCCTGAGCCGACGCCGAGCGGTCGTGGCGAACTTTCGTAAAACGGCCGGCGTCACCGCCATGCTGCCGGAGCTTTCGAGCATGGCTTGTGCTCGCTCGGAATCGACTTGCGCTTGGTCGCGGAGCGCCCGGAGGGCGACGACGCGCTCCTTCAAGGCCGGATCGTCCAGATCGGCCACGCCCGCTTCGATGGCCTCGTAGAGGCGTTTCAGGCGAAGCTCGGTCTCGGCCGCGCGTCGGTTCAACTCGGCGATATGCTCCCTGCGCCGATCCGCCCGCTCCTCGCGTCGATCGAGGATCGAGGCCAGGATCTCCTCCAGCCGCTCGGGCTGGAGGAGCCGGTTCTCAATATGGTCGCAGACGATGGCGTCGAGCTGCGGCATCGGGATCGAGCGGCCGGAGCAGCCGGTCTCGCCCTGACGGGCCTTGATCGAGCAAGTATAGTAGCGATAGCGCCCGCCCTTGCCGGTGCGGAGTGTCATGGCTCCACCGCACTTCTCACAGAAGCAGATGCCTGTCAGCAGGGTCGGTCCGCTGACGACACGCGGCGGCGTGACCTTGGAGTTGCGGACCCGCAAATGCTCCTGCACGGCATCAAACGTCTCCTGATCGATCAAGCGCGGCACCGGGACGACGACGATTTCGCTGACCGGCTTCAGCACCTTGGACTTGGAGCGCTTGTTGAACTCGTGCTCGCCGATATAGGTGCGTCGGGTCAGGATGCGGTGAAGCTGGCCGATGCCCCAACGCCCGCCGTCACGGGTGAAGATGCGGTTGCGATTGAGGTGGTTGACGATCGCCTTGACGCCCATCGGGCCGGAACCGCCTTCCCCCTGAAGGGCGAGCCGGTAGATCAGCCGCACCGTGTCGGCGTGTAACGGGTCGATCTCCAGCTTCTTTTTGGTCTTGGTGCCGCGCTGCTCGGCCGCGATGATGCGATAGCCGATCGGCGGCAGAGCGCCGTTCCAGAAGCCCTGTCGGGCATTCTCTTTCAGGGCGCGCATGACGTGCTTGGCGTTCTCCTTCGACTGATACTCGTCGAACAGCGCCATGATCTGGCGCATCATGACGTGCATCGGATCGTCGCCGATCTCCTGCGTGATCGAGACCAGCTTGACGCCGTTCTTCGCCAGCTTGCGGACGTAGAACTCCAGCTCGAAATGATCGCGAAAAAAGCGCGAGAAGCTATGGACCACGACGACATCGAAGGGAGCAGGCTTGGAAGTGCCGGCTTCGATCATCTGCTGGAAGGCCGGGCGGCGATCGTTGGTCGCGGTCGCGCCCGGCTCGACGAAGGTTTCAACGAGTTGGTATCCGCGCGAGATACAATAGGTTTCGCCCTGCCTCTTCTGGTCGGGAATCGACACGTCATGCTCGGCCTGCCGCGCGGTGGAAACGCGCAGGTAAAGGGCGGCACGGGTGGCGACCAATGGAGATTCTTTATTCATCGGCGGTCTCCTTCGGGCGTGAGGCTTTACGCCGTGGATTGGCAAGCGCCAGTTCCAGCACGACGCGATCATGGACGAGCTTGGGGGCGAGTTTCTTGCCGCTGCGCTCCATGCGGATGAGGCCGTAACCGACCATCGCTTTGAGCGTGCGTGAGAGGTTGGATTTCGCGCGGCCGGTCAGTTCCGCCAGCGCATCGAGCGATTCCGGCTCCTGTTCCGCGATCAGGCGCAACATTTCGCGGTTGGGTGCCGACAAGACCTTGGAGAAGGATTCCGTCGATATGAACCAGACTTTGGGATCGTCGGGCGACGGCTGTTCCTCCCCGCGCGCGATGCGCAGCGTGAGGGCCTTCATTTCCTCTGTATCGGCAATGCCGATCTTCAGCGTGGTCATGGCGCGCAGCCTCCGTAGGGGCACTCGCCGACCGACAAAGGACATCAGGCGGCGAAGCTGATATTCGCCAATATAGTTATCATAGTAATATAACTATTTCAAGGAAATTCGCTCTGCGCGATCGAACCGGATCAGCCGGGCTTGCCGAACAGTTCGTCAATAATGTCGCCGAACCACGCCTCGAACAGGTCGATTTCGACTTCGGTTACGGGCACGCGCTCGGGCCAATCGTCGGAGACGGTCCAGTGATCGAGCGAGGGCTCCGTGCCACGTCCTTTCGCGACCGGCGCTTCGGGAGATGTCGGCATATCCTCATCGATATAGTCGTAGAGGTCGCCGGGCAGGCTGCCGGAGGCGGCACGAGACCGACGCCGGGTCTTGGTGGCTTGGCGTCGAGACATGAACTCACCGTCCGGTTGGATATGCAGTCCTGGGTTCCCCGATCGGAATACGCGGCACTGCGCCGCCCCATCATCCTGCGGGGTTTGGCGACCGCGTGAAGTCGAGATTGTGCGATACCTTGATCGCGTCATGCGATAGGAATGCCGGACGATGGCGTCCCACGCCGCGCCTTGGCGAAGCCTCGATCGGTGGCGATGAAGCGTTCCAGCATGGGGATGATCAGGCGGACGGGATCGGACGGGGCGTGACCTGCCTCACGGCCGAGGATTTCGGCATAGGCGGTCAGGTCGCGGTGCAAGCTGGCGGGCAGCTCCAACGTGACCTTGATGGGCTTGTCGTCTGCGATCGGGCCGAGCTTCAGCTTGGTCATGGCGTCGCTCCATAGGGTTCAAGCACAAGGTCGCGGGTGACGATGACGCGGACGGGGAAGCCCGGCCGGATGGTCAGCGTCGGCGCGATCTGCAACTGGCGTTGGACGATCTGCTGTCCTGCCTGATTGATGGTGTCCTGCGCTCCGTCGCGGATCGCCCGCACCAGGCGATCATTGTCGTCGGTGGCGAGTTCCGTGCCGATGCCGAGCAGCGTCGAAAGCGCGGCGGCCTTGGCGAGATCCCACCAGTGGTAATCGACGCCATCCTCCAGTCCGGCAAAACCTTGCGCGTCCGCCCCCGGTTGGCGCTCCAGCACGATCGAGCGGCCGTTCGGGAAGATCAGGCGGTTCCAGACGAGCAGGATGCGGCGCTGGCCGAAGCCGACGCCGTTGTCATACTGACCGATGATACGGGTGCCCTGTGGGATCAGGAGGATGCGCCCGGTCGGGCTGTCGTAGATGTTCTCCGTCACCTGCGCGGTGATCTGGCCGGGAAGATCGGAACGGATGCCGGTGATGAGCGCGGCGGAAATCACCGCGCCGGCCTGAAGCACATTCGGCGAAGCGGGCGCGGCGACGCGATCGGATGAGACCGTGCGCCTGTCAGGCGTCTGGTTGAGGAAGGCAAGCTGGCGGTCCTGCGCCGAGGGCGTGGCCGGCTGCGGCGCAAGGCCAAGGCTGGCAAGGTTCGGTGCCGCTGCCGCGGCATCTGCCGTCACCGTTGCGGCAGGCGCGGCATTGCGGGTTTCCGTCGAGGCGAACAGCCGCGCGGTCCGCGCCGCCTCCAGTTCCTGCAAGCGGCGCTGCTCCTCGGCGCTGAGGCCGGGCTGTGCAGTAATCGCGGGCGGCGTGACGGGCTGTCCCCGGTTTTGCGCGTCAAGGATAGGTCGGCCGAGATCGCCGGGAAGCGGCGGGCCGAGCACCGGCCCGGTATAGTCGCGCGGCAGGCTGTTGAGGCCGTCGGGCGTCGCCCGGTTGTCGGTCGAAAGCAGTTCCTCGTTCTGGTGGCCGCCGTGCGAGGTCTGGAGCGCGTAGATCAACGCGCCTCCAACGCCGAGACTGGCGACAAGACCCAGACCGGCAAGCACCTTGCGCGACAGGCGGGTGACGCGCGGCGGCTCGGGACGCAGGCGCATGGGCGCAACCGGCTCGCCGGTCAGCGGCCGGGCATCATCGGAAGGTTCTGGCGCCTCGGGCTTGCGCCCTTCTTCCTTTTCGGGGTCGACCTCGCTCACGATGCGGGCCTCCCGTCCGTGCGGGAGATGCGGACCCGCTTCTGGTTGCGGTCGGCTCCGAAGCGCAGTTCGGCGGCGGCGAAGAGCCGGTCCACGACCATGTAGTTGCCGCGCACGCGATAGTTCACCAGTTCCGAGGTATTGCCCTCCGGCCCGACAACGAAGAGCGGTGGCATCTCGCCCTGGCCGATGCCACGGGGAAACTCGATGAAGACCTGCCTTCCGTCGTCGAAGGCACGCAGCGGCCGCCATGGCGCACGGTCGCCGGAAATCTCATAGCGGAAGTTGACGTTGGCGAGATCGACACCGCTGGCGATAGGCTGGACAGCCTGCGCCTCGGAGTTCTGCCTGCGGAGCGCGATGAGCTGGTCCTGCGGATACTGCCAGGACACCGACGCCATATAGGTGCGCTCGGTCGAGCGCAGTTCCATATGGTATGTGCGCAGATTGGTGTTGATGACGAGATTGGTCATCAGATCGGTGCGCGTCGGCTTGACGAGTATATGGACCTGACGGGTAGCGCCCGTGCCGCTTTCGGTATCGCCGATGATCCAGCGCACCGTGTCGCCGGCCGCGACCGGGCCGGAACCGACCAGCGTTTCGCCGGGCTGAAGTGCGATGTCGGTGATCTGCCCGACAGCGGTATAGACTTGATAGAGCGCCCCTTGCGTGAAGGGATAGACCTGCATGGAGTTGATGAAGCCGTCGCGGACGGGCTGCACGCGGGCCTGCGCGTTTGCCTGATTGACCCTGGCCGTGGGATCGACCGGCTCCGGCGTGCGGCGCGTGGTCTCGACGGGTTTCATCTGTCCGGGCAACGGCAACGGGCGCGGCAGCTCGACCACCGTGACCGGCGCAGGCGGATCGACCGTCTGCATGGTGGGCGCGGCATCGTCATAGGCGATCTCGGGCGGCGGGGTCGTCGTGGCGCAGCCGGCGAGCGCCGTGGTGCAGATGAGGAGAACCGGCAAAGCGGATTTACGGAAAGCCGGAAAGACGGGATTGCGTGCCGCCGGATGTCCGGCGGTCGGATAAGACGGCCGGATCATTGTCCAAGCTCCTTCGACCAGTTGATGGCGTTGACGTAGATGCCGAGCGGATTGGCCCGGAGTTTCTCCGGGTTGCGCGGGGTCTGCACGACGACGGTGAGAATGGCGGACCAGCGCTCGGTCGAGACGAGCGAGCCGTCCTGATAGCGCCGCTCGATCCAGGCGACGCGGAAGCTGTCGGGCGATGCGCGGATGACCGAGGAGACTTCGACCGCGATCTGTTGTTTGCCGACCTTCGTGAACGGGTCGTTGGCGCGAGCATAGTCGTTGAGCGCCAGAGCGCCGGCTTGCGTCGTAAACTCATAGGCGCGAAGCCAGTTCTGTCGCACGATGATGGCGTCGGCCGGGATCGCGCGGACCTGTTCGATGAACCGCGCCAGATGGAATGCGATCTGCGGATCGGTCGGCCGATAATCGGCGACGGCTGGGGCGACGGCCTGTGCCTGGCCGAGCTTGTCGACCTGCACGACCCACGGGACGATCGACCCGCTGGTCGATTGCCAGACCAGCGCGGCGGACAGTCCCGCCGACAGCGCGAGCGAGCCGAAGGCCATGAAGCGCCAGTTCCGGGCCTGCACGCGGGCGGAACCGATGCGGTCGTCCCAGACCTGCGCCGCTCGTTGATAGGGCGTCTCGGGCTGAGGGGATTTGCCGTAATGGGTGGCGGGTCTTTTGAACATCAACGGTCACTTTCAGAGAGATTGATGGAGGAGCCGCCGCCGTGGCTGTCGCCGCTGCGCACGGAATGGGCGGCGGCCTGAACGCCGTGCGAGAATTGCTGCGAGCGCTTCATGCGCTTGGCCCAGGCGGGCGGGCCGTCAGCGGCGGCGGACGAGGAGGAAGCGGCAGGCGTCGCCCCGCTATCGGCTGCTTCACCGCCGATGGTGCCGGCGGTAGACGAACCGCCCGTCACCTCGAACGCACCGCGAGCGCCAGCCTGATAGCTCTGCTTCATGCTGTCGGCGGCTTTCGACGCTGCGCGCTTCAAGGGGGAGACGGCAGCTTGCGTGCCGGCGCTGGCGACATTGCCGAGACCGGAGCCGACGGCGGATGCGCCGGTCTGGCCAGCAGCGCCGAGGCTGTAGGCGGTGGAGGCGCCCCCCGCGAGCGCCGCGCCGCCACGGGCGGCAGCGGCAGCCCCTCCGGCAAGCGCACCAGCTCCGCCAGCGGCAGCGCCAAGCGCAGCGCCGCCAGCCATGACCATGCCGCCTGCGGCGAGGCCCGTTCCAACCGCTGCTCCCGCGCCGAGCTGCGGGCCGCCGGAGACAAGACCGTTGGCGATGCCGGGACCGAAGATGCCCAGGCCCAGCAGTGACAGCGCGGCGAGCACGATCGCCATGGCGTCGTCGATCGTCGGTGTCGCGCCGCCGAAACCAGCGGTGAACTCGGAAAACAGCGTCGAGCCGATGCCTATGATGACGGCCAGAACCAGAACCTTGATGCCCGATGAGATGACGTTGCCGAGCACCCGTTCCGCCATGAAAGCGGATTTGCCGAACAGGCCGAAAGGGATCAGCACGAAACCGGCGAGCGTCGTCAGCTTGAACTCGATGAGGGTGACGAAGAGCTGGACGGCAAGAATGAAGAAGGCGAGCAGGATCAGCGCCCAGGCGAACAGCAGGCAAGCGATCTGGATGAAATTCTCGAAGAAGGAGACCCAGCCCATCAGGTCGGAGATTGAATCGAGCAGTGGCCGCCCGGCGTCGAGGCCGGTCTGCGCCACCTTGCCGGGACGAAGCAGATCGGTGACGGAAAAGCCGGTGCCGGACGCCTTCAAGCCGAGACCGGCGAAGCTCTCGAAGACGATGCGGGCGAGATTGTTCCAGTTGCCGATGATGTAGGCGAAGACGCCGACGAACAGCGTCTTCTTGACCAACCGGGCGATGATGTCGTCATCGGCGCCCCACGACCAGAACAGCGCCGCCAGCACTACGTCGATGACGATCAGCGTCGTGGCGATGAAGGCGACCTCGCCCGACAGCAAGCCGAAGCCACCGTCGATATATTTGGTGAAGACTTCGAGGAAATGGTCAATGACGCCGGTGCCACCCATGTCAGCGCGCTCCCTCATCAGGAGAAACGGGCGGTCTTGCAGGCTCGGGCTGTGTGACCGGCTGCATTTCCTTGACAATCGGATCTTCGGTCGGAGCCGATGGCCACAATGTCGTCGGGGCCTCCGGCGTATTCGGCGCCGGTACGCCCTGCTTCAGGAAGCGGTCGCGGTTCTCGGCCCATACGTTGAGGCAGGCGGGATCGCGCGTAGCGGCCTCGCCCATGTCCCGGCACTGGCGGAGCCGCTGACGCAGTTCGCCGGTATCGCTGCGTTCGCGAGCGAGCGGACGCACCTCGGCCGGTTCCGGCTGGCGCGTGAACTCGATCACGGTGGCGGTGATGGCGACGCCGACGAAGACGACGGCGCCGATCCGGGCAAGCATCTTACCGTCCATCGGCGTCGCTCCCCTCAATTGCCGCCGTTCGGGAACATCCGGGCATTGCCCGGCTGATAGCCCGCGCCCGGCGTCAGGAAGCGGCGGCGCTGCTCGCGGCCCTGTTCGGCCGCCGCCGCCCTTTCCGCATCGGTCAGCGCCTGCGCCCGGCCGTTGGCGGCGACGACGGCGGTGAGATCGGCAAGTTGCTGGGCCTGGAGCGCGAGAAGCTGGTTGCCGGCCTGTGTCGCCTGAAGAGCGCCGGTCGCGCCCTGGCTCGCACCCACCAGCCGCGACATCTCCGTGCGGTTGGTGTCGATATTGCCGACGACGGTAGCCTGCACCTTCATCGCATCCTGAAGGCTGCCGACCGTGTTCTGCCAGCGAGAGCGGGCATCGGAGACAAGCTGCTGATCCGACGCGGAAAGCGAAACGCTCCCATATTTCTGCTGGAATATCTGGTCGATCTTCTGAACGTCGTAGGCGATGTTCTGCGCCTGATTGAGCAATTGCTGGGTGCGCTGGACCGACTGCTGAATCTGCTGGAGCGACGAGATCGGCAGGTTCGCCAGATTGCGGGCCTGATTGATCAGCATCTGCGCTTCGTTCTGAAGCGAGGTGATCTGGTTGGTGATCTGTTGAAGGCTCCGGGCGGCCGTCAGCACATTCTGCACATAGTTCGTGGGGTCATAGACGATCCATTGCGCCTGTGCGGGCGCGGTCAGCATCGGAGCGAGCGCGACGGGGGTGATGAGCAGCGCGGCAGCAATCCGGCCGCCAAGGGAACGGCGCAGTTTCATGGCAGTTTCTCCAGGTTGGTGAGGTCGGGGATGAGGTCGGCGGCCCAATCGACGCCGCGATGGCGCAGCCAGGCGTCGAGGAAGCGTTCCGGGCCGTGTTCGGCGAGGAGTTGGGCGATGACGGTCTGATCGGATTTGCCGGACGCGGCGCAGAGCGACAGCGCCACTTCGCTGAGACCGAGATCGAACAGGCGATTGCCGCGCCGGGACTGGCAGTAGTAGTCGCGCTTGGGCATGGCCCGTGCGAGGATTTCGATCTGACGATCGTTGAGGCCGAAGCGGCGATAGATGGTGGTGATCTGCGGCTCGATCGCGCGTTCGTTCGGCAGCAGAAGCCGGGTGTGGCAGCTTTCGATGATCGCAGCCGCAATCACGCTGCCATCGATGTCGCTGAGGGATTGCGTGGCGAAGATGACGGATGCGTTCTTCTTGCGCAGCGTCTTCAGCCATTCGCGGAGCTGGCTGGCGAAGCCCTCGTCGTCGAGCGCCAGCCAGCCTTCATCGACGATGATGAGGGTTGGTGAACCGTCGAGCCGGTCTTCGATGCGATGGAAGAGATAGGCGAGCACGGCGGGGGCGGCGTCTGTGCCGATCAGCCCTTCTGTCTCGAACGCCTGAACGGTCGCGGTGCCGAGATGTTCGTTCTCGGCGTCAAGCAACCGGCCCCATGCGCCGCCAACGCAATATGGCCGGAGCGCCTGCTTCAGGTCGTTCGACTGGAGCAGCACACATAGGCCAGTGATAGTTCGTTCTTCGACGGGCGCGGAGGCCAGCGATGTCAGCGCCGTCCAGATGTGCTCCTTCACCTCCGGCGTGATGGTGACGCCTTCGCGCAGGAGAATGGCGACGATCCAGTCACCCGCCCACGCGCGTTCGCTCGTCTCCTCAATGCGGGCGAGCGGCTGGAGGCTGACGGACGTGTCGGAGCCGTCCGTCAGCCCTCCGCCGAGATCGTGCCAGTTGCCCCGCATGGCGAGTGCTGCGGCGCGGATCGAGCCGCCGAAGTCGAAGGCGAAGACCTGGGCGCCTCTGTAGCGACGGAACTGAAGCGCCATGAGCGCCAGCAGCACCGACTTGCCCGCGCCGGTCGGGCCGACGACAAGCGTATGGCCGACATCGCCGACGTGAAGGGAAAACCGGAACGGGGTCGAGCCTTCGGTCTTGCCGAAGAGCAGTGGGGGCGCTGCAAAATGCTCGTCCCGTTCCGGCCCCGCCCACACCGCCGAAAGCGGAATCATGTGGGCGAGATTGAGCGTGGAGATCGGCGGCTGCCGGACGTTGGCATAGACATGCCCCGGCAACGATCCGAGCCAGGCATCCACGGCGTTGATCGTCTCTGCCATCGCCGTGAAGTCGCGGCCCTGAATGACCTTCTCCACAAGGCGGAGTTTCTCGTCGGCGATGCGCGGATCGGCGTCCCACACCGTCACGGTGGCGGTGACATAGGCGATGCCCGCATAATCCGCGCCGAGTTCCTGAAGCGCGAGATCGGCATCCGCTGCCTTGTTCGACGCATCCGTGTCCACCAGCGCGGATTGCTCGTTGGTCATCACCTCCTTGAGGATCGCGGCGATGGACTTGCGCTTGGCGAACCATTGCCGCCGGATCTTCGTCAGCAGCTTGGTCGCGTCGGTCTTGTCGAGCAGGATGGCGCGGGTGGCCCAACGGTACGGAAAGGCGAGCCGGTTCAGTTCGTCGAGCAGGCCCGGTGTTGTCGCGGTCGGAAATCCGGTGATGGTCAGCACGCGCAGATGCTGATCGCCTAGGCGCGGCTCCAGCCCGCCGGTCAGCGGCTGATCGGCGAGCAGCGCATCGAGATAGATCGGGGTTTCGGGGACGCGGACACGGTGCCGGTGCGTTGACACGCAGCCATGCAGATAGGTCAGCGTCTCGCCGTCATCGAGCCAGCGGCATTCCGGCATGAAGGTTTCGATCAGGCGGAGCAGCCGGTCGGTTCGGTCGGCGAAGGCGTTGCACACCTCGTTCGGATCGATGCCGGCCTTCTCGCGTCCCTCGTAGAGCCAGGTTTCCGCACGGGCGGCGTCTTCAGCAGGCGGCAGATAGGTGAAGGTCAGGAAGTAGCTGGACTCGAAATGCGCGCCCGCTTCCTCGAAATCGGCCTTGCGCTCGGCATCGACCAATGCGGACGCCGCATCGGGAAACGTGCTGGCGGGGTAGATCGCGGCTGGATGGCGCTGCGCTTCCACAAAGATCGCCCAACCGGAGCCAAGGCGGCGGAAGGCGTTGTTGAGGCGACCGGCGACGGCGACCAGTTCGGCGGGCACGGCCGAATCCAGATCGGGACCGCGAAACCGTGCCGAGCGCTGGAAACTGCCGTCCTTGTTGAGCACGGTGCCGGAGCCGACAAGCGCGGCCCAGGGCAGGAAGTCGGCAAGACGGCTGTTGCGATTGCGGTATTCAGCGAGGTTCATCATGGATACGCCCCCCCTCAAACCGTGAGATGCGCGGGGATGCGCAGATGGCGGCGGCCGACTTCGACGAAGAGCGGATCGCGCTTCGCCGCCCATACCGCCGCGAAATGACCGATCGCCCAGATGGCGAGACCGACCAGCCAGAGGCGCAGGCCGAGGCCAACCGCGCCTGCCAGCGTGCCGTTCATGATGGCGATGGCGCGCGGAGCGCCGCCGAGCAGGATCGGCTCGGTCAGTGCCCGGTGGACCGGCACGGTGAAGCCAGGAACCTCGCCCCCCTGTTCGATGACGCCCGCCATCAGACCAGCGCTCCGCCGCCGAACGAGAAGAAGGACAGGAAGAAGCTCGACGCGGCGAAGGCGATCGACAGGCCGAAGACGATCTGGATCAGACGGCGGAAGCCGCCCGACGTATCGCCGAAGGCCAGTGCGAGACCCGTGGTGATGATGACGATCACGGCGATGATCTTGGCGACCGGGCCTTCGATCGACTGGAGGATGGATTGCAGCGGCGCTTCCCACGGCATGGACGAGCCGGAGGCATGGGCGGGCGCGGCCATCAACAGGCTCACCATGGCGACGGATGCTGTCGTGGCGAGGTGATGGTGCATTTGGGACGGACGCACGGCGCGCAGATGTTGGATCATGGATGGTCTCCTTCGGAGCTGGGATTGAGGGCATGGCTGAGAGAGGTCGCACCGCCGTCGCCCTCGATGACGGCGGGCACGACGCGGTAGTCGCCGTCCGGGCCAAGGCCCTCGACACGGGCGAGTTCGGTGAGCCGGCGCGCGGAGCCGCGTCCGGTGAGGACGGCAACGAGGTCGATCGTTTCGGCAATCAGCGCGCGCGGAACGGTGACGACGGCTTCCTGAATGAGCTGTTCCATCCGGCGCAGCGCGCCTATGGCGCTGCCGGCGTGGATGGTGCCGACGCCGCCGGGATGGCCCGTGCCCCATGCCTTCAAGAGGTCCAGCGCCTCCGGGCCGCGAACCTCTCCGACCGGGATGCGGTCGGGGCGCAGGCGGAGCGATGAACGGACGAGATCCGACAGGGACGCCACGCCATCCTTCGTCCGCATGGCGACGAGGTTGGGTGCTGCGCATTGCAGTTCGCGCGTGTCCTCGATGATGACGACGCGATCGGAGGTTTTCGCCACCTCGGCCAGGAGCGCGTTGGTCAGTGTGGTCTTGCCGGTGGAGGTGCCGCCCGCCACGAGGATGTTGGCGCGGGACACAACGCCCTCGCGCAACGCCTCGGCCTGACTATCCGTCATGATCCCGGCGCGCACGTAGTCGTCGAGCGTGAACACGGCGACGGCGGGTTTGCGGATGGCGAAGGCCGGGGCCGCGACCACGGGCGGCAGCAGGCCCTCGAACCTCTCCCCTGTCTCCGGCAGTTCGGCCGAGACGCGCGGGCTGCCTGCATGAACCTCGGCGCCGACATGATGGGCGACCAGGCGCACGATGCGTTCGCCATCGGCGGGCGACAGTCGCTCGCCGGTATCGAACAATCCTTCGGAGAGCCGGTCGATCCAGATGCGGCCATCCGGGTTCAGCATCACCTCGACCACCGCGGCGTCTTCGAGAAACCGTGCGATGGCCGGGCCGAGCGCGGTGCGCAGCATCCGTGCGCCCCGCGCCAAGCCTTCCGAATGGTGATGTGAAGCGGCCATCTGATCCCCGTGTCCGCCGGGGAGACATCAGACGGTCCCCGGACGGGGATGATTAAAAGAGCCGGAAATTAGGCTGTTTCAACAAGTATCTAACACCCGGCGGCCATAGCGAAGAAACGGCGGCAATCGGCGGGATTGAATATACACACCGTAAGACGTCGCAGCAGATTTCAGGCCGTGATTATCTGAATGGTGGCTTGGAGAATCACGTCAACGGTACGCCGCGATCGCGATTATCTCAGCAATTTTCGTGGCCTTGGTTGGCTCTGCGCGCACACCGGCAAATGCGAATTCAAAAACTGAATGATCCTTCATATATTGGGTTTGTGTAGGTTGCCAAGGTCGCCTGTCGCGATACCAACCCACATTCTAAGTAACTGAAAATCAAGGAATACCAATGACCCAACATCAGGTAGCACTAGCGATTGCGCAGGAGTTTTTTGCTGGCTTTGAAGCACGCAACCCCGAGGCCGTCGGAAATACGCTTACCGATGACGCAAGTATCATCATCAAACTCGATCTCGCGGGCACACCCAACCCGTGGTATGCGTTTGAAGGTAAGGATCATGTACTCGCCTATATCGCGTCAGTCGCTGCGAAATTCGACCGAGTTGAATTTCTGGATAAGGAATGGACGGTCGCCAACGACGGCACCGCCGTCTTCCTCCAGACGAACGGCGATATTCTTTCGACTGCTGAAAATCTGGACTACAAAAACGTCTATGTCTTCAAGGTCGAACTGGTAGACGGAAAGGTAAAGCGTGTTCTCGAATACGCCAATCCTGTTACTTACGCCAATCTCGGAATCACGAATTCAGAGGCGGAAGATGCCGCTCAGGCGGGCTAGGCTTGACGTCTTTCGGCAGGGCAACACGCTCTACCGACATCACTGCACCGACGGCAGCAGTTCTGCCGTCGGCATTCTACTCTATCCATTTGAAAATCCAACAACTTAGTCTGGCTCCGTCACAGATCTGTGCGCTGCATCTGCGTCGCGCGAAAGTTCTTTCAGGAACCTGTCGCCCGTTGCCAGCCGCCGCCCAAGAGATTGCATAAAGCCCTCAAACCGCTCCGCACCCTTCGCCCGCGACGACGCCTGCGCGGTCTCGGACAACGGCGGCGTGACGGTCAGCCAGAATCGGATAAACAACGACAGCGTTTCGCCGAGGATTGCGAGATCCTCGTCCAGCCCATCGACCTGTCGGCCGAGCTTGTCCATGCGGCGGGCGAACACCGCCTCCAGGCGCTCGGAGGCATCGGCCGACAGGAAGGACGCCACGGCCGCCTCGATCACGGCGGACTTGGAAACATTGCGTCGGAGCGCCAGCGCCTCGACCTTTTTCAGAAGATCGGGCTCGAAATAGACGTTCATGCGAGTTTTGGTCTGCATGCTGCGGCTCCTTACAATTCAATGCCATCGGCAGGGTCCATCGACGCCTGCCGGGCGACCGATGTGACCTGCTGGCGGAGGCTTCGCGCCTTGGCGGCATCCACGTCCGGTTCATCGTCGAGCATGTCGAACTCCCCGATTGGCGGGTGATCCGGCAGCGCGATCTCCTCGTGCTCGGGCAATTCCGGCTCGCGGCGGATACCGGCATTGGCCGGATCGGTGCCGCTGCCATCGGCATTCCTCTGCGGCGCCCCCGCTGACGCGGCCGGAATCGCCAGCGCCGACCAATCATCGGCTGGTGGCTTTGCCGGGCCTTTTCCGGTTTGCGGTTTGGGCGGGGGCAGCAGGCGCTCGCGAAAGCGCGCGTCCTCGTAATAGCGCGCCTTCTTGGCTCGGATGGGTGGCACGCCCGCGACCAGCAGCAATTCGTCGGCGGGTGGGAGCTGCATCACCTCGCCGGGGGTGAGCAGCGGCCGTGCCGTCTCCTGCCGCGACACCATGAGGTGGCCGAGCCAGGGTGACAGCCGGTGCCCGGCATAGTTGGTGGAATCGCGCATCTCGGTCGCTGTGCCGAGCGCATCCGATACCCGCTTGGCGGTGCGCTCGTCATTGGTTGCGAAGGCGACGCGCACATGGCAATTGTCGAGCACGCTATTGTTCGCGCCATAGGCTTTCTCGATCTGGTTGAGGCTCTGCGCGATCAGGAAGGATTTGATGCCGTAGCCCGCCATGAAGGCCAAAGCCGACTCGAAGAAGTCGAGCCGGCCGAGCGCTGGAAACTCGTCCAGCATCAGCAGGAGTCGGTGACGGTTGGCCGACGTCTTCAGGTCTTCGGTCAACCGCCGCCCGACCTGATTGAGCAGCAGGCGGATCAGCGGTTTGGTGCGGTTGATGTCGGAGGGAGGCACGACAAGGTAGAGGCTGACGGGCTTCTCGCCCGCCACCAGATCGGCGATGCGCCAGTCGCACCGCGACGTCACCTTCGCCACCACGGGATCGCGATAGAGACCGAGGAACGACATGGCGGTGGAGAGAACGCCCGACCGCTCGTTGTCGCTCTTGTTCAGAAGCTCGCGGGCCGATGACGCGATGACGGGATGAACGCCAGCCTCGCCCAGATGCGGTGTGTTCATCATGGCGCGCAACGTCGCCTCGACGGGGCGTTTCGGATCGGAGAGAAAATTGGCGACGCCGGCGAGCGTCTTGTCGGCTTCCGCATAGAGAACGTGCAGGATCGCGCCGACCAGCAGCGAATGGCTGGTCTTTTCCCAATGGTTGCGCTTGTCGAGCGCGCCTTCGGGATCGACGAGGATGTCTGCGATGTTCTGCACGTCGCGGACTTCCTTGTCGCCGCGCCGCACCTCCAGCAGTGGATTATAGGCCGATGACGTGGGATCGGTCGGATCAAACAGCAGCACGCGACCGTGCCGCGACCGGAAGCCGGCGGTTAGGCCCCAATTCTCACCCTTGATGTCATGAATGATCGTGCTGCCCGGCCAGGTCAGCAGCGTCGGCACGACGAGGCCGACGCCCTTGCCCGATCTGGTCGGGGCGAAGCACAGCACATGCTCGGGACCGTCATGACGGAGATAGTCGCGCTCAAGCCGGCCGAGCAGGACGCCATCGGGACCGAGCAGACCGGCGACCTTGATTTCCTCCGGTTCGGCCCAACGCGCCGATCCATAGGTGGCGACGTTCTTCGCCTGCCGCGCCCGAACGACGGACAGGCCGATCGCGACGGCGATGGCGATGAAGCCGCCCGAAGCCGCGATGATCGCCCCTTCCACGAAGACCTTTGGCGCATAGGCATCGTAGAAATACCACCACCAGAAGAAGGCGGGCGGATAGTAGATCGGCCAGCCCGCCACCATGAACCATGGCTCGCCGAGCTGCGCCTGAAAGCCGAGTTGCCACGCTGTCCACTGCGTCGCCGCCCATGTCGTCAATAAAACGATGATGGAAACAAGGGCGATCTGCCCCCAAAGAATCTGGCCTCCGCGCATACAGGCTCCGATTGGCAAAAAAGACGGAGCCGATCAGAGAATAGCCCTTCCGGCCAGAAGCAACAGAAAATCCGATGCGTCGGGGTTTCGGATACCATGGCGAAGAAAAAGGATGGTCAGTGCCGAACCGGGCGAGCTTCAGCCGCCGCCTGTTCCAATATCTTGCGATAGCCGACCTTCGTCATCCAGCGCGCGCGGGCAAGATGGCTTTCCCAGCATCTGCGTGTGCGTTCGGCGTCCGTGACCGGATCGCGGTGCAGCACGATCCGCGCCACCTCCGTCCAGTCGGCCCCGTCGGTCTCTGCATCAAGCAGACGCATGTACGTGACGAAATGTGCCTCGTCATAGATCGTGATCTCTGGCGCAGCCGGAGCCAGGTCATCGACATCGGGATCAAGCTCGGGGCGCACTCGCATCGCACGGCCCTCCCTCGGATGTAGCGCCATATAGAATCCCGAAATGGGATAATCCTGAATCAGGATTAGCGGAAAGGCTCCCCTTTTTCAACGGAGAGCCGTCCCGAATGCAGAAATCCTTGCGCACGCCCCGACAAATACTGCTGCAAACTCTTCTCGTCGAAGCGCGCAAGGCCAAGGGACTTACACAGGCCGAGTTGGCGGAAGCGCTGAACAAGCCGCAATCGTTCGTCGCCAAGTATGAGAACGGCGAGCGACGGATTGATGTCGTTGAGTTTGTCGACATTACAGCGGCCCTTGGCGTCTCCACCGCCGATCTCCTTGCCAGGATAGAACCTGTCGTGATGCGACCGCGACAGCCGGGCAATTGAATACCACAACGCCACACGAATCGGAATGATCGTTCCTGGAACGATCATTCCGATGCTGGTTCCTCTGCCGTCATGGATCTCAAGGAGGTCATGGCGGTTAACCTGCGTCGGATTCGCCATGATCGGGAAATGACGCAAGAGGAACTGGCCGACAACGCCAGCTTGAGCGCGCGCTATATCGGCGCGATCGAGCGCGCGGACGTGTCAGCGAGCGTCACAGTGTTGGGGCAGATTGCCGATGCGCTCGGGATCGAACCGGGCGAGCTATTGAAATCCTCAAGCGGCTCGGGCTGACGATTTCATCTGGATCGCGAGGTCGAGAAGGTTCTTGAGCGCGGGGCTGCCGTTGTGCGGCGACCAGACAGCGCTGAATCGGGCCGCTTCGGGCTCATCGCCGATCGGGCGAAACACCACGCCGGGGAACGTGACATGGCTCGCGGCCTCGGTCGTCAGGGTGATCCCGTCGCCCGTAGCGACCATGTGCATGAGCGTATCCCGGCCAACATCGCGACGATGGACCTGCGGAGAAGCTCCGCGCTCCGCGACGCGGCGCACCACATGGTCGAACACTTGCGGGCCGGAGGCTCCCGTGCGGACAAGGAATGTTTCCCGCACGAGGTCGCGCCACAGGACCGAAGGAGACAAGGCCAGCGGATGGGTGATTGGCAAGGCCGCGACGATGGGCTCCCGCCACAGTTCGCGGGAATGGCAATCTGGCGGCGGCGGCGTGTTGACGACGAAAGCCACGTCGAGCTTGCCATCCCGCACAAGGCCAATCGTTTCCGATGACCGCCCCTCAGCGATGATTTGCTCGATGCCGGGATAGGCGTTGCGATAGCGCTGACGCAATTCGGCGAGGAAACCAGCGGCGATCGATGTGTGGAGGCCGATGTGAAGCCGTCCCTCAGTGCCAGCCGCGAGAGCACCGACTGTTCGGACGACATGATCGAGATGCCCTATGCCGGCAGAAACTCCGGCGACAAACTGGCGTCCGGCCTCGGTGAGCCGGACGCCGCGATGCCGCCGTTCGAAAAGCTGGACGCCGAGCGTCTCTTCAAGAGCCTTAACGCGCGCGCTGATGCTTGACTGCGTGACGCCAAGGACGTTCGCCGCGTGACGGAAATTCAGATGTTCGGCGACAGCCAGGGTCTGGATCAACGACACCATTGGAATGCGGCCGGTCATCAGCAGCGACGTCGCTGACGATATCGTCTCTCCCTTGCTGTTCCGTCTTCTCATGCGCTACCCAAGCTCTCGGATACCGGCAGCGATCTCCTCGATGAAGTGTCGGCCGGCTTCGGTGAGACGGACGCCGCGCGGAGGCCGCTCACAGAGAAGAATTTCTAAGTCCTGCTCCAGCATCGTGATGCGGGTGCTGACGCTGGACCGGCTGACACCGAGCACATTGGCCGCGTGGCGGAAGTTTAAGTGCTCCGCCACAGCCAATGCCTGGATCAAGGATGCCAAAGGGATGCGCGAACCGAGAGGTGAGCGCATCCCATTCCCCCATGGAGGGTCAGTTTCTCTGACCCGATGAGAGGAAAGTCGGCGCATGTCCTGCAACCAATGGCTCACCAAGGCAGAGCCCTATCGGCGCTGAAATAGCCGCCGGTGGGGCCGGTATCTTCAAGAAGCGCTAGTTTGACGGGTGCGGCAGCACCCTGCTCGACGGCCTGAAACCCCTGATGCCCATTCAGGTCCGTCGCGGTGAATCCCGGATCGGCGGAATTGACCAGAATGCCTGATGGCTTGAGTTGTGCGGCCAACTGCACCGTCAGCATGTTCAGCGCCGCCTTGGAAGCATTGTAGCCGATCAGCTTGTGGGCCGCGAAGGGCCATGCGGGATCGCCGTTGTTCGTCAGGGAGCCCAATTCACTGGAGACGTTGACGATGCGGCCGGACGACGACTTCTTCAGGAGCGGCAGGAAGGCTTGCGTGACCGCGAGCGTGCCAAAGACATTGGTCTCGAACGTCGCGCGCACGGCCTCGACGCTCGCGATCTCCGGTGGGCCGTCCTCCTGGCGGGCAATCCCTGCATTGTTGACGAGAATGTCGAGTCCGCCGAATTTCTTCTCGAAATCGGCTGCTGTTTCAGCGAGGTCGACGGTATTGCCGAGGTCGATGCGAACGCTGTCCACATCGAGACCTTCCCCGCGCAGGGTCTGGGCGGCAGCCTCGCCCTTCTCTGGATCGCGGGCACCCAGGACGACCTGAACTCCTGCTTTGGCCAGTTGCCGGGAAATCTCAAAGCCGATGCCCTTGTTGGCGCCTGTGACGAGCGCGACTCGGCGGTGTGACGTGGATGTTTCGGGAGAAGTGGCCATGGTCTTTCCTTCTGTTGCGAAATCGACTATCCATTCAAAATATGAGGAAACCTTCAGATTTTGAATTCGCATATGTCCCTGCAACGTGAAGCCCCCGCAAGGCCCCGGAAAATACCAGTTCAGTCGCGCTCCGAAGCGACTGTGGACGCTATTTACGAGGGAGCCATTCAGGTTTTGGTGGAGGCCGGTCCACGGCATCTGACGACGACCAGAGTGGCCGAACGCGCCGGCGTGTCGGTCGGCACGCTTTATCAGTATTTTGCCAACATCGACGGCTTGATGGCGGCAATACTCGAACACCACCTCGGCAAGGTCATCGACACGGTTGTCGTCATCTGCGCTGAACAGCGCGGGCAGCCGCTTCACGCGATGGCTCAGGCGCTGACCGATGGGTTCATTGATGCCAAATCGGAGCGGCTGGACGTGACGAAGGCCCTATACGCGGTCGCTTATGACTTGAAGGGGCTCGAGCTGATCGAGCGAATGTCCGAGCGTTCCGTCAAAGCCATCCGGGACATGCTGACGACAGCGCCCGACATGGTGATCGACGTGCCAGATCAGGTCGCTGCCGTCATTCATGCGGCGATGGCCGGTGCGGTGCAGATCGTTCTGAGCAAAGCAACCAATTCGACGGACCTGCTCGAATTGCGCTATCATATGCGGCATCTTGTGATGGGTTATCTCGGCTCCCTCGTCACCGACTCGCGATAGCAATTATTTTTGATCGCGAATACGGCGCGAGCGTTCTTCTTCCTGGGTGTTGTCAGCCCGTGTTCATATTGAAATTCCTCTTGGTCGCCCAAGCTGCCACGATACCGACCCGCCCTGGACGACGCCCGACACCTCACGTCCAAGCTGACGGTCGATAACGGGCCGCCACGGAACAAGCGTGAACTCGTGGGACTTTTCGACGATGGCAAACTTGCCGCTCGATAGCTGCACGGTTCCCGTGAAGGTCCCCGCAACAGTCTCGCCATCGGCGGCGGCCCGGAAAGGCTTTGCTCTTTCCTGCGCCAGCGCCGCGCCGATGCGGGCCGCCTCGCGCTCCTGAAGCGTGGCGATCAAATTGCGCCGATAAGCGATGCGACCGTCCGTCTGATGGATGGCATCGCCTCGGTCGATCAGAGTCTCACGTCGGCGCTCCATCGCCTCGCGCACGTCATTGCCGAAACCAGCCGGCGACAGATCAGACGCGCTTGCGCCAACCAGCCGCCGGTCGAGCCAGGTCGCGCCATCCGATCCGATCTGGCGCTCGAGGTCGAAGGTCGATAGGACGCGGATGTTGGCACGGGCATTCCGGCCCGCGTCATGGGCAGCGGCGCGAGCCTCAAGATCCTCCGGGACGCGCCAATGATCGGCGTCGATCCGCTCCACGATCCCGGCCCGCCGCAACGCCTCCAGGCGACGGACATGGGCATCGACGAAACCCTCATAGTCCCCACCCGGCACACGGCCGTCGAACCGGGCCTTCTCCAGATGCCGGCTCGGCCGATAGATGCCGTCCTCGGCCATGCCGGCAATAGCGCGATCGGACGGACGGCCTGCACTGTTGGGCGGCCCGATCTCGATGACGCTCCCGATGCGGGCATCCTCAACTTTGGCCGAGTCGATGCCGGAAACATGATGCGTGCGCCCGTCGATCCCATCGACAACCAGCGTCAGGTTGTCGCCCAACTCGTCGGAAAGATGTTTGTCGATGACGCGGCCGGCGATCGGCACCGCTGGCGCGCCGTCGTGAATCTCGAAGCTCATCGGATCGCGTTCTGCGCCCTCGGCCCGGAGCGCCTTCTGCATGGTGCGAACGATGTCGCCACGCTCGCCCATCTCGCGCAGGGTCGGCTCCAGCCGTTCGCTCAACTCCCATACACCCGGCGCGTGTTCCGTCGCGAGACCCATGTCGCGGAGCTTGCCGAGACGGCGCAGCCGCATGGTCCGGTCGGACTGGCCGCGCAGATCGTCTGGTTCATGGCGCAGGTCGATCAAACGGCCATCGGCCTCCGCAATCATCGCCCGGTCGATACGGGTGAGCCGGTCCTGGCCGATCTCCGCCATAAGCTTGCGGCGCTGTTCGATCTCGGTGACGGGGCCAAGCTCCAGCGTTGCCAGTTCGCTCGCCCGCTCGCGGATGCCGCCCGCGAGATAGTCGCCGTTGATGACGAGATCCTCGCCCAGGGCGTCGCGGCCATTGACGATGACATGGACGTGCGGATGGCCGGTGTTGTGGTGATTGACGGCGACCCAATCGAGCTTGGTGCTGAGGTCGATCTCGACCTGCAACATCAGCTCGCGGGTGTAGCCGGTAAGGTTGGCGAGATCGGCGGAGTCCTCGGGCGAGACGATGAAGCGGAACTGGTGGCGATCGTCCTTGCCCCGATCGAGGAAGGCATCGCCATCGGCGCGGTCATCCGCCGCCGAATAGAGCTGCCCACGTTCGCCGTCGCGGGACGTGCCGTCGCGCTGGATATAGCGAAGATGCGCGGCAGCCTTGCCGCTGCGGCCGGCGGCGCGAACAGACCGTGATTTGACGATAACGCGGCGGCTACCGGGCTGGCGATGGCTCCAGCCGTTCGACAGATTGCGAGCGCGGACGAAGGCCGCGCCGCGCCCGCGCTGCACGCCCCGCCCAGAGGAGATAGTGTTCTTGTCTTTCGCGGCACGATTGGCGCCGCCGCCCTTCGCCGACCGGCTTCGACCTGAAGCGGCCTGCTGCTGGCGGGTGATCTTGCGAACCTTGCTGAGGAAGCTCTTGGCCTGACGACCGGCCTTCGGCGCGTCAGAGCGCACCCGGCCGGGCCTTGGCCGGAAGCGGTTGTCGTCGTCAGTGCTCATGGCTGAGCCGCCCGAAACCGCCGATTTCGGGGAAGAGTGCCGCGAGAAACGCCGGAAATACTGGCTTTGCCGCGCCTCGCGGCACCATGAAGGCCCGGCGACGGTGCCGCCCCAAACAGTGTGCAGACAAGGGCTTGGCCCCCGGATCGGACCCATGGGGTGCCGTCCGCTTTAATCTTGCCCTCCCGCCTGCCTTCCTGTTCTGCCCCTCCTGCCCAGGGATGAGACTGTCGCCAGCAGCCCCATCCTCTGCACACTGAGACCTGCCGCACGATGCCCCTGACCCCGTTGCTCATGGCTGCGGCCCGGTGTTCGCCCGCGCGACGAAGGGACCACCGGACTGCGACACGATGGCGGAAACATCGCGCACGGTGACGGTCGCGGGCATGTCGTTCGAGGTGCGCTCGACCTGCACGGGATCGGCAGCGGGATGGCGATCCGGCTGCGCGATGAACAGGGGCGCGCGCGTCCACGCCTGCGGATCGCCCGCCGCGACCGCGACAGGCGTAACGATCGCACCGCCGTCGATGATCGGCGCGATAGCGGCGACATAGGCGCGGGTCTCAGCGGGCAATGGCCGACCGGAAAGCGACGCCTCATAGCGGCCGGGACCGGCATTGTAGGCGGCGAGCATGGCGGTAACACTGCCGTAGCGATCATGCAGCTCGCGCAGATAGGCCGTGCCAGCAATAATGTTGTCGCGCGGATCGTAAACGTCGCCGCCGAGCCGATGCCTGACGCGCAGTTCCGCCCATGTGGCGGGCATGATCTGCATCAGCCCCATCGCGCCGGCCGAAGAGATGGCGCGTGGATCGCCCGCGCTTTCGGCGCGCAGCACCGCCCTGATCCATGCCACCGGGACGCCGAAGCGCTGCGAGGCTTCTGCGATATGGGCGGCATAGGGATCGGAGGGTGCCGCTCGCTCCGCCAATTGGGGCTGAGCCACGGCGGCAACGGGTATGGCGCAAGCGAGCAATCCCGTCAGCAGCAGGAGCGCGCATCGGACAGGCGCACCTTCTCCGCTACGACGCCAGCCTGCCAGCGTGCTCGCTGCGGTCAAGGGTCCGCGCAAAGCGCCGGCCAATGGCCGCCCTTGACCTGCGCTGCGCGCGCCGACCGACCTGCGTTCGAGCGGGACGGAGGGATGAGACGGCTTTCCCGCGAACAAAGGGATGACCGATCTGAAGAGGGTCGCGCAGGCGCGCGGGCTGACGGCTCGCATGATGTCAGTCCCTCCCATCGCGCTTTTGCGGGCGGCTCCAGTGCAGCGACCATGCGCTACCGGCGTCGTCGTCGCGGAACAGGTTGGCGCGGATCGGCTGTGGCAGAGCCGGGTCGTCGATCAACAACGCGATGTATTCGCCCGCCCGCTCGCCGGTGCGTTTCCAGCCCGCTCCGATCTCGGGGCCTTCGTCATTGCCGTGATGGATGCGGTAGTCGGGCGCGTTCTCGGCGTCTGACGGCTCCGCCGGAACGACGGTGATTTCGCGATAAATGGTGAAGGTATGGATGCGGCCGGTGAAACCGGATTGCTCGCGCGTGAATGTGCCGATCTGCGGCATGGAAACCTCCTTGCGATTGGGTTGGGGAGAGAAAGGGAGCGGCGGTCAGCGTGTCGCAGCGCGCCAGACGAAGCGGCCGTCGCCGCCTTCATCGGTGTAGAGCGGCGTCGCTTTGCCGATGACGGTACGCGCCGGGATCGGCCCGAAATAGCGACCGTCCAGGCTGTCGCGCACATCGGGATTCATGAGGAAGATGTCGCCGTCCGCAATGCGACGGCAGCCCTGCCAGACGGGCAGCTCGCGGCCGTTCCGGTCGTGGTCGAGCGCCTCGCCGAGCGGCACGGCATCGACGGTCACGGCGTTGCCGGTGCGGCAAACCCGCTGACCGGGCAGCCCCATGACGCGCTTCATCAGCGGCACGTTGCGACCGATATAGCCGCGCTCCACCATGAAATCGGCGAGCGGCTTGTCCGGCATGACGGCGACCAGATCGCCGACAGCCAGGCCGCGTGGCGGATCGAGGTCGTAGAGACCGATCGGCACGCTGGCTGAGGCGTTCCAGACGAGGCGCAACGGCGTCGGAATGAACGCGGCGATGGCGACGCCCATCGTCGCGAAATACGTCACCATGACGTAGCCGAAGCGGGTCATTGCTCGATCTCCCGCCGCTTGAGCCACGCCTGATGGCGATCCTCCGTGTAGGGGCGCGGCGCATGGCCGGCACCGATCCGGTTGCCGACATGCCGCCAATGGTCCGGCGCGACCTCGCAAGCGTCGATGCCGGCAGCCTCCACCGCGTCGATATGGCGGATCACCTGTTCGACCTTCGGCCAGCCTTCGATCTTGAGCAGGATTTCACCGCCGGGGCGCACGAAAGGCAGCGTCTGATAGGCTTCGCCCGGTTCGACGGCGCGCACGATGTCGATGCGCGAGATGACGGTGCCGAAGTCGTTGGCCGCCCAGCGGACGAAGGCGAAGATGCTGCCGGCGCGATAGGAGAAAACACGGCGGCGGCGGTCCAGCACCTGTTCGCGGACCTCTTGGCCGAACCTGATCCAGTTCTCGATCCGCTTCTCGATATGCGTCAGCTCGACATAGGTAAGGCTGTCGGATAGCAACGCGGACGGCATAAGGCCGCCCCGCGCGCGGGGCACCGCGGCGCTGGTCATGATGGGTCTCCTTCGGTGGTTGGTGGAAATTCGCGCGCGAGCAGATCGCGCAGCATGTCGGCGACGGTGATGCCGCGCCGGAACGCGGCGATCTTGATCCGGCCGCGCAGCTCGGGCGTCACGTCGATGGTGAGCCGCGCCGTGAAACTGGCCGCATCGGCGTCACGCGCCCGAACATCAGCCGCCTTGATCCAGTGTTCGGGATCGGCAGGACGGGCGGCGAAGCCGCGACGGGTCGGACGCTCGCTCATCGTATCGCCCTCCCGATGCCGAGGGCGTCGATCGACGCTGCCAGCGCCGCGATCTCGCGCGCGGCTGGCGTCTCATTGTCCAACTCGGACACCAGCCGTCCTGACTGCGCAGCAACTGCGAAGGCGACACGCTGGCCGATTGTCGCGGTCAGCACCGGCGGATCGTAATCGGCCAGTGTCTCGGCCGTCTCACGGGCGAGCACGGTGCGCGCACCGCATCGGTTGAGCACGAAGCGGGCGACCAGTTCGGGCCGGTAGATGCGCGCCTCGGTGATGAGCGCCAGCATTTCCGCCGAGGCCCAGCCGTCGAACGGCGATGGCTGCACGGGGATCAGCACCAGGTCGGCCCCAAGCAGCGCCGAGCGCATCAGGGCCGCGACACGCGGCGGCCCGTCGATCACAATATGATCGGCGTCGCGGGCCAGCTCCGGCGCTTCCCGATGCAACGTGTCGCGGGCCAGGCCGACGACGCCGAACGTGCGGGCCAGACCCTCGCGGGCACGCTGCTGCGACCAGTCCAGTGACGATCCCTGCGGGTCCGCGTCGATCAGCGTGACGCGCTTGCCCTGCCGCGCCCATTCTCCGGCTAGGTTCAGCGCCAGAGTCGTCTTGCCGACGCCGCCCTTCTGATTGAGGAGCGCGACGATCATGGCGCACCCCTCCGGGTGGCACCGGCACCATGCCTCGCGTGCGTGCGCGTCAAAGAAGAAGAGTTAGATTCTTTGTTAGACTCTAAGTTAGCAGTCGGATTCAGCGTTTCAGGCCAGAGACTTAACTGCGGTTCGTGCGCCCGAAATCCCGATAGGCCTGCGCCCGAAGTCCCGATACCGTTTGCGCCCGAAGTCACGAGCACTTCCACACGGTTATCCACAGGCACTGTGGACAGACCGGAGGGGCGGATTTGCATCATCTCCCGCCGCCCTTCGCGCCAGATGTCGAGGCGATAGCCAGGCAGCGGCTGGCGGGCGGCAATGCGGCGCAGGTCGAGCGCGAAATCGGAGATGCGCGCGAGGCTGCCCGACTTCTCGTGAAGGTGGGCAATCTCGAACAACCAGCCATGTTGCTGGTGGCCGGCGTGCTTGCGGGCGACACGGTAGAGCCAGCGTTCGATGCCGCCGGTCAGCCGGAAATAGAGCGGGTCGATGGTCAGGACCAGTGAACGGTCGATGACGCCGCGATAGAACCAGTCGGGCAGGACGAACTCCATGCCCTCGACGCGGCCGTCACGGGTGGTCAGTTCCTCCCATTCGTTGATCCAGGAAAACTGATGCCGCCGCCAATGCTCGCCGTGGCGGATGGTGGTGCGGATCACGGTCGATTGCAGGCGGGCGAGCGCGCCCTTCAGCAGGCGATATTCGCGCGCGCCGGTGGCCCGGCCGACCGCCTGCAAGAGCTGATAGGGCGTGAAGCGTAGGAAGCGCGATGTACGCAGGCCGTGGTTCTCGGCCTCAACGATCTGGCTGGCGGCCCAGATGAGCACGTCGGCGTCCCAGATCGTCGCCATGCCGTGTTCGGGCATCCCGAAGACTTCGACGCGCTGCCCGCCGGATTCATAGAGGATCGGGGCGATGCGCTTGGCCTTGGCGAGCGAGAAGAACGGCCTTTCCATGAGGTCGCGCTGATCGCGGGGGCTGGCATCGCCGGTAGCGACCACGAAGGGATCGAGCCGTTCGCGTTCGCTGCGCTCTCCCAGGCGCCGTTGGGCGTGATGGTCGGCGCCCGGCATTCAGCGGGACGCCTTTTCGGCAGGCGTCAGCGGGCGGGCCGGGAAAACGCGCGTGGCTGTCTTCTCCGACGCGGATTTGCGGATGCCGTCCTCGGTCCACGCCTGAAGGTCATCAACGGAATAGACGATCCGTCCGCCGATCTTGCGGTAGGTCGGGCCGGTGCCATAGGTGCGGTGCTTTTCCAGCGTGCGGATGGAAATGCCGAGGAAGCGGGCCGCATCGGGCGCGCGCAGGTATCGGGGCGGCAGCCCCGTCTTCGGGTCTATCATGATCGGATCTCCGGTCGGGTTCGAGCGGGCTACCGAGGGCGGCAGCGGGCTATGGCGAACCGTGGCGGAGAACCGGCGGCTTGCAGCGTGCCGGAATCAGGGGGGCGTGATTCCGGCACCCCGGTCGATCCGATCCGGGCGGAGCGAGGATCAGCGTTGCGGAGGCAGGCGAACCGGATAGTGCAGCAGGTCGCGATAGCCGCCGCGCATGTAATGGAGACCATCCGCGACCAGACGCCGAATCTGGTTTTTGCGCGGGTCGGTTTCCCAATCGGCCTTGCGTCCGTGGAAGCCGAGAAGCGCTTCGGCGGTCTGGCGATAGCTTGCGCCGTCGAGCTTTGCGTCCAGCGCTCGCAATGTGAGGATATGGCGGTCGCGCGTCTGTGGCGGAAGGTCGTGGCGCCAGTCGCCGGACGGTCGGTGCCGGAGCGCACGCCAAAAGCGCAACAGCGCTGCAATACGTAGCTCCAGCAGCATGTCGAGCGGAAGCACCACGCAGAACGCGCCATGACCATGCTGCAACGGGTCTGCGAGCCAGAACTGATGTGTCAGATCGCCCGAACGCCAAAGACCATGCGATGCACCGTCCACGGCGCTGCGGAGATCGAGACCGGGCAACTCTGTCAAATCGACCGGCATGGCGGCAGGATCGGCCTCACCGACGACCGAAGAGCGAAGCTCGAAAGCGTCAGGCAGCAGTGACGGCAGCCAGAACGGCCGTGCGCGATCGGCGGGTTGATCCGGGTCGGTCGCGAAATCGCAACCCCCAGCGCTCGGAAAACGCGATCCGAGCATTTGGGTTCTCTGACCTGATCGCCTTTATCCGGCGAAAATCACGACGATAATCTTCGTCGCGTCGAAGATATTCCCAGGCAAAACCGGCAGCAGAAATATGATCTGCATGTGCATAGGCTGCCGGTGCGCGCCAGTCAGAGCTCGGCATGGCGTCACCTCATATCTACGCTAATCTCAAGCGCAAGAGAGGTGAAGACTGAACAACTCTGTATAGATTTTGCAGATACTGTTTCAAGATACCATGATCTTGAAAACACATCAAAAATGGTAAATGTTTTACTACCATAACGGATATGACTTGGCGAGCCGGGCCAGCCCGGCGAGCCGCATTTTGCGCAGCAAGCCCGCCGATCCGCCAAAGCGGATCGGCACAAAATCGGAAAACCGATGTTGCGGAATAGCAGGAAGACGTAGAGCCGGATTGGCGGCTCTACGTCTTTGCGATCAGGCGGTTTTGAGGCGCTGCATTCCCTCGGCCAGCGTCCACAGGGCGCGATTGAGGCCGACATTCTGGTCGATGCCGTTGATGGCGCGGGTTCGGCTGCGACGGATACGCCCGTCCGAAGTCTGGCGGCGTCCATCGACTCCGCCCCGGATGAGGTTTTCCTGAATCACGTTGAAGGTCTGCCACAGGCTCTGCCCGACATCCTCGCGGCGGCGCGGGGCAATGATCTGGTCCGGGCGAACCGGGCTTTCGTCCTCGCCATAGCGGGCGACAAGGCTCGCCTCGGCCAACACGCGCTGCTCGTCGGACGAAAGCCGCGTGTCCTTCATGCCTTCTGTGGCGTCGATTAGGCGCGGGAAATCCTCCGCCACGGTATAGACGCCCTCGATGATCTGATCCTGTATCCCACCCTTGTGGGGGACGCGGACTTCCTCGAACCGCTCGCCCGCAATCATGCTGTTGGTGCAGACGAAACGCAGCACGCCCGCAAACATCTGATAGGCGCTCGTCCCGTCATGCGAATTGACGATGATGACTTCTGCCGCCTCCTGCTTGCCGATACCGCCATCCCGGCGCAGGCGCAGCATGTGCTTGGCATGGCCCATCCGCTCGCCATCGCGCGGGACCGCCTGAACGGCGAAGAACGGGAACCATCCTTCCCGGCGCAGCCCCTCTACGATCTCGATAGTGGGGACGTAAACATAACGCTCCGAGCGACTGTCATGGGCTTCGCGGGCGAAGATGGACGGGACGTGACGGTAAAGGGTTTCGTTGTCGAGGGCTTCACGCCCGCTGATCTGGTGAGAGTTGCGGCCGAACCGGGTAGCGAGACGATAGGTCATTGTTTTGATCCTCATGGGCTTGGGTTGGAGCGCAGCGCTGCGCTGCAACCCTGGCCGTCGCCGAGACCGGGGGGTGCAAGGAGCAAGGGCGGGCGGGACGGAGGGGGATCGCCCGGCCTGCACGGAACGGAGGAACGACGTGGAGGAAGGCTGGGGAGACCGTCCCGGCCGAGCGTCAGCGATCCCTTGCGCCGCGCCAGGGGGAGACCCCCAAGCAACCCGCCCGGCATGAGCGCCAGCGGGCGCCGGGCAAGAAACCGGATGAGGATGTGCAAAGCCGCCGAATCTGAAAGCCGCATATCCTGATTGCCGTATTCTCTTGAAGGCGCGGACAAGCATGACGAAGCCCCGCTACTCAGGCGGGGCTTCGGAGGTGTCCGGGCTCAGTCTGCGCTGCGGCGGGACCAGATGAGGTTGTGGGCCTCGCCGCCTTCGTCCTCGACCAGGCTGGCGTAGATCGGGGCCGGGAAGCTCGGATCATCCAGCTTGACCGAGAGATATTCGCGGCCGGTTTCGCGGGCGGTCTTCTTCCAGGCCGCGCCGAACTCGGTGGCGCCGGCGAAGATCCGATAGTCGGGGCCGCGCTCGCTTTCGCCTTCGGCCGGGACGAACTTGGCCTTGACGTTGAGGGCCAGGGTTTTGACCGTGCCGGTGATGTCGCCGTTCGCAGTCTTGGTGAAGGTGCCGATGGTTGCCATTGTCGTGTCTCCGTTCCTCGGGCCGCGCCTATCGCGACCTCGATGGCGGTCGTGAGACCGGAGGCGATCAGCCCGCACCTGAAGGGCTGAAACGAAGTGGAAGACGGCCGACGACGGCTTTTTTGCTTCGCGATGCAAAGCGCGCTCGCGCGCGGCGGAAAAAAGCCGGTGACGGACGTTGCGGGAGGATGATCGAGGCGAAGCCGGTCTTCGGTCAGACCCATGCCTTTCGAGGACGCCGTAGGTGCGCCCCTGCAGGACGGCAGAGAAACGATGATGCGATCTCGGCCTCTGTCACGTGATGAACCTGCGGGTGGCATCCCCGGTATGGCCTACGCTGTTCGTGAACAAAGCTTGCCCGTGTCCTACCGGCACTGGCGACGGTTGTTGCGGCCACGCCTCAAGGATTGCGGATGCCACCGAGTTTGGAACTGCTGGACTGGGCGCTCCCGTCCGGCTTCTCTATCGCACGGCAATGCGGGATGGACCGTCGCTCCAAGCGTGATCCGCTATTGCGGGCGACTGGAAAGGGCGAGGTTCGCAAATCCTAAGTCCGCCGCCCCGGAGACCGCGGCAAGACACCGTTCCCCGTTGTTGCGGGGCTTCACGCGATCCGCCGCCGTTCCTTGCGTTAGTGATCGAAGCCGAATGGCGGAAACGCGCTCCTCGGCGTGGTTCCGGCGCAGCCGAGAGCGCGGCCCGAAGGGCAACGCCCAAACTGATGCACCAATGCAGAGCAATCACACCTGCTGACTGAGATACAGTTCCCGGATGATGTCTGTGACGATCTCGAATGTTGTCAGAAACAAGGGCGGGTTCAGTATAGTATCACTTCCATGCGCAAACATATTTCGCATTTTGCTGAGATATTCGATCTCCGCTGAAATTAGATTTTGCTCTTTAGCCGATTTCAGCAACTCGTCGAGCATGGCCGGGCGAGGTCGTCCCTTGCTGTTCACTCGGCCAGCAAATTGATGGCCGATCCGTTCGCGTAGAGCCAATTCAAGGCAGGGAAACGTCTGGCTCGCCGCCAAGGTCAAAAGATCATACGAGAAATAGGCATAGATATAGGCGTGCCGAATGGCGTCATGAGATCGTCGGACGGAATCAGGAAGCGAAGTGGGAAGCTCGAACGCGCGCATATCCCTATGAAGGTCTTGAAGCGTGCAACCGATAAATCCGGCGTCCCCTGAAAAATAAGGGTCTGGCTTGTTAAGGTCGGACACACTCTTCAGCACAGCATGATTCTTTCATTCGAAGTAAGCTCAAGCAATGGTAGCGCAAATCGTAGAGAACTTCAGTCATCTACGATGAATTGGTGCTGCTGTGGCTACCAACCGCATCAGCGCCGACAGCCCGGTCACGCCCGCGCCGATCAGGCAGAAAATCATGCGCCAGACTTCGGATGGCACGGCTTCGCGCGCGAGACCATGAATCAGCGCATAGCCCGCAACGGCGGCAGGCGCGGCGAAAACAAGCGCCACGGCGAGACGAAGGATCGGCGGGCGCACCGCCATGAACAGGACGATCAGCAGACCATAGGCGACAGCGCCTGCTATCAGTCCGACCAAGCCCGCGCCGATCAGGCCGGAGCCGGAAGCATAGGCCCAACGCGCTGCCTCCACGCCGAGCATGAAGGGCAGCGCATAGACGGCGAGCGTATAGGCCAGGACGCATAGACCGGCGAGCAGGACCACGGTCATCAGCATGAGTACGATCATCGCACGGTCCTCCTGAACCGATGACGGCCACGGTCATCGGCGGGTCGCGCGGGGTCGATCCCCGCGCGACCGCGATTTTTCTGAGGGTGGAAAACAGGAAGGCCGGGACCGCTTGCACGATCCCGGCCCGGTCCTCACTCGGCGGCTTGCAGGTAGGCGTCGGCTTCCGGCTCGGCGGCAGGCCGCGCGGTGCGCAGCACGGTCGGCAGCCAGCCGGTTCCGGCCAGAAGCTGCTCTGCGGCCTGCGCCATCTCCGGCTTCTTCAAGCCCGCGATCCGCTCGGCGGCTTCATCGCTGACGGCTTCCCGCACGGCAGCGAGGATATGCGCCTTGGTGACGCGACCAAGATAGGTCTGCCCGGTCGGGGTCCAATGCGCCGTCATGTCCAGCACCGTCGCCGTCGCCAGCTTCTCCGCCGTCGCGCGCGCGTTTGGCTTCTGCTCCCATTGCATCCTGACCGTATTGACGGTCAGCGATGCGCAATGGGCGAGCAAGGCCATGAGGCTCGCATGGTCCAGACCGGCGACGAAGGCCCACAGGTCCGCCACGTCGCGCGGCATATCCGACGCCCATCCGGCATGACGATCCGCCAGCGCCTTCGCAGCGGGCGTGTCCTCGATTCCGTCCGCATGGGAGGCGAGATAGGCACTGGTCAACCGGATTTCGAGGCAGGATGCTTCCCCACCACGATAGAAGGTCTGCGCCGCCAATGCGTGAACCACGGCGACAAGCGCCGTATCCGGCTGCTCGCCAAGGGCGAGGCGAAGGCCAAGGGTGCGATGGGCGGTCAGATCGCGGATGAGAAGGTCCGACAGCGGCTTTCCCGCATCCCCGGCATCCTCGTCCTCGGTCTCGAACGCGGAATCTGCCCGCTCGCCCTCGTTTCCCTCGTCCCCGACGATCTCCCCATCCTTGGTGACGATCACGCCATCCACTTCATAAGCGGCGCTTTCCGTTTTCTCTGGTTGCAACGCTTCGTCCTCGGCGCGGATGAAACCACGCTCGATCCGGGCCGTGCCGTCATGGTTGAGGATGACGAACACGCCGCCGCGCGCGATCTCGTCCGCATCATAGGCGTGGCGCTTGGCGTCGATCCGCTCGATTTCGGCTTCAAGCTCCGCGCGCCGCTGATCCACCTCGTCGGGAAGGTCCACGTCCGCATCCTGCCATTCTGCCGACAGGCGCTCCAATTCCTCCTGCGTGGCGTCATAGGCGGCGGCATCTTCCTCCGACAAATCCACCGGGTGAGGATAGGTGCGGCGTAAACCGTGGGCATGGGGATAGTCGATGTGAGCGGCGGTCCACTTCCATCCCTCTGCCGCCTGCACCTCGGCGGCGATGATTTCCAGCTTTCCGACGACAAGCCGGTCGAGCAACACAGCATCCTCGAAATAGCCGCCCCGGTCCTCGGTGAAGAGGTCGCGGATGATCGTGCCGCCTGCCTCCGCATAGGCGTCCGCCCCAACGAAACGCGCGCGCCGTTCGGTCGCCTCCACGTTCGCTTTGGTCAGATCACGCCGGATAGTCGCGGGTTCGCGGTTCCATGACAGGTTATCGAAAACCTGCTCCTGCCGGTCGTGATCCTCGGTGATGGCGAAGGCCATCAACTGATCCAGCGACAAGCCGCCATCCCGATAGACCTGCATCAGCTTCGGGCTGACCGCGCCAAGGCGAAGCCGCTGCTTCACGACATGGGCGGAAACCCCGAACCGGGCGGCGATCTCTTCCGCGCCCCATCCGCGATTGTCCGCCAACTCCCGGAACCGCTCGTACTGATCGGCAGGGTGCATCGCCTCGCGGGTGACGTTCTCGTCAAGGCTGATTTCCGCCGCGTCGTTCTCGGTGTCCAGAACGCAGCGGATACCTTCCGTCTTCTTGATCTGCTTGCGCTTCACACGCAGCAACTGCGCCAGCCTGCGGCCTTCACCGATGGTCACGAAATAGCTGCCGGTTGGTTCGCCCTCCGCGTTCGTTTCCGGCTCCACCACCAGATTTTGCAGCATCCCCTTGGCCGCGATGCTGGCCGACAGCGCTTCAATATGGGCTTCGCTGTGCGGGGTCTTGCGGGCGTTGCGGGGTGACTTCTTCAACTTGTTCAGCGGCACGAACAGCACCGCGCCGTTCTCGGCGGCGGGGACTTCGGAAACTGTGGCGGTCGTTTCGATGATGTTGGTCATGGTCTTGATCCTCATTGGCTTGGGTTGGAGCGCAGCACTGCGCTGCAACCCTGGCCGTCGCCGAGACCGGGGGGTGCAAGGAGCAAGGGCGGGCGGGACGGAGGGGGATCACCTGGCCTGCACGGAACGGAGGAACGACGTGGAGGAAGGCTGGGGATACCGTCCCGGCTGAGCGTCAGCGATCCCTTGCGCCGCGCCAGGGGGCAGCGCCCCCAAGCAAACTGCTCGGCGTGAGCGGTAGCGGGAGACGGGCACAAAGCTGGATCAGGATGTGCAAAGCCCCTGAACCTGAAAGCCGCGCATCCTGATCGCCGTTTTTGTTATTCTGTCGCGATATAGTTGGTCTCGCTTAGGAATTGATCATCGGCCATACTGACCGAATCGGTCCCCGAAGAGACTGGCGAGAGGACGCGCTTGGACATTCACGAGCTTAAACTGCTGTTGCAACAGCATCTGACAGACGGCCTAGTAACGGTTGTCGGCTCAGGTCTGTCATGTGCGGAAGGGCTGCCGGGTATGGGCGAATTGGCCGCCCATCTCGATGCGACAGTGACAACAGACTTGGCGGCAGCGGAGATAGATCGGTGGAACGCGATTTCACCGCTCCTACCGACCAAGGGCCTCGAAGCGGCTCTTCTGGAAGTGCCACCGACGACAGGACTGGAAATCGCGATCGTTGCGCGCACGGCCGAACTGATCGCTATGCGTGAGCGTCAAATCGTTGCCGAAGTTTTCTCGCGGACCCGGACGCTGCGTTTTACCGGGCTCGTCAAGCACTTGTTGAAACCTCACACCGGACTTCCGGTCGTTACGACCAACTATGATCGCTTGGTTGAGGTCGCCGTGGAAGAAGCCAGCCTCGGCGTCGATACGTTGTTCGTCGGCCATTTTGCAGGTGAGTTGAACGAGCAGGAAAGCCGCTTGAGCTTCTGCCGGGAAGTGACGCTGAAGGCCGGACGAGCACAGTATCGTTATCGTCCCCGCGCCAATATCTTCAAACCTCATGGCAGTCTCGATTGGTATCACCGCGACGGGAAGCCCGTCCGCTACTCTGGCGATCTCGATCTACCGCGGCTCATCATCACGCCGGGGTTGAACAAGTTCCGCAACGGCTACGAAAGCCCGTTCGACCGCCATCGGGAACGGGCAAATTCGGCGATCGACCGTGCCAGCCGCTTTCTCGTGATCGGCTATGGCTTCAACGACGATCACCTGGAAACTCACCTTACGCCCCGTATCCGCAGTGGCGTGCCCACGCTCCTTTTGACCTACGGACTCTCGGATAACGCGGTGAAGCTCGTAAACGAATGCCGCAATGTCATCGCGATTCAGCGCGCCGAACAAGCTGGCGTTTCCGGCTCTGGCGTCTTTGTCGCCGGCGTCGAGACTTTCTTTCCCGGTCTGGACCTGTGGGATCTGGGCTCATTCGTTGCCGAGGTGCTTGAACCATGACTGAAGCCGCTCTCAAATTTGCTGACGAGGATAAAATCGGTC
This sequence comes from Xanthobacter agilis, assembly GCF_021730435.1. GTDB lineage: Bacteria > Pseudomonadota > Alphaproteobacteria > Rhizobiales > Xanthobacteraceae > Xanthobacter > Xanthobacter agilis. The sequence goes on from NZ_JABWGX010000026.1 coordinate 57,497, forward strand.
GCGTCGCGTCGGTTGATACCAGCCGTGTTGCGATCGATGTGACGAACTCCGTTCTGCTCACGCGGATCGGCATCGGACAGCTCATCGCCATTCGCGGCGCGACGGAGCGCGAATATCTCATCGCCATGACCGAGCGCGTTACCCGCAGCATCAGGGAAGAATTGCCAGGCCCGGACGATGAGGATGCCGATGGCGGGCTCTTGGCAGCGGTGCCGACCGACCTAATCCAGGGGGTGTTGATCGGTACATTCAGAACGGTGGAGGGAGATCGGCGGAATACCTTCAAGCGCGGTGCGGATAGCTTTCCACAGATTGACCGGGACTGCTTCGTCATTGAAGGCGGAAACCTTCAGCGCTTCATGGGAATCCTGGGCGCAGGTTTCTCGGCCGATGAAAGACTCAAGCTCGGCACGTTCGTCGCGGATCGCACGGCCGACGCGATCGCCAGTGGCGACAAGTTCTTTCAGCGGCACGCAGCGATCCTCGGAAGTACCGGATCGGGCAAAAGCTGGGCGGTTGCACTGATCCTCGAACGGGCCGCCAAGCTGAAGTTTCCAAACATCATCGTGTTCGACATGCACGGCGAATACGCTCCGTTGGCGGATAAGGCGAACGGAGGATTTGCTACACGCTTCCGCGTCGCTGGTCCCGGCGATCTGGAAAATCCGGGCGACGACACGCTGTTCCTGCCATACTGGCTGCTTAACCGTGATGAAATGCTGTCGATGATCCTCGATCGCAGCGACCAGAACGCGCCCAATCAGGCGTCGCGGTTCACGCTGCATGTCCGTTCCTTAAAAGGGCAGACGCTTGATGCCGAGAAGAAGGCGGACATCAAGAAAACGTATACCGTCGATTCGCCCATTCCTTACGATGTCAAACAGTTGGTAGGGCTTCTGCACACAGACAACACGACAAAAGGCATCGGCGCTAAGGGCGCGCCTGTAAAAGGCGAGTGGGAAGACAAGCTGACGCGGTTCCTGTCGCGCCTCGAAGCGAAACTAGACGATCGTCGCTACGGCTTCATGTTCGCACCGCCGCCCGCTGCGATGAAATACGACTGGCTTGCAGCGCAGGTGCTCAAGCTGCTGCAATCTGGCGATGACACTGGCATCAAGGTTATCGACTTCTCTGAAGTGCCCGCCGACGTGCTCCCCGTAGTGACGGGGACGCTGGCGAGGTTGCTTTATGATGTTCAGTTCTGGATGAACGGGAAGACCCGGACGCCGGTTACGCTGCTGTGCGACGAGGCGCACCTCTATCTTCCGGTTCGCGATGACGCTGATGCGGTCCAGCGCCAGGCCCTCGGATCGTTCGAGCGGATCGCCAAAGAGGGCCGCAAATACGGCTTCTCGCTGTTGGTGGTGAGCCAGCGCCCCTCGGATGTCAGTCGGACGATTCTCAGCCAGTGCAATAATTTCTTAGCTTTGCGCCTGACGAACGAAACCGATCAGGGCGTCATCAAGCGCCTGATGCCGGATTCGCTGGCTGGGCTGACGAGCATCTTGCCGTTGCTTGATACGGGTGAGGCGCTGTTGTTGGGTGACGCGGTTTTGCTGCCGACGCGGATCAAGCTCGATATGCCCAAAGTGGCACCGGATAGCGCGACGCGGGATTTCTGGAAGGAATGGGGATCGGCCAAACCGGATGATGCTGCCATCGCGTCGGCTATCGAATGCTTGCGGGGGCAATCTCGAAACGGCTGATCTGTAATCATGCAGGTACAGGCACTGCTTTGGCCACAGCCATATCTGTGGCTGAAAGTGAAAACAACGCGCTGACGCGGGCTTCAATCCGTTCGCGCAGCGCAACCGCGTTGCGCTCATGGAGCGTTTTCTGGCGCGGTGTGCGTGCCGCCAGCATGGCATCGTTGGCGTCGATCAATTGGCGCACCAGCAATTCTATCTCGGTGCGCTGCGCCGGCGTCGCCGGCGGAATCGGCAGATGCTCAATGAATTGCTTGCCATGCGAATAATACCCGCCCCGGAAGGGGCTTGTATGCGTCCTGACCATCGCTTCGCTCAGGGGATGATGCAGCACCGCCAGCAGGAAGAAGTGGCTTTCTGGCGCGCCGTCCAGCGGGCGGATCATATAATAAGGGCCGTTCCCGCCGCCGGTCATCATGATGTTGCTCTCGTCGTAAGCGTAACGGGCTTCGAGCGAGAGAATGGGAAGGATGATCTTCGGGCTGTCAAATTTGGTCAGGCTTTGGGAGCGACCGAACTGGTAGAATTGCCGATCGGCGGCGGTGCCGCCGACGACATTGCGGCGTTCCAGCTCGACTTGCCGAGCCGTCAGATAGGCGAAGCACACCGGAAAACGCCGCGCCATGTCTGCCGGTTGGATCAGCCGGGCCATGGTGCGAGTGCCGTTGTGGACGATCTCATAGGGGAAGATCATCCATGCGTTCGCTTCGGCGCGCGTGTAGGGGTAGAGCCTGGCATCATGCAGGCAGGGCCGGAGAATGCCGCGCTCGATCGGCCAATCCCGGCCGTCCCACCGTAGCGTCACCGTGTCGGCCGCCGCACGGAAAATAAAGATCGGATCGGCGCTGGTCTGGACGCCGACGAAGATTTCCGCCGCGTTCCCCAGCTCGCGGCCGCAAGCCGCCCGCACGCGCGCGAACAGCGCGCGCGTGTCGTTGTCCGCGAACTGCCACGGATCATCCGTCAGCTCGGCCGCCGGCAGCACATTCCGGGGGCCGGGCGTCCCGTAGCGCCACGGCTCCAAAGCCTCGACGCGCTCCACCGTCACATCGGCCTTGCCCTGCCGGTCGAGGATCAGCAGGCAGGTGTAATTCGCCGCCTGCCGCCCGAAGACCTGCTGCACGCCGAAATGCACGATTTCCTCAAGGACGTGACCGGCCGTCACTAGGCGGCGGAGCGCCCGTCCTGCCTGAATCGTCATGAACTTGTGCGGGATGATGAAGCCAAGCCGCCCATCCGGCCGGACAAGAGACAATGACCGCTCTATAAATAGCGCATACTTGTCGAAATTGTCCTGCCGCGCCGTGGTGTAGGGCGAGGCGGCGTTCTGATAGAAAGCGGCCTCTTCCGGGGAATATGCCTGCATGTTCTGGATGCGGATATAGGGCGGATTCCCCACGATCACGTCGAACCCGCCCCGTGCCGTTTCGGCGGGGAACTCGTTGGCCCACGAGAACGGGTTGACCTTCTCCAGCAGCCGGGCCGGCAGTGCGCCCCGCGCGGCCGCCCATTCCGCTTGGCTGACGAGGCTGTTGCCCGCCCGCAGCGTTCCTTCCAGCTCCGGCAGGGCCGGCGTGCCGGTGCGCTCAACGTAATCGCGCAGGCCGGCCGCGCCTTCGTCCTCGATCAGCTTCAGGAGAAGGCTGAAGCGGGCGACCTCGACGGCATTGGCGTCAATGTCCACGCCTCGGACATGGGCCAGCAGAATGCGGCGCTTTTCCTCAAAGGTGAGCCGCCACAGTCCTGCCCCGGCTTCGTAGATCGTCCGGCCGACATGCGCCGCGCGGTCGTTCGCCTGATACCAGGCTAGATAATGGTCGGTCAGGAACTCGAACACCGACAGCAGGAAAATACCGGAGCCGCAGCAAATATCGGCAACCGTGAACCCCGCCAGATCGTCCGGGGCCTTGCCGGCGAGGCGCGGGCCAAGCGTGCGCTGCACGATGGCGTCAACGATATAGCGGGGTGTCGGCACCACGCCGCCGCTTTCCCGGACTTCCGGCTTGCTGGCGATCTCGACCGCGCCGGCGGCGTCGATCGTGATGATCTCGCCCAGGAATTGCTCGTAAATTTCACCGAGCACTTCGGTTTCGACAACGGCGAAGGTGTAGGGACTCTGCGGATAATATAGCTCGTTGATGATCCCGCTCAGCACATCATCGCTGATGCGGACGCCCAGCCGGGCGTCGTCGAGAAGGCGGAACAGGCCAGAATCATAGAAGGCATCGGCCCGCCGCAGCTCCGCCAGCAAGGCATTGAAACTGCCGTCGCCGGCGGCGAGGCCGCGCAGGGTTTCATAGCGTTCAATGTCGCGGTCTTCGCAGATGCGCAGGAAGACGATCCGCAAAAGGAAAAGCTGCACCGCATAGGTCAGCTCTTCCGGCGAGAGGCCGGGCGTGTTGCGGTGAATGTCCTGCGCCAGCCGCTCGCGCCACGAACGCACTTGGCGCAGGAAGAAATCGTCGAACTGTTCCGCCCCGTGTCGCGTTACATCGACGGAAAAACGCCGGTCGAAATCGCCCGAATAAACGGCCGCGCGCGCGAGCAGCGGCCACAGCTCGTCAAAGCGCGCCTCGAACTCATCGTAGCGCATCAGCAGAATGCGCGCGACATGCGCTTCGTCGGTCAGGTCGGGCTTGGGCTGGCAATCATAGACCGCGAGCTGGTGGAAATTGGTCAGCACCGCGATCGGCAGGCTGGCGGAATACCCATAGCGCCGCGTCTGAAACGCTGCATCCCGGTTGCGGTCGATATGGACGCTCGGCTTTTTGGCCTCGACGAACAGCTTGCGTTGGCGGGCAAGGCGCAGCTCATAGTCCGGCTTCTTGGAAAGCCGCTCTTCGCCCACCTCAACCGTGGCCTCTTCAATGACTTCCCGCAGGCCAAGCGGCTGCCCGGCTGCATTGTGCACGTCCCATCCGAACGCCGCGAGCAGCGGCGTGATGAAGTCCGTGCGGGCCTGCGTCTCGTTATAGGCGGGCCGCAGATAGTCCGCTTCGTTGCGCCTGAAGCTCTGCACCAGTTCGCCGACACGGGCGCGCGCGGCGGATTTTATGTCCGCGTCGGTCATACTACATCGCCTTGCGCCGCTTTTCTGGCTCCGCGCCGGCGCGAGTTCCGGCGATCCCGCATCTTCGTCCAGACGCTTTTCAGCAGCGTGCAGTCGGCCGCTGACAGGCCCATATGATCGCGCAGAACGATGCGCGCATTATCTTCCAGCACGGAATCCAGCCGCCCTGCGCGAACCAGTTGATCCACTTCCGTCAGCGACATCGCGCCGTTCAGCTTCGCCGGCATCATCAGCCGTTCGGCCTCAGTCGGTTCTAGCTCCAGAACGCCGCCGCCATAGCTGCGGCCCTCGATCTCGGCCGAGGCGGCCGTGAGCCAGGTGTAGGTATTGGCAATGATCCGCTCCGGCTTCGCCCCCTTACTACGGAGACGATGAATCGTGTCCGTGGACGTTGCGCCCGAGGCGTTCAACACCATGCGTGGGAAATCGTAAATCTGCCGGAAGGCAAAGCCATCCGGCACCCACACGGACGGCACCAGATACCAAGGCTCGCGGATCGAGCATTTGTAGCCGGTATGAAATTCCTTGCGCTCACCCTCTTCGATGTAGAGGCGCAGCTTGGCGCTCAACTCACCAGCCTGCATACGACTGATGTTCAGAAGGTGGACGCGATCCCCGGCCGCTGCGAGGGATTTCCAGTCGGCCTTGCCGATTTGACTTCCCTTCAGTTGCGCGGATCTGGAGACGAGGGGTGTCGTGTATCCTTCGAGGCCCAAGGCGGTGACCTGATCAGCCGACAGGACGAAAAATTCGTTCTTTCCCGTGACCACACCCACGTCGATGCTCGCATGCGCGGACATGGGCGCGGTGATCTCGGCTTCCTTCAGCGCCCGCATGAAGGTGATCTGCCGGTTGTCGAGGAAGTATTTCAGCCACTTTTCGCTGTCATGGCGAATCGTTTTGACTTCGGCCCGCTCCAGCAGGAGGGCCGGTTTGCTGGCCGTAATGTCGGAAACGGTTTCCGCCGCCGTGAGGGCCACGCGGCAGTCATTGCCTTCCGACGCCGATGCCAGAGCGCCGTCCGCCAGCAGCAGGATAACTTCCTGTTCCGCGTTCTCAAAGAACAGCTCATTGCATGCGATTACGTCGATGCGCTCGAAATGATCGGTCAGATAGCTGCGGAGCTGCGCGGCATAGGTGACTTGCAGGATTTCTGCCGGTAGCACGAGCGCCAGACGGCCGCCCGGCTTCAGGCTGGCCGTCGCCGCGACGACGAACGGCACCCAAATGTTGGTCAGACGGTTCGGCTTTAGCCCCTGGTCGCCCATGATCGCCATAGCGCGGGTACGATGCGGTTCGGGAAAAGACTGGTAGCGAATAAAGGGCGGATTGCCCACGATCACGTTGAAAGAAGGCTGATCGACCCCCTCCCACCAGCCGAAGAAGTCGCAGTTGCGAACGACGCTATCCGCCGATTTTCCAATGCTTGGGCGCAAGCGATCCATAGCCGCCCGCGCTTCAGCGGTGACGATCTCGACACCGGTGAGGTGAAGTGGAATCTTCGCAGGTGTCACCCCAAGCGATAAAAGCCGCCGTGCGGCTGCTTCCAGGAAAGCACCATCACCGCAACTCGGCTCAAGCACAGTGTCATCAGCTGACTGGATCGCCCACCCACAGAGCCACTCTGCGACCTGCGCAGACGTATAATACCCGCCTCGCAACTTGTCTTTGTCCAGGTCAGAGAAGCGGCCGCGCGGCGCAACGGTAGAGGCAGCAACCTTTGGCTTAGGAGCACGGGGTTTATTAGTGCGAGCGGAAGTCATTCTTTCCCCATATGAAGCAGAGGCATGTCTTCCTTGAGGAGGCGGTCGACCGCTTCACGGACGACCCATGCTACTGATACTCGATTCTTGCGAGCAATCTCGTTTAGCTCCCTATGCTGTTCCGCTGTCAGGCTGACTGACAGGCGATGGGCCGACTTGTCATCATGGACGTGTGGTACGTTTTGCATAGCGGCTCTAAAGTGATTTGCCCTCTGCACCACCGTGCACCACATCGGTGCACAGATCAAGCTGTCAGTCCACGATTGCAATCTATGATCGCTACAAGCCCATCACCGCCGATGCCCGCCTATCTGACAGTCACCCCGTCCTTATTTCTTCTTTTGATGCTGCTTGGGCCGATAGCCCGTGATCCGCTTGAACGCGGTGCTGAAAGCACTTTCCGACCCGTATCCCAATCAGAAGGCCAGCAACGACGATTCCTTTGAGTGCGACAGGTGTTGCTCGCCAGCGTCATGCACGAGCGGGCAAGATACTCGATTGAGTCGCGCCGACCGCTGCTCTGAAGTGCGTCTGCGACATGCCAGCAAATTTGGCGACGCGGTGCCTTTCATACCGAACACCCGAGATGACCGCCGTTTACCACGCAACTGCCGCCGAAAGCCACCGACAGCCGCACAGCAATGGGAATCTGCATGATCATCAAAGGGTTATGATGATCTCGTAGTGCTCATCTTCATCGGGCATGGCCCGCCAGTTTTTATATTTTCCGATTAAAAATCAAAGTCTTAAATGTGCGGCGACTATTACGCCCCACGTTTCGCCCCACATTTGCGAGGGGCTGGCCTCCCTCACGCGCGAAGGCGTAGGGGCGGCTGGCTCACTCGGCAGACTCGCCCTTCGCGCTCGTCGGGGATGCGGTGGCGGCGTCCTTTTCGTTCTGAAGGCGCAGGATGACCTCCACTTGCTGCACGGCGATGGACATCTCGTAGTCGTCCAGATTGTTCACCGCCGACACCATCCGATCAAGCAGCTGCGCGCGCACCGTCGGCTCCGGCAGATCCTCAGGCTCGCGCTTCACGCCCAGCAACGCGTCCGGCGTGGCGCCAAGCGTTTTTGCAATCTTCACCAGCGTCGCCAAGTCCGGCTCCCTCGCCCCGCTCACATAATGAAAAATAGCGACGCTCGTTCAGTCCGGCCCGGCGGGCAGCTTCGGCGTTGGAGAGGTTGAGCGCCGCGGCACGGGCTCGAAGATTGGCTGCGAAGAGATCCATGAGAACGAAATGTTCATGCGCCCCCTGCGCCATATACGAAATATTTATGTAATATTATGGTCCAATATTTTCACAATCCACCACGCAAAAACATCGTGCCAAAAATAGAAAAGCCAGATTCACGGCCCTGCTCGCAGGCCTCGCCCTCGCATCTGCCGCCGAACCCGCCTTTGCGCAGCGCGGCATTGAGCTGGGCTACAAGGACCGCATCTTCGAGCAAAGGTACGTGCTCAGCGCGCCGATGAACGACTTGGAGCGGATTGCCACCCTTGCCGCGCTCCAGGTCCGCCTTGCCCCGCGCCCCGATCGACGCCCGAACCTGCCCAGCCCGCGCATCATGGATGCCTTGGGGGGCGTCTGCCGCGCCATTCTGCTCGTCGCCGCGATGCCGAGCGCGCTCACCCCAAGCCAGAAGGAGCTCGACAACGTCGCAGCCCGGAAACGTTTGGAGCGCGATGACACGGGCGACCGCGACTGCGTCCTTCAATTGCTTCTGTTCGAGACCGCCTACGCCGATCCGCTGGCCACCGATGCCCAGCTCTCCGGCCTCGCACGGGACATACGGCGGCGCTTTCGGGCGGTCTTAGTCTCGGCCGCCAATGCCAACGATCCGGCCGTGCAGGACGGGCTGCGCCAATTCTCACCCATCCTCGCCCGCATCAGCCGGCTGCAAGGCGCGGGGGTCGCGCTTCCCGCGAGCCTTTTCAAGCTCCTGGATATCCCTGAGGGGGAGGGCTTCGCTGTTTTCGCCCGAGGATGGATCGGCTCCGAACGAATCGCCCCGATTGAACGCCAGCTGACGGCCCTTGAGGATGAAGCGGCACAGCCGTTGCGCGCTGCCAAGATCGCGGAGGAAGCCCGGCTCGCGCAGGAATTGGCCGCCCAACGGGCCCAAAACGAGCAGGAGGCGGCCCGCAAGCGGGCGGAACTGGAGCGCGCGGAGGCCGAACAGGCACGGGCGCGCGCTGAACGTGCTCGCAAGGACCGCATCGAAAGCCTGCAGAGCGCAATCGCACGCGCCAATGAGGACCTTGAAAGCGAGTATACCATCGCCCGGATCTCGCGGGATCGCCCGCCTTATTCGCGCGACCGGCAAGCCTCCATCGACCGTATCCTCGCGCGGCGCGCCCAGCTCGAAGCCAAGCTGCGGGAGCTGCAGGGCGTGAGTGCCGACCCACCGGCGCCCATGCCGGTGATCGCGGCCGCCCCCGCGACGACAGAGCAGCCCGCAGCCGGCTCTTGCCGGATCGGCGCCCCCTGCCCGGTGATCGAGCTGACCTTGTTCTGCCGCACCCGACAGCAACTGAACGCCGTGCTGTCCCAACGGCCGGGGCGGGACCGCAAGCAGGTTCTGAGTACGCTCACCGCTTCGGGCGACTGCCGGCAGGTGCGGGCGGGCGAGGCGTTCAGCTGGGCCGACCCCATCATTGTCATCCAACCGCAGGGCGAAGAGGCGGCCGAATTGGCGCCCGGCACGCTCGCCGATGGCAGCTCGGGCTTTCTGCTCAAGGACGGGATTTTGCCCCGCACGGACGCCGCCCGCTGACACGCTTCAACACTACAGGCTCACCATCAAACCGGGGGATTGACGTGAAGGTTGTGATGAAGAATCCGAAGACGGGGGAACTCAAGGCCATCGGGATGGGCTGGAACTGGCTCTTCTTCCTGCTGGGCAGCTTCCTTGGCATCCCGCTGTTTCTCTATCGCCTCTATCTGATGGGCGGCGTGACGATCCTCGTGAACATCGCCAGCTCCATTTTCATGGGCGCGTCGGCGGCGGACAATCCCATCGGCACGTTGATTGGCCTTGGCATCCAGCTCGCGTTCCTCATTTATCTCGGCATGAAGGGCAATGAGCTGATCGCGAAAAGCCTGCTCGACAAGGGCTGGATCTTCGCCAAGCCCGAGAGCCCCGAGGCGCAGGTCGCCATGTCGAACTGGAAGATCGAGGCGCCCACCGCCCGCGCGTTCTGAACGGCGATGCTTGGGGGCGACACCGATGGCCGCCGCGACAGCGCTGTTGCGGCGGCTTTCTCCGTGAGCAGACACGTACGGAGACAGGCTATGCGCAGCGTCCGGCAGACATTCGGCGCCATCGTCGCCATCGGCCTCAGCGGCCCTCTCGACGCGGCCGAGCGCATGCCGGCCGAACTGCAAGGCGTTTGGGCCAGGAAGCCCCCCGCCGCCTGCGATGTGCCCGCCCCCGACGACATGGCCGAGCTCCCGTTCCTGATCGTCACCCCCGAGGGCTTCGCCGCGCATGAAATGCAATGTGAAGCGATGCAGGTGCGTGCCGAATCACCTGCGCCGACCGGCACCACATGGGCCCTCACCTTCTCTTGCAGCGGCGAAGGCGACCACTGGACCAAGACAGAACACTGGTCGATCCAGCGCAACGCCACTACGATCCGAAGCTGGCAGCTCACCGGGCGCCACCTCCTCAAGGACGGCGAGGCTTTCACGCAGTGCACCCTTGAGGCGGCGCCAACGCGTTGACCGTGCGGAAGACGCGCGCGATTGACTCATTGCTGACCCTTGACTGCGCTGTTAGCGACGTCCGCTTTGCGCCCCCATCTCGGCCGTTCATTGGGCTGCGACGCGATCCCAATACCCGCCGATCGTTCATTTGGTCGAGGTTTGGCAAAACGGGCCTAGCTTGCACTCCAGAGCATCTATCGCAGACAGCCCGCAGGCGGATACTTCCACCCGTCCTCCTTCTCGGCGCCCATCCGGTGCCGTTGCTTCATGCTTTCGATGTCGTCGATCTCGAAGAAGGATATCGTGGCTTGGGGCTGACCGCGGGTGTGGAAGACTTGGCGTTGATAGGCCTCCCCCCTGGGAACATGTGCATTGCTGCCACCGTAGGCTCCATTGTTCGCGATCAACACGAGCTGGTACATGTGGTAATGCAGTGCCTGTGCCATCTGATCGAAGGTGCCGACATCGAGGTTCAGCGCTGGGATCGCGAACACATCCGAGCGATCGCGAAGATCGCTCGCCAGCTTCAAATCGGTTGCATCGTAGCAGATGGAGGCGGTGAGCCACAGCGCATCGTCGGTCGGATTATTTGACCATTCGTAACCCACCAGCCACTGGCACGGGCGGAATCCGGCTATCAGTTCGACCGGTTTAACGTACTTCTGCTCCATTGGAGAGAGGTGCTGTTTTCCCTGTCTTCTGATTACAGTTTGCAGGCCCATGCCAGGTACCATTCTCGGGATGATCCATAAGGCGGAATTGATCAGCGGCTGTCCCGGAATGACGTGCTCGTAGGCCATGCCCACCAGGATCACGGTCTTAAATGCCCGCGCGAACGGCACGAGGTGGGTGGCAACGTCATCTGGATGGACCGACAGTTCTGGCAGGATGAGCCAGTCGAGGCGTTTGCTCGCCGGCTTATGGGTCTCGCGAAGATCCAACATCTTTTCGACCGCGGCCAATGCCGTGGACAGATGCTTACGGTGTTTCCGCCGCAGAGGTGGCGAGCACATCTCAAGATCGGCGGCCGAGAAATCCTTGGCCTCAGGCATGATTGACTGGACGACGCAGGCCCGGAGCGGGCGCCCCTTCAAAGCAGTACCCGGGATCGGCGCATCGACCTTGAGCATCAGGGTACCCGTTGCCGGGCCAACCGCTGCATCGGCGTCGACCAACGCAGCGCGAACTCGAGCGGCTGTCTCCTTTAGCGAGAGCTGCTCGACGCCCGCGCTGCCGGTGCGGCAGCCGGGCCAGATGAGGAGATCAAAGAGAAGATCCTGAGTGACCTGTGATATGGGAAGCCAATCGTCTCCGAAGGCTTCATGCCCGTTGTAGAAGCCGTACTGCCGCTGAAACCAGTGTCCTCTGGTGGGCCGATAGATGGGCTCGCCTTCCTTCCATGATGGTGACCTAACCGGAAGGCTGAAGTCTATTCTGGCTGTGAGAATGAAGCGCAGGAGATAGCCGAGTTGAAAGCGCCAGCGCTGGGATTCCGGCGCCCAAGAGGGCGCGGTGTAAATCGACCGGTAGGTCGGCGTGGTCTGAGCCGATCTGAAAATTACCTGCTCGACGCGGACGTAATTCCCGATTTGACGCACTTCGATCTGCGTCGTCGATGGCGTCACGACTTCCGGCAAACTTTCCCGCTCAAGGTGTGTGATGAATTTCTCGGCGAAGCTAAGGACGCCGATCTCGTTCCGCAGCGGATTCAGTGGCCCTTTGTCCTGAACATAGGACTGCAGAGAGTGCATCTCCTTCGAGTTCGACCATTCGGCGATTCCCAGGTCTTCGGCTATGCCCGCCGGGACGGTGAGTTGCCGATCGACGGCGCGGAAGAGGTCACGGGCGAATTCGATGTCTCGTGCGGCAACCTCCGCGAACCTCTCCGGCGTGAGCATTCGAGCGACGAGGTTCACCGCCCGATCCTTCGAGAGGAACGACCTTCGGCTTACCACTGCGGTTATCGCGAATTCTCGGTCCGACGGGATGTCCCGTTCGCCCGTCAGAAATGACAGGAGCCGCCAGTAGGATCGATTGGTCTGCGGAGCTCCTCGAGATTGAACGGCCTGGGGATTGTGCACCGCGATGTAGAGGAGTGCCTGTTGTGCGAGATACCACGGGACGCGCTCGGCCTTACCCTTGGCCACTCGGATCGCGGCCTCCAGAAGCAGCGATCGATATTCGGCAAGATTGACCGAAGCGGGAAGGCACTCGGGATCGTCGACGAAGCCCGTCTCGGTCGCCCCGGCGCGAAATATCTCGGCGAGGCAGTAATAGGCGACCTGTCGGTTGCTGACCGCTCTGATCTGACCGGCAAGGTACGGTTCGAAGAGCTTCAGCACTTCCTCCAGTAGCTGGCGGGATGGCCAAAGATCGAGTGCGACGCGCAGCAGCCGCACGTTGGAGGGGTCGAGCATCCATCGCTCGACGAGGATCAGCGCGAAGGAGCGCGCCTCGTCGTCCAGTTCCGATTGCGAGAGCCGGGTGCGTCGAAAGGTCTCTTCGCCGAACTCAGCTAGCTCCATGAAGGGTCGATCATCGAGGAGCGGCCTGAGGGAGCGGAAGGTCTTTCTAAATCGACCAGCAGCGAAACGACCGATTGTCTCGTCCTTGACGTCGGGTACCGCTCTTAGGCCCGGAGGAGCGGCCGTTCTTTCGGCGCCGTTGATCGTCAACTGGGACCGGACGAGCGCTTCGATCGCCTGGATGACTTCCTCGCCACCACTCGCATCGAAACCGCCAGAAATCGCGGTCTGGATGCGCTCCATCTTTCGGGATTGGCGAATGAGAGGCATCTGCTCGCCGCCCACCGACGCTGTTGATGTCTTCTCCGGGGCGAATTCCAAGCCCGGACAGCCGTGGGCTAGGATTTGCTCAAGCCAAGCCATAATGCGAGCCTGAGCGTCCGTTGGGTCGATTCCTGGTGCAGCGACGATGGTCAGCCTAATGTCGTCGACGTACCGACAGGCGTCCTGCAGCCACACGCCGTTGGCAACCTCTAGGCCGATCTGTCCAAGGACCGTCCGATCGAAATCCAGCAGCACGATGTTCGAGAAGAAACCTGCAGCCACCAAGCCTTGGGGAAGGGCGACGCCATCGAACTCAGGGATGCCTGCACGGTGCTTGAAACGGGCGAACTGATGCTCGTCGCGGTCCGCCCAGGACCAGTTGAGAACATTGCCTGCTAGATCGAAGAATGCGTCATCGTCATCGGGCGTCTGCAGCGCCCGCACCTTGGAGAGGAGTAGCTCCGGCGTCACCCGATCGTAGAACTGCTTGAGGTCGGTCTGGACGATCAGGACTCGATCATCGGTGACGAGCGATGCGGCGACCGTCTCCGGCCGTTGGAGAAAGGAGCGGTAGTCGTGGAAATAGGCTCGGTAGAGTTTAGAGGAACCCCAGCGGTGGACGAGGCCGCCTCCTTCATCATCGCGATCGCAAAAGAGACGGTTGCCGTAGGACATGACCAACCTGCGTATCTCGGGGGATCCGAAACTGCCTGTGGGGTCTCCTTGCGCCGTCTCGGCCCTTTCGCTCAGGCAGAGCAGTAGAGCCGTGGCAGCGACCTGATCGGAAAGCGAGACATGGGCGAGCGGTCGGATCTTCGCCGGTCCTGGCTTTTCAGGCTTCCAAAGCCCTTCGGCGTCAAGGTGCCATCGCTGGCTCTTCGGCGCGGGAACGAGTCTCAGATCGTCGGTCTCGTATCGGCCCGATCGTAGCTGCTCAGAGAGCCGGGATATGAATCTCGGAAGGTCGGCAGCCGCGCGATCTAGCTCCAGAGTATCGGAGAACCAGTTGTGGTGGCGGATGTATGAGGCAGCCTTTTTCCAGGCCTGAACGAGAACGTACTCCTGAGAGACCTGGTCCAAAGTTGGGAGTAACCGCTGCACTTGCTCACCCGTTAAATGCCCCGCGCAATCCAGCGTGAGAATCACTGGTCGCACCACCATTTCCATCGACACCAGGCAGCGCTTTCAAGAATGGTATATCGCTCTGAACGGTGAGGCGAGCGTCTGAGCCGCCAAATCGCCTGTTCCCTTCGATTATATCCCGTGGGCGAACGCGAACGTCGCTATGTCGGGCGTCGGAACCGCCAATGACAGCTATCGTCGAGATCGCGCTTGTGGGCCGCCAGTCAGCAATCGGGCCGAGGCTGTGTGAGAACTCTGTGGATCGTCGCGCAGGTTGTTGCCACGGCGCGCGTCGGCTCCGGTCACCCGGCTATCGCCTTGAGGGTCGAGGCCACGCCGGCGACGGCAATGGCGCGCTTCATGTTGTAAGCCAGTATCGCCAGGCTGGCTTCGGTGGCGACGTGCTTGAGGCCGCGCGTTCGGAAGTGGGTCGCACCCATCCAGCCCTTGATGGTGCCGAAGACGTGCTCGACGGTACAGCGGCGGACCGCCATTGCGTCAGGCATCGCTTGAAGCCTGCGCTCCATCTCATCAAGCACGGCCTCATGCTCCCATCGGCGGATGCGCTTCTCCTTGCCGGCTGTGCACAGGGTACGCGACGGGCAGGCGCTGCAGGCCTTCTGGTTGAAGTAGACGCTGATGAGCTTGCCGCCCTCCACCCGGGCAAAGCGTTTCTGCAGCTGTTGACCGGCGGGGCAGCGATAGGTGTCGGTCTCAGGCTCATGCACGAACCTAGCCTTGCCCCAGAAGCCGCGCGCCTGAGCCGGTGATGTGTTGGGCTTGGGCACCATCGGGATGATGCCAGCTTTGGCGCAGGAGCGGATTTGCTCGCCCTCATAGTATCCACGATCTGCCAGGGCGATCATTTCGGCAGCGCCGGTCTCGGCCTGGGCGGCCGTGGCCATCTCCAGCAGATGCGAGCGGTCATGACCGCGGTTGGTCACCGCATTGGCGACGATGATGTGGTGCCGGGTATCGACGGCCGCCTGAACATTGTAACCGACCACGCCGCGATGATCGCTGCCGGTTGCCATGGCGCGGGCATCCGGATCGGTCAGCGATATCTGCTCATCGGGGGAGGCTTCCAACTGCCGGCCGATCGCCTCGAGTTCGCCAAGGCGCCCGCGCAGCGACGCCAGTCGCTCGGTCAGGTGATGGATCCTGGGAGTGGCCGGGCCGGTCTCCGCCCTGTCGGTCTCCTCAAGCTCGGCGAGATAGCGCGCGATGCTCTCCTCGACATGGGCCTTGCGCCTGACGTGACCCCCTGAAACTCCTCCAGAAATAGCTAGAGTCCGCCCGATGAAAGGGACGGACGAATGAAACGATCAAGGTTCACGGAAGAACAGATT
>NZ_JABWGX010000027.1 GCF_021730435.1 Xanthobacter agilis
AGCCGGGCTCGTGGGCCAAGGCCGCCCCCTTGTTGGGACATACGAGAAAGCCCGGCAAGATCGAACGAAGATCCCAGACGCAGCGGAAGACACGGGCGGAGCTGAGGGAAGGAAAATCCTTCTCTTTTGACTGTCATCTTTGGAATGGAACGCGCGAGGCAAGCCACTTATACGTCGTTTTGAAAAGTAAACATCAAATTCACGCTCCATCCGGGGTTCGCGGGCGCGGTATCGTCCCGCAGCCGGGACGGGGATGCCTACCGGGCCCCGGCGGCGTGCCGTCGGGGCCGGGTGAGGTGGCGACACACCGGCGTCCGCCCCGTTCTCCGGAAGCGAGCGGGGGCGCCCCGCAAGTGGCCCAGGCAACAGGGAATGCACATGACAAAGCCGAAAAAGCGCATCATTCTCAACGCATTCGACATGACCTGCGTCGGCCATCAGGCCGCGGGCACATGGCGCCATCCGTCCAGCCAGGCCTCGCGCTACAACGACATCGAATATTGGACCAACCTCGCGCTGGAGCTGGAGCGGGGCGCGTTCGACGCCCTTTTCATCGCCGATGTCGTGGGCGTCTATGATGTGTATCGCGGCTCCGCCGAAGCCGCGCTCCAGGACGCCGCCCAGGTACCGGTAAACGATCCTTTCGGCGCGATCTCCGCCATGGCCGCGGTGACGAAGAATGTCGGCTTCGGCGTGACCGCCGCCGTGACCTTCGAGCACCCCTATCTTCTGGCGCGCCGCCTCTCGACCCTCGACCACCTCACCAAGGGCCGCGTGGCCTGGAACGTGGTGTCATCCTATCTCGACTCCGCGGCCCGCAACATCGGCATGGATCGCCAGATCGAGCATGACGCGCGCTACGATCTGGCCGACGAATACATGGAAGTTCTGTACAAGCTGTGGGAAGGCAGCTGGGAGGACGGGGCCGTTCTGCGCGACAAGGAGAAGGGCATTTTCACCGACGCCTCCAAGGTCCATCCCATTCAGCACGACGGCAAATACTTCAATGTCCCCGGCTTCCATCTGTGCGAGCCCTCGCCCCAGCGCACGCCGGTGATTTTCCAGGCCGGCGCCTCCGCGCGCGGCCGTCGCTTCGCCGCGCGCCATGCCGAGGCGATGTTCGTGCTGGCCACCGCGCCGGAAACCGCGCGCAAGCTGACCGATCAGATCCGCGCCGAGGTGGCGGCGGCGGGCCGCGAGCCCGACTCCTTGAAGATCTTCACCCTCCTCACCGTCATCACCGGCCCGACCGACGAGGCGGCGCAGCGCAAGTATGAGGAATATCTCTCCTACGCCAGCCCCGAGGGGGCGCTCGCCCTCTACGGCGGCTGGACCGGGCTCGATTTCTCTTCGCTCGATCCGGATACGCCGCTCACGGCGGTGGAAAACGACAGCCTGCGCACGACCCTCGAATCTCTGGCCGCCGACGGCGAGGCCTGGACCGTGCGCGAGGTGATCCAGCGACGGTCCATCGGCGGGCTCGGGCCGGTGCTTGTGGGCGGACCCAAGAAGGTGGCCGACGAGCTGGAGCGCTGGGTGGACGAAGGGGGCGTGGACGGCTTCAACCTCGCTTATGCGATCACGCCGGCCTCGACCACGGACTTCATCGATTTCGTTGTGCCCGAGTTGCGCAAGCGCGGTCGCGCGCAGAGCGGTTACGCGCCGGGCACGCTGCGCGAGAAGCTGCTGGGGGACGAGGGAGGTCGGGTGCGCACCAGCCACCCCGCCGCGCAATGGGGCCCCTATTATGTCGGCCGCGAGAGCGTGGCGGCTTCGAGCCGCGGCCAGCCCTTCACCGCGCCGGCGAAAGACCGTCGCGACGCGGCCGAGTAAGCCGCGCGATACCCCCGGCCCCGCTCAAGGGCGAACCTATGCGATCGGCCCGCCCGCGATGCCCCCGGCGACGTGGGCGGGCCGATCGCATGTGGGGATGGAATGTGCGCGCCCTTGAGCCCCTGCCTCCGCTCCGCAGCCGGGTCAGAGGACGCATTATGCCCCCGCCCGACAGCGACGCCCCCCTTCGGCCCCTTAAGACGGACCTCAGGCCCGCGCGTCTCAAGCGACCTTCGCGGCCGCTAGCGCCGTGCGCAGTTGCGGGTCTCGAGGGGATAGGCGGTGGTGAACTTCATCCGCTCCATGGCGAAATGGGACGTTACATTGCGCAGCGGCAAGGCTTCGGTGAGCCGGCGATAGAAATGATCGAAGGCGGGCATGTCCGGCATCGCCACGCGCAGCAAATAATCCATCTCCCCCGCCATGCGGTAGACTTCCAACACCTCGGGCATGCCGGCAACGACCCGCATGAAGCTCTCGCGCCATTCGGTCGTGTGGTCCGGTGCTTCGACCGCGACAAAAACCGCGAGGCCGAGCCCGAGCTTTTCCGGATCGGCGATCGCCACGCGCTGGATCAGCACCCCCGACGCCTCAAGCTTCTGGATGCGCTTCCAGCACGGTGTCTGCGAGAGACCCACCTTGTCAGCGACCTGCGCCACGGTCTGCGTCGCATCGCGCATCAGCTCAGCAACGATCTTGAGGTCGATCTGATCGAGGCCACTCATCGATTTTCTCCGGCGTCGGCCAAACGGTGGGTGCGTGAAAAATATAACCTAATCCATGGTTTTTATAGAAAATAAAATCCATAAGCGAGCCTCTTTTCGCGCCGGCCGCTGCAAATGGGGAACGCGCCTTGTCGGCACACATTTTTGCCTCGCCCACAGAGGGCGCCACCCACGCCCACGAGACGCCAGGCAGCGACCGAGCCAAATCAAGGGAAAGGCCCAAGAGCCCATGACACCACCGCCGGCCGCCGCACCGATCGGCGGTCCGGATCGCAGGTCATGGCGCCGTCACGGCGAACGTGGGGTCACGGCGCGGGACGCGGGACGCGAGGTCCGGCGCGCGGGGCGTCCGCCGCGGCCGTGAGGCAGGTTGTCCACACCGCCGCGGCGGGAAGAGAGGTCATCCGCCCTGTTCGGCCCGGTGCGGGCCCACGCCGATGGGGCGCGGACGCGCCGCAGCCCTCGGGTCAGGCCTGACGCGGCATCATGCCACCGGCATCTGTCCTCGACCGGTGCCGAGTGGCGACGCTGTAGGGAGGCGCAAGCGCCCGCCCGCTTGACCGAAGACCTCTTGCGTCAAATACGGGGGCCTTCGGTCTCGCATCATGCGGCCGGCTTTTCCGCCAGCGCCTCGAAGATATGCCGCGCGTCCTTGGCACCCCGGATCGCCTCCAGCACGCCGAGAGACCGCAGCCCCCGCGCGATGCAGGCGAGCACGTTCAGGTGCGCCTTGGTGCTGTCGTCCGGAATGAGAAGGACGAACACGATATTCACTGGGATGTCGTCGATGGCGTCGAAGGCGACATCCCCGGCCAGCCGGGCCAGCATCCCGAAGGGCTGCTTCAGGTCCCGGATGCGGGCGTGCGGAATGGCCAGACCGCCGCCGATGCCGGTCGACCCGAGCCGCTCGCGCGCATGGAGGGCATCGAAGATGACATTTGCATCAAGGCCCAGCTGGCGGCCCGCCGCGTCGGACAAGCGCCTCAAAACTTGAACCTTCGACGACGAGGGCAGGTCGATGAACACGTTCTCCGGTTGGAGAAAGTCGGAAATCTGCATGAATTCGTTCATTTCATTCGCGCGGGCCGGAACGGGTGGGCAAGCCAGGTAGGCGGATCACCCGTCCGCCTCGCGCAGGCGATAGCCGACGCCGGTTTCCGTCATGATGTACTGCGGCTGGTCCGGACTTTTTTCGATCTTCTGCCGGAGCTGACGCACGTAAACGCGCAGATACTGCACATCCGCCGTCTCGCCCCAGACCTGGCTGAGCAGGTGATGATGGGTGATGACCTTGCCGGCGTGCTGCACCAGCACCCGCAAAATGTCGTATTCCTTGGGGGACAGCTTCACGTCTTGGCCCTCGACCTTCACGATCCGCTTCACGAGATCGACGGTCAGGCCGCCGGTCTGGAACACCGGCTTCTCCCCCTGCCTTTGAAACCGATGGCGCAGGGCGACCCGGATGCGGGCCACCAGCTCCTTCATGCCGAACGGCTTCGTCACATAATCGTCGGCGCCCAATTCGAGTGCTTTCACGATTCCGGTCTCATCGGTGCGGCTTGAGAGAATGATGACGGGGACCTCCGCGCCCTCGGCCCGCCATTTCTCCAACAGGTCGTGTCCGGGAAGATCGGGGAGGCCGAGGTCGAGCAGGATCAGGTCCGGCCGATCCGTCTTGACGCACGCCGCCGCCTCCTTGGCGTTGGCGGCCTCGGAGATGGCGAAGCCCTCGGCCACCAGCCCGACGCGCAGCAGCTTGCGAATGGGCGGCTCGTCGTCAACGAGCAGAATCCTCACCGTCGAAACCGTCATGGCTGGTGGTCCAGGTTTGGCGTGTCGGCCGGGATCGGCATGCGGATCGTGAAGACAGCCCCGCTGCGATCCGGCCGGTTCTCCACCGATATGGTGCCGCCCATCGCCTCGATGAAGCCCCGGCAGATGGAAAGTCCAAGTCCGGTGCCGGCGCGCACATGATCCCCCTTGCGCACCCGGTAGAAGGTGTCGAACACCCGCTCCAGATCAGAGCCGGGAATGCCGGAGCCTTCATCGGTCACCTGGAATGCGAGGGTCTTGCCCTCCTCCCGCCCCCCGATGCGCACCGTCGAGCCGGCGGGCGCATATTTCGCCGCATTGTCCAGAAGGTTGAACAGCACCTGCTCGAACAGCACCGCATCGACCCTCAGCATGGGCAGGTCGGCCGGAATGTCCACCTCGATCGTGTGCCGCGCCAGGATCTTGGAGGCCCGGCGCAGGGCCGCGCCGACGATGTCGCCGGCGAAGTAAAAAGACACATTTGGCTGCATCGCCCCCGTTTCGAGACGCGTCATGTCGAGCAGGTTGGCGATGAAGCGGTTGAGCCGCTCCGCCTCGTCGATCACGGTGGCGAGGAGATCGACCCGGTCGGGCTCGGACATGGAGCCGGCGTAATCCCGCAAGGTCCCCGCGGCGCCGAGGATCGCCGACAGCGGCGTCTTGAGGTCGTGCGAGATGGAGGTCAGCAAGGCCGAGCGCAGCCGGTCGGTCTCCGCCGCGCGCTTGGCATGGTCGATGTCGGCCACGAGCTGAATGCGCTCGATGGCAAGGGCCGCCTGATCCGCGAGGGCGTCGAACAGGCGTTGCTGCTCGGGGGTCAGCAACGGCCCCTGCCGGTCATTGTCGAGGCCGACGACACCGAGCGCGGCCCGGCTCGATTTCAACGGCAGATAGAGGCGCTTGGCGCCGGGCAGCGTATCGGCGCCACGGCCCGCCGCGTGATCGTGCGCGAACGCCCAGCGGGCGGCGGCGATGTCGGCCTCCACCAGGGTGTCGTCCGGCGGGTAGCCCGCCTTCACCGCGAGCCCGTCGCCCTCCGGCAGGAGGATCACCACCCGCACCTTCAGCATCAAGGCGATCTGGTGAGCGGTGGCCCACAGCACGTCATCAAGGGTGCCGGCGCCGGCGAGCTTCTTCGAGAAAAGGTAGAGATCCTCCGTGGTGCGGGCGCGCTGGCGGGCCGCCTCCGCCTGCCGCTGCACGCGGGCCATCAGGTTGCTCGCCGTCACCGCGACCACCAGGAAGAACACGAGAGCAAGGACGCTTTCCGGATCCTGAATGGTAAGGGTGTAACGCGGCTCCAGGAAAAAATAGTTGAAGGCCAGCGCGCTGAGAAAGCAGGCATATAGCGCCGGCCATAGCCCCGCCGTCACCGCCGCGCCGAGCACCCCCATGAGGAAGACGAGCGCGAGATTGCGCACGTCGAGCACCCGGTCGAGCACGGCGCTGACCCCCAGCGCTCCGCCCACGAAGAGCGTGGCGATCAGATAGGGCCACATGTGGATGGGCTGTCGGACCGCCGCGGCTTTCACCCCACGCGCCGGGGCGCCGTGCTCGCGCTCGGCGCCCGAGATGACGTGCACGCTCATGTCACCGGCGCGGCGGATGAGGTCATGGGACACGGAGCCGGTGAGCCATTCCCGCCACCGTGGCTGGCCCGGACTGCCGACCACGAGGTGAGTGAAATTGTTGGCCGCGGCATAGCGCAGAATGTCGTTCGCCACCTCCTGGCCGGGGATGGTGACCGCCTCCGCCCCGAGCTGCTCGGCGAGGCGCAGATGCGCCGCGAGGCGGTCCTTGTCCGCCTCGGGACGCGCGGCATCGCGCGAGGTTTCCACATGCAGCGCCGCCCAGGGCGCGCGCAGGCGGTCCGCCTGGCGCCGCGCATAGCGCACGAGGGCGCTGCCGCGCGCTTCCTCGTTCAGGCACACCAGCACCCGTTCGCCCGCCGCCCAGGGGCCGGAAATAGCATGGGCCTGCATGTGGCTGACGAGCTGCTCATCCACCCGTTGCGCGGTGCGGCGCAGGGCGAGCTCACGCAGTGCCGTGAGATTGCCGGGAGAAAAATAATTCTCGATCGCCCGCCGCGCCGTCTTCGGCATGTAGACCTTGCCGTCGTTCAGGCGCTTGATGAGATCATCCGGCGTCAGGTCGATCAGCTCGACGTCATCGGCCCGGTCGATGATGGAATCCGGCACCGTCTCACGCACGCGGATGCGGGTGATCTGCGCCACCACGTCGTTGAGGCTCTCCACATGCTGAATATTCAGCGTGGTATAGACGTCGATGCCGCGCGCAAGCAGTTCCTCCACGTCCAGATACCGCTTGGGATGGCGGCTGCCCTCGGCATTGGTGTGGGCCAGCTCATCCACCAGCACCATGGTGGGCTGCCGGGCGAGAATGGCGTCGAGGTCCATCTCGTCGAGCACGCGGCCCTTATATTCCACCTTGTGGCGGGGAATGATCTCGAAGCCCTCCACCAGGGCCTCGGTCTCCTTGCGGCCGTGGGTCTCCACCACGCCGATCACCACATCCATCCCGTCGCTCAGGCGGGCGCGGCCGGACATCAGCATTTCAAAGGTCTTGCCCACCCCCGGCGCGGCGCCGAGGAAGATCTTCAGCCGGCCACGGGTCTCCCGCTCCGCGCTTTCCAGCAGGGCGTCGGGCGAGGGGCGCGCCACCCCGTCGCGCATGTCGTCAGCCATCCATCATCCCCCGCTGTTCCGCCCCCCCATATGAGGGGCGGAACTGGAAATTTCATCGGCCGATGCCGTCGAGCGCCAGGTTGAGGGCGAGCACATTGACGGTCGGTTCGCCGATGAAGCCGAGCACCCGCGGTTCCACCTTGGCGTCCACCACCGCCTTCACCGCCGCCTCGCTGAGGCCACGCGCCTTGGCGACACGCGGCACCTGGAAATAGGCGGCCTCCGGCGTGATATCCGGATCAAGGCCGCTGCCGGAAGTGGTCACGAGGTCCACGGGCACCGATGCGCCGGGATTTTCCGCTTTCAGCGCCGCCACGTCGGTCTTGATGCGGTTGATCAAGGCGACATTGGTGGGGCCGAGGTTCGACCCCATGGAGTTCGCGGCGTTGTAGGGCTGCGCCACGCTCTTGGTGGGATCGTTCGGGTCCGCGCCGGTGGTGGCGGACGGACGGCCGTGGACGTACCGATCGCCGGTGAAGGTCTGGCCGATGAGGGCCGAGCCGATCACCTTGCCGTCTTTCTCGATCGGGCTGCCCGACGCCTGATGGGGGAACAGCATCTGGGCGATGCCGGTCATGGCCAGCGGGTAGGCAAGGCCGGTGATGAGCGTGAGCGCCACGATCATCACCACGGCGGGACGAAGCTGCTTCAGCATGGGAATGTCCTTCCGATAGGCGGGCCGCGAGGGCGTTTTTGCGTTCGCACCGTCTCACGTCATCCGCTCCAAGTTTTCACATTGACGCATTTTCTTCACGCGAACCGGAATCCAACTCGCATTGAAGATGCTCGCATCAGGCGAGGCCGAGGGCGGTGATGGCCATGTCAATCACCTTGATGCCGGCGAACGGCACGATGATGCCGCCAAGGCCGTAGACGACGAGGTTGCGCGTGAGCAGGGCGCCGGCGCCGACGGCCCGGTACTGGACCCCCTTCAGCGCCAACGGGATCAGCGCCACGATGATGAGGGCATTGAAGATGATGGCCGAGAGAATGGCGCTCTCAGGCGTCGCCAGCCCCATGATGTTGAGGGCGTTGAGCTGCGGGTAGAAGGCCACGAACAGGGCCGGGATGATGGCGAAATACTTCGCCACGTCGTTGGCGATGGAGAAGGTGGTGAGCGCGCCGCGTGTCATCAGCAGCTGCTTGCCGATCTCCACGATCTCGATGAGCTTGGTCGGGTCGCTGTCGAGGTCCACCATGTTGCCAGCCTCGCGCGCGGCCACGGTGCCGGTGTTCATGGCGACGCCAACATCGGCCTGGGCGAGGGCGGGCGCGTCGTTGGTGCCGTCGCCGCACATGGCGACCAGCTTGCCCTTGGCCTGCTCCTCGCGGATGAGGGCGAGCTTGTTCTCCGGTGTGGCCTGGGCAAGGAAGTCGTCCACCCCCGCCTCGGCGGCGATGGCGGCGGCGGTCATGGGGTTGTCGCCGGTGATCATCACCGTGCGGATGCCCATGCGGCGCAATTCGGCGAAGCGCTCCTTGATGCCGCCCTTGACGATGTCCTTCAGGTGCACGATGCCGAGCAGCCGGTTGTCGCGCACCACGGCGAGCGGGGTGCCGCCCGCCTTGGCCACCTCGTCGGCGATGGCCTGCAACTCGCGCAGGGTCTCGGCGCCGTTGCGCGTGGCGCCGGTGGCCGCATGGGCCAGCTCCACATGCTTCAGCACCGCCTCCACCGCGCCCTTGCGGATGGAGATGCCGTCCATGTCCACGCCGCTCATGCGGGTCTGGGCCGTGAACGGCACGAAAGCGGCGTGCAGCATCCCCATGTCGCGGGCGCGGATGGCATATTGCTCCTTCGCCAGCACCACGATGGAGCGTCCTTCCGGGGTCTCGTCGGCGAGCGAGGCGAGCTGGGCCGCATCCGCCAGTTCCCGGTCGGAGACGCCGCGCACCGGGCGGAACGCGGTGGCCTGGCGGTTGCCGAGCGTGATGGTGCCGGTCTTGTCCAGCAGCAGGGTGTCCACGTCGCCGGCCGCCTCCACCGCGCGGCCGGACATGGCGAGCACGTTGAAGCGCACCAGACGATCCATGCCGGCGATGCCGATGGCCGACAGCAGCGCGCCGATGGTGGTGGGGATGAGGGTCACGAACAGCGCCACCAGCACGATCACCGGAATGGTACCGCCGGCATAGGCGGCAAAGCTCGGAATGGTGGCGGTAGCGAGGACGAAGATCAGCGTCATGCCCGCCAGCAGGATGTTGAGGGCGATCTCATTGGGCGTCTTCTGCCGCTCGGCGCCTTCCACCAATGCGATCATGCGGTCGATGAAAGTGGAGCCCGCCGCCGCCGTGATGCGCACGCGGATCCAGTCGGACAGCACCTGCGTGCCGCCGGTGACGGCCGAACGGTCGCCGCCCGACTCGCGGATCACCGGCGCGCTCTCGCCGGTGATGGCCGCTTCGTTGACCGATGCCACGCCCTCGATCACCTCGCCGTCGGAGGGGATGATGTCGCCGATCTCCACCAGCACGATGTCGCCCACCTTCAGGCTGGTGCCGGGCACCAGGGTGAAGGTGGTGCGATCGCCATTGGCAAGCAACTTGGCCAGGGTCTCGGTGCGGGTGCGGCGCAGGGCGTCGGCCTGGGCCTTGCCGCGCCCCTCCGCCACCGCCTCGGCGAAGTTGGCGAACAGCACCGTGAACCACAGCCACAGCACGATCTGGAAGGAAAAGCCGAGGCTGGCCCCGCCGGTCGCCGCGTCCTTCACGAGCAGCACGGTGGTGAGGGCCGAAACCACGGCCACCACGAACATGACGGGGTTTCTGGCGAGCTTGCGCGGATCGAGCTTGCGAAACGCGTCGCCCACGGCGGGAAGGAGGATGCGCGCATCTAGGATGCTCGCCGATTTGGAATGGCTCATGAGAGGCTCCAACGAAAGGTTCCGGGATCAAGGCCGGGGACGTTCAGTCCGCGACCGACACCAAGGTGAGCGCGGCGGCGAAGGCGAGGCCGATGGCGGCCATGATCAGCATGCCGAGAAGGAAGCTCGAGGCCCGCGGCGGATCGGGCTCCTGCATCCGATGAGACCCCCCGCCGGCCTCAGGTCGCCGGCGGGGCGGATGGCGTGACAGGGCCATGGCTGCGCTCAGAAGGTCGTGCCCTGAAGCATCGCCAGGTGCTCGACGATCGGCCCGAGCGCGAGCGCCGGGAAGAAGGTCAGCCCGCCGACGATGACGATGACGCCCACCAGCAGGCCCACGAACAGGCCGCCGTGGGTGGGGAAGGTGCCCGCCGATTCCGGCACCGCCTTCTTCGCCACCAGGGATCCCGCCAGCGCCAGCGCCGGAATGATCACGAAGAACCGCCCCATCAGCATGCCGACACCGAGGGTCAGGTTGTACCAGACCGTGTTGCCAGTCAGGCCACCGAAGGCGGAACCATTGTTGGCGGCCGCCGACGTGTAGGCATAAAGAATCTCCGAGAAGCCGTGCGGCCCCGGATTGGCGATGGACGCGACCGCGTTTGGCAACACGGTCGCCGCCGCGGTGAAGCCGAGCATGGCAAGCGGCAGGCACAGCACCGCCAGCATGGCCATCTTCACGTCTTTCGCCTCGATCTTCTTGCCGAGATATTCCGGCGTGCGGCCCACCATGAGCCCGGCGACGAACACCGCGATCACCACGAACAGGATGATGCCGTAGAAGCCGGCGCCCACGCCGCCGATGATGATCTCGCCCAGCATCATGTTGATGAGCGGGATCATGCCGCCGAGCGCCATGAAGCTGTCGTGCATGGCATTCACCGCGCCGCACGAGGCCGCCGTGGTGATGACCGCGAACAGCGCCGACAACGCGATGCCGAAGCGCGCCTCCTTACCCTCCATGTTGCCGCCCTCGACACCGAGCGCGTGCACCAGCGGGTTGCCCGCCGCCTCGGCCCAGTAGCAGACCGCGACGCCGGCCAGGAACAGGAGGCCCATGGCCGAGAAGATGGCCCAGCCCTGCCGCTCGTCGCCCACCATGCGCCCGAACACATTGGTGAGGGCCGCGCCCAGGGCGAAGATGGAGACCATCTGGATGAGGTTTACGATCGCGTCCGGGTTCTCGAACGGATGGGCGGAGTTCGCGTTGAAGAAGCCGCCGCCGTTGGTGCCCAGCATCTTGATGGCGAGCTGGGAGGCCACCGGCCCCACCGCGATGGTCTGCTTCGCCCCTTCCAGGGTCTCCGCCTCGAGATAGGGGCCAAGCGTCTGCGGCACGCCCAGCGCCACGTAAGCGATTGTCAGCACCATGCACAGGGGCAGCAGCACATAGAGCGTCGTGCGTGTCAGGTCGACCCAGAAACTGCCAAGCGTCTTCATCGACTTGCGCGAGAAGGCGCGGATCACCGCCATGGCGATGGCAATGCCGGTGGCGGCCGAGAGGAAGTTCTGCACCGCGAGACCCGCCATCTGGGTCAGATACGACATGGTGCTCTCACCGCCGTAGTTCTGCCAGTTGGTGTTGGTCACGAAGCTGACCGCGGTGTTGAAGGCGAGTTCCGGCGGCAGCGCCCCCATTCCGGCCGGATTGAACGGCAACGCGCCCTGCACCCGCTGAAGAAGATAGAGCAGCAGGAATCCGGCAAGATTGAACAGCAGCAAGGCAATGGCATAGGCAGTCCAATGCTGCTCCTCATGCTCATGGGTGCCCGCTGCCCGGTATAGTCCGCGCTCGATCGGGCCCAGGACTGGCCTTAGAAGCGTGCGCTCTCCGTTGAAAACCCGCGTCATGTAGCCGCCCAGCGGCCGCGCGAGCGCGATGACGATCCCGCAGAAGACGAGGATCTGAATCCATCCGTTCAGTGTCATGGAGTTTGCTTTCAAGGCGTACGCCAGCGGTCAGAACCGCTCCGGCCGAACGAGGGCATAGGTGAGGTAGAAGAGCAGGAACACAGTCACCGCTCCACCGAGAACGTATTCCACCGTCATGGATTCATTCCATTTCTATAGGCTGTCGCATGCCGCGACATAAACAAGCGAAATGCAGAAGAACAATGATCCGATGACGATCATGATGATATCCATCTACGCGCCTCCACATGTAACGCGATGTCATTCACGTTAATTTCGAAACATGATCTGATACATTTCAGCATATGCACCGCCATGTATTAGCGCGCATAAACTCTGGCACCGGAGCTGCAGCCACTGCGCCCGGACCCAGTAAATTGTGACCGGAATATGGATCAGGACCGCATAAAAATTCGAGATGATGGGGGCGCCAGGGGCATAAATATTCCATAGGATTTTGGACGACTGGAGCGCCACGCACCCCGGACCGGCTTGAACAAGGTCCCGTGCCGCAGGACCGGAAATCCGGGTTCAGAGGAAGGCCCATGGCCTGTTTGAGGCGCTCACGGCGCCTCGGCGCAACGACCCGAGGCGCCACCAGATGCTTCAGCTCACGCAGCCGCCTCGACAGCGCTGCGATGGACGCCGGGCAGACGCCTTATACCAAAGTGCTGTGAGCTCGACTCACGGGGCTTTGGTTAAGCCCGCGCGGCGCCTGAGCGAGCCTACTTGGCGCCGGTCAAAGACCGGGGCCAATGGCATTAAGTGTCTACGCCTACGCATTTTCCTCACACCTGCCCGGCTTTCTTCCGCGTGAAGAAGCGGGGCCGGCCCTTGCGGGTGCGGCGCGGCAGTGTACGCCCCCGCCCATAGCAGGCAAAAACGATTTCTACCCGCCGGACGCGCCTGATACCACCACTTGGGCACAACACATCGAATCGTGCGCGTTCAAACCTCGGCAAGCCAAGTAAAGCTGCTTGCACTTTACCACGCCGCGACCCACCCGCACAATCGCGCCACGGCGCGGGCGCATCCCGCGCGGTGGAGCTGGAGCCCGCGGCCGGGACCGCCTTGCCCCTGGGGACGACCGATGTTCAGCCCCGCGTCCCCGCCTGTTCCGTGGCTTCCGAAAAGAAATCCGTCAGCAGGCGCGCGAACCGTGCCGCATGCTCGATCTGCACCCAGTGTCCGCAGCGGCTGAACACATGCAGCTGGGACCGATCGATCCACTGCAAGAGGGTCAGGGAATTGGACAATGGGATCACCTTGTCGTCGCGGCCATGGACAATCAGGGTGTCGTGCGGCAGCGCCCGGATGTCGGCCTCGGCGCTCGCCATGGCGTCGACCCAGCGCTGGCGCGGCGCCGGGAACATGGCGGAAAAGCTCTCCTGAAAGCCCGGCCGGATGCTGGCGCGGTACCGCAGCTCCGCCAGCTCGTCATTCACCAGCTCCCGGCTGAACGCGAAGATGTCGAGCAGCGCCTTCATGTTGTCGATGGAGGGCTCGTAGCCCCACACCGCATCGAGCCCGTCGGTGATGGGAAAAGGCACGCCCACGCTGCCCATGAGCACCAGCCGCCCCACCCGCTCGGGATGCCGGATCGCCAAGGCGAGCGCGATCGCGCCGCCAAAGGAGTTGCCGACAATATGCGCCCGCGCCAGCCCCAGTGCGTCCAGCAGCCCGACCGCCTGCTTGACCCAGGTCTCCAGATCGTAGGCGATGCCCGCGGGCCGCGCGGTGAAGCCGAATCCAACCATGTCCGGCGCCAGCACCCGGTGGCGCTTCGCCAGCTCGGGAAGCGCCAGCCGCCAATTGGCCCAGGCGCTGACCCCAGGCCCCGAGCCATGGATGAAGAGCACGGGAAAACCTTCACCCCGGTCATGGAAATTGGTGGTGATGCCCGCAGCCGCGATGGACCGGGCGATTTCGGGATTGGTGGCGTCCATGGGCTCCTCCGGCCTGCTCGGTTCGAGGCAGCGTAAGGGGAGATTTTTATCGACACAACGTTGAATAACGATATTTTGGCGCGATTACGCGGACACCTTCACCGCGGCTTCCAGGATCTCGAAATGGCACCGGAAATGCTTGCCAACACCTTCAAGTCGGCCCTGAAAGACGGCCAGCAGCAGATCGGGCTCTGGCTCGCCATGGCCGACCCCTACAGCGCGGAAATCTGCGCCGGCTCCGGCTTTGACTGGCTGCTGCTCGATGGCGAGCATTCCCCTTTGGACCTGCGCACCATGCTGGCGCAATTGCAGTCGGTGGCACCCTATCCGGCCCATGCGGTGGTGCGCCCGCCAATCGGCGATCCGGTGCTCATCAAGCAGATGCTGGATATCGGCGCGCAGTCCCTGCTCATTCCCATGGTGGAGACGCCGCAGCAGGCGGAGATGCTGGTGCGAGCCACCCGCTATCCGCCGCAGGGCTTCCGCGGGGTCGGCGCCGGCATCGCCCGCGCGGCCCGCTGGGGCCGGCTCGACACCTACATGGATCACGCCAATGGGGAGGTCTGCCTGCTGCTGCAGGTGGAGACCCGCGCCGGGCTCGACAATCTCGAAGCCATCGCCGCCACCGAGGGGGTGGATGGGGTGTTTCTCGGCGCGGCGGACCTGTCGGCCTCCCTGGGCCATCCCGGCCAGCCCCAGCATCCGGAGGTGGTGGATGCCATGGAAAAGGCCATCGCCATCATTCTCGGCTGCGGCAAGGCGCCGGGGCTGCTGGCCACCGATGAAGCGGTGGCCACGGGCTATCTCGCGCTCGGCGCGCGGTTCGTGGCCGTCGGCGTGGATGCCCTGCTGCTGGTGAAGGCGACCCAGGATCTCGCGCGGCGCTTCAAGGGCGGCGCGCCATCCGCGACAACGGCATCCCCCTATTGAGGCCATGCCGTCACGCGAAGGGGCCGAGGTCCCGATCAAGGACCTCGGCCCGGCGTCTCAATACTTGAAGACCGCCGGCCGCATGGCGGAGGACGGCGCCATCAGCGGCACGATGATGTTGGCCCACACGCGGGTCTCATAGCCGCCGTAGTTTTCCTGATAAACGTCGCGCGTAAGCTTGAGCTGAATATTGCAGATATCGAAGTCATAGCCGATAAGGCCGCCCAGCGCGAACTGGCTCTGCTTCTGGTAGCCCACATAGGGCGTGGACAGATCGGTGGAGCCGAAGCCCACCGCGCCGATCTCGAACTTTCCGAACTTCTTGGTGGCCGTGAGGTCCACGTTGAACCAGGCCGGGCCGCCGTCCGAGCCTTCGGCGCCGGTGCCATAGATGAAGGTGGAGGACAGATCCCATCCGTCCTTCAGGTAGCTCAGGGCGGCGACGCCCTGCCAAGACACATAGTTATTGCCCACTTCCGAGTCGATCGGAAGATAAATTCCGCTCTGGAAACCGCCGAAGAAGCCATTGCCGAGGTTCCACTTCACCTGCATGTCGATGAAGCCGTTGGCCATGCCGGAGAATTGCGGGCCATTGTTCACGTCCGCGTTCACATAGGGCATGACCGCGTCGAGCATGATGACGCCGCCGCCCAGGGTCCAGGGGGTGGACCAGATCAACCACGCCGGCACCACCGCGCTGGTGTCGACCCTGGGATCGGAATCGCGCGAGCCATAGGTGGGAATGGTGATGGACCACAGGCCTTCCGGCAGCGGCGCACCCAAAGGAATGCCGGTGGAAATGCCGGGCATGAGTTCCGAGCCCGCCTGCGCCCCGCCAAGCGGCGCGCCTGTCAGGGCAACGGCCGCGACGGCGAGCGCGGCCAGGGATGTCTTTGTGATTGTCATGGGTCAACCCCCCGGATGATTGGCTTGTTCTTGCTTTCAGGAGAAGAAGCGGGGCGGAGCGCCCCGCCCCGATGTCACGATTTGCTCGAAGGTCCGCCCTTCGCCACGCCGCCGGCGCTGAAATGCACCGCCGGCACCTCGCGGATGATGATGCGGATGGCCTCTTTCGGGGCGTCGATGGCCTCGTGGACGGCCTCCGCCACCTTCTGGTGCAGGCGGACCTTGGCGTCGTCCGTGCGGCCCTCGATGAGGGTGATCTCGACGATGGGCATGGCTACTCCCCGACCTTGATCGAAACCGAACCGAGATTCTGCACGCGGGTGCGCACATGCTGGCCGACGCTGAGCGGATGGGCCGCCGTGGCGCCGCCGGCCAGCACGATCCATCCGGGCTTCAGCCCGCCGATGGCCGCCGCCGCACGCGCCGCCGCCACCAGCGAACGCAGGGGATGGCCCAGGATGGCCGCCGTGGAGCCCAGTTGCACCACGCGCCCATCCACCTCCATGGCGATGCCGAGGTTGGAGAAGTCCTGGTCCGGCCGACCCCAGGGCCCCACCACGAAGCCCGAGGATGACGAATTGTCGGCGATCACGTCGGGCAGGGCGAACTTGAAGTCGCGATAGCGCGAATCGATGATCTCCATGGCCGGGGCGATGGCCTCCACCGCGCTCAGCGCCTCGGCCGGCGACACCGCCCCGCACAGCTCGCGCTTCATGATGAAGGCAAGCTCCGGCTCGATGCGCGGATGCACGTAGCGCCGCTTGGAGAGCGCGCCGCCCTCCTCAAGGCGCATGACGTTGGTGAGGCGCCCCCAGATCACCTCGGCAACCCCCACCTGCACCATCTTGGCACGGGAGGTGAGGCCCATCTTGATGCCGGCGAGGGTTTCGCCGCGGGCGAAGCGCCGCTCCATGGAGAGCGCCTGGATGGCATAGGCCTCCTCGACGCCCAAAGGGCCGCTTTCGGTGAATTGCGGGATGGCGGTGGCGGTGCGCGCCGCCTCGTCCACCACCGCTGCGCATTGGGCGAGGGTGTTCATTGCGCCGCAGCTCCCGCGTCACGAGTCTTCAGGATGTCGAGGGCGACATCCACGATCATGTCTTCCTGGCCCCCCACCATGCGGCGCCGGCCAAGCTCGGTGAGGATGTCGCGGGCGTCCACGCCATAGGTCTTCGAGGCATTTTCCGCGTGGCGCAGGAAGCTTGAATAGACCCCGGCATAGCCCAGCGAGAGGCTCTCGCGGTCCACCCGCACCGGGCGATCCTGCAGCGGACGCACCAGGTCGTCGGCCGCGTCCATGAGCATGTGCAGGTCGCAGCCGGTTTCGATCCCCATGCGGTCGAGCACGGCGACCAGCGCTTCGAGCGGCGCATTGCCGGCGCCCGCGCCCATGCCGGCCAGCGAGGCATCCACGCGCACCGCGCCCGCCTCGATGCCGGCCACCGCATTGGCGACGCCCAGGGTGAGGTTGTGGTGGGTATGGACGCCGATCTCGGTCTCGGGCCGCAGGGCCGCGCGCACCGCCGCGACCCGCTCCGCATACTGGCGCGGCAGCAACGCGCCGGCCGAATCCGTCACATAGACGCATTCGGCGCCGTAGCTTTCCATGAGAAGCGCCTGCTCCACCAGCTTTTCCACCGGGGCCATGTGCGCCATCATCAGGAAGCCCACCGTGTCCATGCCCATCTCGCGGGCCGCCTCGATGTGCTGGCGCGAGACGTCGGCCTCGGTGCAGTGGGTGGCGATGCGCACCGAGCGGGCACCGGCCGCATAGGCCGCCTTCAGGTCATGCACCGTGCCGATGCCCGGCAGCAGCAGCACCGTTACCCGCGCGAAGCTGCATTCGTCCGCAACGGCGGCGATCCACTCCACGTCGTCATGGGCGCCGAAGCCGTAGTTGAAGGTGGCGCCGGTGATGCCGTCGCCGTGGGAGATCTCGATGGCGTCCACATGGGCCCGGTCGAGGGCTCGGGCGATGGCGCGCACGCCATCGAGATCATACTGATGGCGGATGGCATGCATGCCGTCGCGCAGCGTCACATCCTGGATGTAGAGCTTGTTCGGATTGGTGCGGGCCATCACGCGGCCTCCTTCCGCAAGTGCTTCGCCGCCCAGTGATCGGCTGTGGTCAGGGCGGCCGAGGTCATGATGTCGAGGTTGCCGGCATAGGCCGGCAGATAGTGCGCCGCGCCCTCCACTTCGAGGAAGACCGTGGTCTTGAGACCGCTGGCGTAGCCGATGCCGGGGATGCGCACCGGGGCGTTGTCGCCGATGACCTCGAACTGCACCTTCTGCTTCAGCCGATAGCCGGGCACGTATTTGCGCACCGCCGCGACCATGTCGAGAATGGACTGCTCGATGGCCTCCTTGCTGCCGCCCTGGCTGAGGGTGAACACCGTGTCGCGCATGATGAGCGGCGGCTCGGCGGGATTGAGGACGATCACCGCCTTCGAGCGTTCGGCGCCGCCCAGGATGCGGATGGCGTTGGAGGTGGTCTCGGTGAATTCGTCGATATTGGCGCGGGTGCCGGGGCCGGCGGATTTGGAGGAAATGGAGGCGACGATCTCGCCCCAGATCACCCGGTCGGTGGCGCGGCGCACCGCGTGCACGATCGGAATGGTGGCCTGACCGCCGCAGGTCACCATGTTGACGTTGGGCTCGTCGATATTGGCGTCGCCGTTGATCACCGGAATGGTGAACGGACCGACGGCGGCCGGGGTCAGGTCGATGACCTTCTTGCCGTCCTGCTGCAACAGCGCGTTGTTGGTCAGGTGGGCCTTGGCCGAAGTGGCGTCGAACACCACCTTGATGTCGGAATAATTGGGCAGCCGGCGCAGGCCCTCGATGCCCTCATGGGTCACCGGCACCCCGAGCCGCGCGGCGCGGGCAAGGCCATCCGAGCTCGGATCGATGCCGACCATGGCGCCCATTTCGAGGTTGTCGGAATTGCGCATGATCTTGATCATCAGGTCGGTGCCGATATTGCCCGACCCGATGATGGCGCAGGAGATCTTCGTCATTTGGCGTCATCCTTCCCAAAGGCCGCGCGCACGGAGCCGAGGCCCTCGATCCGCGCTTCGAACACATCGCCCCTCGTGACCGGCGCCATGGGGCCGAGCGCGCCCGACAGCACGGTGTCGCCCGCCTTGAGCGGGCGGCCGACGCGGGCCATGGTCTTGGCCAGCCACAGCACCGCGGACAACGGATCGCCGAGGCAGGCGGCGCCCGCGCCCACCGACACCGGTTCCCCGCCCGTCTCCATCACCATGCCCATGGCCCGCAGGTCGAGCCCGTCGAGCGTCTTCGGACAGGCGCCGAGCACGTAGAGGCCCGAGGAGGCGTTGTCGGCAATGGTGTCGAGAATGCCGATCTTCCAATCGGCGATGCGCGAATCCACCACCTCGATGGCAGGCAGCGCGAATGCGATCGCCCTGAGCACATCGGCGATGGTGAGGCGTTCCTCGTCGAGGTCGCGCTCCATCACGAACGCCACCTCCGCTTCCACCTTGGGCTGAAGGAGCCGGCCCGGCGCGATCTCCCAGCCATCGGGCACCGCCATGTCGTCGAACAGCATGCCGTAGTCGGGCTGGTTGACGCCGAGCTGGCGCTGCACCGCCACCGAGGTCAGGCCGATCTTGCGCCCCACCAGCCGGCGTCCGGCGGCAAGGCCGCGCGCGGTGTTGATCTCCTGCGCCGCATAGGCGAGATCCAGCGCCCCCGCCGGAAGGAGATCCTTGACCGGCGCGCAGGGCACACCCGTGCGGGAGGCTTCGAACAAGGTCTCGGCGACCTTGCTGACCATGTGTTCCGTCACCTTAACGCTCCCGATCACAGCTGAATGCAGACGTTGGACAGCTCGGTGTAGAATTCGAGCGAGTGCAGCCCCCCCTCGCGGCCGATGCCCGATTGCTTGGCGCCGCCGAACGCGGTGCGCAGATCGCGCAGGAACCACGAATTCACCCAGCAGATGCCCACCTCCATCCGCGCCGCCACCCGGTGGGCGCGGGAGAGGTTCTGCGTCCACACCGCCGCGGCAAGGCCATAAGGGGTGGAATTGGCGAGGCGAACCGCCTCCTCCTCCGTGTCGAACGGGCGGATGTGGCAGCAGGGGCCGAAGATCTCCTCGTTCACCACCCGCGCGTCGTCCTTGAGGCCGGTCCAGATGGTGGGCGCGATCCAGGCGCCGTTGGCGAGTTCGCCCGGCATGTCGGGTACGCGGCCGCCGGTCACCAGAGTGGCGCCCTCCTCCAGCGCAAGCCGGTAATAGGACAGCACCTTGTCGCGGTGATCCTGGCTCACCAGCGGGCCGAGATTGGTGGCGGGATCTTCCGGACGACCGAGCTTCAGGGCCTCGGCGCCGGCCTTCAGCCTTGCCACGAAGGCATCGAAAATGGTCCGTTCCACATAGATGCGCTCGGTGCCAAGGCACACCTGCCCGCAATTGGAAAAGGCCGAACGCAAGGTGCCTTCGACCGCCGCGTCGAGATCGCAATCGGCGAACACCAGGGCCGGGTTCTTGCCGCCGAGCTCGAACGACACCTGCCGCACCCCCAGCGCCGCCTGGCGCATGATGGCTTCGCCGGTGCGAGTCTCGCCGGTGAAGGTGATGCCGTTCACGCCCGGATGCTGGGTCAGGAACTCGCCGGCCGATTGGGGGCCGAGGCCGTGCACCACGTTATAGACGCCCCTGGGCACGCCCACCTTGTTCATCACCTCGCCCAAAAGGGTGGCGGTGAGCGGGGTTTCCTCGGACGGCTTCACCACCACCGTATTGCCGCAGGCAAGCGCCGGGCCCACCTTCCAAGTCATGAGCAGCAACGGCAGGTTCCACGGCGAAATCACCGCGATGACGCCCTTCGGCCGGCGCAGGCCATAATTGAGCGCGCTCCTGCCCCCGCCCTGTTCCAGCAGGAAGGTCTCGGTGGAGATGTTCTTCACCGTATCGGCGAACATCTTGAAATTGGCGGCGCCGCGCGGAATGTCGATGTGGGAGGCAAGGCCGTAGGGCTTGCCGGTGTCGAGGCATTCGGCCGCCAGGAAGTCATCGAAGCGGTTGGTGATCTCGTCCGCCACCGCGGCGAGCAGATCGGTGCGCTGGCCGACCGTCAGCGCCCCCCACGGACCGTCGAGGGCCGCCTGGGCCGCCGTCACCGCCGCGTCGATTTCCGCCCTTCCGCCCTCCGGCACCCGGCCGATCAGGCTGTTGTCGAGAGGCGAGCGGTTCTCCCAGCTCTTGCCGGTGGTGCCTTGAGTGAATTCGCCGTTGATGAAATGCGCCGCGTCGCGCCGCGCCCCATCGAGGCCAATCTGCATCGTCTTGTGCAGAGCCTGAACCGACATGGGTCCTCTCCTTCATCCGCGCCCGCGCCGCTGCCGCCACAGGCACATGATCCTCAGCTTTCATTGCCACGTTTTTTATCGATAAAAAATCATTTTATCGATATTTTTTGCTCGATTTTCGAGCATGTCGGCACGGCGGCGGGCCTTCCGTCGTCACCGCAGGCCCAGGGCCCAAAGCCCGGCGGCGGCGCAGGCCCGATCGTCCTCCTCCGAGCCTCCAGACACGCCGATGCCGCCGATCACCACCCCGCCCTCGACGATGGGCGCCCCGCCGCCGAACAGCACCACGCCGGGTCTCAGCGCGATGCCCTGGTGCAGGGCGGGGTTGGCCGCCAGTTCCGCGCCCAGCGCGTGGGTAGGTGCGCCGAACACCGCCGAGGTGTGGGCCTTATCCTGGGCGATGGTGATCGAG
Organism: Xanthobacter agilis; assembly: GCF_021730435.1. Lineage (GTDB taxonomy): Bacteria > Pseudomonadota > Alphaproteobacteria > Rhizobiales > Xanthobacteraceae > Xanthobacter > Xanthobacter agilis. The sequence continues at coordinate 21,385 of NZ_JABWGX010000027.1, forward strand.
GCCTTGAAGGCCCCGTCACCGCGCAGCAGCGCCACCAAGTCGCCGCTCGCGTCCACCACCGCGGCCACCACCGCCTTGCCGGCGGCGCGCCCATGCGCCACCGCCGCCTTGACCGCCGCTTCTCCGGCTTCCGCCGTCACCGTGCGGCGCGCGAGCGAGAGATCCATCCCGTCCGGCCCTCAGGTCACCACCGACAGGAAGGCATCATTGAGCTTGCGCTCGTAGTAAAAGATACCCTTGCCCACTTCCGTCTCGTCCCAGGTACGGGTCGGGTTGTCGGGGTAATAGGTATAGCCGCCCGCGAACACTTCGTTGCGATTGCCCGACGGGTCGAAGAAATAGATGGTCTGGCCGCGGGTAATGCCGTGGCGGGTCGGGCCGATGTCGATGGAAATGTCGTAATGGGTGATGATATCGGCCGCGTTGCCCACCGCCTGCCAGTTCTCCAGCTCGAACGACACATGGTGCAGCTTGCCGGGCTCGGGATGCCGCACGAAGGCAATGTCGTGGGCCTTCATGCCGCACGCGAGCCAGATGGCGAGCAGGCCATCGGGCATGTCCACGCGCTCGGTGAGACGGAAGTCGAGCACCTTGACGAAGAAATCCAGCACCTGCTCGATATTCGGGCCGTAGAACAGCGCATGGTCGAAGCGGCGCGCGGACATGCCGTGCGGCTCCACAGACCACACATGGGGATTGTGGACATAGGGCTTGGGGTCGGACTGGTCGGCCTCGGCATAAAGCTCGAGCCGGTGGCCGGAAGGGATGGTGAAGCCGATGCGGCGCCCGATGCCGGGTTGCTCGCCGGCCGCCACATGATCGACCGCGATGCCGTAATCGACCACGCGCCTCTCGAACTGGTCGAGGTCGGCCTCCTCCAGCACCTTGAAGGCGATCAGGTCCACCCCGGCCTGTTCGGCGCGGCGCAGCACGATGGAATGGTGGTCGAACTCATCCGCCGACTTCAGATAAGCGCGCCCGTCCGGTCCCTCCGTGACCTGATGCAGGCCGATGCGCTTGGTGTAGTAATCGACGGACTCGGGCATATCCAGGACACGCAGCTGGACGAAGCCAGGGCGCAGAACTCCGGTCAGAGCCATTTTATTTTCCTCCCAATTCACTCTTATTGCAGTGTTGCTTCTTGTCTTTGATTGCCACCGCCGGCTCCAGGCGCAGCGAAAGCGGGGACAGCGGATAGATGCAGCATGCGAGGGTGAGCCCTTCCGCCTCGTCCTGTTCGGAAACATGGGCCCGGCTCAGCCTGTCGGACCGGTAATTGCCTCCTGTGACCCGCACCCGGCACACCCCGCAGCCGCCGCGCCGGCACCCCACCGGGAGCCGCAACGGCAAATTGGGCAGTTGCCCGAATCCCTGCGCCCGCTCCAGTGAGACCAAGACCCGCTCGCCGGCGTGGCCAAAGGCGGCGCCGCTGCCCTCGACGAAGATGGGATAGCGCTCGGCATCCATCTCACAGCCTCCGGAACACAGGGCTCTTGGGTTTCTCGACGCAATCCTTCGCCGTGAAGAAGCGTTCGGTGAAAATGTGCTTCTCGAACAGCCGGCCTTGCATGAGCGTCGCGATGCAGGCCTCGATCATGGGCGGCGGCCCGCACAGATACGCGGTGGCGCCTTCGAACACGCCGCCAAAAATCCGCTTGGCGGCATCGTGAACGAAGCCCCGCTCCCCCGCCCAGCCGCTGTCATCCGGCTCCTGGGACAACACCGGCGTGTAGTGGAAATTGCGATGCTGACGCGCCAGTTCCTCGAAAGCCTCCCGACCATAAAGATCCGCCTGGGTGCGCACCCCGTGCACCAGGACCAGGCGCTGCTCGCAGCCCTCCTCCAACAGATCCAGGATCATGGAGCGCGGGCTCGACACTCCCGTTCCACCCGCCAGAAACAGCAGCGGGCCGCCCCGCGACTTGCGCACCAGAAACCGCCCCTGAGGCCCGGTGAACGAAAGCCTGTCGCCGATCTTCAGCCTGTCATGGATGTAACCGGTCGCCGCGCCGCCCGGCACCCGGCGGATCTGCAGCTCCACATGGGTGTTATCCGAGGGCGGGCTGGCGATCGAGAACGCGCGCGAACCCTCGATCCCCGGCAGGAACAGATTGATATATTGCCCCGCCTGAAAGTCGATCGCATCGCCCTGAAGCGCAAGCCGCACGTTCTTCACATCGTGGGTGACATCATCCAGTGCGATCACCTCGCCCTTGAAGTCACGCACCGGGATCTTGCGGGCGTCGGGGTCCTCCTCCACGTCCGCTTCAATGGTCACATCGCCTTTCAGCGTGGCCGTGCAGGCGAGCACCATGCCTTCCTCGCGCTCGAAATCCATGAGCGCGAAAGACGATGCCTCGCCGTGTTCGATCTCTCCGTCCAGCACCTGCGTCTTGCAGGTGCCGCACAGGCCGTGGCCGCAGGCATGGGGCAGGTAGATCCCCGCCCGCAGGCAGGCGTCGAGGATGGTCTGGCCCTCCGCCACCTCGATGGCGTCGTCCGAGGGCTCGATCGTCAGCTTATGAACCGTCATTTCTCCCCGCTCGCTCCCTCATTATTGTTGTTACTTTTCCGCCGCCGCGCACCACCTCAGCTTGCGGACGACTTGTAGCCATCGAGACCAGGGGTCCAGAAGCGAACCAAGCTCTTATGCTGGATGCCGTTTTCCGCGAGCGACTTAGAGAAGTCCGGCGCCGTCTTCTCGCCGTCGATCATCCACACCAGCTTCGACCAATCCACATGGGCCGCATCGGGATGCGCGGCATAATGGGGCTTGATCACCTCCTCCACGAAGGCGCCGAACGGCATGGCCGGCGGCAATGGAAAGGCGATGGCGGAGCAAAACGAAAGATGTTGCTCCCAATGCACATATATCACGCGATTTCCGTGAAAATTCTGCTCGGCGTCGCGGAACACGATGTGGGATTCATAATCCGGGCTAATGGCGTTGATGGACACGTTTTTCTCCCGTGGTGGGCGCGGTCACGAGAACCGCGCCTGTTTTTCTGTCGTTGTCGATGTCACACGGCGGTTTTAAGCTTGTCCGCCTGCCACTCGTTCCACAGCTTCTCATCGGGAGAGCCGACATAGTCGAGGTTGTCGGCGCCATTGGCCAGGCGATAATAATTCAGCACATCGGGAATGGTCGCGCCGCCGCAATTGCCCTGAAAGATCTGGTGTACCGGAAGCCAGGACTGGGCGAACTTCTCCGGTTCGGCGTCGAAGATGTCCTTGCAGCCATCGGAACAGAAATGATAGGTCTCACCGCGGAACCGACTGCTCCGGAAGGCGATGGTGGTCGGATCGCCCGGCTCCGTATAGCCCATGGGGATCTGACAGGTCTGGCAGAGCTGCGGCAGCGCCATATTGTAGAAGCGCTTGCCCTCCTTTGCCATCCGGCCCCACATCTCCCAACGCGGGCGATAATATTTATCAAACGTGTTCGGATATTTCTCGGAAAGCCAGTCCATATGCTTGGCGTCCGGGATCCAGGTGTGAAACGCCGCCGCATGGGTGTACTGGTAGAAGATCGCCCAATTCTGATGCGAAATGTGCTCCGCCTCTGCGGTGGCGATGTCCGCGTATTTCGGCGGACGCAAGCCATAGCGGGCAAGATCCTGAAACAGCGCGCCTCCAGCCTGGGTGTAATAGATCTCCCAGGCCTCCTTCCAGGACATCACCGGTTTCGGCAGCATATAGTCCATCATCATGGCCACAAGGCCCAACACGCGATGCCCGCGCCAGAACCACTTGTCGACCCACTTCTGAACGATGGGCAGATTATCGGGATGCTGCTCCAGCAGGAACTTGATGACCTCGATGCCCAGTGTCATGTGCCGGCTTTCGTCGGATTGGGCCGAGAAGCCGAAGGTCACCGTGGACATGTCGCCATTGTAGGCTGCACCCGACATGAACGGCACGAACAGAAGGTTCGTCAACACATATTCGAACGCGAAGCCGATCGCGATCATGTATTCGAAGGGGCCAGCCGAGCGCGCATCATCAAAGAAGCTCTTGGGAACCGACAAATACCACACGCGATCATGCATGTGGGAAAACTCGGAGATGCCGTCAAAATGCTTGTTATAATGGCTGATGGTATGGATCTGCGTCTGCAGGTGCCGAAGCTCGTCCAAAGACTGCATCTGCGCCGCCACGCGTGGACCGACGCCGCGCAAATGACGTCCGGCGAACGCGAAGCCGCGATGGGCCTGATATTCCGCTGGCGAGATGCCGGTGAGAAAGAGTTTCAGCACATTGGCATAGCGTCCATCGCTGATGCCTGTCTGCCCATTGTTCTGGGCGAAGGCATCAATGACCGCATAAAGCTTGCGCTCTTTTTCCGCCTGAAATTTCCAATACGTATCCATAGTCAGCCGGAATGGATCCTCCCAGGCCGACCAGTCCTTGATCTTGATCCCCTCGAATGAATCGTAGGGGAACACCTTGTCCATGGGCTGATAGCTTGTCTCCCAGTCCAGCCCCCGTGTCATGTGGGCGTAGCGCTGCTTGAGGCCAAGTTTTTTCGCGCTCATATCGTCCTCCCGAGACTTTTTTACATGCGCGCATTGCGCGCGCCTCAGCACAATTATGATCTTTATTTTTATTCTATACTTCCGAATTGGCGAACGCCTCACGGAGCTGAGAGGTCAGCGCCTCAGGCTTCCCGCGCCCGCGAACCCAAGCTCAACCGCGATTGAACGGCGGCGGATGCTTCCAGCTGACGGAAAAGGCATCGTCATCTTCATCGAGATTGCCGGCCATGGAAATCAAGATGAGGTGGATTTCCTGCGGATCCCACGGCCGCCCGAGCCGCTCTTCCACGGTGGTGCGCTTGATAACGATATCGCCTTCGCGGTCGAGCTTCACCACGCCGGGCATGTTGAGAACCTGCACGCCCGGATTGTCGGCAAGAATAGCCTCGATGACTGGGCGGGCGTCGTCGTTGTGATAGAATGTGAGTGAAGCAAGCTGAGACATGGAAGAGCCCCTCTCAAAGCGTGAGGCCAAGGCCGCGGGCGCGCTTGGCGGTGGCTTCGCCTGCCATCTCTGCGCCGGCACCGCCGTCGCCGAGGAAGGCGGCGGAGAGTGGCCGGGTGGCCTCAACAGCCGCGCCGATGCAGGTGGACGCCCATTGCGAGATCAGCGCGCGGTTGGCCTCGCTCTCCGCGGCCACGGTCTTGATGACCGCGTCACTCCAGCGGCTCTCGTCGCTGCGCCAGTCACTCATGAATTCGGTGAGCAAGGCGATGGTCATCTGCGCATCGGCCCAACCGGCGTCGCCCATCTTATAAATGAGGTCAAAGATGACACCGTTGATCGCCAGCGTCTGGATCACGAAAAGGTGGAACCAGTCACGCTCCACAAAGCTGTCTTCGGTCAACTTGCGGATACCTTGCCAGGCGGGGTCGTTGATCCACACTTCCTTGGCGAGGTCGAGGCTGACACCGGTCTGCCCGTCAAGCAGCAGCCCGATGCGGCTGATGATCTGCGCCATCCCCAGGTGATCGCCCGCGGAAAAGATCGCCGGCGCGGTGATCGCAGTGCCATAACCGCGCTGGGTGATCTCGGTCATGTTCATGTTGGCGCCCCAGTGCAGGTGGCGCAGGGGGAGAAGATAGGTTTCGATCTGCTTGCGCGCGGCGGGAGACATCTTGTCCGCGAGGGCGCGCTCCTCGGCGAAGGTGAAGTTACGCTCCACCGCCTGATTCATCGTGGCGCGAGAGATATTGTATGTGGCGTAATAATATTGGCGCGGATCAAGCGGCTTGTACCAGTCTTCCATGACCACGCGGGTCTTGCGCGGATCGTACGTCCAGTATTCGGGTTCATAAAGCGGCTTATAGTGAAAATTCGTCGTCGGCTGAACGTCGAAGGTGCCCTCCTGGTACCGGGTCGCCGACTTACCCTCGCCGATGCGACGCGCGACATGACCAAAGGTCTGGCGCTTCGGCTCCATGTCGACCGTCTTGATCTGTATGGTCATGATACCCCTCCCCGAGGCATATGTGTTTTTTTGGCGATTGACCTTCGCTTTTGCAGCGAATGGAACTTGGTTGCTTGTAGAGGTGCGGGGACGTAGCCGTTTGGGGGCGCTGGGATGCGTCAAAGCCGCAGGCGCACACCCTAGGCGTCGCCACCGTCCTGAGTGCGGATGCGGCGGAGCAGGCCAGGTTGGTGCAGACGCCACGCCTGGCGCTCCAGCAGATCCGCCACTTCCGGCTCTGCCGGCAGGATGACGGCCTTCTGCCGGTCGCAGAAATCCTCGAACGCACGGAACGGCAGGATCAGCTCGACGGTCAGATCCTTGTCGTTCAGCGAAAACTCAAATTCGACATAGGTGTCGAGCCGTGAGCCGATGACGCGGACAAAGGTCTGCATCGCGGCGGTGGATGGCGTATCCTTCGGCATCGCGGCAAACCGATCTTGGTCCATGCCGGCGTCCTCCCCGTGACTGTGCGTCGCGTCTTGACGAGGAGTTATTCAGCTACTGCCGTTCTCCCCTTGCGTCCTTTCTAGGGGATCATAAATCGACAGTCAAAAGAAATATCGATATTTTAAGCGGCATGGATTTTGTGAGGTTGGCGAGCGGACGGCCCCCGCCGACCTGTTTCCATATCCACAGCGCCCGGTTTTTCCGCTAGGATTCATCCCATCCCGGGAGCGGCGGGCGGCAACGAGGACTCAATGGATACGGCGGGTAAACGCGACGACGCGGAGAAGGAGGGGCCGCGCAGGGCGGGCAAGACGCTGGTCGAGGGGGCCTATGAAACTTTGCGCCGCGAAATTCTCGACGGCACTTTCGAGCCCGGCACCAAGTTGCGCACCGAGGAGTTGCGCACCCGCTACAACATCAGCGGCTCCACCATGCGCGAGGCGCTGACGCGCCTGCTCGGCGAAGCGCTGGTGACCACCGAGGGGCAACGCGGCTTTCGGGTCGCGCCGGCATCCATCGCGGATTTCGAGGACCTCACGCGGGTGCGCGTGCTGGTGGAGACCGAAGCGCTGCGTCAGGCCATCGCCCATGGCGACGAGGATTGGGAAAGCCAGCTCGTGGCGAGCTTCTACCGCCTTTCCAAAGTAGAGGAACGCCTAGCTCAGGACCAGAAGGAAGCCGCCAGCGACTATGAGGGGCGCAACCGGGATTTTCACAATGCGCTGATTGCGGCCTGTCCCTCCCGATGGCTGCATTATATTGCGGGAATCTTGTTCCAGCAGTCGGAACGCTATCGGCGTCTGGCCCTCGCCAAGCGCAGCATCCCGCGGGACCTGCACGCCGAGCACAAGGCGATCTTCGATGCCGCCATCGCGCGCGATCCGGATCTCGCCAGCAAATATGCGGCGGAACATATCGAGCGCACCCTGACCGCGCTGCGCATCGCGCTGGAACCGACGGGGGTGAAGGAGCGGCCAAGGAAAGAGCGCGCAAAGCCGAAGGTCAGCTTGGGGCTGGAAGATTGAGCACGGCATCACGCTCATGTGCCGCGCCACACGACCGGATGGGCCGGGGGCGGTGCCATGGACCAAGGCGGACGGTGCCGGGATGAAACGTCACGCGCGCAGCGACGGCCTCCCTCAGGCGCTGAAGGCCGTCGCCGCGACGATTGTGAGCGCATTTTCAAGCGAAGTGGATTTCGGTTCGCGTGAAGGAAATGCGCCAATGCAAAAACTGAGGGCGGATGACGTGAGCCAGGGCCAACGGAAAACGCTCTAGATTGCCCTCAGCGCGTCATGCAGCTTCACGGCGAGGGGCGAGGCGGCGTAGGTGTCCGTGACCACTTCCACATAGGCGCCGCGCTCGGCCTTGCCGGCCTCCTCCAGCGCCGCGTCGAGCTCCGCGCAGGTGGTGACGCGGGCGGTGAACCAGCCCTCGCAGCCAAAGGCGTGGGGCAGCTCCGTATAGTGCCAGGGGGCGAGGTCGTTATAGGCGATCTCGGGATCCTTGCAGAGCAGCCGCTCGATCAGATAGCCGTTGTTGTTGAGAACGAAGACCACCGGCTTGAGGCCCATGCGGCCGAACTGTCCGATTTCCTGCGCCGTGAGCTGGTGCGAGCCCTCGCCGGTGAGCAGCACCACCCGGCCTTCGGGCGCGGCCACGGCGGCCCCGACGGCGGCGGGCGTGGCCCAGCCGATGGAGCCCCACAGGGTCTGGTTATAGAAGCGCGCGCCCTTCGGCATCAGCGCGAAACCCAGCCCCATGGAGACGGTGCCGGTCTCCGCCACCACCAGGTCGCCGGGCCGCAGAAACTCCGCCCAGCGCGGGTAAAGGGCCTCCACCGTGATCGGATCGGCCCCGCTGCCGCTCTTCCCGTCGAGGGTGGTGGCGGCAATCCGCGGCCATTCGCGCGGCGTCACCCGGGCGGCGAGGGCCGAGAGCACATCGGGCAATTCCACATTGTCATAGGTTTTGCCACCCACATGGACGTGGTGGTGGGCGATGTCGATGGTCCGGGCCGGATCGAGCCGCGAGGTGAAGGCGCCGGTGTTGAAATCAGTGGCGAGCGAGCCGATCACCAGCACCAGGTCGCGCCCCTCGACGAAGGCGCGCACATCCTCGGTCATGATGGCACCGTCATACATGCCGACGAAGCCCGGCTGCTGCTCATCGAGCACCGATTTGTCCATGAACATGGTGGCAAACGGCAGGCCTGACCGGTCGATGATGGTCTGCATCTCCTCCACGAGGCCGCAGCGGTGGATGACCACGCCGGGCAACACGCAGGCGGTGCCGGCCGCCTCCAGGGCGGCAAGGATGGCGGCAACCGCCGCCTCCAGCTTGGCAGGGTCGCTCCCCGGCGGTGAAAACGGCGCGGCGGTGCTCAGCACCGGAGCATCGGCGAAATCGGCCGGAAAAGCCATGTAGACCGGCCGGCGGTGATAGAACGCCTGAGCGATCAGCCGCTCGGTCTCATAGGCGACGTTCTGCGGGGTGAGGATGGCGGAGGCGCACACGACCGGCTCGCTCATGCGGGCGAATAGGCCGTATTCGCCATCGCCCAGGGTGTGGTGCATTGCCGCCCGGCTGTGCTGCACCGACATTTTCGGCATGCCCACCAGATGGAAGATGGGCAGGTGCTCGGCATAGGCGCCGGCGATGCCGTTGATGGCGGAAAGCTCCCCCACGCCATAGGTGGTGCACAGGGCCGCCTTGCCTTTGATGCGGGCATAGCCGTCGGCGGCATAGGCGGCGTTCAGCTCGTTGGCGCAGCCGATCCAGCGCAAGGCGGGATCGTTGCAGATGGCGTCGTTGACGGGAAAGGAATAGTCCCCCGGAACGCCGAACACGTCCCGAATGCCGATCGCCTTCAAGCGTTCGAGCACATACTGGATTACCGTAAACGTCATCTCGACCTCCGCAATGGTAAGCCGCCCCAGCAAGACCCGCGCCATCGGCGCGGATGGGAAGCCGCTCCTCGCACACGCATCGGGCTCGATTGGCCGCGCTCGGACGGCCGCCGCCTTCGCCAGGATTTCGGTATAGGGCGAAATGGTCAACCGCTCGATGACCGATTGCCACCGGGCGACCGAACACGTCGCGCTTGTCCACGGAAGCCGAGAGGCTGAACCGGTGAACGGAGATCGAGGTGGCGCTGCGGATGCCCTTGCGGGAGGTGGCGACCACCGGCTTGGCCGGCGGCGCGCGCGGCGACGCCCTCCTTGTCCGGACCGACGACCGCGCTCTGAGGGGGGCTGAGGGCACCTTCTCGCGGCGCGGATCATACAGGCCCTCAAAGAAATAAACTCCGCGGCGTGGACGGCTTTCCCATGGCCAGCGGGCGGGGATTGTCTTCCGGTCCAGGCGTGACGCGGCGCGCCCCGGCAAGGGCGATGATGCCAAGGCCACCGCTTCGTCGCCCGCCCCAAACGCTGAATCGTGGAACGAACCTTCGCCTGGCTCGGCCGATGCCGAAGACGCGCCAAGGATTGGGAGGACCTCAACCGCAAGGCGATCGCCTTGCGCAAGCTCCCTCCTTCGGTCTCATGCCGTGAAAGCGATGCGATCCGACATGCTGTTCCCGGACAGCCCCTGTGTGGCCTTTATGCCCGCTGTTGTAAAAGCGGCGGAATCTGAAACCGCATATGGTATTTTCCGTATATTTCAGACAGCTTAAAACGTTTCAGTCATGCCTTGTAGAAGTCAAGGAACATCGCAATGCCGCAACCGATCAGTTGATCGGCCTCGTAGGCGCGTGGGGGCGGAAAGGCGAGTGCGCCTGCCAGCTTGGTATCTTCCGCCACGAGGGCGAGAAACTGGTGCGCGGCCAAGTCGGGATCGGGGATGCGCACTCGCCCGGCGCGGCTGAGCGCGGCCAGATATGTCGCGATCTGGCGGATCGAGGCGCCGGGCCCCTCCTCGTAGAACACCTTTGCCAGACCGGGAAACCGGGGGGCGACCGGAACCAGGATGCGGAAGATGTCGAGCCCTTCCCGCTGCGTGAAAATGCGCCGGTAGTTGGTCGCTACCTTTCGCAACTCGGCCTCGACGGAGGCGTTCTGCGGGTCCGGCTCGTAGAGCCTCGCATTGACCGCCCGGCATTCGATGCGGATCAACTCCTCGAAGAGGACGGCCTTGCTGGAAAAGTGCGCGTAGAGCGTCGCCTTGGAAATCGCGCCGACGCGCGCGATCGCATCCATGGTGGCGCCGTCGTAGCCCGTCTCCAGAAACACTGCACGGGCGGCCTTGAGGGCTTCCCGAGCTTTTGGCCGCAGGCTGCTGGAGCCTTGCGGCACAGGGGTCGACGCGTTGCTCTCTGACATGCCTGCAATTTAATCGAACTGAACGGTTCCGTCCATATTGACTCTTCGATTATCTGGGGTTACTCGATTGTCGAACTGAACGGTTTGGTTCATATTGGATGTAGCCGGGTGCCATCGATCATGCGAGATCTCTCCCCCTTATCCCGGGTTGCCACCTGCCTGCGGGGAAGCACGATCGCCGCTTCGCTGCTCTTCATGAACGGCTGCATGGTGGGGCCGGACTTCGAGGCACCCGATGCGCCGCGCGTGAGCGGCTACCTGCCTGAGGGCACGCCTCGTCCGACCACGTCCGCGGACGTCCATGGCGGCAGCAGCCAGGTCTTCCTCCGTGGCCGTGATCTGCCCGGCGAATGGTGGCGTGTGTTTCGCAACCGGCAGATCGACGCCTTCGTAGCGGAAGCGATCCGCAACCATCCGGACATCGCCGCCGCCCAGGCCGCGCTTCGGGCGGCGCGTGAAACCGCGCTGGCGGGGGAAGGCGCCCTGTTTCCGCAGGTGTCGGCGAGCGGCAGCGCCACGCGCGAGGTCGCATCGCTGGCGAGCCAGGGCGAGAGCGGCAACACCAGCCCCTACAATCTCTATAACGCCTCGGTCAGTGTCAGCTATGCGCTCGACGTGTGGGGCGGCACCCGCCGGCAGGTCGAGGCGCTGGAGGCGCAGGCGGATTACCAGCGCTTCCAGCTGGAGGCGACCTATCTCAGTCTCACCGCCAACGTGGTGACGGCGGCCATCACCGACGCCTCGTTGCGCGCGCAGATCGAGGCGACCAACGACATCATCAAGTCGGAGCAGGAACAGCTCAAGCTGGTCCAGCGCCAGTTCGAGCTTGGCGCGGTGACCCAGTCCGACGTGCTCTCGCAGCAATCCAATCTGGCCCAGACCCAGGCGACGCTGCCGCCGCTGCAGAAGCAGCTCGCCCAGCAGCGCAACCAGCTCATGGCCTATCTCGGCCGGCTGCCGAACGAGGACCGCGGCGAGCATGTGACCCTCGCCAGCCTCACCCTGCCGCGCGACCTGCCGGTGAGCGTTCCGTCCTCCCTGGTGCGGCAGCGGCCCGATATCGGAGCGGCGGAGGCAAACCTGCACAAGGCGACCGCCACGGTGGGCGTGAATGTGGCCAACATGCTGCCGCAGGTTCAGCTCACCGGCAGTTACGGCCGCGCCGGCCTCACCCCCGACAGCCTGTTCTCGCCGGGCGCCGCCGCCTGGAGCGTCGCGGGCAGTGTGGCCCAGACGGTGTTCGACGGCGGCACGCTCTACCACGACAAGGAATCCGCCGTCGCCAGCAACGAGCAGGCGCTGGCGCAATACAAGAGCACGGTCATCACCGCCTTCCGCGACGTGGCGGATTCGCTGCGCGCCATCGAGGCCGACGCCAGCACGCTGAAGGCCCAGCTCGCCTATGAGAAGGCGGCGCAGGAGAGCGTGAAGATCTCCCGCACCCAGTATCTCGCCGGCGCGGTGACCTATCCCTCGGTGCTTACCGCCGAGCAGAACTTCCAGCAGGCGGTGGTCGCCCGCGTGAAGGCGCAGGCCGCACGCTTCACCGATACCGCGGCGCTGTTCCAGGCCCTGGGCGGCGGCTGGTGGAACCGGGTGGACCAGACGGCGCAGGCCGAGCCCCGCACCAACGCCGGCTATTTCCAGGACCACTGACCGGGCCGCACCGCCCCCGCCAAGTCCCCTGAAATGCCCCCTCAAGACGCCCCCTGCGCCGCAACGGCAAGGAGATACGGCAGATGAAAAAACGGATGATCCTGATGCTGGCCGCCGTCGCCCTGGTCTTCGGGGCGCTCTACGGCTTCCAGCTCTTCAAGGCGAGCATGATCAGGCAGGCTCTGGCCTCGCTGCGCGACCCGCCGCAGACCGTCGCCACCACGGCGGCCGCGCTCACGTCCTGGCAGTCCACCGTCAAGGCGGTGGGCAGCGTGCGGGCCGAGGCGGGCGCCGATCTCGCGCTGGAAAGCTCGGGCACGGTCGCGAAGATCAACTTCAAGTCCGGCGACGAGGTGCGTGAGGGGCAGGTCCTGCTTCAGCTTCGCGACGACCAGGAAGTGGCCAATCTCGCCGCGCTGAAGGCGACGGCGGATGTCAGTGCCATCATCCTCAACCGCGACCAGGAGCAATTGAAGATCCACGCGGTGAGCCAGGCCACCATCGATAGCGACTCCGCCAACCTCAAGAAGGCATTGGCCCAGGTGACCGAGCAGCAGGCAGTGGTGGACAAGAAGACGCTGAAGGCCCCCTTCTCCGGCCGTCTCGGCATCCGCTCCGTCGATCTCGGCCAGTATGTAAGCGCGGGCACGACGGTGGTGACGCTCCAGTCCCTCAACCCCATCTTCATCGACTTCTATCTGCCGCAGCAGGCCCTCGCCGAGGTGAAGGCGGGGCAGACGGTGAAGGCCACGGTGGACACCTATCCCGGGCATGCGTTCGAGGGCACGGTGACGGCCATCAGTCCCAAGGTGGACGCCGCCTCGCGCAACGTGCAGCTGCGCGCCGAATTCAGGAATGACGATCACCGCCTCACCCCCGGCATGTTCGCGACCGTCGAGGTTGCGGTCGGCGCGCCGGACGAACTCGTGACCGTGCCGCAGACGGCCGTGACCGCCAATCCCTACGGCGACATCGTCTTCGTGGTGGAGAAGAAGGAAGGGTCGGCCACGGGCCTCGCCGCCCGGCAGGTGTTCGTGAAGACCGGCGCGACCCGCGGCGACCAGGTCGCCGTCACCTCCGGCATCGAGCCGGGCGACCAGATCGTCGTGGCCGGCCAGATGAAGCTGCATAACGGGTCGCAGGTCAGCGTCAACAATGCGGTGACGCCGGCCGACGATCCCGCTCCCACCATCGTCGATCGCTAAGCGGAGGCGCCCGTGTCATCCTTCACCGACATCTTCATCCGCCGGCCGGTGCTGGCGATCGTGGTCAGCCTGATGATCCTCGTGCTCGGCCTGCGCGCCATGGGCTCCATGCCCATCCTGCAGTATCCGCGCACGCAGAATGCCATCGTGACCGTCTCGACCACCTATCCCGGCGCCGATCCGGACGTGGTGGCGGGCTTCATCACGACGCCGCTGGAAAATGCCATCGCCCAGGCGAACGGCATCGACTACATGACCTCCACCAGCACCACCGGCACCAGCACCATCACCGCCAATTTGCGGCTCAACTACGATACCGGCAAGGCGCTGACCGAGATCAACACCAAGGTCAATTCGGTACTGAACCAATTGCCCTCCGGCACGCAGCAGCCGGTGCTGACCGTGAAGGTGGGCCAGACCATTGATGCCATGTATATCGGCTTCCGCAGCGAGGCCATCGCCGCCAACCAGATCACCGATTACCTGATCCGCGTGGTGCAGCCGAAGCTGCAGGCGGTACAGGGCGTGCAGACGGCGGAACTGCTCGGCAGCAAGACCTTCGCCATGCGCGCCTGGCTCGATCCGATCCGCCTCGCGGCCTATGGCGTGACGGCCTCGGAAGTCTCCACCGCGCTCAGCAACAACGACTACATCGCCAGCCTCGGCAACACCAAGGGCCAGATGGTACAGGTGAACCTCACCGCCTCCACGAGCCTGCACAACGTGGAGGAGTTCAGGAACCTCATCGTCAGGGAGGCGAACGGCGCCATCGTGCGCCTGAAGGACGTGGCCAACGTCACCCTCGGCTCCGACGACTATGATTCCGCCACTATGTTCAACGGGCGGGAGTCGGTCTATATCGGCATCCAGATTGCGCCCTCCGCCAATCTGCTGGACGTCATCAAGGGCGTTCGGGCGGTGCTGCCGGACATCGAGAGCCAGCTGCCCACCGGGCTATCCATGGGCGTAATCTACGATTCCTCCGCCTTCGTGAATTCCTCCATCGAGGAGGTGATCCACACACTGGTGGAGGCGCTCGCCATTGTCACTCTGGTGGTGTTCGCCTTCCTCGGCTCCTGGCGGTCGGTGCTCATCCCGGTCATCGCCATCCCGCTGTCGCTGATCGGCACCTTCCTGATGATGCTGGCCTTCGGCTTCAGCATCAATCTGCTCACGCTGCTGGCCCTCGTGCTCGCCATCGGCCTCGTGGTGGACGACGCCATCATCGTGGTGGAAAGCGTCAACCATCACATGGAAGAGGGGATGAGCGCCCTTCAGGCCGCCTTCGCCTCGGCGCGGCAGCTGGCCAGCCCGATCATCGCCATGACCGTGGTGCTGATCGCGGTCTATGTGCCCATCGGCTTCCAGGGGGGCCTCACCGGCGCCCTCTTCACCGAGTTCGCGTTCACGCTGGTGGGCGCGGTGACGATCTCCGCCATCGTGGCGCTGACGTTGACGCCGATGATGTCCGCCTACATGCTGAAGCCGGTGGACCATGCGGGCGGCGATCTGGAATCCCGCATGGTGTTGGCGGTGGACCGGGTGATGGGTGCCGTCACCGCCGCCTATTCCCGCTCGCTCTCGGGCGCGCTCAACTACATGCCCGTCACCGCCGTGTTCGCCGGCCTCGTGCTGTGCAGCATCTACTGGTTGTACGGCACGGCCCAGAGCGAGCTGGCGCCGGAGGAGGACCAGGGCATCATCCTGGCCCAGAGCATCTCCGCCCCCAACGCGACGCTGCAGCAGAAGCAACTCTACAACCGGCAGACCTTCGAAATCTTCGACAAGCATCCCGAGACCGAGACGGTCTTCCAGGTGGAGAGCACCGGCAGCAGCATCGCTGGCTGGGTGTTGAAGCCATGGGACGAACGCAAGGCCACCACCAAGACCCTCCAGCCCCTGATCCAGCAGGAGCTGAGTGAAGTCGCCGGCCAGAAGATCGTGGCATTCCAGACCTCACCTCTGCCGGGCTCCAACGGCTTGCCGATGCAGGTCGTCATCGGAACCTCGGATGGGTTCGACAAGCTCAACGAGGTGGCCGCGAAATTCATGCAGGAGGCGCTGGACACCGGCCTGTTCATCTTCCTCAACAACGATCTCAAGATCGACCAGCCGCAGGCCTCCATCGTCATCGACCGGGAGAAGACCTCCCTCCTCGGCCTCTCCATGAGCGACGTGGGCGGCGCGCTTTCCTCGCTGCTGGGCGGCGGCTATGTGAACTATTTCAGCCTCGACGGACGGTCCTACAAGGTCATCCCGCAGGTGAAGCAGGAGGCGCGGCTCAATACGGACCAAGTGCTTGACTATTACATGCGCATGAGCGACGGGACCATGATCCCGCTGTCGACGGTGGCGCGCATCGAGACCAAGACCGTGCCGGAATCCCTCAACCACTTCCAGCAGGTGAATGCCGCCACCATCGCCGGCGTGGTCGCGCCCGGGGTGACCACGGGCGATGCCATCACCGCGCTGAAGGATCTTGCGAAACGCACCCTGCCCACGGGCTACACGCTCGATTTCGGCGGCGCCTCACGGCAATACGTGCAGGAAAGCGGCGGCTTCGTCACCACCTTTGCCTTCGCGCTGATCGTGATCTTCCTGTCGCTGGCCGCGCTGTTCAACAGCTTCCGCGATCCCGTGGTGATCCTGCTGTCGGTGCCCATGTCGCTCGCCGGAGCGCTTCTGTTCATAAGCATCGGCATCGGCGGAGCCAGCATCAACATCTATACTCAGGTGGGACTGACCACCCTGATGGGGCTCATCAGCAAGCACGGCATCTTGATGCTGGAGGTGGCGAACGAGTTGCAGCTCGACGGCAAATCCAAGCGTGAGGCCATCATCGAGGCGGCCACGCTCCGCCTGCGGCCGATCCTGATGACAACGGCAGCCATGGTGCTCGGCGTCGTACCGCTGATCTTCGCCTCCGGCGCGGGCGCCGCCTCGCGCTACAATCTCGGCCTCGTCATCGCCACGGGCCTCGCCATCGGCACCCTGTTCACACTCTATGTGGTGCCCACTGCCTATGTGCTGATGGGCCAGACCCACCGCCGCGAAGAAGGCGAAGGCGCGGCAGCTCCGGCTCCAGCTCCGGCCGAATAGGCCTCGGCTGGAGCCGGCATGGTCTCGTCGGCGGAAGCGAGATATGCAGCAAGCGCTTGCCCATATAGATCTTCGGAGGCTCTCCGGTCATCGGATGACCACAGCTAGTCCGGCGCCACGGTGCCGGCTTGAGCCGCGATCTCATCGCACTGACCTTCGGCGGCCAGATCGCGGATTGCCGTTTTTGGGTCGGCGTCGATCTGATCCAGCGCCAGCAGGAGCGACGCGACCCGGTTTGCCGAAGATGTCCATTCGGCAAGGTGGGCATAGCTGTCGGGAATCCAATTGAAGGCGCTCTGCACGATGACGAACGCCGCCGCCGCCTGAACCACTTCACCAAGGCTCATCAAGCCGGATAGGTACTTCGGCGTGCACAGCAGCAGACCGACAATCGGCGTCAGCAGCAGGTTGGTCTGCGAAACCAGGGTCATCCGCATGAGCTGCCAGCAGAGCAGACGCCATTGCGAAATCACCTTTGTCAGGGCCGCGCCGATGGTGCGGTGTCCGTCCTGCCGCCCGTCAGGCACTGCAGTGCCTTCACCGTGGGCCCGCAAATTGGCGCCGATCGAGCGCAGCTCCGCTTCGGCGCGTTTGCTCTCCGCCATCACCCGCATCAGATGGCGGCCGATGAGCATCATCGCGGCGGTGCTCAGGATGGAATAGGCCACCACCGAAATCACGAGGTATCCCGGAATGGAAAGCGTGAACCCGTCGGTGGTGACATCGAGGCTGCCGCCCACGCTCCAGAGAACGCCGATGAAGGTCCCGGCGGTGAGAACGGATGAAATCAGGCCGACCACAAGGTCAACGGGCAGATCTGTCGCGACCTTCCCGTCCTCGGCGATCCGATATTCAGGAGTCTGATGCTCGCCCAGCATGTATTGGAGCTGGACCGAGCGACCGTTTCCAAGCCAGAAATCATAAAGATGCCTGCCCAGCCACGCGCGCCATTCGCGCTGCGTGGTCATGCGGACCCAGACCGAGGCGATGGCGAGAGCGATGCTCGCGGCCGCAAGCGGGATGAAATGCACGGCTTGCACCCAGAGCGCCATGCCGTCCCTTCGCTCAAGGGCATTGAAGAAATAGCGGTTCCAGAAGTTCAGTTCATACTGGGTCAGAAGCTGGAGAAATATGGTGGCCACCATCACGGCAACCAGCAGCCAGGCGCGCCAAGCCGAGCGGCCCCGCCAGAATCCCGTTGCGCTTTCCCAGAACCGCCCGAGCAAGCGCCTTTGATCGGGAGCGAGATAGGGATCAAGCAACATCAAATCGATCCGAAAAATGCCGGCTCCCATGCCCGCGGCCGCCAGACCACACACCGGCGGCTCATCCGAGAGGGGGGCGGCGCGCGCAAGAAGGCGCCAAGTCGAAGCCTGACCCGCGCAGCGCGCATCCGCACCCGGCGGCGCCGGGCGGCCCTCCACGGGCGGTCTTTTGCGGCCTGTGATCTCGTGTTCTGCGCGAGCAGGGTCATTGGGCCTCCGTTACCGCGAGACGCCGGCGGCAATGGGCGCCGCAGCAACAGGAGACGCGCAACGGCATCGCGTCTTCTCCTGTTGTCGAGACTTTACTCATCTAAGAAGCGGCGCACGGTTTCGCAATTGCACGCGGCGTCGCGTCGCTCCGCTTCGCGGTGCCGCTGCGCCCCGTTCACGCTGTCCGGAGGCCGGCGCCCTGTTCAGCCGTGGGGTAATCTGCCACTATCGGTGTCGGGTTCGTCCGCATTGGAAAGGAACGAACACCTGCGGCCACCGCGGCGCTTGAAACCGCGGTCCCGGATATGGAATCGAACCGAATTCGGCCTTGTCCTGGGGCATCCGCTTCCGGCCGCACCGCACGGGGGGCACACGCGATGAATCGGAATCTTCTCTACCTCGTTATTGGGGCGCTCGTGGTCGTCATCGCGGTCGTAGGCTACCAGCTTTACAAGGAGCAGCAAAAGCCTTCCGGTATCGAGATCAATCTCGGAAAGAACGGGATTTCCATCGAGGAGAAGTAGTGACACCCTGCATGCGCCGGGTGGGTGGCCACTCCGTCGGGTGCGGGGCGACGGAATTGCGCGGCGAGCCGATCGCGTCTGGGGCCCTGCCAAGGAAGAGCGCGCCATGCCGGTGAAAGTCCGCTTTGTCATCTTCCTGCGCGACGACTTCACGGGCCGGTTTCTGACCCGCCGGCAAAGGGGCGAGCGGCAAAGGGGCGAGCGGCAGAGTGGCGACCGGCGGACGACGCGGCCGGAGGCTTTCACCGGCGTGCGCAACGCCGCCTCTCCCCGCAGGCGCGTGCTGGAGATAGGCACCGCCGCGATCCGGTCGCGCCCGGTACCGCGCGCGCACTTAAGAGCGCGCGCATTTTCCGCCGTATATCGAGCATGCAGCATCGTCGCGGACTGAGGGGCGCACCGTGAACGTGATCGACGCACCGCCCCAGGACAAGCGGTCTGACGACCTGCGCACCTTCTGGGTGCAGACGCCTGAAGTGGTCTGCACCCGCCTCCATTGCGGGACCGCCGGCCTGACCTCGGACGACGCCCAGCGGCGGCTTGCGGAATACGGGCCCAACAGCGATGTCGAGGCGCGATCCGTCAGCCCTACGCGGGCGATCTTGCGGCGGCTGCTGGAACCCCTCTCCTTGATCCTGCTCGCGGCCGGCATCGTCTCGGTGGCGACCGGCGATGGGGTCGGCGGGTCGATCATCGTGGTGATCCTGATGGTCTCCATCGGGCTCGACACGCTGCAGGAGGGCCACGCCGCCAAGACCGCGGAGATCCTGCGGCGGTCGGTGGCACTCAAGGCCGAGGTCAGGCGCGACGGCGCCTTCCGCGAGATCGAGGTGGACCATGTGGTGCCCGGCGACATCCTGCGGGTGCGAGCCGGCGACATCATCCCCGCCGATGCACTGATCCTGGAGAGCCGCGCCTTCACCGCCGGCGAAGCCGCCCTGACCGGGGAGCCCTATCCGGTGGAAAAGCGCGCGGGGCCCGCCGCGGGGGCAAGCCCCGGCGAGGCGTCGAATGCCCTGTTCCGCGGCGCGGTGGCGCAGACCGGGGAGGCGCTCGCGCTCGCCGTCGGCACCGGGCGGAACACCGTGTTCGGCGCCGCCGCCTCGGCGCTGGCGCAGGCGCAGGAGCCCTCGCCATTCGAGCGCGACCTGCACCAGTTCGGCCTGATGATCGCCCGCCTGACCCTTGCTCTGGTGCTGGTGGTGCTCGCCACGCGGGTGCTGCTCGGGCGGCCGGCGTTGGATTCGCTGATGTTCGCCGTGGCGCTGGCGGTGGGCCTCACCCCCGAGCTCCTGCCCATGATCACCACCGTCACCCTCGCCCGCGGCGCCATGCGGATGGCGCGGCGCAAGGTCATCGTCAAGCGCCTGGCCTCGATCCACGATCTCGGCGCCATGACGGTATTGTGCACCGACAAGACCGGCACCCTGACCTCGGCCGAGATTTCGCTCGCCCGCAGCCTCGACGCCGCGGGTACCGACGATCCGCGGGCAGCCCGGCTCGGCGCCGTCGCGGCCGACCTCGGCGGTGATCGCGGCGCGCTCGATGCCGCGCTGGTGGCGGGTTCCGCGGATGCCGCGAAAGGCTGGACCCTGTGCGGCCGGCACGCCTTCGATTTCTCGCGCCGGCTCGGATCGGTGCTGGCCATCGGGCCGGAGGGCCCGCTGCTGATCGTCAAGGGCGCGCCCGAGGCGGTGGTGGCGCTGTGCACGGCGCAGCGGCGGGGCGGCGCCATCGCACCCCTGGACGAGACCCAGCGGGCGGCGGCGCTCGACCGTGTCCATGCCCTGGCGCGGGATGGGCTGCGCACCATCGCCATCGCCTCCCGCCCGTGGTCGGGCGCCACCCACGAGGTGGAGGCGGCAGACGAGCGAAACCTCATCTTCGAGGGGCTGTGCGCGTTCGCCGATCCACCCAAGGCCACGGCGGCGGCGGCCATCGCCCGGCTCGGCGCCGCCGGGATTCGGCTGAAGATCCTGTCCGGCGACGATCCGGTCGTGGTGAAGCGCCTGGCCGGCCTCGTCGGGTTGAACGCCGAGACCGTGCTGTCGGGCACCGACATCGCCGCGCTCAGCGACGACGCGCTGGCGGTCCGGGTGCGCAGCGTGGACGCCTACGGGCGGCTCGCGCCGGACCAGAAATCCCGCATCGTGAAGGCCTTGCAGGCCGGGGGCGCGGTTGTCGGCTATCTCGGCGACGGCATCAACGACGCGCCGGCGCTGAAGGCCGGTGACATCGGGCTGTCGGTGGCGGGAGCGACCGGCGTCGCCCAAGCCGCCGCCGACATGATCCTGCTCGCCTCCGACCTGGAAGTGGTGGCCGATGGCGTCCAGGAGGGCCGGCGGACCTTCGTCAACATCCTCAAATATGTGCGCATGGGGGCGAGCTCGAACTTCGGCAACATGCTGTCCATGGCGGTCGCCTCCATCGCCTTGCCGTTCCTGCCCATGCTGCCGACGCAAATCCTCCTCAACAACCTGCTCTACGATCTCTCGGAAGTCGGCATCCCCCTGGACGATGTCCGCGCCGAGGCGACCCAAAGGCCGCAGGTTTGGGACATGCCGGCCCTCATGCGGTTCGCCGGCGTAATGGGACCGCTCTCCTCCCTGTTCGATTTCCTGACCTTCGGCGCGCTGCTGTTCGTGTTCCACGCCACCCCGGACCAGTTCCGGACCGCATGGTTCCTGGAATCCATGGCGACGCAGATCCTCGTCATCTTCATCATCCGCACCAATGGCCGCCCCTGGCGGGACCTGCCCGGTCCGGCGCTGGCCGTCTCCTCGCTGGCGGCGCTGTTGGTGGCGCTGGCGCTGCCCTTCACGCCCCTGGGTGACTGGTTCGGCTTTGTGGCCCCACCGCCGGGCATGCTCGCCGGCATTGCCGTCGTCGTGGTCGTCTATCTCGTCTGTGCGGAGGTGCTGAAGCCCCTGGCCCTGCGCCGACGGCGCCGGACGCGCGGGACGCATCGGCGTTGAGCCGCGTAGAGCGGGGCGTGCAAGATTGAGTAGTTTCCGACCCTGCTCTTTCGGCTTTCCCGCGCGCTAACGTGCGGACGGTGCGGTTCCCCCGCCGCGGCATGCCGCGATCGCGCCCTACCGGCGGCGGCGTTCTGCCGCCGGTAGACTGTCCGGCCGCGCCCACCGGGAGATCCAGACATGGTGTTCACCCATAATACGCTGTCGGAGAACATCCGGGTCCAGTCGGTCGAACTGTTGAACCGTCACCTCGCCGCGGCCATCGATCTGCACGCCCAGGTCAAGCACGCCCATTGGAACGTACGGGGGCCGGGCTTCATCGCCGTCCACGAGCTGTTCGACAAGGTGGCGGGAGAAGTGGACGCCTATACCGACCAGATTGCCGAACGGGCCGGCGCTCTCGGCGGCGTCGCGCGCGGTACCGTCCAGACCGCGATGGAGCGCTCGTTCCTCACCACCTATGCCCTCGACATCGCCGACCCGAAGGAACACGTCTTTGCCGTTGCCGCGACGCTGGCCGCGTTCGGCCAGTCAGCACGGGAGGCCAGCGACCTGGCGGCGGGCTTCGGCGACGCGAACACCGCCGACCTGTTCACCCACATCTCGCGCGGGCTCGACCAACAGATCTGGCTGGTCGAATCCCATATCGATCCAGAGCAATGAAAACGATTTCGACTTCCGCGAACCTATTCCACCGCCATGGGCGCCGCCTCCAGCACGCGGAGCTGACCGTGTTCCGGCTCGACCGGCATTCGACGGTCGCACCGATCAACCGCGCCGCCTCGACCCGCGCGGTGCGCATCGACGTCTGGGTGAATGAAGGGGGAGCGGGGGGCGACGTGGGCCGATGACCGCGCTGCGGATCCTCATTGTGGAAGACGATGCCGTCATTGGCATGCACCTCGCCGAAGTCCTGGAGGGGATGGGGCATGACGTCTGCTCCATCGAGGCCACCGAAGCCGGTGCGGTGGCGGCCGCCGATCGCGACCGACCGGATCTGATGATCGTCGATGCGTGGCTGCAGGACGGCAGCGGCGTCTGCGCGGTCAAGACCATATGCCGGAACGGACATGTGCCGCATGTCTTCATCAGCGGTGATGTCGCGCGCGTCAAGGCCGCCCTGCCGGCGGCGGTCGTGGTCCAGAAGCCGTTTCGGGAGGATGTTCTCGCCCGCATCATCCAGCACGTCATCGACGATATGGTCGCGCCCCGGTCTCCATGACGACCGCCGCGCGGGAGGCGATGCCCGCCCGCGACGCCCCTTTACCTGCGGCGCCCACCGATCGGCGCGGGCAGCCGCACCGACGCAGCCAGGATCAGGGGCGTCCGAAATTCAGTCCCTGGAGGCCGCCCACCAGCCACAACACGAGGATGATGAGCAACAGAAGGCCGAGCACGCCGCCCAGCCCGCGACCGCCGTAGCGGTTGAAGCCGTAATAGCCGCCGCCGCCAAACAGTAAAATCAGAATGACGATGATGAGTAAGGTCGACACGTTCGGACCTCCATGGATTGAGTTTACAATTTGGGCCGATCTTCGGCCCTGCCCCGTCGGAGTGTTCGCAGGCGTCGGACGCGTGGGAAATCACGCCATGGACACACGCCGTCATCTCAAGCTCACTTTATCCGGTTGAGAGCGAGGCGGCAGGCTCGGAAACTACTTAGAGCGAATGATTTAAGGCGAATGGTCGGGCGCCAATGATTTGCCGCGAGTGATTTGGCATATGCGGGCGCCAGCCCGCAGCGGAAGTCCCGCGGCGATACCCCGTTCCAGCTCCCGAACATCAGGCGTTCAAGCCCCCGGAGCATATCGCGCCCGAGGCCAGCCCGGCACCGAGGGGAGACGCCGTCGCCGATCGACAACACCTGCCCCCTGCCTGTGAGTATTTTCCGATACTGGCGCCATTGGCGTTCCGTTGCAAGTATCGATGCGACGGCGCCAGTATCCGATCGTGACGTCTTGGACGTTCCGGCGACGCGGACCACCTGTCCGCACCTTTGGCTCGTACCGCGAACGACCGGAAGCCACCCCCCATGCGCGCCTGACGCATTCGCGCCCAGCATCTTCGCTTCACGCGAAACTGCAGCAACGGAGACATCTGACATGAACAAGGATCGTATCGAAGGCGCTGCCAAGCAGGCCAAGGGCGCGGTCAAGGAGACCGTGGGCAAGGTTCTCGGCGACACCAAGCTCACGGCCGAGGGCAAGAGCGACAAGGTCGAGGGCAAGATTCAAAATGCCGTGGGCGGCATCAAGGACGCGCTCAAGGAGTAGACGGCTCAAGAAATGAACCTGCTCATTCAAGGCGGATAAGCCTGATGCCCCTCTGCGAAGTCGCTACAATAATAAGGACATGAAATGATACGGTCGACACAGATTCTCGCAGGCGCCTTCATCCTCACTGCCGCCTTCAGCGCTCCCGCGTTTTCGCAGGGCGCGCCACAGACCCTGAGCCTCATGAAGGTGGATCCGGCATCGCTGGCCACCGGCTATCGCACCTCGAAGGTGGTTGGCAGCACAGTGCTCAATGAAGCCAACGAAAAGGTCGGAACCATCGACGATCTGATCGTCACGCCCAGCGACAAGGTGCCTTTTGCCGTGCTCTCGGTCGGCGGCTTCCTCGGCGTCGGCAACAAATATGTCGTGGTGCCGTTCAGCGCCCTTGAGGTGCGCGATAAGAAGATGGTGCTTCCGGGAGCGACGAAGGAGTCCCTGAAGAGCCTTCCGGAGTTCAGCTACGTCCATTGACCCCTCCGCTTCGGAGCGGCCTGGGCGCTTGAAGCCGCAGGCCAGCCGGAGCGTTTCGGATGCGGCCCATGGGCGACCCCAGTCTCATGGGGCGAGGCTGGCCTCATGACGTGAGGCCGCCGTCGTCCAGCAAAGCCCCGCGCCCCACTGCCGATGCGTCCTGGCCGGTCCGTATCCGGCACAATGGCGTTCTGCGGTGGGGTAAGCCCTTTGCCCCAAACTCAATCCCCTGAGTCGATCCTCTGGAACGCGGCCGCCGCCTGGCCCGCGCTCCACCGGACGACCACCGCACCGCCAGGTTTGGCCCACCTCAGGTGAACGGCTCCCCGGTTCCCTTCCAGGCGGCGGCGAGCGCCAGGCGGGCCAGGGCGGGCAGGGATTTCGCACCGGTCTTCCTCATGATCGCCGCGCGGTGATTCTCCACCGTGCGTTGGCTGATGCCGAGGTCGGCGGCGATGTTCTTGCTGGGATGCCCGGCCAGCACCAGGTCCAGGATCTGGCGCTGCCGGTCGGTCAGGGACGCCAGTTGTTCCGCTGCGGCCGCGTGCCAGACGGGCGGCGCATCCGCGTCGCGTGCCTGCTCCAACGCCCGCTCGACGCTGGCGATCAGCTCCCCGCGTCCGACCGGCTTTTCGATGAAGTCGAAGGCGCCGGCCTTCATCGCCTGAACCGCCATCCGCACGTCGCTGTTGCCCGTGATCATGATCGCGGGCAACCCATGGCCCGCATCGCGCATCCGTTGCAGCAGTTCGAGCCCCTTCATGCCGGGCAGGTAGGCATCGATGAGCAGGCAACCGTCGCGGCCCGGGCGATAGGCGGCGAGAAAGGCTTCGCAGCTGTCGTAGTCCTCGACGGTGCGGCCATCCTCCTCCAATACGCCGCGCACGCTTTGCCGCACCTGGTCGTCATCGTCCACGATGAAGATGACCGGCGGGCGCGGGGGCGCGGGGTCCCCGGCCGCGGCGGGCGTGTGCTCGGCTACCGGCGGCGGCGGGCCGCGGAGCAGGTCCCCCACGACACGCGCCAGATCGCCCCCCTTCACCGGCTTATTGAGCTGCAGGCAGTCATGGGCCGCGATGTCGCGCAAAGTGTCCATCGAGATATCGCCAGTCACGATCGCAACGGGAATCTGGCGCCGCAGCCGGGTCCGCAGCCGTTCCGCAGCTTCGAGGCCGGTCATGCCGTTGGGCAGGTTGTAGTCGGCGAGGATGAGGTCGGGCCGGATCGCGCCCCGCGCCACCATCTCCAGGGCGCCGGCGCCGTCCGCGGCGGCGGTCACGACGTGTCCTTCACCGGTCAGAAGGAGATCGAGCAGGGCGCGCAGGTCGGGATCGTCCTCGATCACCAGGATCGCCGCCTTCCGTCCAACCTGCTCCTGGATCCGCCCCTCGGATGCGTGCTCAGCGGCCTGAGGCTCCGGAACACTGTGCGCACGCGCGACGTCGATGGAAAAAACCGAGCCGCGACCGGGCAGCGAGCGCACGTTCACGGGGTGATCGAGCAGGAGGCCGAGCCGCTGCACGATGGACAGGCCCAGCCCGAGGCCGAGGTTGCGTTCGCGGGCCGCATTGTGAAGCTGGTGGTATTCCTCGAATATCGCCTGGAGTTCGGTGGCGGGAATGCCGATCCCGGTGTCCCAGACCTCGATGCGCAGCCGCGACCCATGCCTGCGGCAGCCGACCAGCACGCGACCGCGCGGGGTATATTTCAGCGCGTTCGAGATGAGGTTTCGCAGCATCTGCTCCAGGAGGTGCGGATCGCTGTCCACGGACAGTCGACACGGGATCACACGCAAGGTCAGCTTCCTGGCGCGCGCGTGATAGGTCAGTTCCTCCCTCATCCGGTCGAGCAGATCGTTGATCGGGAAACTGACCACGTCCGCATGGACGGTACCGGCCTCGATCTGGTTGATGTCGAGCAACGCGTTGAGCATCCCCGACATGGCGCTCACCGTCTCGTCGAGACGCTTCACCAGCCGCTCGGCCTTCTCCCCCTCCACCACCTTCGACAGGAGCCCCTGGAGCAGGACCAGCGACTGTAGCGGCTGGCGCAAATCGTGGCTCGCGGCGGCGAGGAAGCGCGACTTGGCGATGTTGGCCAGTTCCGCTTCGCGCCGTGCCGCCTCCAGCGCATCGCCCGCCCGCCGGCGCTCGGTGATGTCGACGAAGGTGATGACGACGCCGTCGACGCCGTCGTCCCGGGTCCGATAGGGCAGGATGCGGCGGATGTACCACGCCCCGTTGCGCGCCTCGATCTCCCGCTCGCGCGGCGCGCGAACCTCCAGAACCGCCCGGATGTCGGCCATCAGCGTCCCATCGTCGGCCAGCGAGCTGAGGTCCGACAGCGGCCGCCCCACATCGCTCGGGATGACGCTGAAGAGGGAGCGGGTGGCCGGGGTGAAGAAGCGGATCTTCAGCTCGGTATCGAGGAACAAGGTCGCCACGTCGGTGCTGTAAAGCACGTTCTGCAGATCGCTCGAGGTCGTGCGCTGCCGCTCCAGCGTTTCCTGAAGCTGGCCGTTCAGGGCCGTGAGCTCCTCGTTCAGGGACTGCAACTCCTCCTTGGAGGCCAGAAGCTCCTCGTTGGTGGACTGGAACTCCTCGTTGACCGACAGCGCCTCTTCGTTGACCGCCTTTTGCTCCTCGCTGGAAAGCTCCAGATTGCGGATGGCGCTCTCAAGCTCGGTGCGCATGGCCTCAAGCTCGCGCTCCAGCTCGGCCACACGGGGCAGATCCCGTTCCGGCGGCGGCCGGGCGGGCCGCCTCCGGCCGGTCGCCGGGGCTTCGAGAAAGCAGACCAGCAGCAGGTCCTCGCCCTCGCTCTCGACCGGGTGCACGGCGATGCTGAAGGCGACCGGCTTGCCGTCGCGGTGGACGCGGCCGCCGTCCACCGCCACCTGCGTCTTCTCCTGGCTGGCCCGCTGGATCGCGGCCCGGAGCTTGGTGCGCACGCCCTCCCGCGCCATGGAGAGCAGATCGTGGGCGGGCTGGCCCGGAGCCAGCCGCAGATAGGCATCGGTGGACCCCAGGTAATAGAGGCACTCATATTTGCGGTTGATCAGCACCGCCGCCGGCGCATAATTCTCCAGGATCAGGCGCCGGCAGAGTTCGGCGAGCGCCGTCTGGCGGGATGGTGAAGGCAGCTGGGCCGGGCGCACGGAAAGGCTCTCGCTGTCCGAGGTGCCGATCGAGAAGTTCAGATCCCCCCGCCGGCGCTGCCCGGTGCGCCGGTAGAGCCGCGCGGGCTTGGAGACGATCTCGAACCTTGTATCGGCGCTGCCAACCTCTTCCGAGGTGCCGAGCAGGAGCAGACCACCCTCGAGCAGCGCAAAATGGAACAGTGAAATGATCTTGGCCTGCGCCTCGGGGCCCATATAGATCAGGAGATTGCGGCACGAAATGACGTCCAGGCGCGAAAAGGGCGGGTCCGCCAGCACGTTCTGCACGGTGAACACCACCATGGCGCGCAGCTCGGGCGCGATCCGGAAGCCTTGCACGTCCTTCGAGAAGAAGCGTTCGAGCCGCTCGGGCGAGAGATCGTCTGCGATCGCCCGAGGATAGAAACCGTCCCGCGCCAGGGCGACCGCGTCGGGATCGATATCCGAGGCAAAGACCTGAAGGCGGATGCCGCGCCCCGCCGCCGCGAACGCCTCGGAGAACAGCATGGCCAGGGAATAGGCTTCCTCACCGGTGCTGCAGCCCGGCACCCAGACGCGCAGCGGGCGATCGAGGGGATGGGTGCGCACCAGATCGGGAATGACCTTCTCGGCGAGGAACTCGAACACCTTCGGATCACGGAAGAAGCTGGTGACGTTGATCAACAGGTCCTTGGCCAGAAGCTCAAGCTCGGCCGGGTTGTTCCGCAACAGCTCAAGATACCGATCCATCTCGTCGATGCCAATCGACGCCAGCGCCATGCGCCGTTCGGTCCGGCGCTGCAGCGTGCCGGGCTTATAGAGGGTGAAGTCGAACGTCGTGCTGGCCCGCAGAAGATCGAGGATCTGCGCCAGAGCGCTGGTCATGGGCGGATCGGCCGGCGGCGCGCCGCGCGTCAGCAGCGCTTCGGGGATCTTCGCCACCGGCAGCACAAGCTCCACGGCGCCGGCGGCGATCGCGTTGCGCGGCATGCCGTCGTAATCCGCCTCCTCCGGATCCTGGGCGATGGTGAGGCCGCCCTTGTCCTTCAGTGCTTTCAGGCCGAGGCTGCCGTCGGCGCCGGTGCCCGAGAGGATCACGCCGATGGCGCCGGCGCCGTATTCGGCCACCAGCGACTTCAAGAGGAAATCGAACGGGAGCCGCGCGCCGTGCGGCGCATCCGGCGCCGACAGGCGCAGGTGTCCGGCTTCGACCGACAGATAGAACCCGGGCGGGATGATATAAAGATGATAGGGTGCGATCGGCATGCCATCGGCGGCCTGGCGCACCGTCATCGACGTGTGCGGCGCCAACAGGGCCGCCATCATGCTCTCATGGGTCGGATCGAGATGCAGCACTAAAATGAGCGCCATCCCGTGATCGCGGGGAAGGGCCGCAAGCAGCCTTTTTGAGGCCTCCAGGCCGCCGGCCGAGGCCCCCACTCCGACGACCGGGACACCTTCGCCCGCCAGCGGATGCCTCCTCGATGGGGCCGCGACCGTGCGAACCGCGGGCGTGGGCAGCTGTGGCATTCGCTCTCTTCCACCCCGATCACAGGAAACGCATGCGAGCGCCTCTCAGCTTATTCCGTTATCGTATAAATTGTATCGAAGAAATCTACACGGGATTCGTGATGCCGATCAAGCCGGTAGCGGCGCTTTGGCCGGGACGCGAGGGGCGCCACGGCACCACGACTTGCGCCGCGACACCACGCATCGGCACGATCAGACGCGCGATGGCGGCGGGACCGCGCGGACCCATCATTCAGGGATAGCTAGAAAAAGGATGGATAGCCCATCATGGGAAGAAGTCGAGATATGATGGCGCCCAGACAGACGAGAACGACGAGCAGCTTGAGAAGATAGGCCAGCCGCGCATCCGGACAAAACTTATCTATGACCCAGAACAGGATTGCGCCAACGACGACAATGATCAAAATTCCAATAACCAAGCTGATCATGGCGTTTTTCCTGCCGGTTCTTTTACGCTTTCATGCGTAAAATGCAGATTAAAACAGTATAATATGCGTGATCATGTCTTGATGACGCAGCCGATGGCGAGGATCGCGTAAGCAAGGAACACAAACCAGAAGCCATAGAGCGTGAAGAAGGGGATAAGCACGATATGGCCGAGAAGCGCGAGAGCGGCCAGGACTAGGGAGACGATGAAAACCGGTACTGAGGGTGCGTGCGGTGTCATGTCCGTCTCCCCTGTCCCCACGCCACCACGAACGAAGTGGTTGGCCACGCATTCGCCATTCATGAAAGTCAATTTTGAGCGTGAAGGAACCTGCCCGTGGGGTTTCCCCAGCCCAGGCATTGGGAAACACCTTCCTGCCCCCTGGTACCGAGCTTGAGCGAGCGGTTCCAGTTCTGCCCCTGCACGGATCAAGACCCGAGATATAGATATCACAATCCCGCGTTCCCCGCCATGCTGAAGCGCTCGCCCGCGAAGATCTCTCCCGCCGGTGGGCCGTCGGCGCGCCGGAGCGGGAAGGCCCCTGGGCCGAGGGCCGGCCGGCTGGCGCCGCCGTCATTCCTCGTCGGCGAAGAAGTCCTCGTCCAGGCGCTTGAACTCGACGGCGCGGGTGAGGCGGACGCCGACGTTGTGCTCGATCATCAGGTCGGCGAGCTGCTGGCCGTCGATGAGGATGACGCGCTGGGTGAGGTGGCGCACGAAATCCCGCGCCTGAGTGCTGAAGGCGGAGGTGGTGACGAACACGCCCTTGGTGGCGCCGAAGCCCACCAGGCTGCCGACGAAGCCCTGCACGTCCGGCCGCCCCACCCCATTGCCCGGCGCATAGCGTTTGGCCTGGACATAGACGCGGTCGAGGCCCAGCCGGTCTTCGTTGATGACGCCATCAACCCCGCCGTCGCCGCTGCGGCCGAGCTGCCGGGCGGCGGCGGGGGCGGCGCGGTGCCGACCGCGTTTTCCCCGGCACTCTCGCCGGGGCCGCGATAGAAATCGCGGAAGACGGGATCGGTTTCCAGCAAGGTCACGTCGATGCGCGGCGGGGCGCGGGCGAGCAGCGCCCGCCCGGCCACGCCCCGGCGCATCCATCAGGCCGGCGCGGGGGTGAGCGTGCACGCGCAG
The DNA here is from genome assembly GCF_021730435.1 of Xanthobacter agilis. GTDB lineage: Bacteria > Pseudomonadota > Alphaproteobacteria > Rhizobiales > Xanthobacteraceae > Xanthobacter > Xanthobacter agilis. The sequence goes on from NZ_JABWGX010000027.1 coordinate 52,051, forward strand.
CGGACCACGGCCGCGAGGCGGTCGATCGGTTTCGATGCGGCGGACGATTTCGGATTGCGCTCCTGTCGTCGCAATAGGCGCAGGAAGCTCCTTGAGGTCGCGGAGGTTGATTTCTTGTTGGGCAACACCCTTCACATCGCCAAGTCAGCTTGGTTCTGGTGTCGGCTACGCCGCCACATCGATGCCGTCGCCGACCCTGTGGGCCTCCTCCGGTGTCTTGCCGGCGCGGGCCGAGTTGGGCCTCGCGCCGTTATAGGTAGTGATCCACCGGCCGATCCCGGCCCACGCCTCGGAGCCAGTCTCGAAAGCCTTGAGGTAGGTGCACTCGTATTTCAGGGAGCGCCAGAGCGCTCGATGAACATATTGTCTCTACCAGCGGGCGAAGACCACGCAGGCCATGAGGCGCCGCACGCGCTTGCGTCCTACCGCGTGGCCCTGCCGGAGCCACACCGTGGCCATCCCCTCGACCACCTGCTTCTTTCGGGCGTTAATCATGGTCTGGTGGACGCTATGCTTGGCGGCCAACTGCGCTACCGCCTGTTCCCCGCGGAGCGCCTCCAGGGCCACCTTCGCCTCGCAATCCGCGGAATGCCGCTTCCTTTTCCCCGGCGCTCGTCCGTCCCTCAGGCCGAACCGAGCTTAGCTCCCCGTCCAATTTTCGGGGACCACTCGCACCCGCGTGGGCTGAGGGAGCATCTATCCAACTGACAGCACGGCAAGCGACAGCCTGCCCCAGCCATGAGAAGCCAGACGCCCATGAGCGCATCGGTTTGCTTTTGGTCAATGGGGAAGGAGCTCGCGGACCCATAGCGGGCGGCCCGGGTCCAATTATCAGCGTTATCACTCTTTAGGAGTGGTGGGCGCACAAGGGCTCGAACCTTGGACCCGCTGATTAAGAGTCAGCTGCTCTACCAACTGAGCTATGCGCCCGTTCCGAGTTGCCCCGGAAGAGGTCGCCGATGTAACAAACCCCTCGGGGGCTGGCAAGCCTCTTCCCATGAAAAAATGCAGCCGCCTGGGGATAACTCGGCCGCGGCAGGGATCGGCGAGGCCCCGCCTCGCGCCCTCGTGCGGGGCTGGCGCACGCCGCGCCGCCACAGCGTGTCACAGGGACGAGACGAGGTGTCCACCGTCCACCACCAGGGCGCTTCCGGTCATGTATTGCGACGCCTCGGAACACAGGAACAGCAGCGGCCCCGCCAGATCCTCCGGCCGGCCCAGCCGCCGGCTCGGGATCCGGCGCACCAGCGCCTGCCCGGCCTCGGTGGCGAAGAAGGCGCGGTTGATGTCGGTCTCCACATAGCCGGGACACAGGGCGTTGGCGCGAATGCCGTAGCGCGCCCATTCCAGCGCCATGGAGCGGGTGAGCTGCACCAGGCCCGCCTTGGAGGCCGCATAGGCCGCCACCTGCCCCGCCACCCGATGCCCCAGGATGGACGCCACATTGACGATGTTGCCGCCGCCGTCCTGCGCCATGCGCCGCGCCGCCGCCTGCGCGACCAGGAAGGCGCCCTTGAGATTGGTCTCGACCACCCGGTCCCACTCGGCTTCGCTCATGTCGAGAAGCGGCACGGTGGCCGTGACGCCGGCATTGTTGACCAGCACGTCCAGCCGCCCGAACCCCTCGGCCACCCGCGCCACCGCCGCCGCCACCGCGCCGGCGTCGGTCACGTCGAGCGCCACCGGCATGGCGCGGCCACCGGCCGCGGTGATCCGTTCGGCAAGCGCGGCGCAGGCCTCCACCTGGCGCGCGCCCAGGGCCACCCTGGCCCCCGCCGCCGCCAGCCGCTCGGCGAAGAAGGCACCAAGACCCTGCGATGCGCCGGTGACCAGCACCGCGCGATTCTCCAGCGAGACCTGAAACCCCATGGGTGCCTCCCCCGCGCCGGCGGCGCCTTGCGTTTCCACGGCGCCCGTTGGCGCGCCGCTCGCCAACCATTTTTTGAGCGAGCGCTCGTTTTATTAGGTGAGCACCGCCGGCGGAGCAAGCTTTGCATGGCGCTTTTCGCGGCCCGCAACACGACCGCGCCGGGAACCATATTTCCCGGAGGCCGCGCCGCTCTTCTTCACGGCCGAAGCCGAGGCGGGCGGCATCGAAGCTTTCCGTAAATTTGTGCTAAGCACAATTCCGCGCTTGCGCATGCTGCAATGCCGTCATTGATTTGCAGCCGATTTGCTCTAGGCGTGAAAATCATGGACGGGGATAGAGAGAGGGCTCTCATGTTTTCGCTGGCGGGGCAGAAGGCGCTTGTCGTGGGCGTGGCGAATGACCAATCCATCGCGTGGGGCTGCGCTAAGGCGTTCCGCGAGCAGGGGGCGGATCTTGCCATCACCTATCTCAACGCCAAGGCCGAACCCCATGTCCGGCCGCTGGCCGAATCCATCGGGGCCGAGCTGATCCTGCCCCTCGACGTCACCGACGACGCGCAGCTGGATGCGGTCTATGCCGCCATTGCGGAGCGCTGGGGCCGACTGGACACGGTGCTGCATTCCATCGCCTTTTGCCCGCGCGAAGACCTGCACGGTCGCGTGGTGGACTCCTCCCGCCAGGGTTTCGCCATGGCCATGGACGTCTCGGTGCACTCCTTCCTGCGCATGGTGCGCCGCGCCGAGCCGCTCATGACGCGCGGCGGCACCTGCATGACCGTCTCCTTCTACGGCTCCGAGAAGGTGGTGGAGAATTACAACATCATGGGCCCGGTGAAAGCCGCGCTCGAAGCCTCCGTGCGCTACGCGGCGGCGGAGCTGGGCGAGAAGCGCATCTCGATCCATGCGCTCTCGCCGGGACCTCTGAAGACCCGTGCCGCTTCCGGCATCGCCGAGTTCGACGAACTGCTGGAACTCGCCGCCGAGCGCGCACCCACGCACCTGCTCGCCACCATCGAGGACGTGGGCGCCTATGCCGCCTTCCTCGCCAGCCGCGAGGCCGCCAATGTGACCGGCGGCGTGCATCTCATCGATGGCGGCTACAGCATCATCGGCTGACCATCCCGCTCCGCGCGCCGGCCCCCCAGCCGCGCCTTCGCCAGGCAGGGAAACCGACGTTCCTTCCCGGACCAATCCAAGGTAAGGTGCCACCGCATGATGCGCGAAAACAAGACCTTCGACGAGCTCAAGCCGGGTGACAGCGCCGAACTGCGCCGCTCCTGCACCACCGACGACCTGATCGTCTTCGCCAATGTCTCCGGCAACCACAACCCCATGCACCTGCCGAACCAGGACATCGACGGGGACGGCAAGGAAGACGTGGTGGTGGCGCCCTCCATGTGGGTGGGCTCGCTGATTTCCGCGGTGCTGGGCAATGTGCTGCCCGGCCCCGGCACCCTCTACCGCACCCAGACGTTCCGCTTCCATGCCCGCGCGTCCGCCGGCGACGAGCTGAACGCCAAAGTGTCCGTGATCGACAAGGACCCCGACGGGTCGGTGCGCCTCTCCACCGAGGTCAGGCGCGTGTCGGACGGGCTGCTGCTCGTGGAAGGCGAAGCGGTGGTGCAGGCGCCCAAGGCCAAATACACCTATGAGGAACAGGAGCTGCCGGGCTTGGTGGTGCAAAGCCACCGCCATTTCGACGCGCTGCTGCAGCGGGCCGAAGCCCTGCCGCCCCTGTCGGTGGCGGTGGTGGCGCCGGAGGAGCCGGCGTCCCTCGGCGGCGCCCTGCTCGCCATGCGGGAAAAGCTCATCACCCCCATTCTGGTGGGCAGCGCCCGCAAGATCGAAGCCGCGGCCAAGACCCTCGGCCTGAGCCTCGACGGCGTCGAGGTCATCGACGTGCCGGAGAATGCCGCCGCCGCCAACGCGGCGGTGGACATCGTAGCGGACGGTCGCGCCCAGGCCCTCATGAAAGGCCACCTGCACACCGACGAGCTGCTGAAGGCGGCGCTGCGCAAGGAGCGGGGCCTTCGGATCGGCCGCCGCTTCACCCACATCTTCGTCATGGACGTGCCGGGCCTGTCGCATCCGCTGCTGGTGACCGACGCCGCCATCAACATCGCGCCCGACCTGCTCACCAAGATGGACATCTGCCAGAACGCCATCGATCTCGCCATCTCGCTGGGCATCGAGACCCCGAAGGTGGGCGTGCTCTCGGCGGTGGAGACGGTGAACCCGGCCATTGCCTCCTCGGTGGACGCGGCGCTGCTGTCCAAGATGGCCGAGCGCGGCCAGATCACCGGTGGCCTGGTGGACGGGCCGCTCGCCATGGACAATGCGGTGGACATCACCGCCGCCCGCATCAAGGGCATCCTCTCGCCGGTGGCCGGCCGGGCCGAGGTGCTGGTGGTGCCGGACCTCGACGCCGGCAACATGCTGGCCAAGCAGCTCACCTTCATCTCCCACGCCGAGGCGGCGGGCCTGGTGATGGGCGCCAAGGTTCCGATCATCCTCACCTCGCGCGCCGACGGCGAGAAGGCGCGGCTCGCCTCCTGCGCGGTGGCGGTGGTGCATCAAGCCCGCATGGCGGCGGTGGCCAAGGAGGCCGAGTGACATGGTGCGCCCGGTCGCCCTCACCCTCAACGCCGGCTCGTCTTCCCTGAAGTTCAGCCTCTATGACATCGCACAAGGGCCGGCGGAGCCGACCCTGATGGCGGTCGGCCAGGTGGACAGCATTGGCGGCAAGCCGAAGCTGAAGGCCACCCTGTCGCCGGCCTCGCCCGCCATCACGCGCGAGCTCACCGCGTCCGAGGCCTCCAACCACACCAGCGCGCTCGCCACCGCCCTCGGCGTGCTGCGCACCCAGTATCCGGAAGCACGGGCCTGCGTGGTGGGCCACCGCGTGGTGCACGGCGGCCCGCATTTCTCCGCTCCGGTGGTGGTGACCGAGGCGGTGATGAACGAGATGCGGGACCTCTCGCCGTTCGCGCCCATCCACCAGCCGCACAACCTCGCCGGCATCGAGGCGGCCCAGGCCGCCTTCCCCGAGGCGCTGCAGGTGGCGTGCTTCGACACCGCCTTCCACCGCGCCCATCCCAAGGTGAACGACACCTTCGCCTTGCCACGCGAATACTATGACAAGGGCGTGCGCCGCTACGGCTTCCACGGCCTTTCTTATGAATACATCACCGGCGAATTGAAGACCATCGCACCGCTGCTGCACGACGGGCGGGTGGTGGTGGCCCACCTCGGCAACGGCGCGTCCATGTGCGCCATTCTTGGCGGGCGCTCGGTGGCGTCCACCATGGGCTTCACCGCCCTCGACGGCCTGCCCATGGGCACCCGCTGCGGCCAGATCGACCCCGGCGTCATCTTCTACATGGTGCAGCAGGAGGGCAAGACCATCGACGAGGTCCGAGACCTCTTCTACTACAAGAGCGGCCTGCTCGGCATGTCGGGCATTTCCAACGACATGCGCACCCTGGAAGCGGCCGATGTGCCGGAGGCCCACGAGGCCATCGACTATTTCGTGTTCCGCATCCGCCGCGAGCTGGGCGGCCTCGCCGCCGCCCTCGGCGGCCTCGACGCGCTCATCTTCTGCGGCGGCATCGGTGAGAACTCGCGCAAGATCCGCCGGCGCATCTGCGAGGGCATGAGCTGGATCGGCCTCGAGCTCGACCATGACCAGAATGACGTTAGCGCCCGCGTGATCTCCACCGAGTTCAGCCGCGCCCGCATCATGGTGATCCCCACCAACGAGGAACTGGTGATCGCCCGCGCCTGCAAGAGCCTTCTGGCCCGTCAGCATGCGCAGGCCGCCGAATAGCCGCGACCCGGCCGGGCGGGACCTCGATCCACCCGGCCACCCACGGTCGCGTTACGAAATCGCCCCGAACGGCGGCATGTCCGGTCGCTCCGGCCTGCCGCGCGAGACGAGAGGAAACTCCATGAAAAAGGCCATCAAAGCAGAGGACGCCGCGGCGCTCATCCCCGATGGGGCACGGGTACTGATCGGCGGCTTCATGGCGGTCGGCAGCCCGCTGCGCCTGATCGACGCGCTGGTGGAACGCGGCGTGCGCGACCTCACCGTCATCGCCAACGATGCCGGCCTGCCCCACAAGGGCATCGGTCGCCTCGTGCATGCGGGTGCCGTGAGGCACGCCATCATGTCCCACATCGGCCTCAACCCCGAGATCCAGCAGAAGATGATCTCCGGCGAGGTCACGGTGGAGCTGGTGCCCCAGGGCACGCTGGTGGAGCGCATCCGCGCCGCCGGCATGGGCCTCGGCGGGGTGCTCACGGCCACCGGCATCGGCACGCCGGTGGAAGAGGGCAAGCAGGTGGTGGAGGTGGACGGCAGGCGCTATCTGCTGGAAACTCCCATCCACGCGGATTTCGCCCTCATCGCGGCGCGGCAGGCGGACTACGTGGGCAATCTCGAATATTCGCTCACGGCGCAGAACTTCAATCCGATCATGGCGCTCGCCGGCAAGACCGTGATCGCCGAGCCGGATGTGATCGTGCCCGTCGGCGTCATCCCGCCGGACGAAGTGCGCACCCCCGGCGTTCTGGTGGACCATCTTCTGGCGAGGGCCGCGTGATGAGCAACACGACCAACACGGCAACCGCCGCGAACAAGGCCTGGGACCCCAAGTCCATCATCGCCGCCCGGGTCGCGCAGGAGCTGAAGCCCGGCATGCTGGTGAACCTGGGCATCGGCCTGCCGAGCCTCGTCGCCAATTTCCTGCCGCCGAACTCGGACGTGTTCTTCCAGGCGGAAAACGGGGTGATCGGCCTCGGCGCCCATCCGCCGGAGGGCATGGAAGACCCCTATCTCACCGATGCCGGCGGCGGCTTCGTCTCGGCGGTGCCGGGCGCCGCCTCCATCGACAGCGCCATGAGCTTCGGCCTCATCCGCGGCGGTCACCTCGACCTGACCGTTCTGGGCGGCCTGCAAGTGGACGAGCGGGGCTATCTCGCCAATTGGATGGTGCCGGGCCAGAAGGTGCCGGGCATGGGTGGCGCCATGGATCTGGTGGCGGGGGCCAAGGCGGTGATCGTCGCCATGCAGCACGCCGCCAAGGGCGAGCCCAAGATCGTGCCCGAATGCACCTTGCCCCTCACCGCTGCCCGGCGGGTAACGCTGATCGTCACCGATCTGGCGGTGATCTGCCCCACCGACGACGGCCTCGTGCTGCAGGAACGGGCACCAGGGGTGTCGGTGGAGACCATCCTGGCCGCCACCTCCGCCAAGCTCATCGTCCCCGACGAAGTGCCCGAGATGGTGCTCGGCTGACAGTGTTCAGGCGCCCGTTCCGGCGGGCGCCTTTTCGCCTGTGTCCGTGGTCTTGTCGGCGCGGCGTTCGCCGCCGGCTTTTTCCGCCCCGGATCTTTCCACGCCTTTGCCGATAGCCAAGACACGCGCCTTGAAGACGGCGAGCAGCGGCTCGTCGATTTCCGTCAATGACGTGACCGAGACGTCACCGGGCGCGAGCCCGCTCTCATCGGGAAAGAGGAAGCGATAGCCGGCACCGGTCTTCGATTCGACGAACTCGAACAGCCGCCCCTTGCGCTCCATCTTGTAGAAGACGACGAACTTGCCCTGGTAATCACGATAGTCCACCGCCGCGATCTCCGCGAACAGAGTGTCGTCGCGCACCAGGAAGGCGAGGCGCTGGCGGGTCCAGGCATAGACCGCAAGCTCCCGCTCGGTGGTGACGATGGCGTCGGCGGCGGACGGCGCGGGTTGGCTCTCGGGCACCGTGGGGGTCGGAACCGCGGCGTCCGGCTTCGGCAGGTCGAGCCGGTGCAGGATCTGCCGGCTGATGAACTCGCGCAGCGCCGCCTGGATCAGCGGCCGGTATTCGTCGAGCGCCTTCTGCGAAATGTGGCCGATGCCGGCCTTCTTCAGCAGCGGGCGGGAAAACTCCTCCGGTGGATCGGCGAAGATCGCGCCCACCTGCGCCAGCACCGAATTGTAGATGTGCTTGCGCTTGGCCTCGGCCCCAATATTGTCCGGGTCGAACACGGCCTTGCCCAGGCTGCTCAAGCCTTCGAGAGCCGAATCATCCACCTTGCCGCGCGCCACCTCCTTGAGGTCGAAGCGCAGGAAGGGGTTGGCGTCCATCATGTTGGGTTCGTCGGAATCGGCGTAGAATTCCCAGATCAGCCCGTCGGTGAGAATGCCCATCTTCACCGTGCGCGCGGCATTGAAATAGCTGCGCAGCTGGCCGCGATCATCCCGCAGGCTCGGCGCGTTGGCCGGCTTGGTCTCGATGGCGATCACCGGCTCACCACCCTTGAAGATGGCGAAGTCAACCCGGTTCTTATACTTTTCCGAAAAGTCGCAATGATGCTCCGGAAACACCTCGTTGGGGTCCATGTGGTCGTAGCCGAGGAAGGAAATCATCGGCACCACCAGGAACATCTTGGTGGATTCCTCATTCTGGCAACGCGGAGCGGCGGTCACCGCGCGCTTGGCGAATTCGGTCAGCTTGTCCCGAAACTCTGACAACACGCCCGCATCCATGGCACGCTCTCGTCAATGCGCCTGAGAAGCGCCAATGAGAGCGTGTTCCGGCTTAAAACACAACTTCAAATCATGCACCCGCCACACGGAAACGGCAGATCGCACCTGGCCCGGCGTTACAGGTCCACATAGACGAACTTGTCCGCCTTCAGGCTCGGATAATTGGCCCTCAGCGCCGTGGCGAGCTTGCCGACCAGCGTCTTATCGCCAGCCGCCGAGGGCCCCACGAAATCGGTGCCGGCCATCCAGGTCTCGAAATAGCAATGCAGCATGTCGTCATAGTCCGCCCCGGTGGGGTTGGCGGTCTTGTCGGCGAGATCGGCGACGCCTGAAGTATTCACCTCCAGCCGCCAGTCGCGGTCGTCCACCACCGAGGCGATGAGCTTTGCGAGATCGGCATCGGTCCATTCGGTCTTGAGATCGAGGGGCATGACAGGCTCCAAGGCGGGGCGCCAAAAAGCGGCTGGCGCACGGGTCGGCAATGCCGGCAACCAAGCAAGATCCGGTCCACTGTCCCTCAGCGGCTGCCGGGATAGAGCGGCGCCAGCCGGGCGCCGGAGGGCCGCTTGCCCGCGCGGACCCGCCGCCGCTCCGCCCGCCGCACCGCCGCCAGCAGCGCCCGCCCGTTCCAATCACGGCTTTCGCCGCCATAAAGATGGCGCGCAAGTCTGGCGGCGGCGCTTTGCAGGTCGGCCGGCGGCGCGGCAAACAGGCCGAGCCGGGCAAGGCGCCCATAGGCGTCATGGGCGGCGCGGGCCTCGCCCTTGCGACAGGCGGCGATCAAGGCCGCCATCAATTGCTCCGGATCCACAGGTGCCGCACGCAGCGGCCCACGGCGCCGACGCGGTGCTGCGGGACCCCCTGTCGGATTCCCCGCTGTCGCGTTCATCACGCGGGAGCGGCGACCCAACCACATGAACAGCACCAGCGCGCCGGCGACACCGCCGGCGAGAAGCGCCAGCGCAAGCCGGTTCTCCCGCAGCAACCGGGCGACGGGGAGGCCTTCGCCGGCCGGCGGCGCCTCCGCCGTCGACGCCGGGGACCGGGCCACGGCGGCGGGGGATGCGGGCGCGGCCGGCGCCAGCGGCTCCGCGCCCGGCCGCACCTCCAGCGTCACCGCCGGCAGCACCGCCTTTTCCTGCTGGTTGGTGGCAAGGTTCCACCAGGGCACCTCAATGGCCGGCAGGGTGAAGGAGCCGGGCCGTGTCGGCACCAGGGAAAAGCGCTTGGTGAGCACCGCGCCGGCCATACCGTCGATGAGAGTGGCATCGGTGCGGCTCTCCTCCACATATTGGCGCAGGCCATCCACGGGCTCCAGGTCCAGCGGCGGCAATTGATTGGGGCTCGCGCCCTTGGCGACAAGGGTGAGAGTGCGGGTCACCGTGTCCCCGACCTTGATGTCGCTCACCGGCGCCGACCACTGCTGGGACAAGGTGACGCCCAGCGCCGGCAGGAACCAGCCCGTCACCCCCTCGGGCCGCGGCTGAACGCGGACCGACACCGGCTGCGACTTCACGGTCACGGTGCGCTGGCCCGGCTCCCCGAAGCCGCTGCGACCGAGCAGGCTCGGCAGATCGGACGCCACCGAGCTGCCCTGGAAACCCGGCACGCTGGCATTGAGGCTGACGGGGGGAATAGTGATGACGCCGCTCTTCTGCGGGCGCATCAGGTAGCTCTGCTCGATCACCCGGTAGCGCCGCCGGCCGACGGTCTTCACGTAGCTGCGCTGGCCGCCGTCCTCGGTGAAGGAGGCCCCGTCGGCGAGCGGCTTCTCCATGGAGCCGGACCGCATGCCGATGGCGTCATAGATGCGGATGGTAACCGGCACGTCGCTCTGGACATAAGCGGGACCGGCGGCGGCCTCCACCCGCACGAACAGCGGCTCGTCGTCGGTCTGCACCTGCCCCGCGGCGGCCGGCACCACCTGCACCTGCGCCGGCGCCGAGGCGAGGCCGCCCACGGTGACCGGCGGCAAGGTGAGCGTGCCGGTGCGCCTGGGCAGCAGGGTCATGACCCACTGGTCCACATGGACCGGCTTGCCATCCACCATTTCGGCATGGCTCGCCCGGCGGCGGTCCACGATCTCGAAATCGCGGCCGAGCGCGCTCACGTCCGGTGGCTGCCAGCTCTCGCCATCGGTCAGGCTCACGATGAAGTCGAAGGTTTCGCCGGCCGGCACCACGAAGCGGTCCGGCGCGGCCGACACGCTCGCCGCCTCGGCCGGGCCGGCGAGGAGCGCCGCGACCGGCAGCGCCAGCCAGGGGCGGAAGCGGCTATTTGTCTTCATCTTGCACCGCCGCGCCGCTGCCGCCGTAATAGGCGCGAATCCGGGCCCGCAGCAGCCCGGCCGGATCATCCGGCACCATGCGCAGCGCCTGCTCGCTGTTCTGGTCCTGCTCGCTCATGGATCGCAACATCACCGCGCCCGGAGCGCCCTGGTCCGCCTTGTCGCGGTCGTCCTGGCCGCCCTGACCGACAGCCATGGACGGCGGGGGCGGCGGGCTCGGCGGCGGAGCGTTCGCCGCATCGGCCGGCTGCGGCTTGTCCGCGCCGGGCGCCTTATCCGCGGGATTCAGAGCCGGCTTACCACCTCCGACGCCGGGCTTTGGATCCGCCTTGGGGTCCGCTTTAGCGTCGTTCGACGCGTCGGGTTTCGGCTGGGCCGGGGAGTCCACCTTGGGCTTGGCATCCTGCGGCTTGCCGTCGTTGCCCTTTTCATCGCGCGCCTTGTCATCGCGGCCCTTGCCGTCATTCGGCTTCGGGTTCGGTTTGCCGTCTTCGGCCTTACCATCACCGGGCTTCGGAGCATTGGGCTTCTGGTCGGCCTTGGCGTTCGATTTTTCGTCCGCCTTGCCGCCGCCCTTACTCTTGTCGGAGCTGTCGGATTGATTATTTGCCGACTTCTGATCGCCCTGCTGGCCGCCGCCCTGACCCCCTTGCCCTCCCCCT
>NZ_JABWGX010000028.1 GCF_021730435.1 Xanthobacter agilis
GACCACGCCTGCCTGCATCACAAATATCCCTCGACCGGCAAGCTTGAGCGCTGGCCGCTCGCGCGCGACGGGGTGGATCTCGATATGGCTCTGCCGGTTACGCTGGTGGCGAGCACGCTGGAACCCCAGATCTGCCTGGCCGAGGAAGGCTTTGGCCTCGTCTGTCTGCCGCAGTTCGCCGTGCGCACTCAGCTTTCACGCGGCACGCTCGTCAGCGTGCTCGACGACTACATCCGCGATGTGGGTGCGTTCCATATTCTGTGGCCGGCAAGCCGCCACCCGTCGCCGAAACTGTCCGCCTTCGTCTCGTTCATGGCCGAGAACCTGCTGCGTTATCCGCAACCGCTGCCCTGCAGAGCCGAAGCGCAGTGAACCAGCAACACGAGTCCATTCGCAGGAGCGCGTCGTCACGGCCGGTTCGATCTCCCCCTCTCTACGAGCCCCGGTAACGCTGGCTGCCGCCGCGGCGCGGTCAAGCCCGGCCCGCACCAGACCGAGTAGGGCCTGACCGCGCCGCTCGATCGCGCCGGCCGAACGCCTCCTCGCCCTCGATCGGAGGGTGACATCGAATGGAGGCCGACATGGCCGCAGTGCTCATCACCGACGAACTCTATGCCCGGCTTCTCGCCAATGGTGCTCGCAGCGCCGCCGGAGAGGACATCGATCCGCGTCCTGTCGTCAAGCTCTTCACACCGGACGCTGGCGCCACCTGGCTTCTCACCGAAGCCGATCCCGAAGACCCCGATCGTCTGTTCGGCCTTCGCGATCTCGGCCTTGGCGAACCTGAACTCGGTTACGTCAGTCTTGCCGAAATCCGATCGGTGCGCGGACGTCTCCGGCTTCCGGTCGAACGCGACCTCCACTTCAAGGCCGAGCATCCGCTTAGTTGGTATGCCGGGTGCGCCCGCCAATCCGGCAGGATAGTCACCGCCTGACGATCGCAACCGCGCTCCGCCTTCGGGCGGGGCGCTTCGTCGTGCTCATGATCCGTCCGGAGACGGAAAGACGGCGATCAGGATGCACGGCTTTCAGGTTCTACGGCTTCGCACATCCTGTTCCGGTCATCATTCCCGGCGCCCGCTGGCGCTCATGCCGGGCGGCTTGCTTGGGGGCTCTGCCCCCTGGCGCGGCGCAAGGGATCGCTGACGCTCGGCCGGGACGGTCTCCCCAGCCTTCCGCGCGGATGCATGCCTTCGCACTCTCGCCCGTATTTCGATCCGCTTGTGCAGGCCGGGTGATCCCCCTCCGTCCCGTCCGCCCTTGCCCCTTGCACCCCCCGGTCTCGCCGACGGGCAGGGTTGCAGCGCAGCGCTGCGCTCCAACCCTAGCCCATGAGGATCAAGACAATGACCGACACTTTTGAGACGATCGCCTCGGTTTCCATAACCCCCGTCGTTGAGAACGGCGCGGTGCTGTTCGTGCCGCTGAACAAGTTGAAGAAGTCGCCCCGGAACGCTCGCAAGACCCCGCATAGCGAGGCCCATATCGAAGCGCTGGCGGCCAGCATCGCCGCCAAGGGGATGCTGCAAAATCTGGTGGTGGAGCCGGAAACGAACGCCGAAGGCGAGCCGACCGGTTGCTATTTCGTCACCATCGGCGAAGGCCGCAGGCTGGCGCAGGTGCTACGCGTGAAGCGCAAGCAGATCAGGAAGGCGGAGGCCATCCGCTGCGTTCTGGATACCGTGAACGACGCGGCGGAAATCAGCCTTGATGAGAACGTCACCCGTGAGGCCATGCACCCAGCCGACCAGTTCGAGCGGTTCCGCGAACTGGCGGAAAATCGTGGATGGGGCGCGGAGGAAATCGCCGCTCGGTTCGGCGTCAGCGCCCATGTCGTGAGACAGCGGCTTCGCCTCGGCGCGGTCAGCCCGAAGCTGATGCAGGTCTATCGGGACGGCGGTTTGTCGCTGGATCAGTTGATGGCCTTCGCCCTCACCGAGGACCATGACCGGCAGGAACAGGTTTACGAAAACTTGTCGTGGAATCGCGACCCATCCACCATCCGCCGCGATCTGACAAAGATGAACGTCGCGGCGACGGATCGGCGCGCAATTTTCGTCGGCGCTGACGTCTATGTGGAGGCGGGCGGGAACATCATCCGCGATCTCTTCACCGAGGACAGGGGCGGTTATTTCGAAGACGCCGCGTTGCTCGACCGGCTTGTCATCGAGAAGCTGGAGAGGATCGCCGCCGAGGTGCAGGCCGAAGGCTGGAAGTGGGCTTCTGTCCATATCGACTATCCGCACGGCAACGGCTTGCGCCGCACCTATCCGCATCCGGTGGCGTTGTCGGAGGAAGACGAAGCAGCCTATGCCGCCGCGCAGGCGAACTATAATGCGCTGACCGAGCAATATGACAGCGCCGAGGAACTGCCCGATGACGTGGATCAGCGGTTCGGGCCGTTGGAAGCCGAGATCGAGCGCATCGACGCCTTGCGTCACGCCTATGAGACGCAAGAGATCGAGTGCGGCGGCGTGTTCGTCATCCTGTCCCATGACGGCGAAGCGCGCATCGAACGCGGCTTCATCCGGGCCGAGGATGAAAAGCCCGAAACCGAGGACGGTGCAAACGGCAGCGTGGCGGATGGCGTTCGCGTCAACGGCGATGGCGAGATCATCGAGGATGGCGACCATGACGAGGACGGCAACCCCGTTTCCTCGCTCGAGATCGAGGAGGACACCGGGGATGCGGGCAAGCCGCTGTCGGACGGTCTCATCCGCGACCTGACCTCACACCGGACGCTTGGTCTTCGCCTGGCCTTGGGCGAGCAGCCGGACGCGGCGCTGATCGCCGTCACCCATGCGCTGGCGGCGCAGACCTTCTATCGCGGGGTGGACGCCGCCTGCCTCGAAATCCGCCCGACCAGCGGCTATCTCGCTTCTCACGCGGACGGCATCGAGGACACGGCGGCGGGCAAGGCGCTGGCGGATCGTCATGCCGGATGGGCCGAGGACATGCCGCGCGATGTGGCCGACCTGTGGGGCTTTGTCGCCGGTCTGGACCATGCCAGCGTCATGGCGTTGTTCGCCCACTGCGCTTCGCTCACCGTCAACGCGGTGAAGCAGCCTTGGGAGCGCAAGCCTCACGCCCATGCCACGGCCGACAAGCTGGCGACGGCAGTTGCCCTCGACATGACGGCGCACTGGACGCCGACCGTGCGGGCCTATCTGGGCCGTGTCACCAAGGCGCATATCCTCGCCGCCGTGCGCGAAGCCGTCAGCGACGAGGCGGCAGAGCGGATCGCGGGCTTGAAGAAGCCGGAGATGGCGGACGCCGCCGAGCAGCTTCTGGCCGGAACCGGCTGGCTTCCCGCCGTCATGCGGACCGCGCGGCCCGCTTGGTTGGACGACCGCCAAGACAACGACGCTTTCCAGATCGCCGCCGAGTGAGAATCGGGCCGGGATCGCATCAGCGGTCCCGGCCTTTCTCCCGTCCGATATCCAAAATTCCGGTCGCGCGGTGTTCACCGCGCGACCGGCTGACCTCGACTGTCCGATGACGGCAACCGTCATCGACGCTATGGAGGCCCGTCATGATCGCCGTGATGTTGATGAGCGTGGCCTTGATCGCGGGACTGTGCGTCCTGGCCTATACGCTCGCCGTCTATGCGCTGCCCTTCATGCTCGCTGTGGAAGCCGCGCGTTTCGCCTACGCCACCGGCTCCGGCCTGATCGGCACAGGCCTCGTCGCCGGGGCCGCAGCCTATGGCCTACTGGTGTTCCTCGTCGTGTCGCTACGCTCGCTGGTCCTGCGCCTGATCGTGGCGCTGGTGTTCGCCGCACCTGCCGCCGTGGCGGGCCACGCCCGATGAAGATGAGCACTACGTCTACGCTATGGCACTCTAACGCCGCACGCGATCAGTGGGGCCGCTATTTCAGTTAAGCTGGCGGAACTGTCGCGCATCCTTCACGCGAAGAACGAAGCCGGGGATTTCTCCGTCGACTTCTCGTTCGACATGGGCGCGTTCTACGGCTGCTACGTTTCGTGCGGATTGGCTCGATAAGCGGCGCTGAAATCACTCTGCCAGCCGCCGTGCTGCGTTCTTCAGCTATCGAAATGAAGGGCAGCGGCCTTGGGAGCATCAGCCTGCCACGCCTCGTCGCGTCCATTGGCGGCGTCTTGAACGCGACAGCTTCGGCGAAGCAAGCGCTGGAATACTATTTAAATGCAGTTCGCTAACGCAGAGCGCCGGCGCGCGAGTCACGCCCGCACGGCGTCGAGAAAGGCCCGCGTCTCATTGACGATGCGATCCTGGAACTTCGGATCGTGCGCGAGAGAAGATCCGTGCATCGCTATTCCCTTATGGTCGAAATACATCCCCGTTTCGACGGATTGGCTTGTCAGGATACGGGCAATGACACGCGCCGCCTGTTCCGGCGTGCTTCTGTAATGGCGGAAAGGCGGGAACCGCGTGATGATCTGTCCGAACAGGAGACGCATGAAAGCGTTCGCGCCGCCCAATCCGGTGCTTGGGTTGATCCCCGGCTCGACGGCGTTGAACCGCAGCCTTGGCGTATCCCTGGCAAAGGCGAGTGCAGAGGCAAGGATGCATTGTTTCGACGTGGCATAGGCATCCATGCCCGGCATCTTGCTGCCACCTGGCATCCATTCGCCACGGGCGCTCGCTTCGACCGAGATGAAGCGACCCCCGCGCATCCCCATGACCTTGGCCGGCTTGTGTTCGGGGTTCTCGATGGCCGAGCACAGGAAGAGGACGCCTGCCCCATCGGGAAGATGCGGCACAAGCGCGTCCGTAAAGGCAAACGGTCCGAGATGGTTCGTCGCGAACGTCGTGTCCCACCCGCTTGCGGTTGTCGTCGGGCGCGTCTGCATGACGCCGGCATTGTTGAGGAGGCCAGCGATCGGGAGGTTCATGGCGACGATGTCGGCTGCTGCCCGCCGCACGCTCGCTATGTCGGACAGGTCACCCACGACAGAGACGGCACGCTTGCCATCGCGTTCGAGCGCCTGCTCAACTTCGTTGAGTCTCCCCTGATCGCGCCCGACGAGGATAACAGTTCCATGATTTGCCAGCTCGAAGGCGGCTGCACGCCCGATGCCGGATGTTGGTCCGGTAATGATATAGGCTCGCGTGGGTGCCGCGTTTTGAATACCTGAGTTCTTCGCATCGCTCATTGTCTGTCCAGTCGCTCTTTCAAAGATCACAAAAAATCAGGCGACGATGCGCCAGAGCGCTTCGAAGCCTGCGGCGGTATGGCTGGCCGCGTTCGCCGGATCGCGCGTCATGAAATCGATCGTCGCTTCTGCGACACCCGTCATCAGCGAGGCGACGAACATCAGTGGAGCGTCGCGCATCGGTCCGCCCGCACGAATCCGCTCCAACAGTAAAGCGATGTCGGCCTGCGACCGGCTTGCTGCTTCGTGACTCTCGGGTGTGACATCGTTCGAGACGTTCAAATAGGCAAGAACGCGCCGTTCCTGCGGATGCGCTGTTGCCCACCCTACCCATCCATTCCAAATATGACGCATCTGCACACGGGCATCGGCATGAACGGGAAGGTCAGCCAGGGTCGCGACCGCCATATCGATCTTCAGCTCGATATACAGTTGGTTCAGCAAGTCGGCTTTGGTTTCGAAATACGTGAACAATGCCCCGTTCGAGACACCGGCCTCTTTCCCGATCATCGCCGTGGGCGCACTGAGCCCCTGCGCGGCGATTACCTTGATCGCCGCCGCCATGATTGCTTGTCGCTTCTCGTCGCTCCGTGGCCTCGCCATTCTCTCACCTGGATAAGTCGCCCATATCTATAGAAGAGCGACTGGTCGGTCAATATCTGACGCCGAGAGACGAGGAATGCTGCGCGTTCATCGGCGCCGCGGACGGAGAGCGGGCCTTGCGCCTTGCAAGGCGCTATACGCTCGCCATCTATGCGCTGCCCTCATGCTCGGCGTCGAAGCGGCGCGCTTCGCCTATGAACCGGCGGCCTACATAGGGCCGGTCAAAAGAGACGCCAGGACGAAATCGGCGCGAGCAGATACCGAGCTTTTCGGCAAGGTGACGGTTTCGTATCCGAAGGCCGGTATGACCGTCGCCAATCGTTGGTATTCTGTGAGGCTCGACTCGAATCCGTGTTGGCGCTCGCCATCCGTTGCGTAAATCTCGGGCCACGGCGGGGCCATGAAAACACGCCGATGATACCGATGCGCCGCGCAAAGTGTTTCCAGCATGGCGTCGCCCGTCACAGCACCTAGCGCCGATGCCGCGTCGATCAGCCCACGGTCGAAAAACACCCAGCCCGAGAGCGCTCGTGCCGCCTGTCTATCAGCCAGCGTCACCTCGATCGCTCGGCGTGCAAAAGCTGCCGGATCGACCCATGGGAGCGCCCTTTGGTCGCCCGCCATCTCCTCCCTTACGATGCGGCGGCCGGGCTCTTCGACAACATGGTGTCCCCGAACACGAAGCTCATTCAGAAGAGTTGATTTTCCGCCTCCCGAGCAGCCGGAGATCAAAACGAAGTTCTCGTCCAATGTAGATTCCTCTCTTGATGATTTGGCGATTGGCGACGTGCAGAGCAGTCACACGGAACGCCTTGTCAGTTTGTCTGGCGGGAGATGCGCTCGGAGTTGTCTCGACGAGGCCGACATAAAATAGTGCCGTATGCAGACGGCGGCAATCCGACAACAAGTTAACCTGGTGCAAGCAACTTCGATAGCGATGGCGTTGCCCTTCGGGCCGCGCTTTCGGCTGCGCCGGAACCACGCTGAAGGCGCGTTTCCGCCATTCGGCTGCAATCGCTGACGCGAAGAGCGGCGGTTGGTAGCCCTTCCGCTGATGAAGCCCCATTCGGGTGAGCGAGGGCATCGAGATGTCCGCTCACAGCACTTGCGGCAGGACGATGAGCCCGTTAGCTCCGTTCTCGGCATCGACACCGTTGCCGCGGGTGGTGCGCGCGGCAGCTTGTCTCGCCAGTTGGCGAGAACGGCCACGTTGCGCCGGTGGGCGATCGTCTTCAGCCTGCCAATGATGCCACGGCGAAGAAGTTGAAGATCGGGAAGCAGCCGCGTCCGCCCGTGGACGATGGACGGGCCTTGCCATCGAAGGTCAGGGGTAAGGTTGACGCGACAGCAGGTTTGCCACCGTTCTCATGTCCGGCGCGCAGGCCGACCGCCACCAGTGTCGTGTTCCTCGGATTCCCTGTCAGCCACATCAACGGCGTCCTCGAATGGATTGGGTCTGACCGAAGACCGGCTGCGCCTCGCTCGTCTTCCCGCAACGCCCGTCGCCAGCTTTTTTCCGCCGCCTTGACCACCCCACGCGACAAGTCGCGCGGGGACCCCGATCCGGCTTTGCATCGCGAAGCAAAAAAGCCGTCGCCGCACGCCTTCCACTTCGTTCCAGCCCTGACGGGTGCGGGGCCGATCGTCCCCGGTCGCACGACCACCATCGAGGTCGCGATAGGCGCGGCCCGAAGGAAAAAGGAACACGGCATGGCGACCATCGGCACCTTCACCAAGAACGACAACGGCTCGGCTGGCTTCACCGGCGCAGTCAAGACCCTGACCCTCAACGTCAAGACCGTGAAATTCGTCCCAACCGAGGGCGACAGCGAGCGCGGCCCCGACTTCCGCATCTTCGCTGGAGCCACGGAATTCGGAGCAGCCTGGAAGAAGACCGCCCGCGAGACGCAGCGCGAATACCTCTCCGTCAAGCTGGACGATCCGAGCTTCCCCGCACCGATCTACGCCAGCCTGGTCGAAGGCGAGGACGGCGAAGGCCACAATCTCATCTGGTCACGCCGCAACGGCGACTGAGACCGGACATCTCCAGAAGCCCCGCTCGCCCCAGCGGGGCTTCGTCATGGTCATGGCCGTCACCGCCCGTCAGGAAATACGGCAATCAGGATGTGCGGTTTTCAGGGTTTGCGACTTTGCACATCCCGATCAGATCCTGATGCCCGGCGCCCGCTGGCGCTCATGCCGGGCGGGTTTGGCTAGGGGCGCTGCCCCCGCGCGGCGCAAGGGATCGCTGACGCTCGTCCGGGCCGGTGTCCCCGGCCTTCCTCCACGTCGTTCCTCCGTTCCGTGCAGGTCGGGTGATCCCCCTCCGGCCCGGCCGCCCTTGCTCCTTGCTACCCCGGTCTCGGCGACGGCCAGGGTTGCAGCGCAGCGCTGCGCTCCAACCCAAGCCCACGGAGACAGAAAATGTATCATCAACTCGCCACCCGGTTCGGCCGGAACAGCCATCAGATCAGCGGGCGCGAAGCCCTCGACAACGAAGCCCTCTATCGCCACGTCCCGTCCGTCTTCGCCCGCGAGGCGCATGACAGCCGGTCGGATCGCTATGTCTACGTTCCCACCATTGAGATCGTGGAAGGGTTGCGCCGGGAAGGATGGTTTCCGTTCTTCGCCGTACAGTCCGTGCCGCGCGATGGGAGCCGCCACGGCCACGCCAAGCATATGCTGCGCCTGCGCCGGGATGACGGCATCGGCAAGCCCGAGGCGGCGGAAGTCATCATCGTCAACAGCCATGACGGAACGTCGGCCTATCAGATGTTCGCGGGGATGCTGCGCTTCGTCTGCACCAACAGCATGATTGCGGGCGAGCGCTTCGAGGAAGTCCGCGTGCCCCACAAGGGCGGCATTCAGGATCAGATTATCGAGGGCGTCTATACGGTCGCGGAAGACTTCCCGCGCCTGATCGACGCGACGGAGACGATGAAGGACACAAGGCTGTCGCAGGACGAACAACGTGTTCTGGCCGAGGCGAGCCTTGTCGTTCGCTATGGCGAGGACGAAAGTCCCGTCCGCCCCGATCAGATCATCGCGCCGCGCCGCCGTGAGGATGTCGGGCCAAGCCTCTGGAGCACGTTCAACGTCATTCAGGAGAACATGATACGCGGCGGGCTGGACGGTCGCCGCACCAATGCCGAGGGCCGTATCCGTCGCAGCCAGACCCGTGCGATCAACGGTATCGACCAGAATGTCGGTCTCAATCGCGCATTGTGGACGTTGGCCGAAGGGATGCAGCGCCTGAAGCGCGGATGATCGTGGAGCCGTGCAGCCGGATTTCCGGTTGCACGGCTTTGCGTCTTTCCGGTTCCGCACATCCTCAGATTTTCCGCCGATCCGTGGAGCCGGATCGGCGGCGCGGCCATGTCGATGACACGGCCGCCGCTCGCCGGGCTGCGCCCGGCTCGCCAAATTACATCCGCGATGTTAAGTAATGATTCACCAATATTGATCGGATTGTGCGATCTACATATCCGATAACAGCAGGTTCAAAATATACCTCAAGTTGTGAACACTTCATCTTCCCGGCGCTGACGGCGCCCGGAAAGAAAGAGGTGACGCCATGCCGAGTTCTGATTGGCGTGCGTCGGCGACTTATGGACATGCCCATAGCATTCCTGCCGCCGGCTTCGCTTGGGAGTATCTCCGCCGCGACGATGAGTACCGCCGCGACTTCCATCGCATGAAGCGGATACCCCGTTACGACAGCGAGGCGCAGACCGCGTTCTCTAACCGCTGGGGGTTACGATTTCGCTGCGGACCCGGACCAGCCCGCCGATCGCGCCGCGCTCTTCTGGACGCCCGCACTCCAGCCTGACGCCTTCGAGCTTCGTCCATCAGGCGATCCACCCGGCGACTTTGCCATGCCCATCGTGCTGCCGGGGCTTCCCGGTCTCGCGGCACGATCGCCGATGGACAGCGCCTGGCACGGTCTTTGGCGCGGATCGGGTGGGGAGCATCGCTTCTGGCTCGCGGACCCGCCGCCGGACGGCCGGGCGAGCTTCGTCGTCGTCCTGCCGCTCGACGCCCTGTTCGAGCTGCGCGCCGAGGCCGCGCTGCGCTTCTGGCTGGCGCTGGCCGGACGACCGCCGGGCAACCGGCGGCACGACCTTCCGGCCCAGACCCGCGAGCGTCATATCCTGATCCTGCGCGCGCTCGATGCAAAACTGGCCGGGGCCAGCTATCGCGTGATCGCCGAAGCGCTGCTCGGCTTTCACGGTCGGTCGAAGAACGATTGGGAAGTCAGCCCCTTGAAGAACAAGGTGCGCCGTCTCGTCGCCGATGGCCTGTTTTACATGCGCGGCGGCTATCGCGAACTACTCCATTATCCGGTCCGCCTGCCACGCCGCCGCTGAACGGCGGCGTGACCTCGGCTTGAGCCGACACCGCCGGGGTGCCGGGTCGTCACCCCTCTGATTTCGGCATCGGGTGCCGGAATCGCACCCCCCTGATTCCGGCACGCTGCAAGCCGCCGATCCTCCGCCACGGTTCGCCATAGCCCGCTGTCGCCGCCGACAGCCGCCGAACCCGACCCGGAGGTCCAATCATGATCGACCCGAAGACGGGGCTGCCGCCCCGATTCCTGCGCACGCCCGATGCGGCCCGCTTCCTCGGCATTTCACTGCGGACGCTGGAGAAGCATCGCACCTATGGCACCGGTCCGACCTATCGCAAGATCGGCGGGCGCGTCGTCTATGCGCTGGACGACCTGCAAGCCTGGACGGCCGTCGCCGCCCGCAAATCCACGACCGACAAGGATGCGACCCGCGTTTTTCCGGCGCGTCCCCTGACGCCCGCCGAGCGGGGCGCACGCTGAATGTCCGGCGGTCCATCCCATGACGTCGGACGGCGCACCCAGCGCCTCGTCGGCAGCGAGCGGGCGCGGCTCGATCCCTTCGTCGTCGCGACGGGCGATGCCAGCCCCCGCGATCAGCGCGACCTGATGGAGCGCCCGTTCTTCTCGCTCGCCAAGGCCAAGCGGGTAGCGCCGATCCTCTATGAATCCGGCGGCGTCCGCGTCGAGGTCTTCGCCGTGCCCGAACACGGCATGGCGACCATCTGGGACGCCGACGTGCTGATCTGGGCAGCGTCGCAGATCGTCGAGGCCGAGAACCATGGCCTGAAGACATCGCGCTTTCTGCGCTTCACGCCGTACCAGCTCCTGATGGCGATCGGACGGGGCACCGGCGCGAGGGAGTACCGGCTGCTCAAGGGCGCGTTCGCCCGCCTGCAATCGACCGTCATCGCCACGACCCTCCGCCACGGCGAGCATTGGCGCCGGCATCAGTTCTCCTGGATCAACGAATGGGAAGAACTGACCACGCATGACGGCCGCGTCGAGGGCATGGAGTTCGTGCTGCCCGACTGGTTCTATCGCGGCGTCATTGACCGCTCGCTGGTCCTGACCATCGACCCGAACTATTTCCGGCTGACCGGCGGGATCGAACGCTGGCTCTACCGCGTCGCCCGCAAGCACGCCGGTCGCCAGCTTCATGGCTGGATCTTCGAGGTCGGGCATCTCCACGAGAAGTCCGGCAGCCTGGCGCGGCCGTCTGACTTCGCGCTCGACATTCGACGCATCGTCGCCCGTCAACCGCTGCCTGGCTATCAGCTCAAGATCTCCCGCCAGGGCCGGCGCGAACTGCTGCATATCCGGCCGACGATGTTGTCCACAGTGCCTGTGGACGAGGCTGTGGAAACGCTCGTGACTTCGGGCGCAAACGGTATCGGGACTTCGGGCGCAGGACTATCGGGATTTCGGGCGCACGGACCGCAGTTAAACCTTTGGCCCGAAACGCGGAATCCGACCGCTAACTTAGAGTCTAACCAAGAATCTAACTCTTTTTCTTTGACGCGCGCGGGCGCGACCCATGGTGCCGGTGCCGCCAGACGATCGAGGCGGGTGCCATGATCGTCGCCCTGCTCAATCAAAAGGGCGGTGTCGGCAAGACGACGCTGGCGCTGCATCTCGCTGGCGAATGGGCCAGAACCGGCCGGCGGGTCACGCTGATCGACGCGGACCCGCAAGGCTCGGCGCTCGACTGGTCGCAACAGCGGGCGCGTGAAGGCTGCCCACGGCTGTTCGGCGTTGTCGGCCTGGCCCGAGACACCTTGCACCGGGAAGCCCCCGAGCTTGCGCGCGATGTCGACCACATCGTCATCGACGGACCGCCGCGCGTCGCCGGGCTGATGCGCTCGGCTTTGCTCGCCGCCGATCTCGTGTTGATCCCGGTACAGCCGTCGCCGTTCGACGGCTGGGCCTCAGCCGAGATGCTGACGCTGCTGGCCGAGGCGCGCATTTACCGGCCCGAGCTTGTCGCCCGCTTCGTGCTGAACCGCTGTGGTGCGCGCACTGTCATCGCCCGTGAGACGGCCGAGACGCTGGCCGAGCACGATCCGCCCTTGCTCGCCACCACCATAGGCCAGCGCGTCGTCTTTGCCGATGCCGCGCAGTCCGGGCGGCTCGCATCGGAGATCGACGAGGACAGTCCCGCCGCGCGCGAGATCGCGGCGCTTACCGCCGAGATCGGTCGGCTCGGTATCGGAAGGATCGCGCCATGAGCGAGCGATCCCCGAAGCGCGGTTTTGCGGCCCGTCCTGCCGATCCCGAACGCTGGGTCAAAGCCACTGAGCCGCCATCGGCCCGCACGAGCGATGGCGCTGCGTTCACAGCCCGGCTGACGATCGACATCACGACGGAGCTACGCGGCCGCATCAAGATCGTTGCCTTCCAGCGCGGCGTCACCGTCGCCGACATGCTGCGCGCGCTGCTCGCGCGCGAATTCCCCACCACCGAAGGAGACACCCCATGACCGGCAACGCGGCTCCCCGCGTGCGCGGCGGCCCCGTGCCGTCGGCGCTTCCCTCCGACAACCTGACCCATGTCGAGCTGACGTTCGTCGAGAAGAAGATCGAGCACTGGATCAGGTTCGGCTGTGAGACGCATGAACAGATCCTCGACCGTCGCCGCCGCATCTTCTCGTTCCGGCCGGACGCCATCTTCGCCTTCGTCCGATGGGCTTCGAACGACTTCGGCACGATCATCTCGTGCATCGACATCGTGCGTGCGGTGCAGCCGAGCGAACCCTATCAGACGCTGCCCTTCGTGCGTCCCGGCGGCGACATCCTGCTGAAGATCGACGGCTGGCCGAAGGTCGAACAGGTGCTCCGGCACATCGACGCGATCCAGGCGATCGGCATCGATCCGGAGGATGTATCGCCCGATCACTGGCGGCACGTCCACAATCGGCTGACCGCCAATCACGAACCGCGCACCTACACCATCGACCAGCACCGGGCGTTCCTCAAGCGCCGGAGGGCCGAGCCATGACCCGCTTCGGCTATGTGATGGTGACGTATTTCTCGATCATGGGCGTCGCCATCGCGTCGTTCGTTCCGACGCCGACGCGGCTGGTGTGGAACGTCTCCGCCAGCGCGCCGATCGGCCTCTACGATATCGATCCGCCCCGCGATCTCACCGTCACCGATCTTGTCGCGGTCGATCCGCCCGAAGCGCTCGCCGACTTCATGGTGGAGCGCGGCTATATTGGCCGCGGCGTGCCGCTGCTCAAGCGCGTCATGGGGCTGCCGGGGCAGGAAGTCTGCCGCGTCCGCCGCATCATCACGGTCGATGGCATCGAACTCGGCGCGGCGCTCGACCGCGACCGGGCGGGCCGCAAACTGCCGGTCTGGAACGGCTGCCGCCGCATTGCCGGTGACGAGATCTTCCTGATGAACGCGGATGTCCGCGACAGCCTGGACGGCCGCTACTTCGGTCCGATCCCGGCGAGTTCCGTCATCGGCCGCGCGACGCCGATCTACACCGACGAGGACGGCGACGGTCGTTTCGTCTGGCGCGCCGCGACGCGCTGACCGCCAAGATTCCGGCGGGCATGGCGCTCGCTGGCTTTCACTCAACCACCAGCATCAAGGAGCTTCCCATGCCGCAGATCGGCCAATTCACGCGCGAGACGACAGGCTTCGTCGGGCGCGTCCATACGTTCACGCTCTTCCGCGAACTCACTATCGTTCCGGCCGAGCCCTCCGATGCCGAGAACGCGCCGGACTACCGCATCCACCATGGCGCGGACGACGGCCCGGAGATCGGCGCGGGCTGGAAACGCACCGGTGAACGCGCGGGCGAATACGTCTCGCTGCTGATTGACGATCCCGCCTTGCCGCAGCCCATCCGCGCCAACCTGTTCCGCGACGACGACGGCGGAGCCGCCTGGTCGCTGCACTGGACGCGCCCGGTCAAGCGCGGCGAGCGGGAGTGATCTCATGCGCTATGCCTTCAGAATTGCGCGCCTGATTTCCCGTCAAAGCCCCATCCCTTTGTTCGCGAACAGGCCGTCTCATCCCTTCGTCCCGCTCGAACGCAGGTCGGCCGGCGCGCGCAGCGAAGGTCCAGGGCGATCGAAGATCGGCGCGCCGCGCGAACCCTTGACCGCAGCGAGCACGTTGGCAGGCTGGCGTCGTTGCGGAGACAGAATGCCCGTCCGATCGGCGGTCCTTCTGCTTTCCGTCGTGCTCGCCGTCGCGATGCCGCTGCCCTGTCAGGCGCAGTCGGAGCCGGTGCAGCATCAATCCCAGGCCGATCCTTATGCCGTGCACATCGCCGAGGCGGCGCAGCGGTTCGGCATTCCGGCGGCGTGGATCAGGGCCGTCATGCGCGTCGAAAGCGCCAACGACGTGCGGGCGATCTCGCCCAAGGGTGCGATGGGTCTGATGCAGATCATGCCCGCCACCTGGGCGGATTTGCGCGCCCGCCATCGGCTCGGCAGCGATCCCTATGATCCACGCGACAACATTCTGGCGGGCGCGGCATATCTGCGCGAGTTGCATGATCGCTACGGATCGCCGGGGTTTCTGGCCGCCTACAATGCCGGTCCGGGTCGCTACGAAGAACATCTCGCCGGCCGTCCGTTGCCGGCCGAAACACGCGCCTATGTCGCGACGCTCGCCCCGGAGATCGGCGGCGGCGAGATCACCGGGCCGGTCGAAATCGCGGTGGCCGATCCGCTGTTGTGGACCCGCGCGCCGCTGTTCGTCGCGCAGGCGGAGCGCACGTCTTCCGCCGATCCCGTGCAGTCCGACGAGCGGTCCGGCGACACTCCCACCACATCGCCAGTGCGCGATCTCTCCGCGATCGTACCGCAGTCGGACGGCCTGTTCGTGGCCCGCGCGGAAGCGGGAGGGCCGCGATGAGCATGGCGCGTGGGTGTGCCCGGCGGTCCTTTCCAGCGTGCAGGGGGCATGGGCGGGGTCTGGCTGAATCAGGGTCAGGACGGGCAAAAGGGGCAGAGAGGCGGGAGGGCAAGATTAAAGCGGACGGCACCCCATGGGTCCGATCCGGGGGGCAAGCCCTTGTCTGCACACTGTTGGGGACGGCACCGTCATCCGGGCGGCATGGTGCCGCCGGTTGCCGAAAACCCAGCATCCGCCGCGTTTTGGACGGCACTCTCGCCCGAAACCGGCGCTTTCGGCCGGTTTTCCGGCCATGAGCGCCGACGACGATAATCGCTTTCGCCCAAAGCCCGGCCGCATCCGCTCCGATGCGTCGAAGGCCGGCCAGGCGAAGAGCTTCCTCACGAAGGTCAGGAAGATCGCCCGCCAGCATGGCGCGGCCTCCGGTCGGGTCTCGCGCGGCAGCGCAGGAGCCGGTGGCAAGCAGGGTCGCAATAGCGTGGTCGCCTCGGGCCGAGGTGTCAAGCGCGGGCGCGGCGCGGCCTTCGTCCGCTCGCGCAACCTGTCGAACGGCTGGAGCCATCGCCAGCCCGGGAGCCGTCGCGTCATCGTCAAATCGCGTTCGGTTCGCGCGGCAGGCAAGAGCGGCAAGGCCGCCGCCCATCTGCGCTACATCCAGCGCGACGGCACCTCGCGCGACGGCGAGCGCGGCCGGCTCTACTCGGCCACCGAGGATCGCGCCGACGGCGATGCCTTCCTCGATCGCGGCAAGGACGACCGTCACCAGTTCCGCTTCATCGTCTCGCCGGAAGATGCCACCGAGATCGAAGACCTGACCGGCCATACTCGCGACCTGATGCGCCAGCTCGAAGCCGACCTCGGGACCAAGCTCGATTGGGTCGCGGTCAACCACTTCAACACCGGCCATCCCCATGTCCATGTCATCGTCAACGGCCGCGACGATCTCGGCGAGGATCTGGTCATCAACGGCGACTATCTTGCCAACGGCGTGCGCGAGCGGGCGAGCGAGCTGGCGACGCTGGAACTCGGTCCCGTCACCGAGATCGAGCAGCGCCGCAAGCTGACCGCCGAGATCGACCAGGACCGCTTCACCCGGATCGACCGGGCGATGCTCAACGAGGCAGATGGCGGCGCGCTCGATCTGCGCCATGCGCCCGACGATCTGAGCGGCCAAGAGGATCGGACGCTTCGCCTTCGCCGTCTCGGCAAACTGGAGAAGATGGGTCTCGCCGCCGAACAGTCCCCCGGCGTCTGGGAACTCAGCGACCGGCTGGAGCCGACGCTGCGCGAGATGGCCGAGCGCGGCGATATCGTGCGCGCCATGCAGAAGGCGATGCAGGCCGAGGGCCACGACCGCGATCCAATGAGCTTCCAGATTCACGACACCGCGCCCGCGACGCCGATCGTCGGCCGCGTGATCGACAAGCATCTTTCCGACGAGTTGGGTGAGAACCTGACGCTGGTGATCGACGGCATCGACGGCCGCACCCACCACGTCTCCGGCGTCGATCAGGCGAAGGTGGCGGACGCCCGGATCGGCAGCGTTATCGAGATCGGCACGGCCGACGCCGGACCACGTCCGGCTGACCGCGCCATCGCCGGCATTGCGGAGGATGGCATCTATCGGCCGAGCCGCCATCTGGAGCAGGCCCGCTTCGACGGCCGTGTGCCAGGTGGCGATTATGATGGGTTCGTCGATGCCCATGTGCGTCGGCTGGAGGCGTTGCGCCGCGCCGGCGTCGTCGAGCGCATCGACGCCGACCAGTGGCGCATCCCGCAGGACTTCGAGACGCGCGCCGTCGCCCATGACGCTGGCCGAGGTCGCCAGCTCAACATCCGTGTCCTCTCGACCTTCGATCTGGAACAGCAGATCACGGCGGACGGTGCGACCTGGCTGGACCGCAGGCTGGTCGGGCGTGGTCCGTCCGAAATCGCACCGGCGGGGTTTGGACAGGAGGTCAGCCAGGCGATGGACCGCCGCCGCGATCGCTTGATCGAACAGGGCGACGCCACGCGCCAGCAGAACGGGCGCATCCTCTACCGCCGCGATCTTCTATCGACGTTGGAGACGCGCGAGGTCGCCCGCGCCGGGGCGGATTTGGCGGCGACAAAGCCGATGCCGTTCCGGGCGGCTGGCGACGGTGAGACGGTCAACGGCACCTTCACCGGGACGGTCCAGCTCACCAGCGGAAAGTTCGCCATCGTCGAGAAGAGCCGCGAGTTTACGCTTGTGCCGTGGCGGCCGGTGATCGACCGCCAGCTCGGCAAAGAGGTGACGGGCATCGTGCAGGGCGGGTCAGTATCGTGGCAATTGGGGCGGCCGAGGGGATTGGGCCTGTAGAGGCGGCACCGAGGCATTGCCGGCCGAGTGGTGCGTCAATCGCGCTCTGCTTCAGACGACGAAACCATCAACTGCTTCAACCACTGGGCTGGTGTGTTCGCTCCAGCCTTAGCGGTGATCGCGCCGATGCGAACGGCTGGTGGAATATAGGCGGTCTTAGCCTCCACAAGCTGACCTGCCCGAAGCGCGCTGGCGACCAGACGTCGCGGCAGCAATGCCGTCATGTCCGTCTCCAGTACGATTTCCCGCGCGGTATGCACATCCGGAGCCCAAAGCGACGGCGCGGGCATAGTCTCCAGTCCCTGCATGTAGACCTCGCTCCAGCCTACCGGACGCTTAAGGCCTGAACCATCGAGGGTGGAGTCCTCGCCGTTCCAGGGGTCCAGCGCCGAGACAGCAATGCGGGAAAGCATCGACAGCTTTCCGATCGAAAGTCCTTGCTTAGCTGCGGGGTGTTTTCCCCGAACCACCCAGACGGCGGTCTCTTCGAAAAGCGCGTCATACGTAAAGCGTGGTGGAACTTCCTCGTATGCGCAGACCACGACATCGACCATGCCTTGATCGAGCGCTTCGGCCAGCCCAGGCCCCGGCGCCCTGATGCGTAGCTTCGATCCCGGAGATGCTTCGCGCAATGCTGCGGCGACTTTGGGCAACAGAACGGAGCAGCCATAGGCGCTAGCGACGACGACGAACTCACGTTCCGATGTGGCTGGATCAAAGGGCGTAAAGGACACAGCCCGCTCCAGGTCCTCCATTGCGCGGCGCACCAGCGGCGCCATTTCCAGCGCTCGCGGTGTCGGACGCAGGCTCGCGCTGCCTCGAATGAACAGAGGATCACCCAACCGGTCGCGAAGGCGGCTGAGTGCGTGGCTGACTGCCGAGGGGCTGAGGTTCAGGCGCTCGCCCGCGCGCGTAGCATTCCCCTCATCCATCAGGACCACGAAGACTCGGAGAAGATTCAGGTCCAGAGCCATGAACTGCATATCATTCACACCAACTCTGAAAACATATCATTTCATTCATATCACATCGTCGGGTTAAATAAACCGGGAAAGGAGTTCCTGATGTCGAAAACAATTGCCGTGGTGGGCGCTGGGCCCGGAATAGGAATGGCAGTAGCCGAGCGCTTCGGCCGCGAGGGCTTCAATGTCGCGTTGCTGGCGCGGAACCCCACTGCTCTGGCTGGCCATGCCAGCAATCTCAAAGACATCGGCGTGGGGGCGGCGGCATTCCCGACCGACGTGCTCGACAGAGTCGCTCTGGCAAACTCTATTGACGAAGTAATCTCGCGTTTTGGTTCCGTCGATGTGCTGGAATACGGGCCAACCCCGCCTCCTGCGAGCATGCGCCTGCCGAGAGACACCGATGTTGAGAATGAACAATTCCATCTCAACCTTCAGGTACTCGGCGCCATTGCTGCGGTACGCGCGGTCCTACCCGCCATGCTGGAGCGGGAAACCGGAACCCTTCTCTTCACTACAGCGGCGTCAGCTCAGCATCCCGCCCTTATCACCGGTAGCTTCGGCATCGCGGCGGGTGCGCTTTTGAACTATGTCCGCCTGCTCAACAAAGACCTTGCCGCCAATGGCGTACACGCCGGTCTGGTGTCCGTGGCGGGGCTGGTGGCGCCTCCCGGTAAGACCGCCGCAGACAACGCATCGGATTTTCCGCCCGGCATCCCTCTTGTTGCAGCGGAAGATGTGGCCGAGCTGCATTGGCGCATGCACCGCGACAGAGACCAAGTCGAAGTCTTCGCAGGCGACATCGACGTGCTGCTAGCCAACAAGCAACTTTATTGAGTCTTGGAACAGGAAGCGCAGATATGAAGTACAGATATTTCGGCCGAGGGACCGGCATCAAGGCATCTCCTTTGATCCTCGGAAGCGGTATGCTCGGAAACGTCTCGGGTTATGGATCTCCCCCCGATGAGGCCAAGGCGATTCTGACCGATTTTGTTGTCGCCGGAGGCAATTTCATCGACACGTCGGATGCTTATCAATTTGGGCAATCTGAAACGCTCATCGGCGAGTTTATTTCGTCGTGCCGGGACGACTACATCATCTCGTCCAAATACAGCCGCACGGCGTCGCAGAAACCCTCGGTCGCCGCGCAAGGGTCGCATCGAAAAGCGATGGTACAGTCAGTCGAAGCCAGCCTTAGGCGTCTGAATACCGATCGGATCGACATCTACCTCGCGCACATGGACGATGGCGCGACCCCGATTGAAGAGGTGGTACGCGGTTTTGAAGACCTCGTTTCGGCTGGAAAGATTATCTTCGGCGGCTTCTCCAACACCCCAGCCTGGCGCGTCGCGAAAGCTGCGACCGTCGCGGATATGAGGGGATGGGCTCCGCTCGGCGCGGTTCAACTCGAATATAGCCTGCTGCAACGAACGCCGGAGCGGGAGCTTCTGCCAATGGCCGATGAATTTGGTCTCGCCGTGATGGGCTATTCACCTCTGGCTGGAGGCGTTCTGACCGGCAAATATCGCAAAGGCGAGGAAGGCCGCGCCACAGCATTCAAGGGAGCGATATCGCATAACGATGCCGGATTGAGCGCGAAGGTCATCGACATTCTCGTGGAAGCTTCCGAGCAGCTTGGAGCATCGCCAGGACAGATCGCCATAGCATGGGCGATATCCAAAGGCGTCTTTCCGATCATCGGACCGCGAAGCGCAGCACAGCTAGAGGATAATCTCGGTGCGGCATCAATCAGCCTTGATAACGAAACCATCAAGCGGCTGGACGCAGCCAGTGAGATCTCACTGGGCTATCCGCATGAACTTCTAGCCAGCATTCGGCAGCCCTAAACACTTGGTTCTGATCGTCTTAGCGGGTGTCGGTGAGGCAGCCTAGTTATGCGTCGACTTTCCTCACCCAAAGGTAACGACCAAAGGCCGCGGCGGTTGACTGAGGCGCTCTCACCTTTGGGTTCGCGCATTCCACTGGCATCGTTGATCCAAACCTTGGCCGTTGCAGAGCATTTGAACTTTCGTCACGCCGCTAATACGCTCGGCGTGAGCCAATCCTGCGTCAGCACCCGCGTGAAATTGTTGGAGCAGGATTTGGGCATCCTGCTGTTCGAACGCCTACCGCGCGGCGTGCGGTTAACGGAGGCGGGACGGCATTTTGTCGATCAGGTGGCGGTCGGCATCGGTCACCTCGACCATGCGGTCAAAACGGCTGGCCTGCTTGCGCGCGGCGAACACGGCCGTCTGCGCATCGGCGCCAACGCCCTGATCTCCAACGGCTTCCTCGCCGATCTCCTGAACCGTTACCGGGGGCTCTACCCCGGCGTTGAAATGGAGATCGCCGAGCGCAGGGTGGGCGAGGCGGTGAAGCAGGTGCGTGACGGGAATCTCGATGTCGCCTTTGTGCTGGGAACGCCGGCCATACCGGACTGTCATTCAAAGCCGATATGGACCGAACAGACCATGATCGCATTGCCGGCGACGCATCCGCTTGCCCACAGAGAAAGTGTCGCCTGGGTCGAGCTTTCGGCAGAGACCTTTCTGGTCCGCTACGGCGGAACAGGCCCGCAGCTTCACGACCTTATCCTGCAGCGGCTCGCCGAGCGCTGGCCGCGACCGTCCATCCAACGCTTCGACGTGGACCGGCTGACGCTGATATCGATGGTCGAGCAGGGCTACGGTGTGACGCTGGTCCCGGAGGCGACGGCGCAGATCCGATTTCCGGGCGTGGTCTTCCTCCCGATTATCGACGAGCACAAGCCCGCTGTCTTCTCGGCGGTGTGGTCGCCGAACAACCGCGCCGTGGCGCTCCGCGATTTGCTCGACCTCGCCAAGGAAGCCCGTCGCTCAAGCCCGCACGCCTGAAGCCTTGAGCAAATCCCCAGGCTCAGCACCATGCGCTTCGGCAATCTACCCAACGACAGTGACGCTGGCGGATACGTCGGCGCGTTCGACCGCCCCGACGTAGCGGGCGCTCAAACCCGAGCGATCCGCCAATTCCTCCTGCGTCAGTTGCTTGTCATGACCCGCGACCGACCGATTCAATCCGCGACAGTATTTCAGCGGTGGACACTTCAAGCGCAGCCGCAATATCTACGAACTCGATAACATCAATCCGTCGCTCTCCGTTCTCATACTTGGCGACGAAGGACTGCGGCTTGTTCAGCCGATCGGCAAGTTCCGCCTGCGTCAGATTTCTGTCCTTGCGTGCTGCCGAGAGAAGCGTCTGAAGAAGTTGTTGGCGGGGCGCGCGCAAGGTTTTCTGCATTCGGACGGCTCTCCATTGAAAAAGGGGAGCAGTTCCGATAATCCTGATCTGGGATTATCCCATTTCAGGATTATTGTTTCCGTGGGTCCGAGGGAGGACCAGATGCGCGTCAAACCCGAACTCGATCCTGACGTTGATGACCTGGCCCCGGCGGCGCCGGACGTAACCCTCTATGACGAGGCGCATTTCGTCACCTATTTGCGCCTGCTGGACGCCGAGACCGACGGTGCGGACTGGGCGGAGGTGGCGAGGATCGTCCTGCATCGCGATCCGCTGGCAGAGCAAGACCGAACGAAGGCGTGCTGGGAAAGCCATCTCGCCCGCGCACAGTGGATGACGAAGATCGGCTATCGGCGCATCCTCCAACAGGCCGTCGAAGAAGCTCGCAACACGCGGCACTGACCCATCCGATTTCTACGCCATGGTATCCGGCAGCACGCCGCTTGTTCTTTCATGTTGCCTATCGCGAAACCGCCTATTCTCTGATCGGCTCCTTCTCTTTTGCCGATTGGAGCCTGTATGTCGGGAGGTCGTGTCCTCTGGGGCCAGATCACCATCGTCGTCGCCATCGTGCTGGCGACGATCTGGGGCGCAACCGAGTGGACGGCGTGGCGGCTCGGGTTTCAGGGGCAACTCGGCACACCATGGTTCGAGTTGGGCGGCTGGCCGGTCTATTATCCGCCGGCCTTCTTCTGGTGGTGGTATTCTTACGACGCCTACGCGCCCGCGATCTTCATCGAAGGAGCGATCATCGCAGCGTCCGGCGGGTTCCTGTCCATCGCCGTCGCCATCACCCTATCGATCATCCGGGCGCGTGAAGCCAAGAACGCCGCCACCTACGGGTCGGCACGCTGGGCCTCTCCCGAGGAGGTGAAGGCCGCCGGGCTGCTCGGCCCAGATGGCGTGGTGCTCGGCAGATTGGAGCGCAACTATCTGCGCCACAACGGGCCGGAGCATGTGCTGTGCTTCGCGCCGACCCGTTCAGGCAAGGGCGTCGGCCTCGTGGTGCCGACGCTGCTGACCTGGCCGGGCAGCGTGATCGTCCATGATATCAAGGGCGAGAACTGGGGTCTGACGGCGGGGTTTCGCGCCCGGCACGGCCGCGTCCTGCTGTTCGACCCGACCGACGCAAAGTCCTCGGCCTACAATCCGCTGCTGGAGGTCCGGCGCGGCGATAGGGAAGTGCGCGACGTTCAGAATATCGCCGACATTCTCGTCGATCCCGAAGGCGCGCTGGACAAGCGGAACCATTGGGAAAAGACCAGCCATTCGCTGCTGGTCGGCGTGATCCTGCACGTCCTTTATGCCGAGCCGGACAAGACGCTGGCCGGCGTCGCCAACTTCCTTTCCGATCCGAAGCGCCCCATGGAGGCGACGCTGCGCGCCATGATGTCCACGCCGCATCTGGGCGAAGCCGGCGTGCATCCCGTCATCGCCTCATCGGCGCGCGAGTTGCTCAACAAATCCGACAACGAGCGCTCGGGCGTGCTGTCCACCGCCATGTCCTTCCTCGGCCTCTATCGCGATCCCGTGGTGGCGAAGGTGACGGCGCGCTGCGACTGGCGCATCGCCGATCTCGTCTCGGGCAAGCGGCCCGTCAGCCTCTACCTCGTCGTGCCGCCCTCCGACATCGCCCGCACCAAGCCGCTGATCCGCCTAATCCTCAATCAGGTCGGGCGGCGATTGACCGAGGAATTGAACGCTTCCGCCAACCGCCATCGGCTGTTGCTGATGCTGGACGAGTTTCCTGCGCTGGGACGGCTCGACTTCTTCGAGTCGGCGCTGGCCTTCATGGCCGGCTACGGCATCAAGAGTTTCTTGATCGCGCAGAGCCTCAACCAGATCGAGAAGGCTTACGGCGCAAACAATTCCGTGCTCGACAATTGCCATGTCCGCGTCGCCTTCGCCACCAACGACGAGCGCACCGCCAAGCGCGTTTCGGACTCGCTCGGCACCGCGACCGAGATGCGCGATTCCACCAACTATGCCGGCCACCGGCTGTCACCCTGGCTCGGCCATCTCATGGTCTCGCGGCAGGAGACGGCACGCCCGCTGCTGACCCCCGGCGAGGTCATGCAACTTCCGCCGACCGACGAACTGCTGCTGGTCGCAGGCGTGCCGCCGATCCGGGCGAGGAAGGCGCGCTATTACGAGGACGCGCGTTTCAAGGAGCGGTTGCTGCCACCGCCGGACCTGTCCGCCAAACCCAAAACACCGCATGGCCCATCAGGCGACGACTGGTCGGCCCTAAAAACACCGGCACCCGTCGCATCATCCACACCACCCGCACCGCCGACGCACGACGCCGCCGCGACCGATCCTGCGAATGCCGGCATTCGTCGCGAGCCCGAACTGCCCAAGCACGAGGAGATCGTGCCCCAAGAACG
The DNA here is from genome assembly GCF_021730435.1 of Xanthobacter agilis. Classification (GTDB taxonomy): domain Bacteria; phylum Pseudomonadota; class Alphaproteobacteria; order Rhizobiales; family Xanthobacteraceae; genus Xanthobacter; species Xanthobacter agilis. Next base: position 23,925 of record NZ_JABWGX010000028.1, read on the forward strand.
CCCGGTGGCCGGTGAGTTCGACGTGCTCGACGACGAACCGGACGTGGACGCCGCCAAGGCCCGCACCATCCGCCAGCAAGTCACGTCCGTCGCCCGACAGGCAACGATGGACCCGGCCGATGGCATCGAACTGTAGAGGAAGCCGTCACCATGCAGACCAAGGCCCGCATGAATGTCTATTTCGAACCGGATCTGCTGAAGAAGGTCGAAGCGCTGGCGCTTCGCCGCAATGTCTCCAAGTCGGCCGTGATCGAAGCGGCCGTCGCGTCCTTCCTGTCGGCCGATGCTTCCGAACGGCTGGAAGCGGTGTTCGCCCGGCGCATGGACAAGCTCGGCCGACAGGTTGACGGACTGGACGAGGATCTCGCCATCCTCGGCGAGACGCTTTCGCTGTTCATCCGCTTCTGGCTAACCGTGACCCCACCATTGCCCGACAGCGCCCAGGCGTCGGCTCGCGCAAAGGGCGCAGAGAGGTTCGACGGATTCCTGCAATCGCTCGGCCGCAGGCTCGCGACCGGCGATCGATTCTTGAAGGAGCTGTCGCGTGACATCGACTCCGCACGAACTGGCGGCGCTGAAACCGACTAAAACAGGTCGAGTGAAACACCCGTCAAATATTCAATCCCGCCGATTGCCGCCTTTTCTTCGCCATAGCCGCACGCTGCTAGATACTTGTTGAATCGGCCCAACTTACGGCTCTTTTAATCATCCCCGTCCGGGGAGCATCTGTGTTGCCCCCGGGCTAGATCGGGGATCAGATGGCGGTATCGCAGCAGAATTCGGAGAGCTTGACGCGAGGCGCGCGGATGCTGCGCACCGCGCTCGGCCCCGCCATCGCGCGATTTCTGGAAGACCCCACCGTCGTCGAAGTGATGCTGAACCCGGATGGGCGGCTATGGATCGACCGGCTGTCGGAAGGCCTGTCCGATACAGGTGAGCGACTGTCGCCGGCCGATGGCGAGCGGATCGTGCGTCTGGTCGCGCATCATGTCGGTGCGGAGGTCCACTCCGGCGCGCCGCGTGTGTCGGCCGAACTGCCCGAAACCGGCGAGCGGTTCGAGGGACTGTTGCCGCCGGTCGTGGCCGCACCGGCTTTCGCGATCCGTAAACCCGCCGTCGCCGTGTTCACGCTCGACGATTATGTCGCCGCCGGGATTATGTCGGCGGGACAGGGCGAGGCGTTGCGTTCAGCCGTCGCGTCGCACGCCAACATCCTCGTCGCCGGAGGCACCTCGACTGGCAAGACGACGCTAACCAACGCGCTGCTGGCCGAGGTCGCCAAGACCGCCGATCGCGTCGTGCTGATCGAGGACACGCGCGAGCTGCAATGCGCCGCGCCCAACCTCGTCGCCATGCGCACCAAGGATGGCGTCGCCTCGCTCTCTGATCTCGTTCGCTCGTCGCTGCGCCTGCGGCCTGACCGAATCCCGATCGGCGAGGTGCGCGGCCCGGAAGCGCTCGATCTGTTGAAGGCGTGGGGCACGGGCCATCCCGGCGGCATCGGCACCATCCACGCCGGCAGCGCCATCGGCGCGCTCCGGCGGATGGAGCAACTCATCCAGGAAGCCGTCGTCACCGTGCCCCGCGCACTGATCGCCGAGACCATCGATCTCGTCGCGGTCCTGGCTGGGCGCGGATCGCAACGCCGCCTCGTCGAACTCGCCCGGGTCGAAGGCCTCGGCGCGCAAGGCGATTACCGCGTCGTGCCTGCTGTCGGTGACGGCGGCGACATCCAGCCCGTCCTCAATCTTGAACCCACAGGAGATATCCGATGATCCGAACGCTTTCGCGGGGCTGCCGCCGCATGGCGATGGCCGCCGCCACCGTTTCCCTCAGCCTCATGTTGGCGCCCGCCGCCTACGCCTCCGGTTCGTCGATGCCGTGGGAAGCCCCGCTGCAATCCATCCTCCAGTCGATCGAAGGCCCGGTCGCCAAGATCATCGCGGTGATCGTCATCATCTCGACCGGCCTGGCGCTGGCCTTCGGCGATACGTCCGGCGGCTTCCGCCGGCTGATCCAGATCGTTTTCGGCCTGTCGATCGCGTTTGCCGCGTCCAGCTTCTTCCTGTCGTTCTTCTCGTTCGGCGGCGGGGCGCTGGTCTGATGGCCTCGCTGCCTGACAACGCCGGCGAAGTGCCGGGTTATTCCGTGCCGGTCCACCGGGCGCTGACCGAGCATATCCTGCTCGGCGGCGCGCCGCGTGGCCTCGCCATCCTCAACGGCACGCTGGCGGCGGCGCTTGGCCTGGGCCTGCGCCTCTGGCTGGTCGGCCTCGCCATCTGGGCTGTCGGCCATCTCGCCGCCGTATGGGCGGCGAAGCGCGATCCGATGTTCGTCGATGTGGTGCGCCGCCATCTGCGCATCCCCGGCCATCTTGGCGTTTGAGGAGGCCGATCCCATGATGAACCTGGCTGAATATCGCCGCACTGCTACCCGTCTCGCCGACTTCTTGCCCTGGGTCGCACTCGTGGGCGAAGGCGTCGTCCTCAACAAGGACGGCAGCTTCCAGCGCACAGCGTGCTTCCGTGGTCCCGACCTCGACAGTGCCGTGCCCGCCGAACTGGTCGCGGTCGCTGGGCGGCTCAACAATGCCTTCCGCCGCCTGGGATCGGGGTGGGCGATCTTCGTCGAGGCCCAGCGGCATGAGGCCGAGTCCTATCCGGCCAGCCGGTTTCCCGATGCGGCCTCGGCTCTGGTCGATGCCGAGCGCAAGGCCGATCTGGAGGAAGCCGGATCGCATTACGAATCCAGCTATTTCGTGACCTTCACTTATCTGCCGCCGGTCGAGGACGCGGCACGGGCCGAGACCTGGTTGTACGAGGGCCGCGAGCGCGTTGGCGTCGATGGACGCGAGATGCTCACCGGCTTCGTCGATCGCACCGACCGCGTGCTGCAACTGGTCGATGGCTTCATGCCGGAATGCGTCTGGCTCGATGATGCCCAGACGCTGACCTATCTGCATTCGACCGTCTCCACCAATCGGCACCGCGTTCGCGTGCCCGAGACGCCGATGTATCTCGACGCGCTCGTGGCCGACCAGCCGCTCACCGGCGGGCTGGAGCCGCGCTTGGGTTCGACGCATCTGCGCGTGCTGACCATCGTGGGCTTCCCGTCCGCGACCACGCCCGGTCTGCTCGACGAGCTGAACCGGCTGGCCTTTCCCTATCGCTGGTCCACCCGCGCCATCCTGCTCGACAAGACCGACGCCACCAAGCTGCTGACCAAGATCCGGCGGCAATGGTTCGCCAAGCGCAAGTCGATCGCCGCCATCCTGAAAGAGGTGATGACCAACGAGGCCTCGGCGCTGGTCGATACCGACGCCGCCAACAAAGCGGCTGACGCTGATATGGCCCTGCAGGAACTGGGCGCAGACTATGCCGGTATCGCCTATGTCACCGCGACCGTCACAGTCTGGGACGACGATCCGCGTCTCGCCGACGAGAAGCTGCGGCTGGTCGAAAAAATCGTCCAGGGCCGCGATTTCACGGCGATGGCGGAGACGATCAACGCCGCAGATGCCTGGCTCGGCAGCTTGCCCGGCCACGTCTACGCCAACGTCCGACAACCGCCCATCAGCACTTTGAACCTCGCCCACATGATACCGCTCAGTGCGGTGTGGGCGGGTCCGGAACGGGACGAGCATTTTGCAGCGCCCCCACTGCTGTTCGGCAAGACCGAAGGCTGGACCCCGTTCCGGTTATCCCTTCACGTCGGCGATGTCGGCCATACGCTCGTCGTCGGCCCGACCGGCGCTGGCAAGTCCGTGCTGCTCGCGCTCATGGCGCTCCAGTTCCGGCGCTATGCCGACGCCCAAGTGTTCGCCTTCGACTTCGGCGGCAGCATTCGCGCGGCCGCTCTGGCGATGGGTGGGGACTGGCACGATCTCGGCGGCGGATTGTCGGATGAGGCGGAGGAGAGCGTCAGCCTCCAGCCGCTTGCCCGCATCCATGACGTGCCCGAGCGCGCCTGGGCCGCCGACTGGATCGTGGCGATCCTGACCCGCGAAGGCGTCGCCATCACGCCAGAGGTGAAAGAATACATCTGGACGGCGCTGACCTCGTTGGCCTCCGCGCCGGTCGCCGAGCGCACCATCACCGGCCTTGCGGTCCTGCTCCAATCCAATGACCTGAAGCAGGCGCTCCGGCCTTACTGCGTCGGCGGCGCCCATGGACGCTTGCTCGACGCGGAGGCCGAATATCTCGGCTCCGCCACGGTCCAGGCCTTCGAGACCGAAGGGCTGATCGGCACCGAGGCCACGCCTGCCGTGCTGGCCTATCTGTTTCATCGTATTGGCGACCGGCTCGACGGCTCGCCAACGCTCATCATCATCGACGAAGGCTGGCTCGCCCTCGACGACGAGGGATTTTCCGGCCAGCTCCGCGAGTGGCTGAAGACGCTGCGCAAGAAGAACGCCAGCGTGATCTTCGCCACCCAATCGCTGTCGGACATCGACGGTTCGGCCATCGCGCCCGCCATCATCGAGAGCTGCCAAACCCGGCTTCTGCTCCCGAACGAGCGGGCGATCGAGCCGCAGATTACCGCCATCTATCGGCGGTTCGGCCTCAACGACCGCCAGATCGAGATCCTCGCGCGAGCCACGCCGAAGCGCGACTATTACTGCCAGTCGCGGCGCGGCAACCGGCTGTTCGAGCTGGGCCTGTCCGACGTGGCATTGGCGCTCTGCGCCGCCTCGTCGAAAACCGACCAGACCGAGATCGCCCGCATCGTCGCCGAGCATGGCCGCGACGGCTTCCTCGCCGCCTGGCTTCGCCATCGCGGCGTCGCCTGGGCCGCCGACCTCATCCCCAACCTCACCAATATGGAGATCCCATCATGACGCTTCCTCGTGTCCGTGGCCGTTCCCGCGCGGCGTTCGTCGCCGCATCCATCCTGTCCATGCCGCTGGCACTGGCGCCGATCGTCACCACGCCGGCCGCCGCGCAGTGGATCGTCTACGATCCGACCAACTACGCGCAGAACGTTCTCACGGCGGCGCGCACGCTCCAGCAGGTTAATCAGCAGATCACCCAGCTTCAGAACGAAGCGACGATGCTGATCAATCAGGCCCGCAATCTGGCGAGCCTGCCGTACTCGTCCCTCAGCCAGCTTCAGCAGTCGATCGCCAAGACGCAGGCGCTTCTCACGCAAGCGCAGAACATCGCCTACGATGTCCAGAACATCGACCGGGCCTTCCAGACGACCTACGGCACGGCCTCGACCTCGGCGAGCAGCGCCACCCTGATCGCCGACGCCAAGACGCGCTGGCAGAACTCAGTCGCCGGTTTGCAGGACGCCATGCGAGTGCAGGCCACCGTCGTCGGCAATATCGACACCAACAGCACCCAGATGCCGGTGCTGGTCGGATCGAGCCAGTCCGCCACCGGCGCGCTCCAGGCGACGCAGGCCGGCAACCAACTTCTCGCGCTTCAGGCCCAGCAGCTCGCTGATCTTACCGCCGTCGTCGCCGCCAACGGCCGGGCACAAGCGCTGACCGAGGCCGAGCGCGCGGCCGCGGCCGAACAGGGCCGCGAGCAGCGCCGCCGCTTCCTGACGCCTGGCACGGGCTACCAGCCCGGCGCGGCCAAGATGTTCTACGGCAGCAACTGAGGGCGCGGCGATGGACGGCAAGACCCTCGCACGTATCGGTGCCGTCGCCTTCGTCGCGGTGGCGATCACCGCCACGGTGATCGAACTGACGCGTAACGACGAAGCGACGGAGATCCGCACCGTCAGCCGTCCTCACGGCGGCAATCCCGAACCACTGCGAGCCGTGCTCCGGCATTGCCGCGACATGGGCGAGGCCGCCAGCCGTGATGCGAGCTGCCTCAAGGCATGGGCGGAGAACCGTGACAGCTTCCTCGGTGCCACCTCGCCGGAGGCGCATTGACCATGGGCGGCTCCGGCGTCATCGACCACTTCCTGGAAGTCTTCACCCGCTACATCGACAGCGGCTTCGGTCTTTTGCAGGGCGAGGTGGCCTTCATCGCCACGACGTTGATCGTCATCGACGTGACGCTGGCCGCACTGTTCTGGTCGTGGGGCGCCGACAACGACATCATCGCTCGGCTGATCAAAAAGACCCTGTTCGTCGGCGTCTTCGCCTACATCATCGGCAACTGGAACAACCTCGCGCGCATCGTCTTCGAGAGTTTTGCGGGGCTCGGCCTGAAAGCGTCGGGCACGGGCTTCTCGGTCAGCGATCTCATGCGTCCCGGCAAGGTGGCGCAGACCGGTCTTGATGCCGGACGGCCGCTGCTCGATTCCATTTCCGATCTGATGGGCTGGGTGTCGTTCTTCGAGAACTTCATCCAGATCGCCTGCCTGCTGTTCGCCTGGGCGCTGATCCTGCTCGCCTTCTTCATCCTCGCCGTCCAGCTCTTCGTCACGCTAATCGAGTTCAAGCTGACGACGCTCGCTGGCTTCGTGCTGATCCCCTTCGGCCTCTTTGGCAAATCCGCTTTCATGGCCGAGCGGGTGCTCGGCAACGTGATCTCGTCGGGCATCAAGGTGATGGTGCTCGCCGTCATCATCGGCATCGGCTCGACGCTGTTCTCCGAGTTCACCGCCGGCTTCAACGGCGCGACGCCGACGATCGACGACGCCATGGCAATCGTGCTGGCGGCGTTGTCGCTGCTCGGCCTCGGCATCTTCGGTCCCGGCATCGCCAACGGTCTCGTCTCTGGAGGGCCGCAACTCGGTGCCGGCGCGGCGATCGGAACAGGTCTTGCCGCCGGCGGCATGGCGATGGCGGGTGCTGCGGCGGTCGGTGCCGCAGCCTCCGGTGGTGCGGCGTTGGCGGGAGGCGCTGCCGCAGCGGCGCGTGGTGGGGCTGCTCTCGCAGGCGGAGCGTCGTCTGCTTACATCCTCGGCGCGGCCGGACACACTGGCGCGTCAGGCATCGCAGCAAGTCTCGGCAATGTCGCCGGTACCGGCGCATCCAAACTCGGCTTCGCCTTTGCTAGTCCGTTCAAGCGCGCCGCTGCGTCGATGAAGGAGAGCTTCGGATCTGGTGGCCAGTCGGTCACCGGCGAAGGCGGCGCACCGGATGCCATCGCTTCCTCATCTGCAACCACGGACGGTCCGCCCGCTTGGGCCAAGCGCATGAAGCGCTCGCAAGCGATGTCGCACGGCGTCCAGGCCGCCGCCCATGCGGTCAAGTCCGGCGACAGCCATGGCGGCGGCTCGTCCGTCCATCTTTCTGAAAGCGACCGCTGATGTTCAAACGACCCTCCACCCATTACGGCAGATCTCCCGAACCCGAGACGCCCTATCAACGCGCCGCCCAGGTCTGGGACGACCGCATCGGCTCGGCCCGCGTACAGGCGAAGAACTGGCGACTGATGGCCTTCGGATCACTGGCCTTGTCGGTGGGGCTCTCCGTGGCGCTGGTCTGGCAATCGTTGAGTGGCTCGGTCGTGCCGTGGGTGGTGCAGGTCGACAAGCTCGGCGCAGCGCAGGCTGTCGCTCCGGCTAGCGCCGATTATCGGCCGACCGATCCGCAGATCGCCTTCCATCTTGCGCGCTTCATTGAAGAGGTTCGTTCGATCCCGGCCGACGCCATCATCGTTCGCCAGAACTGGCTCCGAGCCTACGATTTCACCACGCAGGCCGGGGCGCTGGCGCTCAACGACTACGCCCGCGCCAACGACCCCTTCACCAAGGTCGGCAAGACGCAGATCGCCGTCGATGTCTCGAGCGTCATCCGCGCGTCGCCCGACAGTTTCCGCGTCGCCTGGGTTCAGCGGACCTATCTGGACGGCTCGCTCGCCTCCACCGAACGCTGGACCGCCATCTTGACCGTCGTCGTGCAGGTGCCGCGCGACGCCGAAAAGCTCCGGGCGAACCCGCTCGGAATCTACGTCACCGCCATCAACTGGTCGAAGGAGCTGACCCAATGACGCCGACCTTCCGCAAGGCCGCCCCCGGACAAGCGGGACGTCCGGCTTTCCGTAAATCCGCCTTGCCGCTTCTCTTGGCTTTCACATCCGTGCTCGCCGGCTGTGCCACGGCGCAGAAGCCGCCCGAAATCTCCTATGACGATGCGATGCCTGCTGTCCAGACCGCCGATCCGCCGGTGCCGGTCCGAGTGGTGGAATTGCCGAAGCCTCTCCCGTTGCCCGGCCAGTTGAAGCCCGTCGGCAAGGACGGCAAGCCGACGCCCGAACTGCCGGACCCGGCCGCGCGGGTGAACGAGGCCAACGCCGCCGCGCGGATGCAACCGGTCAGGAACGGCTTCATCAACGCCATCCAGGTCTATCCCTTCGTCGATGGCGCGCTCTATCAAGTCTACACCGCGCCCGGCCAGATTACCGACATCGCCTTGCAGGCCGGCGAAACACTGGTCGGCTCGGGACCCGTTGCCGCCGGCGACACGGTGCGTTGGATCATCGGCGACACCGAGAGCGGCGCCGGCACCACCAAGCAGGTTCATATCCTCGTCAAACCGACCCGGCCCGAGCTGATGACCAATCTTGTCATCAACACCAACGCGCGCACCTACCACATGGAGCTGCGCTCGACCGAGAAGACCTATATGGCCTCGGTGTCCTGGCAGTATCCACAGGATCAGCTCATCGCGCTGCGCCGGCAGAACGCCGAGGCGCAAGCCGTCCAGCCGGTGGCGACCGGCATCGATCTCGCGCGCGTCAACTTCCGCTACGAAGTGACGGGCGATCGCGCGCCGTGGCGGCCGCTCCGCGCCTTCGACGACGGCCGCCAGGTCTTCATCGAGTTCCCGCGCGGTATCGGCCAGGGCGAGATGCCACCGCTCTTCGTCGTCGGTCCGGAGGGCGATACCTCGGAACTGGTGAATTATCGGGTGCGCGACAACTACATGATCGTCGACCGGTTGTTCGCTGCCGCCGAGTTGCGCTTCGGCGCCGACAAGAATCAGAAGCGCGTTCGCATCTCGCGCACCGACGGGAGGCCGGCGTCGTGAGTGAGATCGACCCCGATCGTCAGAAGCCGGACGCAGACGCCGATGCCCGGCCGCTGACCGGAGAGCCTGTCGCGCCGATGCGGCTGCGCCCCGAACCGCCGCGCGTGACGCGTCTGTCGCGAAAGGTGCTGATCGCCCTTGGTGTGCTTGCCGGCATCGGTATCGGCGGAACGTTGATCTACGCGCTTCAAACCCAGCGCGGCGGCAAGACGAACGAGGAACTGTATTCGACCGACAACCGGACGACGCCCGACGGCCTCGCCGCCTTGCCGAAGGACTATGCCGGTATCCCGAAGCTCGGTCCGCCGCTGCCGGGCGACCTCGGCCGCCCGATCCTCAGCGCCCAGAATGCCGGCCAGCCGGTGCCGACACCGGAGATCGCGACGCCCAATCCGGGGATCAGTCAGGAAGAGCAGCGCCGCATTCAGGAGTCGGAGGCCGCGCGGACGGCACGTCTCTTTGCTTCGACCGAGACGCGGCCAGCCAGCACCGCTGTCCCTCAGCCGCAAGCGGCGGTCACGCCGCAGGCGGACCTCTCCAGCCTTGGGCTGGCACCACAGCCTGCGACGCCGTCCGCGCAGGATCGTCAACTCGCATTTCTGAACCGGGCACCCGACAAGCGCACGGTCTCACCGGATCGTATCGCCGCTCCTGCGTCGGCCAATGTGCTTCAGGCGGGGGCGGTCATCGCGGCGGCACTCATCACCGGCATCCGCTCCGATCTTCCCGGCCAGATCACTGCTCAGGTCACGGAGAACGTCTATGATAGCCCGACCGGGCGCATCCTGCTCGTTCCGCAGGGCACGCGGATCATCGGTCAGTACGACAACGGCGTCGGCTTCGGTCAGCGCCGAGTGCTGCTGGTCTGGAACCGGCTGATCTTCCCCAATGGCCGCTCGATCGTGTTGGAGCGCCAGCCAGGTGCAGACGCCGAGGGCTATGCCGGGCTCGAAGATGGCGTCGACTACCATTGGGGTGAGCTGTTCAAGGCCGCGGCGCTTTCAACGCTGCTCAGCGTTGGTGCCGAGGCGGGATCATCGGGTCAGGAGAGTGACATCATCCGCGCGTTGCGCAACGGCGCATCCGACAGCATCAACCAGACCGGTCAGCAGATCGTGCAGCGCCAGCTCAACATCGCGCCGACACTGACCATCCGGCCAGGCTTCCCGGTCCGCGTGATCGTTACGCGAGACTTGGTACTCGAACCCTATGGAGGCTGACATGGCGAAACTGAAACTCGGACCGATCGCCGACGACAAGCCGGTGAAGGTCACGCTGGAATTGCCTGCCAGCCTACATCGCGACCTGATCGCCTATGCCGAAATCCTCGGGCGGGAGGGAGGACAAGTCGCCGCCGATCCCGTTCGCCTGATCGTCCCCATGCTGGAGCGGTTCATGGCAACGGACCGGGGATTTGCAGAGGCGCGGCGGGGAAGGCCTGACCCCCGTTAAGAATATAATGTGGGCCGCCGAACCATCGCAGTCCTCGCTTTCGGCTTGCACGCATTCTCGATATTTCGGAGCATCCGCTTCGGAAAAGAGCTTTAGATAAAGTGCCTTACAGGCAAAGCGCGTCCGGTTGCAGCATTCCCCATACGAGTGCCGAACACTTCTATTCGCGCTTCGGGCCATCTTGTTCAGCCCATGCAGCACGGCTTCGGGCACCCTTCTGATGAAAAGTGCATCACTTTGTTGAAGTCTGATGCGCGAGCCGGTAGGTTGATACGAGGAACCGTGAGGATGGAAATGAACGAGCGTCCGCGCAAGGCAACGCGACTGACCGTGAGTCTGGAAGAACAAGATTATCAGACTCTGTGCCAGATCGCGCTATCGAGGGACGCTTCGGTTTCGTGGGTCATCCGCCAGGCGATCCGACAATTCATCGAAAGCTCGTCCGAAGCCCGTGGCCCATCGTCTATGTCTAGACCCCCTCGGAAGGGTGGTGAGGCATGAGGCTTATTAGGAACAGCGGGACGGACCGTGCCATCGACAGATTGCGCGAATGGCTGGATCAGGGCGCTCTCATAGACATCGTTTCCCCGTCCTTTTCACTGCTTGCATTTGCCGAGCTTCGAGGCGTTCTCGATCGAATCGAGCGATGCCGGCTGTTGCTGGGAGACGCCAGTTCCGTTCTTCCTAGCCTTCTCGGCGGTGAAGCTGACATCGTCTTCCGGGGACAACTTCAAGGGCGTTGGCTCGCCCGTCTCGTCGCCGAATGGGCGCGGAAGCGGGTTGAGATTCGGCACGCACGTCGAACACCGCCACAGTCGCTAATACTCGTCAACGGCAAACCCGACTTCCGCCGGGCCATGGTCGGGACATGCTCATTCACGTCCGATGGTCTGGGTGTCACCCCGAGCGGTCGATTGGGGTTGGTTCAAGCAACCGAGTCGGATGCCGAAACCGCTGATTTTTCGGAATGGTTTCGCTCGAACTGGGAGGACATCGAGGCGAGCCCATCGGCGAAGGCCCACTTTCTGAACGCACTGGAGGAAATCGCCTCGCAGCGCGCGCCATCTCTCGTCTATTTCCAGATACTCTATCAAGTCTTCAAGGACCTGGGTGATGAGCTCGACGAGGAGCGGATCATCAAGTCGGCGACGGGCATTCGAAACACCGTCGTGTGGAAGAAGCTGTTTCGCTTCCAACGCGATGGGGTGGTGGGTGCGATCGACAAATTGGAGAGGATCGGCGGCTGCATTATTGCTGACAGTGTTGGCCTCGGAAAGACATTCGAAGCGCTCGCAGTTGTAAAGTACTATGAGCTTCGCAATGATCGCGTTCTCGTGCTTTGCCCGAAGCGCCTTCGTGATAATTGGACCCTTTATAAGGCAAATGACCGCCGAAACATTCTGGCTTCAGATCGGTTCAATTATGATGTTTTGAACCACACGGATCTGTCGCGCGATGGCGGTGTATCCGGCGACATTGATCTTGCTCACGTAAACTGGGGCAATTACGACCTCGTGGTCATCGACGAGTCGCACAACTTCAGGAACAAGCCGACCCATAAGGACCGCGACAGCCGCTACGACCACCTCATGAAACGGATCATTCTGTCGGGGGTGAAGACCAAGGTGCTGATGCTGTCTGCAACGCCGGTCAACAACCGTCTTGCCGACCTCAAGAACCAAATCGCATTTGTAACAGAAGGGAATGACGTGGCTCTTGCGGCCAATGGCATTCCAAGCATCGAAGCGACGATCCGGAAAGCGCAAGGGCAGTTCAATCGTTGGCTCGACCTTTCGGAAAGCGAACGCCGGCCCGCTAAGCTTATGGACATGCTCGGCTTTGACTATTTCAAGTTGCTCGACATGTTGACGATCGCCAGGTCACGAAAGCATGTGCAACGCTATTATGGGATTGAGGAAACGGGGCAGTTTCCTGACCGGCTGCCGCCGGTGAACATCAAGGCGGACGTTGATCTCACGGGTGAGTTTCGGCCTATTCGCGAGGTCAACAACGAAATTCGTCGCCTTACTCTCGGTGCCTACGCGCCACTGCGATACGTGCTGCCACACAAGCAGGCTGCGTATGACGAGAAGTACAGTACAAAGATTCGAGGTGGCGATCAGTTCTTCCGGCAGCTCGACCGCGAGGAAAGCCTCACCCACCTCCTGCGTGTGAATATCCTGAAGCGCATGGAGAGTTCCGTTGCGTCGTTCTCCCTGACCATCGAACGCCAACTTGCGGACGTTGATGCACTGCTCGCCAAAATCGACTCCCATGACGACGCGATCGAGGAAATCCCGATTGACGACGTGGATGTGGACGATCCCGCATTCGAGCCGCTGCTCGTCGGCCGAAAGGTCAAGGTGCTTCTCCAGGACGTTGACCGTATTCGCTGGCGACAGGATCTTGTCGAGGACCATGAACGTTTGGCGGCGCTTCTATCGGCCGCGCGTCTTGTTATCCCCAAACGGGATGCCAAGTTGGCTGCGCTCAAACGGCTTGTCGTTGAGAAGGTTCGTAATCCGATAAACCCGGACAACCGGAAGATTTTGCTGTTCACGGCGTTCGCCGATACGGCTGACTATCTCTATCGCGAGTTGGCCGATTGGGCGCGATCGGCGCTCGGCCTACATAGCGCGGTCGTTACCGGCGCTGGGGCGAATAAGACCACATTGCCGGGCGTTCGCGGGGACATGAGCAGCATTCTGAGCGCTTTCTCTCCAAGGTCCAAAGAACGGCCGGCAGAGCTTGTCGCCGAGGGAGAAATCGATCTTCTGATTGCCACGGACTGTATTTCGGAAGGTCAGAACCTTCAGGACTGCGATTACCTCGTCAATTACGATATCCATTGGAACCCTGTCCGGATCATCCAACGATTTGGCCGCATCGACCGGATCGGCTCCCGAAACGCAAGGATTCAGTTGGTCAACTTCTGGCCGAATATGGAGTTGGACGAGTACCTCGACCTCGAATCCCGCGTCAGCGGGCGCATGATGCTCCTTGATGTGTCGGCTACCGGCGAGGAGAACGTCATCGAGTTCCAGGCGGGCAACGAGATGAACGATCTGGAATACCGTCGCGCGCAGCTTCAGAAGCTGCAGGATGCCGTGATCGATCTTGAGGACTTGTCCAGTGGCGTTTCCATCGCGGATCTCACACTCAACGATTTCCGGATCGATCTGGCGGGCTATCTGGGTGCCAATCGGGAGCGGCTCGATGCGTTGCCGCTCGGCACCTATGCCGTCACGGAGGCTTCCGACGACGGAGAGAGCCCAGTTCCGCCGGGTGTCATCTTCTGTTTGAGGGCCGTTGGCGAGGCAGCTTCCTCCGTCGTCGAGCCGGGCTATCCGCTGGCTCCCCATTACGTTGTTCATGTCGGAGAGGATGGAGAAGTCCTGCTTCCCTACACGCAGGCGAAGCAGGTGCTCGATCGCCTGAAGAAACTCAGTCTCGGCCGTGACCAGCCGGACCAGGCGGCTTATGGTCGATTCGACAAGACCACGCGCGCCGGTCGCGACATGGAGCCCTACCGCAAGCTGCTCGCCCGCGCCGTCGGTACGATTGTCGGCAAACGTGAAGAGCGAGCGGTTGCCAGCCTGTTCCAAATGGGTGGCACCCACGCGGTGAAGGGGGAGTTTGCCGGCATCAATGACTTCGAGGTTGTCGCGTTTTTGGTGGCTCTGGCTCCGACGACGGACGTGGCGCCATGACGGAGGTGGCGGCAACTGACCCGATCATAACGGCTCTCGATTTGCCGCCGGGCGCGCGCCTTGACATGCGCGTGCCGAAGAAGGCGCTGCTTGAGCAGGGCGCGCCGACGGCGACTGACAAGCGGGCCATTCAAGACGGCATCGAAGAGATGCAGTGGATCGCAGCTCTCAAGCCCAACACCGTCGCCATACCGGCATTCGTGAACGAAGGCCGGAACTATTCGGAGATTGCGGTCCTATCCGCGACGCTTCGGCCGGAGGCACGCTCGCCCCGCCTCACGGAGCTCATTCATCGTGCCATTCCCTATCCGGTTCTGCTGATCACTCTGTCGGGCTCGCACTCGGCCTTGTCGGTCGCACCTAAGCGGGCGGCTCAGAACGAGGGCAACAAGATCGTGGTCGAACGCATCGTGCTCGCGGACGAGATCGATCCTGGCGCACCGTCGGCGATCGAACGGTCATTCCTGGAAAGCCTGGCACTCGCACAGCAACCCGCACGCGATCTATCGACGGTATACGATGGTTGGCTGGTTCGGATCGAGGCGCTGAATGCGGCGCGCGTCTCGGGCCATTTCATGCTCACCAATGAAGCCGATCGGATCGACCGCCGTCGCTCGGCGCTGGAAGAGCACGCTCGGCTTTTGCGCGAGATCGCACAGTTGCGGGCGCAGGCGGGTCGCGCCAAACAGATTAGTCAACGGGTTGATTTGAACCAGAAGATCAAGGCGGTCGAAGCCGCGATCGATCGCGCCAAGCGGTTGATGCTGGGGGATGTTGAATGAAGATTTCCACGATCCTGGACCATATCGACAGCGGGCACATGGCGCTGCCCGAGTTTCAGCGCGGTTATGTCTGGAACCGCGATCAGGTCCGGGGCCTGTTCGACTCGCTCTACCGGAGGCATCCGGTCGGCGGCCTGCTTGTATGGGCGACGGAGGCCAAAACGGCCGCACATCGCGGTGACGGTCCGATCGCGGCGGGCATCGTCAAGCTCCTGCTCGACGGTCAGCAACGCATGACATCGCTCTACGGTGTGGTGCGCGGGCATCCGCCGAAATTCTTCGATGGCAACACCCAGGCCTTCAGCGGCTTACGGTTCCATCTCGGAACAGAGACCTTCGCTTTCTACCAGCCGGTCAAGATGCAGGACGATCCGCTATGGATTGATGTCACCGCCTTGATGAAGGCGGGGAACGCCGGGCTTGGGGCGTTGATCGCTCAGCTTTCCGCCGATCCTGCACATGTCGCGAATGTCGGCGCTTATGTCGGCCGGCTTGGCGCTCTGCTCGGTGTCACCGAGATCGATCTGCACGTCGAGGAGGTCACCGGTCAGGACAAGACCCTTGATGTCGTCGTCGATATCTTCAACCGGGTGAACAGTGGCGGCACCAAGCTGTCGAAGGGCGACCTGGCGCTGGCGAAAATCTGCGCCGAATGGCCGGAAGCCCGCGACTCCATGAAGGCCAAGCTGAAGGAGTGGACCGCCGCCGGCTACCAGTTCAACCTCGATTGGCTGCTGCGCTCCGTCAACACGGTTCTGACCGGCGAGGCCAAGTTCAGCTATCTCCACGACAAGGGCGCGCTCGACATTCAGGATGGCTTGAAGCGCGCCGGTAAGCATATCGATGCGAGCTTGAACTTCATCGCCGGGCGCTTGGGCCTGGATCATGACCAAGTCTTCTTCGGGCGTTTCGGCGTGCCCGTTATGGTGCGCTACATGGACAAGGCGAAGGGCCCGCTGGACGCCAAGGAGCGCGACAAACTCCTGTTCTGGTTCGCGCAGGCCGGCATGTGGGGGCGCTTTTCGGGGTCGACGGAAACCTTCATCGATCAGGATCTGGCCGCCCTCGAAGGGCTGAACGGCGGCCTGGACACGCTGTTGGAACAGCTCCGGCTATGGCATGGCGGCCTGCGGGTCGAGGCAGGCCACTTCACCGGCTGGAGCCTCGGTGCGCGGTTTTATCCGGTACTCTACATGCTGACCCGCATGGGTGAGGCGCGTGATTGGGGGACGGGGTTGCCTCTGCGCGCGAGCCTGCTCGGGAAAATGAGCCGCCTGGAAGTGCATCACATCTTCCCCAAGGCGCAGCTCTACAAGCTGAAACACCGCAGGGCCGACGTTAACGCGCTCGGCAATTTCTGCTTCCTGACCAAGGACACGAATCTCAACATCAGCGACCGCCTGCCGGAAGAGTATTTCCCGCAGATCGAGGCGCGGCATCCCGGCGCGCTGGCGTCGCAGTGGATACCGACCGATCCCGCGCTGTGGAAGATCGAGCGCTACCTCGATTTTCTCGAGGCTCGGAAGGCGTTGCTGGCCGCGGAGGCGAACCGGCGCTTCGAAGATTTGCTCCATGGCGATACGCGCTGGCTCGGCACGGCAGCGCCGGTGACGGAGGCCGAGACACAGACTGCGGGCGGCATCACGAGCGAGGTCGAGGAAGCCGAACTCGAAGCCCTCAACGATTGGGTCGACGGCCAAGGCTTGCCGCGTGGCCTGCTCGGCTTCGACTACGCCGATCCGGCCACGGGTGCGCAAAAGGCGCTGTTCGATCTGGCGTGGCCGGACGGTCTGCAGCCCGGCTTGAGTGCCCCCATTGCCGTGTTGCTCAATGAAGGTCCGGAGATCCTCGCCCTGGCGAGCAAGGCAGGATTCCGCTGCTTCACGTCCTCGGCTGATTTCCGCACCTATGTCGAAACCGAAATTCTGCACCTGGAAGCGGCCTGAGCGCGACCGACACAATGTGGGGAAAATGGGGGTGGTTATGAAACCGCAGATGCTTTGGAGGCGCATTAGTCCAACTGATTTCCGTTCCATGAACGGAAATGCGTCCCCCCATGGCCGAGGCGGTGGCGCGATGCACATTTCCCTCGGTGTGAGAACAGACCATTTCCCTATTGATGACTTTCTGGATGCGCACGGGAAAACTGAAGTCACGATCTCTGCTGTTGCAGGCAGCAATCGCGCCAACATCACCAACTTGGCGTTTAGTGGAAACCCCCAACGCAGAGGCGGGGAATGGCGAATCCGAGATCAGTATAGCAACCGTCACCCTGCGTGGACTCCGGCCGCTGACTTCCCGTCTGTATATGACACCAAAAATCCCCCTTACATTTTCATCTTCAAGATAGGTAAGACATTTTACGCGCGATTTGTTCTCGACACCGAGATCGCTAAGCTAACATCTGCGGCTGGCGCTAGAGAGATATTAGATAGCAATACTGGATTGGGGCCAGCGTCTCCCGAACTCATAAAGGCGCTCAATGTCCCTCGGGTCAGCCGGATCGACGAGCTTTTGTTAAAACAAGACGATGATTACGGAGAGCCCTTCGATCCCAAAAATATACCGGATGGAAAGAACCGTATTATTGCAGAAATAGTCCGCCGCCTTGGGCAACAGGCATTTCGTCGAAAGCTCGTATCTGCGTACGGCGCCAAATGCGCTATGACGCGATGCAAGACCCAGTGGGTGCTGGAAGCGGCCCATATCGTGCCTTACCGGGGCTTGAAGACGAATGCTGTCTCTAACGGCCTATTGCTTCGTGCCGATGTCCACACACTTTTCGATCTCGGCTTAATATCGGTCGATCCAAAAATCCTGAAAACCAAGGTATCAAACATACTTAGTGGTTCGGAATACGAGGAACTTGATGGCCGAGAATTATCACTCCCATCCAGATCTACCCATTACCCAAGTATAGCAGCCCTCGAATACCACTACAGCATCTTTCATCCGTAGCGGCTTCCCGGACACAATTGAACTCTAGACAATATGAGATGCTGAATGAGCGATATTAAGAAAATGAACCGCGAGGCTCCCGAAGCCCAAAGCGCGGATCTCATGGCAAATAATGTGGTTGCGCTGAAAAGCCTATTTCCCGAAATTGCGGTTGAGGGAAAGCTTGATCTCGACCTTCTCAAAGAGTTGCTAGGTCTATCCGTTGCTCAATCTGATGAGAGATTTGGTCTCAATTGGCATGGCAAGCGCAAGGCACGACAGATTGCGTTGACGCCCTCGCTGGGGACACTGCTCCCTTGTCCTGCAGAGAGCCTTAATTGGGATACAACCCAAAATCTGATGATCGAGGGGGACAATCTTGAGGTCCTGAAGCTTCTACAAAAAAGCTTCGCCGCAAAAATCAAGCTTATATATATAGATCCGCCTTATAATACGGGGAAGGACTTTGTATATCCCGATGACTATCGCGATAATATTGGAAATTACCTTGAGCTAACGGGGCAAACGGAGGGTGGACGTCGCATCAGCTCGAATGCCGAAGCTTCTGGTCGATTTCACACGGATTGGCTGAACATGATGTACCCTCGATTGAGGGTCGCAAGAACGCTGCTTCACCCTGAGGGTGTTATTCTCGTTTCGTGCGATGACGGGGAGGTGGCAAATCTTAAGTTGATGCTGAACGAGATTTTTGGAGAAGAAAATTTCGTTGCGCAGTTTGTTTGGAAGGCGCGCCAATTCAGCGACACGCGCGCAAACACAAACATATCAACGGATCACGAGTATATCCTGGCTTACTCCAGAGATGACGGAATTTCTCTAAAAGGCGTGGGCCGCGACGAGTCTAAATTCGCCAATCCCGACAACGATCCTCGCGGAGAGTGGATGAGCCGTAGTATGCTCGGCCTCGCGACGCGAGATCAGCGGCCCAACCTTCACTATGAAATCCGCGAGCCGTCCACAGGGCGGGTATTTCCGCCGAATCCATCGACCGGTTGGCGGTACTCGAAAGAAAAGATGACGGAGCTGATTTCTGAGGGAAAGGTGCTATTCCCCAAAAGCGATCAAGGTCGTCCACGCGAAAAAAAGTTCCGGAACGAAATGAGAGCGGAATTCATTGCGTTCCGCTCGATTATTGACGGCGTACACACTGCGGATGGGACGCAAGAAATTCGGTCGCTCTTCGGAGTCGATCTCTTTGCTTTTCCAAAGCCGACAGAGCTGGTTGCAAGCCTGATCGAGCAGGTCGCAGGCGAAGGTGATATTGTTATGGATTTTTTTGCGGGGTCTGGCACAACCGGACATGCCGTAATGAAAAAGAACTCCGCCGAGAGTGTAGGGCGCCGCTATATTCTCGTTCAACTTCCAGAACCGCTCGATCCCAGCAACAGAGAGCAGAAGGTTGCCGCTGACTTTTGCGATAAATTGAAATTGCCACGACGTATATCGGAATTGACAAAAGAGCGGCTTCGGCGTGCGGCTCAGCGCATTGAAGGGGAGAGCCCGCTTCTTAAGGGAGATCTCGGCTTCCGAGTCTTCAAGCTCGCATCGTCAAATATCCGCGCATGGCAACCCGATGTCGCTGATCTCGAGGACAGCCTTCTGAAGAATGCCGAACACCTCGTTCAGGGTCGCAAGGAGCAAGACGTGCTCTATGAGCTCTTGCTCAAGCTTGGCCTTGATCTCTGCGTGCCGATCGAGACGAAGACGATGGCCGGCAAGACAGTTCATTCCATTGGCGGTGGCACGCTGATCGTCTGTCTCGCTGACGGTCTGACCAAGGACGTAGTTGAGGAACTCGCGAAAGGCATCGTTGAATGGCGGAAGGCTTTGGCGCCGGCCGTTGATACACGCGTCGTGTTCAAGGACACCGGCTTCGCCGATGACATCGCCAAGACCAACATGGCCGCGATCCTGAACCAGGCCGGCATTTCCGACGTTCGTAGCCTGTGAGGATGGTTCGATGAAACTGCATTTCGAACCCGATCTCGACTACCAGAAACGCGCGATCGAAGCCGTCGCGGACCTGTTTCGTGGCCAGGAGATCAACCGTACCGAGTTCACCGTCACCGCCTTCGGCACAGGCAAGGCTGGCGGTATCGGTCGATTGAAGGAAGATGCGGCTCTTGATGCGCAGTCAGAGCTCGGGCTGGTCGAGAGTGAACTCGGCATCGGCAATCGGCTCACGCTGCTGGATGACGAGATCATCGCCAATCTGAAGGATATCCAGCTCCGCAATGGCTTGGCGCCATCCTCCGCGCTGACCTCTGGCGACTTCACGGTGGAAATGGAGACCGGCACGGGCAAGACCTATGTCTATCTCCGCACCATTTTCGAGCTGAACAAGCTCTTTGGCTTCACCAAATTCGTCATCGTCGTGCCGTCGGTCGCGATCAAGGAGGGCGTCTACAAGACGCTCCAGATCACCGAGGAGCATTTCAAGGGCCTCTATTCGGGACAGCCTTTCGACTATTTCCTCTACGACTCCACCAAGCTCGGCCAGGTGCGCAATTTCGCGACCAGCCCCAACATCCAGATCATGGTGGTGACGGTCGGCGCCATCAACAAGAAGGATGTGAACAACCTCTACAAGGACAGCGAGAAGACGGGCGGCGAGCGGCCGATCGACCTCATCCGCGCGACGCGGCCCATCCTGATCGTGGACGAACCGCAGAGCGTCGACGGCGGCCTTTCTGGCGCGGGCAAGAACGCCCTCGGCGAGATGAATCCGCTTTGCACGCTGCGCTATTCGGCGACCCACGTCGACAAGCATCACATGGTGTTCCGCCTGGACGCGGTCGACGCCTACGAGCGCAAGCTGGTCAAGCAGATCGAAGTCGCCTCGCTCGAAGTGGAAGGAGGCCACAACAAGGCCTATGTCCGTTTCGTCTCCGCCAGCAACGCCAAGGGAACCATCACCGCGCGCGTTGAAATCGATGTGCTCGATGGCAAGCAGGTGCGTCGCCAGGAGGTGACGGTTCAGGATGGCGACGACCTGGAGGAGCCGACCAAGCGCGCGATTTACGCCGATTGCCGCATCGGCGAGATCCGCGCCGGACGCGACAATCAGCTCCTGGAGGTAAAGCTACCGGGCGGTGAAGAGTTTCTCCAGCCAGGCCAAGCCGTCGGCGATGTTGATGCCGACGCGCTGAAGCGCCTGATGATCCGCCGCACGATCCACGAGCATCTGGTAAAGGAGAAGCGCTTGGCGCCGCTCGGCATCAAGGTGCTGAGCCTGTTCTTCATCGATGCGGTGGAGCACTACCGCTCCTACGACGCCGATGGAAATCCCGTGAAGGGCAAATATGCCCGCATCTTCGAGGAAGAGTATCGCCGCGCGGCGAAGCTTCCCGACTTCGTCAGCCTGTTCAAGGAGGTCGACGTTACGTCGGAAGCCGAAGAGGTGCATGACGGCTATTTCTCGATCGACAAGGCGCGGCGCTGGACCGATACGGCCGACAACAATCAGGCAGGCCGCGACAATGCCGAGCGTGCCTATAACCTGATCATGAAGGACAAGGAGAAGCTGCTCAGCTTCGAGACGAAGCTGAAGTTCATCTTTTCGCACTCGGCCCTGAAGGAGGGGTGGGACAATCCCAACGTCTTCCAGATCTGTGCGCTCCGCGAGATCGGCACCGAGCGCGAGCGGCGGCAAACCATCGGCCGTGGTCTTAGACTGTGCGTGAACCAGAATGGCGAACGCCTGCGCGGCTTCGACATCAACACGCTGACCGTCATCGCCACAGAGAGCTATGAGGACTTCGCCGAGAACCTGCAGAAGGAGATCGAGAAGGACACCGGCATCAAATTCGGCATCGTCGAAAAGCACCAGTTCGCGACCATTCCAGTGGTCAATCCGGACGGCTCGACCGGAATGCTGGGTTTCGAGGAATCAGCCGCCATCTTCGATCACCTGAAGGCCGAGGGCTTCGTCGACACCAAGGGCAAGGTGCAGGACACGCTGCGCACCGCCCTGAAGGACGGAACGCTCGCGCTGCCGGTGGCGCTCGCCGCCCACCTTGGCGCGGTTCGTGACGTGCTGAAGAAGGTCGCTGGGAAGCTCGACATCAAGAACGCCGACGAGCGCGTCACCGTCAAGACACGGCAGGCCATTCTTGAGAGCGCCGAATTCCAGGCGCTCTGGGACCGCATCAAGCACAAGACGACCTATCGCGTTCACTTCGACAATGAAAAGCTGATCACCGATTGCGCCAAGGCGATCGCCAATGGTCCGCCCGTCTCCAAGGCCCGCGTGCGGGTCAGGAAGGCCGATCTCTCTATCGGACAGGGTGGTGTCGAGGCCAAGGAGCACGCCAAGGACAGCGGGACGATCATCACGATCGAGGAAGGCGACATTATCCTGCCCGACGTGCTGACCGATCTTCAGGACCGGACCCAGCTCACCCGCAAGAGCCTCGTCCGCATTCTGACCGAGTGCGGCCGCTTGACCGACTTCAAGCGCAATCCGCAAGCCTTCATCGAGATCGCCGGCGAGGTCATCAACCGGACCAAGCGCCTGGCCATTGTCGACGGCATCAAATATCAGCGGATCGGCGACGAGCACTATTACGCGCAGGAGCTTTTCGCACAGGAGGAACTGACCGGCTATTTGCGCAACATGCTCAAGGACGCGCAGAAGTCGGTCTTCGAGCACGTCGTCTATGATTCCGGAGGTGTCGAACGGACATTCGCAGAGCAGCTCGAAAAGAACGAGTCCGTGAAGATCTACGCCAAGCTGCCTGGGTGGTTCAAAGTGCCGACTCCGCTCGGCACCTACAATCCCGATTGGGCGGTTCTGGTCGAAGTCAGCGGCGAAGAGCGCCTCTATTTCGTCGTGGAGACCAAAAGCAGCCTCTTCGTGGACGACTTGCGCGATATCGAAGCCGGCAAGATCGCGTGCGGGGAGGCGCACTTCAGCGCGCTCGCCTCCGGACCGAACCCGGCTCGATACATAAAGGCCAGAACGGTCGACGACCTGATGGATCACACGTAAGGCGCTCTCCTTCACGAGGACTGCCGCCCGTCAATTGCCTTGCCCCCTGGAGAGCGGCGAACATACGCCGGCACCAGGAGCAAAGTCAGAGCCTGCGCTTTGGCGGTGCCGGCGCGCAGGTGGCCGCTTCGAGGGGCAAGCGCAACGGATTGCTGTTTCCTGAAAATGTGATAAAACCTCTGCTATATTTTAAATCTGTCGAGGAAACATCACATCGCTACGGCCATGGATTCTCAACGCACTCAAGCGCTCAAGCTGCTGAAAGCGTGCCCGATGATGCGGCTGAAGGACTTTGCCGCCCACGGCATCGGCCCGGAAACGCTGGCGCGTCTTGTCCGGGACGGGGCGGTCGTTCGCCCCGCGCGCGGTCTCTATCAGCTTGCGGATAGTTCGGGCGATGCGGCTCGCATTCTGGCGGAAGCTTCGGTGCTCGTTCCCAAAGGCGTCATCTGCCTGACCTCAGCGCTGCAATTCCATGAGCTGACGCTGCAAATGCCATCCGCCGTTTGGATGGCCATCGATCGCACCGCCTGGCGTCCCAAAATCGATTATCCGCCCATCCGCTTCGTGCGATTTACAGGCCCATCTCTGGCGGACGGTGTCGAGCGGCATTCCATCGATGGCATCGAGGTGTCGATCACAAATCCAGCGCGGACGATCGTCGATTGCTTTCGCTATCGGGCGAAGGTCGGACTGGATGTCGCTCTGGAAGGCCTGCGTGAGGGACTTCGACGGCGGAAAGTCACGAGCGACCAGCTCTGGACCTATGGGACAAAGGGAAAGGTCTGGTCGACCATGAGGCCCTATGTGGAAGCGACGGTAGCCGATGGCACATGAACCAAGGAAAAACGTCGGTGCTTCGGTCCGGGCTCGCCTGCTCGACCGGTCTCGTGTCGAACGCACGGACTTTCAGATTCTGCTGACGCGCTATGCGCTGGAACGGCTTCTGTATCGACTGAGCCTGTCACCTCATCGCGACCGCTTCATCCTGAAGGGTGCGATGCTGTTCGTGACCTGGGTGGCAGATCCTTTCCGGCCTACACGCGATCTCGATTTCCTCGGCTATGGCGAGAACAGCCCGGAGGCGATCGGAGAGGTCTTTCGAGAGATCTGCGGGCAGCCGGTCGATGACGATGGCGTCGTATTTGATATTGTAGCGATCGCGGCTGTTCCGATCCGGGAGGACGTTGAATACGGCGGCATCCGCGTGCGCACCTCTGCGACGATCGCAGGCGCCCGCGTTCCTATCCAAGTGGACATCGGCTTTGGTGATGCCGTCACGCCCGGGCCTGTCGAGATTGAATATCCGTCGCTGCTCGACGCGCCTGCGCCCCGCCTGCGTGCCTATCCGGTGACGACGGTGGTTGCCGAGAAATTCCAGGCACTCGTCGTGCTCGGCATAGCGAACAGCCGGTTGAAGGATTTCTATGACCTCTGGCTGATCGCTCAGACGTTCGAATTCGATCAGGCATCGCTTGCAGAGGCCGTCCGCCAGACCTTTGCTCGGCGCGGAACCATGCTTCCAATCGAGAAGCCTACTGGCCTGAGTGATGCTTACGCTGAAGCCTGGGGGCGCCAGTGGCAGGCCTTTTTGGGACGAGAGCGTATGGCCGCGGCGCCGGCGGAGCTAGCTGTCGTCGTCTCCGACCTCGCGGGATTTCTGCTTCCCCTGATCGGGCCTGCTGAAAGGGACGAGCGTTGGAAGCCTCGTGAAGGTTGGAGGGCATTGGATGCCGGCTAGGATGCGTAGCCTGGAGGGTAGCGAGCAATGCGCGCGCGGCAGAATCGGTTTCGCCACGTATCGCAGTCAATCGCGGACGTTTTCGACCGGCTGTAGCTATTTCTCCTGCACTTCGTATATAATACGAACGAAGAGATTGACGCCGCGCACCGCACCACATTTATTGTGGAAAATCAATTGCGTGTGATTCTGACGGTATATCTGACGGTAAACGTCGATTTCTCCGTCTTACACTCATCGAAAATTCAAATACTTACTACTTCGGTTGATCATCGAGTGGGCATCAAGAGGCTGAAACCAAAGGATAAATTGTACAAGGTGACCGATCGTGACGGTATGTACGCTTCCGTCGCCACGACAGGTCAAATCACCTTCCGGTACGACTACCGTCTGAATGGCCGCCGGGAGACGCTGACGATCGGCCCCTACGGCCCCGATGGCTTCACGCTCGCCGAAGCGCGCGAGCGCTGCATCGCAGCCCGCAAGCAGGTGGCGGAGGGGCTTTCTCCGGCTCACGAGAAACAGCGCGACAAGCGGCGCAAGGCCATGGAGCGCAGCTTCGGCGCGGTGAGCGGCTTATGGATCAAGGAAGCGCGCATGGCGGAAAGCACCCGCTCGATGCGTAAGGCCATCCTCGATCGCGACATTCTCCCCGCCTGGAAGAACCGCCTTCTGACCGAGGTGACGCCGGACGATTTGCGGCAGCTCTGCGCCGAGGTGAAGGAGCGCGGCGCCCCGGCGACCGCCATCCACGCCCGCGACATCGTCAAGCAGATCTTCGCCTTCGCCATCCTGCATGGTGAGAAGGTGCCGAACCCGGCCGACGAGGTCGGGCCGGCCTCGATCGCGACCTTCCAGCCGAAGGACAGGGCGCTGTCGCCGGCCGAGATCAAGATCATGCTGCAGCAGATCGAGCACGTGCCGACCCTGCCGACCATCCGCCTCGGCCTGCGTCTGATCCTGCTCACCATGGTGCGCAAGAGCGAGCTGACCGATGCCGTCTGGGACGAGGTCGATTTCGAGAACGCCGTCTGGACCATTCCGAAGGAGCGTATGAAGCGGTCGAAGGCGCACAACGTCTACCTGTCGCAACAGTCGCTCGACATCCTGATCGCGCTCAAGACCTGCGCCGGCAATTCGCGCTTTCTGCTGCCGTCCCGCTATGACGCCGACGCCCCCATGTCGCGCGCGACCTTCAATCGCGTGACCACGGCCGTCGTGACGCGGGCGAAGAAGGAGGGGTTGCCGCTGGAGCCCTTCACGGTCCACGACCTGCGCCGGACCGGCTCGACGCTCCTGAACGAGATGGGCTTCAACAGCGACTGGATCGAGAAATGCCTCGCCCACGAGGACGGGCGCTCGTCACGCGGCGTCTACAACAAAGCGGAATACGAACCGCAGCGCCGGCACATGCTCCAGGAATGGGCCGATATGATCGACGCCTGGGTGACTGGCCAGAAGCGGGCACCGACGCTGTTGCCGTCCGCGATGCCGTTTATTGGGATTGAAAGTGTGTCGTGAGCGGATGCATGCGCCGCATATTTCAGTGGACAGCGGCTGATGAGAACGCGATCGGAATAGAGCGGCGCGGCGGTGTTCGGCGGCGATCACGAGCCACGTGCGTTACCGGATGTTCGGCGGTGCCCTTTTCGCCACACGGTCGATGGCATCCGCGACCGTGCGATGCAGCGTGGCCGGCAGGTGGTGTCCCATGCCGGCATGGTCATGTATCACGACAGAAAACGTCCGCAACAGTCATAAAAAATACATTGATATGTTTTCTGCCGCCCTGAATGATATCGCCGCCGTCAGTGTTGCATTGCTATGAGGAAAACCTGAATACGCAATGTAAGGAAGATGATATTGGTTTTGAATAAACCATCCACACCGCCACCTACCCCTGAGCGGACCTCCCCGATCGGGCTTGAAAGCTATATCAGCGGGACCACGTTGATCAGCGGCGATGGACCGGCGTGGAAAGACGTTTTCGTGCAGGTCTTCTCCCGCAATCACGTTCAACAGCCCTTCCTGGTTCCCGCCGTCGCTGAGCCGCTCATCGTCTGGGTCATGTCGGGCAGTGCCACCGTCGAAGAAAGGGATCTTGGAGGTGAATGGGAAGCGAGCCGTGTGAGTGTCGGCGATTTCTTCCTGACACGATCACCTGCTCCCTATGAAATGCGATGGCAGGCCGACGGTGATCAGCCATTTCAGGTCATGCACCTCTATGTCTCCATCGCGCTGTTCGAAAAGGTCGCGCGAGAGATGCTGGGCAAGGCCAGCGGCAACGTCACCTTGAAGGATATCTCCGGGGGGCGCGACACGACGATCTCGCATATCCTAAGCCTCCTTCGTGGAGAATTGGTCGCCGAAAACGGCGGCAGCGCGCTGTTCGTCGAAGGACTGGCGCAGAGCTTGGCCGTGCACCTCGTGCGCCACTATGGCGTTGCAGATACCGCAGCGCGTGCCCAAACCGCCTTGTCCGGCTCGAAACTGCGGCGGGCCATTGCCTTCATGGCCGCCCGGCTCGATCAGCCCTTTGATCTCAACAGCTTGGCGCATGAGGTGGGAATGAGCGCGTTCCATTTCAGTCGGCTCTTCAAGAAATCGACCGGGGTCTCGCCGTCGCGGTATTTCATTCGGCAGCGTGTCGCCAAGGCACAGCAACTGCTGCAAGAAACCGACGCCAGCATCATCGAGATCGGAATGACCGTCGGCTATTCCAGCCCCAGCCATTTCGCGCAGATCTTCCGCCGCGAGACGGGCCTCTCACCGACCGACTATCGGCGAGGCTGAGGCGTTTCGCGCGTGTTGATGGCGAATTGAGCAAAATCCCGACAGCCTCGGCAAGGCGCCGAGAGAGGAAAAAGCCGGGGTTTCATAAATTTCTCCCTGTCGAACGCGAGCGCCTGTCCACTCCCGGGACGGGTTCGCGAGCAACAAGGAGACGTGCCGTGACGAACATCAATGGAAAAGTCGCACTGATTTCCGGTGCATCGAGCGGCATCGGTGCGGCCGCGGCGCACAAGCTGGCTGCGGCGGGCGTCAAGGTCGGCATCGCGGCCCGGCGTACCGAGCGCCTCGAAGCCCTGAAGGCCGACATCACGGAAAAGGGCGGCGAAGCTCTCGTGATCGAAATGGACGTGGTCGATCCGGCCTGCGTCGAAGCGGGAGTCAAGAAGCTGGTCGCGGCCTACGGCTCGATCGACATTCTCCTCAACAATGCCGGCCTGATGCCGCTTTCCGACGTTGACCAGCTCAAGACCAGCGAATGGCACCGCATGGTCGATGTCAACGTCAAGGGCCTGCTCAACACGACGGCGGCCGTACTGCCGCAGATGATCAAGCAGCATTCGGGCCATATCTTCAACACATCCTCGATCGCCGGCCGCAAGGTCTTCAAGGGGCTGTCGGTCTATTGTGCGACGAAGCACGCGGTCACCGCCTTCTCCGACGGCCTGCGCATGGAGGTCGGGCAGAAGCACAACATCCGCGTCACCTGCATCCAGCCCGGCGCCGTCGCCACCGAACTCTACGACCAGATCACGGACCCCGGCTACCGCCAGCAAATGGATGATCTCACCAAGCAGATGTCCTTCCTGCAAGGCGCAGACATCGCCGACACCATCCTGTTCGCGCTTCAGGCGCCGGCTCATGTCAACGTCGCGGAGCTCTTCGTTCTGCCGATCGACCAGGGCTGGTGAGCCGCCAACCCACACAACGAAACGTCCGCTAGCCTTCCCGTCTTTGGCGGGAAGGTCGACGGTCAAGGAACCGGAACCTGGTCATCCGCAGTGAAGGCCGGATCCGGCACGTCGATGCATTCGGCCACATCCGCCGGACGGCCGGTCGTGTGGAAGGTGATCTGTCTCATGATGCGCCGCGCTTTCGTTGCGGAACCGAGCGGGCGGCCCTGAGCGCATCCGCTGCCCAGCCGGACAAGCCTTCGGGGTCGTCGAGGGCCTCGCCCGGTGCCTCGTAATAGGCCGCGACCGTCACTTGGCCTGAGGCGCCGGCGTAGCTGAACGGCGCGCAGCCATGTCGTTCGAAGGCGCCGCGACTGACCTCGTCGGCCTTGAGATAGAGGACGCCCTTCATGACGAAGCCAAACTGAACGCCATCGGCCCGCAGGCTCGCGCCCCCGAAATAGCGGTGCACGGAAATCGGGCCGAAACCTTCGATCCTGGCGGCGTACTCCTCCGCCAGCGCCCGCTGCGACGTCATGTCGAGGCTCTCGCCGTGGGGTCTGACGACGTCAGCGGGAAGAATCCGTTGATTTCCTTCAGGCGCCCTTCGGCATCATGATGGGCGAAGCTCGCGCCGAGCTGCAGCACGGTACCATCCGCATTCTGGAGCGCCCATCGGGCGAGAGACCGGCCGTTATGCGCGATCACCTGGATGATCCGGAAGCGGCCGCCCGGCACGCTCTGCTGGAAGCCGGCCATGTAGTCGGACAGCGCGGCCCGGCCCTTCAGCGGACCGTTCGGATCGCAGTAGCTGGCGTCGTCGGCGAGGCATTCCTTCAGCTCGCTCTCCCGCCGCGCCGGGTCGGACGACCAGATCGCGGCATAGCGGGGCCAGAGCGCTTCAGCATCCATGGTGCTTCTCCAAGGTCTCGAAATGCTGCGTGATCATCGCTTCGAGCGCGGCCTTGTCGTAGCCGGCCCGGATCAGAACGAGGATGCCCTGATAGAGCGCGAGCAAGGCGACGGCCTCAGTATCGTTGCCGCCGAGGCGGTCGGCGAAACACGCGCGGAGGACGGCGAATCCCTCGGTTACGAAACCAGGCTGATCCTTGCGGCCGAATTCGACCGCACTGTTGGTGATCAGGCAGCCGGACGAGCCGCCGTCCGGCTCATGCAGGAGGGACAGGAACAGCCGCCGAAGGCCCGCGATGCCCGCGCCCTCGGGCGCATGATCCGCGATACGGCGGGCGAGGACCGTCCGGTTGTAGTGGGCGGATGCGGCCTCGAAGAGGCCTCGCTTGTCGCGGTAGCTGTTGTAGAGGCTTCCAGACGTCATGCCGGTCGCCTCCTCCAGATCGCGCACGGAACTTGCGGCAAAGCCCTGACGGCGGAACACGTGCATCGCCCCGGTCAAGAGACGGTCTTCGTCGAAGCTACGTGGGCGAGCCATTTCCGTGGACTCCATTTCATAACGCTTATTGTATAATGTGTGTTGTGAAATAAGATCAAGTCCCTTCGTGCAGGGAACAGGTCCGCTCCCGCAAAGGCCGCGCGAACCGAACCGGTTGCCCGCGTCATCGTCGCCTGCCGCGACGAAGCCCAGGCGGATGAGGCGATATGTCGGATCCGGCAGATGACTCCCAGCCGCATCGCCAGGGGATACGACAAGCTCGCCCGCAACTTCCTCAGCGCAACCGATCTCGCCGCCGTCGTTGCCTATTGGCTCAACTGAGTCTGGAGCCCAGCGGGCCAAGACCGATGAAACAGAGAACTGCGTCGACGCCGTAGTTCTCCGTGATTCTTCGAAATGGCGTCGTGGGCAAATGGTTCCCACCAATAGACAACGGCCCATCCGCCGCCGGC
Organism: Xanthobacter agilis; assembly: GCF_021730435.1. Lineage (GTDB taxonomy): Bacteria > Pseudomonadota > Alphaproteobacteria > Rhizobiales > Xanthobacteraceae > Xanthobacter > Xanthobacter agilis. The sequence continues at coordinate 54,042 of NZ_JABWGX010000028.1, forward strand.
TGGCGGAATGGACAGGCCGCCATCCGAGGACGCTATTTCAGCGGCAAGAACAGTTCCGCGACAGCCTCATGCTCCGGCACCTCCGGGAAGAAGCTCAGCCGCTGGCAATAGATCGGAAAATCGCGGGCTTCCTCGCCGCTGGCCGGCAGCCAGTCGCGATAGAGATAGAGCACGGCGGGCTCCAGATTGTCGGTGTAGCCGACGACGCGCAGCACCGCACAACGTCCGCCGGGGATCTCGCCGGCCTTGATCCCTTCGCCGTTCGCCTCGATCGGTCGGTCGATCCCGACGCACAGGTCGACGCTATAGTCGGCAGGCGAGGCAGGACGCCGCTCGGACCGCCAGACATTGAAGGTCGGACTTGTCTTGGGGTGCAGGCCGGCGGCGGTGCGCCAGGCGATGAACCGCTGGATGGTGGCGCCGAGCGTCGCCGGGGCGCCGCGATGCTCCATGATCGCCACCGGTGTCGCGGGCACATCGCGAATCGTCACGTCGTCCGTGGTAAAGGTCTTCTGCATGAGCTTGCTCCTCGCGTTGTCGAGAGGCCCGAAGGCCGCAAGCCACAGCTCCCAATCGGGAGATTTTCGGAACGACGAAGGCGATTGCCCGAACCGTTGCCGAAAGGCGCGGGCGAAAGCATCCGGCGCGTCGTACCCGGCATCCATCGCAATGTCCGTAACGTTTTGGGCGTGCCTGTAGGCCAGCCGGTAGGAAGCACGCTTCATGCGGGCGAGCTGGACATAGCGATGCACGGACAACCCGAAGATCGCCGTGAACTGCCGGTGGAAATGATACATCGAGAAGGCCGCGACGCCGCTCACCGTTTCCAGGTCCAAATCAACGTCGAGATGCTGGTCGATGTAGTCCAGCACCCGCTGCATCCGGGCATGATAGTTTTGAAGAGCCGCCCTCATCGTTCATTCCTCTGTGGCGATACCAATTAGGCGCTCGCGGCTATGGCGTGCTCGACTGATCTTGCGGTTTGGCATGGATCGACGGAATCTCCCGTCGCTCACAGGGATCACCGGCGGTGGCGGAATGGCCGCGACCGGGCCGGAAGCTTCATTTGTTGCGCTGAATTCGTCTGGAAGCCTGGAAAGCGATCACACCGGTGCCTTTCAATCCCGCTGAAGCGATGTCCTGATCGGTCGCGCACGCCGTTGACGAACGTCCGGCGCTGGTGCCTTGCGCAAGGTGTCCGCTTCCGATGCGTGGAGCCTCTCGTCGAGCCACGCTTCGACCTCGGCCAAATCCCAAACCACGCAGCGCGGTGTCAGGAAGAAGCGCTTCGAGGCCTGATGCGCGTGTCGGCTCTTGGGACGGCCTGTCTGCACCTTCCGCCTCGATCTCCCCCTCTCGACGAGCTTGGGTAACGCTGGCCGCCGCCGCGGCGCGGTCAAGCCCGGCCCGCACCAGACCGAGTAGGGCCTGACCGCGCTGCTCGATTGCGCCGGCCGAACGCCTCCTCGCCCTCGATCGGAGGGTGACATCGAAGGGAGGCCGACATGGCCGCAGCACTCCTCACCGACGAACTCTATACCCGGCTCCTCGCCAATGGCGCGCGCAGCGCCGCCGGCGAGAACATCGATCCGCCTCCCGTCGTGAAGCTCTTCACGCCGGACGCTGGTGCCACCTGGCTTCTCACCAAAGCCGATCCCGAGGACCCCGACCGTCTGTTCGGCCTCTGCGATCTCGGCCTCTGCGATCTCGGCCTTGGCGAACCCGAGCTCGGCTATGTCAGTCTTGCCTAAATCCGATCGGTGCGCGGGCGGCTCCGGCTCCCGGTCGAACGGGACCTCCACTTCAAGGCCGAGCATCCGTTGAGCTGATAGGCGCTGCGCGCCCGCCAGTCCGGCAAGATCGTCACCGCCTGACGATCGCGATAGCGCTCCGTCTTCGGGCGGGGCGCTTCGTCGTGTTCATGAGGAAAGACGGCGATCAGGATGCACGGCTTTCAGGTTCTACGGCTTTGTGCATCCTGATCCGGTCATCATTCCCGGCGCTCGCTTCTACGGGCCGGATGATCCCCTCCATCCCGGCCGCCCTTGCCCGGGCTTTACTTGCGCCGAGGCCGGGGTGCCCGGTCGCGAGAAGGGTCATCCCAAACCGTTGGCGGCGCTCAGCACCGCGCGCACCGACGCCGTGGCCACGTTGGTGTCGATGCCCACGCCGAAGACCACGCGACCGTCGGCGGTTTGGCATTGCACATAGGCGGCGGCGCGGGCGTCACCGCCGTGACCGATGGCGTGCTCCTGGTAGTCGAGGATATCCATGTCGATGTCGCAGTCGGCCTTCAGCGCGGCGAGCACGCTGGACAGCAGCCCGTTGCCTCGGCCGCTGATCGAGCGTTCCTCGCGCCCGATGCTCACGCGGCCCACGAACATGCGATCGGGGCTGCGGGGTGAGCCTGTCTCCCGGTGGTCGATCAGATCGAAGCGCCGGTCGCCGGTCGGCAGGTAGGTGTCCTGGAAGATCGCCCAGATATCGGTGGCGGTCAGCTCCCGGCCGGTCTCGTCGGCGTGGCTCTGGACGATGCGGCTGAAGTGCACCTGTAGGGCGCGGGGGAGCTTCAGGCCTTTGTCTTGTTCCAGCACCCAAGCGACGCCGCCTTTGCCCGACTGGCTGTTGACGCGGATCACCGCTTCGTAGCTGCAGCCCAGGTCGGCCGGGTCGATGGGCAGGTAGGGAACGTCCCACGATATGTCGTTGCGGGCCGCCTGAGCCTCCAGGCCTTTCTTGATGGCGTCCTGGTGTGAGCCGGAGAAAGCGGTGAACACCAGTTCGCCGGCATAGGGGTGGCGTGGGTGCACGGGGATCTGGTTGCAGTACTGCACGGTCTGAACAACCGATTGGATGTCGGAGAAGTCCAGTCCTGGATCGACGCCCTGGGTGTACAGGTTCAGCGCCAGGGTCACCAAGTCGACGTTGCCCGTGCGCTCGCCGTTGCCGAACAGGCAGCCTTCCACGCGGTCGGCGCCGGCCTGCACCGCCAGCTCTGCGGCGGCGACGCCGGTGCCTCGGTCGTTGTGGGGATGGACGCTGACGACGACGCTGTCGCGGCGGCTGATCTGGCGGCAGAAGCGCTCGATCTGGTCGGCATAGACGTGAGGACCGGCCGCCTCCACCGTCGCAGGCAGGTTCAGGATGACCGGGTGGTCGGGCGTCGGTTGCAGCACGTCCAGCACCGCCTCGCACACCTCGATCGCGAAGTCGGGTTCCGCCGTGCTGAAGGTTTCGGGCGAATATTCATAGGTCCAGCGCGTTTCGGGGTATTTCTCCGCCTGTTCGCGCAGGATGGTGACGCCTTTGACGGCAATGTCCTTGATGCCGGCCCGGTCCAGGCCGAAGACGATGCGGCGCCAGGCGGGCGATATGGCATTGTACAGGTGCACGATGGCGCGTGGCGCCCCGCGCAGGCTTTCGAAAGTACGCTCGATCAGATCCCGCCGCGCCTGAGTCAGCACCTGGATGTGCACGTCGTCGGGAATGAGGTCGCCCTCCACCAGATGGCGGATGAAGTCGAACTCCGTCTGCGAGGCGGAGGGGAAGCCGACTTCGATTTCCTTCAAGCCGATCTTCAGCAGCATGTCGAGGAAGCGACGCTTCTTCTCCGCGTCCATGGGATCGACCAGGGCCTGGTTGCCGTCGCGCAGGTCGGTGGACAGCCAGCGCGGCGCCTTGGTGATGGTCCGTGACGGCCAGGTGCGGTCGGGCAGGTCGACATGAGCGAAGGGGGCGTATTTGATGGAAGGATCGCGCAACATGGTGGGTGCGTCTCCGCTGGGTGTATTCGAAATGGGGACGAATACGGCCAGGGGTGCAGCCGCCGGGCAGCCGTCAGGCCCGACGGCTGCCGATAAGTCGCAGGGCTGCAATCGGATCGATGCCGCAATACTGAGCGACGAGGCGCTTTGCGAAGAAATTGCGCCGGGCCGAACGCTCCGGCTGGTCGATGAACGACATGTGGTATTTCCCGCGGATCACAGAACACGAACGGCGACGAACCCGGTCCTCTCAGGAGGCCGGGCAGAGAAGTCGCAGAAGGTTCACGGACGCGGTGTCGATCATGATGCGTGGATGAAAGCGGGTTCGACGGATGCTGTCAACCAACCGGTCGGGCGTCACCCGGTACGAGGACGAGGAGACAGGGGGCACGGACAGGTCGTTTGTCGGACCTTCTCATCCGCGACCTGACCGCCCATCGCCCCCTTGGTCTGCGCCTCGCTCTTGGCGAGCAGCCGGACATGGCGCGTGTTGCCGTGGTTCATGCGCTGGCGGAGCAGACCTTCTATCGTGGCAGGGAAATCTCCTACCTCGAAATCCGGCTGACCAGCGCCTCTCTCGCCTCCTGCGCGGATGGGATCGAAGACGCACCCGCCGCGCATCTGGTGGAACACCACACGGGATGAGCGAACGGTCGACATGTAAAGCCATCGGTTTCTGACGCATGACGGTGAGATACCAGTCGACCCGGTCTGCCGACCGGATTTCGAGGGAGAGCATGGCTATCCGCAGTCCATCCGGGTCGACCAGGGCAGCGAATTTATCAGTCGTCCTCGATCTGTAGGCCCATCGGTATGGCGTCACCCGCAGCCTACGCTGCACACCTGACCGCAATAAGCCGATCCGCTGAGCAATCTGAAAGCTCCGCAGCCCGGCCTGTTGCTCACACCGCGCCCAACGGCGTAACCAAGATCGAGACTCTGGTCCGCGCTGGATGAAAAGTCAGGAGCAGGTCACTATTTTGGCCGATCTGGCGTAGTTTCTGTCAAATAGCGCGGCGAACACCCTCGCGGAAACAGGCAAAAGGGTCTCCGAACCCAGCGGAGATTTCCCATGCGCACCGATGTCGAATTTCCGTCCGAAGGTTGCACGTTGCGGGGCTGGCTCTACCGGCCGGCAAACGGCTATGATGATCGCCCGGCCATCGTCATGGCGCACGGGCTATCCTGCGTGAAGGAACAGTATCTCGATCGGTATGCCGAGGTATTCGCGACAGCCGGATTCGGTGTCCTCGTCTACGATCACGCCAATTTCGGTGCCAGCGACGGCGCGCCGCGTCAGGAGGTCGACCCTGTGTTGCAGCGACGCGGTTATCGCGATGCAATCAGCTTCGCGCAAACTGTGCCATGGGTTGATCCGACCCGTATCGGCATCTGGGGGACGAGCTTCAGCGGCGGTCATGTCATTGAGATCGGGGCAACCGACCGGCGCGTCAAATGCGTCGTCAGTCAGGTTCCGACGATCAGCGGCTATCAGTCGGCGCTCCGGCGTACCCGCGCCGATCTCGTGCCTGCCCTGATCGCCCGGTTCGAAGCCGACCGCGCAGCGCGCTATCGGGGCGAGGCGCCGATGATGTTGCCCGCTGTCTCCGACGATCCGACCGTAGCCTGCGCCATGGGCGGCCCGGACAGCTTTGACTTCTTCACCGAAACCCGGCCCGTTGCGCCAGGCTGGCGCAACGAAATCACGCTGCGCAGCGCCGAACTGGCCCGCGAGAACGAACCGGGCATCTACATCACCCGCATCAGTCCGACGCCATTCTTGATGATCGTGGCAGAGAAGGATGTGCTCACGGCGACCGATCTATGCCTGTCGGCCTACCAGCAAGCGCTGCCACCCAAACGTCTCGTCACCATTCCCGGAGGCCATTTCGATCCCTATGTCCGTCAATTCGACCGCACCAGTGGAGCAGCCCGAGACTGGTTCGCGGAGCATCTGTACGCCAGCAACCGGTGAACAAGTCAGCTTGATGACGCCTGCGAATGGTCAACCTCGGCCTGCCGTCATCGCGGTCGCGCGTGACTATCCCAATGGATGGATGGTGGGGCCACACTGTCATGCAGACGGTCAATTCATTCATGCGACCGAAGGCGTCATGGAAATCCGGGCAGCGCATCGGCTTTGGCTGGTTCCGCCGGGACGCGCGGTGTGGACGCCGCCTCGTATGGTCCACGAAATGCGTGGGCGGGGGGTGGTTTCGTTGCGAACGCTCTACATCGCGCCGGACAGCATCTGCTCGCGCTCAAGTCAATTTCCTGCCGGCTACGCCGTCACGCCGCTGCTGCGCGAGTTGATCCTGCGCGCGATCCGCGACCAGGAACGCGATGACGCTATCGAAAGACGGGCTCGGTTGCTCGCGGTGCTGCTCGATGAACTGACCGATCTTCCAGACGACGAACTTTCGCTTACCATGCCATCCGATATCCGGCTGGCACGCGCCTGCCAGACTATTCTGGCCAATCCCGGATCAGAGCACCGCATCGCCGACCTGGCTGTTCTTGCCGGGGCCTCCGTGCGAACTCTGGTGCGGCTGGCGCGAGAGGAACTCGGCTGCACGCTGTCCGTCTGGCGCCAGCAGGCATGCATATTGGCAGCTGTGCCGATGTTGATTGCGGGCGAGACCGTTATGCAAACGGCGCAAGCCTTGGGCTATGAAACACCTAGCGCTTTTGCAGCGATGTTCCGACGCCTGTTGGGGACCAACCCGCGCGATTATGTGGCGAAGCGACCAAAATAGAATGGGATGGTCGCTCAATCTCCGCGGTGCTTCGCAGCCTGCGCCAGACCCCCCGCGACAGCTCTCTCAGGAATCGGTCGCCCGTCGCGAGTCTGCGGCCAAGCGATTGCAGGAAGCCCTCGAACCGCTCGTTACCCTTGGCGCGGGCTGAGGCTTGCGCGCTGTCGGAGAGCGGTGGCGTCAGCGCCATCCAGAAGCGGATGAACAGCGAGAGCGCTAGCCTTCCATTACCGCGAATCGCTCGTTTCGTTGCATCGCTGCTCCCTTCGATGTCACCCTCCGATCGAGGGCGAGGAGGCGTTCGGCCGGCGCAATCGAGCGGCGCGGTCAGGCTCTATACGGTCTGGTGCGGGCCGGGCTTGACCGTGTCGCGGCGGCGGCTAGCGTTACCGAAGCTCGTTGAGAGGGGAAGATCGAACCGGACACGACGAAGCGCTCCCGCAAACGGACCCGTGTTGCTGGTTCACTGCGCTTCGGCTTTGCAGGGCAACGGTTGCGGATAGCGCAGCAGGTTCTCGGCCATGAACGAGACGAAGGCGGACAGCTTCGGCGACGGGTGGCGGCTTGCCGGCCACAGAATATGGAAAGCGCCCACATCGCGGATGTAGTCGTCGAGCACGCTGACCAGCGTGCCGCGCGAAAGCTGAGTGCGCACGGCGAACTGCGGCAGACAGACGAGGCCAAAGCCTTCCTCGGCCAGGCAGATCTGGGGTTCCAGCGTGCTCGCAACCAGCGTGACCGGCAGAGCCATATCGAGATCCGCCCCATCGCGCGCGAGCGGCCAGCGCTCCAGCTTGCCCGTCGAGGGATACTTGTGGTGAAGGCAGGCGTGAGT
>NZ_JABWGX010000029.1 GCF_021730435.1 Xanthobacter agilis
CCTTGGTGCCCCCCGGCACGAAGCTTTTGATCCGCTCCCACTGATCATCCCGAAGACCATCGCAATCCATCGCCGATCCTCCAAAATCAGCGTTGAATCCGATTTGCGACCACTTGGGAATCCCAAATCCTTAAATCGTCACTACGGCCTAAATCGCCACCGCGACTAATTGTTGGTCTCCGGTGACGCACGCCCGCGTATGGCGGTATTCACCGCCGCCACCAATTGCTTCAGCGAGAAGGGTTTCGGCAGGAAGGCGAAGTGTTCCGAGGGCGGCAGGTTGCGGGCGAACGCCTCCTCCGCATAGCCGGAGATGAAGATCACCTTCATGGCGGGATCGCGCGCGCGCAACTCCTTCAAGAGGCTGGGGCCGTCCATTTCCGGCATCACCACGTCGGAGATCACGAGATCGACCGGCTGCCCCCCCTTGGCCAGAAGCTCCAGGGCCTCGACGCCGCTGGCGGCGGTGAGCACCTCGTAGCCCCGCGCCGAAAGGGCGCGGCTTGCGAAGGCGCGCACGGCATCCTCGTCCTCCACCAGCAGAATGCGGCCCTGCCCGGTGGAATCGCCCATCTTCGGCTCGGGTTCGGCCGGGCGCTGCGGCTCCGCTTCTTCCGCGGGCACGAAGCGCGGCAGGAACACGCGGAACACCGTGCCCTTGCCCATCTCGCTGGCCGCCAGAATGGTACCGCCGGTCTGCTGCACGATGCCATAGACCGTGGACAGGCCGAGCCCGGTACCCTTGCCCACCTCCTTGGTGGAGAAGAAGGGCTCGAAGATCTTGTCGATGATTTCCGGAGGAATGCCGGTGCCGGTGTCCTCCACCTCCACCACCACGTAATCGGCGGGCGCGAGATTGCCCGCCCCGTAGGCGGCGCAGGCGCTGGCCGGCACATTGGCGGTGCGCAGGGTCAAGGTGCCGCCGTCGGGCATCGCGTCGCGGGCGTTCACCACCAAGTTTACGATCACCTGCTCAAACTGGTTCACGTCCACCTTCACCGGCCACAGGTCGCGGGCGTGCTGCACCTCCAGGGTGATGCGCTCGCCGATGAGACGCCGCAGCAGCTCCGACACGTCGGAGATGACGTCGGTCAGCTCCACGGCCTGGGGGCGCAGGGTCTGGCGCCGGGAGAAAGCGAGCAGCTGGCGCACCAGGGCCGCCGCGCGGTTGGCATTCTGCTTGATCTGCATGATGTCCGGGAAGGACGGGTCGCTGGGCCGATGCTTGGCCAGCAGCAGGTCGCAATAGCCGATGATGGCGGTGAGCACATTGTTGAAATCGTGGGCCACCCCGCCGGCCAGATGGCCCACCGCCTGCAACCGCTGCGATTGCGCGAACTGCGCTTCCAGCGCCTTCTGCTCCGAGGTGTCGATGGCGCACAGGGCGATGTCGTCAGCCCCGCCGGCCGCGACGCCCAGCGGCGCCGCATAGAGGCGCGCCGAGCGTCCGCCCGCGGCGGTGACATCACAGGGGCCAGAGGGCTGACCGCCCGACCGCGCCGTTGCCAGGAAGCCGTCCACCGCCGCGGCATCGCGCTCGGAGATCACCGCGCGCAGCGGCTTCCCGGCCGACGCACCATCGGAACCGAACAGCCGGGCGAAAGCGGCATTGGCCGCGCGGATCCGCCCCTGGCCATCCAGGAGCGCCAAGGCGACCGGCGCCTGCAGGAAGAAGCGATCCACATCGGCGCCGTTCCGGGCCGCGACCGCCTCGGGCCGCACCGCCGCCACGCCAGCGGCCGATAGCGGCGCCGCGACCGGCTGCGGCGCGCGCCCCGCCGACGGCAGCGCGGAGCGCGGCAGGATCACCGCCGTGGCTTCACCTGCGGCGTCGCACACGCCGAGGCGCACGAACACCGCCAGCGGCCGTCCGTCTTTCCGCGTGAGCTCCAGCTCAAGGCTTGTCGGGCCGCGCCCGGTCCCGAGGGCATCACGCAGGTCGGGCACATGGGCCGGCGCCACAACCTCTTGCAGCGGCATGCCTTCCGGAGCCCATTCCGCCAGGCCGTAGCCCAAAAGGCGGCACAGGCTCGCATTGGCGAGCACCACCCGATCGCGGCCGACACGGGCGATCCCCGCCGGTGCCCGCTCCCACGCCTCCAGCAGGGCCGCGGCGCTTTCGTCGTCGAGGGGCGCCATGGGCGCGGGCTCCGCCGCAGCCGGAGCGGGCGCGGCCGGCGCCGCGACGGGCGCGGTCCCGGCTTCGATCACACGCAACGCCCAGAGCACCCGGCGCCGGGTGTCGAGGGGCTGGACTGAAATCTCGATCTGCCGGCCGCCGCTCCCCGAATCGAAACTGATGCGGGATTTGAAGGCCTTGGCGTCGGCGACCGAGTTGAGCAACTCGGCCATGGCCGCCTGGGTGCCCGGCACCCGTGACAAGAAGCGCTCGGGGATCGGAGGCTCCCCGCCTTCGCTGCGGCACAAGGAGCGGTAAGCCGCATTGGCCTCCACCACCCGCTCGCCGTCCTCCACCACCGCCAGCGCGTCGCCCGAGGCCGCCAGCACCGCCGGGCCAAGCACATCGCGCGTTTCCGGCTCGCCGCGGAACGACTTCCACACCAGCGAGATGGCCCAGAAGGCACCGAAGACCGCGAAACCGCCGATCACCCCGGACAGAAACGATCCAGAGGCGCTCGCGAACAGCACCGTGGCCGCAAAACCGCCGATCAGCGCCATTCCGGAGAGGGTCAGGGTGCGCAGGACCTGCCCGCCGAGCCGCGCCCGAGCGGCCGGCCTGGATGCGCGCGCCACTGCATTCATCTTGCTCATTGCACACCCTTTTCGCTTCCGCGCCGCGGCGCCGGGCCGCCTGCGATGCATATGCGGAGATTCGCCACTGACTGAAATCCTGCCATGATTATCAACAAAAGCTTAGGTGGTGACGCATAACATGCAGACGTAGAGTCATCCGCCCGCTATGACTCGACACCCCGATGGCTGCGCGACGGAGGCGTGATGTTACAGCAGTTGTTTGGCGCGGAGCTCGACTTTTCGGTTCGCCTGGCGATCGCGCTGATCGTGGTTGCCGCCCTGCTCGGCGTCACTGTTTTCGTGATGCGCAGGCTGGGTGGAGGCCTGAGCGGTCGAGCCCCCGGGCGCGGCCGCAACGGTCCCCGGCTCGCCGTCGTGGATGCCGTCGCCATTGATCCGCGCCGCCGCCTCGTGCTCGTGCGCCGCGACGATGTGGAGCACCTCCTGCTCACCGGCGGCGCCAACGACGTGGTGGTGGAACAGAACATCACCGGTGGCTATGTGGCCACGGCGGGGCTGCGTCCTGCGATGCCGCTGGAGCGCGAAGCCCAAAGAGGTGTGCAGCCGCCCACCGCGAGGGCGCCGTTGGCGCCGCGCCCGCAGGCCGCGCAACTGACCCCCGCCACACCCCAGACGGATGCGCTGGCCGCCAGCATGGCCGCCGCCGCGCTCGCCGCACCCGCCACCCGGCGCCGCTCCCCCTACGAGGCAGAGGCAGAGGCAGAGGCAGAGTTGGACGAGCCGACCCCGCTGGCGCGGCCCGAAGTCGCGCCGCGTCCGGCACCACAGGCGCCCGTGCGCCCCGCCGCCCCGGTGGCCGCGGTTCGCGCTGAAGCCCCGGCGCTGCCTGCCGCGCCCGCCGTCGAGGAGTCCGGGAACGAACAGAGAGATACCAGCGAGGGGCCGGCGCCGACCCGCGTCGAAGCCCTCCTCGCCAATGCCGCACGTCTGCGGTCCCAGGCCGCCACCCTGCGTCAGCGTCTGGTGCGCCTGCCAGCGGATCAGAAAGTTGAAGTCGCCGCCACCATCAGGCGAATCGACCGCAAGGTCGCTGATACGCTGAAGGAAGTGGAACGGCTCACCGGCGAGAGCCAAAAAGCCGAAGCCACCCCTGCCGCCGGCCCCCGCCTGTCCGACGACGCCGCAAAGCGCGGACTTGCGCTCCTGCTGGGCACCCAGCGCCCGGAGACGAAGACCGAGGCCGCGGAAAACGCACCGGCCCCGGCGAACACGGTCGCGGACCAGGCCGCACAGAAAGCTGCGGCCGAGAAGGCGGCAGTCGAACGCGCAGCCGCACAGAAGGCCGCAGCCGAAAAGGCAGCGGCTGAGAAGGCGGCAGCCGAACGCGCGGCCGCGCAGAAGGCCGCGGCCGAAAAGGCAGCAGTTGAGAAGGCGGCAGCCGAACGCGCGTCGGCACAGAAGGCCGCAGCCGAAAAGGCAGCGGCTGAGAAGGCGGCAGCCGAACGCGCGGCCGCACAGAAGGCCGCAGCCGAAAAGGCAGCAGTTGAGAAGGCGGCAGTCGAACGCGCAGCCGCACAGAAGGCCGCAGCCGAAAAGGCAGCAGTTGAGAAGGCGGCAGCTGAGAAGGCGGCAGCCGAACGCGCCTCGGCACAGAAGGCCGCAGCCGAAAAGGCAGCGGCTGAGAAGGCGGCAGCCGAAAAGGCAGCGGCTGAACGCGCGGCACAAAGGGCCGCAGCTGAAAAGGCAGCGGCGGAAAAGGCCGCAGCTGACAAAGCTGCCGCTGAGATGGCGCTCGCGGACCAGATCGCCGCCGAGATGGCTGCCGCGCTTGAGGCTGACCGGGCTTCGATTCCCGAACCCAGCGTCGGTCGCGTCGCGCCGCCCGTTCTGCGCCCCGCCGCGCGTCTCGACCGGGGTGACGAAGCCGCGTCACCGGGGGCGGTGGAGCCCCGCCTGAAGGAGATGGCGCAGCGCCTCGATGCGGCCCTGTCGCGTCCGACCGACGAAAAGCTCCGCCTGTCTCTCTCCGATCTGCTGGAGGACATCGAAGGCACTGCGGCGGACGTCAGCGCCCCGCCGGCGGCTCCGGCCGACCGGCCGCGCGTTCCGCTGGCCACCCGCCGCCCCGCGCCGCCGCGCGCGGAGCCGAAATCGCGTGCGGGGCTGAACCCGGCGGACTACTCCCGCTTCCTGTCGGAGGATCCCGCCAGCGCGCCCAGCCCGGCCGGATCCGGGGAAGCTGCGGCTCGCACGCAGGCCCGCGAGCTCTTCTCGGACGGTTGGATGCGCGCCACCCGGCGGCTCGACCGCACGGACGAGCCGGCCCTGAAGGCCCCCGACGTCAACGTCCGCCCGGGCCGCGCCACGGCGCCGCCGGCGGCGCCCACGCCGCGGGAGCCCCTGTTGACGGCCCGCAGGTCCGATGCCGCAGCGCCCCTCGACACCGCATCCAGGCGCGATCCCGCGCCCGCTGTCACCAAGGACGCAGCCCCTGCCCCGAAGCCGGAGCTCGACGACCCTGTTGCCTTCCTGGATGAGTTCGACGCGGAGATGGCCACCCTGCTGGGACGCACTCCACCCCGGTGATGCATCCGAGAGGGGGACACCGGTCCCCCTCGACGCCCGGCGGTGAAGGCGGAATCAAGCCACGCGCGGACAAACACACAAAGGGCCGGCTCCCTCTCGGAAGCCGGCCCTTTGTTTGCTTAGGTCAGCGTCCATCCGCTCGGGGCCCTATCCGGATCCGGTACGGCCCCCGAGCGCTCAGATGGAAACCAAAGCGGCGGGAAACCAAAGCGGCGCGCGCCGCGCCCGCCTCGCGATCTGGAACTTCTCCACAGATCGCTGTGAGCGCCCCAGATCCCGAAGCGGTGTCGACCGGACGTCCCCTCGTTCAGTCGTCCCGATAAACGCGCTCGCGACGCTCGTGCCGCTCCTGCGCCTCCACCGACAGTGTGGCGATGGGACGGGCCTCCAGCCGCTTCAGCGAGATCGGGTCGCCCGTATCCTCGCAAAAGCCGTAGCTCCCATCCTCGATGCGCTGCAGCGCCGCGTCGATCTTTGAGATCAGCTTGCGCTGACGATCACGCGCCCGCAGCTCGATGGAGCGATCGGTTTCCGAGGACGCCCGGTCGGCGAGATCGGGGTGGTTCTGATTCTCGTCCTGAAGGTGCTGCAGGGTTTCACGCGCTTCCCGCAGAATGTCGTCCTTCCACCGCAACAGCTTCAGCCGGAAATATTCCCGCTGCCTGTCGTTCATGAAAGGCTCGTCCTCGCGGGGCCGATAGTCATCGTCGAGTTGGATCGACATCAGCCGTGTCCTCAATAAAGCGTCGTTGATCCCCGCGGTTCAGGATCCGCCCGCCCGGCCTCCGGCGGATGCGGCGAAGCCTGCCCCGTCGACGAACTGGAGCGGCGTCCCACCAGTGAGCGCGGCGAGGCGACCTTTCCTGGCAGGAATGACGCTCCAAGGTCGCCGCGCTTATATCGACGCCATCCGCAGACGACAACTGTCATTGCCATCTCCCCCCGCGTGACACGCACACGTTCGGGGCTTGACGAAGGCCCTCCGTGTGCCGACCCTGCCGCGGTGCAGCAGCCGCCGGACCGCGGCTTCGGCGGCTCAGCGGCGAAAGCCAACCGCAAGGCCATCGCCGCGCGTGCGGGTTGTAAGCTGGGACCCAGCGACCCAAGGTCGCGGCTGCGAGACCCGCCAGTGGCCGTGGCCGAACGAGGAAGACTGTCCATGCGTTTCGAGGGCACCGCCAGCTATGTCGCCACCGACGATCTCAAGGTGGCCGTCAACGCCGCCATCGTCCTCGAACGCCCTTTGCTGGTGAAGGGCGAGCCCGGCACCGGCAAGACCGTGCTCGCACAGGAAGTAGCGGAAGCCCTGGGCGCGACCCTCATCGAATGGCATGTGAAGAGCACCACCAAGGCCCAGCAGGGCCTTTACGAATATGACGCCGTGGCGCGGCTGCGGGACAGCCAGCTCGGCGATCCCAAAGTGCATGACATCGCCAACTACATCCGCAAGGGCAAGCTGTGGACCGCCTTCGCCGCCGACCAGAGGCCGGTGCTGCTGATCGACGAGGTGGACAAGGCCGACATCGAGTTTCCCAACGACCTGCTCCAGGAACTCGACCGCATGGAGTTCCACGTCTACGAGACCGGCGAGCAGGTGAAGGCGCGGCAACGCCCTGTGGTCATCATCACCTCGAACAACGAGAAGGAGCTGCCGGACGCCTTTTTGCGCCGCTGCTTCTTCCACTACATCCGCTTCCCGGATTCGCAGACCATGCGCGCCATCGTGGAGGTCCATTTCCCCGGCATCAAGCAGCGGCTCGTCAGCGAGGCCCTGCGCCTGTTCTACGAGCTGCGCGAGCTGCCGGGGTTGAAGAAAAAGCCCTCCACCTCCGAACTCATCGACTGGCTGAAGCTGCTGCTGGCCGAGGACGTGGACGCCGATGCCCTGCGCGAGCAGGACGTGCGCAAATCCATACCCCCGCTCCACGGCGCGCTGCTGAAGAACGAGCAGGATGTGCATCTGTTCGAGCGATTGGCCTTCCTCGCCCGCCGGGAGACCCGCTGATCGTGGACATCTCCATCATCCTGCCCCTGCTGGTCGCCCTGGTCCCCATCGCCTTGTTCTTCGCGCTGGTGCGGCACCGACAATCCGCCGCCACCCGGCGCCCGGTGGAGGAGGTCGCCGAGCCGCCGGCGGACTTCGGCCTCAATCGCGATACTGATTCGGAACATCCCGCCCCCGCCTCGGAGAGTTCGGATACGTCGGCGGCGGCGGCCGCCGCCGCAGGCGGGGCGCTTGTCATCGGCTATGGCGTCAGCCACCGCTCGGACGACAGCGGCGACCGGGCCGCCTCGGGCGACTCCAGGAGCACCAAAAGCTAGAGAGGGACCACCCGCATTGATGTCCCCGCTCGTGCGCCGATACCGGGTGAACGCGACCATCCGGTGCCAACGTCCGGAGCGCATACCGCGCGGTGCGCGCTGGCAGCGGCGGATACGCACGCAGGAACTCCGCCGAGGGCGGGAGACCTGCCCGCCGTGAGGCGACGGACGTTAAGGGCGGGCTCCCAGGCGCGTGACACGCCGGGGTCAACCGGCTGGCGTCACCCGCGCCGCGGGCGCCGGCCGATCACCACCAGGCCTTGCCGATATTGAAGGTGTAGCTGAGCGAGAGGCCCGCGCGGAACTGGCTCGAATCACTGGTGAGCGGCGAGGAGGCGGCATCGCCCAGCAGATAGCCATAGCCACCGAACATCCCCGCCTCGAAGCCGTTGCGGAAATTATAGGTCAATTGGCCGGTCACGCCCACGAGGTCGAACCCGCCCCCGGCGTTGAACACGGGCAGCGGATTGCCCAGCAGGGTCGCCGTGGCCGACTGGAGCGGCGTGACGCCGAAATAGGTGCTCATGTAGCCGGAGCCGGCATAGGACAGGCGCGGCCCCACGGCGAAACGCCAGCGATCCATGGTGTAGATGGCGTCGGCCGCAAGGTCGCCGGTCACGCCTGAAAAGCCGCCAACCCCGTAACGCAGCTCCGCCCGCAGGCGCAGCCAGGGCAGCGCATACCACTCCGTGAAGCCACCCCCCTCGACCGAGGTGCCGATGTCGCCGAGGCCGGTCAGCCGGTCCGAATCGCTGTCGTCCCGCCCCCAGTCCAGCCGCCCCACCGCGCCGATCCGGAAGGTTCCGGTATCGAAGAGGGCGATGGACGGATTGTCGTCGACGCTGCGGAAGGTGTTAAGCTGGCTGGCCTTGTCGATGGAGAAGATAACACCGGGCCGGATGGTGTAGCCGTCGGAGCCGGGATAGTCGGGCTCCACCCGGCCCGAGACGCCGATGGTCAGGTACCAGTCCTCCACCGTGGCCTTCGGCGCCGTTCCAAACCCATAGGACAGGTCCGCCGCCAGGGCGCTGCCGCCGGCACCCAGCGCAAAGGACGCGCAACACACCGTGATGAGACCCCGCCCGAACGCCGCCATAAGACACCTCGTCAAGACACCCCGAAACCCCGTCCCGCCGTCAGCGGCCCCATCCCGCGTCGCAGGCTCCGCCCGTCGAATAGCGGGCGCAATCCTCAGCCGGTTGAGGACGAAGAACCTAGCTGCGTCGTCGCCATGGATGGTGGCAAAAATGCAACTCATGGCCCACGCCGTTCCCAGGCACCATGAGCCGACGACGACAAGGTCCGGTTTTTTCATACCGATGGCGCCCGCGCGCATGCTGAGCGCGTCACCCGCCTTCCAATGGCGAAGACTCTTGAAGTATCGTTGCGGCGGCAGCACCGGAAATGCTTCCGCGTCCTGGAATGAAAATTCCGGAGAGGGGAAAATGACGTCACTTCAGCACGCGACGCCCTGCAGCCGACTGCCGTCTTGCACGCGAACGACCACAATCGCGGTAGTTTCCAACCTCCATTACAGGGCTCCGCGGCGTGCTGGCATCGAACTCTCGTTGCCCATGGTTGACATGCCGTAAAGCCGCCACCCCGCCGGCGCTGCAGAATGATTTTTGCAGCCGATCCATCACCTTGCGTTAGAAGGAGTCTTTCATGACCGCAGCTGCTTCCGAGCCGCATACCATCCTCGGCGACGAAAGCTTCATGTCCGCCGACGACCTGCGGCACTACATGCAGGAGCTGGAGCAGGCGAAGCTCAGCAAGGAACTCGAGGCCATGAGCCGCGAGGACAAGGCGCGCGCCGCGCTCGTCAAGACCCTCTCCACGCCGCTCGATCTCACGCCCGAGGTGTTGGGGCAGATCGCCCAGAACCTCGTCAGCAAGATGAAGGTCGCGGCCCAGCGCGGCGAGACCGAGATCATGGTGATGCGCTTTCCCAACACCCTCTGCACGGACAAGGGACGCGCCATCAACAATGCCGAGGAGGGCTGGCCCGAGACCCTCACCGGCCGCCCGCGCCAAGCGTTCGAGCTGTGGCGCGACCACCTGCGCCCCGGGCACTACAAGCTGAAGGCGATGGTGGTCGACTGGCCGAACGGCATGCCCGGCGACATCGGCTTCTTCCTGAGCTGGGCCTGATCCGCGCCCCACGCCGACGCGGGATCCCGCTGCCCGTCCACGCGGCTGCGGGCTCCCGCTCAAACCAAGAACGAGAAGCAGGAGACGCGCCATGAGCAAGGCCAAGGACAGCAAGGCCAAGGACGGCCACGCCAGGGACAGTAAATCAAAGGAAGCCGTGAAAGAGACGGTCCCGGCGGCGGCCACCGCGACGGCACAGACAGCGGCGGCACAGACGGCGGCGGACGAGGACGCGGCCTCCGGTCCCCTGAAGCGCAAGGCCTATGAAGCCCATCTCAAGGATCTGCACGCCGAACTCGTGAAGCTGCAATTGTGGGCGAAGCAGACCGGCGCCAAGGTCTGCGTGGTGTTCGAGGGCCGCGACGGAGCCGGCAAGGGGGGCGTCATCAAGGCCATCCTGGAGCGGGTGAGCCCCCGCATCTTCCGCGTCGTGGCCTTGCCCCCGCCCACCGAGCGGGAAAAGTCGCAGATGTTCATCCAGCGCTATGTGCCCCATTTCCCTGCGGCGGGGGAGATCGTGATCTTTGATCGCTCTTGGTACAATCGTGCCGGCGTAGAGCGCGTCATGGGCTTCTGCACCGAGGAGCAGGCGAAAAAATTCCTCATGGGCACGCCGCTGGTCGAGCGGGCCATGGTGGAATCCGGCATCATTCTGCTGAAATACTGGCTGGAGGTGTCGGAGGAAGAGCAGACCCGGCGCATGGAGAGCCGCATCGACGATCCGCGCAAGATCTGGAAGCTCTCGCCGATGGACCTCGAATCCTATTCGCGCTGGTATGACTATTCGCGCGCCCGCGACGAGATGTTTGCCGCGACCGATACCGAATGGGCGCCCTGGTACGTGGTCCATTCCGACCACAAGAAGCGCACGCGCCTCAACATCATCGCGCACCTCATCTCCAAGATCCCCTACAAGGAGATCCCGCACGAGAAGGTGAAGCTGCCGAAGCGGGACAAGCCGCATGGCTATGTGGAATCGGAGCATCCCTGCCGCACGGTGCCCGAGCGCTATTGAGATTTCCGCGCGTCAGCGGCCGGCTTGGTGAAAGCAAGGGGGAGCGGGACGGGGCGGGACGCGCCATCGCCCCGCCGTGCGTCGCCCCTCCGCCGACAGGGTATCCCGCGCCGATCCGCCCCACCGCGGCGCCCCTGCCCCTGACACGATCGGCCACGGTGCAGGTGAACCAGCGATCATCGAGCCGGCCCCCTCACCTTCTGACAGGCCTCGCACACCCGGCACGCGGGCCTCATTCGGCGGCGGCCCGCCGCTTCTGTGCCGCCGCAGCCGCCTGGTCGGCGGCCTCCTCCGCCTCGTGCCGGCCCGAAATGGCATGGTGGACCCAGCCGTCCAGGCGATCGAGGTAGAGGTAGATCACCGGCGTGATGAACAGCGTCAGCAGCTGCGACACCAGGAGCCCGCCGACCACCGCCACCCCCAGGGGCTGGCGCAGCTCCGATCCGGCACCGGCGCCCACCGCGATGGGCAGCACCCCGAAAATGGCGGCCAGCGTGGTCATCATGATGGGCCGGAAGCGCATCAGCGCGGCGGTCCGGATGGCATCGTGCGCGCTCAGGCCGGCGCGGCGACGCTCCAGGGCCACGTCGATCATCATGATGGCGTTCTTCTTCACGATGCCCACCAGCATGATGATGCCGATGATCGCGATCACCGACAGTTCCATCCCCGCCGCCATCAAGGTGAGGAGCGCGCCGATGCCCGCGGAGGGCAGGCCCGACAGGATGGTGAGCGGGTGGACGAAGCTCTCGTAGAGCACCCCCAGAACCATGTAGATCACCAGCACCGCCGCCAGGATCAGCAGCACCTGATTGCCCAGCGCGTCCTGAAACACCTGCGCGGTGCCCTGGAAGCCGGTGATGATGCTGGCGGGCAGGTCGGCCGCCTCGGTTGCCGTCCCGATCTCGGCCACCGCCTGCCCGAGCGAGGTGCCGGGCGCGAGGTTGAAGGAGATGGTCACCGCCGGCTGCTGCTGCTGGTGGGCCACCTGGAGCGGCCCCACGGTGCGGCGGATGTCGGCCACCGTTTCCAGGGGCACGACGGCTCCCGAGGCGGTGCGCAGATAGACCCGTGAAAGGTCCGCCGCATCCTTCTGGAAGCGCGGCTGGACCTCGGCGATGATGGCGTACTGGTTGGTGGCGGTGTAGAGCGTCGCCACCTGCCGCGTGCCGAACTGGGTGTAAAGGGCATCGCGCAGCATCTGCTCGGTGATGCCCAGGGCGGCCGCCTTGTCCTTGTCGAGGTCGATGGTGAGCTGTGGACTGGTGATCTGCAGGTCGCTTGTCACGTCGCGCAGGCCGGGCAGCTTGGCGATCTCCGCCTCCACGCGCGGGGCCGCCTCGTAGAGGGCCTGGGTGTCGGAGCTTTGCAGGGTGAACTGGAACTGGCTCTTGGACTGCACGCCGCCGACCGAGATGTTCTGCACCGGCTGGAAGAACACGCGCACGCCCGGCACTTGCGACACCCGCTTGCGCAGGTCCTGAATCACCCCATTGGCGGAGAGCAGCCGCTCGTCGCGGGATTTCAGGGCAATGAAGAGGCGGCCGGTGTTGGTGGTGCGGCTCGATCCGGTGGCGCCGGCGGTGGAGACCAGATAGGCGACGTTCGGATCCGCGCGCACCGCGTCCGCCACGCGCTTCTGCCGCTCCACCATGGCGTCGAAGGAGGTGTCGGTGGCCGCCTCCACCGTGCCGGTGATGAAGCCGTTGTCCTCCTGCGGGAAAAACCCCTTGGGGATGATGATGTAAAGATAGGCCGACAGGGCGATGGTCGCGAACGTCACCAGCAACATGATGAAGCGGTGTCGCAGCACCACATCCAGGGCCACGCGATACGCGCCGAGCCAAGCCTCGAACATGCGCTCGGTGACGCGGAAGAACAGACCCGGCCGCTTGTGGTGGTCGGGCGCCTTCATGACGCGGGCGCACAGCATGGGCGTGAGGGTGAGGGAGACGAAGCCCGACACCAGGATCGCCACCGAGATCGTCACCGCGAATTCCCGGAAGATGCGCCCCACCACCCCGCCCATGAACAGCACGGGGATGAACACCGCCACCAGCGACAGCGTCATGGAAATGATGGTGAAGCCGATCTCCCGCGCACCGATGATGGCGGCCTGGAACGGCTTCACCCCGTTCTCCATGTGCCGGTAGATGTTCTCCAGCACCACGATGGCGTCGTCCACCACGAAGCCGACGCACAGGGTCAGCGCCAGCAGCGTCATGTTGTTGATGGAATAGCCGAACAGCCACATGGCCGCGAAGGTGGCGATGATCGACAAGGGCAGCGCCAGCGACGGCACGATGGTGGCGCGCACATTCCGCAGGAACAGGAAGATCACCAGCACCACCAGGATGATGGCCTCGAACAGGGTCGTCTGCACATCCGCCACCGCCTCGCGGATGGAGGTGGAGCGGTCCATCAACACATGGACATCCACCGATCCCGGAAGCTGGGCCCGGAAGGCCGGCAGGCGCTCCTTCACCTCGTCCACCACCGCCACCGTGTTGGCGTCGGGCTGGCGCACCACGGCGACGATGATGGAGCGGTCATCGTTAAACCAGCTCGCCACCCGCTCGTTCTCCACCCCGTCGGTGACGCGGGCGATCTCGTCGAGCCGCACCGGAGCGCCATTGCGCCAGGCCACCACCAGGCGGCGGAAATGGTCGGCGCTGGCGGTGGCGGTGCCCATGTCGATGGTGAAGGTCTGCTTGGGGCCGGACAGCACGCCGATGGGCGTGTTGGAGGCCGCCGCCTGCACCGCGCTTTGAATGTCCGCCGCCGAAATGTTGCGCGTGGCCGCCGCCCCCGGATCCACGCGGATGCGCACGGCATATTTCTGGCTGCCGTAGATCTGCACCTGCGCCACCCCCGGAAGCTGGGAGATCTGCTGGCCGATCAAGGTGTCCGCATATTCGTTCACCGCCGACAGGGGCAGGGTGTCGGAAGAAATCGCCAGCAACAGCACCGGCGCATCGGCTGGATTAACCTTGCGGAAGCTTGGTGGCGTGGTCATCTCATCGGGCAATTGCCGCTGCGCCACCGAAAGGGCGGACTGCACGTCGAGGGCGGCATTATCGATGTTGCGGTTCAGGTCGAACTGGATGGTGATGGAGGTCGAGCCCTGGGTGCTCGACGACGTGAGCGACGAGATGCCGGCGATGGTGGCGAGCTGGCGCTCGATGGGGGTCGCCACCGCCGTCGCCATGGTCTCCGGGCTGGCGCCGGGCAGGGTCGCGGTGACGGTGATGGTGGGGAAATCCACGCGCGGCAGGGCCGCCACCGGCAGTTGGCGATAGGCGAACAAACCCGCCACCACCAGCGCCAGCATCAGCAGCGTGGTCATGACGGGGCGGCGGATGCACAGTTCGGCCAGCATCGGCTCAGCTCCCCGTGGCCGAGGTCGGCAGGCGCTTGACGTTCACCCGGCTGCCGTTGCGTAGCGCGAGCTGACCGTCGGTGACCACGGTCTCGGTGCCGTCGAGGCCCGTGGAGATGACCGCCGCGCCGTCCACGGTGCGGGCCACAGTGACCGGCCGCACACGGGCGACGCCATCTTCCACCACGAACACAAACGACCCATCCTGCCCCGATTGCACCGCCTCGTTCGGGATGGCGACCGCATTGTCCTCCACCCGGAGCGTCACCGTGACGGCACCGAGAGTGCCGGGCCACAGCCGTTCATTGGCGTTCTCGAACACCGCCCGCACCGCGATGGTCCCAGTCTGGGGATCCACCGTATTGTCGATCACCGCCACCTTGCCGCCCGAGATGCTCTCGCCCGAACCCTGGAGGGTGATCGACACCTGCGCGTTCGCGGCCGCGCGCAGTTCCCCCAGATAGCGTTCGGGCAGGCCGAATGTGACGTAGATGGGCTTCAATTGCCGCACCGTGGCCAGGGTGTCGTCCACCCGGATCACCGCGCCCGCCCGCGCCGCCGACACGCCGATGCGACCGCTCACCGGCGAGCGGATCTCGTAATAGCCACGCTGCACCTTGAGGGAATGCAGGTTGGCCTCGTCCTGAACCACGGTCGCCTGCTGCATGTCGGCGGTGGTCTTGGCGTCCTCCACCTGCACTTGGGAAACCGCATTGCGGGTGGCGAGGCCGGAATAGCGCTCGACGTCCCGCTGCGTCTTGTCGAGCTGCGCCTTGTCCTTGGCGAGGGTCGCCTCGGCTTGGCGGATCTGGGCGTCGATGACACGGGCATCAAGCTGGAACAGAAGGTCGCCTGCGGCGACCACGGCGCCGTCCGCGAACCCCACCTTGTCCACCTCCGCCGCCACGCGGGAGCGGATGGGGACCGTGACCATCGCCTCCACGGTGCCCAGGGCCTCCACGCGCACCGGCATGGGCTTGCGCGCCGCCCGCGCCACCAGCACCGCGGTGGCACGCGGCTGGGCCGCCGCAGTGTCCTGTGGCGCCTTGGCCTCCAGCCAGGCCTTGCCCTGCCAGGCCCAGGCCGCCGCCCCCGCCACCGCGAGGCACACCATGGCCACCAGGACGCGCCCTGCGCGCCTTCGCCCGTCGTTCGTCATGCCACCCTCGATCCCGCCCGCCACAGACTCGGCCCCAGATAGCGCAGCCATGCTACGCTGCGATGCAACGCGCGTTGGGGCGCGAGGTCCAATTACGGTTTGGACAGATTCGAAGGCGAATGCGCGGCGATTGGTCGCCGCGCCCCGAAAAACGCGCGTCAGTTTCGTATCAGGCCACCAGCCGCAGGTGTGACAGCCGCTCCAGGGCCTTGTCGATGGTCGCGTCGTTCTTGGCAAAGCAGAAGCGCACCACGTTTCTCACCGCATCCTGCGCATAGAAGGCCGAGACCGGGATGGCCGCCACCTTATGGGTCTTCGCCAGATCGAGGCAGAAGGCCTCGTCGTCGGGCGCATTGGAATGGGCGGAGAGATCCACGGTCAGGAAATACGTGCCCGCCGACGGCAGCACCCGGAAGCCGAGGCCCGCGAGGCCGTCGGTAAGCCGATCGCGCGAGCGCTGGAGGCCGGCCCGCATGGCGGTGAAATAGCCATCATCCTTGCCGAGGCCGTAGGCGACCGCCGCCTGGAGATTGGGCGGGGTGGTGAAGGTGAGGAACTGGTGGGCCTTCGACAGCACCTTCATGAGCGGCGGCGCGGCGAACACCATGCCCACCTTCCAGCCGGTCATGCCGAAGATCTTGCCGGCCGAGGAGATCTTCACCGTGCGCTCGCGCATGCCATCGAAAGCCATCAGAGGCTCGAAACGCAGACCGTCGAACACGATGTGCTCCCACACCTCGTCGCACACCGCATAGGCCCCGAAGCGCAGGCAGAAATCCGCCAGGAGCTGGAGTTCCGCGCGGGAATGCACGACCCCGGTGGGGTTCTGCGGATTGTTCAGCAGCACCAGCTTGGTGCGGTCCGAGAAGGCGGCCTTCAGCTTGTCCCCGGTGATGGTCCAATGGGGCGGCTCCAGGCGCACCAGCCTGGCGATGCCGCCGGCCCGCTGCACCAGCGGCAGATAGGCATCATACAGCGGCTGGAACAGCACCACCTCGTCGCCCGGCTCGATCAGGCCGAACAGGGCGGCGGCCAGCGCCTCCGTGGCGCCGGACGTCACCATCACCTCGGTGTCGGGATCAAGGTCGAGCCCCTGCCAGTGGCGGAAGTGGGCCGCCGCCGCCTGCCTCAGTTCCGGCAGGCCCATCATGGAGGGATATTGGTTCCAGCCGTTCAACACCGCGTCGGCCGCCTTCTGCCGCACGTCGAGGGGGCCGGGATCGTCCGGGAAGCCCTGCCCGAGGTTCACCGCATCATGGGTGCGGGCGAGCTGCGACATCACCTCGAAAATGGTGGTGGGCAGCGCCGAATAGATGGCGTTGAGCGGGCGCAGGGGGGCGGAAGCGGTCATGGTGCATCGTCTGAATGGGCGGCGCCCCGTGGCGCCGGGTGTCCGCCGTTTAGACCCTTAGCCATGCCAGCGAAAGGGACAAGACCATCCGGCGCCATCCGTGGCCGCGATCAGCGCCCGCCCGGCGGACCTGACAGGGGCTTCAGCGCCGCCAGCAGCGCGTCTTCCGTCACCTCAGACATGGGGCACAGCACCTTCGCAGCCTCGGTGCGCCGGCCTGGACGCATCACCAGCACCACGGTTTCGGCGCCGCCGCAGGCGGGATCACCGCAGGAAATCTCGGAGACCGACACCGTCGCCTCCTCTTCCAGATCCAGAAGCCGTCGCACCCGGTCCGCGAGGGCGCGGGCCGCGTCCCGGCCGGTATCCGCCTCGCCCCGCCGCCGCATGAACAATCGCATGGCTCACCTCCCGCCGTGACGCTCCGCCGTTCTGCCCAGGCCCCGCGGCGGCAAGATGGCGAGCGGCGCGCCGCTCCCGATCCCCACCTCAATCATCCTCCGCCTCGCTCTCCGACAGGCCGAACAGCCGGCGCAGCCAGCGCAGACCACGCCGCAGCCGGCCGCCTTCCAGCCGCAGCACCGCCCAGGTGACACGGCCGTCGTCCACGTCCCGCACCTCGATCGAGGCGCGGCCGTAGGTGATGCGCATGCCGGGCGCCACCCGGTCGCTGGCGCGGTCGGCAAAGGCATCGGCGATGGTCAGGCCCCATTCTTCCTGCGGCACCGGCAATCCGTAGAGCCCGGCCAGATCTCCAAGCCGCACCTCGCCGACGAAGGGAAAGGCGGCCACATCGGTGAGGGCCATCGCCTCCTGTGGCCGGAACAGGCGATCGAGCCCCTGCACCCTCTGGGGCGGCGCGAGCACATAAGCGTAGTCGCCCACGCGCAGGGGGCCGGCGGCCTCCGGGGTGAGCGTCTGGCCGCCCCGCACCACCATCACCAGCCGCGCCCACGCCGGCAGCGCGCCGCTGCGAACCGCCGGCGCGCCCTCGGCGACCGGATAGGCGACCAGCTCCACATCCATCTGACCCGGAAGGTCGATCTCGAACCGCCGGAGGGACCGCACCGGGTCGGACAGGGCCACCGCGAACCGCCGCGCGGCCGGCACCATGGTCCAGCCGTGCAGCACCAGCGACACCAGCACCACCGCGAAGGCGACGTTGAAATACACCTCCGCCTGCGGCAGGTGCGCCAGCATGGGGATGGTGGCCAGGAAGATGGAGACCGCTCCGCGCAGCCCGGCCCAGGAGACGAACGCCTTCTCATCCACCGAGAAGCGGAACGGCGCGAGGCAGGCGAACACCGCCACCGGCCGCCCCACCAGAATGAGGAACGCCGCCACGCCGAGGGCGGGCAGCGCATATTCCAGGATCTTCTGAGGCGAGACCAGAAGGCCCAGCATCACGAACATCACGATCTGGCAGATCCAGGTCACCGCATTGAGGAAGCTGGTGATGGGCGCGATGGCGCGCACCGGGCGATTGCCCATCACGAACCCGGCCAGGAACACCGCCAGGAAGCCGGAGCCATGCAGGAGCGAGGTCAAGGCGAACAGCAGCACCACCACCGCCACCGCCAGCACCGGATGCAGCCCCGCCGGCAGATCGAGGCGGTTCATCAGTACCGTGAGCACGATGCCCCCCGCGATGCCGAACGCCGCCCCCACCACCAGTTCGCGCGCGGCCCCCAGCAGCACCATGAAGCCGGGGTCGGTCAGATGGGCCGATGCCAATTCCACCAGAAGCACCGTCAGAAACACCGCGGCCGGATCGTTGGTGGCCGATTCGAGCTCGATCACCGAACCCACCCGCCGGCCGAGATGCAGCCCCTGGGCGTGCATGAGAAAGAACACCGCCGCCGCATCCGTGGACGCCACGATGGCGCCCACCAGCAGGCCCTCCATGGGTGACAGGCCCAGGAGCGGCGTCGCCACCAGCCCCACCAGCGCCGCCGTGAGCACGACCCCCACCGTCGCCAGGGTTACCGCCGGCGCCACGGCACCGCGCATGGCGCCCATGCGCATGCGCAGCCCGCCGTCGAAGAGAATGACCGAGAGCGCCGCCGAGCCCACCATGTAGGTGGCCCAATAGTCGTCGAAATGGATGCCGCCCGGCCCGCCCTCCCCGGCCAGGACCCCAACCAGCAGGAACAACAACAGGATCGGCGCGCCGAAGCGGGCGGCCAGCAGGCTCGACAACGTGCCGGCGACGAGCAACGCCGCCACCACCAGCAGCACCACATTGGAAACGACCACCGCCCCCATCCGCTCCGTCGCCTCCAGCGTCCGCATCCCCGATGCACTCAGGCGACAGTAGCGCCACATGCCTTCGGCGCGTAAGGTCTTCCGCGTTGTGGAAATCCTGGGCGGTTTTGGGGGCACACCGAACGCGTTCACGAGGATTTTGAACATGCCGTGGCACGGCAAGGCGCGTGCATACCTCGTCGTTCCGTTTGCGCTCGCAGCCGATGGACTGCGCGCCGAGCGAAGCGAGACGATCTGCTTCGATCACGACCTGGCGATCGAGATCGCGGAGACGGAAAGCGAGTTCACATCAGGCGTTGGCGTCTATCCACTGGATCAGGACGGCCACTGTCTCACCTACGCGCCGATCGCCTGGTACGGTCCCCTGGAACCTCCCACGGACAGTGGTCAGGGCGCAAGGCTTCTGCCGGTGAGCTTCATCCACATACCTCACTTGGCGAATGGTGGCAAAACGCCGCCCCGGCTCCACTGAAGATCGCGAACCTCTTGCCGGCCTGCCCGCAGGGCGACCAATGATCGCCCCTCCCCATTGGGATTGATGCGCGACGTGCGCGCATGAGTTGCACGTCACCAACGCGATCTACTCAAGGATTGTTCCGCGGGAACAATGCGACAGTCAGCCGCAACCCCTGACGGACGCCCGATCGCAACCTTGCACCCGTCTGCCCGACCTTGTTCGCATCGTCACGCGAAGTGGCGCCTGGGTCGCGCAAAACAAGGAGCGAAGGCAATATCTTAGATCTATTCCGCAGGCCGCCTCCGGCACAGACTCCAGCCTCGTGGCGGACGGGCCCGCGGCGCGGGCCGGGACCGATGGAGCGCGGCCCTTCCAGCACCCGGCGGAACCTGCAGATTCAGGCTGCCGACGATCAATAATCCCACTGCGCGCCAATGCCGACAGAGGTGGCGCCATCGGCGCCGGTGGCCCCCTGGAGGCGGATGTTCTTCGTCACGTCCATATCCACCGTGACCTGACTGGAGCTCGGCGTCGTGCCCTGGCGCACGCCCATATAGAGGCGATCGTTGATGCGTCGGCCGAGACCCACCTGACCTCCGGTTCCGGCCGAATTGGTGCCGACATCCAGGCTGTCGACACCCAGCGTGCGCCGCATCTGATCCAGCACCCCGCCGCCGCCGGAGAACTGGGCGATGGTCTGGGCGATCTGGAGCGACTGGGCCGCCGTCAGCGAGCCCGCATTGCGCCCGAACAGCAACCGCGCCAGCACCTCGTCCTGGGGCAGGGTCGGCTCCGAGGTGAAGGTGATCTCCGGCTGGGAGGCCGGGCCGGTCACCAGAATGCGGGCGGTGATGTCGTTGGCGGTGGTCTCGGCGATGAAGTCGAGGTCGGGATCGGTGCTGCCGGTGAAGGTGATCTTCCCACGGGTGAAATTCAGCCGCTTGCCGAGGATGTCGAAGCGCCCGCGCCGCATGTCGAAGCCGCCCTGGGTCGCCGGCGCGCGGCTGGTGCCGCTGACGCGGATCTCGCCCCCCAGCTCCGCCTCCATGCCCATGCCGCGCACGAAAATGTTGTTCTGCGCCACCACCGTCAGATCAAGGGTGATGCCGCCCCCCCCGCCGGCCCGCTCCCGCCGGGGCGGCGGGGGCACGGCGCGGGCGGCATCGCGGCCGCGCGGATCGTTCACATGCTTCACCCGGATGGCCTGCACGCCGCCGGGCATCCGCTCGGCGATGTTCACGTCCATGGCGCGGATCTGCACCTTGCCGGTGACGTGGGGATCGTTGGTGAACTGGCCTTCCACCGCGATGCGCCCGTCGGTGACGAGACGGATCAGCTCGCTGTTGACGAGGCCGGCATTCTGCATGGTCACTTCGATGCGGCCGGGGAAATTGGCCGCCGGGTCGAGCCCCACGGAACCGCGGGCGGACAGGCTGCCGCCGTTGGGCGTGCGCGCGGTCAGGGCGTTGACCGTCACCGAGCGTTCGGTACCGGCGATCACGCCCTCGATACGGTCGAGGGTGATGCCGTTGACGCCGTCGTTGTAGCGTCCGCCGCTGATGCGCACCGTGCCGCCGGCCCGCGGCGCTGCCGCCGTTCCGCGCACGGTGGCATCGATGGCGGCGCTGCCGGTGAGCTGGCTGCCCATGGCGGCGAGGGAGGCGTTGGCGATGCGCAGGTCCACCCCGCCCCGCACGGCAAGGTCAAGGTCCCCCGCGCCCAGGGGCGCCGAACCGGTGACGGCGAAATTCGACAGGTGGGTGCCGGCGACGGTGGTGCGCGTCGTCACCCGCCCACCGCCAAGGGTGCCGGCGGAGCGGATGTCGAACGGCCCGGCACCGGCCTTGGCGAGATCCGGCGTGGACAGACGCGACACCTGGATATCGTAAGGCCCCTCCGGCCGGTCGGCCGAGCCGCGCACGCGGGCGGTGCCGCTCACGGTGCCGTTGAGGCCGAGCCCCGGCGCCGCCAGCTCCGCCACCGCCAGCGGCAGGGCGCGCACATCCAGATTGAGGTCGAGGCTGGCGCCCGCTCGCCCGGAAACCGCCACCGAGCCGCCACGGTTCGCCAGCGCCAACCGGTCGAGGGTCACCTCGCCGCCCTGGATGGTGATGTTGGCAGGCGCGGAGGTGGCCAATGTGGTGCCGCCACGGGCCACGCTCAGCCGGTCGAGGCGGATGAGGGAGGTGGCATCCTGGTAATTGACCTGGGCCGCCGCCGCCACATTGGCGCCGTTCACCTGGGCATCGAGGGTAAGCGCGCTGCCCCGCCCGGCCCCACGGGCCTGGAGGTTGGCACGCGGGATCGAAACCCCCGCCTCCACATTGGTGAGCGCCACGGTGCCGTCCAGCACCGGCTGACCGGCGGGGTCGGCCACCGTCAGGTTGATGCGGGCCGAGCCCACGCTCTGCCCGGCGGCGCGCACATTGTCCGCGCTGGCGTTCACCGCCACCGTCTGGCGACCGTCCGCGGTGCCGAGCTTCACGGTGGCGTCGAGGCGTCCGGCCAGCTCCGTCAGCGCCAGGGCAGAAAGATCCGCGAGATTGCCGGCCGCCACGGCGAGTTGCCCGCCGAACAGGCCATCGGCACCGCGCGCCAGGCTGCCGCGCGCGGTCACCGAGCCGATGGCGAGATCGAGATCATCGAGCCGCGCCGCCCCGAGGTCCGCGAGGGCGAAGGCACCGCCCCCGGTGGCGGGCTTGCCGGCGACGCGCCCGTCGAGGGTGAAACGTCCGCTTGGCAGGCCGGTGAGCCCCTTGGCTTCGACGCCCAGGGCGAGGCCCGTGATGGCCTGCCCCATGGCCGTGCCCTCGGGCACGGCGAGGCGGGCGGTGACAGCCAGGTCGTCAAGGCTGCCCGAGAAGGCGGCGGAGCCCTCAAGCCGGCCGGACAGACGCGGCTCCACCCGCTTCAGATCGTCGAGGCTCAGATCCACCTTCAGGTCCGCGAGGCGGCGGGACAGGGTGCCGTCCGCCTTCAGGTCGAGGCCGGTGGCGGCGAGGGTCAGGGTGTCGACCGCGAAAGCGTCCTGCCCGGCGCGGGTCAGGGTGCCGGCGAACCGGCTGGTGGCGCCGAACAGGGCGTCCACGGCCGCGATGCCGGTCTTGATGCCCTCGGTGCCGCCGGACAGCTTCAAGGTGAGCTGGCGGAACCCGTCCGCGCCCGTCACGTCCGCATCGAGCCGCGCGGTGCCGGCCAGCGGACGGCCCGCCAGCGGGCCGAAGGCCGCAAGGTCCAGCCGCTCCAGGCGGAAGGTGCCGCGAGCCGCGGCGGCGCTGGCGGTTCCCTCGAAGCGCGCGGAAAGAGCGGCAAGCTCGGCTGAAAATCCGGTCAGGGCCGGATCGCCACCGGCCGGCTTCACTGCGGTAGTGGTGATCCGGGCGGTCTCGCCCAGCGCGCTCTTCACCTTGGCATCGGCGGCGATGAGCCCCTTGGCGTTGGCGTCGAGGGCGATATTGAGCGTGCCGTTGTCGGGTGAGGTCTTGAGCTCGGCCGCCACCGTGTCCGCCCCATAGCCCGCCCCCGAAAGGCCGACCGCATCCAGGCGCGCGGACAGAGTGGGAGCCGCCAGCAGCCCCTTCGCCACGCCTTCGAGCTTCACCGATGTCCAGCCCATGCCCGGCGCCAAGGCGGCAAAACCGGCCGCATCGCCCGCCACCGCGCTGAAGGCGAGATCGACGCGCGGTCCCTGCGGATCCACCTGGCCCTTGGCGGCGAAGCCGAAGCCCGTCGCCCGCACGGTCAAGGTCTCCACATCCACCGGCCCGGCGGCGGTGACCACGGCGGTGGCCGCCAGTTCGGTCCGCGCCTCGAACAGGGGCGCCACCGCCGGCGGCAGCAGCTTCGCCACGTCCGCATCAAGGGCCATGGTGATGCGATGCCCTCCGTCCACCGCGCGCACGCCGGCGGCACCGGCCACCTGGGCCACATCGCCGGCGGAAACGGCGAGCTTGCCGTCCCAGGCGTCGATCGGCCCCTTGCCGGCCAGCCGGGCGTCGAGGGGCGGCAGGCCGTCCATGCCGGCGGCACGGGCCACAAGACCGCCAGCCGGCTCGCTCGCGGCGATGTCCACGTCGAGCACGCGGGTGTCTGGCGTGTAATGCACCCGCCCCTTCACGGTACCGGGCGCGTCCTTGCGATCGAGGGCGAAATCGGCGGACAGCCCCTTGCCGGCCGCCATCAGGTCGGCCGACGCGCTGAGCGAGAGCTGCGCCGCATGGCCGAGCACCGGCGCGCCGAGGGAGATGTCGTCCACCGCGAGGCGGCCGAGCCGCACCGGCATCAGGAAAGAAGCTCCGCCGCCCCCGGCGGGCGCGGGTTCCGACGCCGGCAGGTCCGGCAGGCGCGCGACGGCAATGCGGCGCGCCTCCACGGCCTCCACGTTCACCACGCCCGACAGCAGCGACAATGGGTGCCAGGCGAGGCGCAATGCCTCCACCTCCGCCACCGGCCCCTTGGCGTCGGCCACCGCGATGCGGCCGATGCTCATGTCCCACGGAACGCCGCCGCGGATGTCGGAGACGGACACGGTGAGCCCCGCCACCGAGGCGAGCGATGATGCGACCCGCGCGAGCATGCCCTTGCCGGGCCCGGTCTGCAGCAGCGCGAACAGCGCGAACAGGATCACCAGCAGGCCGGCCAGGGTGTAGCCAAGGCCGCGCAGGAGAAGGGAGGACATGCCGCGCGCCGCCATCAGAACGCCTGCCCCAGGCTGACATAGACGCCGTACGAGCCGTCGTCGGGTCCGGGATTGAGGGGAATGGCCAGATCGAGCCGCAGCGGGCCGATGGCCGTGTAATAGCGCAGGCCCAGGCCGGCGGAATATTTCATCTCGGTGAAATCGGGATATTCGGTCGCGTAGGCCGCGCCCATGTCGAAGAACGGCACGATGCCGATGGTGTCGGTGATGCGCACCCGCATTTCCGCCGACGCTTCGAAATAGCTGAGGCCGCCGATGATGACCCCATAGGCGTTGCGCGGGCTCACCGACTGGTAATCGTAGCCGCGCAGGGAGCCGCCGCCGCCCACGTAGAAACGCCGCTGCGCCGGCACGTCCTGGAGATCGGCGCCGATGTAGCCGCCGCCGGAAACACGCCCGGCGAGGATGTACCGCTTTTCCTCATCGAACGCGTGATAGGCGGACAAGGTGGCCTTCGCCATCACCGGCCCCGCCCCGTTCTCTCCCAGATAGGCGAAGGGCTCGACGGTGGCCGCGACACGGATACCGCGCGAGGGATCGAGCGGGGAATCGGTATTGTCGAAATTGAAGTCCACCGGCACGCCGAGGATGAAATAGTCGCCCGTGGAATCCGCGTCCTGAACGGTGGAATCTTCAAGATCAAGGCCCAGCTGGGCCGAGAACTGGTCGTTGAACCGCCGTCGGATGCCGGTGAGAAAGGTGAAGCCCTCCCGCACATAGGCGTTGGTCACCTCGCGCAACACGGCCGCTTGCGCCACCAGGTCGTCATTGGCGGTGATGATGCCGGGCTTGGTGAAGGTCGCGGCGAGCTTGTAGCCGAACGGATCGGCGTCGGGCACCGCATCCGACTCCTGGCCGAACCAGGACACGCTGGCGTCCAGCCGCAGCGTCTCGCCACCACCAAACAGGTTGCGGTGCCCCCAATAGGCGTTCAGCGAGGAGCCGTCCGTGTTTGAATATTTGGCCGAGAACCCCACGAATCGCGGCTCGCGCGCCGTCACTTCGATCGTGATGGGCAATTCACCATTGGCGGTCAGATGGTCCGCCTCGCGGATGCGCACGCTGGCAATGGCGTCGATCTTGGAGAGACGCCGGCGCAGCGCCGCGAGACGGTCGGGCGAGAACGGCTCGCCGGGGCGGATCTCGATGCGGTCCTCGATGAAGCCCAGCGGCAGGAAGCCGGCGCCCACCACCGTGAAGTCGCCGAACGTCGCCGGCCGGCCCAAAGACACGAACAAGGTGACATTGAGCTCGTGGGTGGCATGGTCGGCCACCACCTGCTTGTCGGCGATCTTGGCGAAGGGATAGCCGGCCTCGCGCCAATGGTTGGACAAGGTGGCCTCGGACGCGACGATGGCGTCGGCCCGCGCCGGCTGTCCGGTCTCCATACGCAAGGCCCGCTGGGACGGCGCATCGGCCAGGGGCTGCCGGGTGGCCGCGTCCAGAATGCGCACCGTGCCGAAGGTGAAGAGCGGGCCGGGGTCCACCACGATCTTCACCGGCACCGGGCCACGCGAGCGGCTGGCCTCCACGATGTCGAAAATGTTGGGCGTGTCGATGCGGTTGCCGGAGATGGTGATCTCCATGGTCCCGCCGTAATAGCCGTTGGCGTAGAGCGCGGCGACGATGCGCTCGCGATCGCCCGTCACCCGGCGCACCAGGCCGGCGGCGCCTGCGGGCGGGCGCGATTTCAGGCTTTCAAGGTTCGAAGCGTCGAGAATGGCGCTGCGCACGCTGCGATCCCCGTCCACCACGATGTCCACCGTATAAGGCACGGCGTCGATGGCGGGGCCAGCCTCGGCCGCCTCACGATTCGGATTGAAGAAATTGAGGATGGGGTCGAACAGGCCGCCCTCGTCCGCCTTCGCCGGCGGCACCCCAAGCATCATCAGCGCCGCGGCCAGAACGACCGGACGCAGGCGTGGGGAGGGGGAGGATCTTACCGGTCGCGCCATGTCCGCTCGTGTCTTCAGTCCACTCGTGTCTAACAAAGGATCCCCATCCTGCGAAGGCGGGACTTTGCGGGGCCGGCCCGCCAGCGCGAAGCCGGCGACCGCAACGGAAGCTACGGGCGGTCCGTAAATTTCGCCTTAGGGTGATGCCATGCTTGTGCGCGTGCGCTCCCCCCATCCCTACGCTGCGGCAGCGTCGCATTCTTTTCCCGCCATTGCGAGCAAACCGGCTCCACCCGGTGAAAGACAGGGGCGCGGGGCAGTTTTGCAGGCGGCAAGCCGCCTTGCCCTCGTTCACGCAAAACTTACGCTAGGGCCACATTCCCGAGCGCGCGCAGGGCGGCGGGCTGGGCGCGGCCTATTCCCGCGACGGTGGCTGCGCGGTGGGGAACGCCAGCGCCGTTGCGGCCCGAACCGCCCGCTGCGACAGCGACAACGCCCTGCCGGCGTGGCCGTGCGCGGCCACCTCTGGCGCGCCATGGGGGGAGAGCGGCGCCGACCCCGGTTCGGTCTGAGCCTCGAACGCCGCTTTGAAGCGCCGGCGCCAATAGCCCGCCATGCGGCTCCAGCGCGAGGGGGGCCGCGTGCCCGCCGGCTCCAGGCCGAACGGGCTGAACAGGCGGATGCGATCATCCCGATCAGCGATGGCCCGGCAGATGAGGTCCGCCCCCATCAGGCCATGGGCCAGATCCTGCCCGTCCGTCGCGCAGTACCAAACACCTTTCTCGCCCTCCTGGATCAACGGCATCCCCCGGCGGGTGGGGGCCAGCATCACGCCTCGCGCCGTCTGGCCGACGGCCGCGCCCATGGGTGGAGCGAGGGCCGCGCCATGCCGGCGCAGCACGCGCGTCGCCGCGCCCCGGCCCCGCACCAGAGTCGCCGTTTCGGCGGCGAGCGCGAGGCGATCCTGATCCCAATGCCAGCGCAGGCCGGTGCCTCCCACTTCCTCCACCAGGCCCGCATAGGCGACCTGCGCGCCGGGCAGGTGGAACCGGCCGGCGACCCAGGGGGTCGGCACCAGGCTCGGCACCAGCTCCGGCGCGACCCGGCGGAGCGCCGCGCCGCCGGAAAAGACCAGCTGATAGGCCCGCACCTTGAGGCGCGGCGCCGTCACATATTTGCGCAGTCCATGCACATCCACCGCCAGCGCGGTCACTTGCGGCATGAGGGTGATCTCGCCTTCGGCCGCCGCCGCGCCGAGCACAGCGCGGAATGCCGCCGCGTCCAGCCGATGGGCGGGCGCAAGGCCGAGCGCGGCGGCGAAGGTCGCGACACCGAGCAGCGCCGCCACATCTTCCGCCCCCACCAGCACGCTGGTTTCCGGAGCAAGCACCTCCACCGCCGCATGCTCGGCGGCGAGTAAACCCGCCGCGGCGGGCCGCGCCACGGCGAGCCGCCCCTTCGGCCCAAGGGGCACCCCCGCCTTCTGCGCCAGCAGCAGCCCGCGACGCACCGCCTCCACCGACAGCCGATACGCCTCGGCCGCATCGCCGGGGCCCAGGCGCTCCAAAAGCTCCGCGGCTGGCAGGCGAAAGCCCGGCGCCAGCGCCGCGTCGAGCCCCAGGGCGGGGACATCGCCGGGCGTGGGAAACAGCACCACCTCCAGCCCGCGCGCGGCCAGATCACAGGCCATGAGGAGGCCCGCGACATCGTCACCGATGATGCACACGTCGCAATCACGCGGCAGGGTCAGCGCCGATCCCCGTCCAGGCACGGGAGCGGTGGAGGAGCGCGGGATCGACTGCGTCATGACACCTCGCAGGGTCGGTGGGCGATGATCTCAACCTCGCGGCGAGCCGCTCGCGGACAGCACGCGAAACGCATCTGTCGTCAACTGTGACGCAGTTTTCCGCCGACAGCCTTGAAAAAGCGTTGCCGCCCCTGCGAAAGCCGGTGCAACGGCTGGAAGATACCGCCTCTTATTGCACCGTGACGCTCCGGCGCGGCCGGTGCGGGTTGCGGCGCAGCGACGAGCCCGGCATAAGGGGGCCGACTTCAAGCCGCTCTGGTCGTTCCCATGCGCCGTCTCATTTTGTTGCGTCACGCCAAGTCCGACTGGCCCGACGGTGTGGCCGACCAGGAGCGCCCCCTTGCGCTCCGCGGTCGCACCGCCGCGCCACGCATGGGCGTCTACATGGCGCAACAGGGGCTGACCGCCGACCGGGTGCTGGTCTCCCCCGCCCGGCGCACGCGTGAAACCTGGGATCTGGTGTGCGGGCAGATGCCACCGGTGCCCACCGTGTCGAGCGAGCCGCGCCTCTATGACGCCAGCGGCGCCCGCCTGCTGGCGGTGGTGCGCGAGCAGCCCCGGCAGATCCACACGCTGATGCTCATCGGCCACAATCCCGGCATGGAGGATCTGGCGGCGACCCTGATCGCCAGCGGCCCGGCCGGCGATCTCGAGAAGCTGGGTGAGAAATTCCCCACCGGCGCGCTGGCGGTGATCGACCTGCCGGTGGACGACTGGGCCGCCGCCACCCCCGGCAACGGCCGGCTCGACCGCTTCATCCTGCCCCGCGACCTGACGGGAGCGACCTGAACCGATGACCGGCCTCACCCGCGCCATCGAGGACGCACGCATCGCGTTCGCGACCCTGGCGGACCGGGTGGATGGGCTTGCCCACCCCACATTACGCATCGGCGTCACCGGCCTGTCGCGGGCCGGCAAGACCATTTTCACCACCGCCCTCGTGCATGCGCTCATGCGCGGCGGGCGGATGCCGGTGTTCGAGGCCATGCAATCGGGCCGCATCGCCCGCGCCGTGCTGGAGCCCCAGCCCGACGACGCCGTGCCGCGTTTCGCCTATGAAGCCCATCTCGCCACCCTTGCCGCCGATCGTGCCTGGCCCGCCTCCACCACGCGGGTGAGCGAGCTGCGGCTCGCGGTGCGATACGCGACGCCGCGCGGAACCGAGCGCACCCTCACCCTCGACCTCGTGGACTATC
Organism: Xanthobacter agilis; assembly: GCF_021730435.1. Lineage (GTDB taxonomy): Bacteria > Pseudomonadota > Alphaproteobacteria > Rhizobiales > Xanthobacteraceae > Xanthobacter > Xanthobacter agilis. Next base: position 28,998 of record NZ_JABWGX010000029.1, read on the forward strand.
CCGGCGAGTGGCTGCTCGACCTGCCCCTGCTCGACATGAGCTATGCCGATTTTGCCCGGCAAAGCCTCGCGCTCGCCCGCGCCCCAGCCCGCGCCGGGGTGGCGGGCCCCTATCTCGCAATGGTGGCCGCGCGCCATGCCGATGCCCTCGCCGACGAGAGCCACGCGCGCGAGCTGGCCCGCCTCTTCACCGCCTATCTGGCCGCCTGCCGCACCGAAAAGCTGGCCATGAGCCTGTTGCCGCCCGGCCGCTTCCTGATGCCCGGCGACCTCGAAGGCTCCCCTGCCCTCACCTTCGCCCCCATCGATCCGCCGGCGCTGGGCACCATGGCCGCCAACTCCCTGGGGGCGATGATGGAACGGCGATTCGAGGCCTATAAGAACGCCGTGGTGCGGCCCTTCTTCCGCACACATTTCGCGCGGCTCGATCGGCAGATCGTGCTGGTCGACGCCTTGTCCGCCCTCAATGCGGGACCTGCGGCACTCACCGATCTGGAACGGGCATTGGATGGCATTCTCGCCGCCTTCCGCACCGGACGGAACGGCTTCGCCAGCACCCTGTTCCGCCCGCGCATCGACAAGGTGCTGTTCGCCGCCACCAAGGCCGACCACCTGCACCATTCGAGTCATGACAGGCTGGAAGCCATCCTCGCCCGTCTGGTGGAGCGTGCCCACGCGCGCGCTCATGGGCATGGCGCCGCCCTCGACGTGGTCGCCCTCGCCGCCATCCGCGCCACCCGCGAAGCCCAGGTGCGCCGGAACGGCGAAACCCTCGACGCCATCGTCGGCACCCCGGAACAGGGGCAGGAGGCCGGCGGCCACGTCTTCGACGGCGCGGAGGAGGTGGCGGTGTTTCCCGGCGACCTGCCGGAGACGCCCGATGCCCTGTTCGATCCCTCGGGCGCCGGATTTCGCGGCATCGCCTCCGCCCCCGCGGGAGAGGTGGACTTCCGCTTCCTGAAATTCCGGCCGCCGGCCGGCATTGGCGCGGGTGCGGCCATTCCCCATATTCGCCTCGATCGGGCGCTCGAATTTCTGCTGGGCGACCGCTTGGCCTGAAGCCTCACGCAGGGATGCGGCGCCCCTGACGGCGACCCGCAGGGAGACCTTATGACCGACGATCGCGTGAGCCCGCAGCGCCCCCCGCGCCGGCCGCAGGTGTTCCGGCTCGACGACCGCGACCTGACCCTCGCCCCGCCGGAGCCCGAGCCGGACGACAGTTCAGCCGCCATACCGGATCCCGCCCGGAAACGCTCCGGTGCGGTCTCGCGCTTTGGAATGACGCTCGGCGGGCTGTTCTGGACCGCGGCGGGCGGCGTCGCGAGCCTTGCAGCCTATGTGGGCCTGAGTCGGCTCGTCAGCGACCTTTATGCCCAATCGCCGGTACTCGGCTATGTGGGGCTCGCCGCCACTGCGGTGCTGGTGCTGGTGGGCGCGGTGCTCCTCGGGCGCGAGGTGGCGGGCCTGGCCCGGCTCGCCCATCTCGACCGGGTACGGGACAAGGCCGCCAGCGCCATCGCCCAGGACGACCGCGCCCTGGCCGAGGCGGTGGCCCGCGACATGCTCCGCCTCACCGCCGACCAGCCGCCCCTGGCCCGCGCCCGCGCCGACCTTCGCGGACACCTCGCAGGCATCATCGACGGGGCCGACCTGGTGCGCCTGACCGAACGCACCCTCCTGCCCGCCCTCGACGCCCGCGCCCGGCAGATGGTGTCGGAAGCAGCAAGGAACGTGTCGGTGGTGACGGCCGTGTCGCCGCGCGCGCTGGTGGACCTCGTCTTCGTGCTCTACACGGCGGTATCGCTCATGCGGCGGCTGGCGCAGCTCTATGGGGGGCGGCCCGGCGCGCTCGGCATGGTGCGGCTGGTGCGCCACGTGCTCGGCCATCTCGCCATCACCGGCGGGATGGCGGCCGGCGACACCCTGGTGCAGCAGATCATCGGCCAGGGCCTCGCCGCGCGGCTGTCCGCCAAGCTGGGCGAGGGCGTGGTCAACGGCCTGCTCACGGCCCGGCTCGGCCTCGCCGCCATCGCCGTCACCCGGCCCCTGCCCTTCACCGCGCTGCCAGCGCCGCGCCTCGCCGATGTGGCCACCGGCCTGCTGCGCAAGGCCGAAGAGGACGAAGCTGCCTCACCCCGGTAGCAGGTGGGCCGGCAGAGCGGCGAGCTGGTAGCGCAGCGGCCGGTTGCGCACCAGCGTTTCCGCCGTGGGCCAACCCACGATCGCCGACAGCAGGGCGATCAGCCCGGCCGTGCTCCACTGGCCCTGCCACAGCGCAAAGCCCACCACCACCAGAAGCCCCAGCGCCGCCGCCGCGCCCAATGCCACCATAAGACCCCAGCGCGCGCGGCCGTAGCCGCCCCGACACTCCACCGGGACGCAAGCATCGGCCAAGGCGCCGTGCAGGGCGCGCACGAAACGGGCGTAATCCTGCCCCTGGTCGCGCACCGCCGTCAGCGACGTGCGCGAAGCCGACGCCGCCACCAGCCGCGAGCCGTCCCGGCCCAGTATTTCCATTTCAAAGCTGGCGCTGGCGAATTTCGCCGGCTGGAACCGCAGCGTCAGCCGTGCGATATCCGCGAGCCGCAGGCGCCCTTCGCGCGGGCCGACCAACCACTCCAGCGCCTCGCCCTCCAGCGCAAGCCGAACCCCGGCGCCGCCGAGACGCGGGTGATAGGCATAGACGAGACCTTCGGATGGATCAGGCATCACACCTCGCTGCGCGCCCCCGCCTGCGTCGGCGCGGCGACGACCATTTCAGGCAAAAGCGAGGGCCGCGCCAAGGGCTTTGATCCCGGCCCCAGCGGACTCCCGGCCATGCCATCACACCGCCAGCCGGCGGGCAGATCGACCGCTTCGACTATCGGCCCCGGTCGTTGACCGGCATCAGGTGGACACGCACAGGCGCCGCGCGGGATTTAGAAGACCCACGCGTCGCGCCCATGGGCCTTTGGGATCAGGCGTCCGACAGGGTTTCGGGGGTGACGAACCAGAAGGTTTCCGCCGCCTTTAGCGCCGCCGCCGGATACTCCGCCTGCGCTGGCGCGAGGCCGAGGCAGGCGCGCACCACCGGCCGCTTGCCGGCGCCCGAGGCCATCACCACGCGGCTACGGGCCCCGTCAAGGGCGGCCTGCGTCAGGCTGATGCGCGGATGCCCGCCCACGACCCGCGTCGTGGCGCACACCGCCGCACTGGCCAGCCGCCGGTCCCCATCCCCCGGAAACAGGGATGCCACATGGCCATCCTCGCCGATACCCAGCACCGCGCAATCGATGGGCGGCAGTTCCCGATCCGGCCAGCGCCGACGCAATTGGCCGGCGTAAGCCTCCGCGCCACGCACGGCGCCGTCCTCTCCCACCATGGGCAGCACCGCGGCAGGGGCCGGGATATGGGCGAGCAGATGCCGGCGCGCGCTGCCGAAATTGCTGTCCGCGTGGTCGGCCGGCACCGCCCGCTCGTCCACCCAGAGCAGCACCACACGATCCCAGGGCAACCCCGGCCCGTCCGCCTCGATCACCCGCAGGGCCTCGAAGACGTGCACCGGCGTGCGCCCGCCGCTCAGGGCGAGCACATAGTCGCCGGACCGCTCGCCCAGAACGTTGCGGATGTCGGCGGCAAGGTGATGCGCCACCGCCGCCGCCAGCGCCGGCACGTCCGCCAGGACCGTCACCGAGGCGGTCACGGACGCGCAACCCGGCGCCAAGCCAAGCGGACCATCCCCCATCTCAGCCTTTCACCAGATCGGTAACGGGCGTGTGGGTCTTCGGCTCAAGGCCCAGGCCCTGATAGAGGCATTCAAGCGTGCGCACATGCACCGCCTCGATGGCCGCCTGCTGGTTGTTCGCATTGTGGCTGCCAAGCACCACATTGTCGAAGCCACGCAACGGGCTGTCCGCCGGCAGGGGCTCCGCCTCGAACACGTCGAGACCCGCACCACCAAGATGGCCGGACTGGAGCGCCGCGATCAGCGCCGGCTCGTCCACCAGTCCGCCGCGCCCCACATTCACCAGGATCGCGCCCGGCTTCATCTGCTGGAGCGTGCCGGCATTGATGAGGTGGACATTGTCCTGGGTCATGTTGCAGCACAGCACGACGAAATCGGACTGCGCCAGCAGCTCCGGCAAGCCGGCATAGGTGACATAGTCCGGCGCCGGCGGCTGCATGGGATCGTAGGCGAGGATGGTGGTGCCGAAGCCCGCCGCCCGCTCGGCCACCCCGCGGCCGATGGCGCCGAACCCGACGATGCCCACCGTTTTCTTATAGAGCCCGCCGCCGCAGGGCTTCGGCCACCGACCCGCGCGCACCGCCCGGTCCGTGGAGGACAGGTAGCGGCTCACGTCCAGCATGTAGCCGAGCGCCACTTCCGAAACCGCATGCTGAAAGGCGCCCGGCGCGTTGTAGACCGGCACCCCCACCGCTTTCGCCGCCGGAAGATCGAAGGAATCCACCCCCGTGCCCCACTTGGCGATGACCTTCAGGCGCGGCAACGCAGCCTTCAGCACTGCCGGAGTGACGCGGTCATCGCCGGCCACCCAGCCGTCAAACTCCCCCATGATGGGGATCAGATCCGGCTCGGTGAGGAACTGCTTCACCGGCACCTCGACCGCCTCGATGCCCTTTTCAGCCATGAGGCCACGGAAACGCGGAAAGTCCGCGAGCATCATCAGTCCGGTGACAAGAACGCGCTTCGCCATCACAGGGTCTCACCGGCGGCTTCAGCCGCGCGCAGGATGGGCAACATCGCTTCGGCGATGTCGAAATCGCGCTGGGTCTTGATGACGTGTCCCGACATGCCGCTCACCGGATAGAAGCCGATGTCGCCGGAATAGGTGGCGCACTTGCCAGCCTTGAAGGCGGCGAGATAGGGCTCGCGGCGCCAGCCGGTGATGGACCAGGTGATGCGCTGCAGCGGCTTCAGTTCCTGCGAATTGGTCTTCTCCGCGAACGTGAAGTTGACCGGCTGGTCCTGATACGCGACCTCGATCTGGTCATGGATGCAGGAGAGCATCACATCCTTGTTCGACTGGGCGAAATGCTTGACGAAGGCTTCCACCTCGCGCGCCGTGAGCAAGGGCGCGATGGAATGCACCTGCACCACCATGTCGCATTCGTGCTTGTCGAGAAACTCCGCCACGAACTGCTCGCTGGTCGCGACGTTATTGGCAAGTTCCGCCGGGCGTTCATGGAAATTCACGCCTTCGCCTTCGGCGATGGTCTTGAAGTCCAGGTGTTCGGAATTTACCCAGATCTCGTCGAAGACGTTGACCTGCTTACACTTGCGGATAGCATGGGAGATGAGCGGAATACCGTCCAGATCGAGGGCATTCTTCCGCTTCAGGCGCTGGCTGCCCATGCGCGCGGGGATCATCGCAAGGATTTTCATGGGACTATCTTTTGTTGAGGAGTAAAGGCTGCAAGATGGGCCAGAGCGCCGCATCGCAGGCGACGCTCCTCAAGGTGAGGGCGTGAGCCGTGCCGCTCTTCAGCAGCGCGGAGAAGTCGTTCCCGTTGAAGTCGCTGTAATGGGCTCCGCTCTCCTGGGCGATCAGCGCACCCGCCGCGTCATCCCACACCTTGGCCTCCACCGAGATGTTGGCGGAGAGGAAGCCGCAGCCCACATAGGCGAGCTGGGTCGCCTGGGACCCGAGAATGCGCAGCTTGCCGAGTTCGCGCAGGGCCGGCAGCAGATCCGGCTTTTCCGACATCGCCCAATCGACGACGCCGGATGACACCGCGATCACCCGATGGGCCGAGCGCATCGGCGCCACCGGCTCCTCGCCGACGAACGCCCCGCCACCGCTGCTGGCGCTGTAGAGGCAGCGCTTCGAGAAGTCATAAACGGCCGCCACGCGCGACACACCGTCGTGCAGCAGCGCCACCGACATCCCGTAGAAGGGCAAGCCATGGGCAAAATTGAAGGTGCCGTCGAGGGGATCCACGATCCACCAACAGCCGGAACTGACGGCGGCGCCCGGAGCATCCTCCTCGGCCAGGATCGGCCAATCGGGGAAAGCCTCCTTCAGCGCGGCACAGAGGGCCTTCTGATAGTGCAGATCCAGGTTGGTCACGTAGTCCTGGTGACCCTTCGTGATCCGCTCGACCTGCAGACTGGGCGGCGTACCGGCCACAACCTCGGTGACGATGGTGGCGAGGGTCCGCCGCACGGCGTCCCACGTGTCGGGACTGCGCGACATGAGGGCCTCACGCATGCGTCTTGCCTTCGCACACGAGGTCGAGCCGGGCCACGCCCGCCCATTCCGCCGTGATCGTTTGCGCCCCGGCAAAGGAGCGGCAGGGCGCGACGCCACCCGTGGAAATGAAGGTGCCCTTCGGCAGGCGACCGCCGGCCTGCAGCAACAGAAGTGGCAACACGATCCGCACCACATCGACCGGCGGGCTCGTGAGCTGCACCATGCCGCCCTCCGCCACGCAGGTTCCGTTGACACTCATCCGGAACGCAGCGTCCGACGGCTCGGCCGCCGCCACGGGCAGCGCCGCGCCGATCACCGCCGCTCCCGACGACCCATGGTCCGCCACGAGATAAGGCAGGCGCGCGCCATCAACCGGAAAGTCCAGCCGGGTGGCGGGCAGTTCGATGCCAAGATGCACCGATTCAATCCAATCCACGCTGTCGGCCACCTGCTCCACGCTGGAGATATCCACCCCGGTGCGGATCACCACCTCCAGCTCGCCCTGAAAGGCGCGGAACGGGGACAAAGGCAGCACACCTCGACCATCCGCAAAAATATAGGTCTCGTCGGTCCCGACGGCGCCGATGAAGGGGTCGCGCGTCTGAAACGCGTTGGAACTGCCGAAGTTCGAAGCGCCAACCTTCCAGACCCGCGGCGGCTGCGGCCACCCCTGAAGCCTGCGGCGCTGCACATCATAGGCATCCGCGAGGGTGAAGGGACCCGCTGCCTCAACTACATCCAGCCCGACTTTGGCCCCAACGCGCAACGCCTCGTCCAACGCGTCCGAAAGGTTCGTCATACCATACGCTCGCTATGTTCTGCCTGTTCGTAAAGGCAGGCCGTTATGAAAGCAAGGCGGCACAACCCCCGACATCCTTCGGCAAGACGCACCCGCAAAAGCACCAGCGACGCCTCTACGTCAACCCTCGGATGCGCCGCTCCGCTGCGTCGCAGCAACACCTGAATGCCCTCGCCCCGCGACATCGCCCGCCTATGCGCCGCGCCTCCTTACCAGTCGGTTCATGGCGCTGCCGTGCCGCGATCTTCAACTGCCAGAGCATCCACGGTCCATCCCCGAATCGCGCGGTCTTCCCCGGCGCAACGCCTCCTCTCGCACCCACGGCCCGCGACTACCTCCCCGCTGTGGCACGCAATACACACTGCAGCACGAATCGACCGCACTGCGGCAGCCCCTTGGACGCGGCGCCCAGCCGGCCAAAGAGCTCGAGCGGCCACGGATAGCCTTGCATTCTCGCGCCCGGACGCAACTTATGCCTGCACTTTCCACGCCCGTTGCCCGCGAGATTTTAAGCCGACAGCGTGTTGCCGTGCCGACAGGCAGCCGTTATCACAACCTGACCCTCCAGGGAGGCATCAGGTTCGTATTCGGATCTCGTCGGCCGCATGTGGGACGCATGACGCATGGCGCCACACCCAGAGTTGTCGTGGGGCGTCAGGGCGGGATCTGAAGGGATCAGGGGAGCACCGTAGTGCGTTTTGCTGTGATTGGCTTCGGCGGAATCGGACGGCGCAGAGCCAACATCATCGACAAAAGGCAGGATTTCGACTTCGTCGCCGCGTGCGATGTGCAGGTGGCCGAAACGACGGTTCCCTTCTACACGGACTGGCGCCAGCTTCTGGACAAGGAGCAGCTCGATGGCGTTTTCGTCTGCACCACCAATGACGTGATCGCCGACGTGGTGGTGACGGCCTTGGGCAGGGGCCTGCATGTCTTCAGCGAAAAGCCCCCGGGTCGCAACGTGGCTGATATCCTTCGGATGCGGGACGCGGAAGCGGCGGCCCCCGGCAAGGTCTTGAAATTCGGCTTCAATCACCGTTTTCACCCGTCCGTACTCAAGGCGGCGGAGCTGATCGACAGCGGGGCGTTCGGTCGCCTGCTCACGCTGCGCGGCGCTTATGGCAAGTCCGGCGGTTACCGATACGAAACCAATTGGCGCAACGATCCTGAACGCTCCGGCGGCGGCATTCTGATCGACCAGGGCATCCACATGCTGGATCTGATGAGCATGTTCTGCCCGGAGCTATCAGTGATTGCATCGCAGCGTAGCAAGTCGTACTGGGACACCGCAGTAGAAGATAACGCCATGGTGCTGCTGGCTTCGCCGGAGGGCGCCATGGCGTCCCTCCACTCGTCGGCGACACAATGGAAGCACTTGTTTCGGCTTGAATTGGGCCTTGAGAAGGGGCTTATTGTGCTTGACGGGATCCTTTCGGGGACCGGCTCGTACGCGCCAGAGGTGCTGCTCGTCTATCGCACCGCACTCAAGGACGGCTATCCGGTCCCGAACCCGGTGCCCGAGGTCAGCGCCTATGAGGTAGACGATTCGTGGGACAGGGAGGTCGCGGAATTTGCGGCGGCCATCCACGGAGAGGCACCGCTTCGCCATGGCACGAGCGATGATGCGCTGCGCATCATGCAACTCGTTGCCGCAAGCTATGACACGCCTGTCGTGTCGATGATTTCGTGAATTGACGATGAGGGCTCACGCCATGTCGCAAGATGCCAGGTTTTTGCAGGATTACTTTTCCCAGCTCACTGAAGCCACGCAGCTGACGCCGGCTCTGATTGCGAACCTGGTTCGCGTCAAGGAGTTTGTGTTGGAAACTGCCGAACGCGACGGAAAAGTGATCTGGCTCGGCAACGGCGGCTCGGCCGGCATCGCCTCCCACCTCGCCGCGGACATGTCCAAGAATGGTGGCGTGCGCGCCATCACCTTCAGCGACCCGGCCTTCATCACCTGCCTCGCCAACGACTACGGCTTCAAGGACTGGATGGCCCACGCCATCCGCATCCACGCGCAGCCTCAGGACACGCTGATCGCCATCAGCAGCTCCGGCAAGTCGGAGAACATCCTCAACGCTGTTGACATGGCCAAGAGCATGGGCGTGAAAGTCGCCACCATGTCGGCCATGCACCCGGGCAACCCGCTGCGCCAGCGCGGCGACATGAACCTCTGGATCGACAGCCACGCCTACAACATCGTGGAAACCGTGCACCAGTTCTGGGGCATGGCCATCCTCGACATGATGATCGGCCAAGCGGAATATTCCGCAGCCAACGTGACCGAACTGCGCAAGACCGCAAGCTGAGCCGCCTTATCAGGCGGACGGCTCCCAAGGGAGCCGGTCGGGCACACCTCTTTAGAGGTTCCGCGCCGGGTTCACCTTCTACAGTGCGATTGGGACGGCCCGGACGGAGGTATTTCTCCGCCGGGCCGTGTCGTACGTAGTGCCGCGCACGGATCGGAGCGCGCCCGCCTCGCAGGACAAGTGGGATCGGGGCCTTGATAAGAAGGTTTCTCCCGGTGTACGCAGGTCCGTCTGCAAGGGCGCCGGCCTATGGCGCGCAGCGTATGCCGCTTGTCCATGCCCATGTCCGGCGCCAGAAGCGGCTGTCGAGGCGGATGGAAGCGTGCCACGGGCCGGTGATGTTCCCATCGCAGCGGGTCGTGCCTGTCGATGCGCGTGGCACATAGGCCCGCGGCACCCAAAGGCAGCGTCTCAGATTTCGGCGTTCCCCACGCTTCGCGACGATGGAAAAATGATGGCTGCGGATAGCAAGCTTTCGGCTCATGAGGCTCTTGGCTCGGATCAGGTCGCGCATCCGGCCCCGAAATCCCCGGCGCGTGATGAGCGGCCGGAACAGGATAGCGGACAGCGCTCCGCGACGGCTGTGATGCCCGAAGCCGACAAGGCGGAATTTTCCCGCGGAGCCGGGCAGGCCTCAACGCGCGAGGACGATGACTCAAATGATGAGTCGGACGGCGTGGAACGCCCAAGTCCCGACACCGAGTATGTGACCACGCCCGACGGGATTGGTATCCTGCGGGCGAACTATATGCCGCGCAAGGATTTCATCGAGGTGCGCGGGGGCTGCCCCAAGGCGCTCGGCGTCGCCTTCGTGGAGGTCGCCCTCCAGGGGGGGGAAGTGCTGGGCCGCACGCCGTGCAAGCCCCCCTCCAGTGAATATCCGCCCGATTATCCGCCCTTCATGCAGGGCACGGACTGGTTCGCGGTGCGCAGGGGCCGCGTTTTCGGCGCCGAACAGAGGGAGCCGCCGGCCCTTCTGGTGCGCTTTCTCGACGCCGAAGATCGGGAGATCGCGCAGCTCCAGACGCCGACGCGCATCATAAACACGCCGGCAGCCCCTCCCACCGCCGTCGCATCGCCGTCCGGCGGATCCAAGGACTACCATATCAGCATCGACCAGTTCTTCTTCGAGCGGCACTGGAACCTAATGTCCATTCGCGGCGCATTCTTCAGCGTCAACGGTACACAGGCGGTGGAGGTCTGGGCCGACAAGGAGAAGGTCGGGGATGCGCAGCTCGGCATGCACCGGCCGTTGAGCAAGCGCACGCCGGACCCGGCCAACGGCTTCGCCCTAGAAACCACCATCGACGTGGATCTGCTGAAGTATGAGCGAATCCACCTGCGTTGTGTGGATAAGGCCGGCAAGGTCTATCGCCGCAGTCTGCCCGCCGGCCATCTCGAGCGCTCCGACGACGGGACCACCTTATTCTACAACAAGCGTCACAACGACCTTCTCGCCAAGGCCGAGCGCCAGAAGAGGGTGATCCCGCGCTGGCGTGAGCGGATCGTCAATTTCGCCATGCAATGCGACCTCGGGCGCGCCCTGGGTCCCAGCTTCGCCCGGCGGGCCACGGATGACCCCGACCGGGTGCTGCTGTTCGTGAACAACGTCAACCCCGGTGGCCGGCCCGAGAAATGGCAATATTTCCTGAAGCTCCATGAGGAGCTTGAGAAATTCGGCTTTGAGCTGGTGCTGGCCCAGCAGAGCGCCGCCGCCTCCCCGGCGGACCCGCCCATGTGGTTCATCCGCATGTCCGACATGCGCACCTGGCTGAAGCCCGCATGGTCGCGGGAGCTGCGCAAAACCGGGCGCACCGACACCGAATATCGGGCCATGCTGCACGAGGCATCATCGCTCGACTACGGCTACGAGCAAAACAAGCGCAACGTGCTGCCCACCTGGCTCGAATCCTATTCGAGTTCGCTGCAAATCGCCCGCGCGGCAGACCAGGTGCTCACCATGGTTCGGCCCAAGGTGGCGCTGCTCTGGCATGAGTGGAATCAGGCGTCCCACATCTGCAAATGGCTGTGCGATGCCTATGGCGTTCCCACCTTGTACTGCCACGACGGCGCCCTGCCCATGACCATGGGCATGGATCCCGTAGGGGAGATGGCGGAAAGCACCCCGGTGGCCAAGGCCGAGGAGTATTACGCCCGCCCTCTCGCGCGTGCCGATTTCCGCCGCGCCATCACCTATCGACGGCTGGTGCGCGATACCGGGCTCAACCGCAAGTCAACCGTCGCCGACGGCAGCCTCAGCCGCCTTCTGGACAAAGTCCGCGCAGAGGGCAAGAAGGTGCTATTCTATGCCGGCTGCAACGATTGGCAGACCGGAATGCTTCCGGTGTGGTGGGACAAGTCGTCCGTCCACTCGCCGATCTTTATCGATTCCTATGATGCCTTCCGCTACCTGAGCGACCTGTGCGCCCAACGCGGGGACTGGGTGCTGCTGTTCAAGCCGCACCCTCACCTGGAACCCCAGCGCGTAGACCTCAGCGAGCCGCATGTGATCTTCGTGCGCGAAGCCAATATCCACGAATGCGTGCGTCAATCCGACGTGTGCCTCACGCTCGTGTCCGCGACCGCCTACATGTCGCTGTTCAACGACCGGCCGACCATCCTGCTCGGCCGCAACAGCCTGTCGCGCTCCGGCAGCTGCTACGAACCGCATGAGATCGGCGACATCCCTGAGATGATCGAAGCGGCGCTGCGAGGTGTCGACGTGCGGGCGATGAAGCGGCGGTGGATCGACCATCTGGCGCGCATGATCCGCTACACACTACAGCCCATGCACCCCGACAGCGAGAAGCTGATGGGTAAGCCCTATTCGGCCACCGCGCGCTTCATCATCAAAGAGGCCAAGTCCTCCCCGGTGCTTCACAATGGCTGAGAAGCTCTTGAATACGGACAATTTCGATCCTGAGACTGAAACCGGGGCCGGAGAGGACAAAGCCACGCAACTGCTCCGCTTTGCGGCCTTCGATCCTTTGGTGGGCCACCTGAAGGATGCAAGCGACTTCGAATCCTACGACCTTTATCCGCGCGACCTGCCACCACGAAATGCCGCCTTCAAGGTGATGGTGCTCGGCAGCTCGACCACGCAGTTTCCCAGGGGCCAGTGGCCGCAGTTCCTCTCCGAGCTGCTGAGCAAGCGGGTGGGCCGCACCCTCATCTACAATGGGGCGACCTCCGGGTATCACTCCTCCATTGAGCTTTTGAAAATCTTGCGCGATGCGCCCGGCATCCGGCCGCACCTCATTCTTTCGTTCTCGGGCATCGCCGACATCGGTTTCCTCCACGCGCGCCCCACAACCCCATTCCTGCACCGCAACACCTCTTCCATCGCGAACTTCCTCGTGGGGCGCACCAAGGCGTTCCGGCGCGCCTCCTTCGGCGTGCCCGAGAAGATCCAGCCCCATGACTTCTGGCTGCGCAACACCCGCCTCGCGCGGGTGGTGTCAGCGGAACTCGGGATCCCCTATCTGTGCTTCCTGGAGCCCACGCTGGCGCGCGGCCATCTGGTCCCCAACCCGGCGGAGAGCCGCCTTCTGGAATCCCCCCAGATGACCCGGCTGCTGCCCAACACGGGGCGTCCTTACATAGAAGAGGCCAATCTCTTTTATGATGCAGTGCAAAAGGAGTTGCGGGAAAAGCCGGAACTCTACGCGCACGTCATCGACATCTCCAATGTCTTCGAGGGCTACGACAGCGTTTATCGTGATTTCCGGCATGCGAGCCAACGGGGCAACAAGCTCATCGCCCGCCGCATACTGGACGAGATCATGGCGCGCGCCGTGCAATTGCGCTTGCGCCTGCGCAAGGTGAAGCCGCGCCCGGCCACGCCGCCCGCGACCGCCCCCGTGGTTGAGGAGCAGAATCTCGGCTATCGCGTCGATCTGTCCAATGCCCCGGCGAGCAGCTGGATCGTCTGTTTCTCCGGACGTCGCACCGAGGCCGACCGGGCCGCCGCGGCCCATTGGAGCCCGTTCGAGTTCGTGAAGAGCTTTTACGACAAGGATCTGCACCAGCTCTATCTGCGCGATCAGGACAATCGCTGGTATCAGGACGGCATCGTAGGCCTCGGTGATACCATCGACACGGCAGCCGCTGGGATCGCTCAGAAGATCCAGGCAACGCCCGCGCGGCAGGTGGTCACCATCGGCAACTCCATGGGCGGCTACGCGGCGATCCTGTTCGGCATCCTGACCAAGGCCGACCGGGTGATCGCCTTCGCCCCGCAGACCTTCATCGACCACCAGATGCGCGCCGCCCATGGCGATGACCGGTGGCAGTCGGACCTCGGCGCCATCCCGCAGGACGCCATGCGCTATCCCGACCTCCTGCCCCTGATCGAAGCCAATCCGCAGGTGAAGATCTCCCTTTATTATTGCGCCGGGGACAAGCTGGACCGCATCCACGCCGAGCGCCTGCGGCGGCTACCGAACGTGTCGATCCACACGCTCGCGAGCGATGACCACAACGTGGCGCGGGCGCTCAAAAGCCTCGGCCTTCTGGCCCAGGTGATCGACCGGGAAATCGAGGGCCTGCCCATTCCCGCCGATCTCACGGAGCAGACCTCCATCTACTCCGCCTCCGCGGACAGCGTCGTCTTCTCTTCGCACATCGACGAGTCAGAATGCTGATCGAGGCCCACGCCGGCCTTGCCAGACGCTGATCCCGCGACCGACGGAGCACATCCATGCTGCTTTTTGATGGTTCTGACATCCAGGTCAAATATCGCGCGGCCAACACGACAGCGGACACCCTGTTCATCACCTTCACCGGACGGACCATGGGCCGGGCGGGTCAGCAGGGATTCGGCGAACATTTTTTCGCGAAGGAAGGGGTTTCCGCCCTCCATTTCATCAGCAGGCAGAGTCATTGGTGGCAAACGCCGGAGATGCCGGCGGCGCTTGCTGCGGCCGATGCGGTCCGCAGCTCGTTCTCCCGCGTCATCACCTATGGGTCGAGCATGGGCGGACATGGCGCCCTGCTCTTCTCGGCGCGGCTCGAGGCCACCCGCGTTCTGGCCTTCGTCCCGCAATTCGCCATCAACGGTCGCGGTGCGCCTTGGCACCGGCTCTGGCAGGCGGATACGAAGAATCTTAAAGAACTCTACCGAATGGAAGAGGGCCTATCGCAGACCGCCGACCTTCTGGTCGCCTACGATCCGTTGCATCCTATCGATGCCAAGCATGCCGATCGCATCAAGGCCCTGGGGCCGGTCAAACTGCTGAAGTTCCCCTTCAGCGGCCATGCGACAGCCAGTGCGTTGGCGGATGTTGGTTTGCTACCGGAGCTTGTACTGTCTCTCTCGGAGGGATCTGGCCACGTACAAGACATCGTAAACAGATACAGGAAGAATAAGAGCCACAGTTTCATTGTATGGCGTGAAGTGACAAAATTAGCACGCATCAAAAATCGAGAGAAGCTGTACGTGGCCGCGAAAAATAAATGCGAAGACGTTGCCTTTAGCCGCCTCCGTGAGGGCTCTCTGCGAGAGGTCGAATCCGTATTTGAATTTATTTCCGGGAAATACACCCGCTCTCCAAGCTTGTTCACGCGCGAGGTCTTCGAGCAGCTTGCATCTCGACACGCAGAAAGCGCATTATTTCCATATCTGACATCGAAATGGCTGGCCGATCTCGGGCGCCTGGATTCCGCCAAGGTGGATGCGGGATGTGCTCTGCGGGTCGCTCCGCGCAATCCGACCATAGCTCTTCATCTGGCGCAACTGCTGTACCGAACCGGCGCGCCCGGAGAGGGGGAGCAATTGCTAAGGCGCACCGTGAGCCATCCCAAGATGAAAGGCCGGGCCGCGCTTCTGCGGGAGCGCCAGGCCCTGGTGACGGCCGGGGTCCCTCGGGACCTTCTGGCCGAGTTGGCAGTGCCCCCCAAGGCCCCGGTCACTCCGCCTGTGGCCCGTCCGCCTCGGCCCGACGTGCGGGCGAACAAGCCGGTCGCGTCCCTGCCCGCTTGAGCGCCCTCGGAACCCTCTAACGGGGCAGGACGACCTCACGGGGAAGGCCGCACCGGGGACCAAAAGCGCATCTGGCCTGGAAGCTTCGCCAACAGAAGTGCCTGACATGCACCCACCGTCGCCCGCCAACTGCCTGATCGGGTCGGAGGAGGCCAAAGGGCAACAGGACTTCAAATGGGGACGGGACGAGATTTTAAAGGATCAGGGATAAAACAATGAAGATTGCTGTATTCGGGACATCAAACTCAATCCTTAAAAATGGATATGTTTCTGGCCTCCGGTTCAGCCCTTATGTTGACACCGTTCAGCAATTTTGCCTTGGCCACAGCACAAGCGTTTCGCTGCCATATACGACAAAAGGCGTCAATTTTGACGATTTTGATTATTGTCTCGTCGATTTTGTCGTTAATGAAGAGACGTTTGAGAAATTTCCAGAGAGTCATCGTGAGATCAGGAACCGCCTTGATTTTCTGATCAGCCTTCTGGCCGAGAAGAAATGCGTTCCTGTCGCCATGATCATGCCGGTCCAGATCCGGGTCGACAAGCCACTCCCAGTCTATCGGCTGTATCTCGAATACTTCCGGGAGCACAATTTTCCGGTATTCGACGGATATGATGCCCTGCGCCGCCTGATGGCGGGCAGCGACACACCGCTTCCCAGCTATTTCCGCGACCCGTCGCACCTGTCCAACTGGGCCGCGACGGCGCTGGGCCTCGCCCTTGGCGAACAACTCGCCGCGTTCGCAGACAAGCTGCTGGATCGGCGCGTCAGCACCGTCCGCGGCCACACCTTCGGCTACGTCCGCTTCAACCCACGCCACAACCGCGCCATCCCCGTTGTGACCCGGAAAAGCGCGCTGTCCACGGAACGCTTCCTGCGCATCGGAGCAGAAGAGCGGATCCTCTTTGGAATCGGCGAGGCGGAAGCGGTCTCCGGTGTCGGCCTGAACCTTGGACAGACCAATTGGCCGCTGGTGGTGCGGAGCGGGGAAAAGCGGTCCCCGGCCTTTTTTGGCAAGGAATATTTCGACCCCACGGAAAAGCGCTATCTCTTCGTCATCCGAACCATGCCTGAGCTTCTCGCCGAAGAAAATTATGTGCGTCTCTTCTTGAAGCCGCGACCGCCGCGGGAGCGAGAGAGCGAGGCGGCGCCGCTGCCGGCCCTGATCGCCGAAGTGAATGGCGTCACCGTGAGATATCCTCAGACCGACCTTGCCACCTGCGCGCTGGTGCTGAAGGACGACACCGCCGGCGACCTCGTCACGCCCATTTCCGACACTTTTTTCCGGGGCGTCGCGATGACGGCGCTCCGCCTGATGGCATAGAGCCGTCATCGCGACGCCCCGGTCAACGACCGGGCCCGATGGCATGCGCGCGCCGCGCGGGCTTGCCCCCGATCAGGAGCGCTCTTTCACATATCGGCCGGGCGCATCCTCAATGGGGGTGAGGCGACCGCCCCCCACGTCGCGGGCCGGAACCTCGTCCGGATGCCACGACGCAAACCAGTTGAGCCAATCCGGCCACCAGGAGCCCTTGCGCTCCTGCGCGCCCTCCAGCCACAGGTCGTAGTCCGGGCCGATCGGTCCATCGGACCAATACTGATATTTGTTCTTGGCCGGCGGGTTCACCACGCCGGCGATGTGGCCAGAGCCGGCGAGCACATAACGCACCGGTCCCGACAATAGATTGGCCCCCACATAGACCGACTTCGGCGGGGCGATATGGTCTTCCCGCGTCGCCAGGGAATAGGCGGGAACCGACACCTTGTGCATGTCGAGCTTCACGCCGGCAAGCTCCGCCTTGCCCTTGGCAATATTGTTGCTGAGGTAGCAGTTGCGCAGATAATAGGAGTGGTTGGCGGCCGGCATGCGGGTGGAATCCGCATTCCAAAAGAGCAGATCGAACGGGAACGGCGCCTTGCCCTTCATGTAGTTGTTCACCACATAGGGCCAGATGAGGTCATTGGAACGCAGCATGTTGAAGGCCGAAGCCATCTTGCTGCCTTCCAAATAGCCCATCTGCTTCATCTTGCGCTCCATGACCGCGAGCTGCTCCTCGTCCACAAATACCTTCAGATCCCCCGCGTGGGTGAAGTCGATCTGGGTGGTCAGGAACGTGGTGGAGGCGATGCGGTCGTCGCCGGTCTCGGCCATGTAGGCGAGGGTCGAGGCCAGAAGCGTGCCGCCCACGCAATACCCCACCGTGTGCACCCGCCGCTCGCCGGAGGCGATCGCCACCGTGTCCAGGGCGGCCATGATGCCATCGCGCATATAATCGTCGAAGCCCTTGGCGGCGAGGCGCGCGTCGGGATTGACCCAGGAGATGGTGAACACGGTCAGGCCCTGGTCCACCAGCCACTTGATGAGCGATTTTTCCGGCGTGAGATCGAGAATATAGAATTTATTGATCCACGGCGGCACGATCAGAACCGGCGTCTTCTTCACGCTGGCGGTCGTGGGCGTGTATTGGATGAGCTGCATCAGCTCATTTTGATAGATCACCTTGCCGGGCGTCAGGGCGAGATTTCGGCCCACCTCGAACGCGGTCATGTCGGTCTGGCGGATCTTCAAGGTGCCGCCGCCCTCGGAAATGTCCTCGGCGAGGTTGCGCATGCCCTTCACGAGGTTTTCACCCGATGACGACAGCGTTTCGCGGATGAGCTCCGGATTGGTCAGCACGAAATTGGAAGGTGAGACCGCATTGGAGATCTGCTTGACCAGGAACTCGGCCTTGTGGCGCACATGGGGGTCGAGGCCCTCGGCCTCCTTCACCATGTCGTTGGCCCAGTTGGACGTGACGAGGTAGGCCTGCTTCAAGGCATCGAAGATGGGGCTTTCGCGCCAGCCCTCGTCCTTGAAGCGGGAATCCTTGGGGTCGGGGGCGGCCACCGGCTCGGTCGGCTCGCCGGCCAGCTTCTTCATGGTGCCGGCCCATACGGACAGATAGCCGCCCATCAGGCGCGTCTGCGCCTCCACCGCGCGCTGCGGGTCGGTCATCCAGTATTCGGCCACATGACCGACCGTCTTCAGCGCGTCGGCGATGTCGTCGGCAAGATCATCGGTGTGGCCCGCCTCGCGCGGGGCGAGGTATGCGGCGACCGCCTTACCGCTTTCCTCCACGAGCTGGGCGAGATTGTGGGCGAAGGTCTCCACATTGAGGCCCTTCTGCTCGTCGGTCTCGGGAGCGGCCAGCGGTGCGGGCACGGCGGTCGGTGCCGGTGCTGGCGCGCTCTCCACCGACGGCGCGGGCATGACCGCAGACGGGATCGGCTCCGGCGACGGAACAAACGGGGCGGCGGAACTGGTCATGTCACGCTCCTTGGGGCTGCATCCCTGAATTGCAGCCGGTGAGTGAGAGGCGTGGAAGCCGGAGCCGGGCGGCTCCGCGATGACGGCCGGCGCGGTCCGCTCCCATAGCGGGGGCGACGCAAGGGCCGGCGAAATCTCGATTGTGGGCGTTCCCTGGCTCGCGGACATTCCGCCATCCCCTTATCGCGCTCCGCTTTTTTAGCGGACATTGGCGTCGCGTGTTTCGCGTTTCGCATTTTTGAGCATATTAGCGAACGAACGGACCCGGATCGAGCCTCGCGGGACTACGGAGGCCGTCAACAATTCGAGGGATTCGCGTGCCTTCATGTTCATGATGCGCCCCAGCAAGCGAACCATCCCTTTCCGTTGCGCCGCAGCGGGAGCGGTCGCGCTCGCCCTCCTGGCGCCGGCCGGCCTCGCGGGATGCTCCGGCGACGGAACGGTGGCCCTGCCGGTCCCGCCGCGTGCGGACGTACCGGAAGTCGCGCATGATTCCTACCCTACCATCGGCACCACCCCGCACACCGGGCGGCCGGCGCTGACCGATGCGCAGCGGGCCAAGCTGCAGAGCGACCTTGAGCGACTGTCGCGGGACAACGCCGCCAAGGCCAAGGCCAGCACCCAGAACGGCGCCGAGGCCGGGAATTGAGCCCCAACACGGGCGTTCGCCCCAGAACCATCGCATTCATTGCTTCTTGATTTCGCGAAGAGTGCTAAAAGACCCGTCCGCCGCGCCGGGAGAAACAAGACGCGCGGCACCCTGGAGCCAATCAGATGACCACCGACTTTCACCGCATTCGCCGGCTGCCGCCCTACGTGTTCGAGCAAGTGAACCGTGTGAAGGCCGCCGCTCGCAATGCCGGGGTGGACATCGTCGACCTCGGCATGGGCAATCCGGACCTGGACGCGCCCGCGCACGTGATCGAGAAGCTCAAGGAAACCATCGGCAAACCGCACACGGATCGCTATTCCGCGTCCAAGGGCATTCCCGGTCTGCGCCGGGCACAGGCCGCCTATTACGAGCGCCGCTTCGGCGTGAAGCTCGATCCCGAGCGCCATGTGGTGGCCACTCTGGGCTCGAAGGAAGGCTTCGCCAACGTGGCGCAGGCCATCACCGCGCCGGGCGACGTGATTCTCACGCCCAACCCGTCCTACCCCATCCACGCGTTCGGCTTTCTCATGGCCGGCGGCGTCATCCGCTCGGTGCCGGTGGAGCCCGGACCGGAATTTTTCCACGCCATGGAACGGGCGGTGCGCCATTCCATCCCCAAGCCCATCGCCGTGGTGCTGTGCTATCCGTCCAACCCCACGGCCTGCGTGGCGGATCTGGAATTCTACAAGGACGTGGTGGCCTTCGCGAAGAAGAACGAGCTCATCGTCCTGTCCGACCTCGCCTATGCCGAGCTGTATTTCGACGACAATCCGCCGCCCTCCGTGTTGCAGGTGCCGGGCGCCATGGACGTGACGGTTGAGTTCACCTCCATGTCCAAGACCTATTCCATGGCCGGCTGGCGCATGGGCTTCGCGGTGGGCAACGAGCGCCTCATCTCCGCGCTCTCGCGGGTGAAATCCTATCTGGATTACGGCGCCTACACGCCGATCCAGGTGGCGGCGACTGCGGCCCTCAATGGCCCGCAGGAGTGCGTCGCGGAGATGCGCGAGACCTACAAGAAGCGCCGGGACGCGCTGGTGGAGAGCTTCGGCCGCGCCGGGTTCACCGTGCCGGCGCCCAAGGCCTCCATGTTCGCCTGGGCGCCCATTCCCGAACCGTTCCGCGAGATGGGCTCGGTGGAGTTCGCCAAGCTGCTGATCGAGAAGGCGGAGGTGGCGGTGGCGCCGGGCGTCGGCTTCGGCGAGCACGGCGACGGCTTCGTGCGCATCGCGGTGGTGGAGAATGAGCAGCGCATCCGGCAGGCGGCGCGCAACATCCGCCGCTTCTTCGATCAGGCCGGCACCACGCTGCACAATGTGGTGCCCCTGAGCGCCGCCCGCTGAGCAGGCCGCCAAAAGCAGCGGTCAAGCACAAAAGCCAACACTTGCCGTCCAAACATCACGCCCGCCCGACGCGGGCGTCCTGTTCCTCCGCAGAGAACCGGTCCGATCCATGAGCGACTTGAAAGTGGGCCTCGCCGGCCTTGGCACCGTCGGAGCCGCCGTCATCCGCATGCTCGAACGGCGCGCGGGCGACCTTGCCGCGCGCACCGGCCGCAACCTCAAGGTGGTGGCGGTGGCTGCCCGCGATCGCACCCGTGATCGCGGCATCGATCTTTCCGGCATGCGCTGGTACGAGGACCCCGTGGCCCTCGCCCGCGACCCGGACATCGACGTGTTCGTGGAGCTGATGGGCGGCGCCGACGATCCGGCCAAGGCCGCGGTGCTGGCCGCGCTCGACCTGGGGCGCCCGGTGGTGACCGCCAACAAGGCGCTTTTGGCCAAATGGGGCGTGATGCTCGCCGAGCGGGCGGAAGCCACCGGCGCCGGCCTCCATTTCGAGGCCGCCGTGGCGGGCGGCATCCCGATCGTGAAGACCCTGCGCGAATCGCTGGCGGGCAACGTGGTGGAGCGGGTGTCCGGCATTCTCAACGGCACCTGCAACTATATCCTCACCCGCATGGCGGATGAGAAGCTCGCGTTCGACACCTGCCTCGCCGAAGCCCAGCGGCTGGGCTATGCGGAGGCGGACCCGACCTTCGACATCGACGGCTTCGACACCGCCCACAAGCTCGCCATCCTCACCTCCCTGGCGTTCGGAACGCGGGTGGATGCGGACGCCATCTATGTGGAGGGCATCCGCCAGCTGACCCTTGAGGACATCGAGGCGGCGGACGACCTGGGCTACAAGGTGAAGCTGCTGGGCGTGGCGCTGCGCACCGAGACCGGCATCGAGCAGCGGGTGCATCCCACCATGGTGCCCAAGCACTGGCCCATCGCCCAGGTCTCCGGCGTTACCAACGCGGTGGCGCTGGACGCGGACGCGGTGGACCTCACCTTGGTGGGCCCCGGCGCCGGCGGCGATGCCACCGCCTCGGCGGTGGTGGGCGACCTTGCGGACGTGGCGCGCGGGGTGAAGGGCTTCGTCTTCGGGCTGCCGGTGGCGACCTTGATGAAGGCCGAGCGCGCGCCCATGCAGCGCCATGAGGGCGGCTACTACATCCGCCTGTCGGTGGTGAACAAGCCCGGCACAGCGGCCACCATCGCCCGCCGCATGGCGGACGAGGGCATTTCGCTGGAATCCATCGTGCAGCGCCGGCCGGGCGGTCTGCAGGGCGAAGCCCCCCAGGGCACGGCGCGGGTGATCCTCATCACCTACGCCACCACCGAAGAGGCCGTGCGGCGCGCCATCGCCGCCATCGAGGCGGACGGCGTTGTGAGCTCACTGCCGCAAGTGATCCGCATCGAGAAGGATTGAGGCCGAGAAGGACAAAACCATGTGCGCCGCCCCCCTGCTCCACAGAATGCCTCAAGTCCTCGACCGGCGGCTGGCCCTGGATCTTGCCCAGATCACCGAGCGCTGCGCGGTCGCGGCGGCCCGTCTGCGCGGCCGGGGGGACGAGCAGGCCGCCGACCTCGCGGCCATGTCCTCCTGCTACCGGGAGCTGAACGGCACGCCGGTGAGCGGCACGGTCGTCATCGGCGAGGGGGTCGAGGGCGAGACCGAGCACCTGTTCGTGGGCGAGACCTTCGGCGCCGGAGGCGACAAGGTGGATCTGGCGGTAGACGCGCTGGAGGGCTCTACCCTGTGCGCCAAGAACATGGAGGGCTCCATCTCGGTGCTCGCCATGGCGGAGGCCGGGTCGCTGCTGAAGGTGCCGCCGGTCTACATGGAGAAGCTCGCCATCGGGCCCGGCTATCCGGAAGGCATCGTCTCCCTCTCGCGCTCGCCGGAAGAGAATGTGCGCTCGCTCGCCGAGGCCAAGGGCGTGCCGACCTCCGAGATCACCGCCCTCATCCTCGACCGCCCACGCCACGCCCCCCTCATCGAGGCGGTGCGCAAGACCGGCGCGGCCATCAAGCTCATCACCGATGGCGACGTGGCCGGCATCATCCACACCACCAATCCGGACGAGAGCGGGGTCGACATCTACCTCGGCCTCGGCGGCGCGGCGGAAGGGGTGCTGGCGGCGGCGGCGCTGCGCTGCATCGGCGGCCAGATGCAGGGCCGCCTCGTGCTCGACACCGAGAAGAAGCGCGAGCAGGCCAAAGCCCTCGGCATCCGTGACGGCGCCAAGATCTACCACCTGGAAGAGATCGTGCGGGGCGATTGCCTGGTGTCCGCCACCGGCGTCACCGACGGGGCGCTGCTGAAAGGCGTGCGATTCGGCCGCGACGTGATCGAGACCGACACCATCGTGCTGCGGGCGGCAACCGGCACCGTGCGCCGCATCACCACCGAGCACCGCGACTTCCGCAAGTTCCGCATCGAGGGGTGAGCGCGCCCCGAAAGGCGACGCTTCGCCCCTGACCCACGGCGGGCCGCGGCCCTGCAGGCTCGAATGGCCACCCATCGGGATCGGCCGGGGACACCGTCTTTTCCCTGAAATGGGATGGGTGTACAGACCTTCGCCCCAATGTCGCCGGCCCAGTCGGGCGCCGGCCGTGGCAGGAGAGCAAGATGGCGGACGCAAAAGCTAGGATCGCGGTTCTCGGCGCCTCCGGCTACACCGGCTCGGAGCTGGTGCGCCTTCTGCTGCGCCATCCGCGGGTGGAGATCGTCGCCCTGACCGCCGACCGCAAGGCCGGCCTGTCCATGGCCGACGTGTTCCCGCAGTTCGCGCCCTTTCCGCTACCGAAGCTCGTCACCATCGACGCGGTGGATTTCACGGCAGTGGACCTCGTGTTCTGCGCCCTGCCCCACGCCACCACCCAGGAGGTCATCAAGAAGGTGTTCGAGGTGGCCCCGGCGGTGAAGGTGGTGGACCTGTCCGCCGACTTCCGCCTGAAGGACCCCGGCGCCTACGAGCAATGGTACGGCAATCCCCACAGCGCCACGGAACTGCAGCAGGAAGCCGCGTTCGGCCTCGTGGAAATCTATCGGAACGAGATCCGCAAGGCGCGGCTCGTCGCCAATCCGGGGTGCCACACCACCACCTCCATCCTGCCGGTGGTGCCGCTGCTCGAGGCGGGCGCCATCGAGCCCGATTCGATCGTCATCGATTCCAAGACCGGCATGTCCGGCGCCGGCCGCTCGGCCAAGGAGGCCATGCTGTTCTCCGAGGTCTCGGAGGGCATCCACGCCTATTCCGTATCCGGGCACCGCCACATGGGCGAACTCGACCAGGAATATTCCAAGGCCGCCGGCCGGCCGGTGACGCCCATGTTCGTGCCGGTGCTCACCCCCATGAACCGCGGCATCTATGCCACCATTTTCGTGCGCACCACCGGCGCCACCGCGGAAGACCTGCACAATCTGCTGGCCACCTATTACAAGGGCGAAGCCTTCGTGCATGTGCTGCCGTTCGGCGCGGTGCCGCAGTCGCGCCATGTGCGCGGCTCCAACATGGTGTTCATCGGCGTGGTGGCGGACCGCGTGCCGGGCCGAGCCATCATCCTGTCCACCCTCGACAATCTGGTGAAGGGCGCGTCTGGTCAGGCGGTTCAGAACATGAACCTGGTGCTCGGTTTTCCCGAGACCCTCGGCCTGGAACAGATCGCCCTGATGCCCTGACCCATGGCGGGCGGTCGCCACGGCGGCTCCCCTTTCCGACCCTCATTGCCCAACACCAACCGCCTGCGGCTCCGCCCAGGCGGTTTTTTCATCAGGAACGATCCCGCGCATCCCATTGATTCCGCGACGGAATGGTTACCAAGTCGTAAATAACCCGGTGGATATCAGCTCCAGGTGAGTCGCTGCCCAGATTATGGCAGGCTAGCTTCCCTATGCCGGTGCATGCACCGGCATAGGGATTCGACGTGTCCTCCATTCATTCATTCTGGATCCAACGCCGATGAGCTTCATCATCTGCCTAGCGGCGCTCTTCTTTCTGATGTTCGTGGCCTATCGGGGCTTCAGCGTCATCCTGTTTGCGCCGGTCGCCGCCATTGGCGCGGTGCTCTTGACCGATCCGGGCGCGGTGCCCGTCGTCTTTTCCGGCCTTTTCATGGAAAAGATGGTGGGCTTCATCAAGCTCTACTTCCCCGTGTTCCTGCTCGGCGCCGTGTTCGGCAAGCTGATCGAGCTGTCGGGCTTCTCCCGCTCCATCGTCTCGGCGATCGTGAAGCTCCTGGGGCCGGGCCGCGCCATCTTGTCCATCGTGCTGGTGGGCGCGCTCCTGACCTACGGCGGCGTGTCGCTGTTCGTGGTGGTGTTCGCGGTCTATCCGTTCGGCGCGGAAATGTTCCGGCAAGTGGGCATCCCCAAGCGGCTGCTGCCGGCGGTGGTGGCCCTCGGCGCGTTCTCCTTCACCATGGACACGCTGCCGGGCACCCCGCAGATCCAGAACATCATCCCCACCACCTTCTTCAAGACTACCGCCTATGCGGCGCCGATCCTGGGCCTGGTGGGCACCGTCTTCATCCTGGTGGTCGGCCTCTCCTATTTGGAGTTCCGCCGCCGGCAGGCCCAGAAGAAAGGCGAAGGCTACGGCAGCGGCCACATCAACGAAGTGGTGGTGGACGAAAGCGTACCGCCGGTGTCGGCATGGCTCGCCCTATCACCCCTGGTGGTGGTGGGTGTGGCCAACCTTGTTTTCGCGCGCTTCATTCCCACCTGGTATGAAGCCACCGCCAGCGTTACCCTGACCGAGGGTGGTCACGCTGTGAGCGTGCCGACCGCCAGCTGGGCCGCCATCTGGTCAGTGCAAGCGGCGTTGCTGCTCGGCATTCTCACGGTGCTGCTGTTCGCCTTCAAGCCCATCGCCGGCAAGTTCGCCAGCGGCTCGAAGGATGCGGTCGGCGGCGCGCTTCTGGCCAGCCTCAACACCGCCACCGAGTACGGCTTCGGTGCCGTGATCGCGGCGCTGCCGGGCTTCCTGGTCATCAAGAACGCCCTCTCCGCGATCCCGAACCCGCTCATCAACGAGGCGATCACCGTCACCACGCTGGCCGGCATCACCGGTTCGGCGTCGGGCGGCCTGTCGATCGCGCTCGCGGCCATGTCGGAGCAGTTCATCGCCCAGGCCCATGCCTATGGCATTCCCCTGGAGGTGATGAGCCGGGTGGCCTCCATGGCCTCCGGCGGCATGGACACCCTGCCCCACAACGGCGCGGTCATCACCCTGCTGGCGGTCACCGGGCTCACCCACCGCCAGTCCTATGGCGACATCTTCGCCATCACCATCATCAAGACGTTGGCGGTCTTCTTCGTCATCGGCTTCTACTGGCTGACCGGCCTGTACTGAGCCGGCGGCTCCCGCGAAAAGACCCCGCGCACCCACCGGTGCGCGGGGTCTTTTGCATTTCAGCGCCTGCGGCCGACGCCTCAGCCCTTCGGCCGGTCGTTGCCGGACGCCTCATCGGTCGGCAGAGTGAAGATCTCCGCCACCGCCACCAGCGGCGGCACCATGAGCGCCCACAGGCCGAACAGCAGGCACAGGAAGGACGCCAGGGCACAACCGCCGACAAAGGCCGCGAAATTGGCGCTGAACCGCGTGAGCCGATCCAAGGTGACCTGCCGCTCGGTTTCCGGATGCGGCCGCCACAAGGCCATCACATCCACCAGGATTTGCGTGACGGTTCCGGTAATCATGGTCGACGGCGGCAAATCCTTGAGGTGGGTGCGGTGCAAGGCATTCTGGAGCGCCATGGCGCTCACCAGGGTCATGCCCGTCATGAGAGTGCTCGGCGCGCTGGGGTCGAAAAACGGGCCGAAGGTAATGGCCACATGCGCGGCATGGGCCAGCAACACCAGCTTCGCAGCCATCAGGACGCGAAAATCGCTGTAGCCCCGCAACGCCATGGCGCGCCCGAGCAGATGGGCGCCCGCCACCACCACGGCGAACACCGGAATAGAGACGACCTTGCCAAATTCGGGCGCGTGGCCCTCCGCAAGCGCTGCGGCGAACGTCACGATATTGCCCGTGACATGCGCGGTGAACAGGCCACCCAAGGATATGAAGCCGGCTGTATCCACAAAGCCGGCATTGAAGCTCAGCAAGATCGGCAAGACCCGTCGCACGACCACATCCCCGCAGAATCACAGCATCAGCGCGGATCATGCGCCGCCACGCCGGGCACCGACGACCTTTTTGTTGCCGGCAAAGGGAAGATGTGGCGCGGATCGGCCCCACGGCGCGCACCGCTCAGGGCCTCGGGGTCAGCCCACCTCGGCCACGTCCTTGATGCGCAGGGACACCCGCGTTTCGCCCTGCCATGTCTCCGGCTCCAGGGTGCCGGCCACATGGAGCGGACGGCCCCGCGCCGCCAGCAGGGCGCGGCCGAGGGGTTCCTCGGCGATGCGGAACGCCACCGCCTTCAGGCTTGATCCGTCACCGGACATGAGCCGCGCCCGCACATGGCCGGCGCCGAAGCTCTCCACATAGGCCAGCTTGTGGTTGGGAAAGGCGAACATCGGCTCGGGATTGCCGGCGCCGAACGGCCCGGCGCGGGCGAGGGTCTCGGCCAGCGCCGGCGTCGCGGCGGCCGCGGTCAGGGCGCCGTCCACCGTCAAGGCGCCCTCGGCGCGGGCGCGTTCCACATCGGCGGCGAGCCTTGCCTCCAGATGCGCCCGCAAGTCCCCGAGCCGCGCCCGCTCCACCGTGAGGCCGGCCGCCATGGCATGGCCGCCGCCCTTCACCAGAAGCCCCTTTTCCACCGCCTCGCGCACCGCACGGCCGAGATCCACCCCCGGCACCGAGCGGCCGGAGCCGGTGCCCATGTCGCCATTGAGGGCGATGGCGAAGGCCGGGCGCTGGAACCGCTCCTTCAGCCGGGAGGCCACGAGACCGACCACGCCCGGATGCCAGCCATCCCCACTCACCACCACCACCGGCCCTTCGTCGTGAAGGCCCAGGGCCGCCTGGGCCTCGGCCTCGGCGGCGGCGACGATGGCGCGCTCCACCTCCTGGCGCTCGGAATTGAGGCGGTCCAGCTCGGCGGCGATGGTCTTGGCCTCCATCGGATCGGACGTGAGCAGCAGGCGCGCGCCGAGGGCCGCGTCACCGATGCGCCCGCCGGCGTTGATGCGCGGCCCCAGGATGAAACCCAAATGATAGGGACGTGGCGGCCCGTCGAGCCGCGCCACGTCCATCAGCGCGGTCAGGCCGACCCGGTCGCGCCGGCGCAGGGCAATCAATCCCTTGGTGACAAAGGCCCGGTTGAGCCCCTTCAGGGGCACCACGTCCGCCACCGTGGCGAGGGCCACGAGGTCGAGGGCCTCCAGCAAATCTGGCGCCGGCCGCCCGGCGCCGAAATGCCCCATCTGCCGCAGCGCCCGCACCAGCCCCACGGCGGTGATGAAGGTGAGCCCCGCCGCGCAGACATGGCCGAGGCCGGAGAGGTCATCCTCCCGGTTCGGATTGACGATGGCGTGAGCGGGCGGCAGCGCCTCGCTGGCCTGGTGGTGATCGATCACCACCACATCCATGCCCAGGCGCCGGGCGGCGGCGAGGGGCTCGGCCGAGGTGGTGCCGCAATCCACCGTCACCAGCAGCTTCACACCTTCGGCGGCCAGCGCCGCGATGGCCGGCACATTGGGGCCATAGCCCTCAAAGATGCGGTCGGGAATATGGAAGAGCGGATCGAGCCCCGCCGCCCGCAGCACCCCCACCAGCAGCGCGGTGGAGCAGGCGCCGTCCACGTCGTAGTCGCCGAACACCGCCACCTTCTCGCCCCGCACCACCGCTTGGGCGAGGCGCTCCACGGCCGGCGCCATGTCGGTCAAGGTATCGGGATCGGGCAAAAGGGTGCGCAAGGCGGGGTCGAGATAGGTCTCGACCTCGTCCAGCCCCACGCCGCGCCCGGCCAATACGCGCGCCAGCAGATCGCTGATCCCGTAGCGCTGGGCCATGGCGAGGGCGGTCTGCGCGCCGCGCACATCAAGCCGCTCCCGCCAGGCGCGGCCGGTGGCGGAATGCGACACGTTCAGGAAGGGGCGATTCGTCAGAGCGATGGTCACGGCCCCATGAAGCCAGAGGACGAAGGCGACGTCGAGGCACCGGCATGCAATACGCCCCTGTCGCGCCGGCGCGATGCCACGGTCGCCCCCGCCCGACGGCCCCTCACAGCACGCGAACGCCCACCAGAACCGCAGCCGCCGCGGCCGCCGCCACCAGGGTGGCGACGGCGAAGCGCAGAGTGAAGGCCCGCGTGCCGCCCGCTGCGGCGAAGATGATGCGCCCGACCCCGTTCATGCCCAGCGCGATCAGAATGCACAGGGCCGCGCCTTCCATGGAAAGGCCATTGCCGGCAAGGCGCGTGGCATTCAGCGACGGCACATCCACATCCACGAGCCCGGCCACCGCGCTCACCGCATAAAGGCTGTCAGGCCCCACCGCCCGCAGCAGAAAGCCGCTCACCGCGGAGACCGTGCCGAACAAAGCGGCGAACGCGGTCAGCGGCGCGACCTCGATCGGATTGCCGAGGTTGGCGTCGCCCCGCGCGCCGGCCTCCCGGCGCATCATTATCGCGCCGCAGGCGCCGAAACCGGCCGCCGCCGCCAGCGCCGGCGGACCGAGATGCAGCAGCAGCTCCGGCCGCACCACCGCGCAGATCACCAGGACCCGCAGCACGGAGACCATCGCCGCCAGGGCCGCGCCCCCCGCCAGCAGGCCCGGCGGCTCGCCCGCCGTCGCCCGCCGCGCGAAGGCGATGGCGACCGCCGTGGACGACACCAGGGCACCGCCGAGAGCCGAGAACAGGATACCCTTTTCCGGCCCCGCCACCTTCACCGCCACATAGCCGGCAAATGAGATGCCGGCCGTCAACACCATGAACAGCCAGATCTGGCGCGGATTGATGCTGTTGAAGGGGTCCACGGTCTGGTCCGGCAGCAGCGGCAGCACGATCACGGTCATGCCCAGCAGCAGCACCGCGGACCGCAGCTCGGGCCAGGTGAGGTGGCGCACCAGCCGGTGCAGCACCTCCCGTTCCGCCAGCAGCGCGGTAACGGCGATGGCGCCGGCGGCGGCCACCGCCGTTTCGCCCACGACCGCCAGCGCGCCGAGGGCGAACACGAGCATGGCGGCGATGATGCCGGTGACGCTGTAGTCCTTGTCGCGCTGCATTTCCCGGTATTTAAACACCGCGAACAGCGCAATGGCGGCCAAGCCGGTGACGATCAGCAGCGCTGGGCTCGCCAGCGCCTGGGACAAGGCCGCGCTGACGCCCCCGAGCAGCCCCACCAGGGCATAGGTACGCACGCCAGCGGTGCGACTGCCCTCCGCCTCCTTGCGCTCGCGCCAGCCGCGCTCCACCCCCACCAGGAGACCAATGGCGAGGGACACCGCGAGATGAAAAATCAGATGGTCCATGGTTTCCCGCCGGAACACGCGGCGCCGCCGCTTGCCGCATCCTAGCCCAACCGTGGCGCCACGGCTGCGGTCTCGTTCAGGCTTCTGGAAGCCGGCGCGGCGCCTGCCCGGCCGAACCGGCGTTGCCATTCTGTTCCCATCATTCGCGGGCTCTGACATGATGGGGCGAACGATGTCCGTGCCGCGCGCATGATTCGCGTGCGGTCCCCGCGCCCCTCTGCTATCGACCAAACCATGTCCGACACCGACGACCTCTTCGGCTCCGCTTCCCGCCCCCGCGCCACCACCAAGGCGACCGGCCGTGCCAAGGCCCCGACCGTCCCCGCCATGTCGTCCGACTATACGGCGGCGCACATCGAGGTGCTGGAGGGTCTGGAACCGGTACGACGCCGGCCGGGCATGTATATCGGCGGCACCGATTCCAAGGCGCTGCACCACCTGTTCGCCGAGGTGGTGGACAATTCCATGGATGAGGCGGTGGCCGGCCATGCCTCCTTCATCGAGGTGCAGCTCGCCGCCGACGGCTACCTCACCGTGACCGACAACGGCCGCGGCATTCCGGTGGAGAACCACCCCAAGTTTCCCGGCAAGTCGGCGCTGGAGGTCATCATGACCATCCTGCACGCGGGCGGAAAGTTCGACAGCAAGGTCTACGAGACCTCCGGCGGCCTCCACGGGGTCGGCGTCTCGGTGGTGAACGCCCTGTCCGACCACCTGGAGGTGGAGGTGGCGCGCGACCAGACCCTCTATCGCCAGAAATTCGCCAAGGGCGTGCCCGAAGGCCCGGTCGAGAAGGTCGGCCGCATCACCAACCGGCGCGGCACCCGGGTGCGCTTCCACCCCGATCCGGAAATCTTCGGCCCCGGCGTGCACTTCGAGCCGGCGCGCGTGTTCCGCATGGCCCGTTCCAAGGCCTATCTGTTCGGCGGCGTGGAAATCCGCTGGTCGTGCGATCCCGAGCTTCTGAAGGGCGTCGAGGGGGTTCCGGAGAAGACGGTGTTCCGTTTCCCCGGCGGCCTGAAGGATTATCTCGCCGCCGATCTCGAAGGCCAGACCCTGGTGCATCCGGACATCTTCTCCGGCCGGATTCAGAAACCTGGGGGCCATGGCTCCGTGGAATGGGCGGTGGCCTGGGTGGCGGATGCCGACGGCGGCATCTCCTCCTACTGCAACACCGTGCCGACCCCGGACGGCGGCACCCATGAGACCGGGCTGCGCGCCGTGCTGCTCAAGGGCCTGAAGGACCACGCGGAACGCTCCGGCCAGGGCAAGCGCGGCGCAGTCATCACCGGTGATGACGTATTCACCGGTTGCGCCGCCATGCTCTCCGTGTTCGTGCGCGAGCCCGAGTTCCAGGGCCAGACCAAGGACCGGCTGGCCACCACCGAAGCCGCCCGCATCGTGGAAAGCGCCCTGCGCGACCCCTTCGACCACTGGCTCGCGGCCAATCCGAACCAGGCGAGCCGGCTGCTCGAACACGTCATCGATCGCGCCGAGGAACGCCTGCGCCGCAAGCAGGAGCGGGAAATCTCCCGCAAGACCGCTGTGCGCAAGCTGCGCCTGCCAGGCAAGCTGGCGGACTGCTCCAACACCGAGGCGGCGGGCTCCGAGATCTTCATCGTCGAGGGCGATTCGGCCGGCGGCTCCGCCAAGCAGGCCCGCGACCGCAAGACCCAGGCGGTGCTGCCGCTGCGCGGCAAGATCCTGAACGTCGCCAATGCCGGCCGCGACAAGCTGGCCCAGAACCAGCAGATTTCAGACCTTGCCCAGGCGCTGGGCTGCGGCACCGGATCAAGCTACCGCGACGCCGACCTGCGTTACGAGAAGGTCATCATCATGACCGACGCGGACGTGGACGGGGCCCACATTGCATCCCTGCTGGTCACCTATTTTTTCCGGCAGATGCCCACGCTCATCGAGGACGGGCATCTGTATCTCGCCGTGCCGCCCCTCTACCGCATCACGCAGGGGGCCAAGACCCTCTATGCGCGCGACGACGCCCACAAGGAAAAGCTGCTGAAGAAGGAGTTTTCAGCCAAGGGCAAGGTGGAAGTGGGGCGCTTCAAGGGCCTTGGCGAAATGATGCCGGCCCAGCTCAAGGAAACCACCATGGATCGGAAGACGCGCACGCTCCAGCGCGTCAGCATCGCCGATGCCGAGCGCGCCGCCACCGCCGACATCGTGGAGCGGCTGATGGGCAACAAGCCGGAAGCGCGCTTCCTGTTCATCACCGAGCATGCGGCGTTCGCCGACGAGGATCTCCTGGACATCTGAGGCGCCGGGCGGCGCCTCACTGAAC